>NZ_JAPDFL010000001.1:3050682-4423864 GCF_025949695.1 Pararhodobacter zhoushanensis | reverse complement strand
CCGAGGCGATCCCGATGCTGATCCCGGCCGATCCGCGCTTTGTCTCGGTCGCCGAACTGCTCGAAACCTGCGACGGTTTCCTGCTGACCGGCGGTCGGCCCAACGTCCACCCCGAGGAATACGGCGAGGCCGAAACCCCCGCGCACGGCACCTTTGACCGCTGCCGGGATGCGATCACCCTGCCGCTGGTGCGCGCCTGCGTCGAGCGCGGGCAGCCGTTCTTTGGCGTCTGCCGTGGTTTTCAGGAGGTCAACGTGGCCATGGGCGGCTCGCTTTACCCTGAGATCCGCGATCTGCCGGGCCGCATGAACCACCGCATGCCCCCCGATGGCACGCTTGAGGCGAAATTCGCCCTGCGCCACATCGTGACGCTGACCGAGGGCGGGCCGTTCCACAAACTGCTCGGCGCGACCGAGGTGATGACCAACACGCTTCACGGGCAGGGGATCAAGACGCCCGGCGCGCGCATCGTCATCGACGGCTATGCCCCCGATGGCACGCCCGAGGCGCTCTATGTCAAGGATGCGCCCGGCTTCACCCTGTCGGTGCAGTGGCACCCCGAATACAACGCCGCCGGTGATCCCGTGTCCCGCCCGCTCTTCGCCGCCTTTGGCGAGGCCCTGCGCGCCTGGGCCAGCGTCAACGCCTGACACCGCCGTTTTGCGGTTTTTTGCAAAAGCCCCGGTTCTTGATTGAACCGGGGCTTTTGCTGGCGCGACTGACCTTTGAACGCCCGCGAAGGGCCAGCCATCAGAGGGTCACTATGGACAAGCTTCTCGTTCTCATCGCCGGTCTGCTCGGCGCGTTCTTCGCCCTGCTTCCCGCCACCGCGCCCGCGCTCGGGCTTTGACCCCGCAACAGGAGAGTTCCCATGCTTCGTCCCTTCCTGCGCGCTGCCGCGCTTGTGCTCACCCTCGCGTCTCCCGCTGCGGCCGAACTGGTCTCGATGCAGGCCGTCCAGCCCGCCACCCGCGTCGGCATCGACCCCTCGGGCCGGTTGTCGCTGCACGGGGGCACGGCCATGACGCTGGATATGGTCCAGCTCGAGGGCAACCGCGTCGCCTTCCGCGATCCGCAAAGTGGGCTGTTCCTGCGCGCCGGGGTGGGCGCACAGACCGAACTCGCCATCGCCTCGCCGCATATCCGCAGCTGGGAAACGTTCGAGCTGATCCCCAACGGCCCCGGCTTCGCGCTGCGCTCGGTGCAGAACGGGATGTATGTCGGCGCTGATCCGGCCAACCCGCGACTGGCGGCGGTATGGGGCACGCGCGGCATGGGGCAGACCTATCTGCTGCAACCCGTGGGTCAGACCCGCCCCTTCCTCCCTGTCCGCCCCGCCGCGCCGCAGGATTATGTCGGCGGCTGGCAGCTTGAGACGCTGTACCGGAACGGCCGCCCGGTCGCACTGGACCCGCAGGCCATCGCCGGTGCCTATATGAACATCGCCCGCCTCGGCGCGGTCGAGGGCAACAGCAGCTGCAACCAGTTCGACGCCCGTATCGGCGGCCATGATGACACCATCGTCGTGCGCAACATCATCACCACCCGGCGCGCTTGCGGCGGTGACGTGCGGCAGGTCGAAAACCTGTTCTACCAGTCCCTGCAAGAGGTCCGCCGTTTCGTGATGCTGCAGGGCAGCGGTCGGCTGGACATGCGCGACGCCAATGGCACGCTGCTGGCCAGCCTGCGCCGGCGATGAAAGCGCTAAGGGGGCCCGAGCGGCCCCCTTATGCCGTCAGATCGCCGAGGAATGCCCGGTCTTCGCCATCGCATACTGGTCAAACCGCGTGGCGATCATCCGGGTCAGCGCCCGCCCGGCAGGCGGGATCGACAGACCGTTGCGGTCCAGCACCACGAAGGGTGCGAAGGCCTCGGCCACCGGCGCGAACAGCGCCTGCAGCGCCACAGCGTCAGTGCCAAAATCGCGCACCAGCGCCGCCGACGACACCGCGAAATCGCACATCAGCGCCTCGATGATCCGCGCGCGCAGCCGGTCTTCACCCTTGAACGCATGGCCCCGCGTGACGGCGAACTCACCGGCCCGCACCGCCTTTGTCCAACCCGAGGTCGCCGGGTTCATCTGCGCATAGCCCTGCGGAAACTTCGAGATCGACGAGGCACCAAGCCCGATCAGCACCTCGGATGTATCGTCCGTATAGCCTTGAAAATTCCGCCGCAGCGTGCCGTTTTTCGCCGCCACTGCCAGCCCGTCACTGGGCCGCGCGAAATGGTCGATGCCGATCTCGTCATAGCCGTCCCAGGTGAACAGCTCCTGCGCCGCCTCGAACAGCGCCAGCCGTTCTTCGGGGCGGGGCAGGCTGTCCGACGGGATCATCTGCTGCCGCCGCGCCATCCACGGCACATGCGCGTAGCCGTACAGCGCCACCCGGTCGGGCGACAGCGACAGAAGCTTTTGCACCGAATCCGACAGCCGGGCGCGCGTCTGATAGGGCAGACCGAACAGGATATCGGCGTTCAGACTGGTGACGCCGCGCGCGCGGATCATCTCGACCGCGTCGCGGGTCGTCTCATAGCTCTGGTCGCGGCCGATGATCTGCTGGATCTCAGGGTCGAAATCCTGCACCCCGATCGAGGCGCGGTTCATCCCCGCCTCGGCCAGCGCGTCCAGCCGTTCGGCGTCAATCTCGTTGGGGTCAATCTCGACCGAGAATTCGGCGTCCTTGCCCAAAGGCACCGCGTCAAACACTGCTGCCGCCAGCGCGCGCATCTGCGCGGCGGGCATCAGCGTCGGCGTGCCGCCGCCCCAATGCAGCCGGGACAGCGTAACGCCCTGCGGCAAAAGCGCCTTGAGGTGCTGCAATTCGGCCTTCAGCGTTTCCACATAGGCAATGACCGGCGCCTCACTGCTGGTGCCCTGCGTGCGACAGGCGCAAAACCAGCACAACCTGCGGCAGAAGGGCACATGCAGATACAAAGACACCCGGCTGCCCGGCTTGATCGCGCCAACCCATTGACGAAACTGCAAAGATCCCACGGTATCCGTGAATTGCGGGGCCGTCGGATAGCTGGTGTAACGCGGCACGCGCGCGTCAAAGAGCCCCAATCGGGCGAGTTGCGATTCTGTTTCCATTGGCTTACGTTGCCAATTGAACGTCTTTGAGCCTTGACCTAGATCAAACAATGTCAAAAACCGCCGCCACGCCTGTAAAGTTAACCCATATTCAGTGTGGTGATTGTCCTATTCGTCACCGCGCTGTTTGTGCGCGCTGTGACGACGATGAATTGGCCAGCCTCGAAGAGACGAAATATTACCGCAGTTTCGAGGCGGGGCAGACCATTGTCTGGTCGGGTGACCGGATGGATTTTGTCGGCTCGGTCGTGACCGGCATCGCCACGCTGACCCAGACGATGGAAGACGGCCGCCGCCAGATGGTCGGGCTGCTGTTGCCCTCGGATTTCGTCGGCCGTCCGGGCCGCGACACCGCCGCGTATGACGTCGTGGCGACCACCGATCTGGTCATGTGCTGCTTTCGCAAGAAGCCGTTTGAAGAGATGATGGTCTCGACCCCCCATGTCGGTCAGCGCCTGCTGGAAATGACGCTGGACGAACTGGACGCGGCGCGCGAATGGATGCTGCTCTTGGGTCGCAAGACCGCGCGTGAAAAGATCGCCAGCCTGATCGCGATCATCGCGCGGCGCGATGCCTCGCTGAAAATGGCCGACAGCGGCGGCAGCGTCGTGGTCGATCTGCCGCTGACCCGCGAGGCGATGTCGGAGTATCTGGGCCTCACGCTTGAGACCGTCAGCCGCCAGATTTCGGCCCTGCGCAAGGACGGAATCATCGTGATCGAGGGCAAGCGCCACATCACCATCCCCGATTTCGAACGCCTGCTGGAAGAGGCCGGTGACGACAGCGACGGCGGATTCCTCGTTTGAATCAACGTTAACGGGCCTTTGACCCGAAAACCGCCGTCTGGAAGCCGCATTTTGGTCACGCTTCGCCGCGCAACCTGTTGAGACACAGGCAGTCGAGCAGAGACCAGGACAATGTTCAATTGGGATGAAGATTACGAGACGCTGGTGACCACCTCGACGGTCGTGCTGCGTGACAGGCCCGCCGACGCGCCGCAGCCCGCGCCGTGGCTGACCCGCGTGCGCGATATCGCGCGCCGGGCCACGATGCCGGCGCTGGTGGCACTGGGTCTGACAGCGGTCGCCGCTGGTGTGCAGTTTGCCCCTTCGTTCAATGACGGCGCGGCCCTTTCGTCCCTCACCCAATGGTCGTCCCTTGTGTTTGGTGACGGCGATGCCGTGATGCCTGACGCGCTGCACACCTATGATCAAAGCCAGTATGACCGCTTCCGCCACGGCATCGCCCAGTTCAGCGATGCGGATCTGCTGGAATACGCGCGCACCACGCAGGCCAGCCTGACCGGCGCAGGCGACGTCATGGGCGCCTTCCTGATGGACGCACTCTATCTGGCCGAGCGTGAGATCGACCGCCGCGGCCTGCCGCGCCCCATGGCCAGTCTGGCGGCGGTTCTGCACCGGTCCTGACCGCGAAAACGCCCAGATTTATCACGGTTTTTCCCTGATTGCCCCGCAGCGTTGCCACGCTTGTGGGGCATCTTTCTGGGATCGCACGACGGGCTGCATGGGGTGGCTACACGCGCGACTCACGGAGGAGAGACCATGAGCACTTCCCAACAACGCGCCCGCGCCAGCTATCCGCATGAGCGTGCCAAGCCCGGCGCCTATCTCTACGGCTCTGACCGGCAGGCCGCGCGCGAATCCGCCAGCCCTGAACGCAGCGCCTTTTCGACCGGTGGGGCAGGCGGCGTCAGCTGCTAGGCCTTGGGCGGCAGGCTGGCCACGAACCGCTGCGCCATGGCGATCAGCTGCGCGCGGCGGATGTCGTCGTCCAGCACGTCGTCGTCCAGCGTGACAAAACCCGTCATCGCGCGCCCGCGCATCTGCGTCGGGGTGACACCGTCGATGGTCAGGGCCGCCTCGGTCTGATCGGCGCCGACCCGCGCCATTGCCCCGCCCTTGCCGCGCAGAACGAACAGCATGTTGCCCTCGCGCAGGAACACCAACCCGCCGAACATGCGCTTTTCGGTCAGACCGGGCGTGAGCTCCAGATCGGCGCGCAGCATCTCGGCGAAGGTTTCGTCATAGGCCATTTTGGACCTCAAAGTCTGGGGCACGCAGAGAGCGCCACATCAAAGCGCCGCATTGCGCCGCAATTCAGCCGTTATTTCTGACCACGTTAACCATGAAAACAGTTTATTGGAGGCCAAAATGAAAGCGTACGCCCTGAAACGTTGGCTTCACGATGAAGACGGCGCGGTGACTGTGGACTGGGTCGTTCTGACCGCTGCTGTCGTAGGCCTGGGCATTGCCTCGGTCGCGGCGGTGAGCACAGGCACGGGGTCGCTGGGCACCAGCATCAGCGACTCGTTGAGCAACGCTTCGGTTGCTGCCTTGGGGACATTGGGGACCGGCGATGGGTCGGTGGCGGCTGCGCTGCGCGAACTCCTGGCGGTCGACGAGTCCACCTATGCTGGCTGGCTGGAAGAACTGGCCGGGTACGACGACGCAATGGTCGCCTCGCTCTACGCAACCTGGACACAGAATGCGGTGAATGCCCTCGACGCCGGCGATCGGTCGAGCGCGGGCTATGCCGTCGATGCTGTGGCGACAATCGCAGCGACGATGACCGAGCGCGGGATCGACATTCCCGGCGATTTGCCCGGTTCGGAAGAGCTTGATGCACGCTTCCTTGATATGGACGCCTGACAGCCGTTCACCGCAAAACGCGGGCCAACAGACCCGCGTTCGCGTTGCTCACCGTCGGGCCGCAAGCGGCCCACATTTGCTTACAGCGTGATGCGATACAGCGCGAAGCCGTTTTCGCCGTCGCCTGCCGCTTCCATCTGCACACCGCGCGCGCGGATTTCATCGACATAGGTTGCCGCTGCCGGGCCGGTCTCGAACAGAACCGTCGCACCCTCGACCGGGGCAAAGCCCCAGTTGCCATCCGCCGCCGGCGCGATGGTGCCGTTGTCGATGATATAGCGCACGATGATGTCGCGGTTGGTATCGGGCGCGCGGAAGATGATGGTCGAGCCATCCGCCCCCGGGAAATGCCCGCCGCCGCCCGCGCGGTAGTTGTTGGACGCGACGATGAACTCGGCTGCGTCATCAATCGGCGCGCCGTTGAACTGCAGGTTGACGATGCGGTGCGCGTCAGGCGCGACCACCGCGCCGTCGTTGTCATAGCGCGACGGCTGGCTCAGATCGATCTGATAGGTCACGCCGTCGATCACGTCGAAGTTGTACGACGGGAAGGCCGGGTTCAGCAGCACTTGATCGGCCACGCCGGGTTCGATCTGGTTGAACATCCCCGCCGAGCGTTCCAGCCATTCGCGCACCTGCGCGCCGGTGATGCGCACCGCCATCAGCGTGTTGGGGTACAGGTACAGATCGGCCACGTTCTTGATCGCCACCGGACCAACGGGCACGTCGGTGTAGTATTCCGCACCGCCACGGCCACCGGCCTTGAACGGGGCGGCGGCGCTCAGAACCGGCAGGCCTTCGTGCTCGGTGCCCTTCAGGATCTCGGTCACGTACCAGGTCTGCGCATCGCTCACGACCTGAACCGACGGATCATCCGCCACCAGCGCGAAATACGAATACAGCGGCACCGAGGTCTGGCCGACCTCTGCCCGCACGTATTCCAGCGTCGAAGCATGCGCATCCGCCGTGGCATCCACCACCGGCGCGTAATCCCCGACCAGCGCAGAAATCGAGCGATCCTCGTTGCGCTGCGAGATCGGGCGCGTCGAGCTTTGCGCAGAGTCCACGCGCCAGCTGTCGCCGTCGCGCACCAGCATCAGGTCGATCAGACCCAGATGCGAGCCCCAGAACCCGGCCATGACGGCGGGCTTGCCCATCAGCGTACCCGCTTCGGCGTCGATGCCGTCGCCTTCGTGGTTGCTGCCGGGGAACACAAGATGCTGGTGCCCGGTGACGATGGCATCAATGCCCTCGACCTCGGCCAGATAGAGCGAGGCGTTCTCCATCATCGGCTCATAGCCGGTGGCGATGCCCGAATGCGAGAGTGCCACGATGATGTCGGCGCCTTCCGCCTTCATCTGCGGCACCCAGGCGGTGGCGGCCTCGACGATACCGCGCACGTTATACTGGCCTTCCAGATGCGAGCGGTCCCATTGCAGGATCTGCGGCGGCAGGAAGCCGATGATCCCGATCTTGATCGGCATTTCGGTGCCGTCGCCATCGGTCAGCATCTTGTCCAGAATGACATAGGGCGGCAGGTGCAGCGCGTCGTCCAGCGGGGTCTCGCCCAGGCTGCTGGCAAAGTTCGCGCTGACCACCGGGAAATTCGCCCCTGCGTTCACGCGGTCCATGAACGCGACGCCATAGTTGAACTCGTGGTTCCCCAGCGTGCCGCAATCATAGCCCAGCGTGTTCATCGCGGCGATGATCGGGTGGATATCCCCGTCATTCATGCCGTGCTCATAGGCCATCCAGTCGCCCATCGGGTTGCCCTGGAAATAGTCGCCATTGTCGACCATCAGCGTGTTGGTCGCCTCGGCGCGGATTTCCTCGATGATCGAGGCGGTGCGCGCCAGACCCAGCGTATCGACAGGGCGGTCGGCGTAATAATCATAGGCCTGCGCGTGGCAATGCAGGTCGGTCGTGGTCAGGATGCGCAGATGCGCCTGGCCAGCGGCAGCGCGGGCGGAAAACGGGTGCAGCAGCACAAGGCTGGTGGCTGCGGTCGAGGACGCGAGGAACGCGCGGCGCGACAAGCGGGTCATGGTGGGAGGCTCCCTGTGAGTGAGTCGCTCTGGCGGCGAATGAGGCATCGTGAACCGGCATCAGGATTCCAGCAAGAAATTTGACCGATGGTTCAATTTGTGACCGGCAAAGGGCCGCCTGAGTCGCGCGATTCATCGCGCGCTTACGTAACTGTGCCATGACAGCAGGACTGGGGACGTAACGGCAACCGAATGGCGGAGCCACTGCAAGGACACCACCCGTGCCGACCTTGATTGCCCTCGCCGGTTTGCCCGGCACCGGGAAAACCAGCATTGCGCAGGCGCTTACCCGCCGCATGGGGGCGGTGTTGCTGCGCATCGACGCGATTGACGCGGCGATCTGGCAGGTTGATCCGGCGCGGGAAGGGCAGGGCGAAAGCTATCTGATCGCCGGGGCCATCGCCGTCTCCAACCTTGGGCTGGGGCTGAGCGTCATCAGCGATTGCGTGAACCCGTGGCCGGTGACGCGCGACGTCTTCCTGACCGCCGCCGCGCAGGCGGGCGCGCGGCATCTGGGAGTAGAGCTGATCTGCTCGGATCCGGTGGAACACCGCCGCCGCGTGCAATCCCGCATCTCGGATCTGCCCGGGTTCCGCGTTCCCAGCTGGCCCGAGGTGCTGGCGCGCGACTACCTGCCATGGTGCGATGCCGATCTGCAGATCGACACCGCCCGCACGTCGATCAGCGATGCGGTGACCCGGATCGCGCAGGCGCTAGGCTAAGCGTGCCGTGACCTGCCGGATCAACGCCCGCGCCTCGACACTGGGCCGCTGCTCGACCCGCCGGTAATCGCGCCCGCCTGCCGCGCGCTGCATCAGCCCCAGCCCGATCATGTCGCGGCGCAAAAGCGCCCGGTCGCCGAAGCTGTGCCAGCCGTCCAGCAGCCGGTTGATCGCCGCCTCGTCCAGCGGCAGATCGCGCGGCAGGCGGGACCACAGCGCCCACAGGCACAGGATCTGCAGCTGCCGCCACGCAGGCCAGCGGATCAGCTGGCCGGCTCCGTCGAAACAGGCCAGCGCCCGCTCGACCTGCCGGAAGTCGGCGCTGGGCTCGGCCGGGGCACTCAGCCGCGCTTCGGCGGCATGCGCCGCGCGCAGGTGCTGGTGATTGCGAAACCCGGCCGAACGGGCGAGCATGTTGAGCATCGCCAGATGCGACGGGGCAGGGCCGCTGGCATCCAGTTGCCGCGACAGCTGGCGGGCAAAGGCGGAAACATCGGGGGTGGTCAGCGGAATCAGATCGCGCGACATGGCATCCTCATGAGGGCCGCGGGCAAGGTCGTGGTCGCTGACTTACGACGCGCGGCACAGCATGGGGTGTGTCGGATCATCGCGATAGGGCAGGTTTAGCTTCCCTTGCGGGACAGCGACGCCTTGGGAACTGCCGACCATCCCGCGATTCTAGCGCAAGCGCCCCGCAGCGGCAAGCCAGATGCATGGGGGGCAGACAGCGCGCGGCCTGCGCGGTAGCGTGCCGGTCCGCACCGCCAAAGCCAAAGGGAGGCCCCCATGAGCGCCGTCATCATCCGCCGGTTTGTCGCCAGCGATCACACCGACTGGATCGGGCTGTGGCAGGGCTACAACGACTTCTACCGTCGCACGGTCGAGGACCGCACGACCGAACGTCTGTGGGGATTGCTGCTGTCAGGCGCGGGCGAGCCCTTTGCCTATGCCGCCGAACTCGACGGCAAGGTGGTCGGCTTCGCGCATTACTATTTCACCCCGTCCACCTCGGACTGGACGCCGCGCTGCTTTCTGCAGGATCTCTTCGCTTCCACGGCGGCGCGCGGCCACGGCGTCGGGCGCGCGCTGATCGAGGCGCTTTACGCCGATGCCGACCGCCACGATGCCGCGCAGGTCTTCTGGCTGACCGAAGACAGCAACGCCACCGCGCGCCAGCTTTATGACCGCGTGGCGCGCAAGACGGCGTTCATCAAGTACCAGCGCTGAAACGCAAACGCCCCGGCACAAAGACCGGGGCGCTCAAGGCGTCAGTGGGCCAGCAACACCGCCCGCTCGGCGTGCTCCAGCACGTCGCGCGTCGGCCCGCCCAGAATCGCCTCGCGCAGGCGCGAGCGACCGTAAGCCCCCATCACCATCAACGATGCGTCGCTGTCTTCCATGTGGCGCAGCAGCACGTCGGAAATGCGCGGCAAGGTCTTGGCCAGCACGGCCACCTCGGCCCGCACGCCGTGGCGCGCCAGCATCTGCGTCAGCAAGCCGCCCGGGTCCGAGCGTTCGGTGCTGTGCGCGGGCGGATCGACGATCACCACCATCACCTCGTCCGCAGCCTTGAGCAGCGGCATCGCGCGGCGCACGGCGGACAAAGCCTCGTGCGACTGGTCCCAGGCGATCATCACCCGCTTGCCGAAATCGGGTTTGAGCCCTTTGTGCGGCAACACCAGAACGGGGGCGCGGCCCTCAAACAGCGCCGCCTCGATGACCGCTTCCTGCGCCGGGGTCACGTCTGCGCCATAAGGTCGCGACTGGATCACCAGATCGGCGAAGCGGGCGCGCTGGCCGACCAGCATCGGCAGCCCGCCAAACTGCGCGATCGCTGAATCAACGCTCCAGCGCAGGGACTGGCCTTCAAGCTGGCGTCGCCCGCGCGCTTCCAGGGCCTCGGCCTCGGTCTGTGCCCGTTCCAGCGTTTCCTGCAGCAGGACCGGCGATGCGCCCATGTAAAACCCGCCCGCGGGCGTCAGATCGACACCCAGCATGCAGGCCGTCAGATGCGCGTCATGGGACAGTGAAAACTGGATCGCATCCGGCAAGGTTGTGTCAAGCTCAGAGGCGCTCGAGAGAAAACTGAGAATCGATTTATAGTCCATGGACGTCCTCCTTCTGCCAGCTGCTGGCAGATCATGATGTCCTGCGATGATCCGCCGCGCTTTGCCGGACTGCATTGATCTCTATCAAGTCCGTGCAGGCATAACATTTGGGGTCACTTGACTTGAATCAAGGTCTGGCGGTCCCGGAGCCGAAATAAGGACGAAGGCGTAACAGGCCCCGACTCTGTCTGGAGACGGGGGAAACGCTAAAAAATCGAACGAAGGGACGCAAACAATGTGGGATTACGTCAAGCTGATCGTGCTTGCCGCTGTCGCGGTGCTCGCCGCGATCGCTGCAAGTTACGCGCGTGACCTCGCCTACCTCGTCCACATGATGATCTTCATGCTGGCGGCGGTAGCGGCTTTCCTGTGGCAAATTCGCCACATGGGAGAGACGGTACACAACGAAAAAGAATATATGGACGGCGTCATTCGCTATGGCGTCATCGCAACCTGCTTCTGGGGGATCGTCGGGTTTCTGGTCGGCGTCGTGATCGCCTTCCAGCTGGCCTTTCCCGAACTGAACCTTGCGCTGCTTGAGGGCTTTGGCAACTTTGGCCGCCTGCGCCCGCTGCACACCTCGGCGGTGATCTTCGCCTTTGGCGGCAACGCGCTGATCGCCTCGTCCTTCTACGTGGTTCAACGCACGACGGCGGCGCGGCTGTTTGGCGGCAACCTCGCGTGGTTCGTGTTCTGGGGCTATCAGGTGTTCATCCTGATGGCGGCGACCGGCTATGTGCTGGGCTCGACCCAAGGTCAGGAATACGCCGAGCCGGAATGGCTGACCGACCTGTGGCTGACCGTCGTCTGGGTGGCGTATCTGCTGATCTTCATGGGCACGCTGATCAAGCGCCGCGAGCCGCATATCTATGTGGCGAACTGGTTCTACCTGTCGTTCATCGTCACCGTGGCCATGCTGCACATCGTCAACAACCTGCAGATCCCGGTGTCTTTCCTGGGCTCGCGGTCGATCCCGGTCTGGTCGGGCGTGCAGTCGGCAATGGTGCAATGGTGGTACGGCCACAACGCCGTGGGCTTCTTCCTGACGGCCGGTTTTCTGGGCATGATGTATTACTTCATCCCCAAACAGGCCGAGCGTCCGGTCTACAGCTACAAGCTGTCGATCATCCACTTCTGGGCGCTGATCTTCCTGTATATCTGGGCCGGTCCGCACCATTTGCACTATACCGCCCTGCCTGACTGGGCGCAGACGCTGGGTATGACCTTCTCGATCATGCTGTGGATGCCGTCCTGGGGCGGGATGATCAACGGCCTGATGACCCTGTCGGGCGCGTGGGACAAACTGCGCACCGACCCGGTGATCCGCATGATGGTCGTCGCCGTGGGCTTTTACGGCATGGCCACCTTCGAAGGCCCGATGATGTCGATCCGCGCGGTCAACTCGCTGTCGCACTATACGGACTGGACCATCGGTCACGTCCACTCGGGCGCGCTGGGCTGGAACGGGATGATCACCTTCGGGGCGCTCTACTATCTGGTGCCCAAACTGTGGAAGCGTGAGCGGCTCTATTCGCTGAGCCTCGTCAGCTGGCACTTCTGGCTCGCCACGATCGGCATCGTTCTGTACGCGGCGTCGATGTGGGTGACCGGCATCATGGAAGGCCTGATGTGGCGCGAAGTCGATGCGCAAGGCTTCCTGGTGAACTCGTTCGCGGACACCGTTGCGGCCAAGTTCCCGATGAACGTGGTGCGCGGAACGGGCGGCCTGATGTTCCTGACCGGTGCCTTGATCATGTGCTACAACCTGTGGATGACCGTGCGGAAGGTGGGCGAAGCGAAGCCTGCCACCGCTGCGGTTGCCGCTGAATAAGCGGAGGATGAAATGGGTATTCTAGATCATCACAAGAAAATCGAGAAGCACGCCACCCTCTTGCTGGTCCTCAGCTTTTTGGTGGTGACCATTGGCGGCCTCGTGCAGATCGTGCCTCTGTTCTACCTGCAGAACACGATCGAAGAGGTCGAGGGCATGCGCCCCTACGCACCGCTGGAACTCGCCGGTCGCGAGATCTATGTGCGCGAGGGCTGCTATGTCTGCCACAGCCAGATGGTGCGCCCGATGCGCGACGAGGTCGAGCGGTACGGCCACTACTCGCTGGCGGCCGAGTCGATGTACGACCACCCGTTCCAGTGGGGCTCCAAGCGGACCGGGCCGGATCTGGCCCGGTTGGGCGGGCGCTATTCGGACGAATGGCACGTCGCCCACATGCGCAACCCGCGTGACGTGGTGCCGGAATCGATCATGCCGCCCTATGCGTTCCTGCTCGATCGTCCGATCAACGGCGAACACATCGCCGATCTGATGAGCACCTACCGCATCGTCGGTGTGCCCTACACCGAAGAAATGATCGCGACCGCGCGTGAGGACTTCCTCGCGCAGGCAGACCCCGAGGCCGATACGTCGGGCCTGCTGGAACGCTATCACGATGCACAGACGCGGAACTTCGATGGACAGCCTCAGCTGACCGAGATGGATGCGTTGATTTCGTACATGCAGATGATCGGCACGCTGGTGGATTTCGACACCTTCGTGCGCGACGACAGCCGGTAAGGGGGAGAGACATGGAAACCTACACTCTTCTTCGGAGCTTCGCGGACAGCTGGTATCTGCTGTTCATGGCGCTCTTCTTCGTCGGGATCATTGCCTGGGCCTGGCGGCCCGGCAGCCGCAAGGTGCAGCAGGAAGTCGCTGCCAGCATCTTCCGCAATGATGACAGACCGGCGGACGACGGAGATCGCTCTCCTTCGGCCCGCCAGAGCCAGGGGGCACGCTGATGGCCACGCCAAAGAAGAAAAGCAACGACCCCAAGACGACGGGGCATTCGTGGGACGGGATCGAGGAATTCGACAACCCGCTGCCGCGCTGGTGGCTCTGGGTCTTCTATCTGTGCATCCTGTGGTCCGTGGTCTACTGGGTGCTCTACCCGGCATGGCCGATGGTAAGCGGGGCAACGTCGGGCGTGCTGGGCTACTCGTCGCGCGCCGATGTCGAGGTCGAGATCGCCGATGCCGACGCCGCCAATCAGGTCTGGTATGACCGGCTGATGTCGACCGATCTGGACGCGATTGCCGCCGATCCCGAACTTGAGCGCTTCGCGGTCAACGCCGGGGCCGCCGTCTTCCGCGCCCAGTGCTCGCAATGCCACGGCGCCGGTGCCGATGGCCTGCGCGCCGGTTCGGGCTTTCCCAACCTGCTCGATGACGAGTGGATGTGGGGCGGCACGATGGACGACATCGTGACCACCGTGACCTATGGTATCCGCAATACCGACTTCCCCGATGCGCGGTACTCGGAAATGCCGTCCTTTGGCCGCGACGAGTTGCTGACGCCGGACGAGATCGACCAGGTCGTCAACCATGTTCTGGCCATCTCGGGTCAGGCGCATGACGCTGCCTTGGCAACGGCGGGGGTGGATGTTTTCGACCTCAACTGCGCGTCGTGCCACGGCGCTGACGGCTCGGGTGATACGTTTGTCGGTGCCCCGGCACTGAACAACGCGATCTGGCTCTATGGCGGGTCCGAGGCCGACATCCGTGCGTCGGTGAACAACGCCCATTTCGGCATCATGCCGGGCTTCACCAACCGTCTTAACCCGGCGCAGATCCGTGCTGTGGGGGCCTATGTCCACCAGCTGGGCGGTGGCCAGTAACCTGACGAACCCGGGCCCTGTACGCAGGGCCCGGCGGCTGCACCGGACCCGATCCTGTTCGCGCGTTTCACGGGGCCGGTGCAGCTTTGACGTGAGCAAAGGCGCACCCGGTCGTCCCTCCGGTGTGCGCCTTTGCCACATTTAATCTGTCTCACGAAGTCTGATTTTTGATTCAGGTCAAGGCTCTGGTCGCCCCCCTGTGCGAAGCAGCCCCAAGCCAAGAAATGGAGCGAGTCCGTGAGTACCACCGAAGAGCCAGAGCAGCTGTACGCCAAGCGCGAGCCGATCTTCCCGCGCCGCGTCAAAGGCAACTTCCGGACGCTCAAGTGGTGGCTGATGGGGCTGATGCTGGGGATCTACTACATCACGCCGTGGATCCGGTGGGACCGTGGCCCTGCGATGCCCGATCAGGCCGTGCTGGTCGATCTGGGCAGTCGGCGGTTCTTTTTCTTCATGGTCGAGATCTGGCCGCACGAGTTCTATTTTGTCGCAGGCCTGCTGATCATGGCGGGTATCGGGCTGTTCCTGTTCACCTCGGCGCTGGGCCGGGTCTGGTGCGGCTATGCCTGCCCGCAGACCGTCTGGACCGACCTGTATATTCTGGTGGAACGCTGGGTCGAGGGCGACCGCAACGCCCGTCTGCGCCTGCACCGCCAGCCCTGGAACGCGGAAAAGATCCGCAAGAACCTGACCAAATGGCTGCTGTGGCTGCTGATCGGTCTGGCGACGGGCGGGGCCTGGGTGTTCTATTTCACCGACGCGCCGACCCTGCTGCACGATCTGGCCAGTTTCAGCGCCCACCCGGTCGCCTATGGCACCATCGCCTTCCTGACCGCGACGACCTTCCTGTTCGGCGGGTTCTTCCGCGAGCAGGTCTGCATCTATGGCTGCCCCTGGCCGCGCATTCAGGCCGCGATGATGGACGAAGACACGCTCACCATCAGCTACCGCGACTGGCGCGGAGAGCCGCGCGGCAAGCACCACAAGGGCGTCGAGGACACCCGGCAAGGCGACTGCATCGACTGCATGGCCTGCGTCAACGTCTGCCCGATGGGCATCGACATCCGCGACGGCCAGCAACTCGCCTGCATCACCTGTGGCCTGTGCATTGACGCCTGCAACGACGTGATGGACCGCATCGGCAAGCCGCGCGAGCTGATCGGCTACATGGCGCTGACCGATGAAACCCGCGAACGCGCCGGCTCGGCACCGAAAAGCATCTGGAAACACGTCTTCCGCCCGCGCACCGTGGTCTACACCGTCCTCTGGGCCGGGGTCGGGCTGGCGCTGCTGGTCGCGCTGTTCCTGCGCACCGATATCGACATGTCCATCGCGCCGGTCCGCAACCCCACGCATGTGGTGTTGGCCAATGGCTCGGTCCGCAACGCCTATGACATCCGCCTGCGCAACATGTACGCGGAACCCCGCCAGTTCTATCTGACCGTGGCCAATGACGCCTCGATCAGCTTGACGATCGAAGGGGTGCAGGGCCAACTGGTCACCGTGGGACCGGATGAGCAGCTCAACCAGCGCGTCTATCTGACCGCAGCGGCGGGTACGCCTGCCGCCGTGGCCGCAACCTCGCCCGTGCGGCTCTGGGTCTCGGTTACCGGCGAGACAGACCGCATCTATGGCGACACAGTCTTCAACGGAAGGGGCGAATAATGGCCGATACTGCAGGGCGTGAACTGACCGGGCGCAAGGTTCTGGCGATCACCGTGTCGGCGTTTTCGGTGATCATCGGCGTCAATCTGGTCATGGCCTATTTCGCCGTCGGCACCTTTCCGGGGCTTGAGGTGGCGAATTCCTACGTCGCCAGCCAAGGCTTCAACGACCGGATGCGCGCGCAACAGGCGCTGGGCTGGACGACCGAGGCCGACATGACCGGCGGCCAGCTGACCGTGCGCATCATCACGGCCTCGGGCGATCCCGCGCCGGTGGCCGCGATCACCGCCATTCTGGGCCGCCCCACGACCGAGCGCGAGGATACCATCCCCGATCTCGCCTTCAACGGCGCGGCCTATACCGCCCCCGTTGATGTGGACTACGGCAACTGGGATCTGCGCATCAACGCCGAATCCGCCGACGGCACGCAATACGACTACCGTGTCGGCGTGATCCACAACCCATGAGGACCGCGCCATGACCGATTCGTCATACGGGCAGGGGCCCGCCCCGATGTCCGCCTGTCCGGCCTGTGTCGCCATGCCCTCGGCGCTGGATCGCGCTCAGGCGGCGGCTGCGGCGGCCTCGGCGCGGATCATGCTGTCGGTGCCGGACGCCCATTGCGCGCTGTGCATCACCAACATCGAGCGGGATCTTGAGAAAATGCCGGGCGTCAAAAGCGCGCGGCTCAACCTGACCCTGCGCCGCGTTTCGGTCGAGGGTGAGCCGGGCATCACCGCCGCTGCGGTGGCCGAACGGCTGGGCAAGATCGGCTACCCGGCGTATGAACTGGACCCCGGCCAGCTCAGCATGACCGAAACCGACAAGCAGGGCCGCGACCTGTTGATGCGGCTTGGCGTCGCGGGGTTCAGCATGATGAATATCATGCTCTTGTCCGTCGCCGTCTGGTCCGGTGCCACCGACGCCACGCGCGATCTGTTCCACCTGATTTCCGCCCTGATCGCGGTGCCCACCGTCGCCTTCTCTGCCCAGCCGTTCTTTCGCAAGGCCTGGGCCGGGGTGAAAGCCGGGCGGCTGGACATGGATTTCCCGATCTCGCTGGCCATCGTGCTGGCAACGGCCATGTCGCTCTATGAGACGCTGAACGGCGGCCACCACGCCTATTTCGACGCCGCCGTGATGCTGACCTTCTTCCTGCTCGCGGGCCGCTACCTCGACTTCCGCACCCGCGCCGTCGCCCGGTCTGCCGCGCAGGAGCTCGCCGCGCTCGAGGTGCCGCGCGCCCTCCGCGTCACGGGCGGGGCAGAAGAGACCGTTGCCGTCTCGGCCCTTACCGTCGGCGATCTGGTGCTGGTGCGCCCCGGTGGCCGCATCCCGGTCGATGGCGTGATCACCGCGGGCACCTCGGAACTCGACCGCTCGCTGCTCACCGGCGAAACGCTCCCGGTCTTCGCCAGCCCCGATCTGGTGGTCAGCGCCGGGGCGGTGAACCTCACCGGCCCGCTGACACTGCGCGTTACGGCGGCGGGCAAGGACAGCTCGCTGCACCGCATGGCCGATCTGGTCGCCGTGGCCGAAAACGCCCGCAACAAATACACCACGCTGGCCGAACGCGCCGCGCGGCTCTATTCGCCCTCGGTCCATCTGCTCGCCTTTGGCGCCTTTCTTGCGTGGATGTGGATCACCGGCGGCGACGTGCGCCTGGCGCTTAACATCGCCGCTGCGACGCTGATCATCACCTGTCCCTGCGCGCTGGGTCTGGCCGTGCCCGCCGTGGTCACCGCCGCCTCGGGCAGACTGTTCCGGGCCGGGCTGCTGATCAAGGATGGCTCGGCACTGGAACGTCTGGCCGAGGTCGACACCGTGGTCTTCGACAAGACCGGCACCCTGACGCTGGGCACGCCGGAACCGGTCAACCTCGACACCCTCAGCCCCCACGCGCTGGAAATCGGCGCGGCGCTGGGCGCTGCGTCGTCCCACCCGCTCGCCCAGTCTCTGGCGCAGGCGGCAAAGGCCCGTGGCGTGGTCCCCGCCCTGCTTGACGACATCGCCGAAGTCCCCGGCCACGGTGTGCAGGCGCTGTGGCAAGGCACCCGCGTGCGCCTTGGCCGCGCGGCCTGGGTCGGGGCCGACAGCCTTGAGACCACCGGCACCTACCTCGCCATCGGTGCCGAACCGGTGCACGCCATCGCCTTTACCGACCGCTTGCGCGACGGCGCGCAAGAGGCCGTGACCGCCTTCAAGGCGCAGGGCAAACGGGTCATGCTGATCTCGGGCGACGTGCCGGGTGCGGTGCGCGCCATGGCCGAACGGCTGGGCATCGAGGACTGGCAGGCCGAAGCCCTGCCGCAGGACAAATCCGCCACCATCGAGGCGCTGCAGGCCAAGGGGCACAAGGTGCTGATGATCGGCGACGGGCTGAACGACACGGTGGCGCTGACCGCCGCGCATGTGTCGATCTCTCCGGCGACGGCGCTGGATGCCGCGCGGGTGGCGTCTGACATCGTGCTGCTCGGCACCTCGCTTGCCCCGCTGCCCCATGCGCAACGCACCGCCGTACGCGCGGTGCGGCGGATCCGGGAAAATTTCGCGATCTCGTTTGGCTATAACCTGATCGCGGTGCCGATTGCGCTGGTCGGTCTGGCGTCGCCGCTGATTGCGGCGCTGGCCATGTCGGTGTCGTCGATTACCGTCGCGCTGAACGCCCTGCGGCTCAAATAAGGATCAAGGCATGGATATTCTGGCGATCCTGATTCCGGTTTCGCTGCTTTTGGGGATTGCAGGGCTGCTGGCCTTCTGGTGGACCCTGCGGCGCGGGCAATACGATGACCCCGAAGGCGACAGCCAGCGCATCCTGCGCGGCGACTACGACGACCACCCTAAACCGTGATGGAACCCAGATCGCGGGCCGGTTGCACTTGACCTTTTGGTGCGTGAGGCACTTATTACCCCCAACGCAACCAAACGAAAGAGGTACCGCGATGTCCTTCACCCTTCCCGATCTTCCCTATGCCCACGATGCTCTGGCCTCGCTCGGCATGTCCAAGGAAACGCTGGAATTCCACCACGACATCCACCACAAGGCCTATGTCGACAACGGCAACAAGCTGATTGCCGGCACCGAGTGGGAAGGCAAGTCGGTCGAAGAGATCGTCAAGGGCACCTACCAGTCGGGCGCCGTGGCGCAGAACGGCATCTTCAACAACGCCTCGCAGCACTGGAACCACACCCAGTTCTGGGAAATGATGGGCCCCGGCGGCAATGCCATGCCCGGTTCGCTGGAAAAGGCGATCGTTGACAGCTTCGGCTCGGTCGACAAGTTCAAGGAAGATTTCTCGGCGGCTGGCGCCGGTCAATTCGGCTCGGGCTGGGCCTGGCTGGTGAAAGACACCGACGGCGGGCTGAAGGTCACCAAAACCGAAAACGGCGTGAACCCGCTGTGCTTTGGCCAGACCGCGCTCTTGGGCTGCGACGTGTGGGAGCATTCCTACTACATCGACTTCCGCAACAAGCGCCCGGCCTACCTGACCAACTTCCTCGACAAGCTGGTCAACTGGGAAAACGTCGCCGCGCGTCTGGGCTGAACCCCGCGCCGATACGAGACAGGAAAAGGGGGGCCGCGCGCCCCCCTTTTGCGTCTGGAACCCCGCAACTCGGGGGCATCGAGCCCCCTCGTTGCGGCGCGCGTGCCGCGCGCAGGGGGGCGTCTGCCCCCCTCGGCCTGACGGCCTCACCCCCTGAGGATATTTGAAGAGCAAAGAACGGTTAACGCGCCGTTAAGCTGCATTTTCTGTCTCTAAGTATCCACAGGAGGGGTCCCGGGGAGGGGCGTGCCCCCTCCCCGGGCGAGGGGGTCGGGGGGCGAGCAGCCCCCCGATCTGCGCGTCCTCAGGCTGGACCACCCGCTGATCCAGCAGCAGCACCGCCCCGAACCGCACCGCCAGCAGCAGCACCGCCGGCGCGGTCAGCGGCCCGGCGATGGTTGCCAGCGTTTCGGCGTCGCGGATGTCGGCGGATTGCAGCTCGGCCCGTGGGTCTGCCTGAAGTGTCGCCGCGACCCAGGCCCGCAGCCGGGACGCCGTGATGCCGGTTTTCGCCATCTCTTCGGCCTCGAACAGGGCGCGTGACAGCGCCAGCGCGGCGCTCCGCTCCCCAGGCGTCAGGCGCGCATTGCGGGTGGACAGGGCCAGCCCGTCGGCGTCACGCACGGTCGGGACGCTCAGCACCCGCACCGGCATATCCAGATCGCGCACCATCTGGCGGATCACACAGAGCTGCTGATAATCCTTCTCGCCAAAGCAGGCCATATCCGGCTGCACGATGTTGCACAGCTTGGCAAACGCCGTCGCCACGCTGCGGAAATGCACCGGCCTGAACTTGCCGATCAATGTCTTTGCCAGCTCGGTCGTTTCCACGATGGTTTGCGCGTCTGGCCCGACCATCTCGTCAACCGAGGGTACGAAGACCGCGTCCACCCCGGCCGACTGCAACATTGCCTCATCCCATTCCGGCACGCGCGACCGCGTGGCGACGTCATCGGTCAGACCAAAGGGCGTGGGGCTGGCAAAGATCGACACGACAACCCGGGCCCCCTCGCTCTTGGCCCGCGCGACCAGCGCCTTGTGCCCGTCATGCACAAAGCTTGAAGTCGGCACCAGCGCAACCGCCTCGCCCGCCGCGCGCCAGCTGCGCGCGGTGTCGCGCATCGCGGATTTTGTCGTGATGAGCTGCATCGCACCCCCCAAGGCTGAGCGCGATCCCTAGCGTCCCTCGCCACGACCGGCAAGCCGCATGGGGCGGCGGCGCAGGCGCACGATTGTTCGCGGCCGCGGCGCGGTGCACAATGGCCGCGCCCCGTCCAAGGAAACCGCGCCCATGCTGACCGCCGATCTGAGCAAGCTGCTGACCCTGCGCCATTTGCGGGTCATCGCCACGCTGGCCGATCTCAAACTGGTGGCGCGGGTGGCCGAGGCGCTGAACCTCTCGCAGCCCGCGATCTCCAAGCAGATCGCCGAGCTGGAGCGCCTCGTCGGCACGCCGCTGGTCACGCGTGAACGCAACCGGCTGTTCCTCACCCCCATCGGCGCGCGCCTTGCCGTGCATGCGCAGCAGGTGCTCAGCCAGCTTGACCGCGCCGCCTTTGACATCGAGGCCATGGCGACCGGCATCACCGGATCGGTCAGTATCGGTGTCGTCAGTTCGGTTGCGCCGATCCTGTTGCCCGCCGCGCTGACGCTGTTCAAACGCGGCGCGCCGACCGCCAGCGTGACCATCACCGAGGGGCATTTCACCGCCCTTTATCCGCAGTTCGAAGCCGGGCAGATCGACCTGCTGATCGCCCGCACCTGGCAACCGCAGGAACTGCCCGGTGTGCGCCAAAGCGTGTTGATGCGCGACGCCGTGGTGGTCGTCGCCGGGCGCGATCACCCGCTGGGCCTGCGCGACTCCCTCCAATGGGCCGATGTCACCGACTGGCCCTGGCTCTTGCCGCAAAGCACCTCCGTCGCGCGCAATGCGGTCGAGGCGTATTTCGCCCAGCTTGGCCTGCCGCTGCCGACCAACACCATCGCCTCGGTTTCGCTGCCGCTCAATCTGGCGTTGATGCGGGACATGCCGGTGCTGGGTCTGTTCCCCAAGAGCCTTGCCCAGACCCATGTCGCGCGCGGCGATATCGTCGTGCTGCCGCTGGAAACCGATGGCCTTTTGTCCGAGGCGCGCAGCTTCTGGCACGCCCGCGGGGCCGAGACCAACAACACCCTCGCGCTGTTCCTGCGCTGTCTGGATCAGGCGGCGGCAGAGCGTAAAACCATGCCGAATGGTTAAGGTTCTCGCCGCATAATTCAATATTCCCGGCCGAATTTTCCCCATAACCATAACAGAGGGAGAAAATTAAGGCACGGACCGCCCCGCGGGCGATCCGGTCAGAGGGCCAATGACCGCACATCCACTCGCCGCGCTGACGGCGCACCAGATGCTCACCGCATTCGCGCAGGGCACCCTGACGCCCAGCACCCTGCTGGACGCGCTGCTGGCGCATATCGCCGCGATCAATCCCGCTATCAACGCGCTGACCGCCTTCGACATCGACGCGGCACGGGCCGAGGCGGCGCTCTCGACCCAGCGTTGGGCCAAGGGTCAGCCGAAAGGGTTGCTCGATGGTTTGCCGATTGGCGTCAAGGATTTGCAGGAAACCAAGGGCCTGCTGACCACCTATGGCAACCCGCGCTCGCGCAACCATGTTCCGGTGCAGGACCTGCCCATGGTCGCCCGCCTGCGCGCTGCCGGGGCCATCGTGCTGGCCAAGACCAACGTGCCAGAGCTGGGCGCAGGCGGCAACACCCGCAACCCGGTCTGGGGCGCAACCGGCAACCCGTTCAACCCGGCGCTGATCGTTGGCGGCTCGTCGGGGGGTTCGGCTGCGGCGCTGGCGGCGGATCTGGTGCCGCTGGCCACCGGCTCGGACACCGGCGGCTCGCTGCGCCTGCCCGCCGCGCTGTGTGGCATCGTTGGTTATCGCCCCTCGGTCGATGTGATCGCGCATCCGACGCGGCCCCTGGGCTGGTCGGCGATCTCGGTGCTGGGGCCGATGGCGCGCACCGTGGACGATCTGGTGCTGATGCTGCGCGCCTGCCACGGCTTCGATCCGGGCGATCCCTTGTCCGCGCCGTCGGACCCCGCCCGCTTCGATGCCCTGCTCCCGCGCGACCCCGGCACCCTGCGGCTGGGCTATAGCGAGGATTTCGGCGGCGCGCCGGTTGATCCGCAGATCCGTGCCACCTTCCGCGCCCGCCTCGCCGCGCTCAAGCCCGATGTGGCCGAGCTGCGCCCGGTGGACCTGACCCTCGGCGCCATGGACCGCGCTTTCGACATCCTGCGCGCCGAAAGCTTCGTTGCCGCCTTTGGCACCGCCACCCAGACCGATCCCGACAATTTCGGCCCGCATATCCACGCCAATGTGCAGCTGGGTCTGGGCTTTAGCCTTGCCGACCGCGCCTGGGCGCATGCCGAGCAGACCCGCATCCTGCGCCAGTTCAACGCCCGCATCGCCGGGCTGGATGCGATCCTGCTGCCCACCGCGCCCGTCTCGCCCTTCCCGTGGACGCAGTCGCATGCCACGCAGATCGACGGGCAGGACATGGACATCTACTACCGCTGGCTGGCGCTGACCTATCGCGGGTCGCTGACCGGCGGCCCGGCGATCACCCTGCCCAGCGGGCTGGACCCGGCGGGCATGCCCTTTGGCCTGCAACTGCTCGGCCCGGTGCGCGGTGACGCGGGCCTTCTGGCCTGCGCGCGCAGCCTCGAGGCGCTGCTGGCCCGCGACCCGGACACCGCCCGCCCGCGCCCTGACCTTGACGCGCTCACCCGCTCCACCGTCGATCTGCGCGCGATCGTCACCCATCCGCCGCAGAGCGACGCCGCCAGCGCCGCGCTGTCTGCGCCGACCGCCGTCTAGGAGCCCGCCGATGTGGATCGCGCCCCTCGCCTTTGTCGTGCTGCTGATCAGCGGCACCGCCTTTGCCTATCTGATGGGCGCGGTGTCGGTGGTGACCTTTTTCGCTGCCGACCGCGCGCAATACCTGTCGATCATGCCGCAACGCATCTTCGCGCAGCTCGACGTGTTTTCCTTCATGGCGATGCCGCTGTTCATCCTGACGGCGGAAATCATGACCCGCGCGGGCGTCACCCGCAGCCTGATCGACTTTGCCATGGCGATGGTCGGCCGTTTCAAGGGCGGGCTGGGCCACGTCAACATCCTGACCTCGGTGTTCTTTGCCGGGATCTCGGGCTCGGCCATCGCGGACTCAGCCGCCCTGTCGCGCACCTTTGTCCCCGAGATGGTCGCGCGCGGGTATGACCGCTATTACGCCGGAGCGATCACGGCGGCTTCGTCAATGATCGGCCCGATCATCCCGCCCTCGATCATCATGATCATCTACGGCGGGCTGACCGGCGTGTCGGTCGGCGCGCTGTTCTCGGCGGGGATCGTGCCGGGCCTGCTGCTGGCCGTATCGTTGATGGCGCTCAACACCCTGATCGCGCATCTGCGCAACCACCCCGGTGGCCGCGATCCCAGCCTGCCGCGCTTCTGGCCCGCTCTGCGCCGCGCGGCACCGGCGCTGATGCTGCCGGTGATCATCCTTGGCACGCTGGTGTTCGGCCTTGCCACGCCCACCGAAGGCTCTGCCGTCGCCGTCTGCTTCGCGCTGCTGGCGGGCCTGTTCTACAACGGCCTGAGCGTCAAAATGGTGGCCGAGGCGCTGGAAGCCACCGCCCGCCTGACCGGCACGATCTTCATCATCCTCGCCGCGATCTCGCTTCTGGGCTATCTGGCCGGGCAACTGGGCTGGTCCGAGGCCTTGGCGGACTGGGTCGACAGCATCGGCCTGACCGGCACCAAGTACCTGTTTTTCCTGATCGCCATCTTTCTGGTCGCGGGCATGTTCATGGACACGCCGGTGGCCCTGACCCTGCTGATCCCGCTCTTTGTCCCGCAGGCGGTCGAGCAGGGGATCAACCCGATCCATCTGGGTATCGTGCTGTGCTTCAACCTGTGCATCGGCCTGATCACGCCGCCTTTGGGCAAATGTCTGGTCGTCGTCGCAGCCCTGACGGACCTCAACTACTGGCGGCTGGCGCGGGCTGCGCTGCCGTTTATCGCCGTGCAGATCCTGTTGCTGCTGGCGCTGGCCTATTGGCCGGAAATCAGCCTTGCGCTGCCGCGCTTCGCCGGTTTCGCCGTGAACTGATCTTAGGGAGGAACGACCATGAAACTGACCACACTGACCCTTGCCACCCTGCTGGCAGCCGCCACCGCAGCACAGGCCGAGGTGAAGATCGCGCTGGATACCGCGCCGGATCTGGCCACCTCGGGCTCGTATAACTGGGTGAGCGCGTTTGAAGCCTCGCTCACCGCCGCCGGGATGGACGTGCGCGAACTGCCGCGCGGCGCGGTGGGGGCCGAGGCCGAGGTCTTCGACCAGATCAGCACCGGCCTGCTGGAAGTCTCGCTGTCCGATGTCCGCTCGGTCGCGCAAGTCGATCCGTTCATCTACGGCGTCCGGCTGCCCTATATCTTTGACGATGCCGCCCATATGGACCGCGCGCTGGCCGCCGGTGACGTGTTCGCCCGGATCAACGAGTCCATCGCGGGGCAAGAAGTGATCCTTGCCGCGCTGGTGCCGCTGGGGCCGTCGTCGGGCATCATCACCACCGATCAGGCGGTGCGCAGCCCCGCCGACATGAGCGGCTTGCGCATGCGCGCCCTCGATGACGCGCAGATCGCGATGTATCAGGCCTGGGGTTCCAGCGGCACGATCGTGCCGTGGGGCGAGGTGCCGACCGGCCTGCAAACCGGCGTGATCGACGGTTACCTGAACTCGCCCACCGTGCCGATCATGTTCGGCCAGACCGACTTTGTGCGCAACTTCTCGGACGCCGGGGTGATCATCCCGCTGCGCGCCGTGCTGTTCTCGCAGGCGTGGTACTCTGACCTGTCCGACGCCGACCGCGCTGCCGTCGATGCGGCGGTCGAGGCGGGCAATGCTGCCAACCGCGCGTGGCTGGCGGGCATGACCGACACTGCCCTCACCGATCTTGAGGCCGCAGGCGTCACCGTCCAGCGCCTGTCAGCCGAGGAACGCGCGGTGTTCCGCGACCTGTCCTCGACCACCTATCAGTCTGACCTGATGGTCGCCGAGGATGTGGCGCGCTGGGTCGATCTGGCCGCGCAAACGCGCTGAACCTGTCGCGGCGGGCCACCCCCGGCCCGCCGCGCCCTGTCTTGAACACCTGAGGCCTGCCATGCGCCGTTTCATCCTGGGTCTGAGCAACGGCATCAACGCCGTCGTCCGCCGCGTCACCATCTTTGCCGTGGCGCTGATGTTCGTGGCGGTGATGGTTCAGGTCATCGCCCGCTATGTCTTCTCATCCCCGCCCGTCTGGACCGAAGACGTCGCGCGCTATGCGATGGTCTGGACCGGTCTTCTGGGGGCCTCTCTGTCGTTCAAGTCCCGCAGCGACGCGGTGCTGATGCAAAGCGTCTTTCCCAGCCGCCCGCATCTGCTGGGCCTGCTGGCCGACGCGCTGCAAACCGTTGCCATCCTGACCTTTATCCTGCCGGTGCTCTATTTCTGCTTCTTCGATCTGCGCGGAGGCATGGCGCGCAGCTATCTGGCGCGGCAGGCGGGGATCACCATGGACACGCTGGGCATTCCGATGGTCTGGATCTCGGTCGTCGTGCCGGTGTCGTTCATCATCATCCTGATCCACCTCGCCGCCCGCTGGGCCGAAGGTCACAGCCGCCACGACCAGACCGAACTCACCGCCGCGCTTGACTGAGCGCGTCGTTTTCGCGCCTCGACTGGTCGGGTGCATTTCACCGCGCGGCGTGATTACCTGCGAAACCGGAGCCAAACCAGCAATCGGAGCCCGGTGCGATGAAAACCCATGTGAAAGCCCTTGTCGTCGGCGGTGGTGCGGTGGGCACCGGGATTGCCTATCATCTGGCCAAGGCAGGCTGGGACACGCTGCTGGTCGAGCGTGACGAGCTGACCTCGGGCTCGACCTGGCACGCCGCCGGTCTGCTGCCGCTCTTCAACATGAGCTACGCCACCACCCACATCCACAAATACAGCGTCGATTTCTACAAATCGCTCGAGGCGGAAACCGGTCTGAACGCCGGTTTCGCCGTCGTCGGCAACCTGCGCATGGCGCAGACCGATGCGCGGATGGATGAGTATATGCTCTACTCCTCGGTCGCCGAAACCGCCGGGGTCTACCACGAATTTCTGACGCCTGCGCAGATCAAGGACCGCTGGCCGCTGGTCAGGACCGAAGACCTCAAAGGCGCGCTGTTCCACCCGCAGGACGGCTACATCAACCCCGCCGACGTGACGCAGGCCATGGCCAAGGGTGCCCGCCAGCACGGCGCGCGGATCGAGCGCAAGGTGCAGGTCGACAGCTATTTCTGGACCGGCGACGAATGGATCGTGTCGTGCACGCGCATGCTCGACAAAGGCGGCATGCTGATCCCGTCCGACGAAAAATTCGAGATCCACGCCGAGCATGTCGTCACCGCCACCGGCAACCACGCCCAACGCACCGCGCGCCTGCTCGGCATCAAGATCCCCGCCATCCCGGTCGAGCACCAGTATATCGTCACCGAACCCGACCCCGCCCTGCAAGCCTGGCGCGCGGCGGGCAACCCCGAGCACCCCGTGCTGCGCGACGCCGATGCCAAATGGTACGTGCGCGAAGAACGCGGCGGCTGGATCCTTGGGCCGTACGAGCGTAACGCCCCCGCCCGTTTCCTTTATGATGTGCCCGACAGCTTCCGCGCCGACCTGTTCCAGCTCGACCTCGAGCGGATCGAGGAAGAATACATGTCCATGATCCACCGCCTTCCGACCTCGGAAACCGTGGGCCTGAAAGACGATTTCAACGGCCCGATCTGCTACACCCCTGACGGCAACCCCCTCGTCGGCCCCGCGCCCGGCCTGCGCAACATGTGGCTGGCCGAGGGTTTCTCGTTCGGCATCACCGCCGCCGGTGGCACCGGCCACTACCTCGCCCAACTGATGACCCAAGGCGAGGCCGAGATCGACATGGCCTCCCTCGACCCCAAACGCTACGGCTCGTGGATGACCACCGAATACGCCGCCCGCAAGAATGAGGAATGCTACGAGCATGTCTTCATCCTGCACCACCCCGATGAGGAACGCGAAGCCGCCCGCCCGCTGCGCACCGCCCCCGCCTATGACCGCCAGCTCGCCCTTGGCGCGCAGATGGGGCAGGTGAACGGCTGGGAACGCCCAAACTATTACGGCCCCATCGGTGCGCCCGCCGATTTCGACCACAACAGCCGCAGCTTCCGCCGGGGCGCGTGGTGGGAATACGCGCAAGCCGAGGCCAAGGCGGTGCGCGAAACCTGCGGCATCCTCGACGCCGCCGCCTTCACCAAGCACCTCGTGCGCGGGCCGGGGGCCACGGCCTTCCTCGACCACTTCACCACCAACGCCCTGCCCAAAGTGGGCCGCATCAACCTGACCTACGCGCTGACCGAAACCGGCACCACGCGCACCGAATACACCATCGTCCGGCTCAAGCAGGACGAATACTACCTGATCTCGGCCGGTGCCTGGAGCGCGTATGACGGCGACTACCTGACGAAAAAGATTGAAGATTTCCGCAAAGCCGGCGGTGATTACGTCGATTGCCACGATGTGACCACGCAATGGGGCGTCTACGCGCTGGCCGGTCCCAATGCCCGCGCCATCCTGCAAGAGATCGTCAAGGACGCCAACCCCGACACGGTCCTGTCCAACAAGCGCTTCCCCTGGCTGAGTATGCGCGACATCGAGCTGGGCATGTGCCCGGTCCGCGCCATCCGCGTCGCCTATACCGGCGAGCTGGGCTGGGAGCTGCATTACCCCATCGAATTCGGCCGCTACCTGTGGGATCTCTTGATGCAGGCCGGGGCGAAACACGGGCTGAAACCCGTCGGCGCGCGGGCACAGAACTGGCTGCGTCAGGAAAAATCCTACCGCGCTTTCGGCACCGAACTGGGCCGCGACGCCACGCCGATGGAAGCCGGTCTCGACCGCTTCATCGACCTTTCCAAAGAGTTCCGGGGCAAGCAGGCGATGCTGGACACCGGCATCCGCTCGAAATGCGTCACGCTGCTGATCGACGGCCCGTCCGACACCGACCCGTGGGGGAAAGAGGCGCTGCTGCTGGACGGCGAAAAGATCGGCCGCCTGACCTCGGGCGGGTATTCCGTCGCCTTCGGCAAGCAGATCGGCATGGGCTATGTCCGCCCCGATCTGGCGGCGGTCGGCACAAGGCTCAAGGTCAAGATCCTGCTGCAGGAATGGGACGCCGTGGTGGTCGAGGACAGCCCCTACGACCCCACCAACACCGCCATCCGCAAAGACGCGTAGGGTGCGTTTTCAACGCACCGTTGTGGGACAGGGAAGGGGCCGCGAGAGCGGCTCTTTTTGTTTGCGGCAAGAGCAAGTGAGTCGCCCGAGAATCCAACATGTTGAGTTACGATTCGCTAAGACGCGCTTCTTCGGATCTGGCCTGCCACGTCTCAATCAAAAACAAAGCCATTGAGCCTGCAAGGTTTACGGTTAAAGCTGCGTGTCGGGGTTTGAATGGGACACGCGCTCGCCCTCCAGCGTGAGCGTCGCCGCCTTTGTTACGAAGTGACCCGACACTCTGAACAATGCTCTGGCAATTCCCAAGGATTGTCTTGAACACGTCTCCTTGATGTTGAGATGGGGCTAAATTCAATTTCGTAGCGGCTTCAGCGTAGAGTTTAGGCATATTCCAATTTGCGGACCATTCATCGCCGCTGTCTTCAATTATGTGTTTGCAAACTTCCTCTAGGAGAGTGCTGGCAGCAGTTACCGCACCTTCTGGGTCGGATGCTCGGCGGTCCAGTGCTTTCGCCCAGAACGCTTGAACTGCGGGGGCATCATAGCCAGTAAGGCCCTCAGTGATGGTTAAATCTGCAGCGCTACCGCCCGTTTCTAAGAAGTCTAGTAGCGGTGCAAATTTTTCAATTACGTGTGCGCGACGCAATGCCCATGAACCGGATCCACTAGCAACGCTTGAAAGGTTTGCCCGCAATGAAGGGGCATCTCGCGATAACCGTACGAAATCAGGGAGTAATCGCTTGCTCGCAGGATCTTCCACTAATCTCGTTCGTGCAATCCTATAATCCGACTCGGAGCCTCCCTCAGTCGTAAGGGCGAGTACGTTACCTTTCAGATGCAGCGCGCACTCAAATAAATCATCTGGGACTTCTATCGGGGTGGATGCGTCACTAAACATGAGGTTGCCTTAGCTACTACGATGATTTTTCATATCATCTAGCGAATTTACAATTAACTCAATCAGCATCCGTAGGTCGGGGTTCACCCCGACTCTCTCCCCCCACCAACCAAAACCCCTACCAAATCCCTAACACTCCCCCTAACCCCTTGATTCCCCTCACCTCACAAAATGTCCCATCATGGGACATCCCCCTCCCGAAACGCAAAAAGGGCCGCGTGGCGCGACCCTTTTCCGGTTGATCCGTGCTGAAACCCGAAGGCTGCTTACCCCTCCAACGCCTCGATCATCGCCACCCGCGTCGCGTGCCGGCCGCCCTCGAACTCGGCGCTCAGGAACGCCTCGACGATGTCCAGCGCGAGGCTCTCCCCCACCACCCGCGCGCCGATGGACAGCATGTTGGCGTTGTTGTGCTGGCGGATCATGCGGGCCGAGAACGGCTCGGCGCAGACCCCGCAGCGGATGCCGGTCACCTTGTTCGCCGCCATCATGATGCCCTGCCCGGTGCCGCACAGGATGATGCCGAACCGGCAATCGCCCGAGGCCACCAGCCGCGCCGCCTCTTCGCCGCGCTCAGGGTAGGGCGTGCTCTCAGCCGTGGTCGGGCCGATGTCGACGGCCTCCCAGCCCAGCGTGGTGATATGCGCGGCGATGATCCGGCGCAGCGCGATGGCCGCGTGATCGCTGGACAGGACGATACGGGTGGTGGTGGTCATGGCGGCGCCCTGTTTTGCTGAGGGAAGGAAGTCGCCGCCTTGGAACAGGTTCTCTGCGTCGCGTCAATATTCCCGCCGTCGCGGGCTCACTGCCCGGCGGCCTGCAGGAAGCGCAGAACCGCGGCAAGGATCGCCGCATGCGCCGCGTCGCGCGCGGAAGGAGAGCCGCCGCAGAGCGCCGGATCGCCACCTTCCTCGCGCAGGATCGCGGGACCGGCGGGCGTGCAGGTCGCGAACCCGTCGAACACCGTCGCCGCCAGCGTGACCTGCGGGACCGCGCCCGTTCCGCTTTGTGCGTCGCCCAGCGACAGGATCAGCGACGGCACCGCGACCGTGCTCAGCGCGTCCGCGAACACACCGACCAGTTCAGGCGCAAGTGCTACCACCGACCCGATGCGCGGATCGCGGCGCGGGCTTGCCAGCGCCGGGCCGTCAACCGAGGCCAGCGCGACCCCCTGCGCCGCGAACCAGCCGCAGTCCGGCCCGGATTGCGGCGGCGTGCAGGATTGCCGGTACGCTTCGGGGTCGACCCTGCCCCCGGCCAGCGCCAGCGCTGCCGTGCCGCCAAGCGCGAAGCCGACCGTGGCGATGCGGGCCGGATCAATCCGCGCCGACCATTCGGGATCGCGGGTCAGGGCGTCCAGCGCGCGGGTCATATCGGCGGGGCGCTGCCAGATCTCGTTGACGCCCTGCACCGCCGAGGGTGCGCGCGGGGCGTTGATTTCGACGGCCAGATAGCCCGCCCGCGCCAGTCCGGCCGAGAGCCACGCGCCGGAGTCCGCTGCCGAGCGCAAGCCGCCGTGCGAGACCAGCACCACCGGCAGGCTCTCCATCGCCACCGCAGCGTCCCGCGCACCGGTGACGCCGGTGAAGACCGCGTTGCCGCCGACGTCTTCGGCCATGCCGCCAGTGCCGGGATACCAGAGTGTCATGGTCAAAGGCCTGTCCGCGTGACGGTCAACGACTGTGGTCACACCCGTCGCCTGATCGGCACAGGCGGCCGAGGCGCTCAGGGCAAAGAGCGACAGGAGGAGGGCGAAGTTCACGACGGGCTGACTCCGGTTCGCGTCAAGTCGGCCAACGGCTTGCAGGGGGCGCTGCGCGCGGCTTGCACTCGGTCTGGGGCGTCGAACGCTTGACGAAAGCTTAACGCGTCACCGTAAGTCATTGATGGCATTCGCGGCAAGCGGCTGTCCCATCGTGGGACATCCCGCGTCAGGCCCCGTCCGACAAATCCAGCTTGAGCCGCAGGAAGCCATGCGGCGTCAGCCCGCGCTGCTCGGGGTGGAAGCCCTCGATCTCGTCCATATGCGCCATCGCGGCGGGGCCGGTTTCGAAGATCACGCTGGTGTTCGGCATCGCCTTGAAGCGCAGGCTGCCGTGATCGGGGCGCCGCAGCGAGCCATGTTCGCGGACATGGCGGTGCAGGATATCGCGGGTCACGCTTTCGTCTGACAGCACCAGATTGCTTGCCTTGGCCCCGGCGAATTTACCCGCCCCCCGGCACGGTAGCTGTTGGTGCACAGCAGATAGCGGCCTTGCGGGTCCAGCGGTTCACCGTCCAGCATCACCGAAATCACCCGGTGCGCCTGTTCATGGATCATCACCCCGGCGACATCATAGCGCGCGGGTTGCGACAGATCATAGATCACGTCGAGCGGGTCGATGACCTCGAAATTATAGCCCGGCACATCGCCGTTGCGCAGCGGTGTTCCGGTCGAGCCGGGGCGGATCCGGTTGAAAGCCGCCGCCGAGCGTTCCAGCCATTCGATGACCTCGGCCCCGGTCAGGCACAGCGCGGCAATCGCGTTGGGAAAGGGGTAGAGATCGGCGATGTGGCGCAGGGCGACGGGACCGGCGGGCACGTCGGTATAGCCAGCAGGGCCACCGCGACCGCCCGATTTGAACGGGGCCACGGCGGACAGGATCGGCAGATCCACCAGATCGGGATCGGTGATGCGGGCGCGCACGTAATCGCGCTGTGCCTCGGCCACGACCTGCAGCGAGGCGGTGACGCCCAGATGGGTGAAGTAGGAATGCAGCGCCTCGGACGAGGTGCCGACCGGGCGGCGGATGCTGGTCAGCGTATCGGCATGGGCCTGCGCGACGGCCTCGACCACGCGTTCGCTGGGACCGTTATCGCGAGGGGCGGCGGGGTCGGCGTGCGCGATCTCCTGTGCGGTCGGCAGGGCGCGGACTTCGGACCGTGTGCCCAGAACCTGCCATTCGCCCGCTTCGTGGACCAGCAACATGTCGATGACACCGATATGCGCGCCCCAGCATCCGGCCATCACGGCGGGTTTCCCGGCGATGGTGCCGGTGGCGATATCGACATCGGGCAGCGAGCCGAACACGGGCGAGGGGAACAGCAGATGGCTGTGGCCGGTCAGCAGCGCATCGATCCCGGGGACACGGGCAAGCGGGATGGCGGCATTCTCCATCCCATGCGAATAGCGCGCGCTGCCGATGCCGGTATGGGCCAGGGCGATGACCAGATCGGCCCCGGCCTCGCGCATTTCGGGCACCCAGGCGCGGGCGGCTTCGACGATGTCGCGGGCGTGCAGGCGCCCATCCAGCGCGTGATTGTCCCAGTCCATCACCTGCGGCGGCGCAAAGCCCACCACGCCGATGCGGATCGGATGCTCGAACCCGGTCTGATCCTTGAGCCTGCGGTCCAGCAGGACATAGGGTTTGACCAGCGTTGTGTCCTTGCGCGGCTCAGACCCCAGACCGACCGCCAGATTGGCCGAGACGACGGGGAAGTTCGCGCCGTCCAGCGTGGCCATCAGAAAATCGAGGCCATAGTTGAATTCGTGGTTGCCCAGCGTGATCGCGTCATAGCCGACCGCGTTCATCGCCGCCATGATCGGGTGCACGTCACCGTCGCGCAATCCGGTCTGATGCGCGACGTAATCGCCCATCGGGGTGCCCTGCAGGAAATCGCCGTTGTCGAACACCACCGAATTGCCGGCCTCGGTGCGGGCTTCGTCGATCAGGCGGGCGGCTTCGGACAGGCCCACCCCGGCCGAAGGGCGGTCAGCGTAGTAATCGTAGGGGAGAAGATGCAGGTGCAGGTCCGTCGTCTCGATCACCCTGAGGTGGACGGCGCGCTGCCCGGCGGCTAATCCGCTGAAGGAGAGGGTGTTGAGCAACCTGTTGCCTCTGACGATCACTGTTTCAGTCCCAAACGCGCACGCAGTTCCGGCGATGACCAGGCGCGAGGGACACGCCTTGGTTAATGATGGCACTCAGTGGCACAAATTAGGCAAAAGACCGACCTGTCGAAGGCAAGTATCCACAGCTCATAGTTGCAAGACAACACGTAAACTGAATGCTGCAAAGCAGCGGTGTTCCCAAGCTACGGAAAATACCCTAAACGACGTGTAATTTAGGGGGTTAGCGTGCCGCGAAACATAGTCTTTGCCGCAGAATGGGACGATCGCCAGGCAGAACTGCGCGGGGACGCCGATCGTTTGAGCGCGCTGCTTGGTGATTCGGCGACGCGGATCCTGCCGGTCTGGCGTGGCCGACCGCTGATTTCGGGCGAGGCCGAGGCGACAGCCGTCTGGCTGGCCCCGGGTCACGTTGTGCTGGACGATGCCGGGGCCGATCTGATCTTTCTGGGCACCCATCAGGGCCACGCGCGTTTCGTGGCCGATGTGTCGTCCTGGGTGCCCGCCGGTCTGGACGAGGCCGCGATGTCCGGCTTTTTCGACGCCACCGAATACGGCCATCCCGACTTGCCCGAGGATCACCGCTATGCCGATCTGCGCGGGCTGATGGCGCGGCTGGACCCCGTCGACGCGGCCATGGCCGCGACCGCGCGCGGTTTGCTGAACTGGCACCGCTCGCATCGGTTCTGTTCGTCTTGTGGTCAACCCAGCGACGCGGCGCAGGGGGGCTGGCAGCGCATCTGCCCGGCCTGCCGCGGGGTGCATTTCCCACGGACCGATCCGGCGGTTATCATGCTGGTGCAGCACGGCGATACGGTGCTGTTGGGCCGCTCTCCGGGCTGGCCCGAGGGGATGTATTCGACGCTCGCAGGGTTCGTGGAACCCGGTGAATCGCTGGAAGCCGCCGTGCGCCGTGAGGTGTTCGAGGAAACCAGCGTCCGTGTCACGCGGGTGTCCTATGTCGCCTCGCAGCCCTGGCCCTGGCCCAGCAATCTGATGCTGGGCTTCGTGGCCGAGGCGGTGAGCAAAGACATCACGCTGGATCACGAGCTGGAAGACGCGCTGTGGATCACCCGTGCCGAGCTGGCGCACGTGATGGCAGGCGAGCACCCGCGCATTCGCCGCCCGCGCAAGGGTGCCATCGCGCAAGAGCTGATGGCCCGCTGGCTGGCCCAAGAGATCGGCTTCGCGCCGCAGACCGACGCTGAAGACTGACAAGGAGCACCGCTTTGGACATTGACGCCACCAAGGATTTCAAGCGCCCGCGCGCTCAGGTCTTGGAGAAATTCCGCGATCCCGCCCGCTTCGAGTCGGTGATGCGCGATATGAAGATCGAGACCGAGCGCACCAGCGAGCCGCCGAGCGCGACCTGGGCCTGCTCGGTCCAGTGGCGCGAGGAACCGCGGCGCTTTGCAGCCGGGCTGGTGGAAACGGCGGCGGCGGAAACCATGGTGATGCAGTTCACCTCGGATCTGGCCGATGCGCAGATCACGATGGATTTCTACGACCTGCCCGATGGCGGCTGCCGGGTGATCGGCAAGGGGGTGGTCAGCGCGCGCACGATCATGGCCAAGCTGGCGCTGCAATCCATGCGGCTGGTGCGCGGCAAGGCCGAAGAGCGCCTGACGCGGCTGATCTTCAACATGGGCCGCCCCTGACCCCGCTGCGGCGGGATTATCCCGCCGCGATGGTCGCCTGCACCGCGCGTTGCCACGCCGCGTAACGGGCAGCGCGCCGGTCTTCGTCGATCACCGGCTCGAACCGGCGTTCCAGCGCCCAGCTTTCGGCAAATCCCTTGGCGTCGGGCAGGATGCCCGCCTGATGCCCGGCCAGCCATGCCACCCCCAGCGCCGTGGTTTCCAGCACCGTCGGCCGGTCCACCGGCGCGGCCAGCACATCGGCCAGTGCCTGCATCGCGTAGTCCGACGCACTCATCCCGCCGTCCACCCGCAGCGTTCCCAGCGTCGCTGTCTCGCCGCTGGCCGCCCAGTCGGCGCGCATTGCCTCGGCCAGATCGCGGGTCTGGAAACTGACGCTTTCCAGCGCCGCCTTGGCCAGTTCCGCCGGGCCAGAGTTGCGGGTCAGACCGAACACCGCGCCGCGCGACTCGGGCCGCCAATAGGGCGCGCCAAGGCCGGTGAAGGCGGGGACGATGATCACCTGTTGCGCGGGGTCAGCGGATTCGGCCAGCGCCTGCGTCTGGTCGGCCCGCTCGATGATCCCCAACCCGTCGCGCAGCCATTGCACGACCGCCCCCGCGACAAAGATCGAGCCCTCCAGCGCATAGGTGACCTTGCCGTTCAGCTGATACGCCACCGTTGTCAGCAGCCGGTTTTGCGAGGGCACCATGGTCTCGCCCGTGTTGAGCAGCGCAAAGCAGCCGGTGCCATAGGTCGATTTCATCATCCCGGGCTGGAAACACGCCTGCCCGATGGTCGCGGCCTGCTGGTCGCCCGCGACGCCCAGAATCGGGATGGGCGCGCCAAAGAGCGTGGTCTCTCCGAACGCAGCGTTGCAATCGCGCACCTCGGGCAGCAGCGCCATGGGGACGTTGAACAGGCGGCAGAGTTCGTCGTCCCATTTGCCGGTGCCGATGTTGTACAGCATCGTGCGCGCGGCATTCGTGGCATCGGTCGCGTGGACCGTGCCGCCGGTCAGCCGCCAGATCAGAAAACTGTCCACCGTCCCCAGCGCCAGCTCGCCCCGTTCCGCCCGCGCCCGCGCGCCGTCGACGTTGTCCAGCAGCCACCCCGCCTTGGTCGCGCTGAAATACGGGTCCAGCAGCAGGCCGGAACGCTCTGTCACCTCCGCCTCATGCCCGGCGGCTTTCAGACTGGCGCAGATATCCGCCGTACGCCGGTCCTGCCAGACAATCGCCCGGTGGATCGGCTCGCCGGTGGCGCGGTCCCAGATCACCACCGTCTCGCGCTGGTTGGTAATGCCGATGGCGGCGACCGGTCCGGCCTTGGCCAGCGCCTCGGTGACGGTGTCCACGGTGGTGCGCCACAGATCCTCGGCATCATGCTCGACCCAGCCCGAGGCCGGGAAATGCTGGGGAAATTCCTGCTGCGCCACGGCCTGCACGGTCAGATCCGCGTCAAAGACGATGGCACGGCTTGATGTCGTGCCCTGATCGATGGCCAGAATGCGCATGCTATGCTCCCTTTGCGCCCAAGACTAACCGCAGGGCGGGTGCCGTCAACAGAGGGTGACAGGCGAAGAGGCTTCTGCTTTGCTGACGACACGTCACAGGTGAGGCCCCGATGAGCAGTGATTTTCAACCCGCCTCCGGCTTTGTGCTGCCGCGCTATGCCGGGATCGCCACCTTCATGCGCCTGCCGCATATCGGGCTGGACGACCCGCGTCTGGCCGAGGTGCAGGTCGGGCTGATCGGTGCGCCCTGGGATGGCGGCACGACCAACCGGCCCGGCCCGCGCCATGGGCCGCGGCAGTTGCGCGATGCCTCGACGATGATCCGCGCGCAGCACGGCATCACCGGGGTGCGGCCCTTCGAGGCAATGAACTGCGCCGATCTGGGCGATGTCGCGCCCAACCCGGCCGATGTGCAAGACAGCCTGCGCCGGATGACCGCGTTCTACACCCGGGTGCGGGGGGCCGGGATCATCCCGCTGACCGCCGGGGGCGACCATCTGTGCACCCTGCCGATCCTGCGCGCCCTGGCGGCCGAGTGCCCGCCCGAAAACAGGCTCGGGATGATCCATTTCGACAGCCACACCGACCTGTTCCACAGCTATTTCGGTGGCCAGATGTACACCCATGGCACCCCGTTCCGCCGCGCGGTGGAAGAGGGGCTGCTGGACCCGCACCGCGTCTGCATGATCGGCATTCGCGGCACGGCCTATGACAGTGAGGACCGTGATTTCGCCAAGGCGGTCGGCATCCGGGTGATCCCGATCGAGGATTTCCACCGGCGCGGGGTCGAGGATGTGATGGCCGAGGCCCGCAACATCGTCGGTACGGGTGACACATACGTCAGCTATGACATTGACTTCGTCGACCCCGCCTATGCGCCGGGCACCGGCACGCCCGAGGTCGGCGGCCCGACCTCGTGGCAGGCGCTGGAATGCGCGCGGTTGCTGCGCGGGGTGAAGATCGTTGGCGCGGATCTGGTCGAGGTCTCGCCGCCGTTTGACCCTGCCGGGGGCACGGCCTTTCTGGGCGTGTCCTTGATGTTCGAAATGCTCTGCGCCATCGTGACGGCGCATCAATAGGAGTTGGTATGCTGAAAACCGCCCTCGTCACCGGCGCCGCGCGCGGCATCGGTCTGGCCACGACGAAACTGTTTCTGGAAGCGGGCTGGCAGGTCGCCATGATCGACCGCGACCTGCCCGAACTCGACAGCAGCGCGGCTGATCTGGAGAAGGCCGAGCACTTCGCCTGCGACGTCTCGATCCCTGACGAGGTGGCGGCCACCGTCGCGCAGGTGCAAAAACGCTTCGGACGGATCGACGCGCTGGTGAACAACGCGGGCGTGGCGGATTTCGGCCCGATCGAGGAAACCACCTTTGATCGCTGGCGGCGGGTGATGAGCACCAATCTGGACGGCGTGTTCCTGATGTCGCAGGAAACCATCCCGGCGCTGAAAGAAACCAAGGGCGCGATTGTGAACATCGCCTCGATCAGCGGATTGCGGGCGTCGACGCTGCGGGTGGCCTATGGCACATCCAAGGCGGCGGTGATCCAGCTGACGAAGCAGCAGGCGGCGGAACTGGGGGAATACGGCATCCGCTGCAACTGCGTCTGCCCGGGGCCGGTGCGCACCAAGCTGGCGATGGCGGTGCATAGCCAGGAGATCATCGACGCCTATCACGACGCGATCCCGCTCAACCGCTACGGCACCGAACGCGAGATCGCCGAGGTGATCGTGTTCCTGTGCTCGGACAAGGCGAGCTACGTGACCGGCCAGATCGTCGCGGCAGACGGCGGGTTCGAGAGCACGGGTGTGGGGCTGCCGGCGCTGCGCAGCTAGGGCGGGGTTTCGCCCTCGCCCCCTGTCGGCTGCCGCCGCCGCGCCCTCGGGCGACCGGGCAGGGGGGCCTTGCCCCCCTCTTGGCCTGACGGCCAATTCACCCCCCAGGATATTTAAGGACAGATGATAAGGTTTCGTTAACCCTGTTTTATTTTCTGTCTGAAAATATCCACGGGGGGTTTCCAAAGGGGGAGCGTGCTCACCCCTTTGGGCAGGGGGTTCGGGGGCGGCAGCCCCCCGACACGGCGTGTCACACGATGACGTCCAGCGCCTGCTGCGCGCCCAGTTCGAACACACGCTTGTAGCGCGCGATCTCGTCCGCCGGGCCCATGGCTTTGTTGGGGTTATCCGACAGCTTTACCGTTGGCCTTCCGTCCGCCGAGATCGCCTTGCAGACCAGCGAGAAAGGCGCGAGGGCGTCGTCGGCAACAAGACCGCGGAAGTCATTGGTCAGCAGCGTACCCCAGCCGAAGGACACTTTCACCCGGCCTGCAAACTGCCTGTGCAGGGCTTCGATCTTGTCCACATCCAGCCCGTCCGAAAAGATCACCAACTTGTTCAGCGGGTCTTCGCCCCGTTCTTTCCACCAGCGAATTGCCCCCTCGGCCCCCTCGGCGGGATCGCCGGAATCGATGCGCATCCCGGTCCAGCCCGCCAGCCAGTCGGGGGCGTGTTTGAGGAAGCCTGCGGTGCCATAGGTGTCGGGCAGGATGATGCGCAGGTTGCCATCGTGTTCCTCGTGCCAGTCAGCCAGCACCTTGTAGGGTGCCTGCGCCAGTTCGGCGTCGCTGTCGGCGAGGGCGGCATAGACCATCGGCAATTCATGCGCGTTGGTACCGATCGCTTCGATCTCGCGGCGCATGGCGATCTTGCAGTTCGAGGTGCCGGTGAAGGCATCGCCCAGGCCTTCCATCATCGCCTGTACGCACCAGTCCTGCCACAGGTGCGAATGCCGCCGCCGTGTGCCGAAATCGGCCAGTTTCAGCCCCGGAATGGCGCGCAGGCGTTCGACTTTCTCCCAGACCCGGCTCATCGCGCGGGCATAGAGCACTTCCAGCTCGAACTTGCCCATGCTCTTGAGCACCGCGCGCGAGCGCAGCTCCATCAGGATCGCCAGCGCCGGGATCTCCCAGAGCATGACTTCCGGCCAGGCGCCCTCGAACGTCAGCTCGTACTGACCGTCACGTTTTTCCAGCTGGTAGGGTGGCAGGCGCAGCGCCTCGAACCATTCCATGAAATCGGAACGGAACATCTGCCGCTTGCCATAGAAGGTGTTCCCGCGCAGCCATGTGCTTTCCCCCGCGTCAGCGAGAGCGAGCGCACGTGGTCGAGTTGCTCACGCAATTCGCTTTCGTCGATCAGGTCGGCCAGCCGCACGTCTTTCGAACGGTTGATCAGGCTGAAGGTGACGCGCGTCTCGGGCTGGTTGCGAAAGATCGACTGGCACATCAGAAGCTTGTAAAAGTCTGTGTCGATCAGCGACCGGACGATCGGATCGATCTTCCAGTTGTGATTATGGACGCGGGTTGCGATATCGACCATCTCGGCCCTCCTGCCGCACAAGGGCGTTTGAACCCTCTTAGCGGCAGGGAACCGAAGGTGCAAAGCCCCAAAGGGCGGAAAGGACGGTCGTAATGCGGCCAGATATTGGCGTTCTAGGTGCCGGAGCCTTTGGAACCGCGCTGGCGATTGCGCTGGCGCAGGCGGGAAAGCGCGTGGTGCTTTGGGCACGGGATGTGGAGCAGGCTGCTGCGATGGCGGCCGCGCGCGAGAATGTCGCGCGCCTGCCGGGTGCGGCGTTCCCCGATGGTCTGGACGTCACCGCCGATGTCGCGATGGCGGCGCAGGCCCCGGTGCTGCTGCTCGCCGTCCCGACGCAGACCCTGCGGGGGCTGGCCGGGGCGCATGCGGCGTTTCTGGCCGACCGTCGGCTGGTGGCGTGTTGCAAGGGGGTTGAGCTGGGCACAGGGCTGTTGCCAACGCAGGTGCTGGGGCAGGTGATCCCGGGGGCGCAGACGGCTGTGCTGACCGGGCCGAGCTTCGCCGCGGATATCGCCCGGGGCAAGCCGACGGCGCTGACGCTGGCGGTTGAGGGCGCGGGCGGCGAGGCGCTGCAGGCGGCGCTGGCTAGCCATAATCTGCGGCTCTATCTGGCGCATGACGTGGTGGGGGCGCAATGGGGCGGGGCGCTGAAGAACGTCATCGCCATTGCCGCCGGTGTCGTGCTGGGCGCAGGCTTTGGCGAAAGTGCGCGCGCCGCATTGATGACCCGCGGCTTTGCCGAGATCGGGCGGCTGGCCCAGTCGCGCGGGGCGCAGGCCGAGACGCTCTGGGGCCTCTCGGGCTTCGGTGATCTGGTGCTGACCTGTACCTCGGACAAATCGCGCAACTTCCGGCACGGGCAGGCGATCGGCCGGGGCGAAGCGCCAGACCTGACCCAGACGGTCGAGGGCGTGATGACCGCCCACGCCATCGCCCAGGATGCTGACCCCGACATGCTGCCGGTCACCTGCATGGTTTCGGCCTTGCTGCGTGAACAGGTCAGCCTTGAGCAGGCGAAAGACCTGCTCCTGTCGCGTCCGCTTCGCAACGAGCGTGGGTGATCACGCGTCGCCCGATGCGAGCGGAGCGCGCGGGCAAGCCCGCGCGCGTTCCTTTTCGTGCGTTGAGGGGGGCCTTCAGCCCCCTCTTCGGCTGAAGCCGAATTCACCCCCCGAGGATATTTTCAGACAGAAAATGCGCGGTTAACTGAAGGTTAACGCCCCTATTTTCTGTCTCTAAATATCCCGAGCGCCGCTCACCCTTCGGGCACGAAGCTGGTGAACCGCGCCTGTTGGGCGATCAGCACGGCCTGCGTCCGGCTCTGCACGCCGAGTTTGCGCATGATGGCGGTGACATGCGCCTTCACCGTCGTTTCGGCGATCGACAGCTCCCAGGCGATCTGTTTGTTCAGCCGTCCCTGGCAGAGCAGTTCCAGAATGCGGGCCTGTTGGCGGGTCAGTTGGGCGAGGCGGGCGACGGAATCGGCGCTGGCGTCGGCTTCATCCGCCGCGATCCCTTCGGGCAGCCATGTCCGCCCATGCCCCAGCGCGTCCAGTGCCGCGCGGACGCTGTCGCGACCGGCGTGCTTGGGTACGAAGCCCGCGGCACCGGCAGCCAGCGCCGCCCGGATCAGCCGCGGTTCGGCCATTGAAGACACCACCAGCACCGGCAGCTCAGGGTGCGTGGCGCGCAGACGGAGCAGACCGTCGAGCCCGTCAACGTCGGGCAGGTCGAGGTCGAGCAGCACCAGATCCGGCTGTGGCGCCCTTTCCAGACGCGTCAGTGCCGCGCCCAGTGAATGCGCCGTGTCCACCGCGATGTTGCCCGCGATGCCACGCAAGGTCAGCGCCAGCGCGTCACAAAACAGCGGGTGGTCTTCGATGATCAGGGCGTGGGCAAAGGTCTGGGCGCTGGCGGTCATGGGCTGGCTCCGGGTCTTGGGCACCCACGATAGCAGGCTGCGTGGCATCCCGGAACCGCCCGTTCATGCGACGAAGGTCTGAGAGACAAAAGCCTGCTTTCACAGCCTGCGCCGGTGCCCTAAGGTGCCCGCGACCCAGGGAGGATTTTGTCATGCAGATGATCGACAGCCGTATTATTGCCGCCCCGCCTGCCGTGGTCTGGGCCGCGCTGCTGGATGCCGAGGTGCTCAAATCCGCTGTGCCCGGCTGTGAAGAGCTGAGTGGATCGGTGGAAGAGGGCTATGAGGCCGCCGTCGTGCAAAAGGTCGGCCCGGTCAAGGCGCGCTTTGCCGGTCGCGTGACCTTTGCCGATATCGTCGAACTGCAGAGCCTTACCCTGCTGGGTGAGGGCAAGGGTGGCGCTGCCGGCTTTGCCAAGGGCGAGGCCAAGGTCGCGCTGGAGCTTGAGACGCTGGAGGATGGCAGCGAGGGCACCAAGCTGTCCTATCAGGTCGATGCCAAGGTCGGCGGTAAACTGGCGCAGCTGGGCAGTCGCATCATCGACGGTTTTGCCCGCAAGATGGCGGATGATTTCTTCGCCCGCTTTGCCGATGCCGTCGAAGGCCCCAAAGCCGACGCGCCCGAAGCCGACGCCGAGGGCGACGCGCCCAAGAAGGGCTGGTTCAAGCGGATGCTGGGCGACTAACGCAGCCAGCCTAACGGATCGGCGCCGATCACCAGCGGGTGCAGCGCGATCAGCGCGGCCCAGGCGGCCACGCCAGCCAGACTGGGCCAGAGCGGCAGGGCCGCAACGCCGCGCAGCGACAGCAGCGCGGTGTTGCGGGAGAGCGCGTTCCAGTCGGGCATCACGCGGCGCTTGCGGCGGTCGATGGCCGCCATGCCCAGCAGGGCAAAAAGCCCCATCGGCGCGAACAAAAGCACATGCGCCAGATCGCCATTGGCCAGCGTATGGGCCAGCGCCCAGAGCGCCAGCGCCAGCAGAACCGGGTGGCGGGTAACGCCAGCGATACCCGGTCGCTCAGGATCAAACGGCGCAGTGCGGCTGCCAAAGCTGAACGGATTCACCCCGGCCAGCGCCTGCGCGACCAGTACGCAACCTACCAGCATCAGCGCCAGTGCCGCCCAGGCCTGCCACGCGGCGGGCGACCAGAGCGGCACAAAGGGCGAGCGCGCCGCCGCCACGATCACCCAGACCAGCAGCGCCACCGACAGCGCCGAATAGGCCAGCGTGAAGCCACCCGCCCCCAGCCGGGCGACCAGAGGCGCTTTCACCCTTGGCCATACCATCAGCCGGTGCGCGCCGACAAACACCGCCATCGCGGCGACAAGGCTGCCCCATCCATCCATACCGCTCACAGTGACGACAGCCGCGCCCGGTTGCAATTGACCCCGCGCGCAGAACCGCGACAATGCGGCGGAAATCTCTGGAGGCACTATGCACACCGAACCCGGCCCCGATGGGCAGCACCGCTGCTGGTGGTGTCTCTCGACCCCGCAATACATCGCCTATCATGATGACGACTGGGGCTATCCGGTCGGTGAGGATCAGCGCCTGTTCGAAAAGCTGACGCTTGAGGCCTTCCAGTCCGGCCTGAGCTGGCGCACCATTCTGGAAAAGCGCGACACGTTCCGGCTGGCCTTTGCAGGGTTCGATGCGCAGAAAGTCGCGGGTTTCGATGAGGGCGATGTCGCGCGGCTGCTGCAGGACAAGGGCATCGTGCGCCATCGTGGCAAGATCGACGCGACGATCAACAACGCCCGCCGCTTGCTGGAGCTGCAGGCAAGCGGCACCAGCTTTGCCGCCTATGTCTGGGGCTACGAGCCGAGCGAGGCCCCGACGCCGGGGATCGCCAGCTCGCCTGCCTCGGTGGCGATGTCCAAGGATCTGAAAAAACGCGGCTGGAAATTCGTCGGTCCGGCGACGGTTTATGCGTTCATGCAGGCGATAGGCATGGTCAATGACCACCTGCCGACCTGCGCCCAGCATGCCAAGTCGGAAGCCGCGCGCGCCCGCTTCGAGCGCCCCACGGCATGATCCCGCCCAGCTACGAGCCTCTTGTCGCGCCCGCGCGGCCCCGCCGTCAGCTGTGGCGGACGGTGCTGGGGCTGGCCGTCGCCCTTGCGATTTACGTCTTGTGGATGGTCGCCATGGGGGCGGTGCTTTGGGCGTGGCAGGGCGGGGATGTGTTCTCGGTCCAGCTGGGGCGGATCAGCACCGGGTCCGACCCGTGGTCGCTTGTGCTGCTGCTGAGCACCTTTCTGGGCGGCTGGGCCGGGCTGTGGGTGACGATGCACCTGCTGCACCGCCGAAGCCTGCGCAGCCTGTTGGGCCGCGCGCCGCTGGTGTTGCGCGATTTCGTCATCGGGGTTGGGGCGATGGCGCTGATCGGCGGCACGATGACCCTGGCGATTGCGCCCTGGCTGCCACCTCTGGCGCTGACGCCGGATCTGGGGGTGTGGCTGACCTTCCTGCCGCTGGCGCTGCTGGGCATCCTGATCCAGACCGGGGCCGAGGAACTGGTGTTTCGGGGCTATGTGCAAAGCCAGCTCGCGGCGCGGTTCGCGCAGCCGCTGGTCTATCTGATCGTGCCTTCGCTCTTGTTCGGCATGGCGCATTTCAATGCCGAGGAACTGGGCGGGCTGGCGTGGGTCGTTGTTGCATCGACGGCGCTGTTTGGCCTTATCGCCTCGGATCTGACGCAGCGCACCGGGGCGCTGGGACTGGCCTGGGGTCTGCACTTTGCCAATAACGTGCTGGCGATCCTGGTGATCAGCGTGATGGGCGGGCTGGACGGTCTGGCCCTACTGCGGCTGCCCGACGGGGCTGCGGGGGAAGAGCTGCTGCGGCCCCTGCTCTATTCCGACATGATCCTGATGGTGGCTGTCTGGGCCGCCTGTCGTTTGTGGGTGCGTCGCCGGTAAGGCGCGGGCCTGTGTTGCATTCTGGCTGGCCGCGTCCTATCTGGATCCAGCAAAGAGGGGAGACCCGATGAACTGGATCACCAACTACGTCCGCCCGACCATCAATTCGCTGTTCTCGCGCCGCGAGGTGCCCGAGAATCTGTGGTCCAAGTGCCCCGAGTGCGGCACCATGCTGTTCCACCGCGAACTGACCGATAACCTGCAGGTCTGCACGAACTGCAACCATCACATGGCGATCTCGCCGCGTGAGCGGTTCAAGGCACTGTTCGACGGCGGCGTGTTCGGCGAGGTCTCGGTGCCCGAGCCGGTCGTCGACCCGCTGCAGTTCCGCGACCAGAAGAAATATCCCGACCGCCTGAAAGGCGCGCAAAAAGCCACCGGCGAGAAAGAGGCGATGCTGGTCGCCGAAGGCGAGCTGGGCCGGATGACCGTTGTGGCGGCGGCGCAGGATTTCAGCTTCATGGCCGGGTCGATGGGCATGTATGTCGGCAACGCGCTGATCGCGGCCGCCGAGCGGGCGATTGCCCACAAGGCCCCGCTGGTGGTGTTCTCGGCCGCTGGCGGCGCGCGCATGCAGGAGGGGATCTTGTCCCTGATGCAGATGCCGCGCACCACGGTGGCGATCCAGATGCTCAAGGAAGCCGGGCTTCCCTATGTCTGCGTGCTGACCCATCCCACGACCGGCGGTGTCACGGCGTCTTATGCGATGCTGGGCGACGTGCAGATCGCCGAGCCGAACGCGCTGATCTGCTTTGCCGGGCCGCGCGTGATCGAGCAGACCATCCGCGAAAAGCTGCCCGAAGGCTTCCAGCGCGCCGAGTATCTGCTGGATCACGGCATGCTCGACCGGGTGACGAATCGCAAAGACATGCGCGACGAGCTGATCACCATCCTGCGCATGCTCAGCGGGTTGCCGCCGGCGGTGGCGGGCGATCTGCCTGCGCCCGATGCCGAGTCGCTCGCCCCTGCTGCCACCGACGCACCGACCACGGGTGAACCCCAATCGTGAGCGCGACCGGTTCTGATGTCATCCTCGCCCGGATGCTGGCCCTGCATCCCAAGATCATCGACCTGACGTTGGACCGGATGTGGCGCTTGCTCGCCGCGCTGGGCAACCCGCAGAACGACCTGCCCCCGGTGATCCATATCGCCGGGACCAATGGCAAGGGCTCGACCCAGGCGATGATTCGCGCCGGGCTCGAGGCCGAGGGCAAGCGCGTCCACGCCTATACCTCGCCGCATCTGGCCCGCTTTCACGAGCGGATCCGGCTGGCAGGTGAACTGATCACCGAAGACGCGCTGACCGCGCTGCTCGATGAATGCTACGCGGCGAATGGCGGTGACACGATCACCTATTTCGAGATCACCACCTGCGCCGCGATCCTCGCCTTTGCCCGCACGCCGGCGGATTATCTGCTGCTGGAAGTCGGGTTGGGCGGTCGTCTGGACGCCACCAATGTCGTTGAGAAACCGGCGATGACGGTGATCACGCCGGTCTCGGTCGATCACCAGCAATATCTGGGTGACACGCTGGCCGAGATCGCCGGCGAAAAGGCCGGGATCATCAAGCGCGGCGTGCCCTGTGTGGTCGGCCCGCAAGCCGAAGAGGGCCTTGCCGTGATCGAGGCGCGGGCCGAACGGCTGGGTGCTGCGGTGATCGCGTCGGGTCAGCACTGGCACGCCTTTGAAGAACGCGGGCGGCTGGTGTTTCAGGACGAGAACGGCCTGCTGGATCTGCCGCTGCCCAATCTTCCCGGGCCGCATCAGGTCGAGAATGCCGGGGCCGCTCTGGCGGTGCTGCGCGCGCTGGGGTTTGGCAGCGCGGCGTTCGAGGCTGCTGTTACCAAAGCCTACTGGCCCGCGCGCATGCAACGCCTGCGCCACGGCCCGCTGATCGACGCGGCACCCAAGGCCGAGCTGTGGCTGGACGGCGGGCATAATCCGGCGGCAGGTCTGGCGATTGCCGCGACGCTGGACCGCTTGGCCAAACGCCCCACATGGCTGATCTGCGGGATGCTGAACACCAAGGACATCAAGGGGTTCATGACGCCCCTGATGGGCCACGCCGACGCGCTTTATGCCGTGTCGATCCCGGGTGAGGCGGCGACGCTGACCGCCGAGGCGACAGCGGCGGCGGCGCAAGCCGCAGGCCTGCAGGCGCAGACCGCAGGCTCGGTGCTGGAGGCGCTGCAAGCCATCACCCGCGACGCGCCGGAAGCGCGCGTGCTGATCTGCGGCTCGCTGTATCTGGCGGGCGGCGTGCTGCGCGAGAACGGCTGACGGCAACGCTTTGGCGGGTCGGGCAAGGGGGCTTTCAGCCCCCCTCTTCGCTTGCAGCGAATTCACCCCCGAGGATATTTGGAGAGCAAAGAAGGGGCGCGGTTAACGGGGTGTTAACCGCGGGCCTTTGCTACGGGCGGATCATGACCTTGCCGCTGCTGGTGGCATAGGCGGGCAGGATGCCATCGATCGCCTGATCTAGTGTCAGCTCGGTGGCAACGCGGGTGGTCCAGGTGCCTGTGGCGAAGCGGGTCTGGACCTGCGCGACGACAGCCGCGACCCGGTCGGCGGGGGCCGAGGGAAGCCAGCGGCTGAGCCAGAAGCCTTCGATATGCTTGTCCATGAAGATGAACTGGCCCATCTGGGTCAGCGACGGGGCGTCGTCGCTCATCTTGCCGTAACTGACCCAGCGCGCGCCCGAGGGCATGGCGAAGAACAGATCCGCCGTGGCCTGATCGCCCACCGCATCCAGCAGCACCCGGGGTTTGTGCGCCTTGATCACGGCGGCGGCCTGTGCGCGGAAGGCGGGGTCGCTGGTGACCAGCACCTCGGCAGCACCCGCGTCACGCAGGGCGTCTTCCTCGCCGGGGCGGCGGATGACGGCGATCGCGGTCAGGCCTTCGTCGCGGGCGAGGCCGAGGATGAGGCGGCCAAGTTGCGAACCGGCGGCGTTCACCACGAATGCCTGCCCACCGCTGCGCGCGCGCTCGACCAGCGCGACGGCCGTCAGCGGGTTCACGATCAGCGCCGCGCCGTCGATATCGCTGACCGCCTCGTCGAGGGGGATGCAGAGCGCCGCATCGGCGATGGCGTGTTTGGCCCAGGCACCGGTCCCGGTGCCCAGGAAGGCGACGCGCTGGCCGATCAACGCGTCGGCACCGTTGGTGGCGATCACGCGGCCAACGCCTTCAAAACCCGCCGCCTGACCCTGAACGCGGGGTTGGCCATAGCCGCCCTGCACGAAGAACAGGTCCGAGGGGTTCACCGGGCTGAGGATCACCGCGATCAGCACCTGTCCGGGGGCGAGGCCGGGCAACGGCACGTCGCGCAGGTCGAGGAAGGGCGCAAGACTGTCAGGCACCTGCGGCGTCGGGGCCTTGGCATAACCGCCGTCACGCAGGGCGAGGGCGAGGGTGGTCGTGGGTTGGGTCATCGGGCGGGCCTCCGTGGCTTTGTCAGCATGCTAACGGCCGCGCCGCGATGCGCCTAGCGCGGCAACGGGACGAGGACGCCACGTCAGCCGGGCAGGGACCGCTTGCCGCGCCGCAAGGCGCGGGGCAGCATGCGGCGAAACGGGAGAGGGTTTATGGCGCGTATCATTCTGGTTCACGGGGCCTGGGGGAATGCGAAAAGCTGGGCGGCGGTCGAGCCGTTGCTGACGGAGGCCGGGCATCAGGTCGAGGCGCTGGACCTGCCGGGGCACGGGCGCGGGGCAGAACCATCGGGCGAGATCGGGCAGGAAGCGTATGTGGACCATGTCGAGGCGCGGTTGTTGGCCGGGCCGCCGGCGCTGCTGGTCGGGCATTCGATGGGCGGGATCGTGATCGCGCAGGTGGCTTCACGGCAGCCGAAACAGGTGCGGGCCTGCGCTTTTGTGACGGCGCTGTTGCCGCGCGATGGGGAGAGCCTGCTGGGGTTGATCCGCCAGCAAGCAACCTCAGGGGTGATGGGGGCGGTCCGCAAGGGGCCGGTGCCGGGAACCACGGTGCTGGATCCGGCGGCGGCAGAGGTGCTGTTCCCTGACGCCACGGCCAAGGCCGCAGTGCTGGCGATGTCGGCGATGAGCGTGCAGTCGGACAAGGCGCAGAAGGACAAGGCGGTGATCGGGCCGGGCTTCGCGGCGGTGCCACGCGCCTATGTGTTCTGTGATCAGGACCTTGTGGTGACACCCGCGCTGCAACGCCAGATGGTCGCGGCGACGCCCTGTGAGGCAGAATTCACGCTACACTGCGGGCACGCGCCGATGTTGACGCAGCCAAAGGCTTTGGCGGAGATCTTGCTGGGCCTGGCGGCGGGTTGATTGGGATCGCCCTCTGGGGTGGCCGGGCAGGGGGGCCTTGCCCCCCTCTTGGCCTGACGGCCAATTCACCCCCCAGGATATTTAAGGACAGATGATAGGGGTTCGTTAACCCTGTTTCATTTTCTGTCTGAAAGTATCCACGGGGGGATTTTCAAGGGGGCGCGTCTTGCGTCGCGGACAATCGTCCACTGGACAATTGTCCATTCGCTCCTCACCCTTGAAGCAGGTTTGGGCGGCAGCCCATGCGGGCCGAGGGGGCTCGATGCCCCCGAGGCCCGCACTCTTAGTTCAGGATTCCGGCGTGGCGCATGGCCGCGTCGATCACCGCTGCGGTGCTGTCGGTGACGCCCAGCAGTGGCAGGCGGACCTCGTTCTCGCAGTGGCCCAGCCGCGACAGCGCGTATTTGGCACCCGCGAGACCCGGCTCGATGAAGATCGCCGTGTGCAGCGGCATCAGGCGGTCCTGATACTCGAGCGCCAGCGCATAATCCCCGGCCAGCGTGGCCTCCTGGAACTGTGCGCACAGCCGCGGCGCGACATTTGCCGTGACCGAAATGCACCCGGTGCCGCCATGGGCGTTGAAGCCCAGAGCCGTGGCATCCTCGCCCGAGAGCTGGATGAAATCCTTGCCGCAGGTGTCGCGCTGCATGGAGACGCGCTCGATCTTGCCGGTGGCATCCTTGACCCCGACAATGCGCGGCAGTTTGGCCAGCTCGCCCATCGTTTCGGGCGACATGTCCACGACCGAGCGGCCGGGAATGTTGTAGATGATGATCGGCAGGGACGAGGCATCGTGCAGCGCGCGGAAATGCGCGATCAGCCCGGCTTGCGTCGGCTTGTTGTAATAGGGGGTCACAACCAGCGCCGCATCCGCACCGACCTTCTCGGCGTGTTTGAGCAGACGGATCGCCTCGACCGTGTTGTTCGAACCGGCACCGGCGATCACCGGGACACGGCCCTTCACGGCCTTGACCACGGCCTCGACGACCTGTTCGTGCTCTTCATGCGTCAAGGTCGGGCTTTCGCCGGTGGTTCCCACGGGCACGAGCCCATGGCTACCTTCAGCGATATGCCACTCGACCAAGGCCGCGAGCGCCTCGAAATCGACCGCACCGTTCTTGAACGGCGTGATCAGGGCGGGAAGCGATCCCCGGAACATCCTGTACTCCTCTTGGTGGTCCGATCTCAGAGTTCCGCGCGCGGGGTCGGACCTGACCCCATTGTGTGTTGCGCAGACGTCCCACGCGGTTAGACTCTCTGGACCTCCTTTTCAAGAGTAAGCATGCGCCGTTACCCTGCCGTTCTCACCCTCGCCGCCCTTGGCGTCGCCAGTCCTGCTTTGTCCTGGGATGGCCCGCCGCCACCCCGGGCGGGTGGGGCCATTGGCGCGTTGGTCAGCGCCGTGCGGGCCGGCGATGCGCAGGGTTTCGCCACCCTGCGCGATGCGGCGGGGCCGGTGGGCGTGCGGGTCGCGACATGGCGGATCCTGCGCGAAGGCATTGCGGGCGACTTTTCCACCTATGTCGCGTTCGAAGCCTCGCACCGCGACTGGCCGGGCATGGACCTTTTGCGCGCGCGGGCCGAATCGCGGATGACGGACCAGCCGCCCGAAGTGATCCTCGGCTGGTTCGCCACACGCCAGCCGCAGACCGGGCAAGGCTATCTGGCGCTGTTGGCCGCGCAGGTCGCGACCGGCGCGGACCCGACCGGTACGTTGCGCACCCTTTGGCTTGAGCGCGAGCTGGACCCGGCGACCGAAGACCGGCTGTTGGCCGCGCATGGCGATTTTCTGCGCCCGCTCAACGCCGCGCGGCTGGATGCGCTGCTGTGGGACGGCGAGCGTGCCGCCGCCGAGCGGATGATGCCGCGCGTCACTGCCGGGCAGGCCGCGCTGGCGCGCGCGCGGCTGGCGTTGCAGGCCCGCGCGGACGGGGTCGACGCGATGATTTCCGCCGTGCCTGCGTCACTGGCCGATGATCCGGGCCTTGCTTATGACCGGTTCCGCTGGCGGCTGGCACGGGGGATGACCGACGGCGCCGCCGAGCTGCTGCGCGCCCAGCCCGCCGACACCCTTGGCCGGCCCGAGGCCTGGGCCGGGCAACGCGCGCGTCTGGCGCGCAACGCGATGGACGCGGGCGACGCGCAGCTGGCCTATGATCTGGCGGCGAACCACGGCTTGACTGACCATGGCAGCGCGATGGCGGATCTGGAGTGGCTGGCGGGCTATGTCGCGCTGCGCTTTCTCAACCGGCCCGCCGAGGCGCTGGGGCATTTCCAGACGCTGCGCGAACGCTCGGTCAGCCCGATCACGCTGGGGCGCGCGGGCTATTGGGAGGGGCGGGCGCAAGAGGCGCTGGGCAACCCGGAAGCGGCGCAGGAAGCCTATGCTTTTGGCGCGCGCCATCAGACGGCGTTCTATGGCCAGCTCGCCGCCGAGCGGATCGGTCAGCCGCTGGACCCGGCGCTGATCGCGCCCTCCACCTATCCCGACTGGCACACGTTGCCGCTTGCGTCTTCGGAAATCCTGCAGGCGGCCTTGCTGCTGCATGCCTCGGGTCAGTGGTACGAAGCGCGGCGCTTCACGCTGCAACTGGCCGAGAACCTTGAGACCGAGGCCGAACTGGGGTCGCTGGCGCAGCTCTGGCTGGACCGGGGCGAGCCGAATTTCGCGCTCAGGATCGCCAAGCTGGCGATCACGCGGGGCATCCTGCTGCCACATGCGTATTTCCCGGTGACCGAGCTTGCGACCATGCAACTGGCGGTGCCCGCCGATCTGGTCCTGTCCATCGCCCGGCGCGAGAGCGAGTTCGATCCCCGCGTCGTCAGCCCTGCCGATGCGCGCGGGCTGATGCAGGTGATGCCCGCGACCGGCGCGCATGTCGCGCGGCAGTTGGGGGTCGGGTTCGAAGAGGGGCTGCTGACCTCGGACCCTGCCTATAACGCGGTGCTGGGCGCGGGGTATCTGCAAGAGATGTCCGAACAATTCGGCGGCACGCTGTCGATGGTCGCCGCCGCGTATAACGCCGGCCCCGGACGCCCGACCCGCTGGGCGCGCGAGAACGGCGATCCGCGCGACCCGGCGATGGACCCGGTGGACTGGGTCGAGATGATCCCCTTCACCGAAACACGCAACTACGTGATGCGGGTGACGGAATCGGTGGTGCTCTACCGCGCGCTGCTGGCCGGAGAGAGCGGCCCGATCCGGCTGACGGATATCCTGCGCGGGCGCGAGTGAGCGCCGGCCGGTCGGCTTGACCCGGCTGCGGTGAGGCTCTAGCAGGCGGGCCCTGAGACAAGAGAGGCCGCCATGCCCGATCACGCCCGCAAACCCGCGCTGCAACGATTGCAGGCCCGGCTGTTCAAGCCGCAGCCCGCCCCGGCTGTCGGGGAACCGGCCGCGCTGACCTTTCGCCCCTATCGGGACGAGGATCTGGCCGCGCTGTCCGACATCTGGTTGCAAGCCTCGCGTCAGGCGCATGGGTTTCTGGGGGAAGAGCGTCTGCGCAGGGATCAGGCGCTGGTCGAAGAGATCTACCTGCCCAAGGCCGAGACCTGGGTTGCCCTTCGCGGCACAAAGCCGGTCGGGTTTATCGGGTTGCTGGAAAGCTTTGTCGGCGGGCTGTTCGTTCAGCCCGACGCCCATGGGCAGGGCATCGGCCGCGCGCTGATGGCGTTGGCGCGGGAGAAAAAAGGCACGCTGGAGCTGGAGGTCTACACCGACAACAGCCGTGCGATGGCGTTCTATCGGCAGCTTGGGTTTGAAGAGATCTCGCGCCGCGCTGACGACGATCAGGGCGCGCCGTTCGAGAACGTCGTGCTGCGTCTGCCGGGCTGAGCGCGCGTGAAGAAGCAGGCAGGGGGGCGTTGCCCCCCTCTTCGGCTGACGCCGAATTCACCCCCCAGGATATTTAGAGCATAAAGTTGGCAAGGCGCGTTGCGCGGTCAGGCGGTGGCGCCTTTGCCGTGGCAGACGGGGCAATCGGCGCGGGCATGCGTGGTCATGCGGCGGGATTCGCCGTAGAGGCCGTCGTAGATCACCAGCGCGCCGCGCAGGGGCGCACCGGCATTGGTCAGGGTCTTGAGCGCTTCAACGGCCATCATCGAGCCAAGGACGCCGGGAAGCGGGGCGATGACGCCTGCCTCGGCGCAGCTGGGGACGAGGCCGGGGGCGGGGCGCTCGGGGAAGAGGCATTCAAAGCAGGGGCCGCCGCGCGCGGGGTCGTAGAGGGCGATCTGCCCCTCCCATTGCGTGATGGCGGCGGCGATCAGCGGTTTGCCGCATTGCACGGCGATGCGGTTGGTCAGGTAGCGGGTGTCGAAATTATCGGTGCCGTCGAGGATCAGGTCATACTGCGCAAAGAGCTGCTCGGCCTCGGCTTCGGTCAGGCGGCGGTGATAGGGCTGCACGGTGACGAAAGGGTTGAGCGCCTGCATCTGCGCCTGCGCCGAGAAGACCTTGGGCATGCCGATGCGCGCGTCGGTGTGGATGATCTGGCGTTGCAGGTTGGTGCCATCAACGGTGTCATCGTCGATCACCCCGATGGTGCCGACCCCCGCCGCCGCCAGATAGAGCAGGGCGGGCGAGCCGAGGCCGCCGGCACCGATGACCAGAACCTTGGCCTGTTTGAGGGCGCGCTGGCCGGGCCCGCCGACCTCGCGCAGCATCATGTGGCGGGCGTAGCGGTTCAGCTCGGTGTCGGAGAACAGCGGTTTGGGCGTGGTGTCGGGTGGCGCGGGCGCTTTCGCCTGCGCGCGGCGGCGCAGGCGGGCGAGCAGGGCGCGGTAGCCCCAGATGGCCAGCGCGAGGATCGCCAGCACCAGCCAGGGGCGCGCGTCGCCGCCGGTGTTGGCGCGGAAGGGGATCTCGGCGGGCAGCAGTAAATGGGCGGCGACGATCGCCAGCCAGACCACGCCCAGCACCACCAGCCGCACGCGCATCGGCACACCGAACACCCAGGCCAGCGCCCAGAGAGCCGCTGCGGCGAAGAGCAGCGCCATCATCAGCTGCGGCCCGTCGAGCCGAAGCCGCCGGTGCCGCGCGCGGTATCGCCCAGCACATCGACGGGCGCGAAACGCGCCTGCACCACGGGGGCGACGATCAGCTGCGCGATGCGCTCGCCGTGCTGGATGGTGTAGGGATCATCCGACAGGTTGATCAGCGGCACCCCGACCGGACCGCGATAATCGCTGTCGATGGTGCCGGGGGTGTTGGGCAGGGTGACGCCGAATTTCAGCGCAAGGCCCGAACGCGGGCGAACCTGCACCTCGAACCCGGGGGGGATTTCCAGCCTCAGGCCGGTGGGGATCAGCGCGCGGTGCCACGGGTCGAGGGTGAAGCCGGTGGCGCGATCCTCGGGGCGCAGGTTGGCGCGGATATCGGCCCCGGCAGAGCCTGCAGTCTCATAGGCAGGCAGGGCGATCTCGGCGTCGGCCCAGGCCTCGCGGGTCAGGTTGATCTGGACGGTCATGCGAGTTCCTGTGCGATGCGGTCGGCGAGGCGGCGGGCGACCTCGGGCTTGGGAAGGCGGGGCCAGTCTTCGACACCGCCGTCACTGATCAGGTGCACGGCGTTTTCGCCGCCGCCCATGATGCCGGTGGCGGGCGAGACGTCATTGGCCACGATCCAGTCGCAGCCCTTGCGGGCGCGTTTGGCCTGGGCATGGGCGATGACAGTCTCGGTCTCGGCGGCGAAACCGACGACCAGAGCCGGGCGCTGCGCGTGGCGCGAGATGGTGGCGAGGATGTCGGGGTTCTCGGTAAACTCCAGAACGGGCAGCGGTGCGCCCGCCTGTTTCTTCATCTTCTGCCCCGCTTCGGATTTCACCCGCCAGTCGGCGACGGCAGCGGCGAAGACGGCGGCATCGGCGGGGAGGGCGGCTTCGACGGCGGCCAGCATCTCACGGGCGGTCTCGACGGCGACAACGGTGACGCCGGGGGGCGGCGGTGTGGTGGCGGGGCCGGTGACGAAGGTGACGCGCGCGCCCAGATCGCGCAGCGCGGCAGCGATGGCACTGCCCTGCTGGCCGCTGGAGCGGTTGGCGATATAGCGCACGGGGTCGATGGGTTCGTGGGTGGGGCCCGAGGTGACGAGGATATGCTTGCCCTTGAGCGGGCCGTCCGAGAGCGCGGCGTCAATGGCGGCGAGAATCGCGGCGGGTTCCGCGAGGCGGCCGGGCCCGTGTTCACCGCAGGCCATGTCGCCGCTGTCAGGCCCGACGGTGAGGATGCCGTCGGCGGCAAGGGTCCTGAGATTGCGCCGGGTGGCGGGGTGGTTCCACATGCGGACGTTCATCGCGGGCGCGATCAGCACGCGCTTGTCGGTGGCCATCAGCAGGGTCGAGGCGAGGTCATCGGCGTGACCCTGCGCCATCTTGGCCATGAGGTCGGCGGTGGCAGGGGCGACGACAATCAGATCGGCAGCGCGCGAGAGCTGGATATGGCCCATCTCGGCCTCGGTCGTCAGGTCGAAGAGATCGCGGTGCAGCGGTTCCCCGGCAAGGGCGGCGATGGAGAGGGGGGTGACGAATTCGGCACCACCTTTGGTGAGGACGGGGGTGACCGTCGCGCCCGCGCCTTTGAGCAGGCGGATGAGTTCGAGTGACTTATAGGCCGCGATACCGCCGCCGATGATCAGAAGGATGCGCTTGCCTGCCAGCATGGATGCCCCCGGTTTGGCCCTGCCTTCGGTGTAGGGGCGGGGGTGGGGATGGCAACACTTTGGCGTCGGGGTCTGTGGCCCGGCGCGCGCGCGGCGCTCCCGCCCACCCACCCCGCTTGCGCACGCGCCTGTGGGGAAAAAGGCAGGGTGCGTATTTACAGCAAGATGAAGACGGGCGCGGCGAATCGGTCGGCGGGTGACTGCGCGCGATCTTGATGAAATTCGCCCCTTGATTTCCCTTTTGCGCTGCCGTAGTTCCCCGCCAAGGATAGGGGTATAGCTCAGTTGGTAGAGCGACGGTCTCCAAAACCGTAGGTCGCGGGTTCGAACCCTGCTGCCCCTGCCATCCTTACCTTCCCAGATCAGAGACGTCCTTGACCGGCACCCGCAGACGCGCGGTGTCGCAATCGTGACTACGCCGAGCGTTTGAACGCGACGGTGGCAAGCCCCATGGCGATCAGCGCGCCGCCGCCCAGCCGGGAGAGCCAGCCGATAACTGTAGGGCGCGCGATCTTGTGCCGCAGCCGGTCCGCCAGCATCGCCAGCACGAAGGCATTGATCGCCGCCATGCCGGCGAAGGTCGCGGCCAGAATCGCGAATTGCGGCACCAAGGGCTGGTCCACGGACACGAACTGGGGGACGAAGGCGATAAAGAAGACGATGGATTTGGGATTGAGGGCCGTCACCGTGGCCGCATGGACAAAGACGCGGGCAGCTTTCGTCCGGGCGACGGGTCCGGGCTGCCCGGGTCCGGCGGTGGCGCTGCTGCGGATGAGGGCGAACCCCAGATACACCAGATAGGCCGCGCCGATCCATTTGAGCACCGTGAACAGCGTTGCCGAAGCCAGCACCAGAGCGCCCAGTCCGGCAAGCGAGGCCGTCAGGGCCACCAGATCGCCAAGGACGACGCCCGCGACGGTTGCCAGCGCGACCCGTCGGCCCTGACTGACGGCATAGCTGAGGATCATCAACGCCGTCGGTCCGGGGATGAGCAGCAGGGCCGTGGAGGCAGCAACGAAGGCAATCCAGTTCTGAAAATCCATGTCACCGCCTTTCACGCTGCAGGTTTGTGTGACCCATCCACGGCCCGGCTCCGCCGTAAAGCAGAATCTGCGCCCATCGCTTCTGATCCCCGAATGCGGCCCTGCGGCCTATGCGGCGACCCTGAAACCGGTGCCGCGGATACGCAAGGCTTTGAACTGTCGGAGGGACGCGGCGATGGCCGCCGACGGTCGGCCTTGTGAGCCGCGCGCGGGCCAGCGCGTGCTGTGTTGCAGAAACGTCAACATCGGCGGCTTCGTGCTCTGGTTGGTCCCGCAGGGTTGGATCCGCCACGGGCGGGGCGTATCTGAGCGCCAACCCGCCGCGCCGCTATTCGTGTGGCTTGCGATTGTGCCCAGAGGTGTTCCCATGGCTTGGACCAACCCGTTGACCTTTATGCAGCAGGTACGTGCTGAGACCGCCAAGGTCTCGTGGCCGACCCGCCGCGAAGTGGGCGTCAGCACCATCATGGTGCTGGTTCTGACCGGCCTGACTGCAGTGTTCTTTTTCGCCGTTGACCTGTTGATCCGCACCGGTCTGGGCGCGCTGCTGGGCTTTGTGAGCTGAGCCGCGAACAGGGGTGAAAATCCAGCCGGGGACTTGAAGTTTCACGCTGGCATCGATAAAGGCACCAAGAACACCCGGCATCATGACGCGCACCGATTCGGTGCGCACATTTTTTGTCTGCCGGACAGTCGCGGTCAGGTCTGGGGCAACTCTCTGATCGTCAATGGAATTTCGCGGCGGTTCAGGCCGTTGCAGACGGGGAAATGGCATGGCCAAGCGCTGGTATTCGGTGAGCGTCCTCTCGAACTTCGAGAAGAAGGTCGCCGAAGCGATCCGCCAGGCGACCGCCGAGGCGGGGCTTGAGGACGAGATCGAAGAAGTTCTCGTGCCGACCGAAGAGGTCATCGAGGTGCGTCGCGGCAAGAAAGTGACGTCCGAGCGCCGCTTCATGCCTGGCTATGTGCTGGTGCGCATGGAGATGTCGAACAAAACCTACCATCTGGTCAGCTCGATCAACCGCGTCACCGGCTTTCTGGGTCAGCTGGGCAAACCCAGCCCGATGCGCGACGAAGAGGTCAACCTGATCCTGAACCGCGTCGAAGAAGGTCAGGAAGCGCCGCGCAACCTGATCCGCTACGAGGTCGGCGAGCAGGTCAAGGTGTCGGACGGTCCGTTCGACGGCTTCTCGGGCATGGTCGAGGAAGTGGACGAAGACAACGGTCGCCTGAAGGTGATGGTGTCGATCTTTGGCCGGCCGACGCCGGTCGAACTGGAATTCACTCAGGTCACCAAAGGCGCCTGAGTGGTCACCGTGGGAGGCGGACCCAAGGGTTTCGCCGGACCACTAAGCAGGCCCCATACCGGGGCGTTGTGAAAAAAGGAGCGGCCACATGGCCAAGAAAGTTATCGGGCAGCTGAAGCTGCAAGTTAAGGCGGGGCAAGCCAACCCGTCCCCGCCCGTCGGCCCGGCTCTGGGTCAGCGCGGCATCAACATCATGCAGTTCTGCAAGGACTTCAACGCGAAGACCGCAGACATGGAACCCGGTTCGCCGGTTCCGGTGGTGATCACGTATTACCAGGACAAGTCGTTCAGCCTCGAGCTGAAGACCTCGCCTGCCTCGTGGTACCTGAAAAAAGCCGCTGGTCTGAAGCCGGTCGGCAAGCGCAACCGCGCCAAGGGTTCGGTCAAGCCGGGCCGTGAAGTTGCCGGTTCGGTCACCGTCGCGCAGATCCGCCAGATCGCCGAAGCCAAGATGAAAGATCTGAACGCCGTCGATATCGAAGGCGCCATGCAGATCATCGTCGGTTCGGCGAAATCCTGCGGCATCGAGGTCAAGGGGTAAGTCATGGCAAAGCTCGGTAAACGTACCCGCGCCGCGCGCGAAGCCTTTGGCACCGCGTCCCTGATGCCGCTGGGCGAGGCTGTCTCGCTGGTGAAATCGTCCTCGACCGCCAAATTCGACGAGACCGTCGAAGTGGCGATCAACCTCGGCGTTGACCCGCGTCACGCTGACCAGATGGTCCGTGGTGTTGTCAGCCTGCCCAACGGCACCGGCAAGACCGTGCGCGTCGCTGTTTTCGCCCGTGGCGCCAAGGCTGATGAAGCCACCGCTGCCGGTGCTGACATCGTCGGCGCCGAAGAGCTGATGCAGGCGATCCAGGGCGGCGAGATCAACTTTGATCGTTGCATCGCGACCCCGGACATGATGCCGCTGGTCGGCCGTCTGGGCAAGATCCTGGGCCCGCGCAACCTGATGCCGAACCCCAAGGTCGGCACCGTGACGATGGACGTGGCGCAAGCCGTGGCCAACGCCAAGGGTGGCGAAGTCCAGTTCAAGGTCGAAAAGGCCGGGATCATCCACGCTGGCGTGGGCAAAGTGTCGTTCGACGCCGACAAGCTGGCCGAGAACGTCCGCGCCATCGTTGACGCGGTCAGCAAAGCCCGCCCGACGGGTGCCAAAGGCACCTACCTGCGCAAGGTCTCGCTGTCCTCGACCATGGGTCCGGGCGTCAGCGTTGATCTGGCGTCGGCGCTGGGTCAGTAATTTCGCGGGGTGCGTGCCCGTCACGCACCCTGCCCAAAGTTTCCCGGTCTTCGGGCCGGGAATGGCGGGGCGGAAACGCCCTGTCCTGTCCGAGACGGTGGGTGTCTTGTTTATAGCCTGCAAAGGCTTAAGTAAGGCTTAATTTCCTGCCTGAGATAGGGAACGAGACAACTGTTTCCGGGGATACCCTCGGGCGGTTTTGGACTCGGCTCCTTTCGGACCCGAACGCCTCGGCTCTTCGGTCGGGGCGCAATTGAGCCGGGGGAAACCCCCAAACTTGGAGCAAACCTGTGGATAGAGCACAAAAGGAAGCCCTGGTCGACGAGCTCGGCCAGATTTTCGAAAGCTCTGGCGTGGTTGTGGTTGCACACTACGCGGGTCTGACGGTTGCCGAGATGCAAGCCCTGCGCGCGAAAATGCGTGACGCTGGTGGGGCTGTACGCGTTGCCAAGAACAAGCTCGCCAAGATCGCCCTGGAAGGCAAGCCCTGCGCAAGCATCGCTAAACTTCTGACGGGCATGACCGTCATCGCCTATTCTGAAGACCCCGTCGCTGCGGCGAAGGTGGTTGAAGCCTACGCCAAGGATAACAAGAAGTTTGAGATCCTGGGCGGGGCAATGGGCGATACGGCACTGACGCCGGAAGGTGTTAAAGCTGTGGCATCCATGCCGTCGCGGGAGGAGCTTATCGCTTCGATCGTGGGCTGCATTGGCGCACCCGCTTCCAACATCGCCGGGGCCATTGGCGCACCTGCTTCGAACATCGCGAGCATCCTCTCCACCCTGGAGGAGCGGGAAGCCGCTTGAGCACCCAACAGCCCGTGTGGTGGTTGATTACCCCATGTCGGCAACACCCTGTTAGAATGGAAAACTGAAATGTCTGATCTGAAAGCTCTCGCCGAGCAAATCGTCAACCTGACCCTGCTGCAAGCTCAGGAACTGAAAACGATCCTGAAAGACGAATACGGCATCGAGCCCGCTGCTGGCGGCGCTGTCATGATGGCCGGTCCGGCTGGCGCTGCGGCTGAAGCCGTGGAAGAAAAAACCGAATTCGACGTCATCCTGGTCGAAGCCGGCGCCAACAAGATCAACGTGATCAAAGAAGTTCGCGGCATCACCGGTCTGGGCCTGAAAGAAGCCAAGGACCTGGTCGAAGCTGGCGGCAAAGCCGTGAAAGAGCAAGCTCCGAAGGCTGAAGCCGAAGAGATCAAAGCGAAACTGGAAGCCGCTGGCGCCAAAGTTGAGCTGAAGTAATCAGGCGGGATGCACAGCGCATCCTGACCGCATGACATGGCTGGGCCCGGTGTTCTCCGGGCCCGGCTGCTGCTGTTTCTGGCAGGTGATCCCGCGGATCTTCTTCCAGAAGCAGCCGGGGCTCGGGAGCTGATCGGTGGGACGATCGGCAGGAATGGGGCCTCAGCTTCTGTTTCGCATGGGGTGCAGCCTTGCCGAGGCCCGACGGCAGGCGCATCCGCGAAAAAATTGAAAGGTGATACCGAGCATGGCTCAGTCCTATGTTGGCCAGAAGCGCATCCGTCGGATGTTCGGCAAGATCCGTGAAGTTCTGGAAATGCCCAACCTGATCGAGGTTCAGAAGTCGTCCTACGACCTGTTCCTGCGCTCGGGTGACAGTGATAAACCGCTCGACGGCGAAGGCCTGATGGGCACGTTCCAGTCGGTCTTCCCGATCAAGGACTTCAACGAGACCGCGGTTCTGGAATTCGTCAAGTACGAGCTGGAAAAGCCGAAGTACGACATCGAAGAGTGCCAACAGCGCGACATGACCTTTGCGGGCCCCCTGAAGGTCACGCTGCGTCTGATCGTGTTTGATGTGGACCCCGACACGGGCGCGCGGTCGGTCAAGGACATCAAGGAACAAGAAGTCTTCATGGGCGACATGCCTTTGATGACTCCGGTCGGTACGTTCATCGTGAACGGCACCGAGCGTGTTGTGGTGTCGCAGATGCACCGCTCGCCCGGCGTGTTCTTCGACCACGACAAGGGCAAGACCCACTCGTCGGGCAAGCTGCTGTTCCAGTGCCGGATCATCCCCTATCGCGGCAGCTGGCTGGACTTTGAATTCGATCCCAAGGACCTGGTCTTTGCGCGCATCGACCGTCGCCGCAAACTGCCGGTGACGACGCTTCTCTATGCGCTGGGTCTGACCCAGGAAGGCATCATGGATGCCTATTACGACACCGTTACGTACCGTCTGGAAAAGAACCGTGGTTGGGTCACCAAGTTCTTCCCCGAGCGTGTGCGCGGCACCCGTCCGACGATGGATCTGGTTGATGCGGCCTCGGGTGAGATCATCCTGAAGGCTGGCGAGAAAGCCACCCCGCGTCTGGTCAAGAAATGGATCGACGACGGTCAGATCACCGATCTGCTGGTGCCGTTCGAGCATGTTCTGGGCCGCTTCTCGGCCAAGGACATCATCGACGAAGAGACCGGCGCGATCTGGATCGAAGCGGGCGACGAAGTCACCTGGGAACTGGACAAGGACGGCGAAGTCAAAGGCGGCTCGCTGAAAACCCTGCTCGATCAGGGCGTGACCGAGTTCGAAGTTCTGGACATCGATAACGTCAACGTCGGCGCCTACATCCGCAACACGATGGCTGCGGACAAGAACATGAACCGCGATCAGGCGCTGATGGACATCTACCGGGTCATGCGCCCGGGCGAGCCCCCCACCGTCGACGCAGCGATCCAGCTGTTCGAGACGCTGTTCTTTGATAGCGAGCGCTACGACCTGTCGGCCGTGGGTCGCGTGAAGATGAACATGCGCCTTGATCTGGATGCGCCTGATACCCAGCGCACCCTGCGCAAGGAAGACATCATCTCGTGCATCAAGGCTCTGGTCGAGCTGCGCGATGGCAAAGGCGAGATCGACGACATCGACCACCTCGGCAACCGCCGGGTGCGCTCGGTCGGCGAGCTGATGGAAAACCAGTACCGTCTGGGCCTCTTGCGCATGGAGCGCGCGATCCGCGAGCGTATGTCGTCGGTCGATATCGACACCGTCATGCCGCAAGACCTGATCAACGCCAAACCGGCGGCGGCTGCCGTGCGTGAATTCTTCGGCTCTTCGCAGCTCAGCCAGTTCATGGACCAAACCAACCCGCTGTCCGAAGTGACGCACAAGCGTCGTCTTTCGGCTCTCGGGCCGGGCGGTCTGACGCGTGAGCGTGCGGGCTTCGAGGTTCGCGACGTTCACCCGACCCACTATGGCCGGATGTGCCCGATTGAAACGCCGGAAGGTCAGAACATCGGTCTGATCAACTCGCTGGCCACCTATGCCCGCGTGAACAAATACGGCTTCATCGAGACCCCGTACCGCAAGGTCATTGACGGCAAGGTGACGGATGAGGTGCAATACCTGTCGGCCACCGAAGAGCAGCGCCACGTCATCGCTCAGGCGAACGCGACGCTGAACGAGGCCGGCGAGTTCGTTAACGATCTGGTGTCGACCCGCAAGGGCGGCGACTTCATGCTGAACCCGCGCGAAGTGATCGACATGATCGACGTGTCGCCCAAGCAGCTGGTGTCGGTGGCCGCGTCGCTCATTCCGTTCCTGGAAAACGACGACGCCAACCGCGCACTGATGGGCTCGAACATGATGCGTCAGGCCGTGCCGCTGCTGCAAAGCGACGCACCGCTGGTGGGCACCGGGATCGAGGGCATCGTCGCCCGCGATTCGGGCGCTGCGATCATGGCGCGCCGCGCCGGGATCATCGATCAGGTGGACGCGCAGCGTATCGTTGTGCGCGCGACCGAGATGCTGGAGCCGGGCGAGCCGGGCGTCGACATCTACCGTCTGCGCAAGTTCAAACGCTCGAACCAGTCGTCCTGCATCAACCAGCGTCCGCTGGTGAAAGTGGGCGACAGCGTGGCGCGTGGCGAGGTGGTGGCCGATGGTCCCTGCACCGACATGGGCGAACTGGCCGTCGGTCGTAACATCGTCGCGGCCTTCATGCCGTGGAACGGTTACAACTATGAGGACTCGATCCTCATCAGCGAACGTATCCTGAAGGATGACGTCTATACCTCGATCCACATCGAGGAATACGAAGTCGCCGCCCGCGATACCAAGCTGGGGCCGGAAGAGATCACCCGCGACATTCCCAACGTCGGCGAGGAAGCCCTGCGCAACCTCGACGAGGCCGGGATCGTCTATATCGGCGCTGAAGTTCAGGCGGGCGACATTCTGGTGGGCAAGATCACCCCCAAGGGTGAAAGCCCGATGACGCCGGAAGAAAAGCTGCTGCGCGCCATCTTTGGTGAAAAAGCCTCGGACGTGCGCGATACCTCGCTGCGTCTGCCGCCGGGTGCGTATGGCACGGTTGTCGAGGTTCGCGTCTTCAACCGCCACGGCGTCGACAAGGACGAGCGCGCGCTGCAGATCGAGCGCGAAGAGATCGAACGCCTGTCGCGCGACCGCGATGACGAGCAGGGCATCCTGGACCGCAACATCTACTCGCGTCTGAAAACCCTGATCCTGGGCAAGACCGCGGTGAAAGGCCCCAAAGGCGTTCGCCCGAACAGCGAGATCACCGAAGACCTGCTGGGCACGCTGTCCAAAGGCCAATGGTGGCAGCTGGCCCTGGCCGAAGAGACCGAAGCGCAGGAAGTCGAGGCGCTCAACGCCCTTTACGACCAGCAGAAGCGCCAGCTCACGCTGCGCTTTGAAGACAAGGTCGAGAAGGTTCGCCGCGGCGACGATCTGCCCCCGGGCGTGATGAAAATGGTCAAGGTCTTCCTGGCGGTGAAGCGCAAGCTGCAGCCGGGCGACAAGATGGCCGGTCGTCACGGCAACAAGGGTGTGGTGTCCAAGGTGGTGCCGGAAGAGGACATGCCGTTCCTCGCCGATGGTACGACCGTGGATCTGGTGCTGAACCCGCTCGGCGTGCCGTCGCGGATGAACGTCGGCCAGATTCTGGAAACGCACATGGGCTGGGCTCTGCGCGGTCTGGGCATCCAGATCGACGAGGCGCTGCAAGAGTATCGTCGCTCGGGCGATCTGACCCCGGTGCGCGACGCGATGCGCCACGGCTACGGCGATCAGGTCTATGACGATGCCTTTGCCGAGATGGACAGCGACCATTTGGTCGAAGCCGCCTCGACCGTGACCAAAGGGGTGCCGATCGGCACGCCGGTGTTCAACGGTGCCAAGGAAGCCGATGTCAACGACGCGCTCAAGCGCGCCGGGTTCGATCAGTCGGGTCAGTCGGTGGTCTTCGATGGACGCTCGGGTGAGCAGTTCCAGCGCAAGGTCACCGTGGGTGTGAAATACATGCTCAAGCTGCACCACCTGGTCGACGACAAGCTGCACGCCCGTTCCACGGGGCCGTACAGCCTGGTCACGCAGCAGCCGCTGGGTGGTAAGGCGCAGTTCGGTGGTCAGCGTCTGGGTGAGATGGAGGTCTGGGCTCTGGAAGCTTACGGCGCCGCCTATACCCTGCAAGAGATGCTGACGGTGAAGTCGGATGACGTGGCAGGCCGCACCAAGGTCTACGAATCGATCGTCAAGGGCGAGGACAACTACGAGGCCGGTGTGCCTGAATCCTTCAACGTGCTGGTGAAGGAAGTCCGCGGCCTCGGCCTGAACATGGAACTCCTGGATTCGGAAGAAGACGAATAACGGTGGGATGAAATCCCACCCTACGCACCGCCGTAGGGTGGGGTTCAACCCCACCGTCGATACGCCTTCGATCCAATCCATTCCAAGGAATTGACGATGAACCAGGAACTGACCACGAACCCGTTCAACCCGATGACTCCGGCCAAGGCTTTCGACGAGATCAAGATCTCGCTGGCAAGCCCTGAGCGGATTCTCAGCTGGTCCTACGGCGAGATCAAGAAGCCGGAAACCATCAACTACCGCACGTTCAAGCCCGAGCGTGACGGTCTGTTCTGCGCGCGCATTTTCGGTCCGATCAAGGATTACGAATGCCTGTGCGGCAAATACAAACGCATGAAGTATCGCGGCGTTGTCTGCGAGAAATGTGGCGTTGAAGTCACCCTGCAGAAGGTCCGGCGCGAGCGCATGGGCCATATCGAGCTGGCGTCGCCGGTGGCGCATATCTGGTTCCTCAAGTCGCTGCCGTCGCGCATCGGCCTGATGCTGGACATGACCCTGCGGGATCTGGAACGCATCCTGTACTTTGAAAACTACGTCGTGATCGAGCCCGGTCTGACCGAGCTTTCCTACGGCCAGCTGATGACCGAGGAAGAGTTCCTCGACGCGCAGGATACCTTCGGTTCGGACAGCTTCACCGCTGGCATCGGTGCCGAGGCCATTCGCGAAATGCTGACGGCGATCGACCTGCAGGCCGAAGCCGACAAGCTGCGCGAAGAGCTGAAGGAAGCCACCGGCGAGCTGAAGCCCAAGAAGATCATCAAGCGCCTCAAAGTCGTGGAATCGTTCCTTGAGTCGGGCAACCGGCCTGAGTGGATGATCCTGACCGTGCTGCCGGTCATCCCGCCGGAACTGCGTCCGCTGGTTCCGCTGGATGGTGGCCGCTTCGCGACCTCGGATCTGAACGATCTGTACCGCCGGGTGATCAACCGTAACAACCGTCTGAAACGCCTGATCGAACTGCGCGCGCCCGATATCATCGTGCGCAACGAAAAGCGCATGTTGCAGGAATCGGTGGATGCGCTGTTCGACAACGGCCGTCGTGGCCGCGTCATCACGGGCAACAACAAGCGCCCACTGAAGTCGCTGTCGGACATGCTGAAAGGCAAGCAGGGCCGCTTCCGTCAGAACCTTCTGGGTAAGCGCGTCGACTTCTCGGGTCGTTCGGTCATCGTGACCGGCCCTGAGTTGAAACTGCACCAGTGCGGTCTGCCCAAGAAGATGGCGCTCGAGCTGTTCAAGCCGTTCATCTATTCGCGTCTGGAAGCCAAAGGCCTCTCCTCGACCGTGAAACAGGCGAAGAAGCTGGTCGAGAAAGAACGCCCCGAGGTCTGGGATATTCTGGACGAGGTCATCCGCGAGCACCCGGTTCTCTTGAACCGCGCGCCCACGCTGCACCGTCTGGGCATTCAGGCCTTTGAACCGATGCTGATCGAAGGCAAGGCGATCCAGCTGCATCCGCTCGTCTGCTCGGCCTTCAACGCCGACTTCGACGGTGACCAGATGGCCGTCCACGTCCCGCTCTCGCTGGAAGCCCAGCTGGAAGCGCGCGTGCTGATGATGTCGACGAACAACGTGCTGTCGCCCGCCAACGGCGCGCCGATCATCGTTCCGTCGCAGGACATGGTGCTGGGTCTCTACTACACCACCATGGAACGCAAAGGGATGAAGGGCGAAGGCATGGTCTTCGCTGATATCGACGAAGTCGAGCACGCGCTTGCCGCCGGCGAGGTGCATCTGCACGCCCGCGTGCAGGGCCGCATCCTGCAGATCGACGAGAACGGCAACGAGGTCTACAAGCGCTATGAGACCACGCCGGGCCGTCTGCGTCTGGGTGGCCTGCTGCCGCTCAATGCCAAAGCCCCGTTCGAGTTGGCCAACCGCCTGCTGCGGAAGAAAGACGTGCAAAACGTCATCGATACGGTCTACCGCTACTGCGGTCAGAAAGAATCGGTGATCTTCTGTGACCAGATCATGGGTCTGGGCTTCCGCGAGGCGTTCAAGGCTGGCATCTCGTTTGGCAAGGATGACATGCTCATCCCCGAAACCAAGTGGGATCTGGTCAACGAGACCCGCGATCAGGTGAAGGAATTCGAACAGCAGTATCTCGACGGTCTGATCACCCAGGGTGAGAAGTACAACAAGGTCGTTGATGCCTGGTCGAAAGCCTCGGACGCTGTTGCCGCCGCGATGATGGCCGAAATCTCGGCCGTTCGTCACGACGACGAGGGCCGCGAGCTTGAGCCGAACTCGGTCTACATGATGTCGCACTCCGGTGCCCGTGGTTCGCCTGCGCAGATGAAGCAGCTGGGCGGTATGCGCGGTCTGATGGCCAAGCCGTCGGGCGAGATCATCGAAACGCCGATCATCTCGAACTTCAAAGAAGGTCTGACCGTGCTCGAGTACTTCAACTCGACTCACGGTGCCCGTAAGGGTCTGGCCGATACCGCGCTGAAGACGGCGAACTCGGGTTACCTGACCCGCCGTCTGGTCGACGTGGCGCAGGACTGCATCGTTCGTTCGGACGATTGCGGCACCGATCGCTTCATCACCGCGAAAGCGGCGGTGAACGATGGGGAAGTCGTGGCCTCGCTGGCCGAGCGTGTTCTGGGCCGTGTCGCGGCCGAGGACATCGTGCACCCGGCAACCGGCGACGTTCTGGTCGAGATGAACTCGCTGATCGACGAACGCGACGCTGACCTGATCGACAAGGCCGATATCCCGTCGATCAAGATCCGCTCGCCGCTGACCTGTGAAGCGGAAGAGGGCGTCTGCGCCAAGTGCTACGGTCGTGACCTTGCCCGCGGTACGCTGGTCAACAAAGGCGAAGCGGTGGGGATCATCGCTGCGCAGTCGATCGGTGAACCCGGTACGCAGCTGACGATGCGGACGTTCCACATCGGCGGCATCGCGCAGGGTGGGTCGCAGTCGTTCCAGGAAGCCGGCTCGAACGGCAAGATCGAGCTGCGCAACCCGAACACGCTGGAGAACGCGGCGGGTGATCTGGTGGTCATGGGTCGTTCCATGACGCTGGCGATCATCGACGACAACGGGATCGAGCGGGCCTCGCACAAGCTGTCGTATGGTGCCAAGCTCTTCGTGCGCGAAGGTCAGGACATCAAGCGCGGTGACAAGCTCTATGAATGGGACCCCTATACGCTGCCCATCATCGCCGAAAAGGCCGGTGTGGCAAAGTTCGTGGACCTGATCAGCGGCTTCTCGGTGCGTGAGGACACGGATGATGCGACGGGTATGTCGCAGAAGATCGTGACCGACTGGCGTTCGGTGCCCAAGGGGAGTGATCTTAAGCCTGAGATCATCATCATGGACGCTGAAACCGGCGAGCCGATGCGCAACGACGCGGGCAACCCGATCACCTATCAGATGTCGGTCGACGCAATTCTGTCGATTGAAGACGGTCAGACGGTCAAGCAGGGCGACGTGGTTGCACGTATCCCGCGCGAGGGCGCCAAGACCAAGGACATCACCGGGGGTCTGCCGCGTGTGGCCGAACTGTTCGAGGCCCGTCGTCCGAAAGATCACGCGATCATCTGCGAGATCGACGGCTATGTGCGCTTTGCCAAGGACTACAAGAACAAGCGTCGGATCACGATCGAACCGGTCGACGAGAACGTCGATGCGGCCGAGTATCTGGTGCCCAAGGGCAAGCACATCCCCGTGCAAGAGGGCGATTTCGTCCAGCGCGGCGACTACATCATGGATGGCAACCCCGCGCCGCACGACATCCTGCGGATTCTGGGCATCGAGGCCTTGGCGAACTACCTGATCGACGAAGTGCAGGACGTCTACCGCCTGCAGGGCGTGAAGATCAACGACAAGCACATCGAGGTGATCGTTCGCCAGATGCTGCAGAAATGGGAGATCCTGGACAGCGGCGATACCACGCTGCTGAAGGGGGAAACCGTCGACAAGTTCGAGTTCGACGAGACCAACGAGAAGATCGAAGCAATGGGCCTGCGTCCTGCCAAGGGCGAGCCGATCCTGCTGGGTATTACCAAGGCGTCGCTGCAGACCCGCAGCTTCATCTCGGCGGCCTCGTTCCAGGAGACCACGCGCGTGCTGACCGAGGCTTCGGTCATCGGCAAGCGCGACAAGCTGGTCGGCCTGAAAGAGAACGTGATCGTCGGGCGTCTGATCCCGGCCGGCACCGGCGGTGTCGCGACGGCCACCAAGAAGATCGCAACCGATCGCGATCAGGTGGTCATCGACCAGCGCCGCGCCGAAGCGGAAGCGGTGCTTGTTGCCGCCCCGCTCGAGGTGGACTCGGTCTTCAAAGAGACCACGAGCGTCGAAGACGACGAGCGCTGAGATCTGAAGTTCTGAACATAAAGCCCCCCGCAGCTTGGCTGCGGGGGCTTTTCTGTGTCCTGTCGGCCTGAGGATGGCGCGCTCTATCGCTGCGACCACACGGCAGCGGCGGCTTGGACCAACGCCTCGGTTGGCTGCGTGCCGTCCAGCCGCAGCACAGGCGCGGTTTGCGCGGCAAGCCAACGCTCATGCTGGGCAAGGTTGCGGCCGGTGAATTGCGGATCGTCATAGCGCGCGGCCCAGTCCCGAAACGCCAGATGTGCCTTGTGCATGTCGCCCCCCGGCAGGATGCGCGTGCCGTGGCGCTGCGCCTCGCGCGTGTCAAGGCGTTGCAGCCGCAGCGGGGTGGGCGTGTGGACGAAGACGATCAGATCCAAGCTACGGATCAAGGCATCGCCCCAGCCGATAAACGAGCCGGTCAACACCCAACCCGCGCTCTCGCGCTGCCGGGCCTCGATCAGCCGCACGCGGTCCTCGGGGGGGCGCTTGGTGGTGAACGGGGGATCGGTCGGCATCCAGTAGACGTCATCCACGTCGAACTGTGGCACGGCAAACCGCGCCGCCAAAGCCGCCCCCAGTGTCGAGACGCCCGAGCAGGACGCCCCGGTCAGATACAGGCGTGGTGTCGGTGTCACGGCGTCCTCCTTCGCGCAAGATCGCGGGGTTTAGCGCAGCCGTGCAGGCAGTTCAACGCGGCGCACGGGATCAGGCCGGATCGGGTTGGAAGATCTCTTCAATCGCGGCGTCAAACAGCTGCGCGATCTTGAAGGCCAAGGGCAAGCTGGGGTCGTAGCGGCCTCGCTCCAGCGCGTTGACGGTCTGCCGCGACACACCCAGTGCAAGGGCCAGATCGGCTTGCGACCAGTGGCGGTGCTGGCGCAGCTCGAGGATCCGGTTCTTCATCCGTAGCGCACTTTTCCGATGGCCAGACCAACGACCCAGAGCGTCGCCATCATCGGCCAGACCACGAACATCGACAGGCGGGGCAGCCCGGTGCCTTCAAGAAAGCCATAGCCGAAGGTGATCAGCGCGGTTCCCGCAAAGGCGAAGACCAGCGCCTCGAACTGGAGCTTGCGCTGCCTCTCGTCCATGCGCCGGATCGTGCGGACGATCACGCCGCAGATGAACACCGCGGGCAGCATTGGCAACAGCGACAGGCAAAGGCGCAGAACGGGTGCCTCGATCCCGCGCACAAACAGGGCGTTGGACAGGAAAAGGGCGGCGACATAGGCGGCCAGTCCCGCCAGCAAGAAACTGAAATAGCGCATGGGTGCCTCCGGTTTGTAAAGCACCCTTTACATGGCCGAGCCCCCGTGCGTGTCAAGCACGCTTTACACGCCCGGCCTCGCGCCGCCATCGCCGCAACACGGGGCTTTTCTTTTCACCTGTTCAATGCCAAGCCGGTGGGACGGTTTCCGGGGGAGTGTATGCTGTCCGACAACGCGCGTGGCGCGCTTTTGATGATGGCCGGGATGGCCGCCTTCACGCTCTCTGATTCCTTCATGAAACTGCTCGGACAGGAACTGCCGATGTTCCAGACGCTCGTGTGGCGCGGGCTGGCGGTGTCGGCGGTGCTGGGCCTGTGGGCGTGGCGGGCAGGCGCATTTCGCGTGGTGCTGACCGGGCATGACCGGCGGCTGATCGTGCTGAGGGCGTTGTTCGATACGGCCTCGGTCTGGTTCTTCCTGCAGGCGCTGTATCACACCCCGATCGCCAACCTGACCGCGATCATGCAGGCCCTGCCGTTGACCGTGACGCTGGGGGCGGCGCTGTTTCTGGGGGAGGCGGTCGGATGGAAGCGGCTGGCGGCGATCGGCGTGGGCTTCCTTGGCGTGCTGCTGATCGTGCGGCCCGAGGCCGGTGGCTTTGACGTCTACGCCCTCTACGCGCTGATCTGCGTGGTCGTGGTGACCGCGCGCGACCTGCTGACGCGGCGGATGACCAAGGCCATCCCGTCGCTGCTGGTGGCGCTGGTGAACGCGGTGTTCGTGACGGTGTTCGGCGCGGTGGGGATGCTGAGCGAGACGGTGCAACTGCCTAGCCCGCAGGCGGCGCTGCTGCTGTGCGGCACCTCACTGGCCATCGTCGGCGGGTATCTGATGACAGTGATGGCGGTGCGGACCGGGGAACTGGCCGTGGTGACGCCGTTCCGTTACGTCGGGCTGATCTGGGCGCTGATCGTCGGGTTCTTCCTGTTCCGCGAATGGCCCGACATGCTGACCCAACTGGGGGCGGGGCTGATCGTGGCGACGGGTCTCTTCACCTTTTACCGCGAGCGCGTCACCGCCCGCAAAGCGCGCGCACGCGCTCTGCGCTGATACCGAAGGCGCGCTGGAAGCGGGTCTCTTGCTCGGCCGTCAGCAGGGTGACATCACGCCCGATCCGGTCGCCCGAATCGTTGTGATCATTGACCCCGCGCACCCACATGTCCGGGTCGGTGCGGGTGATGGTCGGCATATGCTGCCAGACCTCGTGATGGGTAAAGTTCATCACGCTGAGCGCGACGTCGGGCCGAAACACAATGGCGAAGGCGACGCCGAGGTAAAGCTGGTTGGCGGGCTCGGCCAGAATGCCCTGTGGCTCAGCCCGGGCGTTGTAGCCGCGGGTAAAGTCGATGGCGACATGGCGGCTGCCCTGAAACAGCGCAAAATACTGGTGCAGGGTCTTGCGGCACTTGGCGACAAAGCCGACGCCCATGGCGTCGTCATCGTCCAGCCGGAACTGGATGCAATAGCGACCCTCCTGACGGACCGAGGCGATGGCCTCGGCCATGACCGTGCGGTGACGGCCGGGGGGATGGGCCTGAATGACCACTTGCGGCAGGTCGGCGGTCAGGGCGCGCAGTTGTGCCAGCCGTTCGGGCGGAAAGTCCTCACCGATGATGATGAGGAAGGTGAAGTCGGGGTCGGTCTGGGCGCGCAGGCAGGGCAGGGTGAAAGCCTCGAACAGCCGGAATCGCTGATCCAGCCGCGCGGGTGCATAGAGGAAACGCGCGCGGTCCTGTGGCGTTTCATGCTCGGTCTTGAAGCCGCCAAGCGCGGGATAGGAAAACCGGCAGATGCCGATCACCTGCGCCTTGCGCGCGGCGCGGCGACGGTCGAGATAGCGTGAAAACAGCATTCTGCCTGCCCCCGGATTGCCGGCCAAGCCTAGCAAGCCAGCGCCGGTGCGGCAACGCAGTGCAGGGCGCTTGGCGTGTGTTGACAAGGCTCGCGACTCCCCCTATACGCCGCTCACCCGGGGTCGGTATGTGCAGACTCAGGGGCTTTAGAAACACCACGTGGTCATGATCCAGGTTGCAAAACCTCGATCCTCTGGAATTCCACCGCGGCGCTTCCGTTATCGGACGCGCATGCGGTTTTGTGTTTTGCGGACGCGCAATTCACGACATGACGAACTGCCCCCGGATACCCCGCTGACGAGCGCAGGTTGAACGGGCCGCAAGACAAGGCGAAACGTATGCCGACGATTCAACAGCTGATCCGCAAGCCGCGGCAGCCGAAAGTCAAACGCTCCAAGTCGCAGCACTTGGAGAACTGCCCGCAGAAGCGTGGCGTCTGCACCCGCGTCTACACCACGACGCCGAAGAAGCCGAACTCGGCTATGCGTAAGGTTGCCAAAGTGCGCCTGACGAATGGCTTTGAGGTCATCAGCTATATTCCTGGCGAAAAGCACAACCTGCAAGAGCACTCGGTCGTGCTGATCCGCGGCGGTCGCGTAAAAGACCTTCCCGGTGTGCGTTACCACATCCTGCGCGGCGTTCTCGATACGCAGGGCGTCAAAGATCGTCGTCAGCGTCGTTCGAAATACGGCGCGAAGCGTCCGAAGTAAGGAGAGACCCCCATGTCGCGTCGTCACGCCGCTGAAAAGCGCGAAGTCCTGCCGGACGCCAAATTTGGTGATACGGTTCTGACGAAGTTCATGAACAACCTGATGGTTGATGGCAAGAAGTCGGTCGCTGAGACGATCGTCTACAATGCTCTTGACCGCGTCGAGCAGCGCCTGAAGCGCGCGCCGATCGAGGTGTTCCATGAAGCTTTGGACAACATCAAACCCACGGTCGAGGTTCGCAGCCGTCGCGTCGGTGGTGCCACCTATCAGGTGCCCGTCGAAGTGCGCGTCGAGCGCCGCGAAGCCCTGGCAATCCGCTGGCTGATCATCGCTGCGCGCAAGCGCAACGAGAACACCATGGAAGAGCGCCTTGCAGGCGAGCTGGCCGATGCGGTGAACAACCGTGGCACCGCGGTTAAAAAGCGCGAAGACACCCACAAGATGGCCGACGCGAACAAAGCGTTCAGCCATTATCGCTGGTAAGGAGCCTCACAATGGCACGCGACTATCAGCTGACGCGCTATCGGAACTTTGGTATTATTGCCCACATTGATGCGGGCAAGACGACCACGACCGAACGCATTCTGTTCTATACCGGCAAGTCCCATAAAATCGGCGAAGTCCATGACGGCGCCGCGACGATGGACTGGATGGAGCAAGAGCAAGAGCGCGGGATCACGATCACCTCGGCCGCGACGACCACTTTCTGGCAGCGTCAGGAAGATCCGACCGCCGAAGGTACGTCGGACACCAAATACCGCTTCAACATCATCGACACCCCCGGCCACGTTGACTTCACCATTGAAGTCGAACGTTCGCTGGCCGTGCTCGACGGTGCTGTCGTGCTGCTGGACGGTAACGCCGGTGTTGAGCCGCAGACCGAAACCGTCTGGCGTCAGGCTGACCGCTACAAGGTTCCGCGGATCGTGTTCGTCAACAAGATGGACAAGATCGGCGCGGACTTCTTCAAGTGCGTCGCGATGATCAAGGACCGCACCGGCGGCACCCCGTGCCCGATCGCTCTGCCGATCGGCGCCGAGGACCAGCTGGAAGGCATCATCGACCTGATCAAGATGGAAGAGTGGGTCTGGCTTGGTGAAGATCTCGGCGCAAGCTGGGTTCGCCGTCCGATCCGCGCCGAGCTTCAGGATGTGGCCGACGAGTGGCGCGCCAACATGATCGAACTCGCCGTCGACATGGACGACGATGCGATGGAGCAGTACCTCGAAGGCAACGAGCCTGACGAGAAGACTCTGCGTTCGCTGATCCGCAAGGGTACGCTGGCGCTGAAATTCTTCCCGGTAGCTGCGGGTTCGGCGTTCAAGAACAAGGGCGTTCAGCCTTTGCTCAACTCGGTCATCGACTTCCTGCCGTCGCCGCTGGACGTTCCTGCGTACATGGGCTTCTCGCCGGACGATGAAAGCGAAACCCGCAACATCGCGCGTCATGCTGATGACTCCGAGCCCTTCTCGGCTCTGGCGTTCAAGATCATGAACGACCCCTTCGTCGGCTCGCTGACCTTCACGCGGATCTATTCCGGCACCGTGAAAAAGGGCGATCAGATGCTGAACTCGACGAAAGGCAAGCGCGAGCGTGTCGGTCGTATGATGATGATGCACGCGATCAACCGCGAAGAGATCGAAGAAGCCTTTGCGGGCGACATCATCGCGCTGGCCGGTCTGAAAGAAACCACCACGGGCGACACGCTGTGCGATCCGTCCAAGGCGGTGGTTCTGGAAACGATGACCTTCCCTGAGCCGGTTATCGAGATCGCTGTCGAGCCGAAGACCAAAGCGGACCAAGAGAAGATGGGCCTGGCCCTGGCGCGCCTGGCTGCCGAGGATCCGTCGTTCCGCGTTGAAACCGACTTCGAATCGGGCCAGACGATCATGAAGGGGATGGGCGAACTCCACCTCGACATCCTCGTTGACCGCATGAAGCGCGAGTTCAAGGTCGAGGCGAACATCGGTGCCCCTCAGGTGGCGTATCGTGAGACCATCAGCCACAAGGCTGACGTCGACTATACCCACAAGAAGCAAACCGGTGGTACGGGCCAGTTCGCGCGCATCAAGCTCATCATCGAGCCGACTGTGCCGGGCGAAGGCTATTCGTTCGAGAACAAGATCGTTGGCGGTGTGGTTCCCAAGGAATACATCCCGGGTGTCGAAAAAGGCATCAAATCGGTGATGGATTCGGGCCCGCTCGCAGGCTTCCCGGTTATCGACTTCAAGGTCTCGCTGATCGACGGCGCTTACCATGACGTCGACTCGTCGGTTCTCGCCTTCGAGATCGCGGCACGGGCCGGCATGCGTGAAGGCCTCAAGAAGGCCGGTGCGAAGCTGCTCGAGCCGATCATGAAAGTCGAAGTGGTCACGCCGGAAGAATACACCGGTTCGATCATCGGGGATCTCACCAGCCGTCGTGGCATGGTGCAGGGGCAGGACAGCCGCGGCAACGCGAATGTCATCAACTGCATGGTCCCGCTGGCCAACATGTTCGGCTACATCAACACGCTGCGCTCGATGTCCTCGGGCCGTGCCGTGTTCTCGATGAGCTTCGACCATTACGACGCCGTTCCGCAAAACATCTCGGACGAGATCCAGAAAAAATACGCTTGATTGGTGTGGCGGGGTGAACCCCGCCCTACCGCCCGTAGGGTGGGATTTCATCCCACCGCCACCGATACCGAATTAGGAGAAGCCATCATGGCGAAGGCAAAGTTTGAACGTAACAAGCCGCACGTGAACATCGGGACGATCGGTCACGTTGACCACGGCAAGACGACGCTGACCGCAGCGATCACCAAATACTTTGGTGACTTCCGGGCCTATGACCAGATCGACGGCGCGCCGGAAGAGAAAGCCCGCGGGATCACGATCTCGACGGCGCACGTGGAATACGAGACCGCTGCGCGCCACTATGCGCACGTCGACTGCCCCGGCCACGCCGACTACGTGAAGAACATGATCACCGGTGCTGCCCAGATGGACGGCGCGATCCTGGTCTGCGCAGCCTCGGACGGCCCGATGCCCCAGACGCGCGAGCACATCCTGCTCGGCCGTCAGGTCGGCATTCCGTACATGGTCTGCTACATGAACAAGGTCGACCTGGTCGACGACGAAGAGCTGATCGAGCTGGTCGAAATGGAACTGCGCGAGCTGTTCTCGTCGTACGAATACCCCGGCGACGACATTCCGATCGTCAAAGGCTCGGCCTATCAGGCGATGATCGGTGAGATGAAGGAAATCGGCGAGGATCTCGATCCGCGCGCTGATGGAAGCCGTCGACACCTACATCCCGACCCCGGCCCGCGCCATCGACCAGCCGTTCCTGATGCCGATCGAAGACGTGTTCTCGATCTCGGGTCGTGGTACGGTTGTGACCGGTCGTGTCGAGCGTGGCGTGATCAACGTTGGCGACGAAGTCGAAATCGTCGGCATCCGCGACACCAAGAAGTCGATCTGCACGGGCGTGGAAATGTTCCGCAAACTGCTGGATCGTGGGGAAGCTGGCGACAACGTCGGTATCCTGCTGCGCGGCATCGAGCGTGACGGCGTTGAGCGCGGCCAGGTGCTGTGCAAGCCGAAATCGGTCAACCCGCACACCGACTTCGAAGCCGAGGCGTATATCCTGACCAAGGAAGAGGGTGGCCGTCACACGCCGTTCTTCGCCAACTACCGCCCGCAGTTCTACTTCCGCACCACGGACGTGACCGGCACCGTCAAGCTGCCCGAGGGCACCGAGATGGTCATGCCCGGTGACAACCTGAAGTTCGAAGTCTCGCTCATCGCCCCGATCGCGATGGAAGAGAAACTGCGCTTCGCCATCCGCGAAGGCGGCCGCACCGTCGGTGCAGGCGTCGTCTCGAAGATTCTGAAGTAACGCGGTTGGGTGAGGCGCAAGCCTCACCCGCAACCCGAGGGAAAAAACGATGGCAGGTCAAACCATTCGCATCCGGCTCAAGGCCTTCGATTACCGCGTTCTGGATGCGTCCACCGCGGAGATCGTGAACACGGCCAAGCGCACGGGCGCTCAAGTTCGCGGGCCGATCCCGCTGCCGAACAAGATCGAAAAATTCACCGTCCTGCGTGGTCCGCACATCGACAAGAAGTCGCGCGACCAGTGGGAAATCCGGACGCACAAGCGTCTGCTCGACATCGTCGATCCGACCCCGCAGACCGTGGACGCGCTCATGAAGCTCGACCTCGCTGCTGGTGTCGACGTCGAAATCAAAGTTTAAGGAGCCTGTCGCATGCGCTCTGGAGTCATCGCTAAAAAGCTGGGTATGACCCGGCTGTTCATGGAGGACGGTCGCCAGATCCCGGTAACCGTTCTTCAGCTCGATGCCCTGCAAGTTGTCGCTCAGCGGACCGCTGACAATGACGGCTACACGGCAGTTCAACTCGGTGCCGGCACCGCCAAAGCAAAGCGCGTCACCGCGCCGATGCGGGGCCACTACGCGAAAGCCAATGTTGCGCCCAAGCGCAAACTGGCCGAATTCCGCGTGAGCCCCGACAACCTGATCGAAGTGGGTGCCGAGATTTCGGCTGACCACTACCTGGCCGGTCAATACGTTGACATCGCCGGGACCTCGATCGGTAAAGGCTTTGCGGGCGTTATGAAGCGCCACAACTTCGGTGGTCTGCGCGCCTCGCACGGCGTGTCGATCAGCCACCGTTCGCATGGTTCGACCGGCCAGTGCCAGGACCCCGGCAAGGTGTTCAAAGGCAAGAAGATGGCTGGTCACATGGGTGCCGCGCGCGTCACCACGCAGAACCTGGAAATCGTTCGGACCGACGCCGACCGTGGCCTGATCATGGTCAAGGGCGCTGTTCCGGGGTCGAAAGGCGGCTGGGTCACCATCAAGGACGCGGTCAAGAAGCCCGCGCATGCCGACGCTCCGCGTCCTGCTGGCCTGAAGGCCTCGGGTTCCGCCGTTGCCGAAGCAGCGCCTGCCGCTGAAGGAGCCGATGAATGAAACTCGACGTGATCAAACTCGACGCCGCCAACGCAGGTGAGCTCGAGCTGAACGACGCGATCTTCGGGCTCGAGGTTCGTGTTGACCTGCTGCACCGTGTGGTGCGCTGGCAGCGTGCTCGCGCACAGGCCGGCACCCACTCGACGCTGGGTCGTTCGGACGTGTCCTACTCGACCAAGAAGATCTATCGCCAAAAAGGCACCGGCGGCGCTCGCCACGGGTCCAAGAAGGCACCGATCTTCCGTAAGGGCGGCGTCTACAAAGGCCCGACCCCGCGGTCGCACGCCTTCGATCTGCCCAAGAAGGTCCGCGCTCTGGGTCTCAAGCATGCGCTCTCGGCCAAGGCCGCAGCGGGCAAGCTGGTGATCCTGGACGTGGCCGACATGGCCGAAGCCAAGACCGCGCTGCTGGCAAAAGCAGTGACGGATCTGGGCTGGAAAAAGGTCCTGATCATCGACGGCGCCTCGGTCAACGAGAACTTCGCCGCCGCCGCCCGCAACCTCGAAGGCGTGGATATCCTGCCGTCGATGGGCGCGAACGTCTACGACATCCTCAAGCGTGAGACCCTGGTCATCACGCGGGCGGGCGTCGAAGCTCTGGAGGCTCGACTGGCATGAGCGCGAAACCCGAACACTACGACGTGATCCGCAAGCCGATCATCACCGAGAAAGCAACGATGGCTTCTGAAGCCAACGCCGTTGTTTTCGAAGTGGCGATCGACTCGACCAAGCCGCAGATCAAAGAGGCTGTCGAAGCTCTCTTCGGCGTCAAGGTCAAAGCGATCAACACCTTGATCACCAAAGGCAAAGTCAAGCGCTTCCGGGGCATCCTGGGCACGCGCAAAGACGTCAAGAAAGCCTATGTCTCGCTCGAAGACGGCAACGCCATCGACGTGACGACCGGTCTGTAATCAGAGTTGACGATCTTTTCGGAAGGGCCCGGGCTGGCAAGCCTGGGCCCCTTTGCGTTTTGCGTCGGGGAGGGGAGGGAATGGCAAAGCATCGCGTCTACACGATGAGTTTTGGCAGCGTGTATCCACTCTATGTGGCCAAGGCCGAAAAGAAGGGCCGCGCCAAGGCCGAGGTCGATCAGGTGATCCACTGGCTCACCGGCTACGATCAGGCCACGCTGGACGCCCGAATCAGTGACAAGACGGATTTCGAGACCTTCTTTGCCGACGCCCCGGCGATGAATCCGGAGCGGGTGAAGATCACCGGCAAGATTTGCGGCGTGCAGATCGAGGAAATCGAAGAAGAAACGATGCGCGAGATCCGTTATCTGGACAAACTGGTCGACGAGTTGGCCCGGGGACGGCCGATGTCGAAGATCCTGCGCAGCTGAGACTGGCCGGTCTGTGCGATTCCTTGAAGGAATCAAAAAAATGACAGTCATGGCTATGGACGCGCGGGTGGAATTCACGTAATCCCCGCCCAGTCACGCGCCCCGGATTCGTCCGGGGCTCGTGTCTTATGGAACCAGGGTCTCGCGGGCATGCCCAAGCGACCCCTTCTATGGCCACCTTCGGGGGGCTTCAACAGACAGGCGGGGCAACCTGCCACAAAGCAACGGAAGACAGAAAGCATGGCACTTAAGTCGTACAAACCGACGACGCCTGGCCAGCGAGGGCTGGTTCTGATCGACCGTTCGGAGCTTTGGAAAGGGCGTCCGGTCAAGCACCTCACTCAGGGTTTGACCAAAACGGGCGGTCGGAACAACACCGGACGGATCACGGCATTCCACAAGGGCGGCGGCGCAAAGCGTCTGTACCGTATTGTGGACTTCAAGCGTCGCAAATTCGACATCCCCGCCACGGTGGAGCGGATCGAATATGACCCCAACCGCACCGCGTTCATCGCGCTGATCCGCTACGCGGACGGCGAGGTCAATTACATCCTCGCGCCGCAGCGCCTGGCCGTTGGCGACCAGGTGATCTCGAGCGCGAAAACCGACGTCAAACCGGGGAACGCGATGCCGTTCTCGGGCATGCCGCTGGGTACCATCGTTCACAACGTCGAACTGAAACCGGGCAAGGGCGGCCAGATCGCTCGCGCGGCAGGCACCTATGCCCAGTTCGTTGGTCGTGATGGTGGCTACGCACAGCTGCGTTTGTCGTCGGGCGAACTGCGCATGGTGCGCCAGGAATGCATGGCAACCCTGGGCGCTGTGTCGAACTCCGATCACTCGAACCAGAACCTCGGCAAAGCCGGCCGTCGCCGTCACATGGGCATCAAGCCGACCGTTCGCGGTGTTGCGATGAACCCGATCGACCACCCGCATGGTGGTGGTGAAGGCCGGACCTCGGGCGGCCGTACGCCTGTTTCGCCGTGGGGTAAGGATACCAAGGGTACCCGCACCCGTTCGAACAAGGCGACGGATAAGTACATCATCCGCTCGCGTCACGCCAAGAAGAAGGGCCGCTAATCCATGGCACGTTCTATTTGGAAGGGCCCCTTCGTCGACGCCTATCTGCTGAAAAAAGCCGAGAAAGCGCGCGATTCCGGGCGTAACGAAGTCATCAAGATCTGGTCGCGTCGCTCGACGATCCTGCCGCAGTTTGTCGGCCTGACCTTCGGCGTCTACAACGGCAAGAAACATATTCCTGTCAACGTGACCGAAGAAATGATCGGGCAGAAGTTCGGTGAGTATTCGCCGACCCGGACCTATTATGGTCACGCTGCCGACAAGAAAGCGAAACGGAAATAAGCCATGGGTAAAGAGCAAAATCCGCGCCGCGTGGCTGACAACGAGGCTATGGCCAAGCTCCGCATGCTGCGCACCTCGCCGCAGAAGCTGAACCTGGTCGCTGGTCTCATCCGCGGCAAGAAGGTTGAGAAGGCGCTCGCCGACCTGACCTTTTCGAAAAAGCGTATCGCCATCGACGTGAAGAAATGCCTTCAGTCGGCGATTGCTAACGCCGAAAACAATCACGGCCTGGACGTCGACAATCTGATCGTCGCTGAAGCCTGGGTCGGCAAGAATCTGGTCATGAAACGCGGTCGTCCGCGGGCTCGCGGCCGTTTCGGCAAGATCATGAAGCCGTTTTCGGAGCTCACCATCACGGTGCGCGAGCGCGAGGAGCAAGCGTAATGGGACAGAAGGTAAACCCCATCGGGATGCGCCTGCAGGTCAACCGCACCTGGGACAGCCGCTGGTACGCCGACGGCAAGAACTATGGCGAGTTGCTGCTTGAAGACCTGCGCATGCGCGACTTCATCCATGAAGAGTGCAAGGCTGCCGGTATCAGCCGCGTCATCATCGAGCGTCCGCACAAGAAGTGCCGTGTGACCATTCACACCGCGCGTCCGGGCGTGATCATCGGCAAGAAAGGCGCGGACATCGAAGGTCTGCGCAAGAAGCTGGCGAACTTCACCGACTCGGAACTGCACCTCAACATCGTTGAAGTCCGCAAGCCCGAGCTGGACGCCCAGCTGGTTGCCGAGTCGATCGCTCAGCAGCTCGAGCGTCGTGTTTCGTTCCGTCGCGCGATGAAGCGCTCGGTGCAGAACGCGATGCGCATCGGTGCCCTGGGTATCCGCGTGAACATCGCGGGCCGTCTGGGTGGTGCCGAGATCGCGCGTACCGAATGGTACCGCGAGGGTCGCGTTCCGCTGCACACGCTGCGCGCCGACATCGACTATGCGCTGGCCGAGGCCTCGACCCCTTACGGGATCATCGGGATCAAAGTCTGGATCTACAAGGGCGACATCATGGAGCACGACCCGCAGGCGCGCGATCGCCGGCATGCCGAGCTTCAGGAAGGCCCCAGCAGCGCCCCCGCGGCCGCCGCTGATCGCCGCACAGGAGAAGACCAATGCTGCAACCAAAACGGACTAAGTTCCGCAAACAGCACAAGGGCCGTATCCACGGTCTGGCAAAGGGCGGTTCGGATCTGAACTTTGGCTCGTTCGGCCTGAAGGCTGTTGAGCCCGAGCGCGTCACCGCGCGTCAGATCGAAGCTGCTCGTCGTGCGATGACGCGTCACATGAAACGTCAAGGCCGTGTCTGGATCCGGATTTTCCCGGATGTCCCGGTGACCTCGAAGCCTACCGAAGTCCGCATGGGTAAAGGTAAGGGTTCGGTGGATTTCTGGGCCTGCAAAGTGAAGCCGGGCCGGATCATGTTCGAGCTGGACGGCGTGAGCGAAGAGATCGCTCGCGAAGCGCTGCGCCTTGCTGCCATGAAGCTGCCGATCAAGACCCGCGTCGTTCTGCGCGAAGACTGGTAAGCGTGGTGGGGTGAAACCTCACCCTACCGAAAATCGAACCCCCGCCGGGCGACCGGCGGGGGTTTTTCGTTGCGCGGGGAGGCGGCACCGCACCGCAACGGCGCAGCAAGAGGGCCTGCTCTTGTAACAGCCACCCTTTAAGGGAGGCTGTTACAGGCGCGAAGCGGGTGGGCAGGGGGTTAATAAACCCTGCCGCCGGACCGTCAGTCTTCAATCCGCGACAACAGGGCCGGGTTGATGACCAGATTGCGCACGCCATGGGCATGGTCTTCGTCGAAAGCGTTGTCCGCCAGCCATGCGTCCACCGAGCTGATGCTCACGCGCATGACCTGCGGGCGCACGCTCCACGTGACCTGAAAGGGTGAGCCGGCTTCATTATAGCTGGGGCCGGTGGTCGAGCCGGTATAGACAACCGGCGTGCCGGTATCGGTCGGCAGGTTGGGCACCTGCGCATAGCCGTACATGATCTGGACCTGCGCCAGCCGACCGAAGTTCGCGGCATTGTCGTCATTGACCAGCACCATGACCTGCGTTTCCACGCGCAGCTGCGGATTGCCGGTTTCATCGTCCAGACACGAGCCGAGTGTCGCGCCGGGGGCTACCTGCGCCGTGCTGAAGACAAAATGCACTTCGATCGTATCGCCGGGTTCCAGCGCGCCGTGGCCGGTGTTGCCGACCGGATGGTCATAAGGGGTGAGTTCTGCCAGCGAGAGGGTGCCGTTATAGAGATAGCCGGTTCCATAGCCACTGCCGTCGCCATTGCCGGCGTAGGTTGTGAAGTCACCCCCGCGATGCTCAGCCCCTTCGTGGAAATGGATGTTGCACAGATTCATGCGCGTTGGGTCGGGGGCAAAGCCGAAGACGCGCAGATTGCTGCCGTCGTGCCGGTCAATGTCACGCGGTGACTGCGGACCGAATCCGGCGCCATCGGTGGCGGTCTGCAAAGCGGCGCGCTGTGCAGCGATCACCGCATCGACCACGGCTTCATGCCCCGTGTGCGCAGACGCGCTCGCCTGAGGACCAGAGTCATGCGCGCCGGCGTCCGGCGTGACTTCAGCCCCGGCGGCAATCGGCGTGAGTGCCAGGGACGCGACGAGGGCGACAAGTATTGGCTGTGACATCTGTGAATCCCAAATAAGAGAATGCGCCAAAGACGCTGAAACCCGTTGGCCAATTGGCCGCCGCGGTATCGTGATCTTTGATTCCAAATCGGGCAACCCCAAGGCGCAGACTAAAAACAGCGACATTTCTTAAAATGCGGGGGGACTCACTTCTATTAATTGGTGGAGTCTTCACCCATAATACCATGGGCGGCTAAATCCTTCCGTGGCGCTGGTGCACGACGAAGAATCGCCAGAGTCGGCATCTTCCGGCCAATGGTCCGACGAAACGCGGTCCGCTGACGCAAGCACGCTGGTCAGGCGGGCGGGCAGGGCGCGGGCAAACTTCTTCCTTGCCCTTGGGGGGCAACACCCGTATAGAGCCCCATCTCGCGGATTCCGTCGTCGGAATCAGCGGGCTTGTCATTGATCCACCAGATCACAGGTGACCCTGAGCAGACTGCAGGGGCCCTCTGGTGTTGTGAGAGAAGGAAAAGGCGCATGAACGCCGCTGAACTGACCAACAAGACCCCGGACCAGCTGCGCGCTGATCTGGTGGCGCTGAAGAAGGAGGCCTTCAACCTCCGCTTCCAGAAAGCCACCAGCCAGCTCGAGAACACCGCGCGCATCCGTCAGGTGCGCCGCGATGTCGCGCGCGTCCAGACTGTCCTGAACCAAAAAGCCGCTGCTGCGGCGGCGAACTGAGGATAACGACAATGCCCAAACGCATCCTGCAAGGCACCGTGACCTCGGATCAGAACGAGCAGACGGTTACCGTTCTGGTCGAGCGCCGCTTCACGCACCCCGTCATGAAGAAAACGGTTCGTAGCTCGAAGAAATATCGCGCGCACGATCCGCTCAACACGTTCAAGGTCGGTGACTCTGTTCGCATTGAAGAATGCGCACCGATTTCGAAGACGAAACGCTGGCAGGTCGTGGTCGACGCCACCGCGTAAACCATTGATCGATCAGTTTGATCGAAACCCTGGGCACAATGCCCAAAGGTCGGGAGTAACCCTATGATCCAGATGCAGACCAATCTGGATGTTGCTGACAACTCCGGCGCTCGCCGGGTTCAGTGCATCAAGGTTCTGGGCGGTTCGCATCGCCGCTACGCTTCCGTAGGCGACATCATCGTCGTCTCGGTAAAGGAAGCGATTCCGAAAGGCCGTGTGAAAAAGGGCGACGTGCGTAAAGCCGTTGTCGTGCGCACCGCCAAAGAAGTTCGTCGTGCCGATGGCACCGCGATTCGTTTCGACCGCAACGCCGCCGTCATCCTGAACAACCAGGGTGAGCCGGTCGGTACCCGTATCTTCGGGCCGGTCGTGCGCGAACTGCGTTCGAAGAACTTCATGAAGATCATCTCGCTGGCTCCGGAGGTGCTCTGATGGCTGCGAAACTCAAGAAGGGTGACAAGGTTGTCGTCCTTGCTGGCAAAGACAAAGGCAAACAGGGCGAAATCTCGCTCGTGATGCCGACTGCCGGCAAAGCCATCGTCGACGGTATCAACATCTCGATCCGTCACACCAAGCCCAGCCAGACCGCTCAGGGCGGCCGCCTTCCCAAGGCGATGCCGATCCAGCTGTCGAACCTGGCGCTGATGGACTCGAACGGGAAAGCAACCCGCGTCGGCTTCCGCTTTGAAGACGGTGCGAAAGTTCGCTTCGCCAAGTCGACCGGAGAGGTGATCTGATGTTGGACGCTGCCACCTACACCCCGCGCTTCAAGGCCGACTACAAAGACCGCATCCGTGCGGCTCTGCGTGAAGAGTTCGCCTACAAGAACGACATGATGATCCCGCGGCTCGACAAGATCGTGCTGAACATGGGCGTCGGCGAAGCGGTCAAGGACACCAAGAAGGTGAAGTCGGCGCAAGCTGATCTGACCCTGATCGCCGGCCAGAACGCCGTGGTGACCAAGGCCAAAACCTCGATCGCTGGTTTCCGCGTTCGTGAAGACATGCCGCTCGGCTGCAAGGTGACCCTGCGCGGTGACCGGATGTACGAATTCCTCGAGCGTCTGATCACCGTTGCACTGCCCCGCGTCCGCGACTTCCGCGGCGTCAAAGGCACGTCGTTCGATGGCCGTGGCAACTATGCCATGGGCATGAAGGAACACATCGTGTTCCCCGAAATCGACTTTGATAAAGTCGGCGACGTCCTGGGCATGGACATCATCATCTGCACCACCGCGAAGACCGACGCGGAAGCCAAGGCCCTGTTGAAGCAATTCAACATGCCCTTCACCAGCTGACGCGGAAGGAGAGAGAATATGGCCAAGAAATCCATGGTCGAGCGTGAGAAGAAGCGTCAGAAGCTGGTTGCACAATATGCGACCAAGCGGGCTGCGCTGAAAGCCGTTGCGACGGACTCGACCGCCTCGATGGAAGATCGTTTTAAAGCGAACCTGAAGCTGGCTGAACTGCCGCGCAACTCGTCGGCCGTGCGTCTGCACAACCGCTGCGAGCTGACCGGTCGTCCGAAGGCTTACTATCGCAAACTGAAACTTAGCCGCATCATGCTGCGTGAGCTGTCCTCGTTTGGTCAGATCCCGGGCATGGTCAAGTCCAGCTGGTAAGGAGGAGCGCCATGTCTATGAACGATCCTCTCGGCGATATGCTGACCCGTATCCGGAACGCGCAAATGCGCGGGAAGGCGACCGTCATCACGCCCGCGTCCAAGCTGCGTGCTTGGGTGCTCGATGTTCTGATCGCGGAAGGTTACATCCGCGGTTACGAGCCCAAGACCTCCGCCGCCGGTCATGCTGAGCTGGAAATCCAGCTGAAGTATTCGTCCGGTGAACCGGCGATCCGGGAAGTGTCGCGCGTGTCCAAGCCGGGCCGCCGCGTCTACGCCGGCGTCAAAGAAATTCCGTCGGTTCGCAACGGCCTGGGCATTTCGGTGGTTTCGACCCCGAAAGGCGTCATGTCCGATGCGAATGCACGCGCTGCCAACGTTGGCGGCGAAGTGCTCTGCCGCGTGTTCTGAGGAGGGCTGGCATGTCTCGTATCGGCAAGAAGCCTGTCGCTGTACCTTCGGGTGTGAACGCGACGATCTCGGGCCAGACCGTTTCGGTCAAAGGCCCCAAGGGCACGCTGTCCTTCACCGCCACCGACGATGTCACCATCACCCAAGAAGATGGTGCCATCAAAGTTACGCCCCGCGGCAATTCCAAGCGGGCTCGCCAGCAGTGGGGGATGACCCGCTCGATGGTCGAGAACCTGACCGTCGGCGTTTCGACCGGTTTCAAGAAAGAAATGGAACTGGTCGGGGTTGGTTACCGTGCAGCAATGCAGGGCAAAGACCTGAAGCTGTCGCTCGGCTATAGCCACGAAGTCATCTTCGCGGTTCCTGAGGGCATCACCGTCGCAACCCCGAAACCCACCGAAATCGTGATCGAAGGTATCGACGCGCAGAAAGTGGGCCAGGTCGCCGCGAATATCCGCGAGTGGCGTTCGCCCGAGCCCTACAAGGGCAAAGGGATCCGCTACAAGGACGAGTATATCTTCCGTAAGGAAGGCAAGAAGAAGTAAGGACGCGAACGATGGCGAACACCAAGATGAAGCTGTTCCAGAAGCGTCGTCAGCGCGTCCGGAACAAACTGCGGAAGACCGCCAACGGCCGTATGCGCCTGTCGGTCCACCGTTCGAACAAGAACATCAGCGTCCAGCTGATCGACGATGCCAACGGGACCACGGTCGCCGCAGCGTCGACGCTGGAAAAGGAACTGGGTGTGATCGGTGTGAACAACATCGACGCGGCTGCCAAGATTGGCGCCACGATTGCCGAGCGCGCGAAAGCGGCTGGCGTCGAGGAGTGCTATTTCGATCGTGGCGGTTTCCTGTTCCACGGCAAGATCAAGGCTCTTGCCGATGCGGCCCGCGAGGGCGGCCTGAAGTTCTGATTTCAGTGCAGGCGGCACCGTCAAGGTGCCGCCTCGATGATCCGGGGCGCAGGGGCCAGTGGCCTTTGCCCACCGTGATCGGGTATCAGCGGCGCACATCAGAGCGCGCCACCTAATATAAGGATGCCTCAATGGCAGAACGTGACAACCGCCGGGGAGGCCGCCGCGACGAGCGCGACGAGAACCCCGAATTCGCCGATCGCCTTGTCGCGATCAACCGCGTGTCGAAGACCGTCAAGGGTGGTAAGCGCTTTGGCTTCGCCGCACTCGTCGTTGTCGGCGACCAGAAAGGCCGTGTCGGCTTTGGCAAGGGCAAGGCGAAAGAAGTGCCCGAGGCCGTCCGCAAGGCGACCGAACAAGCCAAACGTTCGATGATCCGCGTTCCGCTCAAAGACGGCCGCACGCTGCACCACGACATCGAGGGCCGTCATGGCGCTGGTAAAGTCGTGATGCGGACGACCGTTCCCGGTACCGGGATCATCGCCGGTGGTCCGATGCGCGCAGTGTTCGAGATGCTGGGCCTGCAAGACGTCGTGGCGAAATCGCTCGGCTCGCAGAACCCCTACAACATGATCCGCGCGACCATGGACGGCCTGAAAAAGCAAGCCAGCCCCCGTCAGGTTGCGCAGCGTCGTAGCAAAAAGGTTGCCGATATCCTCCGCAAGGATGATGCCGCGGCCACCACTGACGCGTAAGGAGAGCTGAGCATGGCAACCATCACCGTCAAGCAGATCGGCTCGCCGATCCGCCGCCCCGCCAAACAGCGTGACACGCTGAAAGGCCTGGGTCTGAACAAGATGCACAAGACCCGCGAACTGGAAGACACCCCTTCTGTGCGCGGCATGGTGAACTCGATCCCGCACCTGGTGCAGCTCATCGAAGAAAAAGCCTGAGCCACGGCTTGGTGCGTTTTTGAAAGGGCGGGGGAAACCCCGCCCTTTTGCTATGTCCGTCACTCTGCGTGCCGTGCGCGAGCGCCTGCGCGCGTCGCGGCCGGACTGCTCCGTCAAAGTTGATCACCCTTGCGCGGGCAAGCTCTTCCCTTTCCTGCGCGGCCCGCCTACGCCGGGCGTGCCATCTCAGGGGTGACTCATGCGTTTCGCCGTATTTCTCGCCATCGCGCTGCCAAGCCTTGCGCCCATGGCGGCGCAGGCCGGGCTGTGTGACTACCGTCTTTCTCAGGTCATTGAGCGTCGCCAATCTCCGGCCGGAGACGCGGCACGGGCAGCCAATGCGGCGCCCTCTGATCCCGGCCCGATGCTCTATCTGATGGTCAACCCGCGTACCGGCGCGACAAGCGTGGGGGCTACGGGCGGCGCGCAGGCTCAGCCCGACAGCGGCGTGCTTGTGCGCACCGCGCGTCTGCTCGGGGCCGCTGTAGCAATGGTCGGAGCCGAGTCGCCCTTGCTCGGTATCAGCAGCACTGCCATTGGGGTCGGCCTTGAGGCCGTTTGCCGTTTGCAGGACGAGCGCATCAACGGGTACGATGACGTGCTCGGGGTGTTGCGTGAAGTGGACGCCAACATGCCCCCCGACCTGTTCGCGCTGATCGAACCCGGGTTGGAGCGCCGCGATGCCTTCATCCGCTTCTCTCGCAATGACGGCTATGAGATGTCCGAGTATCCGGTGAAGGATCTCTACATCGTTAACGGCCGCCTCTATCTGCGCAACTGGGGTGTCAACGAGATCGTCGGCGACATCGCTGTGTTCATGCCTCGGGCTGCTGAGTAGACGGGCTCCCTTGTCCCTTCCGCTCGGCTGCGCCACTCTCAGCGCAGCCGGGGAGGGGCCAGAATGCTCGACGTGTCATCTTTCGACCTGAACGCCATCGGGATGGACTATATCCGCGATCCCTATCCGACCCTGCGCGCGCTGCGTGAGCAGGCGCCGGTGCATCGCAATGGCGATGGCAGTGTGTTCCTGACCCGTCATGCCGATATCCTGAAAGTCTATCAATCCCGCGCCATGCTGTCGGACAAGACCGAGGAATTCGGCAAGAAGTTCGGCCAATGCCCGCTGCATACCCATCACACCACGTCCTTGGTGTTCAACGATCCGCCCTATCACACCGTGGTGCGCAAGCTGCTGGCGTCCGCCTTTACCCCGCGCAAGCTGGCGGTGTTCGAGGGGTTGATCGAGGGCATCGTGGACCGGCTTCTGGACCGGGTCGAGGATCTGGGCGAGCTGGACCTGATCGACGATTTCGCCAAGGTTCTGCCGACCGAGATCATCAGCTTCATGCTGGGCATCCCGCCCGACTACCGCACCAAGCTGCGCGGCTATTCGCTGGCAATTCTGGGCGCGCTGGACCCGGTCGTATCGCCTGACCGGCTGAAGGCGGGGAATGAGGCCGTGACCGAGTTCGCCGAGATCCTGAGCGAGATCATCGCCCACCGCCGCGCCCATCCTGACGGCGCGATGGAGGGGGAGGTGCTGGACAGCCTGATTTTCGGGGATGTGGACGGGCAGCGGCTGACCGAGGAAGAGCTGATCCAGAACTGCATTTTTCTGCTGAACGCCGGGCATGAGACGACGACCAGTCTGGTCGGCAACTCGATCGGCATCCTGCTGGGCGCACCGGGCGAGCATCGCCGGCTGATCGACGACCCGGCACTGATCACCTCTGCCGTCGAGGAATTCTTGCGGTTCGAGAGCCCTTTGCAGCAGGGCAACCGGCTGGCGGGCGAGGATATCGACCTTGGCGGCACGCTGCTGCGCAAGGGGACCTATATCCACACCTCGATCGCCGGGGCCAACCGTGATCCGGCGGTGTTCGATCAGCCTGACCGCGTGGATCTGTCGCGCAAGCCCAACAAGCACCTGGCCTTTGCCACCGGCATCCACATCTGCCTTGGCGCGACGCTGGCGCGGGTGGAGGGGCGGCTGGCAATTGGCGGGCTGGTCAAGCGCTTCCCCAAGCTGGCGGCGAATGGCGGCAGCGCCCTGGTGCCGTTGGCCCGGTTCCGCGGCTATGCCAGGCTGCCGGTCCGGGTGCGCTGAGCGGCTTAGCCGCTGCCGGGGACCAAGGGCGCCGATGCACCGCGTCCGCCGTCCATCGGACTGTCTGCGGGCGGGCGGCTGCCCGGGGGCAGGGGAGGGCGGTCGTTGTCTGTGTCGGCGTTCGCCATGGGGTCGACGCCGATGATCATCTGCACCAGATAGGCGCTGTCCTCTTCGGTTACCGCCGCAAAGGACGCCTGCGTTGCCTGCTGTGCGATACGGTCGGTCCTGTTGACCGTGTCACGCGCGCCTTCGCGCTGATAGGCCGGAACGTTGAGATACAGGTATTCCGACAGCGCATCGGGGACAAAGATCTGTCCGGTCAGGACGGTGTGCTCGTCCAGCCAGACCTTGAAATGCATATGGGTGGTGCGGCCGCGATACCAACCGGGGTAGATCGTGTCGAAGGTGACGATCCCCTGCGCATCGGCGATCTGCGTGCCGCGCAGAAACGTCTCGCCGCGGGCCGAGCTTTGGCCGGAATCGCCGCCAAAGCTGGAATAGACCCCTTGCGCATCGCAATGCCACAGGTCCACCCGCGCGCCCTCGATCGGGGCACAGGCAGCGTCCACCACCTGCAGGCGCAGGTGGACAGGGACGCCCGGCCTGCCCTCGGTGATGTCGCGGCGGATCAGGCCGGTGTCGAGGTAATAGGGCCCCTCGGTGACGCCGGGGGTCAGGGCGCAGACATCGCTGCCGGGGATCAGCGCCGAGGTGTCGGCATAGACCAGACGCGGCAGCATCAGGCCGCTGGCGCCCACGGCGAGCGTGGTCAGCACCTGACGGCGGTTCAGGGGGAAATCTGTCATCGGGGTGTCCCTTTGTTACCGGCTTGAACGTAGGGTGCGCCCGGTTCCGTCGCGAGGAAGGCTCGCAACTGTGTGAACAGGCTGCGCGCCTCTCCGCCACACGCTGCGCAGGCTTGAACCGCCGCAGCTTCCCGTCTATACGCCCCCGATCGGCACTGTGCCGACTCAGAACCAAGAAACGCCGAGTTGCCCTTTTCCGTCGCAGGTTGGGTATTCCGGCATAGGAGATGCGACATGAAACTGAACGAACTGCACGACAATCCCGGTGCCAACAAAACCAAGAAGCGCGTTGCTCGCGGCCCGGGTTCGGGCAAGGGCAAGACCGCTGGTCGTGGTATCAAGGGTCAGAAATCGCGTTCGGGCGTTGCGATCAACGCTTACGAGGGCGGCCAGATGCCGCTGTACCGGCGTCTGCCGAAACGCGGCTTTAACAAGCCGAACCGTAAAGAATGGGCTGTGGTCAACCTCAGCGCCATCGTGAAATTCATCGACGCCGGCAAGATCGACGCTTCGGTCGAGATCACCGAGGACATTCTGGTGGCTTCGGGTCTGGTGCGCCGCAAGCTGGACGGTATCCGCGTTCTGGCCAAAGGCGAGTTCAACACCGCGCTGAACATCAGCGTCACGGGCGCCTCGAAACCGGCGGTCGACGCTGTTGCCAAAGCTGGCGGCACGCTCAAAACCAAGGTCGCGGTGGCTGAAGCAGCCGAATAAGGTGTTGTGGGCGAGCCTCTCGCCCCTTACATCTTCGGCATGGGTTTTCCAGCGCCGCCAACCGGAGCCCGGTTTGGCGGCGCTGTCATGAAAGAGACGGGAACATGGCATCTGCTGCAGAGCAAATGGCGGCCAACACGTCGTGGGCCACCTTGGGTAAAGCCAAGGACCTGCGCCAGCGCATCTTTTTTGCGATAGGTCTGCTGATCGTTTACCGGCTGGGGACGTATATCCCTGTGCCGGGCATTGACGGGGCATCACTGCGTGAATTCATGTCGGGTGCTGCTGCCGGTCTGGGCGGCATGCTCAACATGTTCACCGGCGGCGCGATCTCGCGCATGGGGATCTTCGCCCTGGGCATCATGCCCTATATCTCGGCGTCGATCATCGTGCAGCTGGTGGCGTCGATGTACGGCCCCTGGCAAAACCTGCGCAAAGAGGGCGAGCTGGGGCGGCGCAAGCTGAACCAATACACCCGCTATGGCACGGTGTTCCTGGCGCTGGTGCAGTCCTACGGTCTGGCCGTGAGCCTCGAGGCCGGGGATCTGGCGACCGATCCGGGCTGGTTCTTCCGTATTTCCACGGTGATCACGCTGGTGGGCGGTACGCTGTTCCTGATGTGGCTGGGTGAGCAGATCACCGCGCGCGGGATCGGTAACGGCACCTCGCTGATCATCTTCGTCGGCATCATCGCCGAGGTTCCGGCGCATCTGGCCCAGTTCCTCAGCCAAGGCCGTACCGGCACGATCTCGTGGCCGGTGATCATCGGTATCATGCTGATGATGATCGCGCTGGTGGCGTTCGTGGTCTTCATGGAACGAGCGCTGCGCAAGGTCCATATCCAGTACCCGCGGCGTCAGGTCGGCATGAAGGTCTATGACGGCGGCTCGTCGCATCTGCCGATCAAGGTCAACCCGGCCAACGTGATCCCGGCGATCTTCGCGTCGTCGCTGCTGTTGCTGCCGACCACGCTGAGCACCTTCTCGGGCAGCTCGACCAACCCGATCATGGCAACGATCCTTGCCTATTTCGGCCCGGGTCAGCCGCTGTATCTGCTGTTCTTCACGGCCCTGATCATCTTCTTCACCTTCTTCTACACGCTCAACGTGTCGTTCAAGGTTGATGACGTGGCCGACAACCTCAAGAACCAGAACGGGTTCATTCCGGGTATCCGCCCGGGCAAGCGGACCGAAGAATACCTCTACTACATCGTGACCCGTCTCACGACTGTCGGCGCCCTGTATCTGGCTGGTGTGGCGCTGATGCCGGAAATCCTGCGCGCGCAGTTGTCGATCCCGTTCTACTTCGGGGGCACGTCGGTGCTGATTATCGTCGCTGTGACGCTGGATACGATGAGCCAGGTTCAGTCTCATCTGGTCGCGCACCAGTATGAAGGATTGCTGGAACGCTCCCAGCTGCGCGGCAAGAAGCGCGGCACGCCCAAGAAAGGACCCGCGCTGAGATGAACATCATACTGCTGGGCGCCCCGGGCGCCGGCAAGGGCACGCAGGCGCGTGTCCTTGTCGAAGGCCGGAACATGGTCCAACTTTCGACGGGCGACATGCTGCGGGCGGCGCGGACCTCGGGCACCGAAATGGGCAAAAAGGTCGCGGCGATCATGGACGCGGGCCAGTTGGTCACGGACGAGATCGTTATCGGCCTGATCGCCGAGCAGCTGGACGGTGACACCAAGGGCGGCCTGATCTTCGACGGTTTCCCGCGCACGCTGGCGCAAGCCGACGCGCTGGGGGAACTGCTGGCGGCCAAGGGCATGGAGCTGGACGCGGTGGTTGAGCTGCGGGTGGATGATGAGGCGCTGGTCGACCGCATCACCGGGCGCTTTACCTGCGGCAACTGCGGTGAGGTCTACCACGACCGCACCAAGCCGACCAAGGTAGAGGGCACCTGCGATGTCTGCGGCTCGCACGATCTCAAGCGTCGCGCCGATGACAACGAAGACAGCCTGCGCCAGCGTCTGCTGGAGTATTACAAGAAGACCTCGCCGCTGATCGGCTATTACCACTGCAAGGGCAACCTGAACGCCGTGGATGGCTTGCAGGCGATGGACAAGGTTACGGCCGACGTGGCCGCCGCCCTCGACGCCTGACGACCGGGCCGACGTGTGACGGTTTGACCCCGCTGACCCCGTGTCAGCGGGGTTTTGCATGGCCCTGCGCGCGTTTTGTGAAAAGTTAACGCTGCGGCCATGAAGGGCTGGATCTGACCGGCCTGAGGCGGTAATCTTTCAGAGTGAGCTGTCGATGCCCGCTGATGGCATCCGGCGATGCGCCTGCCTGCGCAAAAGACTCTTGACAGAGGCTTGCAGCCCTTGACGGCTACTGGAAAACCCCCTACCCGGTGCGACTGATACCGCGATCCGAGTCGCTTTTCGATTCGGTTCGTTCGCTTGGCACGGCCACAGACTGCGGCGCGTGTTGTGAAAAAAGGTTCTGGGACTACGGAACCGCAACAGAAGGAAGAAACCGCGTGGCACGTATTGCTGGCGTTAACATCCCCACCGGAAAGCGCGTTCCCATCGCGCTGACCTATATCACTGGTATCGGTCCGTCGATCGCCAACGACATCATCACCTCTCTGAACATCGAGGCTTCGCGCCGCGTGAACCAGCTGACGGATGACGAGATCCTGGCGATCCGCGAATACATCGACGCCAACCTGACCGTCGAAGGTGACCTGCGTCGCGAAGTTCAGATGAACATCAAACGCGCAATGGACATGGGCTCGTACCGTGGCCTGCGTCACCGTCGCAACCTGCCTGTGCGCGGCCAGCGCACCCATACCAACGCCCGTACGCGTAAGGGCCCGGCGAAGGCTATCGCCGGCAAGAAGAAGTAAGGGGAGGCAGGACCAATGGCTCGGGATACCAAAACCACGCGCGTCAAGCGCAAGGAACGCAAGAACATCGCCGCTGGCGTGGCGCATGTGAATTCGACGTTCAACAACACCAAGATTCTCATCTCGGACGTGCAGGGCAACGCCATTTCGTGGTCGTCCGCCGGCACCATGGGCTTCAAGGGTTCGCGTAAATCGACTCCTTACGCTGCCCAGCTCGCTGCTGAGGACGCTGCCAAGAAAGCCCAGGAACACGGCCTGCGCACGCTCGAAGTTGAAGTGCAGGGCCCCGGTTCGGGCCGCGAGTCGGCGCTGCGCGCTCTCGCTGCCGCCGGTCTGCAGATCACCTCGATCCGCGACGTGACCCCCTGGCGCACAACGGCTGCCGTCCGCCGAAGCGTCGCCGCGTCTGACGCCAGATTATCGGGATCGGGCCGCGCCTTTGGGGTGCGGTCCGATTCTGTCATAGAGACCCTCGGGCGTGTCCGGTCTGGTCATGAACCGGTCACAAGAATGGAGGCTAATCCATGATCCACAAAAACTGGCAGGAATTGATCAAGCCGGCGCAGCTTGATGTGCGCCCCGGCGCAGACCCGTCGCGCCGTGCGACCGTCGTCGCCGAGCCGCTCGAGCGGGGCTTCGGCCTGACGCTGGGCAACGCGCTGCGTCGCGTGCTGATGTCGTCGCTGCAAGGCGCTGCCATCACCTCGGTGCAGATCGACAACGTCCTGCACGAGTTCTCGTCCGTCGCTGGCGTGCGCGAAGACGTGACCGACATCGTCCTGAACCTGAAGGGCGTCGCCCTGAAGATGGACGTGGACGGTCCCAAGCGCGTGACCATTTCGGCCCGCGGCCCTTCGGTGGTCAAGGCTGGTGATATCGCTGTCACCGCTGGCATCGAAGTGCTGAACAAGGACCACGTTGTCTGCCACCTCGATGACGGCGCCGAGCTGTTCATGGAGCTGACGGTCAACACCGGCAAAGGCTATGTCGGCGCCGACAAGAACCGCCCGGAAGACGCGCCCATCGGTCTGATCCCGATCGACGCGATCTATTCGCCGGTGAAAAAGGTCGCCTACGAAGTCGCCCCGACTCGCGAAGGTCAGGTGCTGGACTACGACAAGCTGACCATGAAGATCGAAACCGACGGCTCGGTCACGCCCGAGGACGCCGTGGCCTTCGCCGCGCGCATCCTGCAAGACCAGCTGCAGGTCTTCGTCAACTTCGACGAGCCGGAAGCGGCCGGTCGTGGCGATGCCGATGACGGTCTGGAATTCAACCCGCTTCTGCTGAAGAAGGTTGACGAGCTGGAACTGTCGGTCCGTTCGGCCAACTGCCTGAAGAACGACAACATCGTTTACATCGGCGACCTGATCCAGAAAACCGAAGCCGAGATGCTGCGCACCCCGAACTTCGGTCGCAAGTCGCTGAACGAGATCAAGGAAGTGCTTTCGGGCATGGGCCTACATCTCGGGATGGAAGTCGAGGACTGGCCGCCAGAGAACATCGAAGAGCTGGCAAAGCGCTTCGAAGACCAGTTCTGAGGATAAGGGGTGGGTTGAAAACCCACCCTACGGGCCGCGCGCGCGGTTCGACGTGAAGGTAGGGTGGGGTTTAACCCCACCTTACGCAAAATGCCCGGACTGCCGGGGAACATCCTGGGCTTTCAGCCCCAACGACGTGTCCTGCTACGCACAGGGCGCAACACAAAGCAAAAGACGTTAATAGGAGACTCCCATGCGTCACGCCCGTGGCTACCGCCGCCTGAACCGCACCCACGAACACCGCAAGGCGCTGTTCGCCAACATGGCCGGCTCGCTGATCGAGCACGAGCAGATCAAGACCACGCTGCCGAAAGCCAAGGAACTGCGTCCGATCGTTGAAAAGCTGATCACGCTTGCCAAGCGCGGCGACCTGCACGCCCGCCGTCAGGCCGGTGCGATGCTGAAAGAAGACAAGGACGTCGCCAAACTGTTCGAGATCCTTGGCCCTCGCTACAAGGACCGCGCCGGTGGTTACATCCGCGTCCTGAAAGCCGGCTTCCGCTATGGCGACATGGCACCGATGGCGATCATCGAATTCGTCGAGCGTGACGTGAACGCCAAAGGCGCTGCCGACAAAGCGCGCCTGGAAGCGATCGAGAACGCCGAAGACTGAGATCTGCGCCGTCTGGCCGGATCAGAACCCCCGCAGCCCGGTGCTGCGGGGGTTTTTCGTTGCGCGCCTGCTTGACGGCGTTTGACGTCGGGATAAGGTCGATGTGATCAACAAGGAGGGCGCTATGTCCTGGATTGCCATGGTGCCTGTCGCACTGATCGCGTTGCTGCATCTCTATATTCTGTGGCTTGAGATGTTCGCCTGGGAAACCCGGGGTCCGGCGGCCTTCAGCAGCTTGCCGCGTGATCTCTTCAAACCGACCAAGGGGCTGGCGGCCAATCAGGGGCTTTATAACGGCTTTCTCGCCGCAGGGTTGATCTGGTCGCTGCTCATCGCGGACCCGGACTGGGCGCGCAACGTCGCCACCTGCTTCCTGCTTTTCGTGCTTGTTGCCGGGGCCTACGGCGCGCTGACGGCCAGCCGTCGCATTTTCCTGATCCAGGGCGTCCCGGCGTTGATTGGTCTGGCGGCCGTACAGCTGCTCTGAGCCCACCATCCCATTCGCGTGAGCCGCCTTGCATCGCAGGGTGCCGGTGACCATTCTGCGGTCATCGACACAGCAGCGGAGACAGGCATGCGACTCGTCGGATTGGTTCTTATCGGAACGCTCGCCGGTGCGGGGATTACCTTGGGCGCGCTTCAGGCGCTCACACCCGTGAGCGCACAATCGACGGCCAATCCGCCCCCTCCCGCTGCCTCGCCTGTGCCGCCTCTCCATGGCGCGGCGGTCGTCCCCGCGGCGGCGCCGGCAGCGGTCGTGCCCAGCAGTCAGGCGCAGGTCCAGCTGTCCTTTGCCCCCGTGGTGCGCGCCACCGCCCCAGCGGTTGCGTCTATCTACGCGCGGCGTGTGGTCGAAGCGCAGCAGAGCCCGTTCTTCAACGACCCGGTGTTCGGCCAGTTGTTCGGCGACCGACGCCGCGCCGCGCCGCGCGTGCAGAACGCGCTGGGGTCCGGGGTGATCGTGTCGAGCGATGGCATCATCGTCACCAATTTTCACGTCGTGGGGAACGCCGACGATATCCGCGTGGTGCTAAATGACCGGCGCGAGTTTGCGGCGCAGGTGATCTTGCAGGACGAAGAGAGCGATCTGGCCGTTCTGCGGCTGGACGGGGCGCGGGATCTGCCTGCGATCCAGCTGGCCGACAGCGACCGGGTCGAGGTCGGCGATCTGGTGCTGGCCATCGGCAACCCGTTCGGCGTGGGGCAGACGGTGAGCAGCGGGATCGTTTCGGCGCTGGCGCGGTCGGGCATCGCGGTGGGTTCGGGGCGCGGGTATTTCATCCAGACGGATGCGGCGATCAACCCGGGCAACTCGGGCGGCGCGCTGGTGGATATGCAGGGGCATCTGGTGGGGATCAATTCGGCGATCCTGACGCGCTCGGGCGGGTCCAACGGGATCGGCTTTGCGATCCCGGCCAATCTGGTGTCGCAGGTCGTGGCGCAGGCCGAGGACGGGCGGGACCGTTTCCAGCGCCCGTGGATCGGCATGACCGGGCAGGCGGTAGATGCCGCACTGGCCGACGGGCTGGGCATGGGGATGCCGCAGGGCGTGGCGATCACGGCGCTGCACCCTGACAGCCCGCTGACGCAGGCGGGTCTGCGGGCGGGGGATGTGGTGCTGGCCGTGGACGGCGAGCCGGTGAACGCACCCCAGGAGATGATGTTCCGGCTGGCAGCAAAGGGGATCGGCGGCAGTGCCACAATGGACTGGCAGCGTGGAACGCAGCGCAATACCGGCACCGTGTCCCTGATCGCGCCACCCGAGTCGCCTGCGCGCAATCAGCTGACCGTACGCGGCGTGGCGCTGCGCGGTCTGGTGGCCGAGACGATCAACCCGGCGGTGGCGGCGGAACAGGGGCTGGATCCGGCGGCCAGCGGTGTTGTCGTGGTCGAGGCGCAGGATATCGCAGCGCGGGCGGGTTTGCAGACGGGGGATGTGCTGGTGTCGGTCAACCGCATGGTGGTGACTGACACAGCAGCGCTCGACCGTGCGCTGCGCGATCCGGCGCGGTATTGGGAGGTCGAGGTGCTGCGTGACGGGCGCCGTAGCCTGCTGCGCTTTCGTCTGTGATCAAAAGGAGCGGCTGCGCCGCACGCCAATGAGCGCTTCGCGCGGTGGAAGGGGCTTTCAGCCCCCTCTTCGGCTGACGCCGAATTCACCCCCGAGGATACTTGAGGACAGAAAATAAGGTTTCGTTAACCATGTCCCATTTTCTGTCTCTAAATATCCACGGGGGTTTCCAAAGGGGGCGCGTGCGTCCCCTTTGGCGCAGGGAGCGCGAGGGGGCGCGCAGCCCCTCGCTTTGCCGATGACGTCTTTCCGGCGGCCTGTGCAGCGCCTAGATTGTGTCTATGGCTGATCTGTTTGATTCTGATCCTTCCGAGCGCGACCTGAAAGCTGCCGAGGCACCGCGCCCGCTGGCGGACCGGTTGCGGCCACGGTCCTTGGCGGATGTGATCGGGCAACAGGCGGTGTTGGGGGCTGACGGGCCGTTGGGCGCGATGCTGGGGGCCGGGGCGCTATCGTCGCTGATCCTGTGGGGGCCGCCCGGCGTGGGCAAGACGACCATCGCGCGGTTGCTGGCCAAGGCGACGGATCTGCATTTCATCCAGATCAGCGCGATCTTTTCCGGCGTGCCCGAGCTGCGCAAGGTGTTCGAGGCGGCGAAGATGCGGCGCGGGAACGGGCAGGGAACGCTGCTTTTCGTAGATGAGATCCACCGCTTCAACAAGGCGCAGCAGGACGGTTTCCTGCCGCATATGGAGGACGGCACGATCCTGCTGGTCGGGGCGACGACCGAGAACCCCTCGTTCGAGCTGAACGCCGCGCTTCTGAGCCGGTCGCAGGTCATTGTGCTGACCCGGCTCTCGCTTATCGATCTGGAGCATCTGGCCGAGCGGGCCGAGCGCGAGCTGGACCGCCGCCTGCCGTTGACCGGCGAGGCGCGCGAGGCGCTGCTGGAGATGGCCGATGGCGACGGGCGGGCCTTGCTCAATCTGATCGAGCAGGTGATGGCGTGGAAGCTTTCGGGCAAGCTGGACACCGACGCTTTGGCCAAGCGCCTCATGCGGCGGGCGGCGAAATATGACAAATCGGGGGATGAGCATTACAACCTGATTTCGGCGCTGCACAAATCGGTGCGGGGTTCCGATCCCGATGCCGCGCTCTACTGGTTCGCGCGCATGCTGGAAGGCGGCGAGGATCCGCGCTTTCTGGCGCGGCGGATCACCCGCATGGCGGTCGAGGATATTGGCCTTGCCGATCCGCAGGCGCAGACCGCCTGTCTGGACGCCTGGCAGACCTACGAGCGGCTGGGCAGCCCCGAGGGCGAGCTGGCGCTGGCGCAGGCGGTGGTCTACCTCGCGCTCGCGCCGAAATCGAACGCGGTGTACAAGGCCTACAAGGCCGCGCGGCAGCTGGCGCAGAAGACCGGCAGCACGATGCCGCCCGCGCATATCCTGAACGCGCCGACCAAGCTGATGGAGCAACAGGGCTATGGCGCGGGCTATCAGTACGACCATGACGCCCAGGACGGTTTCAGCGGCCAGAACTATTTCCCCGACGGCGTGAAGCGTCCGGTGCTCTACAGCCCGCCCGAGCGCGGCTTCGAGCGGGAGCTGAAGAAGCGGGTCGAGTATTTCGCCAAGCTGCGCACGCGGCGGGATGGCGGCGCGGGTTGACTTTGACCGGCCTGCGGTGCAGGGCAACGCGATGATCTACACGCTTTTGCAAGTCGCTTTGGGGGGTGCCATTGGTGCCTCGGGCCGGTATCTGACCGGCGTTGCGTCCTTGCGTCTGATGGGGCCGGGTTTCCCTTGGGGAACACTGGCCGTCAACGTCATCGGCTCGTTCGTGATGGGTGTTGTTGTGGTGGCTCTGGGGCATCTCAGCGCCAACCGTTTCGCGCCCTTGCTGATGACCGGCGTGCTGGGTGGGTATACGACGTTTTCGGCGTTCTCGCTGGATGCGATGACGATATGGGAGCGTGGGCAGCAAGGGCTGGCCATGGTCTATGTCGGAGCCTCGGTGGTGCTGTCGCTGGCCGCCATCCTGGCGGGCTTATGGCTGGCGCGGAGCGTGGTGGCATGAGCGGTGTACAGACAGTTACGGTAGGCGTGGACGAGGGTGAGCAGCGGCTGGACCGCTGGCTGAAACGCAAGTTTCCCCAGATCACGCAAGGCATGATCGAGAAGTTCTGCCGCAAGGGTGATCTGCGGGTCGATGGCAAGCGCGTCAAGGCCTCGGACCGCATCGATGCCGGTCAGGTGGTGCGCGTGCCGCCGCTGCCCGATACCGAAGCGCCCAAGCCCGAGCGTGTGGGCAAGATCACCGCAGCGGATGCCGCGATGATCCGCGAGGCGGTGATCTGGAAAGACGAGCATGTCATCGCGCTGAACAAGCCGCCGGGTCTGCCGTCGCAGGGGGGCAGCGGGCAGGGCGACCGGCATATCGACGGGCTGACCGAGGCGCTGATGTTCGGCTACAAGGAGCGCCCGGTTCTGGTGCACCGGCTGGACAAGGACACCTCGGGTGTCCTGCTGCTGGCCCGCACCCCGCGCGTGGCACGGCGGTTAAGCGAGGGGTTCCGTCACCGCGCGACGCGCAAGATTTACTGGGCCATCGTCGCCGGTGTGCCGCAGCCGCTCAAGGGCACGATCAAATATGGTCTGGTCAAGGGCGGTGGTCGCGGTGAGGGCGAGAAGATGCGCTGCGTCCATCCCAATCAGGTCGAAACGACCGAGGGCGCCAAGCGCGCCACCACCGATTTCGCCGTGCTCGAACGGCTGGGCAGCCGGGCGGCCTGGGTCGCGCTGGTGCCGATCACCGGGCGCACGCACCAGCTGAGGGCGCATATGGCCGAGATGGGGCATCCGATCATCGGCGACGGCAAGTATGGCGGATCGGGGCAAGAGAACCTTGGCGATGGCTGGGGCGCGCAACTGGGCGGCGATATCAGCCGCAAGATGCACCTGCACGCGCGTCAGATCACCTTCGAGCATCCGGTGACCGGCAAGGTCATGACCGTCGCCGCCCCGCTGCCCCCGCATATGGAGCGCAGCTGGAAGACGCTGGGCTGGCAGGAGAATGACGTGCCCGCCGATCCCTTCTTCGACGAAGAATGACCCCATGCGGCTGGTGATTTTTGATGTCGATGGCACGTTGGTCGACAGTCAGGCCGATATTCTGGCCTCGATGGCGGCGGCGTTTGCCAGTGCCGGTCTGACGGTTCCGTCAGACGATGCGGTCAAGGGCATCGTGGGGCTGTCGCTGCCGGTCGCCATGGCGCAGCTTGCGCCCTTGGTCGAGGCGGCGACGCAGGACGCGATGGTGGTGGCCTACAAGGCCAGCTACAACGCCCTGCGCACGGCGAATGGTGAGAAGGGCAGCCCGCTGTACCCAGGTGCCCGTGCCGCGCTGGAGCGGTTGCGCGCCGATCCGGGGGTGACGCTGGCCGTCGCGACCGGCAAGTCGCGTCGGGGCCTGAACGGGTTGTTTGAATCGCACGGGTTGCACGACCTGTTCGCCACCAGCCATGTCGCCGATGACCACCCGTCCAAGCCCGATCCGGCGATGGTGCTGGCCTGTCTGCGCGACACCGGGATCGCGGCGGCGGATGCCGTGATCATCGGTGATACCGAATTTGACATTGCGATGGGCCATGCCGCCGGGATCAAGGCGATTGGCGTGCGCTGGGGCTATCACCCGGATGCGCGACTGGCGGCGGCGGATGTGTTGATCGACAGTTTTGACGCGCTGGATGCGGCACTTGCGGAAATCTGGGGGCAGGGATGAGCGACTGGGCACCGAAGCGGTTCTGGAAAGACGCAACCGTGGTCGAAGCCCCGGGTGGTTTCACCGTCCTGCTTGACGGGCGCGGCGTGAAGACGCCCGGCAAGGCACCGCTGGTCGTGCCGACGCGCGGCTTTGCCGAAGAGGTCGCGGCGGAATGGGCGGCGCAGGGCGACAAGATCGACCCCGACACAATGCCCGCCACGCGCGCCGCCAATGCCGCCATCGACAAGGTCACCCGCCAGTTCGACGAGGTTGCCGAGCTGCTGACGGCGTATGGGGAAACCGACCTGCTGTGCTACCGCGCCACGGACCCCGCAGCGCTGATCGAGCGGCAGGCAGCGGCCTGGGATCCGCTGCTCGGATGGTCGTCCGACCGATTCGGCGTGCAATGGCGGGTGACCTCGGGCGTCATGCCGACCGAGCAACCGGCCGAAACTCTGGCTGAATTGACGGCGCATGTCGCCACGTTAACCCCGTTCCAGCTGACCGCGTTTCATGACCTTGTGGCCATGTCCGGGTCGTTGGTGATCGCGCTGGCGGTGACCGAGCAGGTCGCGCCGGTCGAAGATCTGTGGCGTGCCTCTCGAATCGATGAGGACTGGCAGATCGAGCAATGGGGCGAAGACGAGGAAGCGCAGGCTCTTGCCGCGCGCAGGCAGGATTCCTTTCTTGCCGCTGCCCGTTTTTTCGCCCTTTGCGCATGTTAGCGCGCAACAAGATTGCGCCTTAAAAACCCGGTGTTACCGATCACGCCGCCGCTTGCTTAGGCATCACGGTTGGGAATGATTGACTTGACGGCCAAGGTTTCTCGGCACAAATTTGCTCATGCAGCACCGAAACAGTGCGCAAAATTGCTTTGGCAATGAATGTCCGGGTGCGGCCCGGTACCAACTCGCCCTTGCTTGGGCACAGAAATTCGCCGGAAACGGCGGTACCAGATCGCCCGATGAGGCGACGAAAACAGGAAGAGGTAAGAATGAAAAAATCAGTATTCATGGGCACGCTCGCGACCGCGGCATTGGTTGCAGGCTTTGCCTCGGCCACGACGCTGGAAGATGTGCAGGCCCGCGGCTCGCTGAACTGTGGCGTGTCGACTGGCGTGAACGGCTTCTCGGCCCCGGACGCAAACGGCGTCTGGCAAGGCTTTGACGTCGCCGTTTGCCGCGCCGTCGCTGCGGCCGTTCTGGGCGATCCGATGGCGGTAAACTTTGTGCCGACCACTGGCCAGACCCGCTTTACCGCGCTCGCCTCGGGTGAGATCGACATTCTCGCCCGCAACACCACCTGGACCCTGTCGCGCGACGTGGATCTGGGCTTCACCTTCATCGGCGTGAACTACTACGACGGTCAGGGCTTCATGGTCGACCGTGCTCTGGGCGTCTCGTCGGCAACCGAACTTGATGGCGCGACCGTCTGCATCCAGACCGGCACCACGACCGAGCTGAACCTTGCGGACTACTTCCGCATCAACAACATGACCTACGAGCCGGTTCCGATCGAAACCAACGCCGAAGCTCAGCAGCAGTATCTGGCTGGTGCCTGCGACGTGTACACCACCGACGCGTCGGGTCTGGCTGCCACGCGCGCCTCGTTCGAAACCCCGGGCGACCACGTGATTCTGCCCGAGATCATTTCGAAAGAGCCGCTCGGTCCGCTCGTCCGTCAGGGCGACGATCAGTGGGCTGACATCGGCCGCTGGACGCTGAACGCGCTGATCGCTGCTGAAGAGCTGGGCGTGACCTCGGCCAACCTCGAGCAGATGGCTGCCGGCACCACCAACCCGGAAATCAACCGTCTGCTGGGCTCGGAAGGCTCGCTGGGCGAAATGCTGGGTCTCGACCCGCAGTGGGCGATGCACGCGATTGCTGCCGGTGGCAACTATGGCGAGATCTTCGCGGCCACCATCGGTGAAGCAACCCCGATCGGTCTGGCACGCGGCCTGAACGCACAGTGGACCCAGGGTGGTCTGCTCTACACCCCGCCGTTCCGCTAAGCGACGGCACTACGGCGCGCGGTGACCCCACCGCGCGCCGTTTTCCTATCAGACATCGCATAACCGTGCCCTCCGACGCTCTTAGAGCGCGAAGACAAAAACCAGACACGGATGCAGGGAGACAATTGATGGCAATGGTGGACAGCGGGGCTCCGAAGGGGTCATTTCGCCTGAGCATGCTGCTATACGATACGCGGTATCGCTCTTACACGATCCAGATCTTTGTGCTGATCCTTCTCATGCTGGGCGCCGCCTGGCTGATCGACAACACGATCCGCAACCTCGCGGCTCTGGGCAAAGATTTTTCATTCGATTTCTTGTGGAACGTGTCGGGCTACGACATTTCACAGCGGCCCATCGAGTATGACAGCACCTATACCCACGGCCGCGCGGCGATCGTCGGGCTGCTGAACACGCTGATCCTGGCGGTGATGGCCTGCGTGACCGCAACGGTGATCGGGGTGATCGCCGGGGTGCTGCGCCTGTCCAAGAACTGGATCATCGGCCGGTTGATGACGGTCTATGTCGAGACCTTCCGCAACGTCCCCGTGCTGATCTGGATCATCGTGGTCAGCGCCATCATGTCGGAATCGATGCCGCCGCCCAGTGCGTTCCGCGGGGACGATCCGGCCAGCAGCATGCTGCTGTTCGATTCCATCGCCGTCACCAACCGCGGCGTTTATGTCCCCGGTCCGCTGTTCGAGAACGGCCTTGGCTACTTCAATATCGTGGGTGTGGATGTCAGCCTGAACCTGATGGCGTTTCTGGTCGTCGTCGGGCTGTCGATCTGGGTGAACCGTCGGGTTCTTGCCAGCGCCACCAAGATCCAGAACGCCACCGGCGTCCGCCCCAAGACGTGGTGGAAAAGCCTGCTGATCCTGTTCGTTCCCGCCATCGCGCTGCTGGTCTTTCTGGGCTTCCATCTGGAATACCCCGAACTGCGCGGGTTCAACTTTACCGGCGGCATCCAGATGCGGAACTCGCTGCTGGCCATGTGGCTGGGGTTGAGTATCTACACCGGCGCTTTCGTCGCCGAGATCGTGCGTTCGGGCATTCTGGCCATCTCGCAGGGGCAAAGCGAAGCCGCCTTTGCGCTGGGGTTGCAGCCGGGCCGCACGATGCGGCTGGTGATCCTGCCGCAAGCGCTGCGCGTCATCGTGCCGCCGCTGATCTCGCAATACCTGAACATCACCAAGAACACCTCGCTGGGTCTGGCCGTGGGCTACATGGACCTGCGCTCGACACTGGGCGGGATCACCATCAACCAGACCGGCCGCGAGTTGGAAGGGATGATGTTGCTGATGCTGGTCTATCTGGTGATCAGCCTGATCATCTCGACGGTGATGAACTTCTACAACAACCGCGTAAAGCTGAGGGAGCGCTGAGATGAGTGATACCCATGCGCATACCGTCCGCTTTGTCCGCGAGACGATGCTCCCGCCCCAAGACCCGCCCAGCAGCCAGATCGGCATGGTGCGCTGGGGGCGCGAGAACCTGTTCGACGGCCCGCTGAACATCATCCTGACGGTGATTTCGCTGCTGGTCGTGCTGTTCCTGGTCATGGAGATGGGCCCCTGGTTCGCCAACTCGATCTGGAACGCGAATTCGCTGACCGAATGCCGGCAGATCCTCGACGGTGCCAGCGGCGCGTGCTGGGGCGTGATCAAGGATCGCTGGCCGCAGCTGATGTTCGGCTTCTACCCGCCCGAGCTGTACTGGCGGCCCGTGACGGCGCTGGTCCTGCTGTTCGTCGCGATTTCGCCGGTTCTGTTCCCGTCGGTGCCCAAGAAGGTGCTGTACTTCACCATGGTCTATCCCTTCCTGGGTGTCTGGCTGCTGTGGGGCGGGACGATCTGGGGCCCGGTCGCGGTCGCTCTGGGTTTTGTGCTGGGCTATGGTCTGGTGCGGGCGACGGCGCAGTTTTCGACACTCTTGTCAGCGGCCTTCGTGGTGATCGTGCCGCTTCTGTACTGGCTGTTTGTGGCCGGTCCGCTGGTCGATGCCCTCTCTGCCATCGCACCGCTGGCAAGCCAGTCGGTGCCGTCGCGTGAATTCGGCGGCTTTCTTGTGTCGCTGGTGATCGGCGTGTCGGGCATTGCCCTGTCGCTGCCCATCGGCATCCTGCTGGCGCTGGGGCGTCAGTCCAACATGCCGCTGATCAAGTATGTTTCGGTGGTCTTCATCGAATTCATTCGTGGCGTGCCGCTGATCACGCTGCTGTTCACGGCCTCGTTGCTGCTGAACTATTTCCTGCCCCCCGGCACCAACTTTGACCTGATCCTGCGGGTTATCATCATGGTGACGCTGTTTGCGTCGGCCTATATGGCCGAGGTGATCCGCGGCGGTCTGGCTGCATTGCCACGCGGCCAGTACGAGGCCGCCGACGCGCTGGGTCTGGACTATTGGAAAGCCCAACGTCTGATCATCATGCCGCAGGCGCTGAAGATCTCGATCCCGAGCATCGTCAGCACTTTCATCGGTCTGTTCAAGGACACAACGCTGGTGGTGTTCATCGGCATTCTCGACCCGATCGGTCTGGCGAATGCGACGCGCGCAAGCTCGGATTGGCAGGGGATTTACTGGGAGCTCTTCATCTTCATCGGTGCCGTGTTCTTCATCTTCTGTTTCTCCATGTCGCGCTACTCGATGTCTCTCGAGCGCCGTCTGAAAACTGATCATCGTTAAGGAGTAGAGCCATGGAAGCCACGCAAGACCGTAGCGTCAACCGCGCTCAGATGCAGGTCAGCGACGAAGTCGCGATCCAGATCACCAACATGAACAAGTGGTACGGCAGTTTCCACGTGCTGCGCGACATCGACCTGACGGTGAACCGCGGCGAACGGATCGTCATTGCCGGGCCCTCGGGCTCGGGCAAATCGACGCTGATCCGCTGCATCAACCGGCTTGAAGAACATCAGGCCGGGCAGATCATCGTCGATGGGACCGAGTTGTCATCGGACCTGAAGAACATCGACAAGGTGCGCTCCGAGGTCGGGATGGTGTTCCAGCACTTCAACCTGTTCCCCCATCTGACCATTCTGGAGAACCTCACGCTGGCACCCATCTGGGTGCGCAAGACCCCCAAGCGTGAGGCCGAGGAAACAGCGATGTATTTCCTCGAAAAGGTGAAGATCCCCGAGCAGGCGCTGAAATACCCCGGGCAGCTTTCGGGCGGTCAGCAGCAGCGCGTTGCCATTGCCCGCTCGCTCTGCATGAAGCCGCGGATCATGTTGTTCGATGAACCGACCTCGGCGCTGGATCCCGAGATGATCAAAGAGGTGCTGGATACCATGATCCAGCTGGCCGAAGAGGGCATGACCATGCTCTGCGTGACGCATGAAATGGGCTTTGCCCAAGCCGTCGCCAACCGCGTGATCTTCATGGATCAAGGCCAGATCGTCGAACAGAACGAGCCTTACGAGTTCTTCAACAACCCGCAATCCGAGCGGACCAAGCTGTTCCTGAGCCAGATCCTGGGTCACTGACGCTGTAGCGCGACCATGAAAACGGGGGGCCTTGGCCCCCGTTTTGCCGTCGTGCACGCGCCGCCTAAGCGCGGTGTTTGAGCCATGCGCGGATGCGCCCGCGTGCATTGGTGTAGGGGGACGATGTGTTAAGCTGGATCATCCGCCCCTTGGTCCATGTCCGGTACCAGACCCGCCCGTAAAGCTCGTCATTCGAGCGCGCGGCGACGGTTTCGGCCAGCCGGGCCTGAACCGCGCGCAGCCGGGCCAGCAGCTCGGGCCAGTCTGCAGACTGGTAATCGGCGTAGAATTTCTGCGCCAGCAACCCCAGTTCGGCCCAGGTGAACCCGGTCTCGGGGAAGGGGACCGGCTCGCCCCGGTCGTCGCGCTCGAGCCAGGACAGCACCAGCGTGTTCCAGCCCAGCAGATAGGCGACCAGATCCGCCGGGCTCATACGGGTGCCTGCGGCGTGTCCGTCCATTGACGCCACGCGCGCTTGGTCAACGGGCACACGCTCCAGATCCGCCATCAGCCTGGCAAAACTCGTGTCGATGGCGGCCAGCAACGTGGCCTGCGATGTGGGGATGGCCATGGCGGTTCCTTGCGGGCACCGGACCCTGAGGGGGCCGGCGGCCCGCTGTCCGGCTCAGGGGAAGGCTGCGCCCAGAGCAATCTCGACCATATCCCCAAACGAGCGTTCGCGGTCGGCAGAGGGTAGGGCTTCTTGCGTGATCAGGTGATCCGAGATGGTCAGCACGGCCAACCCGCGCACCCCGTGACGCGCACACAGGTTGTAGAGCTCGGCGGCCTCCATCTCGACGCACAACACGCCGTGGTCGGTCATGATCTTGTTCAGATCCTTGCGGTCGTCATAGAACACATCAGACGAATAGATATTGCCGACATGGGTGGTGACCCCCTTGTCCGCCGCCGCCTTGTGCGCCGCCGCCAGCAGGCCGAAATCGGCGCAGGGGGCAAAGTTGATCTCGCGGAAGAACCCGCGCGACGGCGTCGACAGCGAGGTGGCGGTCTGCGCCAGCACCACGTCGCGCAGCTTGATGCTTTCCTGCATCGCCCCGGCGGAACCGATGCGGATCAGGGTCTTGGCGCCATACTCACTGATCAGCTCATTGGCATAGATCGACATCGACGGCATGCCCATGCCCGACCCATGGATCGTCACCGGATTGCCGCGCCAGGTGCCGGTGAAACCCAGCATGCCGCGCACCTCGTTCACCAGAACGGGGTTGTCGAGAAAGGTCTCGGCGGCCCAACGGGCGCGATACGGGTCGCCCGGCATCAGGACGGTGGGGGCGATCTGGCCGGGTTTGGCACCGATATGGACGGTCATGAGGGGCTCTCCTGTTCTTACGCTGCCGAGTTTATCATCATGCCACAGGGTGAAAAGCCCTGGCGATGCGCTTGCAACCGGCAGGGGGCTTGCGCAAGGTGCTCGCTAATCGCTTGCCTGGGGAGGGCGCATGCCAGAAATCCGCAACATCCTGTTCGTTATGTATGATCAGCTGCGCCATGACTATATGTCCTGCGCGGGCCATCCGACGATGCGCACACCCAATTTCGACCGGCTGGCGGCCAAGGGCGTGCGCTTCACGCAGGCCTATGTGCAATCCCCCGTCTGCGGTGCCAGCCGCATGTCCTATTACACCGGACGCTATGTCGGCTCGCATGGGGCGGCATGGAACGGCTATCCGCTCAAAGTGGGCGAGGCCACGATGGGCGACCATCTGCGCAAGCTGGGAATGGACAGCTGGCTTCTGGGCAAGACCCATATGACCCCCGATACCGAGGGGATGGCGCGTCTGGGACTGACCCGTGACAGCGTGATCGGCGCGCGGGTTGCGGAATGCGGCTTTGATCTGTGGGTGCGCGAAGACGGCCTCAACCCCGAAGGCCCGGACGGGTTCTATTATGCCACCCCGTCACCCTACAACGAATACCTCAAGTCGCTGGGCTATCCGGGCGAAAACCCGTGGCATGACAACGCCAACGCGGGCGTGGATGAGGACGGATCGGTCGCGTCCGGCTGGCTGATGAAGAACGCGCGCAAGGGGGCGAACGTCAAGGAAGAACACTCCGAGACGCCCTGGCTGACCGACCGCTGCCTCGACTTCCTTGCCTCGCCGCAGGCGGCAGAACGGCCGTGGCTGGCGCATCTGAGCTATATCAAGCCGCACTGGCCCTATATCGCGCCCGAGCCCTATGCCTCGATGTACGGCCCGCAGGATGTGGTGCCCGCCAACCGGACTGAGGCCGAACGCGAGGATCCGCAGCCCGTTTACGGCGCGTTCATGAATAACCTGATCGGCAAGGCCTTCTCGCGCGATGAGGTCCGGTCCGAAGTGGTGCCCGCGTATATGGGCCTGATCGCGCAATGCGACGACCAGTTCGGACGGTTGCTGGATCACCTCGAGTCAACCGGCCGGATGGAGGACACGATGATCGTCCTCACCGCGGATCACGGCGATTACATGGGCGATCACTGGATGGGGGAGAAGGACCTGTTCCACGACTGCTCGGTCCGCGTGCCGCTGATCATCTATGACCCGCGTCAGTCGGCGGGAAGCACGCGCGGCACGACCTGCGACGCGCTGGTAGAATCCATCGACCTGACGGCGACCTTTATCGAGGCGGCAGGCGGCGAGGTTCCCGAGCATGTGGTCGAGGGCAGATCCCTGATGCCTTTCCTGCGCGGCGACACGCCGGCCGAGTGGCGCGACGTGGCGATCAGCGAATACGATTATTCGTGCAGCGTCATGGCCGGGAAACTGGGCGTCGCACCCAAGGATGCCGTGCTGTTCATGATCTTCGACGGTCGCTGGAAGATGATGCACGCCGAAGGCGGCTTCCGGCCGATGCTGTTCGATACGCTGAATGATCCCAAAGAGCTGGACGACCGGGGCGACGATCCGGCCTGCGCCGAGACCCGCGCGCGGCTGATGGAGCGCCTGTCAGCCTGGTCGCGCCGCGTGTCGCAACGCACGACGATCTCCAGCGACCAGATCATCGCCCGCCGCGGCAAGGCGCGCAGCAAGGGGGTGTATCTGGGGGTCTATGATGAAAACGACCTGACGCCTGAACTGCTGGTGCCGATCACCGGTGCCGCAAAGGGTGACTTCCGGTAGACCGGCGCTCGGGGGCATCGAGCCCCCTCGCGCCGGGCGGGGCCAGCCCCGCACCCCGTTCAAGGGGGACGCACGCGCCCCCTTGAAAATCCCCCGTGGATACTTTCAGACAGAAAATGCAACAGGGTTAACGAAACCTTATCATCTGTCCTTAAATATCCTGGGGGGTGAGGCCGTCAGGCCGAGGGGGGCAACGCCCCCCCTTTCGCCGCTCAGACCGCGCGCAACCCTGCGTCGAGGGCGCTCAGGATCACCTGCACGTCGTCCGAGGTCAGCACCAGCCCCGGCGACAGGATGATGTTCGGCCCTGAGACCCGGACCATCGCCCCCGCCTCATAGGCCGTTGCCTGCACCTTGGCCGGCACGGGCTTGTCCGGGGCGGCTTTGGTCGCGCGATCCGAAACCAGTTCGATCGCGATCATCAGCCCATGGCCGCCACGCACGTCGCCGATCACGTCATACCTGTCCATCAGCGCCTGCGCGCCGGTGAACAGTTCGGCCCCACGCGCCGCCGCGTTCTCGGCGACGTTCAGGCGTTTGGTTTCTGCAAGGCAGGCGATGGCAGCAGCGGCCCCCACCGGGTGGCCCGAATACGTATAGCCATGGCCGATCGCCGCGCGGCCGGTTTCGTCTTTCTCGAATGTTTCGGCGACATGTTCGGCGATCATCACCGCGCCGAAGGGGAAATAGCCGTTGGTGATCGCCTTGGCGGTGCACATGAAGTCCGGCTGCACGCCCCAGAGTCGGCTGCCGCTCCAGGCACCCGTGCGCCCGAAGGCCGTGATCACCTCGTCCGCGATCAGCAGGATGCCGTTCTTGCGGCAGATCTCGGCCACGCCGGGCATGAAGCTGGCATGCGGCGGGATCACGCCGCCTGCGCCCAGCACAGGCTCCATGATGAAGGCGGCAATCGTGCCCGCCCCCTGAAAGGCGATCTCGTCTTCAAGCGCCTGCAGGCAGAGCTGGGCCAGTTTGGCCGGGTCGCTCTCGTTGAACGGGTTGCGGTAGGTATAGGGTGCCGGGATATGGTGGCAGCCCGCCAGCAACGGCTCGTAGGCCGTCCGGAAGTTGGCATTGCCATTGACCGAGGCGCCGCCGAAATGCGTGCCGTGATAGCCCTTTTTCAGCGACAGGAATTTGGTGCGCCCGGCTTCGCCGCGGATCTTGTGGTACTGGCGCGACAGGCGCAGCGCGGTTTCCACCGAGTCCGATCCGCCCGAGGTATAGAAGGCCCGTGTCAGCCCGTCGGGGGCAAAGAAGTCCTTCAGGTCTTCGGACAGTTCGATCACGCAGTCGTTCGAGGTTCCCCGAAAAATCGAGTAATACGGCAGCCTGTCCAGCTGCGCGCTGATCGCCGCCTTGATCGGCTCGCACGAGTACCCAAGGTTGACGTTCCACAGCCCGCCGACGCCATCCACAACCTCGTGCCCGTCCACATCCGTGATCCGCACGCCTTTGCCGCCGGTGATAATGGTCGGCGGGTTTTTCTGGCTGTCTGCCGGGTGGGCCATCGGGTGCCACAGGTGGCGGGCATTGTTGGCTTTGAGGAAATTCTCGTCTTTGGGCATGGGGTTCTCCTAGAGGGCAACGATGTGATGAGGGGGAATACGGCCGCCCAGACCCAGCGTCGCTTCGCGCGCGGCAGGGGCGAGGGCAGCCAGTATGCCGCGCTGATAGGCGTCGGTGACGCGGGACGTCGGGATCGCCACGGCCAGCGCGCCGCAGGAAAAGCCGTCGGGGCCGAAGAGCGGCACGGCGAGGCCATGAACCTCGGCCTCATACGTCTGGTCAGCGCAGGAATAGCCGCGCTGTTGGGCGAGTGTGACCAGACCGGCCAGCGCTTCGCGGGTGATCGGGGTGGTGCCGGTGATCGGTGTCAGCTTGCGCGCCAGCACCCGCTCGCGCCGCTCAGGGCGGGTAAATGCGGTAAACGCCAGGCCCGAGGCCGTCGCATGCAAGGGCAGGGTCAGACCCGGTTCGATGTGAACGCGGTTGGCGCGGTTGCTCTCGACCACGCCGATATTGGCCAGATCGCGGCCTGACACAAGCGACACATGCGCGGTCTCGCCGGTCTGCTCAGCCAGTCGTTCAAGGATTGGCATCAGCACGCGGTTGACGGGTTGCGTGGCCTCGCGCAGGCGCGCCAGACGCAGGACGCCAGCCCCCAAACGCCAGCGCTTTGACTCGGGATTTTGCTCAACCAGTCCGCTTTCCGCCATGTCGTTAAGCATCCGCAAGACGGTCGCCTTATCGATTCCCGAGAGGCGGGCGAGGTCTGACAGGCCAATCTCCACCACTTTGTCGGTGAAGAAATCCAGTAGTTTCAAGGCTTTTTCTACGGTTCGCATGGGGGTGAACGGATCCCGGATGAAAAACACTCATTGCAGACGCAAGAAAAGTCTTGACCGAATCCGCCCCGTCGCGCAACCTAATTTTTGAAACAACGGTGTAAATAATGAACCGACAAGGAGGACGCCCATGAAGATCGCCATGAAGATCCATGTCTCTCTCGCCCTCGCGGCGGCGCTGGCTGTGCAGGCCGGAGCGGCGCTGGCAGAGTATCCTGAAGGCCCCGTAACCTTCGTCGTGCCGTGGCCGCCGGGTGATCTGGAAGACGTGCTGACCCGCATGATCGCCGAGGACTTTCAGGCGGCCTATGGCCAGCCCGCCGCGGTGCTGAACCGTCCCGGCGGCGGCGGCGGTCCGTTCCCCGGCGCGGTTGAAGTGGCGACTGCCCCGGCGGATGGCTCGATGATCGGGTCGTTCGTCATCGGTGTGCCGGTGGTTGGCCCGACCCTTGGCATTGCCGAGCTGGCGCCCGATCCCTTCACCCCGGTCGGTATCTTCCTGACCTATCCCTTTGTGCTGGCCACCGCGCGCAGCGCGCCGTTCCAGACGATGCCGGAACTGGCGAGCTATGCGCAGGATAACGAGGTTCTGCTGGGCCACTTCGGGGCCAGCCTGACGCCCACGCAGGTCAGCTTCGCGCTGGCGCAGGAGATGGGCTTTTCCTGGGGCTCGGACGCGGCCTATGACGCGCTCGATTGCAACACGCTGGCCTCGGGCGATGTGGATGTGATCAACACCACGATCCAGCTGATCATGCCCTGTCTTGACGATGTGACCATCCTTGCCGCCGTCACCGGCGAGCGGCTGGGGCAGGCCCCTGACGCGCCGACGGTGGGCGAGCTGGTGCCGGATCTGGGCATCTCGCTGTGGAACGGCCTCTTTGTGCCCAACGGCACGCCGCCCGAGACGATCGCCCGCATCGCCGAGGTTGCGCAGGCGACTATCGCAAGCGAGCGTGCGCAGACCTTTGCCACCGAAACCGGTGCGCAAATCTACTGGCAGGGGACCGAGGAAGCCGCCGCACAGATTGCCAGCGACATCGCCACGATGGAGCGGATCGCCGCGACGACCGGCCAGTAACGTCAAGCCCCGGCGCACCCGCGCCGGGGTTTTCCATTCCGTGTGAGGGCGCATGCGCGACGATCCTACCGACCTGTCCGACCTGATCCATCCGCCCCACCAGCGGGCCGAGATCGTCTTTGCCGTGGCCTCTTTTCTGGCTGCCGGTATTCTGGCGCTGTTCTGGTCCTCGCAAACCACATGGATCGACGGGCAACCGCTGGTCCGGCAGCCCGGCCTCTGGCCGCTGATCGCCATCCTCGGCATGCTGCTGTTCGGGCTGGGCGAGCTGATCGCCTGCCTGCGCCGCAACGCGCGCAACCGGGGCAGCAGCGTTACGGCGGAGCTGATGCTCTGGGCCAAGGCGTTTGAATATGTCGTCTGGTTTCTGGCTTATGTGATGGCGACGCCATGGATCGGCTACCTTCCCGCCAGCATGATCTTCACCACGGCGCTGGCCTTCCGGCTGGGGTATCGCGGCAGGCTGCTGGCGCTGTCGCCGCTGGTCGGGGTCGGCATCGTGCTGGTCTTCAAGACCTTCCTCGACGTGCGCATGCCCGGAGGCGCGGTCTATGACCTGCTGCCCCATGATTTGCGCAACTTCCTTGTCCTGTATTTCTGAAGGGGTCCAACCGTGGACGCATTCCTTGACGCGCTGGTCATCGTCTCAAGCTGGCAGGTGATCGCGGCGCTGATCGCGGGGTCTGTCGGCGGGGTGATCATCGGGGCCATCCCCGGTGTCGGTCCCGCCGTGGCCATCGCCATCCTGTTGCCCGCGACCTTTGGCATGGAGCCGATCGTCGGCCTGACTCTGCTGCTCGGCATCTATGGCTCGTCTATGTTCGGCGGTTCGATCCCGTCGATCCTGATCAACACGCCCGGCACTGCGGTGAACGCGCTGACCACTTATGACGGCTACCCGATGACGCAGGCAGGTCAGGCACCGCGGGCGCTGGGGCTGAGCTTTGGTGCGTCGTTCTTTGGCGGGATGTTCGCCGTTGTCGCGTTGGTGTTGCTGTCGCCCTTGCTGGCCCGTGTCGCACCGATGTTCGGCTCGCGTGAGATCTTTCTGGCCGCGCTGCTGGGCTGCATTCTGGTGGTGGTGGCGCATCGCGGTCAGTCGCTGGCGGCGGGGGCGCTGCTGATGTTCGGACTGTTCCTGAACACGGTCGGGATGGAGGCGAACAATTACACCCAGCGTTTCACGTTCGAGCTGTCCTTTCTGACCCAGGGCGTCAACCTGATCGTTGTCGTGCTGGGCCTGTTCGCCGTGTCGCAGGCGTTCATCCTGCTCACCGGCAAGGACGACACCGGGCCTGCGCCCAGCATCTCGGGCCATGTCGGACGCGGCGTGATGGAAGTGTTCAAGCACAAGCGCGTCGCTGCGGCGGGGTCACTGTCGGGCACGATCATGGGGATCATTCCGGGGGTCGGCGAGTTCACCTCGCAATTCCTGTCCTACACCTATGCACGCAGCACCTCCAAACGGCCCGAGCTGTTCGGCAAGGGCTCGCCCGAGGGGCTGATCGCGTCCGAAAGCGCCAACAACTCGGTCCCGCCCGCCGCCATGGTGCCGCTGCTGGCGCTGGGCATTCCCGGCGAGGCACTGACCGCGATGATGCTCTCGGTGTTCTATGTGCATAACGTGATCCCCGGTCCCGGCCTGTTCCGCGACCACATGGATTTCGTCATGGCGCTGTATATCTGCCTTGGCCTGCTGAACCTGCTGGCGCTGCTGTTTCTGCTGGTGGCAACCAAGCCGCTGCTCAAGGTGCTGGTGATCCCCAACCGCTATCTGGGCATGATCATTCTGGCGCTCAGCTTTGTCGGCATCTATTCGCTGCGCAACTCGGTGATTGACTGCATGCTGGCGGCGGTTTTCGGCCTGCTGGGCGTGGTGCTCAAGCGGCTGAACCTGCCGATTGTGCCGATCATTCTGGGCATGGTGCTGGGCGGGATCATGGAGGCCAAGTTCCGCACCTCGCTGCCGCGCATTCGTTCGTTGTATTCGTGGATCGACCGGCCGGTGGCGATGGTCATCTTCTGTCTGATCTGCGTGGTTTTGGCGCTGCACCTCTGGGGGATGTGGCGTGACTGGAAAGGAAAGAAAGATGGATCAGTCCAGCATTGACGCGCTGGCCGCGGCCCCGGTGGGGCCGCAGGGCCTGTTCATTGGCGGCAAAACCGTTCTGGCGACCGGCAGCGCGACGCTGCCCGTCACCTCGCCCATCGACGGGCGGGTGCTGACGCTGATCGCCGATGCCTCGGCGGTGGATGTGGATCTGGCCGTGGCCTCGGCCCGCGCGGCGTTCGACAGTGGTGTGTGGTCCCGTGCCGCGCCCGCCGAGCGCAAGAAAGTCCTGCACCGCATCGCCGACGCCATCGAGCGCGAGGCGCTGGCGCTGGCCGTTCTGGGCGTGCGCGACAATGGCACCGAGATTTCCATGGCAATCAAGGCCGAACCGGGCAGCGCGGCGGGCACTTTCCGCTATTACGCTGAGGCCTTGGACAAGGTGGTGGGCGAGATCGCCCCCACCGCGCCGAACGTATTGGGGCTGGTTCATCGCGAGCCGGTCGGCGTGGTCGGCGCCATCGTGCCGTGGAACTTCCCGCTGATGATCGGCGCGTGGAAGATCGCCCCGGCGCTGGCCGCGGGCAATTCGGTGGTTCTGAAACCGTCCGAAATTGCCTCGCTCACCCTGCTGCGGCTGGCCGAGATCTGCGCTGAATGCGGCTTGCCCGATGGTGTGCTCAACGTCGTGACCGGCATGGGCGCGGTGTCCGGCGAGGCGCTGGGCCTGCACGCGGATGTCGATGTGCTGGTTTTCACCGGCTCGGGCGGTGTGGGCCGCAGGCTCTTGGAATACAGCGCGCGCTCGAACCTCAAGCGGGTCTATCTGGAACTGGGCGGCAAATCCCCCAACGTGGTCTTCGCCGACGCGCCCGATCTGCGGCAGGCGGCCAAGGTCAGCGCGGCGGGGATCTTCCGCAACTCGGGTCAGGTTTGCGTCGCGGGCTCGCGCCTTCTGGTGGAACGCTCGGTGCATGAGGAATTCGCGGCGATGGTGGCCGAGGAAGCCCGCAAGATGAAAGTCGGCAACCCGCTGGACCTGACCACGCAGGCCGGGGCGATCTCCAGCGAGATGCAGCTGGCGCGCGTGCAGGGCTTTGTCGACAAGGCACACGAAGAGGGCGGCGCTCTGCTGGCGGGCGGCGCGCGTATCCTGTCCGAGACCGGCGGCAGCTATTTCGCGCCCACCGTCTTTGACCACGTCACCCCCGACATGACCCTTTCGCGCGAAGAGGTGTTCGGCCCGGTGCTGGCGGTGACGCCCTTCGATACCGAAGAAGACGCGGTGCGCATGGCCAATGGCACCGAGTATGGCCTTTCGTCGGCGGTCTGGACCAGCAATCTGAGCCGCGCGCACCGCATGGTCGGCGCGATCAACGCGGGGCTGGTGCATGTGAACACCTATGGCGGTGCGGATAACACCGTACCGCTGGGCGGCCATCGCCAATCCGGCAACGGGCATGACAAATCGCTGCATGCGCTGGATAAATACGTGAACCTCAAGACCGCATGGATTCAACTGTGACCGAGACCCTGATGCAACGGCGCGCGCGACTGCTCGGGCCCAACATGTCTGTTTTCTATGAAGAGCCCGTGCATCTGGTGCGCGGGCAGGGCGTCAAACTGTGGGATGCCGACGGGCGCGAATACCTCGATTGCTACAACAACGTCCCGCATGTCGGCCATTGCCACCCGCGCGTGGTCGAGGCGATCTGCCAGCAGGCGGGTACGCTGAACACCCACACCCGCTATCTGCATGAGGGGATTCTGGACTATGTCGAGGCGCTGACCGCGACCTTTGATGATCCCTTCGACACGGCGCTCTTGTGCTGCACCGGGTCCGAGGCCAACGATGTCGCCCTGCGCATGGCGCAGGCGTTGACCGGCAAGACCGGGGTGATCGCGACGGATCACACCTATCACGGCAATACGACTGCCGTGCACCAGCTCAGCCAGACCAACCCGCCGCCGGGCGGCTATTGGGACAGCGTCGCCTTTGTGCCCGCGCCCGACAGCTACCGCCCGCTGGGCGGTGTGGCGGGCATGGCTCATGCGCAGGCCTTTGCCGACGCGGTGGCCGAGCAAATCGCGGTTCTGGAGGCGCGCGGCTGCGGGTTCTCGACCCTGATCCTGTGCCCCTATTTCGCCAACGAGGGCTTCCCAGACCTGCCCCCCGGCTGGCTGGACCCGGTGCAAGAGGTCGTGCGCAAGGCGGGCGGCGTGATCATTGCGGACGAAGTACAGCCGGGCTTTGGCCGCGTGGGAACCCATTTCTGGGGCCACCAGAAAATCGGGTTGAGGCCGGACATCGTGACGATGGGCAAGCCGATGGCCAACGGCCACCCGGTCGCCGCCGTGGTCGCCCCGCGCGACACGATGCAGGCTTTCCGCTCGCGTTTTCGCTACTTCAACACCTTCGGCGGCAATCCCGTCAGTTGCGCCGCCGCGATGGCGACGCTGCAGGTGGTCAAGGACGAGAACCTGCAACAGAATGCCCGCGATGTCGGGGCCTATGCCGTTGAGGGCCTGCGCGAACTGGCGACGCGGTATGAGTGCATCGGCGATGTGCGCGGCGCGGGTCTGTTCTTTGGCGCCGAGATGGTGCTGGACCGCGAGACCAAGGAACCGGCGACCGCGTTCGTGAAAAAGCTGTCCAACGGGATGCGGCAAAAGGGCGTGCTGCTCAATTTTCTGGGCATCCATTACAACGTGCTCAAGATCCGCCCGCCCATGCCCTTCAGCCGCGCCAATGCCGATCAGCTGATCGAGACGCTGGACGCGGTTCTGGCCGAGACGCCGCTGGCATGAGCAAGGTCGTCAAATCCGCCGCGCCCCTGTGGGGGTTCGACCCGGCGCGCGTGTCGCTGGTCGCTGCGCGCGAGAACTCTGTGTGGCGCGCCGAAGGCGAGGGCGGTTCCTATGCGCTGCGTCTGCACCGGCCAGGCTATCGCACCGATGCCGAGTTGCTGTCTGAGTTGCAATGGATGGAGATGCTGGCCAAAGGCGGGCTGACCGTGCCGCGGCCGATCCCCTCGCTGGCCGGGCGGCTGGTCGAGCAGATCGGCGATACCTCGGTCGATGTGCTTGGCTGGATGCCGGGGCGGATGCTGGGCGAAAAGGGCGGGATGCCGGGCATCACCGACCGGCCCGGGTTGATGCGCCAGCTGGGCGCGCTGCTGGCCCGGTTGCATGATCTGTCGGACGCGTGGACGCCGCCACCGGGGTTCTCGCGGCCCAAATGGGACCGGGCGGGCCTGCTGGGCAAGACCCCGCTGTGGGGGCCTTTCTGGGAAAACCCTGACCTGACCTCCAGGCAGCGCGACACCGTGCTGGCAGCGCAGGCCAAGGCCCTGGCGGCGCTTGCCGCGCTGGAAGGGGGCCTCGATTACGGGCTGATCCATGCCGATGCGATCACCGAGAACATCATGGTTGATGGCGACCGGCTGGTGCTGATCGACTTTGATGACGGCGGCTGGGGCTTTCGCGATTTCGAGCTGGCGACGGTGTTGATGCGGCAACTTGACCGGCCCGACTATCCCGCCCTGCGCACCGCGCTGATCGACGGCTACGCCGCGCGCCGCCGTGTGGATGCGCGCGTGCTGGACCTGATGCTGCTGCTGCGCGCCCTTACCTATCTGGGCTGGATCATTCCGCGCCTGTCCGAGCCGGGCGGGGCGGAACGCTCGGCCCGCGCGGTGGCGACGGCGCTGCCGCTGGCACAAGCATATGTGAGAGGACATGATGGCTGATCGTACCATTCTCGTCGTTGGCACCTACGACACGAAACAGGATGAACTGGGCTATATCGCCGGTGTGATCCGGGCGCAGGGCGGGGGCGTCGTGACGATGGATGTCTCGGTGCTGGGCGACCCTGCGGGGCCTGTCGATTACACGAAGCATCAGGTGGCCGAGGCGGGCGGCTCGTCGATCGCCGAGGCGATCGCGGGCGAGGATGAGAACCTTGCCATGCAGATCATGGCGCGCGGCGCGGCGGCGCTGGCGGCGCGGCTCTGCGCCGGGGGCGTGTTCGACGGGGTTGTGGTGCTGGGCGGCTCGATGGGCACCGATCTGGCACTGGACCTGTGCGCGGCGCTGCCGCTGGGTGTGCCGAAATACATCGTTTCAACCGTCAGCTTCTCGCCGATGATCCCGCCGCACCGGCTGGCAGCGGATGTGCAGATGATCCTGTGGGCGGGGGGCTTTACGGGCTGAACTCGGTCTGCAAGGCCTCGCTGTCACAAGCGGCAGGGGCGGTGCTGGGCGCGGCGCGGGCGGTGGAGAAGCCGACACGCGACCGCCCGCTGATCGGCATGACATCCTTCGGCAAGACGGTGCTGCGCTATATGGTGACGCTGAAACCGGCGCTGGAAGCGCGCGGCTTCGAGGTGGCGGTGTTCCACGCCACCGGCATGGGCGGGCGGGCGTTCGAGGCGCTGGCGGCAGAAGGAGCTTTCGCGGCGGTGCTGGATTTCGCACCGCAGGAGGTGGGCAACCATCTGCACGGCTCGGCGATCAGCGCGGGACCGGACCGGCTGACGGCGGCGGGCAGGGCAGGTGTGCCGCAGATCGTGTCCATTGGCTGCTATGATCTGGTGGATCTGGTCGGCTGGCACGAGATCCCAACGGCGCTGCAGGACCGGCCGGTCCATGCGCATAACCGGCTGATTACCTCGGTGGTGATGACGGGGGAAGAGCGGGTGGCCATGGCGCGGGCGCTGTGCGAAAAGCTGGCCGATGCGACGGGGCCGGTGGTGTTTTTGCTGCCAACACAGGGCGGTAACGAATGGGACCGCGCGGGGGGACCGCTGTCCGACCCCGAGGCACTGGCGGCTTTTGTGGCCGCCGTGCGCGCCAACTGCCCGGCCAATGTGACGTTGATCGAACTCGATGCGCATATCAACGATCCGGCGTTTTCGGAGGCGGCGCTGCGCGTCGTGGACGGATGGCTCGGTGCCGGTGATCTGACGCTCTGAGGGATCAGGCGGAGCGCGCGGGCAGGCCCGCGCGCGGTGCTTTGAGTGCGTTCAGGGGGGCCTCGGCCCCCTCTTCGGCTGCCGCCGAATTCACCCCCGAGGATATTTTCGGACAGATGAGGAGGCGGTGCCCGGCGCTGCGATCAGCCGCCGATGCGCAGGATTTCGTTGCGGCCGTTCTTGACGTAGCGCAGTTCGGCCTCGCCAATGGCGGCGACCTGACCGCCGTCGAGGCGGTCGCCGACGGCGACGCGGACGACGCGGCCGTTGGACATGCGCACCAGCGCGCGGCGGCTTTGCGGCGTGCCGAACACACCGATCAGATTGACGCGGTTGAGGCGGATGGCATCAGTTTCGGTAGCCTGTCGGGCGACCGAAGCCGAGCTGGGGATGACCGGATCACGGGCCGAACTGGCGGTTTCACCGGCGCCTGTTTCGACGACCTCAGGGGCGCGCGGCGCAGCGGCAGCGGCGGCGAGCAGGGCGCGGGCGCGCTCGGTGATGTCATCGGGGCGCGCGCCGGGCACGGGCGATTGTGCGACGGCTTCAGCGGTGGCACCCGCAAGGTCGACCTGCGGTTCGGGCGCGGCTTCGGGCACCAGATCGGTGGGGCGGCGCTGCGGGCGCAGGGCAGCCAGCGTCACGCCGCCGGGCGACGCAGCATCCAGCGCGGTAACGTCGCTGGCGGTTTCGGTGCGGGTGGCGGTTTCAGCGTCCGTGACCTGCGCGGTTTCGATCGTCGCGGCGGCGGCGGGGGTAAGGGCAGCGGTGTCGGTTGCCGCCTCGGGCCGTGCGGGTGGGGCGAGCAGGGTCTGGTCGTCAGCCGCAGGGGCCTCTGGTGGTGCCTGCTGTTCTTCGCCCAGGGCGCGGACGCGCTCGCTGCGCGGACGGGGGCGGGCGTCGGCCAGTGCCGGGTCGGCGCGGGGCGTGTCGTCATAGACGACCTCGGCGCTGGGGGCTTCGGCCGGGGGCGCATCGGTGGCGGGCGCGCCTGCAGTGGGCTCTGCCGGGGTCGGCGTGATCTCTTCGATCGCCGCGCCAACGGCATCGGCAATGGCGCTTTCGATCGCTGCGGCGACGGGTTCTGTGGCAGGCTGGGGAGCAACCGCCGGTTCGGCTGCCGCTTCCGCTGCCGGTTCGGGCGCGATGACGGTGCTGCGCGACGCAGGGACCACCTCAGGGCGGCCGGCGAACACGGTCACGCCTGACGGGGTCAGGGCGCCCTCGGGTGTGGCTTCGACAAGGCCGCGCTCGTCAAAGTTGAATTGCGTACCAAAAGGCGGTGGCGGGGGCGGCGAGGCAAAGGCGACCTCGGCGGCAGGCGGGACGGTGATCCCGCGCGGCAGCGACAGGCGTTGCACCGGCGTTGCCGTGGTGGCGACCTGCGGCGTGTCCGAGCTTTGCTCGGCGGCGATCTGCGGCGACCCTTGGGCATTGGTGGCATTGGTGGCATTGGTGGCATCGGCGGGCGCCGGGCTGTCGGTGGCGGCAATCGCTGCGGGTTCCGAAGCGTTCTCAACCGCTTGACCCAGCGTTTCCGTCGGCAGAGTTTCGTCCAGTGCCTCGGCAACCAGCGACTCCAGCAGGGCAGCCGGGTCGGTCGATGTCGGCGTCTCGGGCATCCCTGAGGTGTCGGGCAGGGCGTTGTCGACCGCGGTCTCGGACTCGACCGCGGCGGCGGTGTCGGGCAGGGCTGCCGGGGCGGTCACGCCGGTGTCGGCGGTGGCAACCTGCGTCGGGGCTTCGATGCCGGGCAGCGGTTCGGTGGTGACGGCAGCCGGATCGCCGGCCAGTTGCGACGTCGTGTCAGAACCGTTGAAATACAGCGCCCAGACGGCCACCGCGACCAGCAACAGCAACAGGCCGCCGGCGGCCATCAGCCCGCGCCGGGCGAGGCCAGCGCCGGAGGGCTGCATGCCACGCGCGCCGAAGATCGTCATGGCTTCGGCTTCGCGCACCTTGTCGCGTTCGTTTGCGGGCGGGCGCGAGGCGGGAACGATCGGTTCGGGCAGGGCAGCGGCGGCGGTGCGGCTTGCCGGTGCCTCGGGCTTGCCCGGGGCAGTGCCGGCTTTGCGGCTGGTGCCGATCCGGGACAGGGCCTGCTGAAGGCCCGTGCGTGCGTTGCCCAGCAAGCGTTGTGTGGTGCCGGGGGTTGCGGTGTTGCTTGCAAGCACGGCCAGACGGCCGCCCGGCGGCGTGGCAGGCGGCGGCGTGGGGGTGTTGGTGGTGACAACGGGCGCGGCACGGCGGCTGGCAAAGGCGACGGGCGCGGCATCGGCACTGTCGGGCACCGGGCGCGGCGCCGTGGGAAGAGCGGCTTTCGGCGCGGCAACCGGAGGCACGGTCGCCGCCGGCGTGAGCGTCGGTGCCGGGGGCGGAGCAGGGCGCGGGGCAGCGGCGGCGTCCTTGGCGGGCGCGGTGCTGCCGAAGGGATTTGCCGGGGGCTCTGCCTTGGCCTGTTCGCGGCGCAGGCGGGTGCCCATGCGGCGCACGAGGTTGCCGACCTTGGATTTGGCCTCGCCGACACCAGCGCTCAGATCGGATTTGGTGCGGGGGGCGGCAGGCTTCCCTGCCGAGGCCGACGGCGAAGCAGGCGCATCAACGCTGGCAGGCGCGGGCTTTGGTGCCTCGGCTTTAGGCGCCTCGGCCTTGGCGACGGAGCCCGGCGGCGTCGCGGTCGCAGGTGTGGCCGAGGCCGTGGCCGGGGCGAGGCGCTGGGTGCCTGCCACGGGCGCGGCTGGCACAGGGGCGGGCGCTTTTGGCGCGACCGTCGCGGCCTCGACCGGTGCGCTGGCGGCGGCAACCGGTGCTTCGGGCTTGCGCGCAGGCTTCAGCAGCCGGATCGACTCGGCGTCGGGCTGCACATGCGCGCCTGCGGGCAGAAGCGTCGGGGCAACCATAGTCTCGCCAAAGAACGGCTCGCCCAGAAACTGCCCGCCCTCGGGCAGCGCGACAAAGGCAACGGGGTTGAAGCCGTAACCTTCGGCAAAGGTCTCGGCTTCGATCAGGGTCTCGCGGGCGCAGATGACCACAAGGGCGGTGTCATCCTCGACCGACCAGTCATAGGCCAGTTCGTCGACCTTGTAGGGCGTCAGCCGTTCGATTTCGGCTTCGATCTGATAGCGCCGCGCCTCGTCCGTCGGGCCGGGGGCCGAGACGGCCTCGTAGCGGACCTCGGAATCCGGGATCACCAGCTTGGTGCGGACGTTTCCGGGCTCGATCTTTTCGGCCGCGGCGACCAGGGCCGCGCAGCCGGCGGCGATGTCATCGCTGTCAAAGGAAACCGAGCCAACCGGCGACCAACCACCGGGGACACGATGCAACAGCTCGGCGCTGTCGTTCGACAGCTTCAGGGCAAAATTCGGTTTCATACGGCGCGTTTATCACAGCCTTTAGGGATGAGCCGAGTCACCGACTCGTGCTCAACTTTTCCTATAGCAGGATTCCGCCGATGAATACAAAAAGCCCGGCAGTGATGCTGCCGGGCCACATTTTGTACCAGCTTGTGATCAGGCAGAGGCTTTGGCCAGCGCCTGTTCGAGATCGGCAATGATATCCTCGGGGTTCTCGATGCCGATCGACAGGCGGACCACATTCGGCGCGGCCCCAGCGGCGACCTGCTGCTCGGGCGTCAGCTGGCGGTGCGTGGTGCTGGCGGAATGGATGACCAGACTGCGCGCATCGCCAAGGTTGGCGACATGGCTGAACAGTTCCAGCGAGATCGACCAGCTTGACGCAGGCGTCATAGCCGCCCTTGAGCGCGATGGTGAACAGCGCCCCGGCGCCCTTGGGCAACAGCCGCTCGGCCCGCGCCTTGTAGGGCGATGAGTCGAGGCCCGGATAGGTCACAGCCTCGACCGCCGGGTGTTTTTCCAGCCACGCGGCGACCTTGCCGGCGTTGGCGACGTGCTTTTCCATGCGCAGGCTCAGCGTTTCCACACCCATCAGCGTGTAATGCGCGGCCTGCGGGTTCATCGTCATGCCCAGATCACGCAGGCCGATGGCGATGGAGAAGAACGTATAGGCCAGCGAGCCGAAGGTCTCATGGAACTTGAGGCCGTGATAGGCGGGCTCGGGCGCGCTGAGCGAGGGGAACTTGTCGTTCTGCGACCAGTCGAATTTGCCCGAATCGATGATCGCGCCACCGGTAACCGTACCGTTGCCGGTCAGGTATTTGGTGGTCGAATGCACGACCAGCGTCGCGCCCATGGCGATGGGGTTGCACAGATAGGGCGTGGCGGTGGTGTTGTCGACGACCAGCGGGATGCCGTGCTTGTCGGCAATCGCCGCCAGCGCCGGGATGTCGGTGACATAGCCGCCGGGGTTGGCGATGGTCTCGCAGAAAATGGCGCGGGTGTTGTCGTCGATGGCGGCTTCAACGGCGGCCAGATCGTCGGTGTCGACGAAAGTGGTCGACCAGCCGAAGCGTTTGAACACCTGGGTGAACTGGGTGATCGTGCCCCCGTAGAGGCGGGTCGAGGACACGATGTTCTTGCCCGGTCCCATCAGCGGATAGAGCGCCATCAGCTGCGCGGCATGGCCAGACGAGGTGCACACAGCCCCCGCGCCGCCTTCCAGCGCCGCCAGACGCTCGCCCAGAGCGGCGACGGTCGGGTTAGTCAGGCGCGAATAGATGTAGCCGACCTCTTGCAGGTTGAACAGCGCCGCGGCGTGATCCGCATCGCGGAACACATAGGCGGTGGTCTGGTAGATCGGCACCTGCCGCGCGCCGGTGGCCGGATCGGGCCGGGCGCCAGCGTGGATTTGCAGGGTGTCGAAGCCAAAGCTCTGGGTCATGAATGCCTCCCTCTGAAGTTGCCGCGACGCTAGTGCATTGGCGCGGTTCAGGCAACGGGCAGCGGCAGAGCGGGGCTGCGCGCGCTGCGAACGGGCGTTCGCGGGCGGCCAGGACGGGCGGAACTTTGTCGCAGTGCAACAGTCGGGCGGGGAACGATGAGCCCGCGCCAAGGTCCGGCCCGGCGCAGGCGTTCTTTCGCAGAGAAAAATGACGCCCCGAAGCAGGGCTTCGAGGCGTCGGATCGTGCAAAGGTCTGGAACAGGATTTGGTACTGAAAGCCGGATAAACACGCCCGGGTATTGATGGAAACAGGCACAGGCTCTGGTCGCTCAATGCCGATCAGATGCCCGTAGGTCGTGTGCGGCAGGCGGCCGGTTCAAAGAAAAATCACACGAGGGGGATTTTTCCGGGCGCTGGCGAAAGCCGGGCATGAAAAAAGGCCCCGGAGCGGGCTCCGGGGCAAGGTTTGGGACAAAACACGCTGCGAGACCCAAGGCTGGCTGGGAACGAGGGAGAACCGAGCCGGACACACCAGGGACTGCACCGGGGGGTGCGGTCGCATCGTGCGTATGTGTCGCGCGAAAGGGGCGGAGGGTTCAAAGAAAACGGCGCACGAGGGGGCGGGGGCGGGGCACGTCCCCCATCGAGGGGGACGCGCCCCGCGCGGGTTGCCACCCGCACCCGCTCGGGAGGATTTTCCATCCTCCCGAACCCTCCTGGAGGATATTTAAGGACAGAAAATGCGACTAACGAAGGGTTAATGCCCCTCATTGCTCTGCATAGATCCTTGGGGGAGGTCGTCAGGCTACCTGGGGGCAACGGCCCCTGTTCGTCCGGCCACCGTAGCGATCAGCAGCCGCCCGAGCGCACCAGTCCGTAGCCGAAATCGGTGTTGCGCGTGCCCGGGCCCAGCGTTTCGACCGACCCACGCAGTGCCGCGCGCACGGCGTCTGCCGACCCGGCACCCTGCGCCATGTGTCGGGCAGCCAAGGCCGTCACGATCGGCGCGGCAAAGGAAGTTCCGCTGACATAGCCTGCACCGCGGGTGCGGGCTGCGTAGACGTCCACGCCGGGGGCGGCAAATTCCAGCTCGGCCCCGGTGTTTGCCATGCGAAAGCGCCGCCGCGCCGCATCGATGGCGGTGACGGCGATGACTTCAGGCGCGGCGGCGGGCCAGGCGACGACAGGGCGGCGCTCGTTGCCCGAGGCGGCGATCAGGATCGCGCCCTGCGCCGCCGCGGCGGTGATGGCGCGACCCAGCGCTTCATTCTGCGGGCCGGCCAGCGACAGATTGATCAGGTGCACCCCGCGCCCGACCAGATGGTCGATGGCGGTGGCGATGCGCTCGACGCTGGCTTCTTCGACGCCCTCGCGGCTGGCAAAAACCGCCACCGCATCAAGCCGCGCGCCCTGCGCAAAGCCGGCCAGAAGGCCCGAGGGATCTTGTCCGACCATCAGCACTGCCACCGCCGTGGCATGGTCTGCCTGCGGGATGTTGTGGCTGTCGACCAGCGTTTCATACCGCACCGACGCCCCGGCGAGGGCGGGGTGATCGGGGTTCAGCGGGCCGTCGATCATCCCGATGGTGACCGAGCCCGAGACCCGGCATCGCCCCGGCGCGGCGTCGCCGATCAGTGTCGGCGCATAGATCCGCGGGTTGCCGGTGGACTGCGCAAAGCCAAAGATATGGTGCAGCGCCATCGAGGATTGCGGTGCCAGCGCGCGCAAGGCGGCGACCGTGCGGTCATAGGCGTCCTGGCTGGGGAAGATCGCAATGTGCTGCGTCTGGCCCAAAGCGTCCAGCTCACTGGTGCGGATCACCCGGCCGCCGCTCTCTTCGATCGCGCGCAGCACGGCCGCCGCTTCGGATTGCGGGCCGATGACGATCCATTCATAGCGCGCGCCCTCGGTGCGCTGCACGCGGATCGGGCGGCTGCTATGGCCGCCGACGGGTTCGCCGCCAAGGAAGTGTTCCTGGACCTCATACCCGGTCGGCGGATACTCGGAGGTTTGTGCGCGCACTGCCGAGGCGTTCGCCATCAGCATCAGCACCACCGAGACGAGCGCGGTCAGTGAAGGTCGGCCCCGTCGGGCGCTGTCAGGGTTCGACATTCTCCACACTCTCCACAATCTGAGGGGCGCCGCGCAGAGCGGCAGCCGCTGCCGCCAGGTCACCGCCTTCGACGACATCCAGCCGGTAAAGGCCCAGCGCCGAAGGACCGGCGACGATTTCCAGATCCTGCCCGACAAGCAGCGTGCGGATCGTTTCTTCGGTTGCGTCGGGGGCAAAGCTGACCACCAGCGTGCCGGGCATCGCCGCACTGGCCAGGGCATAGCGCGCCTCGCTCTCGCCGGTATCGCGCTGATAGAAGGTCTGCGCCAGCAGGCCGACAACCGCCACTGCCGCCACCGCCTGCCACATCCAGCTGCGCGAGGGGGCGCGGGCCGGGACCGTTGCCGCGCCCTCGCGGCCCACATCACGCATCAGCCGGGCCAGGCCGAACGCGCCGGGGCTGCGGGTTTCCTCGGCCTGCATTTCGCTGCGGATGGCGGCCAGCGCGTCATGCTCGGCCGCAAGGAGCGCGTCCTCGGCCATCAGCGCCTCGATCTCGGCCTTGTCAGCCGCAGACAGCGTGCCGTTGATCAGGAACGGCAGGTCCAGGGCGATCTCATCGGGGGAACGGGTCATGCCACGGCCCTCCCTTTGATGCGGCCCGACAGGCAATGCAGCAGCAGTTTCTTGGCGTGGTGCAGGCGTGACTTGATGGTGCCTTCGGGCACGCCCGCGATCTCGGCGATCTCGGCGCAGGTCATGTCCTCGTAGAACGCCAGCGAAATGGCGCTGCGGTGTTCGTCTTTTAGCGTGCCCATGCAGACGCGCAGATGCTCGGCCTCTTGCTGCGCGGCATAGCCGGCGTCGGCGGCCTCGGCCACGTCGCCGGTTTCGGGCACTTCGTCGGTCACGGTGACGCGCGCCCGCTTGCGGTGCACGTCGATGACCTTGCGGTACGCAATTCCGAATATCCAGGTTCGCACTTGGCTTCTCCCTCGAAGCTGGCGGCAACCCGCCAGATGTCCATGAAGACTTCGTGGAGTATGTCGGATGCTTCGTGCGGATCGTTCAATCGCGAGACGATAAACTTGTAAACCGGCCGCTCATAGGCGCGATACAGCGCAGCAAGGGCTTCCTTGTCCCCCTTGCCGACTTGCTGAACCAGGAAATGATGGTTCTCGGTCATGTCCAAACGCGCCTTGTTCAATGCGCCGGACGCTACACCATGGATATCGCTGAGGGAAGCACCCGCACCCGTCAGCCGGGGGCAAAGCTGAGGGAAACCCGACCAAAGCTGCCAAAATCGGCATCGAACCGGCTGCCCGGCGGTGCCTCGACCGGGCGAACGAACGAACCCGACAGCACCACCTCACCCGCCGACAAGCCTTGCCCATACTGCGCGAGTCGCCGCACCAGCCAGACGACCCCTGTTGCCGGGTCGTCGAGCACCCCGGCACCAAGGCCGGTTTCCTCGACCACGCCGTCGCGTTTCAGGATCGCCCCGGCCCAGCGCAGATCGGTGGCGCGCGGGTCGTGGCGCTGGGCACCCAGCACGATGCCCGCATTCGCGGCATTGTCGGCGATGGTGTCCGTCACCTTGCGCAGCGCCCCGGTCTCGGGGTCGGCGCGCAGGATGCGGGTGTCCAGAATTTCCAGCGCCGGGGCGACAGAGCCGGTCGCCGCCAGCACCTGCTCGCGCGTCACATCGGCCCCGGCCAGCGGCGCATGCAGGATGAACGCGATCTCGGCCTCGATCCTTGGCTGGATGAAGCGGCCCTTGGGCACCTCGGCCCCGTCGGCAAAGAGCATGTCATCGAACAGCACGCCCGAATCCGGCGTGTCGATCTTCAGCGCGTCCTGCATGGCGCGGCTGGTCAGGCCGATTTTCCAGCCGATGACCCGGCGCCCGGCGGCGCGTTTGTGCTTCACCAGCGCGGCCTGCACGGCATAGGCATCATCCAGCCCCATGCCCGGATGCGCGCGCGAGAGCAGGCCGATCTGAGATCCGCTGCGCTCGGCGTCGAACAACGCCGCAGCGGCGGCTTTGTGCTGGTCCGGCGTCATTCGTCCACCACCCCATTGCGCAGCGTGCCGATCCCCTCGACCTCGACCTCGACCACATCGCCGGGCACCAGATACTTCGGCGGATCGAACCGCGCGCCTGCGCCGGTCGGCGTGCCGGTGACGATCATGTCGCCGGGCATCAGCGTGGTGAAGGTGCTGATATAGGCGATCTCCTCGCGGACCCCGAACATCATCCGCGCCAGAACATCATCCTGCCTGACCTCGCCATTCACCCGGGTGACTATCCGCGCCTCGTCCAGCTGCGCGGCGTCGTCAAACGCCACCATCCACGGTCCGATCGCCCCCGAGGCATCCCAGTTCTTGCCCTGCGTCACGTTGAATTTCGCGTGCCGCACCCAATCGCGGATCGTGCCCTCATTACACAGGCTCAGGCCCGCGATGTGGTCATAGGCATCCGACGCGGCAATCCGCCGCCCGCCCTTGCCGATCACCACCACGACCTCACCCTCGTAATCCAGCGTGTGGTTCTCCGGCGGGCGCACCAGGGGCCGCCCGTGCCCGGTAAAACTGCGCGCAAAGCGCGGGAACAGCGACATGTATTGGGGCTGCGCACTGCCGTCCTTGTACTCGGCATTGCGGTCGGGGAAATTCACGCCGACACACAGGATCTTCTCGGCGTCCGGCACCGGGATCTCCCAGTCGAACGAGCCGTTCGCATGCGTCGCCGCACGCCCCTCGGCCGCGGCGGCCAACGCGCCCAACCCGCCCGCCGCGATCACATCGCGCAGCGTGCGCCATTGCGTAAACTCGCCCGACAGCGCGACAACGCCGCCCTCGACCACCACCCCATACAGCTGCTGGCCCTCAGCCCGGATCGTCGCAAAACGCGTTCTTGTCATCATCTGTCCTCAAATATCCACGGGGGGTGTCCAGAGGGGGAGCGTGCTCCCCCTCTGGCGAGGGGGCGCGGGGGGCGAGCAGCCCCCCGCCTTCCCCCGTCACGGGGCAATGATCGGCTGCGCTTTCAACTCGGACGCAACCAGCGCAGCCCCCTCGAAAACCGACCCTTCCTCGAACCACGAGCGCGGCGCGGGCGCGCCCCACAGCGTCTGGCGCTGCGGGTCTTTCAGATCCCATCTGATCGGCTCCAGATCGGGATCGACCGTCTGGTAATCCGAGCAATAGATCTCGATCCGGTGCCCGTCAGGGTCGCGGACATAGAGGAAAAACGCGTTCGAGATCCCGTGCCGCCCCGGCCCGCGCTCGATATTGGCCAGGTAGCCAGTGGTCGACATCAGATCGAGCAGGTCGATGATGTTCAGCGGCGTCGGCACCCAGAAGGCCGTGTGATGCAGGCGCGGGCCGGTGCCGTTGGTAAAGGCCACGTCATGCACGCCGCCCTTGCGGTGCATCCACGCGGCCCAGACTTTCCCGCTCTCGCTGTCCTCGGTGTATTCCGTCACCCGGAAGCCGATCGCATTGTAGAACGCGACCGAGGCATCCACATCCGACGCGAACATGTTGAAATGGTCGATGCGCAGCGGCTTAACGCCGTTGTAAAGCTTGTATTTCTGATGAATCGGCGGCAGCCGGTCCATGCGGCAATAGAATTCCAGCGGAATGCCGAAAGGATCGCGCGTGCGAAAGGCCCGGCCCATGAAGGGCCGCTCGACCCACGCGACCGGCAGGTCCTGACCGGCAAACCACGCCGCCGCCTTGTCCAGCTCATCCTCGTCGAACACCTTGAAGCCCAGCCCGCCGACCGACGCCTCGTCGGCCTTGAGCAATGCGATGCAATGATGCCCGCGCTCCTCCATCGCCCGCAGATAGATGATCGTGTCATCCTCATCCGTGACCTGCAGGCCCAGCGTATCGACGTAAAAGGCGCGCGAGGCGGCAAGATCGGTGACCCGGTATTCAACATGGCTGAGCCGGACGATGTTGAACGGCGGGTACAGGTTTGGCTGGGGTAGGGGCATCGCGGTTCCTCTCGGGCGAAAAACTAGGGGGGAGGCAAGGGCTTACGCCCCCAGCCGCTGGATCTTGTGCTGGCCCAGCGCAAAGGCGGTGTTCTTGGTTTCCATGTAGAAATCGAACGACCAGTCGCCGCCATCGCGGCCCACGCCGCTGGCCTTGACCCCGCCAAAAGGCGACGGCAGGTGGCGCACATTCTCGCTGTTGACCCAGATCATCCCGGCCTCGAGCGCGTCCGAAAAGCGCAGCGCGCGGGTCAGATCATTGGTCCACAGATAGCCGGTCAGCCCATAGGCCACACCATTGGCGATGCTCAGGGCCTCCGCCTCATCCTTGAAGGTGATCGAGGTCAGGAAGGGGCCGAACACCTCTTCCTGCGCGATGCGCATCTCGGGCGTGGCACCGGTGAACAGGGTCGGCGTGACGAACCAGCCTTCCTCGCCCAGCCGCTCCCCCGGCGCGGCAGACCGCGCCCTCATCCTTGCCGATGCCGACATAGGACATGACCTTGTCAAAATGGGTCTTGTGGATCAGTGGCCCGACCTCGGTTGCCGGGTCCAGCGGATGCCCGACCTTGATGCGCTTGACGCGCGCGGCCAGCTTTTCGTGGAACTCCTCGGCAATCGACTCTTGCACCAGCAGCCGCGAGGACGAGGTGCAGCGCTCACCGTTCAGCGAGTAGATCATGAAGATCACCGCATCCAGCGCGCGTTCCAGATCGGCGTCCTCGAACACGATCACCGGGTTCTTGCCGCCCAGCTCGAAGTGCACGCGCTTGAGGGTGTCGGCACCCTGTTTCATGATCATCGAACCGGTTTTGGATTCGCCGACAAAGGCAATCGCCTTGATGTCGGGATGCTCGGTCAGCGCCTTGCCCGCGTCCTCGCCAAAGCCGTTGACCAGATTGAGCACCCCGTCCGGCAACCCGGCATCGCGGCAGATCTCGGCCAGCAGCCGCGCGGTCAGCGGGCTGAACTCGGCGGGCTTGTGCACCACCGTGCAACCCGAGGCCAGCGCCGGCGCGATCTTCCAGGTCGACAGCATGAACGGCGTGTTCCAGGGCGTGATGACGCCCACCGGCCCGATGGGATTGCGCGCGGTGATGTTCAGCTGACCGGGGGCCTGCAGCGTCTGGCCGTCACGGGCGCCGGGGGCGAGATCGGCGAAGTAGCGGAAATTCTCGGCGGCGCGCAGGGCGGCCTTGGACATGAAGCGCCACGCCTGACCGGTGTCCCAGCATTCGCACAGCGCAATCTCGTCGGCGCGGGCGACGATTGCGTCCGCGATCCGGTGCAACAGCGCCTTGCGCTCCTTGCCCGGCATCGCGGCCCAGGCGGGGAAGGCGGCTTTGGCGGCCTTGGCGGCCGTGTCCACATCCGCGGCGGTCGAGCGCGAAACGGAACAGATCAGCGAGTTGTCCACCGGCGAATGGGTGTCAAAGCTGCCCCCCGAGCCGGGCATATCCTGTCCGTTGATCAGATTGACGATCCCGGTGTCGCGGAACTGGGCAAGGTGGTTGTCGAGCTGGGCGAGGCGGGTGGCGAGATCGGTCATGCTTGCATGTCTCCGGGCAGGAAGCGGCGGATGGAGCTGGTCTTGGGGCTGAGCGCGGGGTCGATGTCGCGCATTTCCAGCGAGAGCATCAGCGAATTATGGGCAAGATCCCCGGCGCAGAACGCCTCGGCGGCGGCAAAGATCGCCTGCGTTGCGCGGGCCTTGTCCTCAGCGCTGCGACCGCCCCGCAGGCGGATGCCGATGTCGATGAAGGCATGGTCGGTCTGACCATCGGCGATCAGGACGTGATCGGCGGCGAAGGCGCGCACCCGGATACCGGCGGGGGAAGACGCCGGTTGCAACCGCCGCATCCCGCAACGCGCGCAGGAAGCCGGGCATATCCAGCCGCGCCTCCAGATTGCGCGAATAGTCGATCGAGATATGGGGCACGGTTCCTCCTCCGTTATTAATTGCTTTGTTAAGTGATTGTGCCGCCTCTGTCAAGCCCGTTGCAAAATGCTTGATTTGTGCAGCGCGATCCGCCAGAGCAGCGCCATGAGCAAGACGCCCCTGCGCCAAACCTCCCGTTCCCTGCCCATCGCGCTTTTGCGCGCGCGCGAAACCGTCATGGGGCCGGTGCGTGAAATGCTGTCGGCCAGCGGCGTGAACGAACAGAAATGGCGTGTGCTGCGCGTGCTCGACGAATCAGGGCCGCTTGATCAGAGCCTGCTGGCCGAAAAAGCCTGCCTGCAATTGCCGTCGCTGACGAGAATCCTGAAAGCGATGGAAGAGCAGGCGCTGGTCACCCGCGCGACCGATCCCGACGACCGGCGCCGTTCGATCGTCACCATTTCAGAGGTCGGTCGTCAGGTCATCGAAGACCACGCGGTCGCAAACCGCGCCTTGTTCCAACGGCTCGAAGCCGCTTACGGGCAAACACGGATGGAAACCTTGCTCGATCTGCTGGAAGAGCTCAACCGGACCGACCTCAAAGGTTAGGTCGGGGACGGGCGGCGCCCGACCCCATCGAGGGGTCGAGCGCCGCTCGGGGGCGCTGCCCCCGCCGGGCCGTTCCGGCCCGCCCCCGGGATATTGAGAGAGCAAAGAAAGCGCGGTTAACGAACCGTTAAGGCCGCATTTTCTGTCTGTAAATATCCTCGGGGGTGAATGGCGCGGAACGCGCCAGAGGGGGCAGAAAGCCCCCCTGATCGCACTCAATGAAGTACGCGCGGGCGTGCCCGCGCGCTCCGCCTGGTTCCTCAGGCGACGTTCTGCAAGGCGACGGCGGGTTTTACCCCCAGCGCATAGCAAACATCTCGGGTAAGGTGGGCGTGGTTCAGCGTGTAGAAATGCAGCGCGTCCACGCCCTCGCTCAGCAGACCATCGCACAGCTCTGTACACAGCGCCGTTGCCAGCAGTTGCTCGCGCCCGTCGCGTGCCGCCTTCTCGAACGCGTCGTCCATCCAGCCCGGCACCGTTGCCCCCGTCGCCTGCGCAAAACGGCGGATGCCGTGCCAGTTCTCGATCGGGATGATCCCCGGCAGGATCTTGTCGCCGTCGATCCCGGCCTTTTGCGCCTTGTCGCGAAAGCGCAGGAAGGTTTCGGCCTCGAAGAAGAACTGGGTGATCGCGCTATCCGCCCCTGCCTCGAACTTGCGTTTCAGCCAGGCGATATCCGCGTCGGCATCGCCAGACTCGGGGTGGCGTTCAGGATACGCCCCGACACGCAGGGTGAAATCCCCTTCATCCTTCAGCGCCGCAATCAGCTCCAGCGCGTTGGCGAACCCGTCCTCGCGAGGCCGGAACTTCCCCTGACCCTTCGGCGGATCGCCGCGCAGCGCGACGATCTCGCTGACCCCCGCCGCGGCATAGGCGCGCGCGATCTCCAGCGTTTCAGCCCGCGAGGCATCGACGCAGGTCAGATGCGCCGCCACATTCAGCCCGAACGAGCGCCCGATGGTGGTGACCGCCTCATGCGTCAACTGGCGCGTGGTGCCGCCCGCGCCATAGGTGACCGACACGAAGTCGGGGCGCAGCGGGGCCAGCATGCGTGTGGTCTCCCACAGCCGAAAGCTGGCATCCAGCGTTTTGGGCGGGAAGAACTCGAACGAAATGCGCGGTGCGGACATGGCAAACTCCTGTGTTGGCCTCTTGTCGCATGCGCCCCATTGTGAGACAAATTCATTGTTTTCATCATCTCCATGAGGTTGGGCGCATAATGCATCTGGAATTCCGGCACCTGCGCACGATCCGCGCGATCCATCAGGCGGGCGGCGTCGGGCGCGCAGCCGATATCCTCAATATCACCCAATCGGCGCTCAGCCATCAGCTCAAGGGGCTTGAAGAGCAGGCCGGGGTCGAGCTTTTTGTACGCCGTACCAAACCCTTGCGCCTGTCCGCCGCCGGGATGAAGATGCTGCGGCTGGCCGAAGAGGTGCTGCCGCGGATCGAGGCGCTGGAAGAAGAATTCCGCGCGCTGATCTCGGGCAAGTCGGGCCGCCTGCACATCGCCATCGAGTGCCACGCCTGTTTCGAGTGGCTGTTCCCGGTGCTCGAACGTTTCCGCCACGCCTTTCCCGATGTCGATGTCGACATCCGCCCCGGCCTTGCCTTCTCGGCATTGCCCGCTCTGGCGCGCGAGGAGGTGGATGTGGTGATCTCGTCCGACCCTGAGTCGCTGGACGGCGTCACCTTCACCCTCTCTTTGATTACGAGCCGCGTTTCATCGCAGCGTCCAGCCACCCGCTGGCGCAAAAACCCTTCGTCGTGGCCGAGGATTTCCGCGACGAGGTGCTGATCACCTATCCGATGGACCGCACGCGGCTGGACATCTTCACCGGCCTGCTCAACCCCGCGCGGGTCGAGCCGCGCCTCGTGCGCCCGGTCGAGCTGACGGCGGTGATCCTGCTGCTGGTCGCTTCGGGGCGGGGCGTGTCGGTGCTGCCCGATTGGGTGCTGCGCGAGGTCAAGCATTCGGCGGATTACGTGACGCTGCCGGTGACCGAGCACGGGTTGACCAAACGCCTCTACGCCGCCACCCGCGCCGATGAGGTGACCAAGCCCTATATGGCGCAATTCCTGCGGCTGGCGCGGACCGAGCCGGTCAAGCTGCAGAGGGGTTGAGCGATGCGGATCGTCATACTGACCGGCGCGGGGATCTCGGCGGAAAGCGGGCTGGGGACGTTTCGCGACAAGGACGGGCTGTGGACGCGCTATGATCTGAACGACGCCGCCACCCCCGAGGGCTTCGCGCGCAACCCGCAGCTGGTGACGGATTTCTACAACGCCCGGCGCGCCAATTGCGCCGCCGCAGACCCCAACGCGGCGCATCACGCGCTGGCGAGGCTGGAGGCGGCACTGCCCGGTGAGGTGATGATCGTCACGCAGAACGTCGATGATCTGCACCAGCGCGCCGGTTCGCAGGCGGTCATCCCGATGCACGGCGCGCTGATGTCGGCGCTTTGCACGGGCTGCGGGCATCGCTGGCCCGCGCCGGTGGCGATGGCGCTGAGCGACCTGTGCCCGGCCTGCGGCAAGGCCCGGACCCGGCCCGATGTCGTCTGGTTCGGCGAGATCCCCTATCACATGGACGCCATTGTCGACGCCGTCACCGACTGCGAGATTTTCGCCGCCATCGGCACGTCGGGGCAGGTCTATCCCGCCGCCGGTCTGGCGGCCGAGGCGCGCCGGGCGGGGGCACAGTGCGTTGAGCTCAATCTCGAGCGCTCCGAGATCTCACGCGCCTTCCATGAGCGCCATTTCGGTCCCGCGACCCTTGTCGTGCCCGCGTGGGTGGATAGGCTGCTGGCTCAATCCTGAGCGAGGAACCATCCATGCCCACCGTCCCCCTGCTGACCGACGCCGAGGCCAGCGCCCCGGCACGAGCCGTCTTCGACGACATCCGCGCCAAGCGTCAGACCGATTACGTCAACAATTTCTGGCGTGCGCTGGCGCATGACCCGGCGCAACTGTCGGCCACCTGGGAGCGTCTGCAACAGGTGATGGCCCCGGGTGCGTTGGACCCGCTGGTCAAAGAGCTGATCTATGTCGCGGTCAGCGTGGCGAACGGGTGCAGCTATTGCGTTCATTCCCACACGGCAGCGGCCAAGGCCAAGGGCATGACGCCAGAAATGCATGGCGAATTGCTGTCGGTCATCGCGATGGCCTCGCAAACCAACGCCCTCGCCACCGCCCTGCAAGTCCCCACCGATGACCGCTTTACCGCCTGAGGCACGATCATCTGTCCCTAAATATCCACGGGGGTTTCCAAAGGGGGAGCCTTGCGTCGCGGCCAATCGTCCACTGGACGATTGGCTTTTCGCTCCTCACCCCCTTTGGGCGGGGGCGCGGGGGCGGCAGCCCCCGCCACCGTCTCACACCGTCAGGATCGTGGAACCCGTCGTCTTGCGCGCTTCCAAGGCCCGGTGCGCGTCCTGCACCTGATCGAGCGGGAAGCGCTGGTCTATCTGGATCTTCACATCCCCCGCCAGAACCTTGCCAAACAACTGCCTGGCCATCGCCTGACAATCTTCATGCCTGGCAATATGCACGAACAGCGTCGGGCGGGTGATCTGCAGCGAGCCTTTGGCGGCCAGTTTGCCCAGATCGAAGGGCGGCACCGGGCCCGAGGCGTTGCCGAACGAGATCATCATACCCACCGGCCGCAGACAGTCGAGCGAGCCTTCAAAGGTCGAGGCGCCGATGGAATCCATCACCACATCCACGCCGCGCCCGTTGGTCAGCTCGCGCACGCGCGTGGCGAAGTCCTCGGTGGTGTAGTTGATCGCGTGGGTCGCGCCATGCTCCAGCGCCATCTGGCATTTCGCGTCCGACCCGGCGGTGGCGATCAGCGTGATGCCTTCGCTCTTTGCCCATTGGCAGGCGATCAGCCCGACGCCCCCGGCGGCCGCGTGGAAGAGCACGGTGTCCCCGGCTTTCAGCGGCACGGTGCGGTGGAAGAGGTATTGCACGGTCATGCCCTTGAGCATCATCGCCGCCCCTTCCTCGAACGAGATGCCGTCGGGCAGGGGGCAGACCTGGGCTGCGGGCATCACGCGGGCTTCTGTATAGGCACCCGGCGGCTGGCAGGCATAGGCGGCGCGGTCGCCGGGTTTGAGATGGGTCACGCCCTCGCCGACCGCCTCGACCACGCCCGCCGCTTCCATCCCGAGCGCATGCGGCAAGGCCATCTTGTAGAGGCCCGAGCGCTGGTAGCAGTCGATGAAATTGAGCCCGACGGCGTGGTGACGGATGCGGATCTCGCCCGGTCCCGGTTCGCCCACAGGGCGGTCGGTGACGGTCAGGACCTCGGGTCCGCCCTGCGTTTCGATGATGACGGTTTTGACCATGATGCTCTCCCTTTTGTGTGGGGAAGATGGTCCGGGTTGCCGCTGCTGGCAAGGGGGCAGGCCGGGGGCTGCCGCCCCCCGGACCCCCGCCCAGAGGAGGGGGCACGCCCCCTCCTCTGGACTCCTCCCGTGGATATTTAGAGACAGATGATGTCAGAGCGGCGCGCGTTTGAAGGTGCCGGTGGATTGGGCGATCAGGGTGCCGGCCTCATCGCGGGCTTCGCCTTCGACGAAGACGGTCTTGAAGCCGCCGCCCAAGATGCGGGCGGTGGCGGTGATTGTGCCCAGTGGCATGGGCGCGATGAAATTGACCGTCATCGAAAGGGTGGAGAAGGGGATCTTGCCCCCCTCGCCACGCTCCAGGCTGGCTGTCGCGCCCATGGCCGTGTCGAGCACGGTCGAGATCAGCCCGCCGTGCATGTTGCCGTGCCGGTTGGTGTGATCTTGCGTGACGTGCATCGACACCGTCGGGCGTTCGCCGCTGGTGTCGATGCGCAGGCCCAGCAGTCTTGCCGTGCCGGTGGCGTCATGCCAGGGACCGCTCATGCACTCAGGCGCATGAAGCGGGCGAGGTGCCAGTCCTCGTCGCCAAAGCGGTGATCGACCGCAATCAGGCGGCGCGAGATTGGCGCAAGCGCGTATTCCTCGGTCATGGCGATGCCGCCATGCATCTGGATCGCCTCTTCGGCGACCAGATGCGCCGTGCGGCCCACCAGGTTCTTGGTGGCGCTGACATGGCGGTCGCGGGTGGGACCATTGTCGTGCAAATGACCGGCGAGGTTGATCACCGCCGAGCGCGCCATCTCGATCTCGATCGCGACATCGGCCATGCGGTGTTGCAGCGCCTGAAAGCTGCCGATCGGGCGGCCGAACTGCGTGCGGGTGCGCAGGTAGTCCAGCGTCATCGCCTTGGCGGTTTCCATCGCGCCCAGAGCCTCGGCGCAGACCGCCAGCGTGGCGGCGGCGATGCGGGCGTCGAGCGTGTCGGCGCTGCCCAGTTTCTCGGCCTTCGCGCGGTCGAAGGTGATTTCGCTGATCGAGCCGCCCATCAGGGCGGGTGTGGTGTGCAGGGTCACGCCCGGATCGGCGGGATCGACGGCGAAGAGGCACGGTTTTGCCTCGTCCAGCGCGGTGACCAAGAGCAGGTCGCACCCTTCGGCGTTGGTGACAAAGCTTTTGCGCCCGCTGATCGTGCCGCCGTCCATGCTGGTGGTGATCGGCCCGGTGTCATAGCGCAGCCCCGGCTCGGCATAGGCCAGTGCCGGTTTCAGCGCGCCGCTGATCACCGCCTCGACCCGCTCAGCCTGGCCGCAATCGGCCAGCAAGCCGCCTGCCAGACCCGCCTCGATCACCGGGGCGTTGGCCCCTGCACGGCCCAGTTCCTCGAACACCACGGCGATGTCGAAGCCGTTGCCGCCAAAGCCGCCCTCGTCCTCGGTGAACAACGCGCCCAGCACGCCCAGATCTGCCAGTGCTGCCCAGTCAGCCCCGCGCGTCAGCGTGCGGCGCAGCGAATCGGCGAGCATCACGCGCTCTTCGGTATGTTTGAAATCCATGGTCGTTTTCCTCAGAGCCCGAGAATTGCTTTGGTGATGATCCCGCGCTGCACCTCGTTCGAGCCGCCATAGATCGAGATCTTGCGGTTGTTGAGATACGTGTTCGTGGTGCGGGCGGCGTATTCAGGCCCCGGGTGGTAGAGGTTGGTGTCGTCCAGCCCCTCGGCCACGAAAGGCTGCGCCCAAGGGCCAATTGCCCGGCGGGCCAGATCGTTGATCTGCTGGCGCAGGATCGAGCCCTTGACCTTGAGCATCGAGCTTTCCGCCCCCGGTGCCTTGCCGCCATCCGCCGCTGCAACAACGCGCAGGTTGGTGGTGGCCATGGCCATCAGGTCGATCTCGATCCGGGCAAGGCGCGCGGCAAAGAGCGGGTCTTCGATCAGCGGGCGACCGTTTTGCAGCTCGCTATGCGCCATGCGCTTGAGCGCCTGCAGCCCGGCGTTGGCAAAGCCGACGCCCGCGATGCCGGTCCGCTCATGCGTGAGCAGGTATTTGGCATAGGTCCAGCCCTTGTTCTCTTCACCGACCAGATTCTCGACCGGGACTTTCACGTCGGTGAACCAGACCTCGTTCACCTCATGCACGCCGTCGATCAGGATGATCGGGCGGACCTCGATGCCGGGGGTGTCCATGTCGATCAACAGGAAGCTGATACCCTGCTGGGCCTTGGCATCGGGATCGGTGCGGACCAGACAGAAGATCCTGTTGGCGAACTGACCCAGCGTGGTCCAGGTCTTCTGGCCGTTGACGATATAATGGTCGCCGTCGCGCACGGCGCGGGTCTTGAGCGAGGCCAGATCCGAGCCGGCACCGGGTTCGGAATAGCCCTGACACCACCAGTCCTCACCCGACAGGATGCGCGGCAGGTAATAGTCCTGCTGCGCTTTCGAGCCGAAGGCCTGCAACACCGGGGCCAGCATCGCCACGCCGAAGGGGACAATGCGCGGCGCGTGGGCGAGGGCGCATTCTTCTTCGAAGATGTGCTTTTGCACAGCGCTCCATTCCTGACCGCCAAAGGCCTTGGGCCAGGCACCTGCCAGCCAACCCTTTTCGTTGAGCCGCCCGTGCCACAGGTCGTATTCGGCTTTGGTCAGGGACTCGCCGTCGCCAACGTGACCGGCGATTTCAGCGGGCAGTTGGTCACGCAGAAAGTCGCGGACTTCCTCGCGAAAAGCGGTGTCTTCCGGGGTGTAGTTCAGGTCCATCGTCTTCGTCCCTCAAAGATTTCAAACAGGCCGGCCGCACCCGCGCCGCCGCCGATGCACATGGTCACCACGCCCCATTTCGCGCCCCGGCGCTTGCCTTCCAGCAGCACATGGCCTGCCATCCGCGCGCCAGACATGCCGTAAGGGTGGCCGATGGCGATGGAGCCGCCGTTGACGTTGAACTTCTCGGGGTCGATGCCCAGCTGATCGCGGCAATAGAGCGCCTGACTGGCGAAGGCCTCGTTCAATTCCCACAGGTCGATGTCATCGACGATGAGGCCCGCGCGGTCCAAAAGGCGCGGCACGGCATAGATCGGGCCGATGCCCATCTCGTCAGGCTCGCAGCCCGCGACGGCAAAGCCGCGGAACGCGCCCAGCGGCTCCAGCCCCATCTGCGCCGCGTCCCCGGCATCCATCAGCACCAGCGAGGCCGCGCCGTCCGACAGCTGCGAGGCATTGCCTGCGGTGACGAAGTTCCCCTCGCCGCGCACCGGGGCGAGCGAGGCCAGCCCTTCAAGCGTGGTCGAAGGGCGGTTGCATTCGTCCTGCCGCAGCGTGACGGCCTTCTCGCTGATCTCACCCGTCGCCTTGTCCTGAACGCCCATCATCACGTCCATCGGCACGATCTCATGATCGAAGATCCCGTTCGCCTGCGCCGCTGCGATGCGCTGTTGCGAGCGCAGGGCGTACTCGTCCTGTGCCTCGCGGCTGACGCCATAGCGCTGGGCGACGATATCGGCGGTGTCGATCATCGGCAGGTACAGTTCGGGTTTGTTGGCCAGAATCCACGGCTCGGGCGTGTTGCGCGGCGAGGGTTGGTTCAGGCTGATGCTTTCCACCCCGCCGACCAGCATGGCCCGCGCGCTGTCTTGCGTGATCATTTGCGCGCCCATGGCGATGGCTTGCAGACCGCTGGCGCAAAAACGGTTCACCGTGGTGCCCGCCACACTGACCGGCAGACCGGCGCGGATGACCACCTGACGGCCCATGTTGTTGCCGGTGACGTTTTCGGGGATGGCGCAGCCCCAGATCGAATCCTCGATCAGCGCCGGGTCGATCCCCGCCCGCTCGACAGCGTGGCGCGCGGCATGGGCGGCGATGGTGACGCCATGGGTCTTGTTGAACGCGCCGCGGTAAGCTTTGCCGATGGCAGTGCGGGCGGTCGAAACGATGACAGCTTCTCTCATGGCGGGTTCCTTCAGTTCAGGCTGTTGAAATCGCGACCCTCGGCCACGAGCGTTTTGAGCAGATCGGCGGGCTGCCAGAAGAACGCGTCGTCCTTGGCGGCGGCCTCGATCGTGGCCAGCACCTTGGCCAGCCCGATGTGATCGGCGTAATGCATCGGGCCGCCCCGGAAGCGCGGGAAGCCGTAGCCATAAAGCTTGGTCACATCCACATCGAGCGGACGCAGGGCGATGCCCTCGCTGACCACTTTCGCGCCTTCGTTGATCATCGCAGCCATGTAGCGCTCGACGATCTCTTCGTCGGTAAAGTCGCGGGCGTTGATGCCCTTGGCCTTGCGCTCGGCGGCGATGATGTCCTCGACCTCGGGGTCGGGGCGGCCCTTGGGCGAGGCGTCGTCATAGATGTAATGGCCATGTCCGGTTTTGCGACCCAGACGGCCCATCTCATAGAGCTTGTCGCCCCAGTCGCCCCAGCGCTCGCCTTTCTGGCGGGTGGGCAGCAGCCGTTTGCGGGTCAGGTAGCCGATGTCGATGCCCGCCAGATCGGCCACCGCATACGGCCCCATCGCAAAGCCGAAATCGACCAGTGCCTTGTCCACCTGAAACGGCGAGGCGCCTTCCAGCACCATGATATCCGCCGCCGTGCGGTAGGTTTTCAGGATACGGTTGCCGATGAACCCGTCGCACACCCCGGCGCGCACCGGCACCTTTTTGAGCGCCTTGGCCAGCGCGAAGCCGGTGGCGACCACCTCGGGCGCGGTCTTGGCGGCGACGACAATTTCCAGCAGCCGCATCACATGCGCCGGTGAGAAAAAGTGCAGCCCGATCACATCCTGCGGGCGGCTGGTCATGGCGGCGATTTCGTCCACGTCCAGATAGCTGGTGTTCGAGGCCAGCACCGCACCCGGCTTGGCCACGGCGTCAAGCTTGGTGAACACGTCTTTCTTGACGTCCATCGATTCGAACACCGCTTCAATGATCACATCGGCCGTTGACAGGGCCTCGTAATCATCCGTCGTCACCAGCTTGTCGGCCAAGAGCTGATCGCGGCCCCCGGCGCTGAGCTTGCCGCGCTTGACGCTGTCGGCCAGCGTGCGGGCGATGCCGGTATGGGCTTTCTCGACCGCCTCGCCGTCGCGCTCGATCAGCGTGACGTGCAGACCGTTGAGCAGGCAGCTGACCGCGATCCCGCCGCCCATCGTGCCGCCACCGATCACGCCGACATGGCGGATGGTGCGCGGGGTGACGCCCTTCAGTTCGGGCAGTTGGGCGGTTTTGCGTTCGGAAAAGAACGCGTGGATCATCGCCTTGCGCTGCGGGGTGGCCATCATGTCGAGGAACACACCGCGTTCCATCAGCATCGCTTCATCGAACGGTTTGTCGGCTCCGGCGACAGCGACGTCGATGGCGCGCAGATGGCAGATATGGCCGGGATTGGCGCGCGCGACCTTCTTTTTCAGCGCGGCGAGCGAGTCGGCATCGGTCGGCGGCACCGACATTTCCGACAGGCGGCGCACCGGCAACCCCTCGGCCAGCACTTTGCGGGCGAATTCCATGCCTGCCTCGAACGGATCAGCGTTCGACAGCTCGTCCGCGATACCCAGCGCAAACGCATCCTCGGCGCTGACCTGCCGGGCCGAGGTGAAGATATCCGCCGCCGAGACAATGCCGACCAGACGCGGCAGGCGCTGGGTGCCGCCCGCGCCGGGGATCAGGCCCAGATTGACCTCGGGCAGACCGACCTTCGCGCCGCGCAGCATGACCCGGTAATGGCAGCCCAGCGCCACCTCGAACCCGCCGCCCAGCGCCGTGCCGTGGATCACGCAGACCACAGGCTTTTCCAGCGACTCCAGCGCCATGATCGCGTCGGGCAGGTAGGGCTCGGTGGGCGTCTTGCCGAATTCGGTAATGTCCGCGCCGGCGATGAAGGTCCGCCCCTCGGCCATCAGCACGGCAACCTTTTCAGGACCCTTGGCAAAGGTCGCGGCGGCCTCGACCAGACCGGCGCGCACCGCAAGGCTCGAGGCGTTGACCGGCGGGTTGTCGATGCGGATCACAGCGATCTCGCCGTGGGATTCATAGCGGACAGGATTGGTCATGACGGGTCCTCTCAGGTCTGTCGGACAGCCGCACCCGGACCGGGCGTGGCAAATAGCGCGCCGCCAATACGGCGGCAGGTGGTGGCGATATCCTCGCCGATGGCGTGGCGTGCGGTGGCGTCGATTTGCCCGGCCAATGTAATGGAAGACACGCCGTAGCGGGCGGTTCCGTGTGCATCGGTCACAATCGAGCCAACGACATCCACGCCGATGTAGAGCTCTCCCAGATCGACAGCGTAGCCCAAGCGCGCCGCTTCGGCCACGGAATCGGCATAGGAGTCGAAGCTGGGCGGCAATTGCCAGCGCAAGGCGGCGAAGGGCGCGCGCAGCGCGTCGCGCGTCAGGCCGCGATGCGCGGCCAGCGCGCGGCCCACGCCGCCGGAATAGGCGGGCAGGCGTTTGCCCATCGGCAGGTCGACACGGGTGGCGGCGGGGTCATAGGCGCGTTCGATCAGCACGATGCGGTCGTCGCCGGTGATGTGCCAAAGGCACATCAGCGCGCTGTGCTGCAAGGACAGGCGTTCCAGCTCGGGCCGGATCATGTCAGCGGGGTTGGCCCCCAGGACGCCGACCGCCAGCTCGACCAGACCCAGGCCGGGGCGATAGGTCTTGTCGCGCTCGTCGAAAACCAGCAGCCCCTCGGCCACCAGCGTGCGCAGAAGATTGAAACAGGTCGAGCCATTCACCCCGGTCGCGCGCGCGATGACACTGACACCTTCGGGCCGTCCACGCGCAGAAAGATAGCGCAGGATGCTCAGCGCGTGGACCAAGGCGCCCACGGGTCGGGTCTGGGTGATTTCGTCGGTCACCAGCGGCTATTCTCTCACAGGAATGGCATTCCGTATGCAGAATATCCCTAGCCAGCAGAGTCCGGGCTGTCCAGCGTCATATTACACTGGACCTTTGGTGACGTAGCGCTACGTACATGTGAACGACCGGCCCGACGGCCGGGATGCCAGGGGGAGGCACCGTGCCGGACGACATCATAGGCTCTTTGTTGCAACGCACCGCAACGCAAGACCGCTCTGCCTTTCAGCAACTCTATTCCGAGACCGCGCCGAAACTTTCCGGCGTGCTGTTCCGTATCCTCGGCAATAGAACCGAGGTAGATGACGCCATGCAGGAAGTTTATATCCGCGTCTGGCAACGCGCAGCGCAGTACCGGCCAGACCGGGGGCAGGGGATCAGCTGGCTGATCGCCGTGACCCGCAACCACGCGTTGGACCGGCTGCGCGCCCGCCCCGAACGGGCGGGGATGCGGCAAGAGGTGGCGCGCGATGAAGACGGGCAAGACCCGCTCGATCGCATCGCCGACCCCACCGCCGGGGCCGAGGCCGGGCTGGTGGCCAAGGGCGAGGCGCGACGCGTCGTCAATTGCTTTGACGAATTGGAAGAAGACCGTGCAGCCGCTGTCAAAGGCGCTTATGTTCAGGGCCTGTCGTATCAGGATCTGGCCGAGCGTCACGGCGTTCCCCTGAACACGATGCGGACCTGGCTGCGCCGGGGCCTGCTGCGGCTGCGGGAGTGCATGGACAGATGAGCGATACAGTTGACGCAGGCGCCTGGCCGCCCGAAGATCACGACGACCTCACCGCCGCCGAATACGTGCTGGGCGTGCTGCCGCATCGCGAACGTCAGGCCGCCCAAGAGCGGGCTGAACTGGATGGCGGTTTCTCGCGCCGGGTCTCGCAGTGGGAGGGTCGGCTGGCCGTTCTGAATGCCGCCTACGAAGACGGGCCGGTGAATGCCGCCGTCTATCCGCGCATCGAATCCGATCTGTTCGGCGCGCCACAGGCTGCCGCTGCACCCGCGCGCCGTGTCCCGGCGTGGCGCATGTGGCTGTCGGGCGGCGTTGTCGCCGCGACCGTGGTTCTGGCTGCCGTCTTCTGGCCGCAGGCCGAGCCGCCGCTCAGCGCTCAGCTGACCGGGGAAGCCGTCGCCTTCAACGCCAGCTTCGACGGCGCTGTCCTGCAGATCGCGCGGGCAGGCGATGCGGCTGACGAGGGCCATGATTATGAGCTCTGGGCGATCGGTGCCGACGGCGTGCCGCGCTCGCTGGGCCTGCTGCGCGGCGAAACCGCGCAGATTGCCGCAAGCGATCTGGAACCGGGCGTGACGCTGGCGGTCAGTCTTGAGCCCTTGGGCGGTGCGCCGGACGGGTCGCCGACCGGGCCGGTGCTGGCAGCCGCAGCGCTGGCGGTCAACTGAGCCAAGGCGGTGTGACTTGGGAAACGGCGTCGGGAAACCGGCGCCGTTTCGCGTTGTGACGGAGGACGGAAGGTGCGGTGAAACCGCACCCTACGGGCGCTCCACGCGCTGCCCTTGAAGCCTCCGTAAGGTGCGGTTTCACCGCACCCTTGCAGGCCTCCTGCCTCTCACGCGACCGTGATCGCCAAAAATCGCCGCGCTGAAACTTGCGCATGAACCCTCCCGTTTCTGGAGCATGGGCCACACAGCCCGACCAACAGATCCAACGGGAGAACAACCATGAAAACCATCCTCGCCGCCGCTGCCCTTGCCGCCACTGCGCTGGGCTCGACCGTCGCCTTCGCCGCCAACCCCACTGTCGGCGGTGCCGCGATGTTCGAGAACCGCAACATCGTCGAGAACGCGGTGAACTCGGCCGACCACACCACGCTGGTTGCTGCCGTGCAGGCCGCCGGTCTGGTCGAAACGCTGCAGGGTGAGGGTCCGTTTACCGTCTTCGCCCCCACCAACGACGCCTTCGCGATGCTGCCCGCTGGCACCGTCGAGGATCTGCTCAAGCCCGAGAATCTGGGGACCCTGCAGACCATCCTGACCTGTCACGTCGTGCCGACCCGCGCGCTGTGGGGTGACATCAACGGCATGATCCGCGCCGATGGTGGCAGCCATGTGATCACCACCGTCGGTGGCTGCGAATTCACCGCGACCAACCGCAATGGCGTGATCACCATCGAAGACGGCCGGGGCACGCTGGCCCATGTGACCATCGCCGATGTGATGCAGTCCAATGGCGTGATCCACGTCATCGACCACGTGCTTCTGCCCGCCATGTAAACGACCCGGCGGAAGCTTCACGGCCCTGTGAACAAAGAAAAAACCAGAGCCTGAAACTTCCGCCCCCAGCCTTCCGTTCTTAACCCATAGGCCACCGAGCCTGATGACCACTAACAGGAGATCTACGATGAAAACCCTTTTTGCCGCTGCTGCCGTTGCGATGACCGCCCTGGGCTCGAGTGTTGCTTTCGCCGAAAACCCGATGGTGGGCGGCGCCGAGATGTTCGCTGACCGCAACATCGTCGAGAATGCCGTGAACTCGGCTGACCACACCACGCTGGTTGCCGCCGTGCAGGCCGCTGGTCTGGTTGACACGCTGTCGGGTGAAGGCCCGTTCACCGTGTTCGCGCCGACCAACGACGCTTTCGCGATGCTGCCCGAGGGCACCGTCGACTCGCTTCTGCTGCCGGCCAACCTGAGCCAGCTGCAGCAGATCCTGACCTGCCACGTTGTCTCGGGTGACGTCATGAGCGGTGCGATCCGCTCGATGATCGAAAGCGACGGTGGTAGCCATCCGTTCACCACGGTCGGCGGCTGTACCTTCACGCTGATCATGGACCCCAACAACACGATCCAGATCCGTGACGGCATGGGCAACATTGCCAACGTGACGATTGCCGACGTCGAGCAGTCGAACGGCGTGATCCACGTGATCGACCACGTCCTGATGCCGCAGATGTAAGCGGCCAGGGATACCCCGAAAGGGTTGGCTGCCTGTCCCCCAATCACAGGTGGTCAATCCCCGGCCCCGGCGCTCTGCGCCGGGGTTTTTTCATGCCCCGCAGCCCCGGCGCTCTGCGCCGGGGTTCTTTCATACCCAGCAGCCCCGGTGCCGGGCGCCGGGGGGGTATCATCGCTGAAAGGGAAAGATGGTGGGTAATGACGGGCTCGAACCGCCGACATTCTCGGTGTAAACGAGACGCTCTACCAACTGAGCTAATCACCCGCGCGGCTCTCTTAGCGCAAGGCGGGTGGGTATCGCAAGACGTGTCGTTGTTAAGTCTGCGTTAACCAATGTCGTGCGACAGTGCCGCTATGCGTCTTGCCCTCGCCCTTGTTGCCCTTCTGGCCGCCTGCGCCTCGCCTGACCGGGCGTTCTGGGGCAGTGAAGAACAGCGCGTCACCATCGACGGGCGCGTCTATGCGGTCTTTGTCCGGAGCTCTGCGGGCGAATCGCATCCGCGCGTGCAGGTGATCCGCCTGGGCTATGCCCGTCGCCCCGAACATCCGGCGATCCTGATCGCCATGCGGCAGGCGGCGCAACAGGTCAGCGGCTGCCCGCTGATCGAAGGCAGCGCCGAAGGGGACAGTGGCGTGATGACCGCGCGGCTGGCCTGCGATGCGGCAGGCTGAGCGCCACGTTCCTGCAGAAACCTGCCGTCAGTTTGCGCGAGATCAAGGAAACCTGCGACTCGCGCACCTATTGTGCTGATTGAACGAGGTCAGGGAACAGGAAAATGCTCAGATTGATGATGCTCATCTACTCGATTGCGGGTGCCACCATGGCCGGGATCGGCGTCATCGTCGCAGTTACCCTGAATCTCTATGATTTCCAGTCGATCATCATCGCGGCAGCGCTGGGCGCCGTCCTGGCCCTGCCCGTGTCCTGGCTGGTCGCCAGGAAGCTCGAAGGGATCTGAGCGAACACCGGAACAGTGCGGCTGCGCCAACCACCCGGCCGTGCTCGGCGCCGGGGACCTGAGGAGGGGCCCCGGCGTTTCTATTTGCCACCACCCAGAAATACCCGCAACGACGCTTCGAAATCGCGCGGTTTCTCGGCATGCAGCCAATGGCCGGCACCGGGAAGCTTGGCCATCCGCGCCTGCGGGAACAGCGCGCGGATCAGCGGGCGGGCCTCGGCCTGCACATAGTCACTGTCGCCACCCGACAGGAAAAGCACCGGGCCTTCATAGGGTGTGGGGTTTTCCAGATCCGGCCATCCGGTGATCAGATCCATCTGCCGCTCCAGCGCGTCCAGATTGAGCCGCCAGCATGGCGGTTCGGCCTTCAGATCCAGCGACTGCAGCAAGAATGCCCGGACTGAGGGGGTGTCGATATCTGCGCTCAGCCGCGTGTCGGCCTCGGATCGGCTGTCCAGCCCGGTCAAATCCAGCGCCTTCATCGCGGCGATCAGGTGGTTCTGGCTGTGGCCGTAACTCACCGGTGCGATATCGGCCACAACCAGCCGGTTGACCAGCTCAGGCCGGGTCAGCGCCAGCAGCATCGCCGCTTTACCGCCCATCGAATGGCCTACCACGTCCATCGCGTGGCCCTCGGCCTCGATCGCCGCAGCCAGATCCCCGGCCATCGCAGCGTAGGTGTGGGTGTCGTCCCAGAAACTGCCCGCGTGGTTGCGCATGTCGACGGCGATGACCTCGCGGTCATTCGACATCCGCTTGGCGATCGCCCCCCAATTGCGGGCCGAGCCGAAAAGGCCGTGGACGATCAGCAGGGGCGGCAGATCGCCGGGTGTGCCAAAGCGGATCATATTCAGCAGGGGCATGGGCACCTCACAGAGAGTCGCGGGTCACAGGCGCGCGCCGGGTCGCGCCGGGCAGGACGATGAGCGCCACCATCAGCGCCACGCACAGGAACAAAAACCACGAGCCCATGGTGGCCAGACTGACCCACTCATAGGTCCGCTGGCCGTCATAGAGCCACGTGCCGGTGATCGTGCCAAGGTTCTCGGCCAGCCAGACGCCCAGCGCCGACAGGAACAGGGACAACAACATCGGCATCCACCAGCGACGCCCGGTGAACGGCGTGAACCAGATCCGCGTTCGGGCAAACAACACCACGGTGGCGACGAACAGCGCCAGCCGGATATCGACGAAGAAATGCTGGGTGAAGAAATTCATGTAGATCAGCGCGGCCAGCCCGATGGCGGCCCAGCGCGGCGGGAAGGGGGCAAAGACCATTTCGAAGATGCGGATCATGCGCAGAACGCAAACCCCGACAGCGGCATACATCGCCCCGACGAACAGCGGCACATGCGCAATGGCAAAGACGCCTTCCTCAGGATAGGCCCAGTTGCCGGCGGCGGTGTTGTACCACTCCATCCCCAGCCCGAGCACCGAAAAGGCCACCAGCGCGGCAACTTCTTCGCGCGATTCCAGCCGGAACAGCAAGAACAGCGCCTGCGCGCTCAACGCCACGAGAAACAGCGCGTCATAGCGCGCCATCGCCCAGGCGTCGTTCCAGAACACGGTGGACAGGGCAATGGCAACCATCAGCACGCCGCCAAAGAGCCCGGCCCACAGGTGCTTGAGTACGAACATGCCCGGCTCTTCGATGGCGGCAGGAAGCCGCGCGCGGACGAAATCGCCCATCGCGCGTTCCAGTTTCCGTGTGGCCTGACCGCCCAGGATCAGAGACCGGGGTAAAGCGGGAAGCGGTCACACAGGGCTTTGACCTTGGCGCGCACGGCCTCTTCGACGGCGCCGTTGTCGGCCTCGCCATGCGCGGCCAGCCCGTCGACGACCTCGACGATCCAGTCGGCGATGTCGCGGAACTCGGCCTCGCCGAAGCCGCGGGTGGTGCCCGCCGGGGTGCCCAGACGGATGCCCGAGGTCACGAACGGCTTTTCGGGGTCAAACGGCACGCCGTTCTTGTTGCAGGTGATATGCGCACGGCCCAAGGCAGCCTCGGTCGCCTTGCCGGTCACGCCCTTGGGGCGCAGGTCGGCCAGCATCAGGTGGTTGTCGGTGCCGCCCGAGACGATGTCGATGCCGCCCTTCATCAGCTGGTCGGCCATCGCCTGCGCGTTCTTGACCACCTGCGCGGCGTAGTCCTTGAACGACGGGTCCAGCGCCTCGCCAAAGGCCACCGCCTTGGCGGCGATGACATGCATCAGCGGGCCACCCTGCAGACCGGGGAACACGGCCGAGTTCATCTTCTTGGCGATGGCCTCGTCATTGGTCAGGATCATCCCGCCCCGCGGTCCGCGCAGGGATTTATGCGTCGTGGTGGTGACCACATGCGCATGCTCCAGCGGCGAGGGATGCACGCCACCGGCGACCAGACCGGCGATATGCGCCATGTCGACGTGCAGATAGGCCCCGACCTCATCCGCGATCTCGCGGAAGGCTTTCCAGTCCCAGGTCCGGCTATAGGCGGTGCCGCCAGCCAGAATGAGCTTGGGCTTGCATTCCAGCGCCTGCGCGCGGATCGCGTCCATGTCCAGAAGCTGATCCTGCGCGCGCACACCGTAGGACACCACGTTGAACCACTTGCCCGACATGTTGACCGGCGAGCCATGCGTCAGGTGCCCGCCCGAATTCAGGTCCAGCCCCATGAACGTGTCGCCCGGCTGCAGCAGCGCCAGGAACACGGCCTGGTTCATCTGGCTGCCCGAGTTGGGCTGCACGTTGGCATAGTTGCAGTTGAAGAGCTGCTTGGCCCGCTCGATCGCCAGCTCTTCGGCGATATCGACGAACTGACAGCCGCCGTAATAGCGCTTGCCCGGATAACCTTCGGCGTATTTGTTGGTCATGACCGAGCCCTGCGCCTGCATCACGGCCTTGGACACGATGTTTTCGCTGGCGATCAACTCGATCTCGTCGCGCTGGCGACCCAGTTCGAGGTCGATGGCCCGGGCGATCTGCGGATCACGGGTGGCGAGGTCTTCGGTGAAGAAACCGTTCGAGGGGGTCATGCGCGTCTCCGGCGGTTGGACGGGTCGGGATGTCCGGTCTTTATCGCAGCGTGCGCTCTACGAAAAGCGATGAAAACGCCGCATCGGGCATCGGAAGCGAAATGCCCTTTCCGATTGCGAGCCCGGCGTGCATTTGCGAAACCTGTGCCACATAGCGCGAAGGAGAGCGGACAGTGCCGGAGCAGCAGCATCCCCTGCGGGGAGCGATCGTCTTTCTGGCCAGCCAGACCGATGCCGCGCAACAGGCGCGCGCCGAACTGGTCGCGCTCTATGGCGACGCGCCCCTGTCGCAGGCCGGGGTGATCGTGGCGCTGGGCGGCGACGGGTTCATGCTGGAAACCCTGCACGCGACGCAGGCGCGCGACGTGCCGGTCTACGGGATGAACCGCGGCACGGTGGGGTTCTTGATGAACTCGTACACCACCGACGATCTGCCCGAACGGCTGGCCGCCGCACAGGAGACGGTGCTCAACCCGCTGGCGATGCGCGCGACGGACCGCAAGGGTCATATCCACGAGGCGCTGGCGATCAACGAGGTGTCCTTGCTGCGCTCGGGGCCGCAGGCGGTGCGGCTCAGGATTTCGGTCGACGGGCGCGTGCGGATGGAGGAGCTGGTCTGCGACGGCGCGCTGGTCTCAACGCCGGCGGGCTCGACGGCCTATAACTACTCGGCCCACGGCCCGATCCTGCCGATCGAGGCGGATGTGCTGGCGTTGACGGCCATGGCCGCCTTTCGTCCGCGCCGCTGGCGCGGCGCCTTGCTGCCGAAATCCGCTACCGTGCGCTTTGATGTGCTGGACCCCGAGAAGCGCCCGGTGATGGCCGAAGGCGACGGGCAATCGGTGCGCGATGTCGTCACGGTCGAGATCCGCTCGGAACCGGCGGTGCGCCACCGGCTGTTGTTCGATCCCGGCCACGGGCTGGAAGAGCGGCTGATCCGCGAGCAGTTCTTCTAGGGGCTCCCGCCCGTCGCGACAGGATCACAGATCCTGCCGCTCCCGTTGGGCCGGGCGCGCCGCTGGCGCGGCGCGCGAAGTGGGGCTTTCCGCCCCCCTCTTCGGCTGACGCCGAATTCACCCCCCGAGGATACTTGAAGAGCAAAGAGGGGCGTTAAGATTTTGTTAACCTTGCCACTCTTTGCTCTCTAAATATCCACGGGGGTTTCCAAAGGGGGCGCGTGCGTCCCCCTTTGGCGAGGGGGTGCGGGGGGCGAGCAGCCCCCCGCTTTCCCGCCGTCGCCGAAATTCGACACGGTCCGCGTCGCCTTTGGATGCGACAGCCCGGGCGCTTTGCGGTCCCGTCGCCATCGGAGGCCCCGATGTTCGAACGTTCCATTCCCGAGTGGCTGCGCCACCCGCCCTCTGCCGCCGCCTACAAACCCGGCGCGCGGGCCTTTGCCACGCTCTCGGGCGTTGAGGCGATGATTCGCGGCAGTTTGCTGTCGGTGTTTCCGCTGGCGATGTATGCTGCCCTTGGCGATGCCGCCACGGTGTCGACCGTCTATTTCGCCGTCGGCCTGACCTCGCTCTGCGTTGGCCTGTTGCTGCCGTGGGTGAACCGGCTGATCCCGCGCAGGTGGCTTTATACGGTAGGGGCCAGCCTGTATGTCGTTGGCGGGATATGCGGGGCGCTGGGCGGGATGATGGTCATCGCGGCACTGGTGTGCTGCACGTTGGCGACGGTGACCTGTTTTATCTGCCTGAACGCCTATGTCCTCGACTATGTCGCCAAGAACGATCTGGGTAAGACCGAGACCCTGCGCATGTTCTATTCCGCGCTGGCGTGGAGCGCCGGGCCGGTCAGCGGCGTTGCCCTGATGAAGCTCTGGCCGCCCGCACCCTTCCTGCTGGCGGCGGTGTTTGCGCTGGTGCAGATCGCCGTGTTCTGGTGGCTGCGGCTGGGCAATGGCAAGCTGATCCAAAGGGCACGCGGCGCGGCCCCCAATCCGGTGGCGTTCCTGAGCCGGTTCTTTGCCCAGCCCCGGCTGATTGCGGGCTGGCTGTTTGCCGTGCTGCGCTCCTGCGGGTGGTGGGGCTATATCGTCTATCTGCCGCTTTATGCCATCGAGAGCGGGCTGAACCCTGAACTGGGCGGTATCCTTGTCTCGGTCACCAACGCGTTCTTGTTCATCACGCCGCTGATGCTGCGCTGGGTGCAGCGGCATTCGGTGCGGACTGCCGTCCGGACCGGGTTCTTCTGCGCCGCGGTCGGGTTTCTGTTGGCGGCCCTTTCGCCGGTCCCCGCGCTGGCCGTCGCCTGCCTTTTCGCCGCTTCGGCCTTTCTGGTGTTGCTCGACGTGTCCGGCGGGTTGCCGTTCCTGATGGCGGTCAAGCCGTCCGAGCGCACCGAGATGGCCGCCGTCTATTCAAGCTTTCGCGATGTCTCGGGGGTGATGACGCCGGGGCTGGGGGCGGTCATCCTGCTGTTCGCGCCGATTCAGGGGATCTTTGCCGCCGTCGGTCTGGGGCTGGGGGCGATGTATCTGGTGGCCGGGCGGTTGCATCCGGCGCTGGGCGTTGCCCCGTCGGCGCGGGTGCGGCGGGCGGTCTGATCAAGCGCCCATCGCCACCAGCGCCGCCGCGCAATCCTTGATCGCGGTCTCGACCGGGACAAAGCGCATCCCCAGTTCTTGCTGAGCGCGGCTGGTGTCCAGCACGCGCCGCTCGCCCAGCATGGCTGTGCTCTCGCGCACGTCGGCATCGACCAGACCCAGCAGCCGGATCGCCCAGTTCGGGGCCTCGCGCCGCGCCAGTTTGCGGTCGGGATAGGTCTGTTGCAGCAGCCGCGCGATGTCGATCAGCCAGAGCGAGCCTGAGGCCCCCAGATACCGCCCGCCAATGCTGGCGTCCGTTTCCAGCGCCGCCAGATGCATGCGCGCGATGTCGCGCACATCTGCGACGGGCAGGCCCATATGGGGCAGGGCAGGGTCTTTGCCCGACAAAAGCCGCCGGATCAGCGCAACCGACGACCCGAAGTTCCCGTCCAGCGGCGGGCCCAGCACCCAGCCCGGGTTGATCGTGCTCAGCGCCAGATCCCGGTCTTCGGCGATCTGCCAGGCAAGGCGTTCGGCGATGGTCTTTGACGCCTCATACGGCCCGATGCGCCGGTCGGCGGGATCGGTCCAGTCTTTGTCGGTCGCGGGCCTTTGGGCGCGCACCTGGCCCCAGACGGCGGCACATGACGAGGTCAGCACGACCCGCCGCACCCCGGCATCGGCCGCAGCGGTCAGCGCGCGGCGGGTGCCGTCGCGGGCTGGGGCAATGATCTCGTCGGCGTTGCGCGGGCGGGCGACGGGAAAGGGCGACGCGGTGTGGATCAGCGCGTCCTGCCCCGTCAGCGCCGCGCGCCAGCCGTCATCACGGGTCAGGTCCAGCGCGGTGAAATCGAGTCGCTCGATGGCGCGAAAGCTGGACAGGAAGGGGGCGATGGCGGCGCGGACCTCATCGGCGCGCTCAAGGTTGCGCAGCGATCCGGTGACGCGATGCCCGGCCTCAAGCGCCTGCAACGCGATGTGTTTGGCAATGAAGCCCGAAACCCCGGTGATGAAAACCCGCTGTGCCATGCCGTCTCCGCTCGCGGCGTCCATGAAACGCGGAACGCCGGGCAAAAGTGCCCGGCGTCCGGTCTGTGGTCAAGCGTTGCTCAGTCCAGAAGCCGCCGCGCGATGACCTGCGCCTGAATTTCGCCCGCACCTTCAAAGATATTCAGGATGCGCGCGTCGCACAGAATGCGGCTGATGGTGTATTCCAGCGCAAAGCCGTTGCCGCCATGGATCTGCAGCGCGTTATCCGCCGCCGCCCAGGCCACGCGCGCGCCCAGCAGTTTCGCCATGCCCGCCTCGAGATCGCAGCGCTTGTCGTGGTCTTTCTGCCAGGCGCTGAAATAGGTCAGCTGGCGGGCCACCATGATCTCGACCGCCATCATCGCCAGCTTGTCGGCGACGCGGGGGAAGTTGATCAGTGCGCGGCCGAATTGCTTGCGGTCCTCGGCATAGCCCATGCCGACCTCAAGCGCGTTCTGCGCCACGCCGATGGCGCGGGCGGCGGTCTGGATGCGGGCGGACTCGAACGTCTGCATGAGCTGCTTGAAGCCCTTGCACTCTTCCCCGCCCAAGAGGTTCTCGCCCTTGACCTTGAAGCCGTCAAACGCCAGCTCGTATTCCTTCATGCCCCGGTAACCCAGCACTTCGATCTCGCCGCCACTCATGCCGGGGGTGGGGAAGGGCTCGGCATCGGTGCCGGGGATCTTTTCGGCCAGAAACATGCTCAGGCCGCGGTAATCACTGGTGTTGGGATCGGTGCGGGCCAGCAGGGTCATCACATGGGTGCGCGCGGCGTGGGTGATCCACGTCTTGTTGCCGGTCACTTCATAGTCGCCGCTGTCGGTCTTGACCGCGCGGGTGCGCAGGCTGCCCAGATCCGAGCCGGTGTTGGGTTCGGTGAACACCGCCGTCGGCAGGATCTCGGCCGAGGCGATGCGCGGTAGCCAGCTGGCTTTCTGCGCGTCGGTGCCCCCCGCAAGGATCAGCTCGGCGGCGATCTCGCTGCGGGTGCCGAGCGAGCCGACACCGATATACCCGCGCGAGAGTTCTTCGGACACCACGACCATCGAGGCCTTGCTCAGCCCGAAGCCGCCGAATTCCTCTGGGATGGTCAGGCCGAAGACGCCCATTTCGGCCAGCGACTCGATGATTTCCATCGGGATCAACTGATCTTTCAGGTGCCACTCATGGGCAAAGGGCACGACCTGCTCATCGGCAAAGCGGCGGAACTGGTCGCGGATCATCTCCAGTTCTTCATCCAGCCCCGAGGCACCAAAGGTCGCGCGCCCGTGGTTGTCGCGCATCAGCGTGACCAGACGGGCACGGGCGGCGGGCGAGTTGCCCGCCAGAATGGGCTGATCGGCCAGCGGGGCCATGTCGGCGGGGGTCAGGCCGATGTCACCGGGGCGCAGGATCTCGCCCTGCGTCATCGGGATACCGCCCAGGATCTGCGCCAGATACTCGCCGCAGCCGATCTGCAGGATCAGCGCTTCCATTTCGCCAAAGCGGCCCTCGGCGCCGAGCTTCTCCGCCCAGGCCCCCATCTGCTTGATGCTTTCGACATAGGTCGCCAGCCACGCCAGCCCATGCGCGGCGCGCTGGTGCTGGTCGATCAGCTTGGCCTGTACCTTGCCGCCGTCACTGACACGGGTGCGCAGACGCTCGGTCGCGGTGGCCAGCAGGGTGGCCAGCGGCGCTTGCAGGGCGGCGACATGCGACGTCAGGCCGTCCATCAGGGCGGTGTCGGCGGTCATACTCTGTCCATCATGGGGCATGGGCGGCTCCTTTGAATGCTGGCGCAGCGATAACTTTTTCGCAGTCGCAGCGCAACAATAATTCAACGAGACGCCACGTTCCGCATGAAAGTGTCGCGCTCATTTTCGCCGTGCGGCGGATTTCGCTGCGCGCTAAGACGGTGCCGACATAAGGATTTCTGACATGGACACCATCGTTGCGGGCCTCCCGCTCTGGGCTTTTCTTGCGGCCTGCGCGGTCACGCTGTTCGCCGGGTTCGTCAAAGGCGCGATCGGTTTTGCCATGCCGCTGATCCTGATCGCGGTGCTGCCGTCCTTCATGTCGGCGCAGACCGCGCTGGCCGCGCTGATCCTGCCGGTGCTGACCTCGAACCTGCACCAGTCGCTCAGGCAGGGCATGGCCCCTGCCGTCGCCTCGGGCCGCAAATTCTGGCGGATCATTCTGGCGACGATGGTGGGGATCGTGATCTCGGCCCCCTTTGTCGTGGTGTTGCCGCAACAGGTGCTGTTCCTGCTGCTGGGCGTCGCAGTCTTCGGCTTTGCGCTGTTGCAACTGAGCGGCTGGTCGCCCGACATCCCGCCCGGTCGCCGCAACGTGATCGAGCTGGGCACCGGGCTGATCGGCGGACTGTACGGCGGGATCGCGGGCACATGGGGTCCGCCCGCCATCGTCTATCTGCTGGCCGCCAAGGTCGAAAAGACCGAGATGGTCCGCGTGATGAGCGTGATCTTCACCATGGGGGCGGTGGTGCTGACGCTGGCGCATCTGCGCTCGGGCGTGTTGAATTCGGTGACGATCTGGCTATCGGCGGCGATGCTGGTGCCCGCTTCGCTGGGCATGGCGCTGGGGTATCGCGCGCATGACGTCATGGATCAGGCGCGCTTTCGCCGCTACACGCTGATCCTGTTGCTGCTCAGCTCGCTCAACCTGTTGCGCCGGGGGATCTTTGGCTGAGCAGGGACATGAGCGCGTCCCCCTGACAGATCTGCGCCAAAGCGGGCAGCTCGGCGGGCGTGGTCACGGTGAACAGCACGGAAAACAGCACCTCGCCACCCGCTTCGGCGGTGAAGGTCCATTCGCCCGGTTGCAGCTCTTCCGTCGTATCGAACTGGAAGAACACCGTGTCGATGGTGCCGACCACCAGCGATCCCGTCCAGCTTTGCGAGGTCGCCGCGCTTGGCGGCATCGGCGGGTGTGTGACGGTGTAGTGTGTCGGCAGCACCATGCCGGGGGCCAGCGACGGGTCGGACAGCGCATAGCGCACGCCAAAGCCCAGGCCGATCACGGCAGGGGCCGCGTTGCCCTGCGCGACCATCTCGACCGGGCTGTCTGGCACATGCACCCACCCCGCCAGCGTATCGGGGGCAGGGCGGCGGTCGCCTTCGGGCGGTGCGCAGAACAGGCCCGCGGTCAGGGCCTGCACCCGCGGTGACACAGGCCCCATCGGTTGTGCCACCGCCATCGCGCCAAACAGGCAAAGCCCCGCAACCAGTGCGGGGCCTGCCAGAGCGTTTAATGACCGTGCCAAGGGCTTAGCCAATCGCAGCCGCTTTCACGTCATCGTCGATATAGGGCACGTATTGCGCGAAGTTCTCGCTGAACATGCCGACCAGCTTCTTGGCCTGCGCGTCATAGGCTGCCGGATCGGCCCAGGTGCTGCGCGGGTCAAGCAGTTTGTCGTCGACGCCGGGGCAGGACACCGGAACCTCGAAACCAAAGTTCGCATCCTTGCGGAAGGCGCCCTTGGTCAGCGAGCCGTTCAGCGCCGCCGTCAGCAGCGCACGGGTTGCCTTGATCGGCATGCGCTTGCCGGTGCCGAAGGCGCCGCCGGTCCAGCCGGTGTTGACCAGCCAGCACTCGGAACCGAACTCGGCGATCTTGGCTTGCAGCAGCTTGCCATACACCTCAGGGCGACGCGGCATGAAGGGCGCGCCGAAGCAGGTCGAGAAGGTCGGCGTCGGCTCGACGATACCGCGCTCGGTGCCCGGGGTCTTCGAGGTGAAGCCCGACAGGAAGTGATACATCGCCTGCGCCGAGGTCAGCCGCGCGATCGGGGGCAGCACGCCGTAGGCGTCGCAGGTCAGCAGGATCACGTTCTTGGGGTGACCGCCAAGGCCGTTGTCCGACGCGTTCGAGATGAAATCGAGCGGATAGGCGCAGCGCATGTTCTCGGTCAGGCTGCTGTCTTCAAAGTCCAGATCCAGCGTTTCGGGATCGAAGACCATGTTTTCGACCACGGTGCCGAACTTTGTGGTGGTCGCGTAGATTTCCGGCTCGGCCTCGGCCGACAGGTTGATCGTCTTGGCGTAGCAGCCACCTTCAAAGTTGAAGATGCCCTTTTCCGACCAGCCATGCTCGTCATCGCCGATCAGCGTGCGCGACGGGTCAGCCGACAGGGTGGTCTTGCCGGTGCCCGACAGCCCGAAGAACACCGCCGAGTCATCCGGATCGCCGATGGCGTGGTTGGCCGAGCAGTGCATCGCCATCACGCCCTTGCCCGGCAGGATGTAGTTGAGCAGCGTGAAGACCGATTTCTTGTTCTCGCCGGCGTATTCGGTGTTGGCGATCAGGATGATCTTGCGGTCGAAGTTCAGCGTGATGACCGTGTCGCTGCGGCAACCGTGACGCTCGGGGTCAGCCTTGAACGAGGGGCAGTTGATGATCGTCCACTCGGGCACGAAGCTGTCCAGCTCTTCGCGCGACGGACGGCGCAGCAGGTGGCGGATGAACAGGCCATGCCACGCCAGCTCGGTCACGACACGCACGTCAAGACGGTGATCGGCATCGGCACCGCCGAACAGGTCTTGAACGAAATAGTCGCGGCCCGCCATGTGGGCGATCATGTCGTCATAGAGACGATCGAAAGCCTCGGGCGTCATGGGGCGGTTGTTGTCCCACCAGATGGTGTCTTCCACCGAAGGGGTGCGCACGACGTGCTTGTCCTTGGGCGAGCGGCCAGTGAACTGGCCGGTCGTCACGAGGAACGAGCCGCCCTTGCCCAGCGTCCCTTCGCCACGATCAAGTGCGGCTTGCACCAGCGCGGGTTCGATCAGGTTGTAGGCAACCGAACCCAGTCCGGTAATGCCCTGATCTTCGAGCCGTTGAGTGGGGTTGACGCGTCCTGCAGTCATTTGATCGCTCCTTAGCCTTGCCGCGTGGCTTGGAAATAGAAAAACCCGGACCAGCCCCCTGCCTTGGGCGTTCCGGCGACTGGTCTCCTCAACCGTCATGTGGCCTATATCATGGCGATTTCGCGGAGGAACAGGACACATTTCCCCCTTTAGCGCCAACATGGTCGTGTTATCGCAAACTGTCGCAGCCAATCGGAACGCGATGTGCCGATAAGCGGATTCTTCACCCAAAGCGCGCTATTTTGGACTCAGTGCGTCACGCACTCTTGACTATTCAGTTGATTCTCTACGCGGAAAACACCACAATGATTAACAAAAAAGACCATTGAGCAGCATACAAGGACAGGCAAATGTCAAAGATAGCCCTTGTCGATGACGACAGGAACATCCTGACGTCGGTGTCGATCTCGCTTGAAGCCGAAGGCTTCGAGGTCGAGACCTACAACGATGGTCAGTCAGCGCTGGACGCGTTCAACCGCAAACTGCCGGATATGGCCGTGCTGGACATCAAGATGCCCCGCATGGACGGCATGGAGCTGCTCCAGCGCCTGCGCCAGAAGACGCAGATGCCGGTGATCTTCCTGACCTCCAAGGATGACGAGATCGACGAGGTGCTCGGCCTGCGCATGGGGGCCGACGATTACGTCAAGAAACCCTTCTCGCAGCGCCTGCTGATCGAACGGATCCGCTCGCTGCTGCGTCGCCAGCAAGCGGTCGAAACCAACGAGGTCGGCACGACCGAAGACACCAAGGTCATGGTGCGCGGCTCGCTGTCGATGGACCCGCTGCGCCACGCCGTGACGTGGAAGGGCATGGATGTCACGCTGACCGTGACCGAATTCCTGCTGCTGCAGGCGCTGGCCCAGCGCCCCGGTTTCGTGAAAAGCCGCGATCAGCTGATGGACGTGGCCTATGACGATCAGGTTTATGTCGATGACCGCACGATCGACAGCCATATCAAGCGCCTGCGCAAGAAAATGCGGTCGGTCGACGAAGACTTCTCGTCCATCGAAACGCTTTACGGTATTGGCTACAAATATAACGAAGCCTGAGTTTCAGGTACGCCCACGATAACACAAGGCGGTGGGGGCATAGGTGAACACGCAGACCGGGGTACCCGGCGCTGAAGTCGTCCTTGGGGACGATTGGGTTCGGCCGCAGAGCGCGGTCGATACGGAAGTACGCATTCACCGTGCCCGCCGTGGGTTGTTTTCGATCTTTCACTCGCCTCTGGCGCGAAAGATCATCCTGTTCAATATGCTTGCGCTTGTGCTGCTGGTGGCGGGGGTGTTGTTCACCAACCCTTTCCGCGACTCGCTGGCGCGTCAGCACGAACTGGGATTGGTCTCGCAGGCCGAGGCGATCGCCGATGTCATGGGCGCGCTGCCCGCGCTGTTGCCCGGTCAGCCGGGCTATGCCAGCGATGAGGCGCGGCGCGCGCGGGTGCAGGCCGTTGACGGCCTGACCCTGAACACCGAGACCGAGGTTCTGGTGCTGGCCAGCGACAGCACCATCGAGACGGCGCGCCGGGGCACGGGCACCCGCAGCTCTGGCGATCTGGATGAGGGCAGCGCCCCGCATACGCTGATTTCGGACACGCTGGACACCATCTGGTCCGCCATGTCCGCCGTCGTGCCGGGGGACCGATCGCCGCAGCCGGATCCGGCCACCCTGCTGGCCGATCTGCACGCCGAAGCGATGGACGGGGTTTCCTCGAGCCGCGTTCTGCGTCTGGATGACGGGTTTCGCATGCTCGCCGCCGCCCCGGTTCTGCAAGACGGTGCGCCGGTCGGCGTGGTGATCATGCAGCAGATCCCTGCGGCGATTGAGAACATGCTGCGCTCCGAGCGCGAGCAGGTCTTGCAGATGTTCATCGTCGCGCTGCTGGTGTCGGTCGGGCTGTCGCTGGTGCTGGCCTCGACCATCGCCAACCCGCTTGCCGATCTGGCGACCGCTGCCGAACTGGGCCGCGACAAGAACGCCCGCCGCATGTCGCCGGGCCGGGTGCGCATCCCCGATCTGGCGGGCCGCCCCGACGAGATCGGCCGCCTGTCGGTCGCTATGCGCGGCATGGTCACGGCGCTTTATGACCGCATCGACGCCAACGAACAATTCGCCGCCGACGTCGCGCATGAGATCAAGAACCCGCTCGCCTCGCTGCGCTCTGCCGTCGGCACGCTGCGCGTCGCCAAGCGGGAAGATCAGGTCAACCGCCTGCTTGAAGTGATCGAGCACGACGTGCGCCGTCTCGACCGGCTGATTTCCGACACGTCGAACGCCTCACGCCTCGACAGTGAACTGGTCAAGGAAGAGGAAGAAACCTTCAACCTGTGCAAGACGCTGGAGAACCTGTCGCAGCATCTGGGGCAGGAGGCCGAGGCCAAGGGCGTCGAGTTCATCAGCGAACTGCCCCGCGAGGCGATTCTGATCCAGGGCCTTGAGGCCCGTCTGGCGCAGGTCTTCGTCAACCTGATCACCAATGCGATTTCCTTCTGCAATGAAGGGGACGCGGTGCGCATCTGGGCGCGCAAACGCGAAAACCGCGTGCTGGTGGTGGTCGAGGATACCGGGCCCGGCATCCCCGACGCGGCGCTGTCCAAGGTGTTCAAGCGGTTCTATTCCGAACGGCTGCAAGACTTCGGCAACCACTCGGGCCTTGGGCTGGCGATCTCCAAGCAGATCGTCGAGGCGCATGGCGGGGTGATCTGGGCCGAGAACATCCGCCCGACCAACGCCGACCGCAATTCGCCGCCGCTGGGGGCTCGGTTCGTCGTCGGCTTGCCGCTGTGAGCGCGGCCAATCTCCACGCCTCGGCGGTGGCTTTCGGCCCCTCGCGCGGTGTGCTGATTCTGGGGCCATCGGGGGCGGGGAAATCGCGGCTGGCACTGGCGCTGATCGGCTGCGGCGCGCAGCTTGTCGCCGATGATCAGGTCTTTCTGGCGGCTGACAACGACGCCCTCTTTGCCCGCGCTCCGCGCAGCATCGAAGGGCTGATCGAAGCGCGCGGTCTGGGGCTGGTGCGGCTGCTCGCCCGCCGGCTGGCGCGCATCGTGGTGGCCGTCGACCTTGCGGCACCGGCCGCGCGCATGCCCGATGCGCAGACGCGCACGCTGGCCGGGGTCACGATAGAGTGTCTTCCGGGTCGCCCGGATGGCTCTTTCGCCCGCGCCCTGACACATTATGTGCTGACGAAACGGACTCAAGGCTGACGGATGCAAGATTCTCCCCCTCCCATGCGTGTCGTGATGGTCACCGGCCCCTCGGGCGCCGGGCGTTCCTCGGCGATCAACGCGCTTGAGGATCTGGGTTTTGAATCCATCGACAACCTGCCGCTGTCGCTGATCCCGCGCCTGCTGGACGGACCGCCCCTGCCGCGCCCGCTGGCGCTGGGGCTGGATGCGCGCAACCGCGACTTCTCGTCCGAAGCGCTGATCGAGCTGGTCGACCGGCTCCACCGCTTGCCGGGCGTGGCCTCGGATCTGCTGTATCTGGATTGCGACGCCGACACGCTGGTGCGCCGCTATTCCGAAACCCGCCGCCGCCACCCGCTCAGCCCCGAAGGCGCACCGATGCAGGGGATCGAGCACGAGCTGGAGCTGCTCCAGCCGGTGCGGGAACGCGCCGATGTGCTGATCGACACGACCCAACTGACCCCGCACCAGCTGCGGGCCGAGATTTCGCAATGGTTCGCCCCGCGCGACGGGCGGCCGATGTCGCTGGCGATCCAGAGCTTTTCGTACAAACGCGGACTGCCGCGCGGCGTGGATATGGTGTTTGACTGCCGGTTTCTGGCCAACCCCCATTGGGTGCCCGACCTGCGCGACATGGATGGCCGCGACGCGGCAGTTGCCGAGCACGTCGCCGCCGACCCGCGCTATGACGATTTCTTCGAGCGTGTGCGCGGGCTGATTTCGTCGCTGCTGGATGCGTTTGTCGATGAGGGGAAGACCTCGCTCACCATCGCATTTGGGTGTACGGGGGGAAAACATCGTTCTGTTGCACTCGCAGAAAAAATGTCGCGGGTGCTTGCAGAGCAGGGCTGGCGAGTGTCAAAGAGACACAGGGAGCTGGATCGGCGCGGCCTTATGGCGGGCCCCGGGAAGCAAAGGTAACGGGCGTGATCGGAATCGTGATCGTCGCACATGGTGGACTGGCCCGCGAGTATCTCGCGGCCGTGGAACATGTTGTTGGCAAACAGGCTGGCATAAAGGCGATTTCCATCGAATATGACCACGACCGCGGCGCCAAATCCGCCGAAATCCGCGCGGCTGCCGATGAGGTGGATCTGGGCGACGGGGTGGTGGTGGTGACAGACATGTTCGGCGGCTCGCCGTCGAACCTGTCGATGCCCGCCTGTTGTGCGCCCGATCGGCGCATTCTGTACGGTGCCAACCTGCCCATGCTGATCAAACTGGCCAAATCGCGTCGCCTGAGCGTCGCCAAGGCCGCCGCCCTGGCGCTGGACGCGGGCCGCAAATACATCAATTCGTATGAGATGAGTGGGGGGGCGGGGTGTGAGCGCCGAGAAGGTTCTGAAGATCGTCAACGAAAAGGGCCTGCACGCGCGCGCCTCGGCCAAATTCGTCGAGGTGGTCGAGGCTCATGACGCTGCCGCCGAAGTCGAGAAAGACGGCATGAGCGTTTCGGGCGATTCGATCATGGGCCTGCTGATGCTCGCCGCCTCGCGCGGCACCGAAATCCGCGTGCGCACGACCGGTGAACAGGCCGCCCCGCTGATCGCCGCGCTGGAAAAGCTGGTGGCCAGCAGGTTCGGCGAGCCGTTCTGAGCGTTACCCGATGAAAAGCGGGGGCTGCCGCCTCAGCACCCCCGCCCAAAGGGGGCGCCTTGCGGATACTGAGAGACAGAAAATGCGGCTTAACGCCTCATTAACCCTGCGCCTCTTTGCTCTTCAAATATCCCGGGGGGTGAATGCGCTTTAGCGCAGAGGGGGCTGGCCCCCCTTCTTTCACCGCGTGGGGACCGGGACCTCGCCGCGGTAGTCATAAAACCCGCGCTGCGTCTTGCGGCCCAGCCAGCCGGCTTCGACGTATTTGGTCAGCAATGGGCAGGGCCGGTACTTGGTATCCGCCAACCCGTCATGCAGCACGTTCATGATGGCAAGACACGTATCCAGCCCGATGAAATCCGCCAGTTCCAGCGGCCCCATCGGGTGGTTCGCGCCCAGTTTGAGCGATTCGTCGATCGACCGGACATTGCCGACGCCTTCATAGAGCGTATAGACCGCCTCGTTGATCATCGGCATCAGGATGCGGTTGACGATGAAGGCCGGGAAATCCTCGGCGCTCGCAGCGGTTTTGCCCAGCTTTTCAACGACGGCCAGCAGCGCCTTGTACGTCGGCTCGTCCGTGGCGATACCGCGGATCAGTTCGACCAGTTGCATGACCGGCACCGGGTTCATGAAGTGGAACCCCATGAACCGCTCGGGCCGGTCGGTGCGGCTGGCCAGCCGGGTGATCGAGATTGACGAGGTGTTCGACGTCAGGATCGTGTGCGGTTTCAGGTGCGGCAGCAGGTCTTCGAAGATCGCGTGCTTGACCATCTCGCGTTCGGTCGCGGCCTCGATGATCAGGTCGCTGGGGCCGATATCCGCCAGCCGGGACGTGGTGCGGATCCGCGCCATCGCGGCGGCTTTGACGTCGGCCTCGATCTTGCCGCGCTGGACCTGTCGCTCAAGATTGCGATCAATCAGGGCAACAGCGTTGGTCAGCGCCTCTTCCGAGATGTCGTTAAGCAGCACATCATAGCCTGCAAGGGCAAAGACATGGGCAATGCCGTTGCCCATCTGACCCGCTCCAACGATGCCAACGCTTTGAATATCCATTCCGGTCCCCTGTCTGACGTGCGGTGACCTTATGCTTGCCGGCGGCGGGGGTGCAAGGGCCGGACGCGGCTGGGCGGACTGCCGGTAAGCGGATCGTAACGTTTTGCCGCGAGACTCGGTAGCGGGTGACGAAAAGGGGACTGGGGTCCATGCAACAAGGTCTGCATCGTTTTGCAGGCGACTGTCCGATTGTGCCGATGATGCGGGACACTCGGGCTGAGGTCGTTCTGCGCCATCGCGCGCTTTTGCTGATCGGAGAGCGGGGGCCGGGACGGATCACGCCACGGTTGGCCCGTCGCGCGCTGGATCGCCTGCTGGCGCCCACCGCGCAGGTTGAGGGGGTGGATTGGCACCTTGCCGACCCGCTTCTGGCCGAGGCCGCGCAGGCGGCCAGCACCTATGTGCTGGTGCTGCCGCCCTTGGGCAACCTGTCCAACGCCTTCTATACCGTGCACCCCCGGCGCAATGATCGCTTTGTGGCGGCCACACCCGTTCTCAAGGCGCTTTATCCGGACGTGGATTTTGCCCCCTTCACCTTCACCGGGCACGCACTGGACACGCTGGCAGGCGTCTGTCCTGAGCGCTTCATGCTGATCCGCCGCGCGCTTGAGCAGCATTGGTCCGACCGCATGCGGCAATTGCTGGATCGCTTTCCGCGACGGGGGGTGTTGATCGAGCTTCCCGCGCAGGCATGGCTGCAACGTCCTGCCATCGCGGGCGAGGGGCGTCACCGTATCCGTCTGGACCCTGATAACCGGGGTCTGGGATGTGACGCCGTCTGCGCCGCACTGCAACGCCGTGCCGCCTGACGCGAAAGGCCCGCCAATGCTGGCGGGCCTTGGTGCCTGGCGTAGGGTGGGGTTTTACCCCACCGTGCCTTACAGCTTTTCCGTCAGTTCCGGCAGGACGGTGAACAGATCGCCCACCAGACCATAATCCGCGACCTGGAAGATCGGGGCTTCTTCGTCCTTGTTGATCGCGACGATGACCTTGGAATCCTTCATCCCGGCCAAGTGCTGGATCGCGCCGGAAATGCCGACAGCGATATACAGCGCCGGTGCCACGACCTTGCCGGTCTGGCCAACCTGCCAGTCGTTCGGCGCAAAGCCCGAGATCGACCGCTGCGCGCGACGCGCCAACGGCGGCGCCCAGCTTGTCGGCCAGCGCTTCGATGATCTTGAAGTTCTCTTCCGAACCCACACCACGACCGCCGGACACGACGATCCCGGCCGAGGTCAGTTCAGGGCGATCAGACGCCGCGACCTTGTCTTCCAGCCAGTTCGACAGACCCGGATCGGCCGCAGCACCAATGGTCTCGACCGGGGCGGAGCCACCGTCACCGGCAGCCTCGAAGGTCGAGGTGCGGAGGGTGGCGACGATCACGCTATCGGACGATTTCACCGTCTGGATCGCGTTGCCGGCATAGATCGGGCGCTCGAAGGTCTGCGCATCAACCACGCCCGAGACATCCGACAGCACCATCACGTCCAGAAGGGCGGCGACGCGCGGCAGCACGTTCTTGGCGTCCGTGGTTGCGGGCGCGAAGATGTGGCTGTAATCGCCCGCCAGCGACACGATCAGCGCCGCGGTCGGCTCGGCCAGACGGTGGCCGAGCGAGGCATCCTCGGCGACCAGCACCTTGGACACACCGGCAATCGTGGCGGCTTCGGCGCCCGCAGCGGCGGCCGAGGCCCCGGCGCAGAGCACGACAACATCGCCGATTTTCTTGGCGGCCGTCACGGCCTTGGCAGTGGCGTCGCGGTTCAGCGCGCCATCGGTGACTTCACCCAGCAGCAGAACGGCCATCAGATCACCCCCGCTTCGTCTTTGAGTTTCGCAATCAGCTCATCAACCGAGCCAACCTTCACGCCAGCCTTGCGGGCGGCGGGTTCGGTGGTTTTCACCACCGTGTGGCGCGGTGTGACATCGACGCCGTAATCGGCGGGCGTCTTTTCATCCAACGGCTTTTTCTTTGCCTTCATGATGTTGGGCAGCGAGGCATAGCGCGGCTCGTTCAGGCGCAGATCGACGGTGACGATGGTCGGCATCGTCACTTCGATGGTCTGCAAACCGCCGTCCACTTCGCGCGTGACCTTGCACTTGCCGTCGGCAATATCGACTTCAGACGCAAAGGTGGCCTGCGACCAGCCCAGCAGGGCCGACAGCATCTGCCCGGTGGCGTTCATGTCGTTGTCGATGGCTTGCTTGCCAGCCAGAACCAGACCCGGCTCTTCTTCCTTGACCACCGCTGCCAGCAGCTTGGCGACAGCCAGCGGCTCGATATCGGTGTGAACGTCGTCAGCAGCCACGATCAGAATCGCGCGGTCTGCGCCCATCGCCAGCGCGGTGCGCAGCGTTTCCTGCGCTTGGCGGACGCCGATCGATACGGCGACAACCTCGGTCACGACGCCTTTTTCCTTCAGACGGATCGCCTCTTCGACGGCGATTTCGTCGAACGGGTTCATCGACATCTTGACGTTCGCAAGATCGACACCCGAGCCATCGGCCTTCACGCGGACCTTCACGTTATAGTCGATCACCCGTTTTACGGGCACCAGAACTTTCATGGGTGGTGTTCTCCCTTTCTCAACGCCTGCCGGTCATCGACAGACAAGCTGTTTGACGCTGCCCGTTTTCCTAGCCTCTCTGCAGCGCGGAAAACAGGGAAAAAACGACCCTGCACCCGATAGGAACGCCGCGTCGGATACCGTTAGCGTCAACGATTGGCGCCGGGCACCCAAAGCACATCGCCCGCGCCGTTTTCATTGGCGGCACGGCTGGCGACAAAGAACCAGTCCGACAACCGGTTCAGGTATTTCACCGCCGCCGGGTTCACATCGCCCTCGCGCGCCAGCGCGACCGACAGGCGCTCGGCCCGGCGGCTGACGGTGCGGCACAGGTGCAGATGCGCGGCCAGCGCCGAACCGCCCGGCAGCACGAAGCTGCGCAGCGGCGAGAGGCTGGCGTTCATCGCGTCGATTTCTGCTTCCAGCCGGTCCACCTGCGCGTCGATCATCCTCAGCGGCGGATATTCGGCGGCTGCGTCCCCGGCCATATCGGGACGGCACAGATCGGCACCCAGATCGAACAGGTCATTCGAGATGCGCATCAGCGCCGCATCCATCTCACCGCTGGCATGCTGGCGGGCCAGCCCGACCGTGGCGTTGGTTTCATCGACGGTGCCATACGCCTCGACCCGCAGATCGTCTTTGGGCACGCGGCGGCCATTGCCCAGAGCGGTGTCGCCCTTGTCGCCGGTGCGGGTGTAAATCTTGTTCAGTACAACCATGAAACGCCCCTTTGTCAGTGCCGCGAACGGATCCAGGCGAAGCCGACGATCAGGATCACGGCAACGAATTGCGCACCCAGACGCCAGCGCATGATCTTGTTGGCGTTGCGCAGGTTGAACGCTCCGCCCTTGGCAAAGCTGCCAATGCCGAACATCAAGATGCCCAGCACAATGAGCGAGGCAATGGCGGCGATGATAAAGAGCGGATCGTTGAGCAACATGGCGGGCCTCCGGGGTTGGTCTTTGACTTAGCGTCTCTGCGCCAAGATACCAGCCCCCAGATCGTCGCGCCCCTATTGTCGCGCCAAAAACCAGCGAATCGTGCGCTCGGGAAACAGGCGCATGACCCAGCCCATCACCTTGGTCGGCGTGGTGATCTTGTAGCTGGGGCGCGGGTTGGGGTGATCCAGTGCGGTGACAAGCGCTGTCGCCACGACCTCTGGCCCCAGTTCCCAGCGATCCTTGGGGCCGGGCTGGTACAGGCGCTGCAGCAGATCGCCCTCGTATTGCGCGCGGCGCGGGCTGGCGCGCCAGTCCACCCAGCGCTCGAAATGCGGGATCGAGTTCACCCGGATTTTCGAGCTGATCGGCCCCGGTTGCAGCAGCACCACCTTGATCGGCGTGTCGGCCATTTCCAGCTGCAAAATCCGGCTCAGCCCCTCGACCGCGTATTTTGACGCACCGTACGCTGCCCGCCAGCGGTAGGGCACAAAGCCCAGCACGCTGGAGCATTGCACGATCCGCCCGTGCCCTTGCGCCCGCATCACCGGGATGACGCGCCGGGTCAGTTCGTGCCAGCCAAAGACATTGACCTCGAAAATCTCGCGCAGCGCGTCGGTTGGCAGATCCTCGACCGCGCCGGGGCAGGCATGCGCGCCGTTGTTATAGAGCGCGTCCAGCGTGCCGCCGGTTGCCGCCAGAACCTCGGACAACGCGGCCTTGATGCTGGCGGTGTCGGCGTAATCCAGTCGCGGGCTGTCAAACCCCTCGGCGCGCAGGCGCTCGCAATCCGCCTCGGCCCGGCACGAGGCAAAGACCCGCCAACCGCGCGCCCGCAGGTCATGAGCACAGTGGTATCCGATCCCCGACGATGCGCCGGTGATCAGGATCGCGCGCGGCGATGGTGTCATTTGCGGCCTTCGGCTTTGTCCCAAGCTTCGCGTTTGCGATAGAGGGTCGAGGCCGACACGTCCAGTTCCCGCGCCGCCTTGGGCACGGAATCCCCGTGCCGGGCCAGCGCATCCTCGATCACGATCCGCTCGATCTGGGCCAGCGTGCGCCCGGCCAGTTCGCCCAGACTGATGCCCGCCCGCTCTGACGTGGCCTCGGTCATGCGGGGCTGGTCGGCCAGCAGGTCCGGCGGCAGCATTTCGACGGTGACCACCGGCCCCTCATTCAGCACCACCACATTGCGCAGCACGTTGATCAGCTGACGCACGTTGCCCGGCCACGGCAGCGTGCGGAACAGCTCACGCACACGCGGCGAGATGCTGTTGAAGACATGCTCTTCCTCAGCCGCCATTTCGGCGACCAGACGCTCGGCGATCTCGTTCACATCGTCGCCCCGGTCGCGCAGCGGCGGCATGTGGATCGGCACGACGTGCAGGCGGTAATACAGATCTTCGCGGAACCGCCCGCGTCGGACTTCTTCCAGCGGGTTGCGGTTGGTGGCGCAGATGATGCGCGCGTTGACCTTGCGCGGTTTGATCGCGCCGACGGGGGTGATGGTCGACGTCTGCAAGAAGCGCAAAAGCTTGGTTTGCAGGTTCAGGTCCATCTCGCAGATTTCGTCCAGAAACAGCGTGCCGCCATCGGCCGCCGCTGCCGCCCCCATCTTGTCCGATATCGCCCCGGTGAACGAGCCGCGCAGATGGCCGAAAACTTCGCTTTCCAGCAGATCGACCGGGATCGCCCCGCAGTTCAGCGCGATGAACGGCCCGCCCGCGCGGGCAGATGTCCGGTGAACCGCCTCGGCGCACAGCTCTTTGCCGGTGCCGCTTTCGCCGGTGACAAACACCGTCGCCATCGAGCGCGCAACCGAACTGATCTTGTCATAGACCGCCATCATCGGTGCCGAGCGCCCGATGAAAGGCGGCAGCACCAAGGCCTCGGCAGCATCGCGGGTCGGGGCAGGGGGGCGATGGCGCAGCGACTTGCGCGCGTTCTCGATCGCGCCGATCAGGCGCTGATCGTCGAAGGGCTTGACCAGAAATTCATGCGCCCCGGCGCGCATCATCTCGACCGCCTTGTTGATCGAGCCATTGGCCGTGATGACGATCACACAGGTCTGCGGCGCTTCGCGCAGAATGTCGATCATCACCTCCAGCCCGGTGCGGTCAGGCAGCATCAGGTCCAGCAGAATGATGTTGGACTTCAGACGCCGGAATGCCGCCAGACCCTCGGCCGCGGTGCCGCAGGTCTCGACCTCGAAACCGGCGCGTGCCAGTGCTGCCTTGTAGATCATTTGCAGCGACGGCGTATCCTCGACCAGCAGGATCGTATCGGCAGGAAGGGAAGAGTTCATACGTCTGTTGGATCCTGTGCCGCCGCGCGCAGATGCGCCATGACTGCGTCGATCTCTCGCTCGATCGGCACAGCGACGGCATTGCGTGCTGCGGGTGCCATGCCTTCGGCAATGGCGTCGAAACGGCGGGCCAGATCCGCCAGACGCATCGCGCCGACGGTTGCGGCCAAGCCCTTGAGCTCATGCGCAGCACGGCTGACTTCCTTGCCGTCTTCCCCCGAAATAGCGCCACGCAGTCGACCGAAATCGATCAAAAATTGCTGGCAAAATGCTTGCTTGAGGGCGGCATCGCCCATCTCAAACAGGCGTTGGAGCACATTGTCATCCACTGCCGGGGGGGTCTGGCCGCGGGTACTCATGATGAAGCGATCATCCATTTGCGTTTGTATTCACACCTTTAACCCCTACGGTCGGAGATTGCTTTCTTAACGCGACACAATCAAGGGATGAATTGTATTTTCTATATACAAGTGCCCTGCCAACGTGTTGGCAGGGCAACTTTACGCGCGTGGTTTTGCAAAAAGCTTAGCGTTTTGCGTATCCAATGGATTTCAGCGCTGTTTCAATCTCTGTCAGGATTGCGGGGTCATCAATTGTCGCCGGCATTTTGAAGGATTCGCCATCCGCAATCTTGACCATCGTCGCCCGCAGGATCTTGCCCGAGCGGGTCTTGGGCAGGCGGTCCACCACCACCGCCAGCTTGAACGCGGCGACCGGGCCGATCTTGTCGCGCATCAGCGCGACGCACTCCTTGATCACCGCGTCAGCCGGACGGTTCACACCCTTGTTCAGGCACAAAAAGCCCAGCGGCATTTGTCCTTTCAGCGCGTCCGTCACGCCGATCACCGCGCATTCGCCGACGTCGGGATGCCCGGCCAGCACTTCCTCCATCGCGCCGGTGGACAGGCGGTGCCCGGCGACGTTGATCACATCGTCGGTGCGCGCCATGATGTAGACATAGCCGTCCGCATCCAGATAGCCCGCGTCGCCGGTCTCGTAATAGCCGGGGAAGGTGGTGAGGTAGCTTTTCCTGAACCGTGCCTCGGCGTTCCACAGGGTCGGCAGCGTGCCCGGCGGCAGCGGCAGCTTGATGGCGATTGCGCCCAGCTGACCGTTCGGCAGCGGGTGGCCACCTTCGTCCAACACCTTGAGGTCATAGCCCGGCATCGGCACCGTGGGCGAGCCGACCTTGATCGGCAAAAGCTCGATCCCCATCGGGTTGCCCGCAATCACCCAGCCGGTTTCTGTCTGCCACCAGTGGTCGATCACCGGCACGCCCAGCTTTTCGGCCGCCCAGTTCACCGTGTCAGGATCGGCCCGTTCACCGGCCAGAAACAGCGCCTGCAGGTTCTTGAGGTTGTAATCCTTGATGAATTCGCCCGTCGGATCTTCGCGCTTGATCGCGCGCAGCGCGGTGGGGGCGGTGAAGAAGCTCTTGACCTTGTGGTTCTGGATCACCCGCCAGAACGTCCCGGCATCGGGCGTGCCGACAGGCTTGCCCTCGAACACGATGGTCGTCGCCCCGGCGATCAGCGGGGCGTAGCAGATATACGAATGGCCCACGACCCAGCCCACATCCGAGGCCGCCCAGAACACATCCCCCGGCGCAATGTTGTATTTCGCGCTCATCGTCCATTGCAGCGCAACCAGATGCCCCGCCGTCGGGCGTACAACGCCTTTGGGCTGGCCCGTCGTGCCCGAGGTGTAGAGAATATAGGCCGGATGATCGCCTGATACCGGCACGCATTCGGCAGGCTCGACCCCGTATTGAAACGAATGCCAGGCGAAATCGCGGCCTTCGATCAGCTTGGCGACTTCCTGTTCGCGCTGAAAGATGACGGTGAAATCGGGTTTATGCGTTGCCGCGTCAATCGCCGCATCCAGCAGGGGCTTATAATGCACCACCCGGCCCGGTTCGAGCCCGCAGGACGCCGCGATAATCGCTTTGGGCGTCGCATCGTCAATCCGCACGGCCAGTTCATTGGCGGCAAATCCGCCGAACACCACCGAATGGATCGCGCCCAGCCGGGTGCAGGCCAGCATCGCTTCCAGCGCCTCGGGGATCATCGGCATGTAGATGATCACCCGGTCGCCCTTTTCGATCCCCTTGGCCCGCAGCGCCCCGGCCAGCGAGGCGACCCGCGACTGCAATTCGCGGTAGGTGATGCCCTTGGTCGAATGGGTGATCGGGCTGTCATGGATGATCGCCAGCTGATCGCCGCGCCCGGCCTCGACATGGCGGTCGACGGCGTTCCAGCAGGTGTTGACCTGCGCGTCCTTGAACCATTCGTACAGGGGCGCGTTGTCCGCGAAGAGGGCTTTGGAGGGGGCTTTACCCAATCGATGGTCTCAGACTGCTCCATCCAGAACCCTTCGGGATCCTCGATCGAGCGGCGATACACGTCTGCATAGGTCATGAAACCCTCCTCCTCGTCCTGAGGAGCAGTTACGCAGCGACACGCTGGCGACGCAACTCTGTTACCGGCTGACAGGTTGGTGGTCAGCGCATGAATTTGCAGAAAAGGTCAAAGTGTCGCAGCTAATCTTTGCAAAGCGTCAAGGAAAGCAAGCGGTTTTGCGCGGGGTATTGCGGGTTTGCAAAGTGCTGCGACGGGAATCACTTTACCCGGACTTCGGCATAAAGAAAGGGCGCGACCGGTTGGCCGCGCCCTCTCGGATCTCAGGGTTACGAGGTCCTGGGATTAGAAGCTGTAGTTCAGGAAAACGCGCGCGGTGTGGATCGAGGCGTCGAAGCCAGCGTTCAGCGTGTCGCTCGCAGCCAGACCGAGGGGGCCGTTGTACAGCTCGTAGCGGCCCATGTGGTTGTAGCGGTACTCAACACCCAGCGTGGTGCGCGCGCTCAGGCGGGTTTCCATGCCGACGCCGATCGCAGCGCCGTCCATCGAGAACGAATAGTCGTCCGCAAAGACCGACGTGCCGTTGATGCTGACGTTCAGATCGCCCGAGTAGTTGGCGCGGCTATAGCCGAGCAGGCCGTAAACCATCGTGTCCGGCGAGGTCAGATAGCCAACGCGCGCGGCCAGCGTGTAGATCGTGCTCGGCGACAGGTCGTAGGTCGCGCTCAGCGTGTCCGTGCCCAGCGTTGCATTCAGCGCGGTATCGTTGGTGATGCCGGTGAAGGTGCCGTCCAGTTGCAGGCCGACGACGATGCGGTCGGACATCTGGTGGTTGTAGCCCGCTTGCAGGCCGACAAACGCGCCTTCGCCGCCGAGATCCGGCAGGTTCAGGTCCACGTTCAGCGGGGGCGTCGGTGCGGCATAGGTGCCGCCCAGGTCGTAGTTGCTGGCGCCGAAGCCGAGCGACCCACCGAAATACAGGCCTTGCCACGGGGCAGGCGTGGTCATCGCGACCGTTTCAACGGTGGTGTCGGTATACAGTTGCGGTCCGCTGGCAAATGCGGCGGATGCGCTGATCGTCAGGGCCGTCGTGGCCCAAAGCAGTTGTTTCATGGTTCTACCCTCTCCGAACAAAAATCACCTTGGCCGAATAGCTCGGTGCCTTCGTCCACCCGCGAGAGTTGTAACAAAGAGTTTTGTAAACATTAGTCGCAAAATTTGGCGACAACGCTTGCCTTTTGGGGGTCGCGCACTACGCGGCTGTGGCGGTGCCACAGCCGCGTAGTGCGTTGGGTGTTACCCGTATTGCGAAACGGGCGTTCCGGCGATGGCGGCAACGTTCAGCAGCCCGCGCGCCGTGATCGAAGGGGTGACGATATGGGCGCGGTTGCCCATGCCCATCAGGATCGGCCCCACCTCAAGCGCGCTGCCGCGTGTCTTGAGCGTGTTGCGCACTGCGCTCGCGGCGTCGGTGTTGGCGAAGACCAGAATATTCGCCGGACCTTCCATGCGCGAATTCGGCATGATCCGCTCGCGCACCGCCGGGTCCAGGGCGGAATCGACGTGCATTTCGCCTTCGTATTCAAAATCAAGGCCCATCTGGTCCAGAATGGCCAGCGCCTCGCGCATGCAGCGCCCTGAGGCCGTGTCCAGCGTGCCGAATTGCGAGTGTGAGCACAGCGCAACCTTGGGCGTGACGCCAAAGCGGCGGGCATGACGCGCGGCCCCCAGCACGGAATCCGCCACCTGTTGCGCGGTCGGTTCGGGGTTCACCTGCGTGTCGGCGATGAACAGCGGACCTTCGGGCTGGATCATCAGGCTCAGCGCGCCGGTGGGGCGCAGCCCGTCGCGGGCCAGCACTTGCCGCACGTAGTTCAGGTGCCACGAGTATTGCCCGATGGCGCCGCAGATCAGGCTGTCGGCTTCGTTCCGGTGAACCATGATCGCGCCAATGGCGGTCGAATTGGTGCGCAGAATGGCGCGTGCGGTGTCCGGCGTGACGCCGCTGCGCGCCATCAGGGTGTAATACGTTTCCCAATAGTCGCGATAGCGCGGGTCGTTTTCAGGGTTCACCACCTGAAAGTCGATGCCGGGCCGGATCGGCAGGCCGAAACGCTCGCAGCGCCGCTCGATCACCTCGGGGCGACCGATCAGGATCGGCACTTCGGTGGTTTCTTCCAGCACCGCCTGAGCGGCGCGCAGGATGCGCTCATCCTCGCCCTCGGCGAACACCAGACGGCGGGCGGCGCTGCGCGCGGCCTCGAACACCGGGCGCATCAGCAGGGCCGAGCGGAACACCGACTGGTCCAGTTTCTGCTTGTAGGCCGCCAGATCCTCGATCGGGCGCGTCGCGACGCCGGTTTCCATGGCAGCCTTGGCCACCGAACTGGCGACAACGCCCATCAGGCGCGGGTCAAACGGTTTGGGGATCAGGTACTCGCTGCCGAAAGTCAGCTTCTCGCCCTGATACGCCGCCGCCGCCTCGGCCGAGGTCGTGGCGCGGGCCAGCTTGGCGATGCCTTCGACACAGGCGATCTCCATCTCGTCATTGATCATCGTCGCGCCGACATCCAGCGCGCCGCGGAAGATGAACGGGAAACACAGCACGTTATTGACCTGGTTGGGATAATCCGACCGGCCCGTCGCCATGATCGCGCCGGGCGCGACGGCTTCGACTTCATCGGGCATGATTTCCGGCGTCGGGTTGGCCAGCGCGAAGATGATCGGGTCCTTGGCCATCCGCGCGACCATCTCGGGCTTGAGCACCCCCGGTCCCGACAGCCCCAGAAACAGATCCGCCCCGTCGATTACCTCGGCCAGATCGCGAAAGGCGCTGGGCTGCGCGAAGGCGGCTTTCTCGGGGTTCATGTCCTGCGCGCGGCCCTCATAGACCAGCCCGTGAATGTCGCACAGCCAGACGTTTTCGCGCTTTACCCCCAGTTTCAGCAGCATGTTCAGGCAGGCGATCCCCGCCGCCCCGCCGCCGGTCGACACCACCTTGATGTCTTCCGCCGCGCGATTGGTCAGGCGCAACGCGTTGACCGCAGCAGCGCCCACAACAATCGCCGTGCCGTGCTGATCGTCGTGGAAAACCGGGATGCCCATGCGCTCGCGGCAAATTCGTTCAACGATGAAACAATCGGGTGCCTTGATGTCTTCAAGGTTGATCGCCCCAAAGGTCGGCTCCAGCGCGCAGACGATATCGGCCAGCTTGTACGGGTCGGGTTCGTTCAGTTCGATGTCGAAGCAGTCGATGTTGGCGAACTTCTTGAACAGGACCGCCTTGCCCTCCATCACCGGCTTGGAGGCCAGCGCGCCGATGTTGCCCAGACCCAGCACGGCGGTGCCATTGGTGACCACGCCGACCAGATTGCTGCGGATCGTGTAGCGGGCGGCAGCGGTGGGATCCGCCTTGATTTCAAGGCAGGCCTCGGCCACGCCGGGCGAATAGGCGCGGCTCAGATCGCGGCCATTGGCCAGCGGCTTGGTGGCGCGGATTTCCAGTTTTCCGGGGCTCGGAAACTCGTGATAAAACAGCGCCGCTTGCCGTGCTGCCTGCTTGACGTCGTCCTTGTGTGCGTCGGTCATGAGTCCCTCCTCGAATGTGGTTCAGCCTTAAACCATTTTTCTCAAAACGCCAGTGCCGGGTCTGTGATCGTGCAGGCAAGGCCGGGTTGCAGGGGTGGCATAGCCACAGCGAACCACCCTGCGCGCAGCGTGCGCGCGACGGGCGGCACACAAGGCACCGCAGGGTGGTCGCAGGGCGTGTCCGTTTCATCCCTTCTGCATCCTTGGGTTACACGCAGCCAGATACCACGGATTTCGGCAAGTCGCGCGGTCTTGCGGTCGGGCAGCGCCCCACTCTGGGCGCGACATGGTGGCTCTGTCAAACGCGGCCGAGGTCCGGTGGTATCGCTTGCATCCCCCTTCGTGCTGGGTAAAGCTCGATCAAATGGTCAATTCTTTGGGGTGTCAGATGTCCTTGCTCGAAGCTGCTCTTGCCGTTCAGAAGAACGCCTATGCCCCCTATTCCAAGTTTCGCGTCGGGGCGGCGATCCGTGCCGGGTCGGGGGCTGTCTATCGGGGCTGCAACGTTGAAAACGTTGCCTATCCTGAGGGAACCTGCGCCGAAGCCGGGGCGATTGCGGCGATGATTGCGGGGGGGATACGGCAATTGCCGAGATCGTCGTGGTGGCGGATTCGGCCGAGCCGACCACACCCTGCGGCGGGTGCCGGCAGAAGCTGAAGGAATTCGCCGCGCCCGAGGTCAAGGTGATCATGGCCACGCTCGATGGTGCGTCGCTGACCATGACGGTGGCCGATCTGTTGCCCGGCGCATTCAGCGCATCGCATATGGACCGTGCGTGATGGATGCGCGCGCGGTCATCGAGGCCACGCGCGACGGGCGCGCCACGGCTGAGGGCATGGCGTGGTTCGCGCGCGGGCTGGCCGATGGCGCTGTGACCGACGCGCAGGCCGGGGCCTTTGCCATGGCCGTGCTGCTAAAGGGGTTGAGCGAGGACGCGCGTGTCGCGCTGACCCGCGCCATGCGCGACTCGGGCGATGTGCTGCGCTGGGATCTGCCCGGCCCGGTGGTGGACAAGCATTCCACCGGCGGGGTGGGCGATTCCATCTCGCTGCTGCTGGCCCCCGCGCTGGCCTGTTGCGGGGCCTATGTGCCGATGGTCTCGGGCCGCGGACTGGGTCACACCGGCGGCACGCTGGACAAGCTGGAAGCCATCCCCGGTTTCAACGTCAATGTGAGCGAGCCGCGCCTGCGCGCCCTGATGCGCGACACCCGGTGCGCGATTGTCAGCGCGTCGTCGCGCATCGCGCCTGCCGACAAGCGGCTCTACGCGATCCGCGATGTCACCGGCACGGTGGAAAGCCTTGATCTGATCACCGCCTCGATCCTGTCCAAGAAGCTGGCGGCAGGGCTGGGCGTGCTGGTGCTGGATGTCAAAAGCGGTTCGGGCGCCTTCCTGCCGGATGCCGAGCAAGCGCGGGCTCTGGCCCGCTCGCTGGTCGATACCGCGAATGGCGCGGGCTGCAAGACCACCGCGCTGATCACCGACATGGACCGCCCGCTGGGCCTGACCGCCGGCAACGCGCTGGAGGTGGCCGAGGTTCTCGATACCCTGACCGGCAAGGCCCCCACCGCGCGGCTTGTCGATCTGACCTGCGCGCTGGGCGGTGAGATCCTGAGCGTTGCCAGACTCGCCCCCGACGCCGAGGCGGGCGCGGCCAAGATCCGCGCGGCGCTGGACAGCGGCGCGGCGGCAGACCGTTTCGGCGAGATGATCGAGGCGCAGGGCGGTCCGGCTGATCTGGTGGAACACTACGCGACCCATCTGCCCACCGCCCCGGTGATCCGTGACGTCCCCGCGCCCCGGTCGGGCACCATCGCCCGCATCGACACCCGCGCGGTCGGCATGGCGGTGGTGCATCTGGGCGGCGGGCGGCTCAAGGGCGGCGATGTCCTTGACCCCAGTGTGGGCTTTTCGGCGCTGGCCGCACCCGGCGCGCAGGTCGGCCCCGGTGCCCCGCTCGCCCGCGTCCATGCCGCCAGCGATGCTGCCGCCGATGCCGCGATTGCCGCCTTGCAGGCCGCGTATCATCTGGGCGATATGCCTGCCTCCGTGCCGCTGATACAGGAGCGCATCGCATGAGCCGCGCTTTCATCGTCGTGCTGGATTCCGTTGGCTGCGGCGGTGCGCCCGATGCCGATCAGTTCTTCAATGACACCCGCCCCGATACCGGTGCCAACACGCTGGGCCATATCGCACAGGCCTGCGCCGAGGGCCGCGCCGAAGACGGGCGCAGCGGGATGCTGAACCTGCCGACGCTTTACGCGCTGGGCCTTGGCCGGGTGATATCGCTGGCCTCGGGACTGCAAGCGCCCGGTCTGGGCGCGCAGCCGCAGGGCCGTTGGGGTGCCGCGACCGAGGTGAGCCGGGGCAAGGACACTCCGTCCGGCCATTGGGAGCTGTCAGGCGTCCCGGTGCCGTGGGACTGGACCTATTTCCCCGACGCGACCCCCGCTTTCGACGACGCGCTGGTGGCCGAGGTCTGCCGCCTTGCCGGAACCGAAGGCATTCTGGGCAACTGCCACGCTTCCGGCATCGCCATCATGAACGAACTGGGGGCCGAGCATCTGCGGACCGGCTGGCCGATCTGCTACACCTCGGCCGACAGCGTGTTCCAGATCGCCGCCCATGAAGAGGCGTTCGGGCTGGAGCGTCTGCTCATGCTGTGCGCCGACCTTGCGCCGCTGCTGCATTCCCGCCGTGTTGGCAGGGTCATCGCCCGGCCCTTCACGGGCGCTGAGGGCGCGTTCAAGCGCACCTCGAACCGCCGGGACTATGCCATCGAGCCGCCGAAACCGGCGCTGATGGACTGGGCGCAGGCCGACGGGCGCGTGGTGCATGCCATTGGCAAGATTGGCGATATTTTCTCGCACCGGGGTGTCAGCCAGCTGCACAAGGGCAAGAGCGACGCCGATCTGGTGCAGCACCTCCTGCGGCTGGCGGATCAGGCCGAAGACGGTGCGCTGACCTTCTGCAACCTCGTCGAGTTCGACAGCCTTTACGGCCACCCGCGCGATGTGTCGGGCTATGCCCGCGCGCTGGAAACCTTCGATCTGGCCGCCGCCGACTTCCTCAGTCGCCTCAAACCCGGCGACATTGCCCTTTTCACCGCCGACCACGGCAACGACCCCACCTGGTCCGGCACCGACCACACGCGCGAGCGCGTGCCGGTGCTGGTTGCCGGGGCAGGGCAGGGCGAGATCGGCCTGTGCGCCTTTGTCGACGTCGCCGCCTCGGTCGCCACCCACCTCGGCCTGTCTGAAACCGGCCCCGGACGGAGTTTCCTATGAGCGAAAAGATTGATCCGGCCCTGCCCAAGGTCGAGCTGCACCTGCATTTCGAGGGCGCGGCACCGCCGGCCTTTATCCGGGGGCTGGCGAAAGAGAAACACATCGACATCGCCAAGATTTTCACGCCCGATGGCGGCTATGCCTACCGCGATTTCTGGCATTTTCTTGAGGTCTACGAGGCTGCCTGCACCACCCTGCAAAGCCCCGAAGACTTCCGCCGCCTGACCCTCGCCGTGCTCGAAGACCGCGCCAAGGACGGTGTCGTCTATGCCGAGACCTTCCTGTCCCCCGATTTCTGCGGCGTTGGCGATGTGACGGCATGGCGCGAATACCTGCTGGCCATCGAGGAAGCCGCCCTTGAGGCGCAGAAAACGATGGGCATCACGCTGAAAGGCATCGTCACCGCGATCCGCCATTTCGGTCCGGATCAGTCGCGCGCGACGGCGCTTTGTGCGGCGGAAACCAAAAGCGATTTCCTGACTGGCTTTGGCCTTGCGGGCGACGAAAAACAGTTTCACCCCAAGGACTTCACCTGGGCCTTCGACTGCGCGCGCGAGGCCGGTCTGCGCCTGACCGCCCATGCCGGCGAATGGGGCGGACCCGAAAGTGTGCGCGACGCGCTGGACCATCTGAAGGTCGAGCGCATCGGCCACGGCGTCCGCGCCATCGAAGATCTGGCGCTGGTCGATCAGTTGGCCGAGCAAGGGACCGTGCTTGAGGTCTGCCCCGGCTCGAACGTCTTCCTCGGCGTCTATCCCAGCTTTGACAAGCACCCCATCGACCGGCTGCGCGAGCGTGAGGTCAAGGTGACCATCTCCACCGACGATCCGCCCTTCTTCCGCACCACGCTGACGCAGGAATACGAAACGCTTGCCCGCGCCTTTGGGTGGACAGAGGACGATTTCCGCGCCATCAACCGGGACGCCGCAAATGCCGCGTTCTGCGACGAGGCGACGCGCGCACGCATACTCCAGATCCTTGAGGGCCGCGCATGACCGAACACCTGACCGTCGTTACCCACCCGCTGGTGCAGCACAAGCTCTCGATCATGCGGGATCAGGAGACATCGACCTCGAAATTCCGCCAGCTCCTGCGCGAGATTTCGATGCTGCTGGCCTATGAGGTCACGCGCGATCTGCCGCTGACCAGCGTCAAGATCCAGACCCCGGTCTGCGCGATGGACGCGCCCATGCTCGAGGGGCGCAAGCTGGCGCTGATCTCGATCCTGCGGGCGGGCAACGGGCTGCTGGACGGTATTCTGGAACTGGTTCCGGCGGCGCGGGTCGGGTTTGTCGGCCTCTACCGCGATCCCGAAACGCTGACCCCGGTGCAATATTACTGCAAACTGCCCGCCGATCTGGCTGAACGCTGGACCATCGTCGTCGATCCGATGCTGGCGACGGGCAATTCCTCGGTGGCAGCGGTTGATCTGATCAAGGCGCAGGGCGCGCAGAATGTGATCTTCCTGTGCCTGCTCGCCGCCCCCGAAGGCGTCAAGCGCATGCACGAGGCCCACCCCGATGTCCGCATTGTGACCGCCGCACTGGATGATCATCTGAACGACCATGGCTACATTGTGCCGGGTCTGGGAGACGCCGGAGATCGTATGTTCGGCACCAAGTAACGGGAAAGATAAGGCTTTACTCTCGCAGAATCGGCAAGGCATCCTTCTGTCAAAGGTAACAGGGGGTTCATTATGGTTGCCAAATTTGTTTCGACTGCTGCCTTGATCGCTATGGTTGCAGCCGGGTCGGCCAATGCTCAGACCGGGCGCACGCCCGCCGAGATGCCACCGGCAAGCTATGATCAGTCTCAATATGTGGATTCCGCCGGTTGCGTGTTCATCCGCGCGGGCTTTAACGGCGCGACCACATGGGTGCCGCGCTATGGTGATGACCGCCGCCCGATGTGTGGCTTCGCACCGACCGCCGCCACGGGGGCCGCTCAGGTCGCCGCCGCGCCGATGCCTGCCCCTGTGACTGTCACCGCCGCTGCACCCGTGCGCGCCACGCCGCGTCCGGCAATGGTCGCAGAAGCACCGCGCACCCGCCGGCCCTATTCGGTCGCCCCGGAAACCCCGCGCGTCCGCGTTCAGGCCGCCCCGGTGCCTGAGGCGCGCGTGTATCAGGCGCAATCGGGCCTCGACACCCGCTGGAGCCATTACGACCGCACCGGCCCGTCGCCCTGCACCAACTATTCGCCCCACAGCCAGATGTACGCCGTGCCGTCGCCCGCACTGCCGAACCTGCCGCTGCGCTGCGGCCCGCAGGCCCAGCACCCGGCCGACGCCCTGCGCGAGCAATCGCCGCGTGGCAACGTCTGGGAACCGTGGGATGGCGCGAACCCCTATCCGGCGCATAACAACAACGTCTACATGCTGCCGCGTCCTTACGCGCCGCGCTGGCCCCAGCCCTATCTGCAAGGCGCATCCGAGCCGCGTGGCACGGTGATCCCCTCGACCCGCGCGCCCCGCGCCACGGTATCGACCATGGGCACCACGGCTGAGATCGACCGCGCCCCGGTGCGCGCTGCCACGTCGGGCGGCATGAGCAACGGTCGCTTCGTGCAGATCGGCACCTACGGTGTCGCCTCGAACGCGCAGGCCGCCATCGCGCGGCTGCAAGCGCAGGGTCTGCCGGTGGCACGCGGCAACGCGGCCTCGGGCGGTCGCAGCCTGCAGGTGGTGCTGGCCGGTCCGTTCAACAGCCAGGCGGAACTGAGCGCCGCCCTCGGTGCTGCCCGCGCCATGGGCTATTCGGACGCCTACGTCCGCTGATCGCTGACCGACACGACAACAATCGCGCCGTGCCTGCGGCGCGATTTTTCTATGCCTGACAGGGAAGCGCCGATGTCCGCCGTCTTCACCAGCGCGATCTTTGGGCGGGACGGCACGCCTGACCGCGGCGATGCGCAGATCTTCCCGTACTGGAGCTTCACCAAGACCGCGCTGGCGGTCACCGCCCTGTCGCTGGCTGAGGAGGGCGCGCTCGACCTCGACGCGCCGGTGCTTGACGTCACCTTGCGCCAGTTGCTGACGCATACCGCCGGGATGCCCGACTACTTCACGCTGCCTGCCTACCGTCAGGCCGTGGCGCGCAATGAAGACCCGTGGCCCCGCGACCGCCTGATCCGCGACACCCTCGCCCAAGGAAGGCTTTTTGCGCCGGGCGCGGGCTGGTCGTATTCCAACCTCGGCTACCTGCTGGCGCGCGCGGCCATCGAGACCGCCAGCGGCCAGTCTTTCGCCACGCTCTTTCACACCCGGATCGCCGAACCGCTGGGGCTGCACAGCGCCCGGCTCGCCGAAACCCGCGACCAGTTCGCCCACGTCCACTGGCAACAGGCACAGCACTATCACCCCGGCTGGGTCTATCACGGCTGCCTGATCGGCACCGCTGCCGACGCGGCCCGCCTGTTGCACGGGCTGTTCACCGGCACGCTGCTCAGCCCGTCATCGCTGACGCAGATGCTGGTCACGCATCCCTTGGGCGGCGCGCTGCCCGGCAGACCATGGACAGAGTGTGGCTATGCTTTGGGGCTGATGAGCGGGCGCATGGGCGCTGCTGGCCGCGCCATCGGGCACAGCGGCGGCGGGCCGTTCAGCGTCAACGCGGTCTATCACTTCCCCGATCTGGAGATACCCGCCACCGTCGCCAGCTTCACCACCGGCCCGCAAGAGGGCATCGCCGAACACGCCGCCAGCGACCGCGCCGTGTCGCCCTAGTTCGCGCAGATCGCCTGCAAGGTCAGCCATTCGCCATCGCTGAGCAGCGGGGAGGGGATGCGCTCGACCATGGGGCGATCGGCCAGCGCCTGCGACAGAGCCGAGCGGTCGGCGGGCAGGGACAGCGCATAAGGGGTCGAGGAGATGCCAATCCCGTCCAGCCAGCTGCCCAGGGCTTCGGCATCGGGCAGGGCAGGGGTGCGCGCGATGCGCCGCCGCGCGTAGTCGCGCACCGAGCCCTCGGGCAACTCGCCCGTGGTCAGCAGCGCCAGCGTCGCGCGGGTGCCAGCGTAGTCCAGCACATCCAGCAGCGGGTCCGAGGTCGCGCGCGCTTGTGCCTCGGCGACCATCCAGCCCGCCAGCGCCTCGGGGCTGTCGAGCCGCGCGATCAGCGCCTCGCCCAGCACGATCACCCGACCCGGCAGATGCGCCGCCTGTGCGCCCGCCACACCGGCCACAACCGCCACGCGCCAGTCGCTTCCCAGCACCCGGTTGCGCAGCGTTGCCATCGCCTGACGGCCCTCGGGATCGGCGCAGATCCGTTCGGTCGAGGCGCTGATCGTCAACCCGTCCAGCACCATCCGCCCGATCTCGGCGCGCGCGGCGGGGGGATGATGGCGGCGGTGCGGTTGACCAGCACGGCGGGCAGCCACAGGAACCCGGCCAGCACCACAACCACCACACCCGCCGTCAGCCCCAGCCGCAACCAGCGCAGCGGCGGCTTGGGGCTGAGCGCGGCGCGGATCGTTTCCAGCGCTTCGATCAGCAGCGGATCTTCCAGTTCGAGCGTTTCGTCGTCGTCATCGCTGAGCGGGGAATAGACCGCCGGGCGCACGCCGCGGTTCTGGCGGTACACGGCAGGCAACGACCAATGGCTGAGCGCGTGGCCCGAGCGCGAGATCCGAGATCACAAGGCTCGAGTCACCCAGCGCGACAACGACATCACGTCGCTGCGCCTCGGGGCCTGCCCGCCAGACACCCGGCCCTTCGAGCCGGGCGTATTTTTCAAGCGCCGTCATTGCCTCAACTGCCGCCCGGTTTTTGTTCTTTGGGTCGCGCTCATGCTACCGCAGCCAGCACAGTCGCGCCAGAGCCAGAGCGTCACAAGGTTTTGGCCAACGCGCGCAACTCGAACTTCTGGATCTTCCCGGTCGATGTCTTGGGCAACTCGTGGAAAATCACCCGCTTGGGCGTCTTGAACCCGGCCAGCCGCTCGCGGCAAAAGGCGATCAGCTCGGCCTCGGTGGCCTGTGCGCCCTCTTTCAGCTCGACAAAGGCGCAGGGAACCTCGCCCCATTTGTCGTCAGGCTTGGCAACCACGGCGCACAGCGACACCGCCGCATGATGGGCCAGCGCGCCCTCGACCTCGACCGAACTGACGTTTTCGCCGCCCGAGATGATGATGTCCTTCGAGCGGTCAGCGATCTTGATATAGCCGTCATCATATCGGAACGCGATGTCGCCGGAATGAAAATAGCCGCCCTTGAACGCCTCTGCCGTGGCCTCGGGATTGCGGAAATAGCCCTTCATCACGCCATTGCCCCGGTGCATGATTTCCCCCAGCGCCACGGTATCGCGCGCGACGGGGGCCATTGTGTCATCCAGCACGGTGATCTCTTCCATGAATGGCATCAGCACCCCGGTGCGCGCCTTGACCGCCGCCCGGTCGGCCTGTGGCAGCGCATCGAACCCCTCATGCCAAGTGCATTCCGTGGCCGGGCCGTAGGTCTCGGTCAGGCCGTAAACCTGCGTGACGTTGAAGCCCAAGGGTTCGATCGCGGCCAGGGTTGCAGCCGGGGGCGGGGCCCCTGCCGTGAACACCTCGACGATATGGTCGAAGGGGAGGCGGTCCTCCTCCTTGGCGGCAACGATGGTGTTGAGCACGATCGGCGCGCCGCCAAAATGCGTGGCCTTTTCAACGGCGACGGCCTGATAGACCCCCTTGGCGGTGATGTCGCGCAGGCAGATGATCGCGCCGCCCATCAGCGGGATCATCCACGGATGGCACCACGCGTTGCAGTGGAACATCGGCACGATGGTCAGATAGCGCGGGTACAGCACCATGCGCCAGCTGATCGGCTGCGCCATGGTGCTCAGATACGCGCCGCGGTGGTGGTACACCACGCCCTTGGGCCGCCCGGTCGTGCCGCTGGTATAGTTCAGCGCCAGCGATTCCCATTCGTCCTGTGGCATGATCCAGTCGAACGACGGATCGCCCGAGGCAATGACGTCCTCATAAACCAGATGCCGCCCGGTCGCCGGGATACCAGCCTGCGCATCGGGCACCTCGACAATTTTCGGCCCGCCGCCGATGACCATCGCCGCGCGCTCGACCAGCTCGATCAGCGAACTGTCCACCAGCGCCACCTTGCAGCCGCTGTGCTCAAGGATATAGGCGACCGTGTCCAGATCGAGCCGCGTGTTGATCGAGTTGAGAATCGCGCCGCAGGCGGGCACGGCGAAATGCGCCTCGGCATGCGACGGCACGTTGGGCAGCAGCACCGACACAACCTGACCCGGCGCAACCCCCAGTTTCGCCAGACCCGAGGCCAGCCGCGTCACCCGCTCGACGTATTGCGTATAGCTCCAGCGCTGGGTGCCATAGACCAGCGCCTCGCGGTTGGCAAAGATATCCGCCGCCCGGCGCAGATGCGACAGCGGCGTCAAAGGCACGTAATTTGCTGAACATTTCTCCAGCCCCGTCTCGTCTGCCAACCATCCCATCGCGCATTCCCCCCGTGCTGATCGTCTCGCGTTAGGGGGTATAGTGACCTCTGTTCACGGCGGCGGAAAGGGGGGCAACGCACGGGCAATGCATTGGCACGGGGCAGAGGCCTCAGGCCGGCGAAATGAGGCATAATAAGTCGCCAATTCCGTGTAAAATTCGCAGATTAACCATATTTGGTCCCAGTCTTTGCCATTTCTCGCGGTCCATATGAGGCCATGGAACGCGGTGTCGTGTTCGCGAAAGGACAATGGAATGTTGCACAATTGGGTGGGTGGTATGCTGGGCCAGGGATGTTTTGTCCCCTATTCGTTTGCCGATCGCGGCAACGTCTGGTCCGAACAGGCAGCAGCAGGTCAGGTGCCGACGCAAAGCTGGCACGAGACGGGGGCGCTGGCCGAGGGGTTGATCGCGGGAACGCTGGTCGCCACCGAACTGGGCTGGCAACCGGTCGAGGATCTGCAGCCCGGTGACCGGGTGGTGACCTTTGACAACGGGATGCGGCCGCTCAAGTCGGTACGTGTCAGCACGCTATGGACAGCGGCGGCTGCCGCACCGACCGGGCTGTGGCCGCTGCATCTGCCCGCCGGTGCGCTGGGCAACCGCACCGCGATGCTGTTGCTGGCCGACCAGCCCGTGCTGATCGAATCCGACGCGGGCGAGGATCTCTTTGGCGATGCCTTCACCCTTGTGCCTGCGGGGGCTCTGGACGGGTACAAGGGCGTCACCCGCACCGCCCCGGCGCGCGAGATGACGATTGTCACGCTGGAATTCGCCGATGATGAGGTGGTCTATGCCAATGGCACGCTGCTGGTGCAGTGCCGCAATGGCCACCGCCCGACAGCCAGCGCAGCGACGGTGACGATGGGTGACATCAGTCCCTATCGGTGCCTGACCGAAACGCAGGGCCGCTGTCTGGTGGCCGCGATGCACACGACCGGCTGATCCCCGGTACTGCCTTGCGCGATCCCATGCAAAACGCCCGCCCCGGTCAGGGGGCGGGCGTTCTGTCGTTCAGCCGTCAGTGGTCAGTGGTCAGGCGACCTTGACCGCTTTCGCGCCGTAAAAGGTCTGGCCCTTGGCCGCCATGTCGCGCAGCAAGGCCGGGCACTTGAACCGCGCGCCGAACTTGGCTTCCAGCGCGTCGCAGATCTCGACCGCTTTCGCCGCGCCGATGATGTCCAGCCAGCCGAACGGGCCACCCGACCACGGCGCAAAGCCCCAGCCCAGAATCGCGCCCACGTCACCCTCGCGGATGTCTTCCAGCACGCCCTCTTCCAGTGCGCGCACTGCTTCCAGCACCTGCGCCATCATCAGACGGTTCTGCACCTCTTCCAGCTCGGCGCCGTCCTTGACCGGGTACTTCGCCGCGAACCCGGGCCAGTAGCCCTGCCGCTTGCCGCTGTCATCATAGTCAAAGAACCCGGACTTGGATTTGCGCCCGTAGCGGCCTTGATCGACCATCCAGAACACCACCTCGTCGACGGCATCATCGGGATAATCATTGCCCATCGCCGCCTTGGTCGCCTTGGCGATCTTGGCCCCCAGATCGAGCGAGGTCTCATCGACCAGCGTGATCGGCCCCACCGGGAAACCCAGCAGCTTGGCCGCATGATCGACCATCGGCAGCGGCGTGCCCTCGGCGGCCAGACGCATCCCTTCGTTGATATAGGGGATGATGCAGCGGTTGGCGTAGAAGAAGCGCGCGTCGTTCACCACGATCGGCGTCTTGCGGATCTGGCGCACGAAATCCAGCGCCTTGGCCACCGCGCGGTCGCCGGTCTTGGCCCCCTTGATGATCTCGACCAGCAGCATCTTGTCGACCGGGCTGAAGAAGTGGATGCCGATGAACTGTTCGGGCCGTTTTGACGCCGCTGCCAGACTGGTGATCGGCAGGGTCGAGGTGTTCGAGGCAAAGATCGCCGTCTCGGGGATCACGGCCTCGGCCTTGGCGGTCACGTCGGCCTTGACGCCGGGGTCTTCGAACACGGCTTCGACGATCAGATCGCAGCCCTCAAGATCCGCGTAATCGGCGGTGGTCTTGATCAGGCCCAGCACCTTGGCTTTCTTGTCCTCGGTGACCTTGCCGCGCTTCATGCCCTTGTCCAGCAGGCCCTCGGAATAGGCTTTGCCCTTTTCCGCCGACTCAAGCGCCGCATCCAGCAGCACCACCTGAATACCCGCCAGCGCGCTGACATAAGCGATACCGGCACCCATCATGCCCGCACCCAGCACGCCGACCTTGGTGACCTTCTCGTCAGGCACCTCGGGACGGTTCGCGCCCTTCTCCAGCGCGCCTTTGTTGACGAACAGACTGCGGATCATCGCGCTGGAGGACGGGTCCAGCAGCACATGCGTGAACCAGCGCGCCTCAATCTTGAGCGCGGTGTCGAAGGGCACCTGCATGCCCTCATAGACCGCACTCAGCAGCGCCTTGGCCGCAGGGTACACGCCCCATGTGTTTGCATGAACCATGACCGAGGCCCCCACGAAGGTGGGAAAGCCCGGCGCGGAATAGGGCGCGCCGCCGGGGATCTTGTAGCCCTTGGTGTCCCAGGGCTTGACCAGATCGGCGTCTTTCGCGCCCAGAACCCACTCTTTCGCCCGCGCCATCAGCTGATCGGCGGGCACAACCTCGTCAATGATACCGGCCGATTTCGCCTTGGCCGGAGCCAGCGTCTTGCCCTCCAGCAGCAGCGGAGCCGCCGCCATCGCCCCCAGCTTCCACGCCAGACGGGTCGTGCCCCCGCCGCCCGGGAACAGGCCGACCTTGATCTCAGGCAGGCCGATCTGCGCGCGCGGATTGTCCGCCGCGATGATGCGGTGACAGGCCAGCGGCAACTCCAGCCCGATGCCCATAGCGGTGCCGGGCAGGGCGGCGACAATCGGCTTGCCGCCCTTCAGCGTCTTGGGGTCCATGCCCGCGCGCTCGATCTTGCGCGACAGATGGTGCATGCCCATGATCCCGTCGAACAGGCTTTGGGCGGCGTTGCCCTCAATCGTGCCGCGCAGCTCGGCCAGCAGGTTCAGGTCCATCCCGCCGGCAAAATCGGCCTTGGCGCTGGTCAGGATCACACCCTTGACGGCATCGTCAGCCAGCGCCTTGTCAATGGCGGCTTCCAGCTGTTGCAGACCGGGCATGGTCATGACGTTCATCGACTTGCCCGGCAGATCCCAGGTGATGGTGGCAACGCCGTCGGCGTCCACGGCATAATGGAATTCGGTCATTCGTCGGTTCCTCCTTGCGGCGCGAGGTCACGGTGTCCCGCCCAGTCGCTGCCGTCGTGATAGGTATAACGGGGCTGGTTGCCCTCGATGATGAGTTTGAAATCGACCTCGGTGTATGTCGCCACCTCGCGCGGGGCTTTCGAGCCCACGACGAGGAAACTGGCCTGCGCATCGGTGCGGTTGACGAAGCGATGGCCCACCGGCTCGCCCGCCTTCCACGCCGCACAGTCGCCGGGGTGCATCACCGTCTCGCCGGTATCCTCGGACAGGATCAGCTCGCCGGTCAGCACCATGGCGAACTCGTCCTCGTTCAGGTGCCAGTGGCGCAGTGACGCCACGCCACCGGGCTCAAGATAGACGATGTTCACGCCAAACTGCGTCAGGCCCGCCGCTTGCCCCAGCCGGTGCGACGAGCGCCCGGCCATCTGGCCCGCGTAAGGCTCGGGGTAAATCGAGCCCGTCCGCAGGGTCAGCGTGCTGAGGTCGATCTTCGGCATGGTTTACATCCGCTCGATGATCGTGGCCGCACCCATGCCCGAGCCGATGCACAGCGTCGCCAGACCGGTGCCCTTGCCGGTGCGCTCCAGCTCATCCAGCAGCGTGCCCAGAATGATCGCGCCGGTCGCGCCCAGCGGGTGACCCATCGCAATCGAGCCGCCGTTCACGTTGACCTTGCTGTGGTCGACGTTGAACGCCTGCTCAAAGCGCAGCACCACGGCGGCGAAGGCCTCGTTGACCTCGAAGAGATCAATGTCCTCGATCGACATGCCGCTTTCGCGCAGGATCTTTTCGGTCACCGGCACCGGGCCGGTCAGCATAATCGTCGGATCGGTGCCGATCTTGGCCGTGGCGCGGATGCGGGCGCGCGGGATCAGGCCGTATTTCTCGCCAAACTCCTTGTTGCCGATCAGAATGGCGGCAGCGCCATCGACGATCCCCGACGAGTTGCCGGCGTGGTGGATGTGGTTCACCCGCTCCAGCTCGGGGTATTTCATCAGCGCGATCTTGTCGAAGCCGGGCATCACCTCGCCCATGTCCTTGAAGCTGGGCTTCAGCGCGCCAAGGCTCTGCATGTCGGTCTGCGGGCGCATGAACTCGTCATGGTCAAGGATGGTCAAGCCGTTGACATCCTTGACCGGCACCACGGTCTTGTTGAAGTACCCGGCAGCCCAGGCGGCGGCGGCGCGCTTCTGGCTCTCGACGGCCATGGCGTCGGCCATGTCGCGGGTGAAGCCGTATTTCGTGGCAATGATATCGGCGCTGATGCCCTGCGGGACGAAGTAATTGTCGAAGGCGATCTGCGGATCGACAGCAATCGCGCCACCATCCGTGCCCATCGGCACCCGGCTCATGCACTCGACGCCACCGGCGACATAAGCCATGCCCGAGCCACCCCGGATCTGGTTGGCGGCCATGTTGACGGCCTCAAGCCCTGACGCGCAGAAGCGGTTCACGCTGACGCCCGGAACGCTTTCGGCGTAATCCGAGGCCAGCACAGCCGTGCGCGCAAGGCAGGCACCCTGCTCGCCGATCTGGGTCACGTTACCCCAGATGACATCCTCGATGGCGCGGGTGTCCAGATTGTTGCGCTCCTTGATCGCGTTCAAGGCAACGGCGGACAGGCGCGCGGCGGTGACTTCGTGCAGGCTGCCATCCTTGCGGCCCTTGCCGCGGACGGTGCGGGCAGCGTCATAGATATAGGCTTCGGTCATGGTGGTCTCCTCAGGCCTGGGCCCGGTCGGCAGGCGAGCCGGGCATCATGTCATACGGGTGCTTCCAACCGGGCAGGGCAGCGAGGCCGCTCAGCCAACGGTCGATATTCGGCCAGTCCGCCCGGTCAAAGCCGAACGGTTCCGGGTAATAGAGATAGCCACAGCAGGCGGTGTCGGCGATGGTGACGTCGCTGCCCACGATCCAGTCGCGCCCCTCCAGATGGGTGTTCAGCGTGGCATAAGCGGCCTTGAGCCGCGCCTGGGTGAAGGCGATGACGTCCTTGGGGCGCTTGTCCTCGGGCAGGAAATTCGCCAGGAAGCGGGTCATCCCGGCCGGGCTGCTGAGCTTGTGGTTGTCCCACAGGATCCAGCGCAGGACTTCCTCCTGCTCGCCCTGGGCACCGCCCAGCTTGGCCGTCGCCTTGGCCACATGCAGCTGGATCGCGCCCGACTGGCTGAGCACCAGATCGCCCTCGACCAGCAGCGGCGCCTCACCCATGACGTTGAGCGCACGGTATTCGGGCGTGCGGGTCTCGCCGCCGAAGAAATCGACATAGCGCGGGGTCCAGTCATAGCCGGACAGCGCCATGGTCAGCGCGGCTTTGTAGGAATTCCCGGATTCGCCGAAGCAATAGAGCTGTGCCGTCATGGCGCTTTCCTTTCAGGCGGGGTGAGGGTGGAAGCGGTGAAAAGGGCGTATTTGAAGCAAGATGAAAAGGCGCGGTCAGGAATTGTTAACCTTTTCCGCCCGATACTGGCGTCACGGTACAGGCTGGCGAGCCGATGACCGTGCAAGGTGAAGCCACCCCGACCCGCCCGAGAGCTTCTGGCACAGGCGGGGAGGGGTGTGCGCTTTTCATCTTGCCCCAAATACGCACGGGGGTTTCCAAAGGGGGCGCGTGCGCCCCCTTTGGCGAGGGAGCGCGAGGGGCGAGCAGCCCCTCGCACCCCGGCCCAACGGGCGGGGCACGATCCGTGATCGTGTGCCCTACGGGTGGGAGCCGTCACAGCGACCTCCCGATCAGTTCCTTCATGATCTCGTTCGTGCCGCCATAGATCCGCTGCACCCGCGCATCGGTCCACATCTCGGCCACCGCGTAGTCCTGCATGAAGCCGTAGCCGCCATGCAGCTGCACGCATTCGTCCAGCACCTGGCATTGCAGGTCCGACAGCCAGTATTTCGACATCGCCGCCATCTCGACCGTCAGCTCACCCTTCAGATGCGCCTCGATGCAGCGGTCCAGAAAGCTGCGCGCGACGACGGCGTTGGTCTTGCACTCGGCCAGTTTGAAGCGGGTGTTCTGGAAGTTGATGATCGGCTGGCCGAAGGCCTCGCGTTCCTTGCAATAGGCAATGGTCATCTCCACCGCGCCCTCGATCGCGCCGACCGCGCCGCAGCCGATGATCAGCCGTTCCTGCGGCAGCTGCTTCATCATCTGGTAAAAGCCCTGACCCTCGGCCCCGCCCAGCACATTTTCGGGCGGCACCGGCACGTTGTCGAAGAACAACTCGGACGTATCGCCCGCCTTCAGCCCGATCTTGTCCAGATTGCGCCCGCGGGTGAAACCCTCGGCGCTGTCGGTCTCAACGACCATCAGCGACATGCCCTTTGAGCGCGCGTTGGGGTCGGTCTTGGCCGCGACGATGATCAGATTGGCATGCTGGCCGTTGGTGATAAAGGTCTTCGACCCGCTCAGCCGGTACACATTGCCCTCGCGCACCGCGCGGGTTTTCAGGTTTTGTACGTCCGAGCCGCCCGAGGGCTCGGTCATTGCCAGCGCCCCGACCAGCTCACCGGTCGCCATTTTCGGCAGCCAGCGCTGTTTTTGCTCTTCGGTGCCATAGTGCAGGATGTAATGCGCGACGATCCCCGAATGGATGCCCTGACCCCAGCTGGCCAGATTGACCCGCGCCGCTTCCATCAGGATCACCGCTTCATGGCCGAAATCGCCACCCGCGCCGCCGTATTCCTCGGGGATCGAGGCGCAGAGCAGCCCCATCGCGCCCGCCTCGGCCCAGGTCGAGCGGTCCATCTCGCCCTGTTTGCGCCATGTGTCAAACTGGGGTGCCCATTTCTCGGTGATGAAGCCGCGCGTCATCTCGGCGAGCATCTTGTGCTCGTCGCTCATCCAGCCTGAGGGCATCAGCGGAAATGTCATAGGCAAGGCCCCTCCCAAGGCCGTGGCATGGTTATTTCTTTCGGGATTCCAGCTCGGAATTGAACAGCCGCAGCCGGTGCGACAGGTTTTCCGAATGGGTCACGCTGTCGAAATGCTCGAACAGGAATGACAGCGCCTCGCCCTCGTCCAGCCCCGCTTCGGCGGCGAAGCGCTTGAGGCGGCGATAGCCGTCTTCGCTCATCGCGACGGGAAAACGGCGGGTCAGGCGCAGGCGTTTGGGCATCATCCCTCCTCGGGCGCTTGAAAGCTCTGAACCTTGGCGATCAGGGCAGGGCTGGTCTCGTGCCCCGGCCCGGTCAGGCTGGGCAACCAGTCGACGCGCGATTCGACGCTGGTGTTAGAGACCGGCGCAAAACCCGTGCCGGGGGCCAGTGTGCCCGCCATCAGTTCGATGCTGTCGCCGCTGCGGTAATAGAGCGGCGTGCCGCAGGTGGCGCAGAACCCGCGCCACGCAACCGTTGAAGACGCCCATTCCCGGGGCGTCCCCTCCCATCTCACGCGGTCGGCCTTGACCTCGACCAGGGGCGCGAAGGCATTGCCGGTGGCGCGCTGGCACATCCGGCAATGGCAGACGCTGTCCTTGGCCGGGCCTGCCGCAACCGCGTAGCGGACGGCGCCGCACTGGCAGCCGCCACGGAACGCGGGATGGTCGGTAAAGCCCTTGGTCACGGCGTCCCTCCCGGGGATCAGAAGTTTTCGGCGGCCAGTGCCATCACCGGCTCTGCGCCCGACTGGATGCGCGCAAGGTGCATGCCGGTCGCGGGCAGTTGCCGGGCCATATAGTAGCGGCCGGTTGTCAGCTTCGTCTCGTGGAACGTGGCGTCTGACGTGCCATCCTGCAAGGCCTGAGCCGAGGCTTTGCCCATCATCGCCCACATCAGCCCCAGGCAGACATGGCCGAACATGTGCATGAAGTCGGTCGAACCGGCCAGCGCCGCGTTGGGGTTCTTCATGCCTTGCTGCATGAAGTACATCATCGCCGCCTGCAGATCCTTGGAGGCCGCTTTCAGCGGCTCCAGGAAGGGCTCTTTCAGCGCTTCGTTGCCCTCGTTTTCCTTGATGAAGGTCTTCACCATCTCAAAGAAGGCCATCGCCGGTTTGCCACCCTCAGCCGCCAGCTTGCGGCCCACAAGGTCCAGCGCCTGCACGCCGTTGGCGCCTTCGTAGATCATCGCGATCCGCGCATCGCGGGCGAATTGGGACATGCCCTGCTCTTCGATATAGCCGTGGCCGCCGTAGACCTGCTGCGCCTGCACCGTCATGGCAAAGCCGACGTCGGTCTGGAAGCCCTTGATCACCGGGGTCAGCAGCGAGATCAGCCCCTCGGCGTCCTTGTCGCCCAGACGGTGCGCGCGGTCGATCAGATGCGCGCCCCAGAAGGTGAAGGCGCGCGCGCCTTCGACGAAGGATTTCTGGTCCATCAGCATGCGGCGGATGTCGGGGTGCACGATCAGCGGATCGGCGTTGCCGTCCGGGTTCTCAACCCCCGTCACCGCGCGGCCCTGCAGGCGGTCGCGGGCATAGTCGACGGCGTTCTGATAGGCGGCCTCGGCCTGCGCATAGCCCTGCAGGCCCACGCCCAGACGCGCCTCGTTCATCATCACGAACATCGCGCGCAGACCCTTGTGCAGGTCGCCGACCAGATAGCCGGTGGCCTCGTCATAGTTCATGACGCAGGTGGCGTTGCCGTGGATGCCCATCTTCTCTTCGATCTTGCCGACCGACACGCCATTGCGCGCCCCAAGGCTGCCGTCCTCGTTCACCATGATCTTGGGCACGATGAACAGGCTGATCCCCTTGGTGCCCGCACCACCGCCCGGTGCCTTGGCCAGCACCAGATGGATGACGTTGTCGGCCATGTCGTGATCGCCGGCCGAGATGAAGATCTTCTGCCCGGTGATCTTGTAGCTGCCATCGTCCTGCGGATCGGCCTTGGTGCGGATCAGACCCAGATCGGTGCCGCAATGCGGCTCGGTCAGGTTCATCGTGCCTGTCCACTCCATCGAGATCATCTTGGGCAGATAGGTCTGTTTCAGCTCGTCCGAGGCGGCGGCAAGGATCGCGTTGATCGCGCCATGGGTCAGGCCCTGATACATGTTGAAGGCCATGTTGGCCGACACGAAGACTTCCCCGACGGCCGTGCCGACGACATAGGGCAGGTTCTGGCCGCCGTATTCCTCGGGCAGATCCAGCCCGTTCCAACCGCCCTCTTTCAACTGCTCGAACGCGTCCTTGAAGCCGGTCGGCGTGTAGACCACGCCGTTTTCCAACCGGCAGCCCTCGGTGTCGCCGACAGCGTTCAGCGGGGCCAGAACGCCCTCGGCCAGCTTGCCCGCTTCTTCAAGGATCGCCGCGGTAAACTCGCGGTCGAGGTCGGAATAGCCGGGAATGCCGGTATCCGTGGCCTTGAGCATATCGTGCAGGATGAACTGCATGTCTTTCACGGGGGCGGTATAGCGGGGCATCTTTCTCTCCCTGTCGGCTGCGGGCGCGAGGCTCGCTGGCAGTTGGTTGGCGGGTTCCGGGGCCGGGGCTTATTCAGCCGCCTGGCGGAATTCGGCAAGTTTTTCAGCGCCCGATTCAAGCTGCGCGCGCAGCTCGTCGATCGCTTCGGTCAATTCGTCGCGTTGCTGTTCCATCTGCGCCAGACGCTCGCGCGCGGCGACAACGGTGCGCTTGAGCTGTTCGCCCTTCTGGTCGCCCCGGTCGTAGAGGTTCAACAGCTGGCGCATCTCTTCCAGCGCAAAGCCAAAGCGCTTGCCGCGCAGGATCAGCTTCAACCGACCCCGGTCGCGGCGGGTGTACAGACGCTTCTGGCCCTCTCGCAGAGGGGTGATCAATTCCTTGGCTTCATAAAAGCGCAGCGTCCGGGGCGTCACGTCGAACGCCTCGCACATCTGCCGGATGGTCATCAAGTCCTGGTCCATACATCACCTCGCAGCGCCGGAGATCGGCTCCGACACAGACTCACATAGCGCAAGTTTGTGCAGGGTGAAGCAATCTTGACGTTAACGTAACTCACGACGCTGCGTCACAGGATGACGTTGACGTCAGGTTCAGGTGACGCGAGGGCACTTCAGGTGAATTGGCACGTAATCGGCAACCAGAGCGCGAATCGGCCCTCAGCTCTCGGTGTCGGCCAGACGCGAGGCTTCTTCGCGCAGGGACTTCAGATCGTCGATGGTCACGGCCAGCTCCTCGCGCTGGCGCGCCAGTTCGCCCAGCTGACGGTCGGCCATCGTCACAAAGGCCAACAGCTGCGATTTGGTGCCGTTCTGATCGTAGATCAGCAGCCATTGACGCAGCTCTTCAAGGGCGAAACCAAAGCGCCTGCCCCGCAAGATCAGCGTCATGCGCGCCACTTCGCGCGGGCCATAGGACCGGTTGCGACCGTCCTTTTCGGGCGTGAGCAGCTCGATGTATTCGTAATAGCGCAGGGTTCTCGGGGTGACCTCGAACCGCGCACACATCTCTTTGAACGACAGTTTCGTCTCGCTCATCACCCGCCCAATGGCCTCCACGCCGATCACGTTACCTTAGCGTAAGTCGCGCACCGTTCGGGCGCAACCGCGCAACACCACACATGTGCAATAACTGTCGCCCGGCAGACCGCTGCACCGCGTTTCCCCGCGTGAGGACTTGCCTTGCCCGCCGCTTTTGCGCGATGCCTGTGGGAACGGGGCAGCAACGCCCGGAACCAGCAGGACTTGCGATGACCGACATCAGCCCCGCCCAGCGTTTCATCGAGGCGATCCCTCATTCCCGCGCCCTGAACATGCGGCTGGAATCCATCGGTGACGGCAAGGCCGAGATTTCGATGCCCTATGACGAGGCGCTGATCGGCGATCCGGCCACCGGCGTGATCGCGGGCGGGGCGGTGTCGGCGCTGATGGACACCTGCTGCGGCGCGGCGGTGATGTCCTATCCCGGCGCGCGCGGCACGGCGACGCTGGATTTGCGCATCGACTACATGCGCGCCGCCAAGCCCGGCCAGCGCATCACCGCCCGCGCCGAATGCTTCCACGCCACCCGCACCGTCGCCTTTGTCCGCGCCACCGCGCATGACGAGGACGAGGGGCTGCCGGTCGCCACCGCGTCCGGTGCGTTCACCATGGAGAGCGCCACCAAGGCCCGCGACAGCGCCAAGAATGCGGAGGGCGCGCAATGACCCGTCCCGCGCCCGAACCCGTCCAGATCGTCAAGGAACGCCGTGACAAGGCCCTGCGCACGCTGGTCGGCGGCATTCCGTACCTGCGGTTTCTGGGCATCCAGTTTGACCGCCGGGGGGACGAGCTGACCGCCATCCTGCCCTTTGACGAAAAGCTGATCGGCAACCCGTTCCTGCCCGCGATCCACGGCGGCGTGACCTCGGCCTTTCTGGAAATCACCGCGATGATGGAACTCAGCTGGTCGATGCTGTGGGAAGATATGGAGAAAGGCGCGCTTGATCCGCGCGCGCTGGACCCGGCACATCTGCCGCGCCTGCCCAAGACCATCGACTTCACCGTGGATTACCTGCGCTCGGGCCTGCCGCGCGACGCCTACGCCCGCGCCCGCGTCAACCGCTCGGGGCGGCGCTATGCCTCGGTCCATGTCGAGGCGTGGCAGGACAACCGCGCGCGCCTCTTTGCCCAGGCCACCGGGCATTTCCTGATCCCCAGCCGCGACCGCCCTGAATGAACGGCCCCAGCGACGGCCCGATCATCCCGCTGACCCACCGCCGCGTTCTCAAGATCGCGCTGCCGATCGTCGCGGCGAACGTCACCGTGCCCCTGCTGGGGCTGGTCGATACCGCCGTGATCGGTCAGCTGGGGCTTGCCGCCCCCATCGGCGCGGTCGGTCTGGGTGCGGTGATCCTGTCGGTGCTGTTCTGGATGTTCGGCTTTCTGCGCATGGGCACCACCGGCCTGACCGCGCAGGCTTACGGCGCGGGCGACAAGGACGAAGCGGGCGCGATCCTCAAACGCGGCCTGCTGATCGCCGGTGCCGCCGGGCTGGCGCTGGTCGCGCTGCAAATCCCGCTGTTCTGGGCAGCCTTCCAGCTCGCCCCGGCCTCGGATCAGGTCGAATCCCTTGCGTCCGACTATCTGCGCATCCGCATCTGGGGCGCGCCCGCCACCATCGGCATGTACGCCCTCACCGGCTGGCTGATCGCGCTGGAGCGCACCCGCGCGGTGATGGCCCTGCAGATGATCACCAACGGCGCGAATATCGCGCTGGATGTCTGGTTCGTGCTCGGCCTCGGCTGGGGGGTCGAAGGCGTCGCCTCGGCCACGCTCATCGCCGAATGGTCCGGCCTGTGCTGGGGGCTGTATCTGTGCCGCGACGGCCTTGTGCGCACCGGCGCGCGCATCTTCGATGCCGTCAGGCTGCGGCGCATGGCCTCGGTCAACAGCTACATCATGCTGCGCTCGGTGCTGCTGCAGGCCTGCTTTACCGCCTTCGTGTTCCTGTCCTCGGGCCGGGGCGACCTTGCCATTGCCGCCAACCAGATCCTGCTGCAATTCCTTGAGCTCATGGCCTACCTGCTCGACGGCTTCGCCTTCGCCGCCGAAACGCTGGTCGGGCAGGCCGTCGGCGCCCGCGCCCGGTCGCGCCTTGCCCGTGCCGTGCGCCTGACCTTCGGCTGGGGCATTGCCGGAGCGCTCTTGATGGCGGCTGTCTTCGCGCTTGCCGGCCCCGCGATCATCGACATGATGACCACCGCGCAGGATGTCCGCGCCGAGGCCCGCCACTACCTGCCCTGGGTCGTCGCCGCCCCCCTGTTGGGCATCGCGGCGTGGATGTATGATGGCGTCTTCATCGGCGCGACCTTCACGCGTGAGATGCTGATCACCGCTGTCTTCGCCGCCGCCGTCTATGTCGCGGCGGTGGTTGCGACATGGGGGATGGGCAATCACGGGCTCTGGCTGTCGCTGATGATCTTCAACGTCGCGCGCGGGGCCTCTCAGGCGCTGCTCTACCCCCGGATTTCACGTTCCTTGGCCGTATGACACCTGACACCCTGACCCAAGACCAGATCGCCGCCCTGTTCACCCAAGCCGATGGCAGCTACCGCTTTGCGCGCTGGGGCCGGCCCATCGTGCCCATCGTCTTTGGCACCGATGACGCCACGCTGCCCGTGGTCAAAGGCGCCATCGAGGCCGTCGTCGGCATGTCGGGTCACAAGATGGCCGAACACGACCCCGAACTGGGCGCCAATCTGATGGTGTTCTTCTTTCGCGACTGGGACGAGTTGCTGGCCGTGCCCGATCTCGACAAACTGGTCGAGGGGCTGGGCACGCTGGTGCCCCGGCTCAAGGCGCAAAACGCCACGCAGTACCGCGCCTTCCGCTTTGACCCTGAGGGCACCATCAAAGCCGCCTTCGTCTTTATCCGCATGGACGACGCGATGGCCGACATCCCCGCCGCCGATCTGGCGTTGATGCAGGCGGTGCAGGTGATCCTGCTCTGGGCTGACGGGGCCCTGCGCACCCACTCTCCCTTTGCCCGCGCAAACGGCCTTACCGTCCTGCGCCCCGAGTTCGTTTCGGTGATCCGCGCTTGCTATGACCGGGTGATGCCGGGGGTGGCGGCGGATGCGTCGCACGCGCTCAGGGTGGCGGCGAGGGTGGGGTGAGCGGGACGCTGAGCGTTCTCGCTCTCTCATTCCTGGGCTTTCGGTGCCCGAAATGACGCCCCCAATCCGCCCGCTTATTCACCGTATCTTCTAAAAAGGCGTCGGGATTTTGCGGGGCTGGGATCAGGGTGCTAGTTACGTTTGCGGAACAATTAAGATTTTGCCTTCTTAAAAGACTGAAATAGGAAACAATTAAGTCGCGCCGATCCTGAAAAAATCAGAGTAGCTGCGCAGTGCCATTTATTCTTGCCGTGCCAACCTCGCGGCGGTGTCCCTGACGGACACCCTTTATCCCGCAACGAGGATCTTTTGCCTTGGCGGCAACCATGCCCGCCAAGCCCGCCCCATGCTGCCGCATTGTGGCGCGTCAGGTCAGGGCCGGCGTCAAGCGGCGACGTCCTGCCCGTCGCTTAGCGAATTGGAATCACTCGATTGTGTTGCAACTCGGCTGAAAGTTGAGATCGCACTCTCCGCCCAGTCCCCCTGCGCTTTGAATAAGCGCCGGCGGTGTCCGTTTCGCGGTACGGGCGCGCAGAGCGCGAGACTGACCCTGCCGGCATCGACCCTGCTCGCGATCTCCTTGAGCGTGCAAGAATCAAGCGCCGCGACGGCCCCCTTAAACTGCCAAAGAGGTCGCTTTGACTCGTCAAACTTGGTGTTTTCCGATCCAGACACGGGAACCTTCAAGCACTCCCCCCGGTTGGTAAACAGTCGCGTTGCAGTTGTGACGCATCCATTCACAGATCAGGAGAGTAACGATGAATATCAGTAATCGAATGGCCATCGCCTTGACCCTCGTCGGTGCAAGCATCCCTCTGCCCGCGCTCAGCCAAAGCTTTTGCGAACAACCTGCCCGCAACCTGACTCCGTCGCAACTGCGGCTGGTGCTCGCGGGTGATTGCCAACAGGTGTTCGCAGGCGATCAGGCCGGGCGCGCCCCCGGCCAGCCGGGATCGGGCACTGACCCCGGCGGCACCGGGACCGACCCCGATGAAGGCGGTGATGAAGGTGGTCTTGCCGTGGATATTGGCGGCGACGGCGTGAATATCGGCGCGGGTGCCGCAGCTGCGACCGGCAATGATGGCGGCATCAATGCAGGCGTCGGCACAAGCGCGGCCTCTGGCAATGACGGGGGCGTCAACGCTGGTATCGGCGACAATGCTGCGTCCGGCAATGAAGGCGGTCTGAACGTCGGCGTCGGCGAAAACGCCGCTTCGGGCAATCAGGGCGGCATCAACGTCGATGTCGGTGGCGGCGGAACCGGTGCTGGCAGCAACAACGGCGGCGGCATCAATGTGGGCGTCGGCGGCGCGGACGGGCTCGGCGTTTCCGTGAACGGGGACGGTGTCGGGATCGGCCTTGGCCGCTGACACACCGGGCGGGGCGCGCGCGCCCCGCCTGTCCTCATGTCTTTGCGCGATGGTGTGCGCCAGTCAAGCGCGCCAGTTAAGCGCGGCAGTCACAAAGATCTGCAAGGCGCGGGACTGAAGACCTGAGGCCGAAGCGGTTCATCCAAAAGCGCGAGGATGACCAAAGGCCCCCCGTGAGGCGTTACTTCGTTCTGCCGCGCGGGCCTTAAACCCTGCCGAGCAGGCGATAGGTCACGCCTTCAGGATTGTATTCGATGTCCCCGGTGCCAAAGAAATAGCCGGGCCCAACCTGATGCAGCAGTTGAGAGCCGAACCCGCGTGACGACGGCGGGCTGACGGTCGGTCCGCCGCTCTCGGTCCAATCGAGGGTGAAATCTCCGTCGTCCGCACGCGTCCAGCAAATGCTGACACGCCCTTCCTGCGCGGACAGGGCACCATATTTGAGGGCGTTGGTCGCCAGTTCGAACAGGATCAGCGACAGACCAAGGGCTTGATCCGGTGCCAGAATAATCGGCGGACCTTGCAAAGAGAGCCGGTCGTCGCGATCCAGATGCGCTGCCAGAGAACGATTGATCACCTCGGTGATGTCAATCGCCACGTCCGCCTGCAGCAATTGCTGGGCCTGTCCAAGGGCCCTGATCCGGGCCGTCACGGTCTCGCGCGCGTGCTCCAGGTCCGGCGAAGCGCGCAGGCTGGAAGAGACGACAGCAGAGGTGACCGCAAGCATGTTCTTCATGCGATGCGACAGCTCGGACCGCATGGCGTCCTGAAGCGCCCGTGCCTCGACACTTGGCGTTTCGTCGACCGCAACATTGATCATCCCGCGGATAATGCCGTCATCGTCGTAAAGCGGGCTGTAGGAAAATGTCCAGTACGTCTGCTCGTCGTAGCCATTCCGCGTCATGGTCAGCGGAAGTTCCCGGAAGAATATGCCTTCCCCAGCCAGTGCCTTTTCGATGAAGGACGCGATCTCCGTCCAGATTTCGGGCCAGACATCTTTGGCAGGCGCGCCCAGCGCCTCAGCCTGTCGCGCCCCGAGGATGGGAGCATAGGCGTCGTTGTAAAGCATCGTCAGGTCCGAACCCCAGAAAATGCACGACGCATGCTGTTGGCCAAGCATTATTCGCACGGCTGACAGCAAGGACACCGGCCAGGTCTCAAGGCGGCCGAGCGGTGTGTTGCTCCAGTCGAACGAAGAGATATGACGCGCCATCAAGCCGCTTCCGATTGCCGGCAACGACAGTTCAGAAGGGCGAAGGTCGTGCGACATTTTTCCGGACCTTTCTTGGGACAACGCATAGGTTTATGCGCATTCATTGTCGGTTGAAAAGAGGCTTTCTGCGAGGGTTTTCTGCGTTTCGGAGGCGATTCGCAGCAGTCTGCCGAGCGGAGCGCGGCTTGCTCTCGTCAATGGGTCTGAAGGGGGTTTGAGCGGGCGCTTGCACGAAACGGCGCCGCTGTGTGGCTTCCTTGGCGTCCGTCAGACAGATGGCGCTGCAGGCGTCGTCGCTGGCGGGCGGGCTTTGGGCCGCGACACTGCGGCAGCGGTTGGGCGATCGGACGTCCGTTCAGGCCCGAAAGTGTCCGGCTGGCCGCCAGCAGCCGGGTTCAGGGGTTTGGTCGGTCATGACGCGCCGCTCCGGGATCCCCAAATCCCTAACAACTCCCTAAACGCGCCTGCTAAGTCTCTGATCTCCCTGGCCTCACAAAATGTCCCATCGTGGGACACCCTCTCTTTGGCCGGATGCTCCCACCTGAATGCGTGTCTCCGTCGGCCCGGCACAATTGGGGGTTGACCCTGAGTCAATCTGGTCCTTTCCTGCAGACTGTTTCGTAACGAATGCCATTTCCAGGCTGCCAGGGCCTCGACGTACCCCCTTCGGACACCTGCTCCCCGCCACGCCTGAGCCTTGGCGAACATGGCGGGGCTTCAGAAGATCAGGCCAATGCATAGCTTTCCGGTGACCATTTACTACGACGAGACCGATCTCGGCGGGATCGTCTATCACGCGAACTACCTGCGGTTCATCGACCGCGCCCGCACTGACTGGGTCGGCGGGCTGGGCATCGATCAGAACGCCATGCGCGCTGCCGGGACGATCTTTGTCGTCCACCGGATCGAAGCCGACTTCCGCGCGCCCGCCCGGCTGGATGACCGGCTCGTGATCACCACCCGCCCGCTGTCGGTCAGCTCGGCCCGGCTGGTGCTGGATCAGCAGGTTTTGCTGGGCGATTGCTGCCTTTTTCAGGCCAAGGTGACCATCGTGTGCATCACAACCGACGGCAAGCCGCGTCGTTTGCCGCCCGCGCTGCGCACGATCGGCGAAAACGCGTAACATTCGCGTGCTGTCATTGGCGTTTGCCCGCGAAACGCGCTAGAATCAGCGCAAACGAGGGCCGTCCGAACGGCGCCCCCAGAACGAGCAGGACTGAAGGCATGGATACCGCCACCCTGGCACAGGCCAGTGACATCGACTTTTCGCTGGTCGCGCTTTTCCTGCGTGCCACGTTTACTGTGAAGCTGGTGATGATCCTGTTGATCGTCGCCTCGTTCTGGTCATGGGCGATTATCGTCCAGAAGCATCTGGTCTTCCGCCGCGCCCGCGCGCAGGCCGCTGCCTTTGATGCGACCTTCTGGTCGGGTGAGCCGCTGGATGCGCTGTATTCCCGCGTTGGCCCCAACCCCGCCGGCGGCCCCGAGCGCATCTTTGCCGCCGGTATGGCCGAGTGGCAGCGCTCGCATCGCTCGGACGGCGCGATGATCCCCGGCGCGGCGCAGCGCATCGACCGGTCCATGGATGTGGCCATCGACCGCGAGGCGCGGGTGCTCAACAGCAACCTGACCTTCCTGGCCTCGGTCGGCTCGGCCAGCCCGTTCGTGGGTCTGTTCGGCACCGTCTGGGGCATCAAGACCGCGTTCGAGGAAATCGCGCTGGCGCAATCGACCAACCTTGCCGTTGTGGCGCCGGGCATCGCCGAGGCGCTGTTGGCCACCGGTCTGGGCCTGCTGGCCGCTATCCCCGCCACGATCTTCTACAACAAGCTTTCCGATGACAGCGACACCATTGCCTCGGGCTATGAGCAGTTCGCGGACGAATTCGGCACGCTTTTGTCGCGCAATCTGGATTCCTGAGCCATGGGTGCGCAAGCCATTCGCAAACAGAGCGGGTCGGGCACCCGCCGTCGGCGTCGCGGTCACGCGGCCAAGATGGCCGAGATCAACGTCACGCCAATGGTTGACGTGATGCTGGTGCTGCTGGTGATCTTCATGGTCGCCGCGCCCATGCTGGTGGTCGGCGTCCCGGTCGAGCTGCCGCGCACGGCGGCGGGCGCGTTGCCCGCGCAGCAAGAAGAGCCGCTGTCGATCACGCTGGGGGCTGATGGCTCCATCGCGCTGATGACCACCGATGTGGCCGAGGGCGATCTGCTACCGCGCTTGCAGGCGATTGCCGCCGAGCGGGCGGATGACCGCGTGTTCCTGCGCGCCGACGGGTCGATCCCCTACGCGCGGGTTGTGCAGGTCATGGGCGCGCTCAATGCCGGTGGGTTCCACAATATCGGCCTGGTCACCGAAACCGGCGGGCCCTCCTTTGGGGCCCAGTCGGGTCAGTAAGCGCACATGGCTGCCTTTGCACAGGTACATATGAACACGGGACACAAGGTCTCGGCCCTGCTGCATGGCGGGCTGATCCTGTGGATTCTGGTGTTTGATCTTTTCGGCGCCCCGGATGAGCCGATGATGCCCGACGTGACCGAGGTCTCGATCGTGTCGGCGCAGGAATTTGCCGAGCTGTCGCAGCTTGCGCCCGCGGCCCCGCCAGCCCCCACGCCGACGCCCGAACCGGCCCCGGCCCCGGCTCCCACGCCGATCCCGACGCCCGCGCCCATCGAGCCGCCCGCGCCGGTGGTCCCGCCTGCGCCGATCCCGGCGCCGACGCCTGCGCCGGCCCCCGCGCCCGAGCCGGTGCCGGTGCCCGAGCCGCCGCAAGCCGCGGTGATCGCGCCGCAGACCACACCCGATTCCAGCCTGCGCCCCGTTCAGCGCCCGGCCGAGCGCGTCGCGCCCGAGGCCGCGCCAACGCCGCAGCCCGACGTCGCCATTGCGCCGCAGGACCGCGCAGCGGTGGTGCCCGATGCGACGGCGACGGTGATCGCCCCCGAAGCGCAGGAGGCCACGCAACGCGAGGCCGCCGCGACCGAGACGGTGACCGAGGCGACCGATATCAGCGAGACCGAGCCGGTGCGCCGCACGGCGACCGCGCCTGAGGTCAGCATGCGTCCGCGTCAGCGCCCGACACGCGCAGAACAGGTCGCCGCGGCGCCCGCTCCGACGCCCACGCCTGCGCCCACACCGACGCCCACACCCACCCCGACGCCGCCGGCCGACAGCACGCCGATCCCGACACCAGCGACCGAAGAACCGACCGAAAGCCCCATCTCGGGGGCAATCGAGGATGCTTTGGCGCAGGCGCTCGGCTCGGCTCTGGATGAGCCCACCGCCACGCTCAGTCAGGCCGATGCCGATATGCTGCGCCTCAATATCGAGGCCTGCTGGAACGTCGGCATCCTGTCGACCGAGGCGCTGAACGTGGTGATCACCATCGCGTTTGAAATGACGCCCGACGGCCGCCCCGTCGAATCCTCGATCCGCGAGGTCGAGGCATCGGGCGGCTCGATCGGCGCTGTGCGCGCGGCGTTTGACGCCGGGCGACAGGCCATCGTTCAATGTGGTATCAATGGCTATGGATTGCCTCAGGACCTTTATGATCAGTGGCGACTGGTCGAAATCACGTTCAACCCAGCACGGATGAGTACACGATGACCCAATTTTCCCGCCGCCCCGTGCTTGGACTTCTGGCCGGTTTCGCGGTAGCCCCCGGCATTGCGCGGGCACAGACGCCCCTGCGCATCGAGATTACCGAAGGCGTGATCGAGCCGGTGCCCTTTGCCATCCCCGATTTCGTCGCCGAAAACGCGGCGGGCGGGCAATACACCGCCGGGATCGCACGGGTGATCGCCAACAACCTCAGCGGCACCGGCCTGCTGCGGGAAATCCCGCCGACCGCGCATGTCGGGCGGATCACCAGCTTTGACAGCCCGGTGCAGTTTGCCGATTGGCGCGCGATCAACGCCCGCGCCCTGATCACCGGCGCGGTGCGGGTGAACGGGCCGACGATCACGGTGAAGTTCCGCCTGTTCGACGTGGTCAGTGGCCAGCAGCTGGGCGACGGTCTGCAACTGGACGGGCGCACCGATGCGTGGCGGCGCATGGCGCACCGGGTGTCGGATCAGGTCTATATGCGCCTGACCGGCGAGACCGGCTATTTCGACAGTCAGGTGGTGTTCATCGCCGAAAGCGGCCCGGCGACCAACCGGCGCAAGCAGGTGGCGATCATGGATCAGGACGGCGAGAACACGCAGTACCTGACCGACGGCACGTCGCTGACCTTTGCGCCGCGCTTCTCGCCGACCGGCGACCGCATCCTGTTCACCAGCTACGAGACCGGCTTTCCGCGCATCTATCTGATGGATGTCGCGTCGCGCCGTCGGCAGGTGCTCGGCGATCAGCCGGGCGAAATGACCTTCGCGCCGCGTTTCTCGCCCGATGGTGGCTCGGTGGTCTATTCGCTGTCCGTCGACGGGCGGACCGACCTTTACATGCTCAACCTTGCCAGCGGCCAGCGCTGGCAGCTGACGCAGACCGATGCCATCGACACCGCGCCCAGCTTCTCGCCGGACGGGCAGCAGGTGGTGTTCGAAAGCGACCGCACCGGCGCGTCGCAGCTTTATATCATGGGCTTGCAGGGCGGCGGGCAGAACCGCATCAGCCAGGGTCAGGGGCGCTATTCCACACCCGTGTGGTCGCCGCGCGGCGATCTGATCGCGTTTACCAAGCAGCTCAACGGGCGCTTCCACATCGGCGTGATGCGCACCGATGGTTCGAACGAGCGGATCCTGACCCAGAGCTTCCTGGACGAGGGCCCGACATGGTCGCCAAACGGTCGTGTCATCATGTTCGCGCGCGAAGAGGCCGGGAACAACCCGGTGCTGATGTCGGTCGATATCACCGGGCGCAACCTGCGCCGGGTGCCGACGCCGGGGCCTGCCTCGGACCCGAGCTGGTCGCCCCTGCTGCCATAAGTTTGAACCCATAACCCACGCGGTGCGCCGCGTACCGTGAACACCGCCCGATTCCCCCGCGACGCGGCATCTGTTATGATGCGCGTCGGGCAGGACCGAACAACAAGGACTGAAAACGATGCAAATTCTGACCAAGGCCATTCTGGTCGTCGCCGCACTGGCATTGGCCGCGTGTAACAACCCTCGCGGCGGCGACTATGACGATCCCCTGACCAATGGCGGTGCCGGGGCTGGCGGTATCTCGTCGACGGCGCTGGGGGATCCCAACGATCCGACCTCGATCGCGTATTTCAACCAGACGATCGGTGACACCGTCCACTTCACCGTGGACAGCAGCGACCTGACCGCCGAGGGCGTCACCGTCCTGCGCACTCAGGCCGCCTGGCTGAACCGCTATCCGACCTATGCGATCCTGATCGAAGGCCACGCCGACGAGCGCGGTACGCGCGAGTATAACATCGCGCTGGGTGCCCGCCGTGCTGCGCGCGTGCAGCAGTTCCTGATCGGCGAGGGCGTGTCCTCGGGCCGCATCCGCACCGTCAGCTACGGCAAAGAGCGTCCGGTCGAGGCCTGCGCCGCGCAACGCTGCTGGGATCTGAACCGCCGCGCGACCACGGTCGTGTCGCGCTAAGAATGCCGGGGGCCGCAGGCTTTGGCCGGGCAGGGGGCTTTCTGCCCCCTCTTCGCGTGCCGCGAATTCACCCCCGAGGATATTTAGAGACAGATGAAGGGGCGGGGCTGTGACAGGCCCGGCCCCTTTGGCTGTGATGCGCGCGGGCTGTGAAGGCTTCGCGCGCCTTGGTGTGGCGGTGTCCGGCGGCGGCGATTCGGTGGCGGCGCTGGTGCTGGCGGTCGAGGCGCTGGGGGCGGCGCGCGTGGCGGCGGTGACGGTGGATCACGGCTTGCGGCCCGAGGCCGCGGCGGAAGCCCTGGGCGTTGCCGCGCTGTGTGCGCGGCTGGGGGTGGCGCATACGGTGCTGCGCTGGACGGGGCCTGAGGGTGGCAACCTGATGGACGAGGCGCGCGCGGCGCGGCTGGCGCTGATCGGCGGCTGGGCGCGGGGGCGGGTCGATGCGGTTGTGCTGGGCCATACGCTCGACGATCAGGCCGAGACGGTGCTGATGCGGCTGGCGCGGGGATCGGGCGTGGACGGATTGGCCGGGATGGCCGCGCGGCGCGAGGCCGAGGGCGTGGTCTGGCTGCGGCCTCTGCTGGGCGTGACGCGGCAGGCCTTGCGTGCCGAGCTTGAGGCGCGGGGCGTGGCGTGGGTCGACGACCCGAGCAACGACAACCCGCGCTATCAGCGGGTGCGCGCGCGCAAGGCGCTGGCGGCGCTGGCCGATCTGGGGATCGGGGCCGAGGGGCTGGCGGCCACCGCCGGGCGCATGCGCCGGGCGCGCGGCGCGCTGGAGGCGCAGACGCAGGCAGTGCTGGACGCGCTGGTGGATGAGGATCGCGGGACGCTGGTGATCGACGCGGGTTTGCAGGCGCAGGAGCCGGAAATCCGCGACCGGGCGATGGCGCATCTGCTGATGCAGCTCTCGGGCGCGGCCTATCGCCCGCGGCTCGAGGATCTGCAGCGGTTGCTGGCGGCGGGGCAGGGAACGCTGATGGGCTGCGTGCTGATCCAGGACGGCGGGCGCCTGCGCCTGTCGCGGGAGGCGCAGGCGGTGGCCGGGCTGGTATGCCCCAGTGATCAGGTCTGGGACCATCGCTGGCGGGCGGAAGGCCCCGGCCCCGGCGAGATCCGCGCGCTGGGTGAGGCGGGGCTGCGACAGCTGAGCCAGCAGGCGCGGGCCGGTCTGCATACACATTGGCGTGACACCGGCCTGCGGCGCGAGACCCTTGCCGCGCTGCCGGGGATCTGGCGCGAGGGCGCCTTGATCGCCGCGCCGCTGGCGTTTTGGCCCGGCGAATGGCGTCTTTCTGCGCGACCTGTCGCCGCGATTGTCACGCAGCGGGCATAATCGCATTGAAGTCACCCTGCGCATCACTATCTTAGAGGCCAACTGGCCATCCTTGGCCGAGAAGATTGGAGAGCTCCGTGGGCAACGCTCGCAATTTCGCGTTCTGGATCGTCCTGTTCTTCCTGATGATCGTCTTGTTTACGTTGTTCAACAACGGCAGCACGACGAGCACCGGGCGCACAGTCGGCTATTCGGATTTCCTGCAGCGGGTTGAGGCCGGCGATGTCAGCCGAGTCGTGATCGACGGCGAAACGCTCCGCGTGACCGACCGGCAGGGTCAGGCTTTCACCACCATCCGTCCCTCGGGCGAGAACCCGACCGACCGGCTGATCGCCTCGAACGTCTCGGTCGAGGCGCGCCCGCAAGAGCGGTCTGGCCTGATGTCGGCGCTGTCGGTCTGGTTGCCGTTCCTCTTGCTGATCGGCGTGTGGATCTTCTTCATGAACCGGATGCAGGGTGGCGGCAAAGGCGGGGCCATGGGCTTTGGCAAGTCCAAGGCCAAGCTGCTCACTGAAAAGCACGGGCGCGTGACGTTTGACGATGTCGCCGGTATCGATGAGGCCAAGGACGAGCTGGAAGAGATCGTCGAATTCCTGCGCAACCCGCAGAAGTTCAGCCGTCTGGGCGGCAAGATCCCCAAAGGCGCGCTGCTGGTGGGCCCTCCGGGCACCGGTAAGACCCTGCTGGCCCGCGCGATTGCGGGTGAGGCGGGCGTGCCGTTCTTCACCATCTCGGGGTCCGACTTTGTCGAAATGTTCGTCGGTGTCGGTGCCAGCCGCGTGCGCGACATGTTCGAGCAGGCCAAGAAGAACGCGCCCTGCATCGTGTTCATCGACGAGATTGACGCGGTCGGCCGCTCGCGCGGTGTCGGCTATGGCGGCGGCAACGATGAGCGTGAGCAGACCCTGAACCAGCTGCTGGTCGAGATGGACGGTTTTGAGGCCAACGAAGGCATCATCATCATCGCCGCGACCAACCGCCCCGATGTGCTAGACCCCGCGCTGCTGCGTCCCGGTCGTTTCGACCGTCAGGTGCAGGTGCCGAACCCCGACATCAAGGGCCGTGAGCGCATTCTGGGCGTGCATGCCCGCAAGGTGCCGCTGGGTCCGAACGTCGATCTGCGCATCATCGCGCGCGGGACGCCCGGTTTCTCGGGCGCGGATCTGGCCAACCTGGTGAACGAGGCGGCACTGACCGCCGCGCGCAAGAACCGTCGCTTTGTCACCATGGACGACTTTGAAAGCGCCAAGGACAAGGTCATGATGGGCGCCGAGCGCCGGTCGATGGTCATGTCCGAAGACGAGAAAAAGCTGACCGCCTATCACGAGGCCGGGCACGCCGTCGTTGGCCTGCACGTCCCGCAGCATGATCCGATCCACAAGGCGACGATCATCCCGCGTGGCCGCGCTCTGGGTCTGGTGATGAGCCTGCCCGAACGCGACCAGCTGAGCGTGACCTACACCAAATACACGTCGAAAATCGCCATGGCGATGGGCGGCAAGGTGGCCGAGGAGCTGATCTTCGGCAAGGAAAACGTGACCTCGGGCGCGTCGAGCGACATCCAGCAGGTGAGCAAGATCGCCCGCGCGATGGTCACGCAGTTCGGCTTCTCGGACGCGCTGGGGCATATCGATTATGCCAACGAGCAGCAGTCTTATCTGGGCAATTACTCGGGCGGATCGAACGCCTCGCAAGAGACGCAGAAGAAGATCGACGAGGAAGTGCGCAAGATTGTCGATGAGGGCTATCAGACCGCCAAGCGTATCCTGACCGAGCATGCCGACGAGCTGGAATATCTGGCGCAGGGTCTGCTGGAGTATGAGACGCTGACCGGTGCCGAGATCACCCGCGTCATGCGCGGCGAGGGCCCGGGCCGGGATGAGGACGACACGTCCAACTCGGGCGGTACGCCGTCGGTTCTGTCGATCCCGCGCACCAAGCCGCGTCGCGGCACGGATGACAGCGGGCTTGAGCCGAACCCCTCGGCCTGATCCGGTTGCTCTTGCAATCACCCCGGCACCGCGCGACGGTGCCGGGGTTTTTCTTTGCCTTGAGGTCTGCCCATGCCCGCGCTTGCCGCCACCAAATTCGAAGCCGAGATCGTCTGGCTGGGCGTGGTCACCGACCGCGCTGCCGCGCTGCCCTCAACGCCGCTGGAGGCGATGGAGCTGACCTTCGACGGCCCGCTGGGGGAAGCGCATGGCGGCATGACGCGACCGTCCTGCTCGCGCGTGATGGGCCTCTATCCGCGCAACACGCCGATCCGCAACGTGCGGCAGGTGTCGATCGTGTCCGAGGAAGAGCTGGTGGCGATTGCGCAAGAGATGGGGCTGGATACGCTGGACCCGACGCTGATCGGCGCGACGATGGTGCTGCGCGGGGTGCCCGATTTCAGCCATGTGCCGCCGTCTTCGCGGCTGCTGGCCGACAGCGGGGCCTCGCTGACCGTGGACATGGAAAACCGCCCCTGCACGCTGCCCGCCCGCCCCATCGAGACCCAGCACCCCGGCTACGGCAAGGCGTTCAAACCCGCCGCCGCGGATCGGCGCGGGGTGACGGCCTGGGTCGAGGCCGAGGGGCGCGTGGCCCTGGGCGACCGGTTGCGGTTGTTTGTGCCCGATCAGCCGGTCTGGTCACAAATGTCGCGCGCCCTTCGCCGATAACGGCTAGGATTTCCGATACGAAACCGGGTGCCCCGCAAAAACCGGCGGCGGCACTGCATTAGGAATGTATACATGCAACGCGGCTAGCTAAGTCAGGGGTGAGCCACGACGCAGAAGGGGAGACAGTGTTCATGACCTTCAAGACCGACATCGAAATTGCGCGCGCGGCTCACAAAAAGCCGATCCTTGAGATTGGCGAAGCGCTGGGGATCCCCGCGGCCGATCTTCTGCCCTATGGCCACGACAAGGCGAAAGTCAGCCAGAGCTTCATCAACGGCCTGGCGGATCGCCCCGATGGCAAGCTGATCCTTGTGACGGCGATCACCCCGACCCCGGCCGGTGAGGGCAAGACGACCACCACGGTGGGGCTGGGTGACGGGCTGAACCGGATCGGCAAGAAGACGGTGATCTGCATCCGCGAGGCCAGCCTTGGCCCGAACTTCGGCATGAAGGGCGGGGCTGCGGGCGGCGGCCATGCGCAGGTTGTGCCGATGGAAGAAATGAACCTGCATTTCACCGGCGATTTTCATGCGATCACCAGCGCGCATAACCTGCTCAGCGCGATGATCGACAACCATATCTACTGGGGCAACGGGTTGGAGATTGACGAGCGCCGCGTGATGTGGCGCCGGGTGATGGACATGAACGACCGCGCGCTGCGCGATGTGGTGACCAGCCTTGGCGGCGTGTCCAACGGCTTTCCGCGCCAGACCGGCTTTGATATCACCGTCGCGTCCGAGGTCATGGCGATCCTCTGTCTGGCCCGCGATCTGGCCGATCTGCAGCGCCGTCTGGGCAATATCGTCATCGCCTATACCCGCGACCGCACGCCGATCACCTGCCGCGACATCAAGGCCGATGGCGCGATGACGGTGCTGCTGAAAGACGCGATGCAGCCCAATCTGGTGCAGACGCTTGAGAACAACCCGGCCTTCGTCCACGGCGGACCGTTCGCCAATATCGCGCATGGCTGCAATTCGGCCATTGCCACGCGCACGGCGCTGAAGCTGGGCGACTATGTCGTGACCGAAGCCGGGTTTGGCGCCGATCTGGGGGCCGAGAAGTTCTTCGACATCAAATGCCGCAAGGCCGGTCTGACGCCCGCCGCCGCCGTCCTTGTCGCCACGGTGCGGGCGATGAAGATGAACGGCGGCGTCGCGCGCGCCGATCTGGGGGTAGAGAGCGTCGAGGCGGTGGAGAAGGGCTGCGCCAATCTGGGCCGTCACCTTGAGAATGTGAAAAGTTTCGGCGTGCCGGTGGTGGTGGCAATCAACCATTTCCATTCCGACACCGAGGCCGAGCTGCAGGCGATCAAGGATTTCGTCGCCACGCAGGGGGCCGAGGCGATCGTGTGCACCCATTGGGCCGATGGCTCGGCCGGGATGGAAGACCTCGCGCACAAGGTCGTGGCGATGGCCGAGACGGGCGTGGCCAATTTCGCGCCGCTCTATCCCGACGACATGAGCCTGATGGACAAGATCGAGACCATCGCCAAGCGCATCTACCGCGCCGATGGGGTGATCGCCGATACCTCGGTGCGCAACCAGCTCAAGACGTGGGAGGCGGCGGGCTATGGCCATCTGCCGGTCTGCATGGCCAAGACGCAGTATTCCTTTACCACCGACCCCAACGTGCGCGGCGCGCCGACCGGGCACTCGATCCCGGTGCGCGAGGTGCGCCTGTCGGCAGGGGCCGGGTTCATCGTGGCGATCTGCGGCGAGATCATGACCATGCCGGGCCTGCCGCGCAAACCGGCGGCGGAAACCATCGGTATCAATGCAGACGGCTTTGTCGAGGGGCTGTTCTGAGCCCCCACACCCCACCAGCCGGGCAGGGGCGGCCCCCGCCCGGCGCTTAACTTTGAGGATAGCAGATGAAAACTGACGGGATCCGGGCAGCCCTGATCGACGGCAAGGCCATCGCCGCCAGGATGCGCACCGAGACTGCTGCCGAAGCCGCCGAGCTGGCCGCTCTGGGCTGGCAGCCCCGGCTGGTGTCGATCACCGTCGGCGATGGCGCGGCGTCCGAGGTCTATGTGCGTAACCAGCAGCGCACCGCCGAGAACGCGGGGGTCGAATTCGAGGCGCGCACTTACCCCGAGACGATCTCGATGGAACAACTGGTTGGGGTGCTGCAGGGCCTGAACGCCGATCCGCGCGTCAACGGCATCATCATCCAGCGCCCGCTGCCCGCGCATATCCCGGTGAAAACGCTGCAAAAGGCCGTGCATCCCCTGAAGGATGTCGAAGGGATGCACCCCGCCTCCATCGGCAACATCGTCTATAACGACCTTGCCCTCGGCCCCTGTACCGCTGTCGCGGCGGTCGAGATCCTCAAGACCCTGCCGCTGAAGATCGAAGGGCTGGATGTCACCGTCATCGGCCATTCCGAGATCGTCGGCAAACCCATCGCCTTTCTGCTGATGAGCCTGGGCGCCACGGTCACCGTCTGCCACCACATGACCCGCTCGGTCGCCATGCACTCACGCGCGGCGGATGCGGTGTTCGTGGCAGTGGGCAAGCCGGGGCTGGTGACGGGTGACATGCTCAAACCCGGCGCGGCGCTGATCGACATCGGCATCAACCGGGTCGATGGCAAGACGGTCGGCGACGCCGATTTCGACAGCTGCGCCAAGGTTGCCGGGTGGCTGACCCCGGTGCCGGGCGGGGTGGGGCCGGTGACCGTGGCGACGCTGATGAAGAACGCCGTTCTGGCGACCCGGATGCAAATGGCGCATTACCGCGCCGAATACGCGCTGACCGATGTCTGAGGCGCTGCCGCTGCCCGAGGCCGTGCAGACGAGGGCCGGGCTTCGCGCCTGCAGTGACGCGCTTTGCGACCGGCTGATCGGAATTCTGGCCGCGCGGCTGACCTTTGTCGACCGGGTGGCGGTCCTGAAGGCCCGCGAGGGGATTGCCGCCGCCGCGCCGTCCCGCATGCAGGCGGTGGTGGACCGGGTCCGCACGCGGGCCGAGGTCACCGGCTTTGTCCCCGATATCGCCGGGGCGATGGCGCGGGTGATGATCGAACAACGGATCGCGCGCGAAGCGCGGGTCTCGGGACAGAACGGGAGGGACGCATGAGCGCCACCATCATCGACGGGAAAGCCTTTGCGGCGACAGTGCGCGCGCAGGTGGCCGACCATGTTGCGCGGCTCAAGGCCGATCACGGGCTGACCCCGGGTCTGGCTGTGGTGCTGGTCGGCGAAGACCCGGCGTCCGAGGTTTATGTCCGCTCCAAAGGCAAGCAGACGACCGAAGTCGGGATGAACTCGACCGAGCACAAGCTGCCCGCCGATACGGCCGAAGCGGATCTGCTGGCGCTGATCGCGCAGTTGAACGCCGATCCGGCGGTGAATGGCATTCTGGTGCAATTGCCGCTGCCGGATCATCTGGACAGCGATCTGGTGATCAATTCCATCGACCCGGCCAAGGATGTGGACGGGTTTCATATCTCGAATGTCGGGCTGCTGGGCACCGGGCAGAAGTCGATGGTGCCCTGCACGCCGCTGGGTTGCCTGATGATGTTGCGGGCGCAGCTTGGCTCGCTGTCGGGCCTGAATGCGGTGGTCGTGGGCCGGTCGAACATCGTTGGCAAGCCGATGGCCCAACTGCTGCTGGGCGACAGCTGCACGGTGACGATTGCGCATAGCCGGACCAAGGATCTGGCCGAGGTCTGCCGGGGCGCGGATATTCTGGTGGCGGCGGTCGGTCGGCCCGAGATGATCCCCGGCGACTGGATCAAGCCGGGCGCAACCGTGGTCGACGTGGGCATCAACCGCATCGAGCGGGACGGCAAGAAGACGCTGGTCGGCGATGTCGCGTTTGCCAGTGCGGCGGCCGTGGCCGGGGCGATCACCCCGGTGCCGGGCGGGGTGGGGCCGATGACGATTGCCTGCCTGCTGGCCAATACGCTGACGGCAACGTGCCGGGCGAACGGATTGGCCGAACCGCAGGGACTGACGGCGTGAGCGGTTGAGGTGGGTGGGGTGAAACCCCACCCTACGGGACGGCGCGCGTAGGGTGGGATTTCATCCCACCTTCACACTCACGCCGCCAGAGACGCGCGCTCCAGCCGGGCATAGCTGGCTTCCATCCCGTCGGCCATGCCGGTGGCGAGCATCGCGTCCATGGTTTCGGCGGTATCGACCGTCATCGTCATGACCATCCGGGTGCCGGTGCCATCGGCGATGAACCGGGTTTCAACGGTGTTGTCGGGCGTCTGGTCGGGCAGAAACATGCGTTCGACATGCAGGATACGGTGCGGGGCCTCGACCTCGAGCACGTCGGCGGTCAGGTGGAACCCGTGCGCCCCGTCGGCAGAGCGCCAGTCGTAGCGCAGGCTGCCGCCGGGGCGCATATCGACCTCGCAGCGGCTCATCACCCAGCCGTCCGGCCCAACCAGCCATTGGCGCAGCAGCGCGGGTTCGGTATGCGCGGCCCAGACACGGGCTGGCGGCGCAGCGAAATGCCGGGTCACGGTGGCGATGGTCGGGCTGGTTCTGTCAAGTGTCAGGGGCATTGTCGGTCCTTTCCGGGGTGGCCAACAGCGCGTCAAGTCGCGCGAAATTCATCTCCATCACGCGCTCAAGCTCGCTGATCCAGCCGCGCACCGGGGCCAGAGCCTGCGGGTTCAACCGGCAGGGACGCCGGGTTCCGTCGATGCGGCGCTCGATCAGGCCGGCCTCTTCCAGCACCTTGAGATGGCGCGAGACGGCGGGTTGGCTGATCGGGAACAGCGCGGCCAGATCGTTGACCGTCGCTTCGCCCTGCGCCAGCCGGTTGAGGATCGACAGGCGGGTTGGATCGGCGAGCGCCGCGAAGGTGGCGGGCAGGGGGGCAGTCATGTGCGTGATTCGTTATATAGCATTCGTGTTATATAAAGAGATCCGCGCAGCCGATCAAGCCCGGTGTGCAACCGGGATCATCGTGCCCTGCAACAGCGCGATGGATTTGCGGCTGTCGCCGGTCAGCGCGAACACCTCGGCCCGCACGACCGTAAGCCGCTTGCCCGCGCGCTCGACAGTGCCGACGGCCTCAAGCACGTCGCCGACGGCAGGCGAGAGCAGGTTGATCTTCATCTCGACCGTCATCACGTCGGTCTCCAGCCCCATCAGCGTCAGCGCGGCATAGCCCGCTGCGGTATCGCCGATGGTGAAGGCCAGCCCGGCATGCGCCGCGCCATGCTGCTGTTTGAGATGCGGCGCAATGGGGGCGCGGATCACGCAGCGGCCGGGGCTCGCGTCGACGAGAACCGCCCCCATGGTCTGCATCATTGTCTGTCTGGCGAAGCTTGCGCGCGCTGCGGCCTCGATCGCGGTGAAATCGTCCATGAGGTCCCTCCCTGTTGCGCGCCAGCAAAGCGCGAAGCGGGGCGCAGGCCAACACCCCGCAGAAGGATCGTTACGTCACGCGCGGCTTAGCGGACGATTTCCTCATCCTTGACGAACATGTTCGACCAGGCGCGGTCGATCAGTTCGGGCGACATGTGATAGGGGCGCCCCTCGTAGTCACAAATCGCGATCATCTGGTCGATCAGGAACACCGGCTGGTAGTTCGCATAGACGTTGTCGATGGTGGGATACTTGGTCTGCAACAGGTGGATCAGCGCGTCTTCGTTCAGCGGAATACGCCGCTTGCGGGCGACCAGCGCAAAGATCTTGAGAAAGTCGGCCTGGTTCGGCCCGTCGATCTTGATCTTGAAAAAGATCCGGCGCAGCGCGGCCGTATCGAAGATCGTATTGGGATGAAAGTTGGTGGAGAAAATGACCAGCGTGTCAAACGGCACGATGAACTTCTCGCCGGAAATGAGCGTGAGAATGTCATAGTTCATCTCAAGCGGGACGATCCAGCGGTTGACCAGCGCCTGCGGCGGCTCTTCTTGCCGGCCAAGGTCGTCGACGATGAACACGCCCCCCATCGCCTTGAACTGCAGCGGGGCCTGATAGGTGCGCGAGGCGGCATTGTATTTCAGCTCGAGCATATCGAGCCGCAGTTCGCCGCCGGTAATCACGGTCGGGCGCTCGCACAGTTGATAGCGCGGGTCATGGCGCTGGCCGTGCAGCCGCAGCGAGGTTCCGGTGCTGGCGTTGTTGGGGGCGACCTTGCGGTGGACGATGGGGTCATAGACCGCGATCACCTGACCGGAATGCACGACGGCACTGGGCACGTAGATGGTGTCGCCCAAGGCATCACGGATCCCGTTCGAGATCGACGATTTTCCATTGCCCGGCGGGCCATACATCAGGATCGAGCGCCCCGATGTCACAGCGGGGCCCAGATCGCCCAGCAGCCCTTCTGGCAGGATCAGATCGCCCATGGCGGCGGTCAGTTGCTCGCGGGTGATCTTGACCTTGCGGATCGACTGGCGGCGCACCTGTTCGCCATAGCTCTCAAGCGGGACGGGCATCGCGCCGTAGTATTCCGAGATCGCCAGTGCCTGCTGGGCGCGCTGGCGTCCGGCGTCGGTCAGCTGATAGCCCATCTCGGTCGAGGTGGCGGTCGCCTGCAAGGTGCCCATCGCCTCGACCAGACGTTCGGCGCGGGCGGTGTCGATCAGCTGTTGGGTCTGGGCAAAGGACAGGCAAATGATCCGCGAGACATCCGACACATGGGTCAGCGACATGCGGAACATGGTCTTGAGCAGGATGTCGCCCATCAGGGTAAGCGGCAGGCCCGTCTCCTCCAGCGTCGCGGGCGGCGGCGGCGGGGGGATGCGGGACAGGGCGGGTGCGTCGTTCATGGGCGGGCCTCAGATCGCGGCGTCAGCTTCCATGCATGCTCGCCAAAGCCAGATAAAAGATTAACGCGGGCCCCAAAGCCAGCCCATAGGGAAATTCGCGGCGCTCCCAGCTGGCCCAGTCGGGCGTGGCGCGGCGGATGGCCGGGATCACCCGCATCACACGGTGGACGATCAGCGCGGCGATGCTGACAGCGCAGAGCAGCACCAGAAAGCTGCGCACATCGCCGAGGGCGATAAAGGGCGCCATCGCGGCGGCGAATTTGGCGTCACCGGCGCCGAACCAGCCGGTCAGGCTGAGCACGAAACCGATCACCAGAACAACGACCAGATGCAGCCAGGACCACGCCCAGTCAACGAAAGGCAGGGTCAGCGCGCCGACCACGGCATAGACGGCGACAAGCGCCAGCACGGCCAGATTGGGAATACGCATCGCTTTGAGGTCGCTCCAGGCGACATACAGGGCGACGGGCGTTGAGAAAATCAGCAGCCAGAGCGCGGCCGGGGCAGATTGCGTGAGCATGCGCCCCCCTTATTGCAGCGCGGCGAGGGCGTTTGCCGCGGCCTCGAAATGCTGCGGATGGGTTGCGATCGCGTCTTGCAGCAGCGCGCGCCCGGTCTGGACGTCGCCCTGCCGGATCGCGGCCAGCGCCATGGTGTGCAGCAACTCGGCGCGTTCGGTCTGTGTCATCTCGATCAGCGGCAGTTCATAATTGCGCTGGGCGGCGCGGGCCAGAACGAGGTTGTTCTTGGCGGTGAACAGGCTGCCATCCTGACGCAGCGCGTCGGTGAACAGGCGTTCCGCGCCGCGATAATCGCCGCGCGTCAGCTTGGAAAAGCCCCAGTTGTTCAGCACGCCCGCCGGCGTCGGCGTCAGGCCGGCGGCGATTTCATAGAAGCTGTCGGCGCGGTCCCATTGCTGGCGGCTGTCGGCGACCATGGCCTCAAGCCGGTAGCGGCCATAGGTTTCATGGGTGGGCGGGACGCTGTTGAGCATCGCCTCGGCCTGCGGCCATTGGTTGGCGCGGATATAGGCCTCGGCGGTGTCGATGCGGTCATCGAGGGTAGCCTCGGGGTGTTCGAGCACCTGCTGCCAAACCGGGATAGAGGCTTCGGCCTGACCGGCGCGCATCAGCGACTTGCCCAAGCCCCGGCGAAAGATCACCCGGTCGGGGAATTGCTGCGACTGTGCGGTGAAATAATCGACGGCCTCGCGCGGATCAGAGACGGCGAGCATCATCTCGGCCATGTTTTCCTGATCAATCGCGGCCACACTGTCGATGGCGCGGGCCGTTTGGGCATGCATCGACTCGCCACAGGCGCCCAGCAGGCTGAGGCCCGCAAGGCACAATGGTGCTATCCACACCTTGCGCATGATCTGTCCTTCTTCACTGCTCGATGCTCAGGGCGTGGCGAGGAGGAGGAAGCGTCCATTCCCGCGTCTGACCAGAGCGAAATTATTATTGTTATTTTCGTCAGTATAGCTTGAATTTTCGAGATTTGCGAGAGCAAGCCGCAGGTTCTGACGGATTTCTTCAGAGCGACCCGAGTCCAGCGCAAAGGCCGTGCGGAACAAATGCGCCGCCTGTCCCCAGTCCGCCCGCTCGACCATGACGACGCCCAGATTGTTGATGGCTGGAACAAACTCGGGGTCGAATTCGATGGCGCGGCGGAACATCTGGTCGGCCTGACCCAGACGCCCCAGATGCAGGTTCGCCGACCCGATGGCGGACAACGCGTCCACCGTCGGCCCCTGTTCGCCCATTGAGCGGTAATAGGCCCTGAGCGCCAGTTCGTATTCGCCCCCCTCCATTAGCCGGTGGCCGACGATCAGCCCGTCAACGTCCTCGGCCGCGCTTGCGGCGCGGCCGGGCAGACCATCGGGCGAAAAGCCGCCGCTGGATTGGCAGGCGGACAGCGCAACCAGCGCCGCCAGCCCGAAGATTTTTATCATAAACCGAAATCAGCCGTCGCAAGCATGGTAATGACCCCGTGGACCGACGGGCCGATCAGGATGATCAGCAACGGCGGCACCGTGAACATCATTGTGCCCAGTGTCAGCTTCGTCGGCAAGACGTTGGCTTTCTCTTCGGCCAGCATCACACGCTTGTCACGCATTTCAGCCGCATAGACCCGCAGCGCATCGGCGACCGAGGTGCCATAGGTCGCCGATTGCACCAGCACCGTCACGAACGAGCGGATATCGGCGTTGCCGCAGCGGATGCCCATGTCCTTGAGCACCTCAAGCCGGTCCTTGCCCGCCTTCACCTCATGCGAGACGGTGTCGAATTCATCGGCCAGCGCAGGGTAGCCTGCGCGCAGTTCCTTGGCGACGCGGGCGATGGACTGGTCCATGGATTGCCCGGCTTCGGTGCAGATCAGCAGCATGTCCAGCGAGATCGGGAAAGCCACGGGTGATCTGTTCCTGCCGCTCTTGCTGGCGTTTGTTCACCCAGTAGATCGGCGCGTAATAGCCCAGCAGGGTGGGGACCAGCACCGGCATTGCCGTGGCAAAGACCGAGGCACCCTCATTGGGGGGGAACACCAGAATATAGACCAGACCGATCAGCAGCCCGCCCATGCCCATGATCAGCTTGGCGGCGTGAAAATCGCGCACGGCGTTACGGCCCAGATAGCCAGCCTGAATCATCTTCAGCTTGGCATCACCCATTTCGGATTCGTCGGTCGGTTCCAGAAAGGATTTGTACCGCTCAAGCCGTTTGTTCAGCGCTGTCTCGTCGCTGGAGGCCCGGCGCGACAGGGTGGTGCGGTCGGTGCCGGGTCCGCGGCGCGACTGCTCTTTGAGCTTGGCCAGCGGGTCCGGCTTTGAATCGCCACGGCCCATCAGCATCAGCAGAACCAGCGTCACACCCCCGGCCACGCAGAGCGCGATGATGACAGGCAGGGACAGCAGATTGGCACTCATCTTGGTAACCCTTTACACCTGAATGTTGACCATCTTGCGCATGTACAGGACGTTGATGACCAGAAAGGCCAGCACCACCAGCGCGGTCGGGATGAACAAGGCGGTTTCCTTGACCTCATCGTAGTAGTCGGGCTTGATCACGCTGATCATGATCATAGCCCCGATGGGGAAGGCCGACAGGAACATGCCGGACCATTTCGCCTCGGCGGTGATGGCGCGGACGCGGCGGAACAGCTTGAATCGAGCGCGCACGACCTTGGACAGACCATCGAGGATTTCGGCCAGATTGCCGCCCGATTGCGCCTGAATGGTCACCGACACAGCCAGAAACCGCAGATCCTGCATGTCCATCCGTTCGGCAAAGGCCAGCAACGCCTCGCCCATGTCGCGGCCATAGGCGGCTTCGTCGGCAATCAGGCCCAGTTCGGTGCCCAGCGGATCGGGGATTTCCTTGGCGGCAGCGGCCAGCGCGTGCACGAAGGGGTGGCCGACGCGAAGACCGCGCACGATCAGGTCGATGGCGTCCGGCAGCTGTTCTTCAATCAGCCCAAAGCGCTTCTTCGCCTTGCCCGAGACCCAGAACCACACGCCGCCGATCCCCATCGCCGCCCCGACACCGGCACGCACCGCCACCGGCGCGCCGGTGAACAGCGACAAGGCCAGAAAGGCGACGGTCGACACCAGAATCATGATCAGGATCAGCATCAGCGGCGAAAAGGCGATCTTGCCCTTTTCGGCCTTTTCCGCGAGCAGCGAATAAAAGGGGATCGCTGTCGATTTCGAGTGCTGGTTCGCTTCCTTGCGCAGCCGGTCGATGACCTCGGCCCGGTTGGTGTTGGCGTCCAGCATCTCAAGCCGTCGATTCATCCGGCTGCCCAAACGGATCGAGCGGCCAAAGACCATGAGATAGATCGCCTCGACCAGCATCAGAATGCCGGCGAAGATCGCGATATAGATGATTAAGATTGGTGAGATGGTCATCTCAGATCACCCCTTTTGCGCCTGAGCGACGTCATACAGGCTGGAGGGCAGGTCATAGCCCCAGCGGCGGAAGCGGTCGGCGTAATGCGAGCGCAGCCCGCAGCCGGTGAAATGGCCCAGGATCTTGCCATCCGGCTCCAGCCCCGTGCGTTCAAAGCGGAACACTTCCTGCATGGTGATGATGTCGCCTTCCATGCCGGTCACCTCGGTGATCGACACCATCCGGCGCGAACCGTCCTGCAGGCGCGAGGCCTGCACGATCAGGTTGACGGCGCTGGCGATCTGGCTGCGCACAGCTTTGAGCGGCATCTCGATCCCGGCCATGGCGACCATGTTTTCCAGACGGCTGATGCCGTCGCGGGCCGAGTTGGCGTGGATCGTGGTCATCGAGCCGTCGTGGCCGGTGTTCATGGCCTGCAGCATGTCGATCACTTCCTCGCCGCGCGTTTCGCCGACGATGATGCGATCAGGCCGCATCCGCAGCGCGTTGCGCAGGCAATCGCGCTGGGTCACCGCGCCCTTGCCCTCAACGTTGGGCGGGCGCGATTCCATGCGGCCGACGTGGACCTGTTGCAGCTGAAGTTCGGCGGTATCTTCAATGGTCAGGATGCGTTCGGCGTTGTCGATAAAGGACGAAAGCGCGTTCAGCGTGGTGGTCTTCCCTGAACCCGTCCCGCCTGAGACGATCACGTTGAGGCGCGTGGCAACCGCCGCTTCGAGATACATCGCCATCTCTTCGGAAAAAGCGCCGAAATTCACCAGATCATTGATGCCCAGCTTTTCCTTCTTGAATTTACGGATGGATACCAGCGACCCATCCACCGCCACCGGCGGCACCATCGCGTTGAAGCGCGAGCCATCGGCCAGACGGGCGTCGACATAGGGGTTCGATTCGTCGACGCGGCGGCCCACGGCGGACACGATCTTGTCGATGATGCGCAGCAGGTGACGCTCATCCTTGAAGGTCACATCGGTCAGTTGCAGCTTGCCATCGCGTTCGATGAACACGCGATTGGGGCCGTTCACCAGAATATCGTTGACCGTATCGTCCTTGAGCAGCGGTTCCAGCGGACCAAGGCCGCGGACCTCAAAGTAGAGATCCTGATTCAGTGACAGACGCTCTTCGCTGGTCAGGGCAAAGTTGATCTCGCTCAGCGCCTCAGCCGAAATGGCGGCGATCTCGGCGCGCAATTCCGCTTCGGACGCGGTGTCCAGCGCCGCCAGATTCAGGTTGTCCAGAAGCCGGGTGTGCAGCTCGGACTTTACCTCAAGAATGCGCTGCTTGCGGCGGCGGTCCTTGTCGTTGGTGGCAGGCTGCGCCGCGATGGACGCGGCGGCCGAGCCCTTGAAGCTGGGCCGGGGCGCCGTGGGGCGCGGCAGTGGTTTCAGTTCAGGCGCGGTCGACGCCGAGACCTGGGCAATGCCATGAACCGGCACAGCCCGCGAGATCGGGCGCAGCGGCCCCCGTGGTCGTGGTATCCTTGCGATAGCGCGAAAACATGTCACCCTCCTCAGGCGGCGGCGCGGCTTTCGTCGCGGTTTGATGCAGCGATGCTGGCGGCGAGCTTGCGAATTTCCTTGAGCAGCGGATTCTTCGGCGAGATTTCAGCCAGCGGCAGCCCATGGTCGTTGGCATGGGTGACTTGCGTCGTGCCATCGGGAAGCATCAGTTCAAATTCGATATCCAGACTTTCGGCCATGCGCTTGGCGCGGGCCTTGCCGGAAAGGTCGGTAAACTTCGGCGCGCGGTTCAGCACATAGCGCAGCTTTGACAGCGGCAGATCCTCGGCCTTCAGGGCGCGGATCAGACGCAGGGCGTTCTGCGCCGAGCGCATGTCCAGCTCCATCGTGGTGAAGTACGAGATCCGCCTCGTTCAGGACGGTTTCGGTCCATTGCACGACCGTGCCGGGCATATCCACGATCACCACGTCAAAGTTTGCGCGTGCCATGGTCAACACCCGCTCGATATCGTCGGGGGTGATCAGATCCAGCGGCAGCATGTCGGCGGCAGCGGTCAGCACCTTCAGCTTGTCGTTGAAGGTTTGCAGCGTGTTCATGAAAAAGTCACGGTCCATCACGGCCGTGTTTGACAGCAATTCGTAAACTTTCTCGGTCCGCGCGAGGTCAAGATAGGTCGCAATCGAGCCAGTTTGCAGGTCGAAATCCAGCAGGCAGACCGAAGGCGCGGATTTGCCGGAATTGGCGATCTCCCAAGCGAGGTTCACGGCAAAGGTTGTCGCGCCCGAACCACCGGCCAGCGGCTGCACGGCATAGACCGACCCCATGGTCTGGTTGGCCATCGGCTGAAGACGCGACTGCGGCGAGATGTTGGCGACGTCAATCGCCGGCTGGCGCAGGCGTTTGATGGCATCATGCAGCGCCCCTTCGGGCAGCGGGTAGGGGACGAAATCGCTGGCCCCCAGCCGCAGCAGCCGGTGCAGGGCGGTCGGGCCCAGTTCTTCGGCGATGAGCAGGACGCGGATGTTGAGCGTGTTGGCGCGCAGGATCACCGTTTCGACCATCGAAAGGTTCGCTTCATCGTCGTCGTCCAGCGCGATGGCGATAAATTCCAACGATCTGGCTTCGCTTTGGTCGAGGTATTTCAACGCGCTGGGAAAGGTCAGATCGCCCCAGCTTTCGCCCAGTTCCATTTCCATATCCTCGATCAGCAGATCGAAGTTCTGCACGTCCCGAGAGACGGTGCAGGCCCGGATCGGGGCCATGTGCTTGCTGCTGGTCGTTGCGCTCGACATGTTCATTGTCCTCCGGGGCCCGCGGTTCACAGGCGAATGGTACTCTGGCGGTCACACAGGCACCCGCAAACACAGGCGGGCCCCGAGACCTCAATCTCGTTGGTAATCTTGGCAATAATGGGGCTAAAAAACCGTAATTGTCGGGCTGATGGTCACCAAAGCAAACGCCCTGCCACCGGTGACGGGGCAGGGCGCTGCGCGGGGTGCCAGACTTGGGTTCCGGCAGGAGATATCAGGGGATAGCAGGGTCGCGCGTGGCGCTTTGCACATATTCGCGGTGGACGATCAGCGCATATTCACCGTTCAGGATCAACGGATGATCCTGCACAAAGCCCGAAACCTGCGTGACCGCGCGGCGGTTCTGACGCTCGCGGTTTTGTGTCGGGATCAGCGGCTGCGTTTCGCCGTTCGAGGCGACGGCCTCGACCCGGCTGCGACTCACCCCGTTGCGGATCAGGAACGCGACAACAGCGCGCGCCCGGCGCAGGCCAAGACCGCGGTTATAGGCTTCAGAGCCGACCAGATCGGTATTGCCAAAGACGCGGAAGCGCACTTCGGGGAACTGCCGGATCCACGCTGCCTGCCGCCGCAGGGTCACCTGCGCCTCGCCGTCCAACTGCGCGCTGTCGAAGGCGAAATTCACGGTGCTGGGCACTTCGCGCTCGAACCGCTCGGCCAGATCGACGGCATAGTCCAGCTGCCCGGTCATGATCAGCAGGTTATGCGCTGTCGGGTTGCCAAAGGCCCCTTCATCGACATTGCTGCCCACTTCCGAGGTCAAAGATCCGCTGCTGCAAGCCGTCAGCGCCGTCCCGCCAAGCGCCAGCAACAGGCTGCGGCGTGACAGGGAGAGGGGGCTTGGGTCAGATGTTTCATCGCTTACTCCATCACATAGCCATAGCCGCCACGGAAATCCTGCCGCGACACTTCCGAGGCACCACCGCTGCCACCGGTCAACTGACCGTTCAGGAACAGTTGCCCCTGGTTGGGCAGGCGCACGCGGTCGGTCGGCAACAGCAGGGCCTCGCCCCGGGTCGGCGTGACCAGATGCGCGGTGACGAAGATCATCAGCTCGCTCTGGTTGCGTTGGTAGTCGGCGCTGCGGAACAGAGCGCCCAGCACGGGGATATCCCCCAGCCACGGCACCTGCGCGGTGTTGCCCTGAAAGTCATCCTGCAACAGCCCGGCAATGGCAAAGCTCTGCCCGTCGCGCAACTCGACCGTGGTCGAGGTCTGGCGGCGGCTGAAACCCGGGATGGTCACGCCATTGGTTGTCGTCGACGCCGCGCTGTCGAGGCTGGACACCGAGGCATCCATGGTCAGGTTGATCACGTCGCCATCGACAACGCGCGGCGTGAAGGTCAGCTCGACGCCAAAGGGGCGGTAGTCGACGGTCACGGTGCCGGATGCGCCGACCACCGGCACGGGAACTTCGCCGCCGGCCAGGAAATGCGCTTCTTGACCCGACAGGGCGGTCAGGCTGGGTTCCGACAAGGTGCGGGCCAGGCCGTTGGTTTCCATCGCTTCCAGCATGACCTGAAACTGCACGGCGCCAATGTTGAAACCGCCGGAGATAAAGCCTCGAGGTTCCGAATTCGCCCCGACGGCAATCGGACTGCCACCCAGAACGGAATTCGCCAAGGCTGGCGTATTGACCCTGCCACTGCCCAGCACGGTGCCGCCCTGACCAATCGCCAGACTGGCGGCAAGGTTCTGCGCCGCGCCGCGCTGCACTTCGGAAAAGCGTACGCGCAGCATGACTTGCTGGGTGCCGCCGACGCTCATCAGGTTCGACACGCGGCCCGGTGCATAGCGTTCGGCAAGCTGCATCGCGGCGTCCAGCCGGGCGCCCGAGGACACAACGCCCGACATGACAATGCCATCGTTTGCGGTGCGGACTTCGATCGGCTCGGCGGGCAGGATCTGCCGCAGCCGCTCGCGGAATTCGGCGACATCGGGGGTGACCTGCACTTCGACATTGGCGATCAGCTGGCCATTGGCCCCCAGAATCGTCAGCGTGGTGCGGCCGGGCGCCTTGCCCAGCACATAGATCGACCGGTCCGATAGTGTCGAGATATCGGCGATGCCGGGATTGGCAATCGACAATTCGACAAACGGCGTGTCGCTTTCAACGACGACCGCCCGGTTCATCGCGACGGCAAGCGTCTCTCCCCTGCCACCCGAGGTGACGCGAAGGGCCTGTGCGAATGCCGCCTGAGTCGTAAATGGGAAGTGCCCCAGCCCGGTCAGGGCCAGCGCCACCGCAAACGCGATGCTGCTCTTTCTGGTCATGTGACCCTGCCTCTTGATCACGAATGGTGGGTCATCTGACGGACCCCCTTGGCGCAAGAATGCTTGAATCCTGTTTTTATTGCAAGTTTCAATTGTTTGCGGCGTCTTTTTCGTGTGATTTCAGAAAACTGTCCGCAAGGTTTGGCGTCAAAAACACCAAAACCCCCAGATTTGGGGGGCGGGTGTGGCGCTTTGGTCGCAAGGGCGTCGCGTCAGTTGGTGCAGGGGATCTCGATCATCACGACATCCGAACCGCGGCGCGTGCGGACCGAACAGCGCTGCTGTTCGAGCACGACCTGGGCTTCCTGACCCAGCAGGCTGCGGGCATCGACCTGGAACTGGTCCACCGGGGTGGTGTCATCCAGACCGACCAGCGACAGCGACAGGCGGCCGGTTGACTGGCCTTGCGCCATCGTCGCGATGATTTCCGGTTCTGCCTCGATGGTGACCGAGCGCGGGATGCCGTTGAAGCTGCGATCCTGATCGCCGTTCTCATCCAGCGCGATGATCCGCACGCCGCTGGCGAGCAGGCGCGTAACCTCACCCTGATCGGAACCGCGACCGGTCCAGTAGATGTCGATGGCATCCGAGGGCCGCAGGGTGCCCGAAATGCCGCTGTTCTGGTCAACCCGGATGGTAAAGGCGCGCATGCCCGGTGTCAGCATGGCCGTGATGCCGGCGGGCTGGCCGGGTTCGCTGACCTTGACGGCCAGCAATGGCTCCATCGGTTCCATGGCGCGCAGGGCGACGCGGGGGCGGGTAGGGTCGGGGATCGCGTCTTCCATCCGCTGCAGCGCGCCCGGAGGCACGGCGTCGGCGGGCCATTGAATGGCGCGCACGGCTGCTTCCGTGATCGGCTCGCCATAGCGCAGCGGGCGGGTGGTAACCATCACAGTGACAGTCGGGGTGCTAGGGGCCTGCGCTGCGCCGCGCGCTTGCGCGGCCACAAGGGCCTGCTGCGTTTGCGCCACATAGCTTTGCGCCATGTAGACGCCGAACCCCGCCAGAGCGAGTCCGATTCCAAGGATTGCGATCTGTACACCACGCATGGTTTGCTCCTGTACGCCAGCCGATACCACGTAGACCGCGGTCCCGGTCTCTTTGCACATGTTGCCAGTGTGTTTGGTGATCTGGGCAACACCGTGTCCGGAAACGGAAACAGTCCGGAAAAGTCGATAAAAGTTTCAAGAGCCGCCGGGCGGCCCTGTCGGGGTGGTTAGCCCAATGGTTCCGCGATCATCGCGTCCGGGCCCTGGGCACCGTCGTTGACGGGCGCGGGGCTATTTGGGAATGTCATGAGACTCTCCAGACGCAGGATGGAAACAAGGGCTCGTGCCGCGATGGTGAGCGCCAGTTGGGTGGGTGTTTGGCGGCGCTCAGTGTCGGCACAATGCTTGTGACCTGACTTCGCGGTGCTTGCGTGCGCTTCGGGCGGCAAAAATAAGGCAATCAGGAGGCTATTGTGTGGATTGGTGCCGTTTTAGGGATGGTAAGCCTTTTCGTCGGATTATTGTCCAAGCTTTCTCACAATATGCTCGAGAGGGTTCGCATTCGTGACAGGTCTTTGACCCAATCTGCCGGGGCTTCGCGTCTATCCGGCGCATGTGACCGCAATTAGGCAGCGCTGGCGGCGCAATAGAAAAACGGCCGCTCCCAGGAACGGCCGTTTTTAACAGGTTGCTGGCAGAGGATTACTGGCTGACGCCCAGCGTGCCCAGCGAGGCAACCGAAGCCGAGCCCAGCTGATCGGAGATCTCCGTGGCCAGCGAGCCAACGCCGGTACGCACCGAGGTCACAACGGCCAGACCCAGGCCGACGATGGCGGCGGTCAGGACAACCCAATCGACGGTGACGGCACCGGATTCGTTGGCGGCAAAGGCTTTGATTTTGTTCAGGACGGTCATGGCAGACTCCAGGATTAAAGCAACAAGGGTGATGCAGGGGTCGACGTGCCGTTCAGGAGTTCGGGTTGTTGAGGGGTTTTGACCGCTCTCCGTTTCGACAAGGCCGTTATCGCGGCGCAACGGGGCGGCAAAAGGGGCGTAAAGTGTCAGAAGAAAGGCAATGTTGGTCCATTAATGTGAATTGTTAGTGTTATGGAAACGACAGTGGATTGTGGCGATTATTGACCCTGAACAGACTGTTTGACTGCGGTTGGTCATCTGGTTCAGGCGGGGTGTGCGACTCAAGTCCTTTGTGTTCGGCGCGGGGGATAAAATGCAAAATGGCCGCTCCAATGGAGCGGCCATTTTTCATTCGGCGGTGGGGTGGTTGTTACTGGCTGACGCCCAGCGTACCCAGCGAGGCAACCGAGGCCGAGCTCAGCGAGTTCGAGATGTCGGTCGCGAGCGAACCAACGCCGGTACGCACCGACGAGATGACGGCCAGGCCCAGGCCGACGATCGCGGCGGTCAGAACGACCCAATCAACGGTGACGGCACCGGATTCGTTGGCGGCAAAGGTTTTGATTTTGTTCAGGAAGGTCATGCGTTTCTCCGGGGTTCAAACTTCGTTGTCAACGTGTCGGACCGGAGCGCGGGAGGTTGAGGGTTTTTGACCGCTCACCGTTTCGACAAGGCTGTTATCGGGGCGCAACGCGGCGGCAAAATGGGTCAAATGCAACGGAAGTAAGGCATTCTGGGTGCTTTCTTGTGACTTGATGCGTCTATGGAAACCTTGTGGAGCTATCGGGCGCTTTAGGTCATTTTTGGCAACGAACGCCTTTGCGACGACTCAGGGGATGGGCGTTGCCCGACGTGTCCGGGCGCGCGAGTCGCCGGGATGCGAAGCCGTTTCCGCGCGGGCGGCATCCGTTGGACCCGAGCACAATCACCTCTGGCCACCATGATCTTGCGCTTTAAGGTGCGAACCGGCGCTTGAGCAGCAAAGATTTGCGAAACCAGCGGTTTTCTGGCACCGTGATCACAACAAGACCAAGAAACCGGGGCCATGCCGAGCAGCTTGCCCATTTTCCCTGCGCGATGTGCGGCGGCCCTGACCGGGGCGCTCTGCTTTGTCGTGGCCAGCGCGGCCGTGGCTGATGACTTTACCTTTCGCCGTATCGGGGTCGCGCCGCCGTCGGACGGGCCGCGCATTACCGTGCAGGTCGATCCCGAAGAGCAGGCGCGCCGCCTCGCACCGCCTGCGCCGGTGGCCCCGCTGATCGCGCGTGCCGCGCAGCCGCTGCCGGCGGCGGGACCGGATGGCGCAAGGTTTGCGTGGTTCTGGGAGAGCGTCTCGCCCAATCTCGATCAGGGCGAGGGGCGTTTTCTGACCGCGATGGCTGCGCTGCGCGATGCGCCCGAGGACGCGCGGGTGCCCGAGCCCAGCGTGCAGCATCTGCAGGACATCGCGGCGGCCCATAGCGCGCCGATCCTGCTGGCGACGGTGGGCACCCGCGTGTCACCGGCGCTGGCACTGGCAGTGATCTCGGTGGAATCGGCGGGGCGGGTCGGGGCGATCAGCCACGCGGGCGCGCAGGGGTTGATGCAGTTGATCCCGGCAACGGCGGCGCGGTTCGGGGTCGAGGATGCCAACGACCCGGCGCAGAATATCCGTGGCGGGGTGGCCTATCTCGACTGGTTGCTGGGTGAGTTTGGGGGCGATGTGGTGCTGGCGCTGGCCGGGTATAACGCGGGCGAGGGGGCGGTGCGCCGCAACGGCGGGGTGCCACCCTTCGCCGAGACCCGCGATTACGTGCCGCGCGTGCTGGCGGCGTGGCAGATCGCGCGCGGGCTGTGTGCGACGGTGCCTGAACTGCCGACGGATGGTTGCGTGTTCGCGATCCGGGCGGTGCGGACGGCCGGATGATTCCGGGGGTCAGAGGATCTGATCGATGGCTTCGGTCGGTCGGCCAATGACCGCCTTGTCGCCATTGCGGATCACCGGGCGCTCGATCAGCGCGCTGTTGGCGGCCATGGCGGCGATGATGGCATCCTCGGATTCCGATTTCAGCGCCGCGCCGTCTTTGCGCAGGAGATCGGCGGCCGGCAGCCCCAGAGCCGCAAGCATCGAGCGGATCTCTGCGGCGCTGGGCGGCGCATTGAGGTACAGACGGATCTCGGGCGTCAGCCCTTGGTCTTGCAAATAAGCCAGCGCCTGACGCGATTTCGAGCAGCGCGGGTTGTGCCAGATTTCTAGAGCCATGCGTCTCTTCCGGTGCCGACAGCCTCGGCCACGCTTGCGAACCCGTCGCGTTCAAGCAGCGCGTCGAGTCCGCGCAGGATCTGCCCGATCATCGAGAAGCCGCCATAGACCAGCGCCGAATACATCTGCACCGCGCTCGCCCCGGCGCGGATCTTGGCATAGGCGGTTTCAGCTGAATCGACACCACCAACGCCGATCAGCGGCAGGCGGCCTTCGGTAAGCGCCGAGAGTTGGGCCAGAACGCGCGTGGACTTTTCGAACAGGGGCGCGCCGGACAGCCCGCCCATCTCGCCCTTTTGGGCACTTTTCAGACCATCGCGCCCCAACGTGGTGTTGGTGGCGATGATCGCGTCCAGACCGGAGTCCAGCGCCACACCGGCAATGTCTGACAGTTCCTGCGCGGTCAGATCCGGCGCAATCTTCAGGAACACCGGAAGGCGGCGTTCCAGCGCGTCACGCTCGGCCATGACACCGGCCAGCAGACCGCGCAGGGCATCGGCGCCCTGCAGATCACGCAGTTTCTCGGTGTTGGGGGACGACACATTGACCGTCGCGAAATCGACGAAGGGGCCACAGAGGCGCAGGACGCTGGCGAAATCGGCGGCGCGGTCGGCGCTGTCCTTGTTCGCGCCAAGGTTCAGGCCAACAATCGGCCCCGCCGTGCGACGCATGAGGCGGGCGGCGATGGCCTCGGCGCCTTCGTTGTTGAAGCCGAAGCGGTTGATCACCGCGCGGTCCTCGGACAGCCGGAACAGGCGGGGGCGGGGATTACCGGGTTGCGGGCGGGGCGTGGCCGCGCCGACCTCGACAAAGCCGAAGCCCGAGCGTGCCAGCGGGGCCAAGGCCACGGCGTTCTTGTCAAAGCCCGCAGCCAGACCCAGCGGGTTGGGCAGTTCCAGCCCCGCCACGACCGTACGCAGGCGATCCGAGGTGATCTGCCCGGGCAGCGGCACCAGCCCGGCGTTCAGCGCCTTGAGTGACACACCATGCCCGGTTTCCGGGTCGATGCGGTGCAGCGCCCACAGGCCGAGCTGTTCGATCATCAGATCACCCCTTCGGGGAAGATATGCCCGGCAGCGCCCAGCGGCAGGGATTTGTCCCAGACCACATCGGCGCGCACCATCGCGCGGTAGAGATGCGGGAACAGCGCCCCGCCACGGGACGGCTCCCACTTGAGCGCAGGGCCCAGCGTGTCGGTTTCGATCGCCAGCAGCACCAGATCGCTTTCTCCGGCGAAATGCTTGGCGACGGTTTCGACAACCTGCTGGGCGGTGGACATATGGATATAGCCGTCGGCCAGATCGACCGGCGCGCCTTCGGTGCGACCGGCGGCGGCAAAGGCATCCCATTCGGAGCGGCGAAAGATCTTGTACACGAGCATGCGATGCTCTTGCCCAAAGCGCGGCCTCTGGTCAATGGGGCAGCACGGGGTGCGTGTGGCGCGGGCACTGTCATGCGCACGTCGCCTTCCCTTGGGAAAGCCTGTGACGTGACCTTTGACTCTGCGCCCAAGGCGGGCAATCTTTGACCTTCGGGAAAAATTCCAACAGGGGAACTCTAATGTCCTTCAAGACCCAGTTCAGGGCCATCCTCGGTTCGACAGCGCTGGCGGCTGCCAGCGCGTTGCCGGGCTATGCGACCGAGTTGCACATCCTGCATTTCAACGACTTCCACAGCCGGGTTGAGCCGATCAACCGCTTCAACTCGACCTGTTCGGCCGGGGACGAGGCCGAGGGCAAGTGCTTTGGCGGCGCGGCACGGCTGTTCACGCTGATCAACCAGATGCGCGACGCGATCACCGCTGAGGGCAATCCGGTGCTGGTGCTGAGCGCTGGCGACGAATCGCAGGGCTCGCTGTATTTCACCACCTATGGCGGAGCGGTCGAGGCCGAGATGAACCTGCGCATCGGTCTGGATGCGATGGCGGTGGGCAACCACGAGTTCGACAACGGGCCTGAGGGGCTGTTGGTCTTCGCCGATCAGGACCAATACCCGATTGTCGCCGCGAACATCGACGTGTCGCAAAACAACCTGCTGGCCGGGCGCATCGTGCCTTGGGCGATTCTGGAAACCGGCGGCTTGCGCGTCGGCATCGTGGGCGCGCTGACCGAAGACACCCCCGATATCGCGTCGCCCGGGCCGACCATCGCGTTCTCAAGTGCGGTTGAATCCGTAGCACGCTCGGTTGAAGAACTGCACGCCGAGGGCGTGACGACCATCATCGCGCTGACCCACGTGGGCTATGTCGGCGAGCAGCGCATCGCGGCCGAAGTGCCGGGCCTGACCGCCGTTGTCGGTGGCCACAGCCACACCTACCTGTCCGCCAGCGATCCGCGCCGTGAAGGGCCGTATCCGACCTGGGTGGATAATGTCGACGGGTCCATCGTGCCGGTCGTTCAGGCGGGTGCCTATAGCCGCTATCTGGGCCACCTGATTCTGGATCTGGATGACGAAGGCAAGCTGATCTACGCCACCGGCGACACCATCGAGATCAACGCGGAAGTCACCCCCGATCCCGAAATCGCTGCCTGGGTCGCCACGCTGGCCGGTCCGATCGAAGAGACCCGCAGCGAGCTGGTTTCCGAAGCGGTTGAGGCTATCGACGGCGACCGTACGACCTGCCGGGCGATGGAATGCACGATGGGCAATCTGGTGACCGACGCCATGCTGGCCCGTGTCGCAGGCCAAGGCATCACCATTGCCATTCAGAACGGCGGCGGTCTGCGGGCGTCGATTGGCGACGGCACGATCACCATGGGCAACGTGCTGGAGGTTCTGCCGTTCCAGAACACGCTGGCCACGTTCGAGCTGACCGGCGAATACGTTGTTGCGGCGCTGGAAAACGGTGTGAGCCAGATCGAGGAAGGCGCTGGGCGCTTTGCGCAGGTCGGTGGCCTGACCTATGCTTTCGACGCCTCGGCACCGGCGGGCTCGCGGGTCAGCGACGTCATGGTCATGCGTGAAGGCGCGTGGGTGCCGATTGATCCGGCAGCGACCTATGGTCTGGTGACCAATGACTATGTGCGCAATGGCGGCGACGGCTATGCGGTGTTCCGCGATCACGCGACCAACGCCTATGACTTTGGCCCCGATCTGGCCGACGTTCTGGCCGAGTATCTGGCCGAGCATAACCCCTACCAGCCCTATACCGACGGTCGTATCACCGTGAAGTAACGGGAACGCCGGGGGCCGGGCAGGGCGCAAGGCCCCGCCCGGCCCCCGGCAGCAAAACGCGCGCCTGAGGCGCGCTGTGACGGGGGCCTTGCGGGGCCCCCGTTTGCATAACCAGAGAGGTCAGCGCCGGGCGCGGCGGGTGTTCTCGGCGCCAATGACCGTGATGTCGGCGGTGGTATCCAGCTGAGCCTGTGTCAGCGCGTAGACCGCGACAATCGTCCGGGCCCCGGGGTTTTGTCCGGTCACCGGGGTGCGTGGCGGCATGGCGACAAAGCGGAAGCTGAGCACACCGGCGCTGGGGCGACCGTAGTTTTCGGGCACCAGTTCGGCATCCCACCAGCCAGCCGAGGGCATCACCGCCGAGGCGCGCACGATGGCACCGGACGAGGTACGCTCGATCACCATCTCGCTGACCTGCGGCACCAGCGGGCGCGGATCGTCGACAAGGGTGGTCGGGCCCAGATCCGGGCGCTCCTCAACGCTCGACGCGCCGAACCAGTTGCGCGGGTTCATCCGCGAGTCGCTGAAGCCCCCGCACGCAGACAGGGCCAGCGACGACATCAGCAAGGCAGCAAGCGGAGTTTTCATAGGGCTTCCCTCGGTGCAGAACGCGCGCCAGACCTAGCGCAAAGTGGTCCGGTTGAAAAGGGCAAGGGCTGGACCTTTGGCGCGTCTCGGCCTAGGTCTGAACCCGCAACGACAGCAGCGGAGCAGGCATGGCACAGGACGAGTTCAACGAGCTGGCCGAGACCTTCGATTTCCTTGACGACTGGGAAGACCGCTATCGCCACGTCATCGAACTGGGCCGCGAGATGCCCGAGATGGAAGAGGCGTTGAAGGTTCCCGCCAACAAGGTGAACGGTTGCGCCAGTCAGGTCTGGCTGTACCCGAACATCGAAAACGGCCTCTTTGATTTCTACGGCGAAAGCGACGCGATGATCGTGCGCGGGCTGATCGCCGTCTTGCACACGCTTTACGCGGGCCGCCCGCTGGCCGAGGTGCCGGGGCTGGACGCACAAGCCGCCCTGAAGCGGCTGGGGCTGGATGAGCATCTGTCCTCGCAACGCTCGAACGGGCTGCGGGCGATGGTGGAACGCATCCGGCTGGTCGCCACCGAGGCACAGGGGATTTGAGCATGCCCGATCCCGGTCTTCTGGCGCTGATGGTGGCTTTGCTGGCGGCGATTGGCGCGGTGGCCGGGGTGATTGCGGGCTTGCTGGGGGTCGGCGGCGGCATCGTGCTGGTGCCTGCCTTCTTCTACGCCTTCACGGCGCTGGGCTACGGCGGGCCGCATCTGATGCAGGTCTGTCTGGCGACCTCGCTGGCGACGATTGTCGTGACCTCGGTCAAATCGGTGCGCGCGCATCACAAGCGGGGCGCGGTGGACTGGGAGATCCTCAAGCGCTGGGCCCCGTGGATCGCGGGCGGGGCCGTTCTGGGGATGATCGCGGCCTCGGGGCTGCGGTCGGTGATCCTGCAAGGCATCTTCGGCGTTCTGGGCCTGACCGTGGGTCTGTATCTGGCCTTTGGCCGGGCAAGCTGGCGGCTGGGCGACGCAATGCCGGGCGGGGCGAAGCGCGGCATCCTGGGATCGGTCATGGGTTTTCTGTCGGTGCTGATGGGCATCGGTGGCGGCTCGTTCGGCGTGCCGCTGATGACGCTTTACGGCGTGCCGATCCACCGGGCGGTGGCCACGGCGGCGGGGTTCGGGGTGATCATCGCCGCGCCCTCGGTCGCCGGGTTCCTGCTGCTGGGGGTCGAGGGCGCACCGCCTTATACCATCGGGGCCGTGAATATCCCGGCATTTGGGGTGGTGATCGCCATGACGATGATCACCACCAATTGGGGCGTGAAACTGGCCCATGCGATGGACCCCAAGCCGCTGAAGCGCGTCTTTGCGGTGTTCATCATGGTCATGGCGCTGAACATGCTGCGCAAGGCGCTGGGCTATTAACCCTTAGAACAGCGAGCCCTGGCCCGGCCCCGGCTCGGGTGCCTTTTTGCGCGGGCGGGGCGGGGCGGTGACCGGGACGGCTTCCAGCGTGCCATCGCGCAGCTCGACGGTGAACTGCGTTTCCTTGCGGGCCGCCGCCGCCGTGGTGAGCGGGGTGCCGTCACTGTCGCGCAGAACGGCATAACCGCGCGCCAAGGTTTCGGGATAGCCCAGCGAGCGGCGCATCCGGTCCAGCGCTTCAAGCTTTTCACGCCGCCGCGCCAGTTGCTGGATCAGCGCCGCGCCCGCCCGCTCGATCAGCCGGGGGCCGGTCAGCCGCTCGGATTTGCGCACCAACCCCTGCTGCAAGGCCGGTGTCAGCCGCACGCCCGCGCGCACCAGCGCCTCGGCTCGCCGTTCTGCCCGGTCACGCAGCACGCCCGGCCGCAGACCTGCCGCCGCCTTGTTCAACTCCAGCGTCTTGCGCTGCGCCAGCGCGCGCAGCGACCCGGCGAAACGGTCGGCGGCGCGGTCGTAGCGCTGCGTCGGCGTGGCCAGCAGGGCCTCGGGCCGGGGCAGGGCGCGCGACAGATCGCGCAGGCGTTGCGCGCGGGTTTGCGTGCCACCGGTGCCAGCCCGGTGCAGGCGCGCGCCCAAGGTCGCGACATGCGCCAGCAGATCGGCGCGCACCGGCACCGCCAGTTCGGCGGCGGCGGTCGGGGTCGGCGCGCGCAGGTCGGCGGCGTGGTCGATCAACGTCGTGTCGGTCTCATGGCCCACCGCCGAGATAAGCGGGATGTCACTGGCCGCAGCGGCCCTGACCACCGCTTCATCGTTGAATCCCCACAGATCCTCGATCGAGCCGCCACCGCGCGCCACGATCAGCACATCGGGGCGTGGCACCGGTCCGCCCGGCCTGATCGCGTTGAAGCCTTCAATCGCGCGCACCACGTCCCGCGGGCAGCGCTCACCCTGCACGGCGACCGGCCAGACGATCACCCGGCGCGGGAAACGATCCGCCAGCCGGTGCAGAATATCGCGGATCACCGCCCCGGTGGGCGAGGTGATCACGCCAATCACCTGCGGCAGAAACGGGATCGGACGCTTGCGCGAAACGTCAAACAAGCCCTCACCGGCCAGCGCCTTGCGCCGCGCTTCCAGCATCGCCATCAGCGCGCCGGCCCCGGCGGGTTCGACGTTCTCGACCTGCAACTGGTACTTGGATTGCGGACCAAAGGTGGTCATCCGCCCGGTGGCGATGACCTCCATGCCCTCCTCGGGGCGCACGACCATGCGCGCGACCTGACCCTTCCAGCTGACCGCCGAGATCACCGCGCGGTCATCCTTGAGGTCGAAATACATATGCCCGGTGCGCGCGATCATCACGCGGCCCACCTCGCCGCGCACCCGCACGCGACCGAATTCGCCCTCGATCACCCGTTTGACCGCGCCGGAAAGCTCGGAAACGGTGAAGTCATGCGCGTTGCCGGGGCCGTCGGGGCCGGGGAGGTCGTCGTCGATCAGGTCCATGAGGTGGTTCTAGCGTGAGGAGGGGCGAGGGGGAAGGCGTGAGTCAGGCGGTGTCTCTTTTGCCGGGCCGGATCGGCGCGGCAAATTCCAGCAGGATCATGCAGGACGCAGCGCCAAACAGGATCAGGAAACCAAGGCCCACAAGCACCCTGCTTTGGAGAATGACGCCAACACCGCCCGCCAGCAAGGGTGGCGCATCTACCGCCTCGGGCGCGCGGGCAAAGAGATAGGCGTCGCGCAGGAGTTCTTCGGCCACGCGCGGGGCGTTCCGGGGGAAAAGCTTCAGCTTGGCCGAAAGGCTTTTCTGCAAGCTCTGCCCGCCGTTGCCACGGTGCCAAGCCTGCAGCCTATGCCAAAGTTGCGGATCGCTGATCGGCATCTTGCCCTTCGTCTTGAGCCACTCCCGCTTTCAGCCTACAAGCCCCGCGAACGGCAGTAAACGGGCGGGCGGCATGAACATCCTCATCCTCGGCGGCGGCGGGCGCGAACATGCGCTGGCCTGGGCAATCAAGCAAAACCCGAAATGCGACCGGCTGATCGTCGCGCCGGGCAATGCCGGGATCGCCGCAATCGCCGAATGCGCGCGGCTGAACCCCGAGGACGGGGCCGAGGTCGTGACCTTCTGCGAAGAGAATGCGGTGGATTTCGTGGTGATCGGACCCGAGGCGCCGCTGGCCGCCGGCGTCGCCGACGCGCTGCGCGACGCGGGCATCATGTGCTTTGGCCCCTCGGCGGCGGCGGCACAGCTGGAAAGCTCCAAGCGGTTCACCAAAGAGATCTGCGACGCGGCGAACGCGCCGACCGCTGGCTGGGCGCGGTTCTCGGATGTCGAGGCGGCCAAGGCCTATGTCCGTGCGCAAGGCGCGCCGATTGTGGTGAAAGCCGACGGTCTGGCGGCGGGCAAGGGCGTGATCGTCGCCATGACGCTGGACGAGGCGCTGGCGGGTCTGGACGAGATCTTCGGCGGCGCCTTCGGCGCGGCCGGGGCCGAGGTGGTCATCGAGGAGTTCATGAGCGGCGAAGAGGCCAGTTTCTTTGTGCTGGTCGATGGCGAAACCGTGCTGCCCATCGGCACGGCGCAGGACCACAAGCGCGTCGGCGACGGGGATACCGGGCCGAACACCGGCGGCATGGGCGCGTATTCGCCCGCCCCGGTGCTGACGGACGCGATTGCCGAGCAGGCGCTGGAACGCATCGTGCGCCCGACGATGGTGGAAATGGCGCGGCGCGGGACGCCGTATCAGGGCGTGCTCTACGCCGGGCTGATGATCGAAAACGGCGTGGCGCGGCTGGTGGAATACAACGTCCGGTTTGGCGATCCCGAATGTCAGGTGCTGATGCTGCGACTGGGTGCGCAGGCGCTCGACCTGCTGCTGGCCTGCGCCGAAGGCCGGCTGGAAGAGGCACGGGTCAACTGGGCCGACGACCATGCGCTGACGGTGGTGATGGCGGCCAAGGGGTATCCGGGGACCTATGCCAAGGGCACGCCGATCAAGGGGCTCGAGGCGCTGCCCGAAGACAGTTTCAACATGGTTTATCATGCCGGGACCAAGGCCGATGGTGCCGTCATCCTGAGCAACGGCGGGCGCGTGCTGAACGTGACGGCACGGGGGGCAACGCTGGCCGAGGCGCATCAGCGCGCCTATGTGATGGTGGACCGGATCGACTGGCCCGAAGGGTTCTGCCGCCGCGACATCGGCTGGCGGGCGCTGTAAGCGATGGACTGGACGGGCGACGGCATCCTGCTGAGCGCGCGTCCGCATGGCGAGAATACCGCCATCATCGAGGTGCTGACCGCCGAGCACGGGCTGCACCGCGGCGCGGTGCGCGGCGGCACCGGGCGCAAGCTGACGCCGGTGCTGCAACCGGGGAACACGCTGGCGCTGAGTTGGCGGGCGCGGCTGGATGACCATCTGGGCAACTTCACGGTTGAGCCAGTGCGGGCGCGGGCAAGTACCATCATGCTCGACGCCGAACGGCTGGCGGCGCTGAACGCGCTGAGCGCGCTGGCGGTCTTCGCGCTGGCCGACCGTGACCCCCAGCCGCGGCTGTATGCCCTGACCACCGCGCTGCTCGACCGGCTGGCCGAGGGCGACGCGTGGTTCGGCACCTACCTGCTCTGGGAACGCCTGCTGCTGGACGAGACGGGCTACGGTCTCGACCTGAGCGCCTGCGCGGTGAGCGGAGAGATCGACGGGCTGGCCTATGTCTCACCGAAGACCGGGCGGGCGGTGACGGCTGAAGCTGCGGGCGACTGGGCCGACCGGTTGCTCCCGCTGCCGCCTCTGCTGCTCGACGCCGCGGCGCCGGAAAGCCGCGAACAGATGGCGCAGGGGCTTCAGACGACCGGGCATTTCCTGCGCGAGGTGCTGGCCCCGGCGCTGGGAAACAAACCGCTGCCGCAAGCCCGCAACCGCCTGGCGGCGCGCTTCGCCGGGTGAGGTGTTTCGCCCTCGGTCGAGAGCCATGCAGGCTCTGGCCCTTGGGCGACCGGGCAGGGGGGCCTTGCCCCCCTCTTGGCCTGGCGGCCAATTCACCCCCCAGGATATTTAAGGCATAAAGTTGGGCATTAAGGGTTTGTTAACTGCGCCCAACTTTATGCCACAAATATCCACGGGGGGTCCAAAGGGGGCGCGTGCGTCCCCCTTTGGCGACGGGGGCGAGCAGCCCCCCGACGTCGCTGCGCGCTTCCGTCTTAGCCCTGCACGCCAGCGACGCTTTGATACCACTGCCGGATCAGCGCGCGCTCGTCTTCCTCCATCCAGCTGACATTCGCCGGGGGCATAGCGTGGGCGCGCCCGGCTTGCAGATAGACCAGCCGCGCCGCGCGGGCGACCTGGGCTTCGGTATCCAGCATCAACCCGTGCGGAGCCCAGTTGATGCCGGGATAGACTGGATACTCGGAATGGCACATTGAGCAGCGACCGACGACGACATTGTGGACCTCGGAAAACTCCTCGGCCTGCGCGAAGCGGGCGACGGAGGGCGGGAGAGACGCCAGATCTTCCTCGGCGCGCATCGCGGGGGCAATCGAGAGCCACATGATGACGATAAAGATCACCGCCGTCACTGCCCAGGTCCAGGTCGGGTTGCCTTTGCGCGCGTGCTTCGAGTTGAAATAGTGCCGGATCGTCACGCCCATCAGGAACACCAGCGAGGCGATGATCCAAGTGTATTGCGTACCAAAGGCCAGCGGGTAGTGGTTGGACAGCATCAGGAAGATGACCGGCAGCGTCAGGTAGTTGTTATGCGTCGAGCGTTGCTTGGCGATCTTGCCGTATTTGGCGTCGGGTTTGCGCCCCGCCTGCAGGTCGGCCACCACGATCCGCTGATTGGGCATGATCACCATGAACACATTCGCGGTCATGATCGTCGCCGTCCACGCGCCCAGATGGATCATTGCCGCGCGTCCGGTGAACACCGAGGTATAGAAATACGCCATGCCGACCAGCACCACGTAGAGCGCGACCATCACCAGCGTCTGGTTCGAGTTCACGAAGCGGCGGCAGATCTGGTCGTAGACCAGCCAACCAAAGGCCAGCGACACCAGCGAGATCCCGATCGCCTGCCAGGGGGCCAGATCCATGACTGCCGGGTCGATCAGGTAAAATTCGGACCCCAGATAATAGACCATGCACATCAGCGCAAAGCCCGAGATCCAGGTCATGTAGCTTTCCCATTTGAACCAGATCAGGTGGTCCGGCATCGTCGCGGGTGCGACCAGATATTTCTGGATATGGTAGAACCCGCCGCCGTGGACCTGCCATTCCTCGCCATCCGCCGGGCCGGGGATGTTGCGGTTCAGGCCCAGATCCAGCGCGATGAAATAGAACGACGAGCCGATCCACGCCATCGCCGTGATCACGTGCAGCCAGCGCAGGGCGAACTCGGCCCAGGCCCCGATGATGGCGAGTTCGAACATCCCTGACTCCTTTGTTTTGGGCAGGCTATACCGCCGCTGGTCTTTCTGTTAGTCCGTCAAATCTCTGAGGACTTTCAAGCGGGGCCTGAAAATGTCCTATGTCAACATGGTCCGGATGTTCGTGCGTGTCTATGAATTGGGCAGCATGTCGGCCGCTGCCCGGGATCAGCGCACCTCGCCCGCTGTCGCCTCAGGGCGGATTAGCGAGCTGGAAAAACACTTGGGCGTGCGGCTGTTCAACCGCACAACGCGCAAACTGCAACCGACCGAAAACGGCCGCATCTTTTACGAGGGCGCGCTGGGCATCCTGCAAGCCATTCAGGACGCGGAATCCGCCGTCGCCGATGCCACGCAGAACCCGCGCGGCGTGTTGTTCGTCGGTGCGCCTTTGGGCGTGGGTCGGCGGTTCGTCGGACCGTTCGTGCCCGCCTTCAAGGCCGCCTATCCGCAGATTGACCTGCGCCTGCGCCTGTCGGACCGGATCATCGACGTCACCGCCGAGGGGCTGGATGCCGTGCTGCATCTGGGTCGGCTGGAGGACAGCGCGCTCAAGATGCGGGTGATCGCGGAATGCCCGCGCGTGCTCTGCGCCGCGCCTGCGTATATCGAGCGCCGGGGCAATCCGGCGGATGGCGCGACGCTGATCCGCGAGCGGCACGATTGTCTTAATCTGCGCTATCCGGGTGCGAAAGAGTTCCAATGGGCGCTGCAAACGCCGCAGGGCGTGCAGAAATACGACATTTCCGGCCCCTACGAATCAGATGACGGCGACATGCTGACCGACTGGGCCTTGTCGGGTCACGGGATCGTGTTGAAACCGCTGTTCGAGGTCGGCGCTTATCTTCGGTCGGGCGCGCTGGTTCCGGTGGCGCAGGCCACGCCGCCGCTGTCCGTCTCGTTGAGCCTGCTGACCCCGCACCGGCGGCTGCGCGATCCAAAGGTGCGGTTATTCGCGGATTTCATCGTCGGGCGCATTCGCTCGGATATGGCCGCTCAGGTTCAGGGGCTGGTGCTGCCAGACCCCACGCAAGGGAGCGGTGATGACCGCACAGCGAGCGATACGACGAGCGATCCAGAGTAGCGACATCTGCGTTATCGCCAATCCGAAATCGGGGCGAAACAGCCGTGATGCGCAGGCCATCGAGCGGGCCATGGCCGTGCTGGGGGCCGAGGCGCAGCTGCGCCGGTGGACCGATGACTCTGGGCTTCAGGACGAGGTCCGGCGCGCCATCGCTGACGGCTATCGCATCATCGTCGCCGCGGGCGGGGATGGCACGGTTACAGGCGTCGCGCAGGCGTTGCTGGGCGATGACCTGCGGCAGGACGGCGACGAGGCCGGGGTCAGCATGGGCGTGCTGCCGCTGGGCACCTTCAACTATTTCGCCCGTGGGCTGGGCTTGCCCCAAGACCCCGAAGAGGCCGCACGGGCGATCCTGAACGGCAAACGGCACAACATTTCCGTCGGTTCGGTCAACGGTCAGGTGTTTCTCAACAACGCCTCGATCGGCCTGTACCCCGCCGTGCTGCGCGCGCGCGAAGACATTTACCGGCGCTGGGGGCGCTCGCGGCTGATGGCCAACTGGTCGCTGCTGCGCACATTGATCCGCTTCCAGCGGCCCTATAAATTGACGATGCAGGCCGACGATGGCCAGATCCGGCATGTGCGCACGCCGTTGATCTTTGTCGCGCGTTCGGCCTATCAACTGGCATATTTCGGCCTCGAAGGGGCCGATGCCATTCATGATGACCAGTTCGCTGTCTATGTCGCCCGGGGCGGTACGCGAACGCATCTGGTCAATCTGGCGCTCAGGCTGGCGACGGGGACCATGCGGGCCGGGCGCGACATCGACCTGATCGCCGCACGCGAGATGCGGATCGACACCGCGCATCGTCGCCCGCATGTCGCCTATGACGGAGAGAAACGACGCATGTCCGCACCCCTCAGCTTCAAGATCCATGAGCAATCGCTCAGCATCATCGTGCCCGATGATGCCGATCAAGTGGCCGCATGACCCGGATAGTACATCTTTCGGACCTGCATTTCGGTGCGCATGAGCCTGACCTGATCGACCCTCTGCTAGCCGCCGTCGAGGCCGCGCGCGCTGATCTGATCGTCGTGTCCGGCGATCTGGCGCATCGCGGCACGCCCGGCCAGTTCCGGCTGGCCAAGGCGTTTCTGGACCGTGTGCCGGGGCCGCTGCTCTGCGTGCCCGGCAACCATGATCTGCCGCATTGGAACCCGCTGCTGCGCGTTTTTGGCCCTTACCGGCGCTACCACCGCGCGGCCGGGCCCGAGATGGCGCCGGTCTGGCAGAATGCGGATACGCTGGCAGCCGGGATCAACACCGCCGACCGCTGGCAATGGAAGCGCGGCTACGTGTCCGACGCGCAGCGCGCCAAGCTGAGCGAAACCTTCGCAACCGCCGAAGACCGCAGCCGTGTGCTGGTGATGCATCACCCGCTGGAACACGCGGCCCTCAGCGTCGATCCCCTGATGCACGGGGCGAAAGACACGCTGGCCACGCTGACCGAGGCCGGGGTTCAGGTCGTGCTCTCAGGCCATGTGCATGTCAGCTATTCCGGCCCGTTCCGCGACGCCCCCGGCGTGCTGTTTGTGCAGGCCGGGACCGCGCTCAGCACCCGGCGGCGCGGAGAGGCCAATGGGTTCAGCCTGCTCGACCTGAGCGCCGACCACGCGCAGGTGACGATCCACCGCGCGGGGCGCACCGGGTTCGAGCCGGTGGTGGTGGACGACTTCCAGCGCCATGACGGCGCGTGGCAGCGCCTGCCGTCCTGGGCGGCCTGAGCGCTCAGCTGCCGCGATAGGTGGAATACCCGTAGGCCGACAGCAGCAGGGGCACATGGTAGTGGGCCTGCGCGTCGCTCATGCCAAAGCGGATCGGTATCTGGTCCAGAAACAGCGGTGCGTCGCCCGCCTGATCCGTCGCGGTCAGGTAGTCCCCGACAAAGAACACCAGCTCATAGGTGCCGGTCTTGAACGCCTCGTCCGGCAGGATCGGACTGTCCGTGCGCCCGTCCGCATTGGTGACCGTCTCGGCGATCTTGCGGTGCGAATTGCCGCTGACGCGGTAAAGGGCGATCTTGATGCCCTCTGCCGGCACCCCGCGCGCTGTGTCCAAAACATGCGTGGTCAGATATCCGGCCATGACGCTCTCCTGTTCAAAGTCTTGCCTATTTTGCCTGTGCGGCGCGCAAAGACCAGTATGCTGCAAGCGCAAAGGTCTTTCAGGCAGAAATTGATAAACCTGCCGATTTTTTCGTCTACCTTGACAATAAGACTGCCTTTGAAGGATCGCTCCCGTGACCGACGCTACCCGCTACCCCCGCAACATGATCGGCTATGGCCCGCGCGCCCCTCAGGTCGTCTGGCCCGGTGGCGCGCGCGTCGCGATCTCTTTGGTGCTGAACTACGAAGAGGGCGGCGAAAACAACGTCCTGCATGGCGATGGCCAGTCCGAGGCCTTTCTGTCCGACATCGCCGGGGCTGCGCCCTGGCCTGGTCAGCGGCACTGGAACATGGAATCGATCTATGACTACGGCGCCCGCGCCGGGTTCTGGCGGCTGCACAAGCTGTTCACCGAGCGCGGGTTGCCGCTGACCATTTACGGCGTCGCCTCGGCGCTGGCCCGTTCGCCCGAGCAGGTCGCGGCGATGATCGACGCCGGTTGGGATATCGCCAGCCACGGGCTGAAATGGGTCGAGCATAAAGACATGCCCGAGGCCGAGGAACGCGCCCAGATCGCCGAGGCGATCCGCCTGCATACCGAAGTCGTCGGCACCCCGCCGCGCGGCTGGTACACCGGGCGTTGCAGCGTGAACACCGTGCGGCTGACCGCCGAGACGGGAACGCTGGACTGGATTTCCGACACCTATGACGACGATCTGCCCTACTGGCTTGAGGCAGGCGAACGCGACCAACTGGTCATCCCCTACACGCTGGAAGCCAACGACATGCGCTTCGCCACGTCGCCGGGCTGGGTGACGGGGCAGGATTTCGGCCAGTACCTGATCGACAGCTTCGACACGCTGCATGCCGAGGGGGGCGCATGTTCTCGATCGGCCTGCACTGTCGCCTGATCGGGCGTCCGGGCAAGCTGGCGGGGCTGTTGCGCTTCCTCGATCATGTGGCGCAGCAGGGCGGTGCCTGGTTTGCGACCCGCAGCCAGATTGCCGAGTTCTGGGCGGCCAACCACCCGCACCAGCGCTACGCGCGCCCCAGCCAGATGGACCGCGACACGTTTGTCGCCGCCTATGGCTCGATCTTCGAGCATTCGCCGTGGATCGCCGAACGGGCGTACCAGCTCGAACTTGGCCCGGCGCATGACACGGCCCTTGGCCTGCACAACGCGCTCGCGCGGATGTTCCGCAGCGCCAGCGCGGCGGAACGCCTTGGCGTCCTCAACGCCCACCCCGATCTGGCGGGCAAGCTGGCGCAGGCCAAACGGCTCACGGCGGAATCGACGCACGAGCAGTCGTCAGCGGGCCTCGATGCGCTGACCGATGAGGAACGCGCCGAGTTCCAGCGCCTCAACGCCGCCTATGTCGCCAAGCACGGCTTCCCCTTCATCATCGCCGTGCGCGACAACACCAAGGCCAGCATCACCGACGCTTTCCACACCCGTATCGCCAACGACACTGCCACCGAATTCGCCACGGCCTGCCGTCAGGTCGAGCGTATCGCGCAGATCCGCCTGAAAGACCTCCTTCCATGAGCACCTATGGCCTGCCCGCCGACGGCCTGCCGCCGCAAACCGCGCTGCACACCGGCCGCGCCGTGTTTACCGAATCCTACGCGGTCATCCCGCGCGGCGTGCAGCGTGACATCGTCACCAGCTACCTGCCCGGCTGGGACAAGACCCATGTCTGGGTACTGGCCCGCCCGCTGTCGGGCTTTGCCGAAACCTTCTCGCAATACGTCCTGCGGATCGACCCCGAGGGCGGCTCGGATGCGCCCGAACCGGACGACGGCGTTGAATCGGTGCTCTTCGTCACCGATGGCCGCCCGGTCCTGACCCTCGACGGGCGCGAGCACGCGCTCGCCCCCGGCGGCTACGTCTATCTGCCCCCCGGCGCGAACTGGCGCCTGCGCAACCCGCAGCGCATGGACGCAACCGTCGTCTGGGTGCGCAAGCTCTATGAACCCGCGCCGGGCCTCGCTGTGCCCGACGCCATCATCACCAACGAACAGCACCACTCCCCCGCCGCCATGCCCGGCACCAAGGGCGACTGGGCCACGACCCGCTTCGTCGAGCCGCAGGATCTGCGTCACGACATGCACGTCAACCTTGTCACCTTCCAGCCCGGCGGCGTGATCCCGTTTGAGGAAACGCATGTCATGGAGCACGGCATCTACGTGCTCGAGGGCAAGGCGGTCTACAAACTCAACCGCGACTGGGTCGAGGTCGAGGCGGGCGATTTCCTCTGGCTGCGCGCCTTCTGCCCGCAAGCCTGTTATGCAGGCGGCCCCGGCCCGTTCCGCTACCTGCTCTACAAGGACGTCAACCGCCACCCCCGCCTGCGCGGCCCCTGGGCCGGTCGGTAAGGTGCGCCGCCCCCTCGATCATCTGTCCCTAAATATCCCACGGGGGTCCGGGGGTGGGAAACCCCCGGCCTCGCCACCCGCGAGACGCCCGACATGACGCGCCAAATCCCCACCCACCCCCTAACCGCCGCCGCCTTCGCCCCTTTCGGCGACGTGCTCGACGTGACGGGCGCACCGGACAAGATCATCAATCAGGGCCTGTGCGGTCGCCACCACGACCGCGCAACGCTCGATTTCGGGCCGCAGGGCCGGGCCGGGATCTCGCTGTTCAACGCCGAACCCCGCGCGCTGCCCTACCGGCTGGACATGGTCGAGCGTCACCCCGAAGGCTCGCAAGCCTTCATCCCGATGCACCAGCACCCGTTTCTGGTCATCGTCGCCCCCGATGCGGGCGGCGTGCCCGGCACCCCGCTGGCTTTCGTCACCGACGGCGCGCAGGCGATCAACCTGTACCGGGGCACCTGGCACGGGGTGCTGACCCCGCTCGCGGCACCCGGCCTGTTCGCCGTGGTCGACCGGATCGGCACCACGGCCAACCTGCAGGAACACTGGTTCGACGCACCTTACACCGTCATCGACCTCTGAGCCCGGCCCCCGAGAGGGGCCGCACTCACAAGGATCCGGGTCAACCCGGACCGCTGACCGGACCGCTGCCGTGGGGGTGGACGCGGAGACGGCGCATAAAAAACGAACAAACCCCCCAGGGAAGGAACACGATTGGCCAAGTCTGCGATTGGAACGCCAGAACAACTGGCAGACCCCGACTACACGCCGCCGCTGGGCATGGCGGTGCCGCTGGGCATCCAGCATGTGCTCGCCATGTTCGTCGCCAACGTCACCCCGGCGATCATTGTCTGCGGGGCTGCCGGTATCGGGTTCGGCTCGGATCAGGGGGCGCTCGGCTTTCCTGACATGACTTACATGATCCAGATGTCGATGCTCTTCGCCGGTATCGCCACGCTGTTTCAGACCATCGGCTTCGGCCCGGTCGGTGCGCGTCTGCCCATCGTGCAGGGCACCTCGTTCGCGTTCATCCCGATCATGATCCCTGCCGTGGCTGGTCTGGGCACTGCCGGTCTGTCGGGTCTGATGACGGGCGTGCTGATCGGCGGGATCTTTCACTTCTGCCTAGGCTTCGTCATCGGAAAGATCCGCTTCGCCCTGCCGCCGCTGGTCACCGGGCTGATCGTGCTGATGATCGGCCTGTCGCTGGTCAAGGTCGGGATCCAGTATGCCGCCGGTGGGGTGCCCCTGATGGGAACCGAGGCCTTCGGCTCGCTCGCCAAATGGACCCCGGCGCTGGTCGTCGTTTTCGTGACCTTGGGCATCAAGTTTTTCACCGATGGCTTTGCCTCGGTCGCCTCGGTGCTGATCGGCATCCTCTGCGGCTATCTGGTCGCGCTGGCGATGGGGCAGGTCAGCTTCGTGTCGCTCGACCGCGCCGAGTGGTTCATGGTGCCCACGCCCTTCCATTTCGGCTTCAGCTTTGACTGGGCGATCGTGCTGGGCATGTGCTTCATGGCCGTGGTCTCGGCCATCGAGACGGTCGGCGATACCTCGGGCATCACCAAGGGCGGCGCGGGGCGTGAGGCCACCGATGCCGAGATCAAGGGCGCGACCTTCGCTGATGGTCTGGGCACGGCGGTCGGCGGGATGTTCGGCGGGTTGCCGAACACGTCGTTCAGTCAAAACGTGGGATTGATCGCCATCACCGGCGTGATGAGCCGCCATGTCGTGACCTTCGGCGCGCTGTTTTTGATCCTGTGCGGGCTGGTGCCCAAGGTCGGTGCCTTCATCAACACCGTGCCGATCAACGTGCTGGGCGGCGGCGTGATCGTCATGTTCGGCATGGTCTGCGCCTCGGGTATCTCGATGCTGGCCGATGTCGACTGGAACCGCCGCAACATGGTGATCTTCGCCGTCGCCCTGTCGGTCAGCCTTGGCCTGCAGCTGGAACCCTCGGCGCTGCAACACCTGCCGCGCACGCTGCAGATCCTGCTGACCTCGGGCCTGCTGCCCGCCGCCGCCATCGCGGTGACGCTGAACCTGCTGCTGCCCACCCCGCCGGGTGCCACCGCGACCGAGGAAATCTCGGGCGGGGTGACCGGCCACCGGCGTTGACCTTCGCGCGGGCCTTCGGGCCCGCGCCGTTTTCAGGAGCACAGCATGACCCAGACCCTGATCCGCAATGCCGACGTTGTCGTCACCATGGACGCCACGCGCCGCGAACTGGCGGGCGCGTCGGTCCTGATCGAGGACGGCGCGATTGCCGCCGTGGGCACCGGCCTGACGGCTCCGGGGGCCGAGCTGATCGACGCCGCCGGCTGCGTGGTGACGCCCGGTCTGGTGAACACCCACCACCATTTGTACCAGACGCTGACCCGCGCCGTGCCGGGCGGGCAGGACGCGCTGCTGTTTGGCTGGCTGAAAACGCTCTACCCGATCTGGGCGCGCTACACGCCCGAGGATATGCATGTTTCCACCCAGCTGGGCCTCGCCGAACTGGCACTGAGCGGCTGCACGATGTCGTCGGATCACCTCTACCTCTTCCCCAACGGGTCGCGGCTCGATGACACGATCCACGCGGCACGCGAGACCGGGTTGCGGTTTCACGCCACGCGCGGCGCGATGTCGATTGGCGAGTCCAAGGGGGGCTGCCACCGGATTCAGTGGTCGAGGACGAACGCGCGATCCTAGAAGACAGCATCCGTGTCGTCGATGCCTTCCACGACATCGCGCCGAACGCTATGACCCGTGTGGGGCTGGCGCCCTGCTCGCCCTTCTCGGTATCGCGGGAACTGATGCGCGACGCGGCCCTGCTGGCGCGCGACAAGGGGGTGATGTTGCACACGCATCTGGCCGAGAATGACGAGGACATCGCCTATTCCTTGTCCCAGTTCGGCTGCCGCCCGGGCCAATACGCCGAGGATCTGGGCTGGACCGGTCCCGATGTCTGGCACGCACACTGCGTCAAGCTGGATGAAAGCGAGATCCAGCTGTTTGCGCACAGCCTGACCGGGGTGGCGCATTGCCCCTGCTCGAACTGCCGCCTCGGCTCGGGCATCGCGCCGGTGCGGCGCCTGCGCGACGCAGGGGTGCGCGTGGGGCTGGGGGTGGACGGCTCGGCCTCGAACGACGCAGGCGATCTGATCGGCGAGGCGCGGCAGGCGATGCTGATGCAACGGGTTTCGCTTGGTGCCGATGCGATGAGCGCCCGCGAGGCGCTGGAGATCGCCACGCTGGGGGGTGCAACCGTGCTGGGCCGGGCGGATGTGCTCGGCTCGCTCGAACCCGGCAAACGCGCCGATCTGGCGGTCTGGGATCTGCGCGCCCTGCAGGCGGCGGGCGCGTGGGATCCGGTGGCTGCACTGGTTCTCTGTGGCCCGCACCGGGTGAGGCACCTTCTGGTGGAGGGGCGACAGGTCGTGCGGGACGGCCATTTACTGACGCTCGACAGTGAGGCTTTGGCGATAAACGCCCGCCGGGCGACGGCGCGCCTGATGGGATGACAAGGCGTTTCGCCCTTGGCCGAGACGGCTTGCGCCGCCGCGCCCTCGGGCGACCGGGCAGGGGGCCTTGCCCCCTCTTGGCCTGACGGCCAATTCACCCCCCAGGATATTTAAGGACAGATGAAAAGACTTCGTTAACCACGCTCCATCATCTGTCCGAAAATATCCACGGGGGTTTCCAAAGGGGGCGCGTGCGTCCCCTTTGGGCAGGGGGTTTGGGGGGCGGCAGCCCCCCAACAGCTAGAGCCGGGGCTGCATGCGCTCGACCAGCCGGGCGAAGAAGCTGGCACCGACCGGGGCGACGGCGTCGTTGAAGTCGTATTTCGGATGGTGCAGCCCGGCGCTGTCGCCTTGTCCGAGGAACAGATACGCGCCGGGGCGGCTTTCCAGCATGAACGAGAAATCCTCAGCGCCCATGACCGGTTCGCAGTCGCCCGCTTCCGAACCGATCTCGGCTGCGACCGAAAGCGCAGTGTTGAACTCGCGCTCATGGTTGACGGTAGCCGGATAGCCGCGTTCGAAGGTGATCTCTGCGGTCACGCCCATCGCCGCCGCCACGCCCTGCACAATCTCACTGCAGCGGCGTTCGACCATGTCCTGTACGGCCTTGTCATAGGTCCGCACCGTGGCACAGAACCAGCCGGATTCGGGAATGATGTTATCCGCGCTGCCGGTGTGGATCTGCGTGACGCTGATCACCAGCGCGTCGGTGCCCTTGCGGTTGCGGCTGACGATGGTTTGCAGCGCATTCACCATCTGCACGATGGCGGCGACCGGATCGACGGTTTCCTCGGGATGCGCACCATGCCCGCCGCGCCCGGTGACCGTGACCGTCAGCGTATCCACTGCCGCCATCAGCGGCCCCGCCCGGCCCTCGAACCGCCCCAGCGCCACGCCCGGTGCGTTGTGCAGCGCGTAGACCTGCGCGATGGCGAATCGCTCCATGATGCCCTCTTTCACCATCACCTCGGCCCCGCCGCCCCATTCCTCGGCTGGCTGGAAGATCAGCGCCACGCGCCCGGCGAAATTGCGAGTCTCCGCCAGATACCGCGCCGCGCCTAGCAGCATGGTGGTGTGCCCGTCATGCCCGCAGGCGTGCATTTTGCCCGGCACGGTCGAAGCATGGGGCAGCCCCGTTTCTTCGGTGATGGGCAGCGCGTCGATATCAGCGCGCAGGCCAATGGTCGGCCCGTCGCCTTGCCCCTCGATGATCGCCACGATGCCGGATTGAGCGATGCCCTCATGGATCTCGGTGATGCCGAAGTCGCGCAGGCGCTGGGCGATGAAACCCGCCGTCGCTTCGCAGTCAAAGCGTGTTTCGGGGTGTTGGTGCAGATACCGGCGCCATTCGGTCATCTGCGGGGCGTAATCGGCGATGCGGTTGAGGACGGGCATGGTGGACTCCGGGGCCGGGCTTTGGGATACACCGACCATCGGCAATTAACCGGGTGGGCGCAATGGCCGACGATTCTGCTGGGAACGACTCACTTCTGACTGACCCCGACGGCGGCTTGCCGCGTCTGGCGCATATCATGGCGCGGCTGCGCGCGCCGGTGGGCGGCTGCCCGTGGGATCTGGAACAGGATTTCGCCTCGATCGCGCCCTATACCATCGAAGAGGCCTATGAAGTCGCCGATGCGATCGAGCGGCAGGACTGGGAGGGCCTGAAGGGCGAGTTGGGCGATCTGCTTTTCCAGTCGGTCTACCACGCGCAAATGGCTCAAGAGGCTGGATATTTCACCCTCGATGACGTGCTGCGGGGCATCGCCGACAAGATGATCGCCCGCCATCCGCATGTGTTTGGCGACGAACAGATCGACTCGGCCGAGGCGCAGACCGAGGCCTGGGAAGCGCGCAAGATGCGCGAGCGTGCAGCCAAGGCGCAAACCGGGGTGCTCGATGACGTGCCGGTGGGGCATGCCGGGCTGACCCGGGCGATCAAGCTGCAGAACCGCGCGGCACGGGTGGGGTTTGACTGGCCCGAGGTCGGGCAGGTGGTCGACAAGATCGCCGAAGAGGCGCGCGAACTGACCGAGGCTGCGCCCGAAGACCAGTTCGAGGAATACGGCGATCTGCTCTTTGTCATGGCCAATCTGGCTCGGCATCTGGATATCGACCCCGAAGCGGCACTCAGGGCTGCGAATGCCAAATTCACCCGCCGGTTCCGGTCGATCGAGGCCGCGCTTGCCGCGCAAGGGCGCAGCCCCAGGGACAGCGATCTGGCGGAAATGGATCTGCTCTGGGATGCCGCGAAAGCGGCGGAAAAGCAGCGCTAGAGGACGCGGCTCAGGGGGCGGGAGCGGCGCCGATGGGTCGCTCTTGCGGTGCGAACGGCGAACAGGCATTTTGCACGGATCCCAGCGTCAGGAGCGCCGCATGCTGTCGAGTCGAAAGTCCTTCCGATGACCGTGCGGATCGCCATGTGGTCGGGGCCGCGCAACCTGTCGACAGCGATGATGTATGCCTTTGCGGCGCGCGGCGATTGTGCTGTCAGCGATGAGCCGTTCTATGCCGCCTATCTCGCCCTCACCGGGCTTGAGCACCCGATGCGCGAACAGATTCTGGCCAGCCAGCCGCAAGACCCGGAAAAGGTCGTGCTCACCGGGGATGCCCCGGATGCTGCGCCGATCTGGTATCAAAAGCATATGACGCATCACATGGTCCCCGGCATTCCACTGGACTGGATGTCGCGGTGCCGGCACGCGTTCCTGATCAGGCACCCGTCGCGGGTGGTTGCCTCGTACGTGCGTAAACGCGAAGCACCGGTGCTCGAGGATCTGGGTTTCACCCAGCAGCGCGCGCTGTTCGAGCGGCTGGTCCAGACGACGGGCGAGATCCCCCCGGTGCTCGATTCCACCGCCTTGCGCGCGGCGCCGCGCGAAAAGCTGATCGCGCTGTGCGCGGCGCTTCAGATCCCCTGGACCGAGCGGATGCTCTACTGGTCCAAGGGCAGCAAGCCCTATGACGGCGTCTGGGCCGCGCATTGGTATCAGGCGGTGCACGACTCCACCGGCTTCGACGCTGCCGAGGGGCCGCTGCCCGATCTGCCGCCGGAATATGCCCGATTGGCCGAGGCGGCACTTCCGGCCTACGAGGCGCTGGCGCAGTACGCGCTCTGACCTTTCCTCGCGGTTGCGACGGGGCACGGGGGCTTTCTGCCCCCGTTCGGCACCGTTGAAGTCACGTCCCGAGGATATTCTCCGAGCAAAGACGGTGTCTTAACAAAAGCTTACCGTGCCCATTTTCTGTCTGAAAATATCCTCCAGGAGGGTTCGGGAGGATGGAAAATCCTCCCGAGCGGGTGCGGGTGGCAACCCGCGCAGGCGGCGGGGGGCTCAATGCCCGCCGCCGCCTGCCTCACCCTTCCGCGACCTTCAGGGCTTGGGCGATCACCTCGGCGTCGCCGATGTGGTTGATCAGCGTCAGGATCAGCCGGGCGTTGAAAGCATCGCTTTCGGCCTTGGTCTTGCCCTCATGCGCGTCAATCAGCATCTGGTAGACGTCATCGGCGCGCGGCGTGTTGCGGGTCGTGTTCAGGATGGTCATGGCTCAGGCCTCCTTGCCAAGGGCGCGGCTCAGCGCCGTTTCCACGGCGGTTGCGTCCCAGGTCTCCCACCGGGCGGCGACATGCTGGTCTGGGCGGATCAGGTAGATCGCCGATTTGGCCTCACCCAGATAGCGGGCGGTCAGGCCGGGGGCGGTCTGGGTGCTCAGCGCGATGATCTCGCAGGGCAGGCCCTGCGCGGTGAAACCCGTCGGCGCTTCGGCATCAATCGCCAGGATCTGGAAGCCCGGCGCGCCTCGGGCCCCAAGCCGGTCAAGCAGGAACCCGTCGCCCAGCGGCAGGTCCAGACAAGGTGAGCCGGGGCGCGACCGGGCCGGTCCCTGCGGCAGCGCATCCGGCGTGTTCAGCGGCGAGCCGTCATAGGTGCAGGGCACCGACAGCCGGCCCGAGTTGACGAAGGGCCGGGCAAAATCCTGCGTCTCGGCCAGATCCAGAACGGCATCGCGGAACAACCGGCTGGTTTCGGATTTCGGCGTGATGAAGTCGGTCGAGCGGGTCGAGTTGAGGATATTCTCCTTGGCCCCGTGCACCCGTTCGATGTCATAGCTGTCCAGCAGGCGTTCATCCGCGGTGCCGTCCAGCACCATCTTCAGCTTCCACGCCAGATTGTCGGTATCCTGCAGCCCCGAGTTTGCCCCCCGTGCGCCAAAGGGCGAAACCTGATGCGCCGAATCCCCGGCAAAGATCACCCGGTCGTGCACGAAGCGCTCCATCCGGCGGCACTGGAAGGTGTAGATCGAGGACCACTCCAGCGAATACTGGATCTCGTCACCCAGCATGGCGCGCAGGCGGGTGTCGATGTTCTCTGGCCGCAGTTCCTTCTCGCGGTCGATGTCCCAGCCAAGCTGGAAATCGATGCGCCAGACGTTGTCGGGCTGTTTGTGCAGCAGCGCCGACTGGCCCCGGTTGAAGGGCGGGTCGAACCAGAACCAGCGTTCGGTGGGGAAGGGGGCGTCCATGACCACATCGGCGATCAGGAAGTTGTCCTCGAACACCTTGCCGACGAAATCGAGCCCCAGCATCTGCCGCACCGGCGAGCCTGCGCCGTCGCAGGCGATCAGCCAGTCGGCGGTGATCGTGTACGGGCCTTCAGGCGTGTCGATGGTCAGGACGACATGGTCGGCCTTCTGGTCCACCGATGTCAGACGATTGCGCCCGCGCAGGGTGACGGGGGCACCCTCAGCCTGCATCTCGGTCGCGCGTTTGACCAGCGCTTCCTCGAAATAGTACTGTTGCAGATTGATAAAGGCCGGGAAACGGTGGCCATCCTCGGGCAGCAGGTTGAATTCGTACACCTGACGGTCGTCGAAGAACACCTTGCCGAGGTTCCAGACCACGCCCTTGTCGACCAGCGGGCGACCACAGCCCAGCCGGTCCAGGATCTCGAGCGGGCGCTTGGCGAAGCAGATCGCGCGGCTGCCGAAACTGACCTTGTCATTGTCGTCGAGCACCAGCACCTCTACCCCTTGCTGCGCCAGATCGAGCGCGACACCCAGGCCCACCGGCCCGGCCCCGATCACCACGACCGAATGGCGCGCCGGGGTCGCGGCGTCCTGATCGGCACTGCGAACATAGGGGTAGAGCGGGATCTCGAAGATTTTTTGCGGGGCGGTCATCGGGGGTCCTCCGGGCTTAGCCGAAATAAGCCTGCGCGCTGGGCACGCGGCCATAGTCGAGATGGAAATCATCCAGTTGCGGCGGCGCAATGCCTGCGTCGCCAATCATCGTATGCGCCTGACCCCGGTGGTGGATCTGGTGCTGAAAGAGATGCAGCAGCACAGGGCCGACACGTTCGGTCACCGGACCGCTGGGGCGCTGTGTCACGCGCGGTGCATCCAGCAGCGCCAGGGTCAGCGACTGGCAAAAGCTGGCCAGCCGCATGTCGGCCTCGGCTTGCGCGGCGGCCAGCGGTGCCACCGATGTATGGTCCGGCGTGTCATAGAACACCGACGGCCCCAGCTCGCCCTCTTCCAGCGCGTCGATATAGTAGAGATCGACCTTCCAGATGTGGTTCAGCGTCGCTTTGAGCGAGGGAAAGAACCCCGGCCGCGGCGCTGCGAAATCGGCATCCGTCAGCCCGGCGATGGCGCCATAGAGCGTCGCATTCGCCCAGGCATTGTTCAGCGCCATGGTCAGGAACGGGTCGCGCATGGCGTTACCCCTGCAGATCTTCCCACATCTGCTGATCGCGCTCGGCGGTCCAGATGCGGGGGGTGTCGATGCCGCGGGCTTCGTCATAGGCGCGGCCGACGTTGAAGGGCAGGCAGTGCTCGTAGATCGCGTAATCCTTGAACTTGGGGTCGCATTCGGCGCGCACCGCGTCCCAGGCCTCTTTCAGCGAGCCGCCGCGCGCTGCCACGCGCTGCACCGGGCGGTAGGTGCTCTCGACGAAATCGCGGGTGTTGGCCAGCGCACTGGCGACCATCTCACGGCCCACCAGCGCATCGCCCCGGCCCGGCGCGATGGCGATCGGATCATAGGCGGCGATGGCGTCCAGCGTCTTGCCCCAGTCGGCGAAATGCCCGTCGCCGCAGTAGCAGGCCGAGTGGTATTCGACGATATCACCGGTGAACATCACGCCCGCGTCGGGCACCCAGACGACGGCATCGCCCGCCGTGTGGGCGCGGCCGGGGGTGAAGATCTCGACCTTCCGGTTGCCCAGATAGACGGTCATCGTGTCGCTGAAGGTGGTGGTGGGCCAGGTCAGGCCGGGGATTTCCTCGTAGCCCTGAAACAGGCGCGGGAAGCGGCCGAATTCGCTGTCCCAGTCTTCCTGCCCCCGCTCGACGACCATCGCGCGGGCGGTGTCGGACATGATGATCTCGGGCGCGCCGTAGGCTGAGGCCCCCAGCACGCGGACGGCGTGGTAGTGGGTCAGCACGAGGTGGCTGATCGGCTTGTCGGTGACCGAGCGGATGCACTCCACCACCTTGCGTGCGAGGCGGGGCGTGGCCTGCGCTTCGATCACCATCACCGACTCGTCGCCGATGATGACACCTGAATTGGGATCGCCCTCGGCGGTGAAGGCATAGAGGCCCTCACCCACTTGCGTGAAGGAAATCGCTTTTTCCGCCATGTCGCCGGCAGAGGCAAAGGCCTTGCTCATGGGTGTCTCTCTCTTTGTTTCTTGTCTATGCGAATCATCTTTGGGCAGGATATTGGTTGAAAATGTAACTATCAACGGGCAAGGTCAGTTCTATGTTTTTGAAGGGATATTTGCCTTACAGGCTGAATCTTCTGGCTGAATTGACCTCGGAAAAGACCCGCGAAATCTATCGCCGCCGCCATGATCTGACCCGACCGGAATGGCGCGTGCTGGTCAATCTGGCCGAGGCCCCCTCGCTCACCGCCAGCGCGCTGTGTGAACGCGTGCCCGCGCACAAGACCAAGGTCAGTCGCGCACTGGCAGCGCTGGAGCAGCGCGGCTGGGTCACGCGCAGCACCGATCCGCTGGACCGGCGGGTGTCGCATGCGGCGTTGACGCTGAAAGGCAAACGCGCCTTCAACCACATCCGCCCGGAAATGGAGGCCGCGACCGAGGCCATGTTGGCCCCGCTAAGCGCCGAAGAACGCGCAACTGTGGATGCAGGGCTGAAAGTGCTGGAACGTCTGTTTGGGCAGACCTGAAGGCAGGGGGGCCTTCTGCCCCCCTCTTCGGCTAAAGCCGAATTCACCCCCCGAGGATATTTAGAGCATAAAGTTGGGCGTTAGGGTTTTGTTAACCACGCCCCATTTTCTGTCTGAAAATATCCTCCGGGAGGGTCCGGGAGGGTGGAAAACCCTCCCGGGGGTCCAGCCTTCCCGGCGGTCGGTGTCAGTCGTTCAGCTTGTTCAGGCGCGCGCGCACGCTCAGGCCATGCGCTTGCAGGCTTTCGCTGATCGCCAGCGTTTCGGCTGCCGGACCGATGGCGCGCAGGGCGTCGGGGGTCATGCGGGCCAATGTGGTGCGTTTCATGAAGTCGAGCACCGACAGCCCTGACGAAAACCGCGCCGAGCGGGCGGTGGGCAGGACGTGGTTGGGGCCGCCGACATAGTCACCGATGGCCTCGGGCGTCCAGTGGCCGAGGAAGATCGCGCCCGCGTGGCGGAGTGCGGGCAAGAGCGCGTCGGGATCGTCGACGCAAAGTTCCAGGTGTTCGGGCGCAACACGGTTGGAGAGCGCTGCGGCCTGCGCCAGCGTCTCGACCACCACCACAGCGCCATAGTCGCGCCAGCTGGCGCCGGCGATCTCGCGCCGTTCGAGCACCTGCAGATGCGCGTCAACGGCGGCGATCACCGCGTCGGCCTCGGCCTGCGAGGTGGTGATCAGGATCGATTGCGCGACCTGATCGTGCTCGGCCTGGCTGAGCAGGTCCAGCGCGATCCAGTCGGGGTCGCACGTGCCATCGCCGATCACCAGAATCTCGCTGGGTCCGGCGATCATGTCGATGCCGACGCGCCCGAAGACCCGCCGTTTGGCCGCTGCCACATAGGCGTTCCCCGGCCCGGTGATCTTGTCGACCGGCGCGATGCTGTCGGTGCCGTACGCCAGCGCCGCAATCGCCTGCGCGCCGCCGATGCGGTAGATCACATCGACCCCTGAGATCTTTGCGGCCAGTATTACCAGCGGGTTCACCGCGCCGCCCGGGGTGGGGCAGGCGATGGCGAGGCGTTCAACCCCCGCCACCTTGGCCGGGATCGCATTCATCAACACCGAGGACGGATAGCTGGCCTGCCCGCCGGGCACATAAAGCCCGGCCGCCGAGACCGCCGACCAGCGCCAGCCCAGTTCCGCGCCGGTATCATCAGTCCAGCGCGCATCGTCGGGCTTCTGGCGGTCGTGATAGGCGCGGATGCGATCAGCGGCGAGTTCAAGTGCTGTACGGTCCTTTGGCGTGACCTGAGCGCAATAGGCGTCGATCTCGGCTTGGGTGAAGGCCAGGGTTTCGGGCGTCAGCTCCAGCTTGTCGAATGTCGCCGTCAGCTCGATCACCGCCGCATCGCCGCGTGTGCGGACATCGGCGATGATGGCCGCCACGGTGGCGTCCACATCCGGGCTGTCTTCGCGCTTCATGCCCAGAAGGGCGGTGAAGCGGGCCTCGAAATCGGCGTCGGTGCTGCTAAGGATCTGGGGCATGGCGGGTCTCCTGCGTCCCGGTCGGGATAGGGGATCACGCCGCGCGGGGCAAGCGGGCGCAGCGTCGCCCCGCGCTGTGGTTCAGTCGGGGTGCCTGGGGGCCTGCCGCGAGGGGGCGGCATAGGGCCGCGTGACGTCGCTCAGCTCGACCTCAAGGCACTCGACCGTCAGCGCCAGCGCGCCGTCGCCCGCGAAAGTCAGCACGACGCGGCCGGGACCGGCGGGGTCGCCCTCAGCCGTCTCGGCGTCGGGGGTGTAGTCGATCGAGAGCAGGGACAGCACCGTGTCCTCCTCGCGCGACAGGCCCTGATGCGAGACCGCTGTCACATCGCCAAAGTCGAGCACCGCGCGCACCCGCTCGAACTGGCGCCCGGCAGCGCGTGCCTGTGATTCGTCTTCCCAGCGAAAGCGGTTGAGCAGCAGCGAGAATCGCCGCCGGTTCTTGGCATAGCGCAGATCGCTGCCGGTCAGGACGGCGTCCTGTGCCAGGGCCGAGAGGATGCGCAGATCGGCGCTGTCGCGCGCAATCAGGCGCAGGGGCTTTTGCGCCCCATCTTCGAATGTCGCGTCGCTCATACGTCTGTCTCACCTTCGTTGCGGGCGCGGGACTGTGCCTTGCGCCTTGCGATATTGGCCTTGAGCGCGGCCTTGACCCGGGCTTCCTTGGTCGGATCGCCCTTGGTGCCTTTGACCGATTGCACCTTGCGCGCTGCGTCCGCAGGCGGTGCAGGGTGCAAGGGATCGGTGTCGGTTTGCTTGGTCATGACGCTTGTCTTACCCTGTGATGAAAAAACCGTCCAGATGGGCTTGCGCGGCGCGCGCTTTGCGTCTAATCAGCCGCCCGTGGCGACGTTGCAAGAACCGGGTGCCAGAGCACTGCTCGAGATCCGGAAACAAGCTTCGCTAACAGACTGAAAAGAGAGTGGTTCTTCCAGATCGCTCTTGCCTTGGGTTCATCTCTGAGGTTACTGACTGGAAAACAAGATGCTGTGGTAGCTCAGTGGTAGAGCACTCCCTTGGTAAGGGAGAGGTCGAGAGTTCAATCCTCTCTCACAGCACCATATTTCCCTGAGATCACAAAAAGATACCTGGCATCGATCCGTCACCCGCAAGGTGCCGCGCGTCTCCTTTGCTTGGGCTGCTTGGCGCTGTCAGGCGGCGGAACTGCGTTCCTTGAGGGTGCTCGGGAGCGTTCAGTCGGACGCGCAGCGTTCGACTGACTTCATGCAGCGGCCTTCAGGCCCTTGATGGCCGCTGCGTGGCTTGCGCCGAGAGCAGCCCTGACCTGCTTCCCTGTCATCGCGCAATCCCGGAGGCGTCGAGCTTCGTCGCGATCACACCGCTGCCGCGCGATTGCTACGGTCCGCATTGCCCGAAGGACCGTCGGTAGGCGCCTAACGTGGCCTGCCGGACCGCGCGACGAAAGCGCCGACAAGGATCAGAGGCCCCGCCAGAAGAAAGGCCAAACCGGGCACTTCGGCGAAAACGACGAACCCGAGCGCAACGGCCCAGAGAACCGACAGGTATTCGAACGGAGCCAGAGCCGAGGCCTCGGCGTGGCTGAAGGACAGCGTCATCAGAATATGGGCGAGCCCGCCCGCGAGGCCGGTTGCGATCAACAGAGCCATGCCTGCGGCACCTGGCCAGACCCATCCCCACGGAAGGGTGGCGAGGCCGCAAAGGGCGGACACGGTGGCAAACCAGAACGCGATGGCTCCGGCGCCTTCACCCAGCAGCGTCAGCCGGCGCACCTGAATCAGCGCGCCTGCCGTCAGGACAGCCGTCAAAAGGCCCAACGCCACACCCAGCCCGGCCGAATCCGGCAACACGCCAGCCGAAGCTGGCAGGAAGAAGGCGGCCGCGCCGGCGAGGCCGAGCGCCACGCCACCGAGGCGCCGCGCGTTCAGTTGCTCGCTGAGAAGAACCCAGCCCAGCACCGCGAGCATGACCGGTGACAGGTAGGACAGCATGGTCGCTTCGGCGAGCGGCAACAGGCGGATCGTCGCGAAAGACGTGAACATGGCCACCGCGCCCATCAGGCAGCGCCCGATATGACCAAAGGGCCGCGAGGTCACAAGCCCCCGCGGCCAGTCGCCACGCCACCACAGGAACACCACCAACGGCAGCAGCGCGACAGCCGACCGGAAGAACACCAACTGCCCCAAGGGCACCGTGTCGCCGAGCGCCTTGACGCAGACCCCCATCAGCGCAAAGGCCAGCGTCGACAGGATGCGCAAGGTGATGCCGAGCGCTTCGTTCACCTCCAATGATGCCTGCGTGGCGACGGCTGGAGCCGCCTTCGATCCTGCGCGCCTCATTCCGGGCTGAACCGGATATGGGGGCGGCCGGTCTCTGGCGATCCGCTGACATGGGCGGTGACGCGGAACACGTCGCGCAGGATCTTTTGGGTCAACACCTCTTCGGGCGTGCCGCAGGCGCGGACGGCCCCGGCCTCGAGCACCACCATCCGGTCGCAGAACATGGCGGCAAGGTTCAGATCGTGCAGCGCAATGACGCTGGTCAGATCAAGCTCGCGCACCATGCGCAGGATCTCGATCTGGTGATGGATGTCGAGGTGGTTGGTCGGCTCGTCGAGGAACATGACCTGCGGTGCCTGAGCCAGCGCCCGGGCGATATGAACCCGCTGCCGCTCGCCACCCGAGAGTGTTTGCCACGCCTGCTTTCGGCGTGTCGCCATTTCAACGCGGCCAAGCGCCTGCGTTACCGCGGCCTCGTCGGCCTCGGACCAGCCTGCGAGCGCCGAGCGGTGCGGCGTCCGGCCCAGCCGCACCACATCGGCCACCGTGACATTCGTGTCGGTCGCGGCGCTCTGCTGGACAAAGGCGACCTGTCGCGACAGAGCCTTGCGCGATACCTGCGCGATGTTCTGGCCGTTGATCTCGACACGGCCCGAGGCGGGGCGGCGCAGCCCGGCCAGAAGCCGCAGCAACGAGGATTTGCCCGATCCGTTCGGGCCGATCAGGCCCAGCGTCTCGCCCGGCGCGACGCTGAGCGAAACATCCTGCACGATCATGCGGCGCTTCACGCCCCAGCTCAGGTTTTCCGCGATGACGCTCATGCCTGCGGCCTCGCCCGGTAGAGGATGATGGCAAAGAAGGGCACGCCGACCAGCGCCGTGACCACCCCGATGGGCACCGTCTGCTGCGCGGCGATCACGCGCGAGACGATATCGGCGATCACCATGAAGACCGCGCCGACCATGGCGCTGGCTGGCAAAAGCCGCATATGCATGGGCCCGGCGACGTAGCGCGCGGCATGCGGCACCACGAGACCGACGAAGCCGATGGCGCCGACCATGCTGACAATGGTCGCGGTCAGAAGGGCGGTCACGCCGAACAGCACCAGCCGGATGCGCACCACCGGCACGCCGAGAGCTGCGGCGTCCTCGTCGCCGAAGGTGAAGGCGTCGAGCGACCTTGCCATCAGGATGCAGATCGCGAGGCTGACGATCACCACGCCCAGCAGAAGCTGGAAATCCGGCCACCGCACGCCGCCAAAGCTGCCCAGAAGCCAGAACATCACATCCCGCGCCTGCTGCGCATTGCCCGATGTGGTGACGATATACGAGGTCAGCGCGTTGAAGAGCTGCGAAGCGGCGACACCGGCGAGAATGGTGTGGTTTGGCCCGCTGGTCGCGCCGTTCGACAAAAGCGCCACCAGCGCGAAGGCGGCGAAAGCCCCGGCGAAGGCGCCCAGCGACAGGGACAGGCTGCCCGCGCCGATCCCCAGCACGATCACGCAGACCGCCCCGGTCGAGGCCCCGGCCGAGACGCCCAGCACGAAGGGTTCGGCCAGCGCATTGCGCAAGAGCGCCTGCAGGATCGCCCCGCAGAGCGCGAGGCCAGCCCCCGCAAGCGCCGCCACCAGCGCCCGGCTCAGGCGCAGGTTCCAGATGACGCTCTGTTCGATGGGGGCGATTTCGGCGTGGGTCAGGCCCAGTTCGTTGGTGACCGACAAGAAGACCGTGCGCAGCGCGATGTTGTAATCGCCGATCGCCGTCGCGGCGGCGACGGCGAGGATCAGGGTCAAGAGCGACAGGCAAAGGAAAAGGACGAGGCGCGCGGCCCCGTCCTCGGACGTATCGGAAGACATCACTGCTGATCGCGTGCTTGCAGCTGCTCGGCCACCTGCTCGGCCCCGTAAAGCGTGCGGATGCTGGGGTTCATCGCCGCCCCGCTCATCACCACGATCCGGCCGTTGCGGACTGCGTCCATCTGGCTGACAGTGGGATCCGAGGTCAGAAACTCGATCTTGGTCTCGGCCGTGTCCAGATCCCAGCGGTTGCGGTCGACCTGCGCCGCCACGATCACCGTCGGGTTGGCGGCCATGATGCCCTCCCAGCCGACGGCGGGCCAGTCCGCCTCGGTCCGGATGGCGTTCGAGCCGCCGAGCAGATCCGCGATATAACCCGAAGGGCCGTTGCCGCCGCCCAGATAGGCGTCATCGGCCGGCGAGGGGCTTGAGAACCAGAAGAGGAAGGTCAGACCCTCGGTCTGGGAGAATTGCGCGCGCAAGGTTGCCTCACGCGCCCGGAAATCCTCGATCAGCGCCTCGCCACGGTCGGTCACGTCAAAGATGCGCGACAGGTCCTCGATCTCCTTGTAGAGCAGGTCCATGCTCCACAAGTCACCGCGCGATCCATAGGCATCGCCAGCATCGAGCGTGGTGGAGCAGGCGCTTGGCGACAGATAGGTCGGAATGCCCAGTTCTTCTAAATCCGACCGGTTGGCGACGGTGCTGTCCGGTCCCATCAGCGTCGTCAGCATCGCCGCGACGAAATCGGGCTGGCGCGAGAGCACGGCTTCCAGTGTCGGGAATTCGACGGTCAGCACCTCGACCTCGGCATTGGCTTCGGCCAGCTCGGGCAGAACCGAATTTGGCCAGAAGGCGCTGGCCGCCATCCTGTCTTCCAGCCCCAGAAGCAGCATGATCTCGGCGCTGTTCTGCCCCAAGGCCACGGCATTCTGCGGTGCCTGACTGAAGGTGACGGTTTGGCCACAGTTTTCAAGTGTCAGAGGATAGGCCGTCTGAGCCTGAGCCGCAGCCGTCAAAGAGGCCAGCGCGGCGACCGCAAGTGTAAGCGTTGAAGTGTTCGGCATCGAAGGCGTCTCATTTTCGAGTAGTTTTGTCGGATTTCGGGTACAAGTGTTCGCCCGTATTTACAAGAGCGTTTCTGTCAGGAATTCATCGGCCGCACTCGCCGCCACGGCATGCCCAGACGCGCCCTGAGAAAGTCGGACTTGCCCTGAGAAGGCAGTGAGCACCACGTGAGGGATCAAGCGCGCGACATCCTGAAAAAGGGCCGCAACTTTCCTCGGTGGTTGCAACGATGGCGGCTCAGCCCTTCATGCCGGACCGTCCGGTTGTCGCGGTCGACGAAAGCCCTTTGCTGCGGTTTAGGTGGGTCCGCCGTTACGGCCGGATCGGCAGCGTTTCGACCTGAAGGCCAGCGGCGCGGCTTTGCAGATAGAGGGCCAGCGCGATGAAATCCGCCGATCCGGGCGCGAAGGGTTCCGCCCTGACCCCGGTCAGGCATCCCCGGATTCGGCGTTCCAGCGTGCCCAGCGTCTCCCATTCCAGCCGGTATTGCGGATAGCCGGTCGGATGCCCCTGCGGGATCAGCGCGGCGGCCAGATGGCCGCCGGAATTGTCGTCATGGCATTGCGCGCAGGACAGGTTCAACTGGCCCAAGCGCGTGGTGAACAGCGTCTCGCCGCGCGCGCGGGCTGGGTCGAGCCGGGGGTCGGGATCGGGTGTCAGCGGCATGCCGCGCGACTGGTGGGTGACATAGGCCAAGAGCGCCAGAATGTCGGGATCGGCGCGATCCTGTGGCCCGGCCCCCTGATGGCGGTCGCGGCACAGGGCGATGCGGCCGCTCAGATCCACCGGCGCTGCCTGCCCCTCGTCCCAGGCCGGATAGCGCGCGGCGACCCCCGCCATGCTGTCGTCGGCGGCATCGTGGCAATCGGCGCAGCTTTGGCCACGGGTGCCCGCCGGTTCGGACCACAGACGCTCGCCGTCGATCAGCCAGAACGCCGCCGGATTCAGCGGGTCGTCCTGCATTGCCTGCAGGGCCGGGCTCATGTCGTCATAGCCCGTGCGGCGGTCCTGTGCCCCGGCGGGCAGGGCAAGCACGATGCCGGCAAGGACGGCGGCGCGGATCATGCGACGGTCAGCAACCGGCCATCGCGCGCGGTGACGCCGGAATTATCGGTCCAGACAAATTCGACCCGCCCGGTTTCCCCGGCGCGCAGATGAAAGCTGAGGATCGGATTGGCGGTGATCGCCGGGAACAGATCGGCGCGAAAGACTTCTTCGCCCTGATACAGGCAGGCGACGCTTTCGATGATGTCGCGCGGCACCAGCGCGCCGTCGCGCCCGGTGCGGAAGCCCGTCTCCATCGGGTGCTGGATCAGGATGCGGATCGTCACGATCTCGCCGGGGGCGGCGGTTTCGGGGACGTTGATCAGGACGGACATGCTCAGACCTCGCGGCAGGCTGGGGCGGTGACGATCACCTCGGTCGCGGCGGACCAGAAACTGCCGTCGCTCAGGCGGGCGACGGCGTGCACCGTCTGGCTGCCGTTCAGACGAATGCGCGTTTCGACCATGGCAAGGCCCGACCGCGGGGTAAGGTGAAAGCGCGCCGTGTCGGGCAAGGGGTTGATCTCGTTGAAAATGGCGATCTGTTCGACATGATCTTCCGGCGTCATCGGGCTGTCGACGGAAACGGTGAGCGGGACAGAATTGCCGTTCTCGACCAGCAGCGGGATGCGCAAGGTCACCCGCCCTTCGGTGATCTCGGCGCCGCCGGTGAACCCGTCGATCGCGGTTTGCATCGTTTCCGGCGTCGCCCGCGCAGGGCCGAACCGCAGCACCAGCGGCCCCCCCAACAGCGTGGCAAGCGTGGTGCGGCGGGTCAGGGTCATGGCGCGTCTCCGGTCAGTGTGGCAAGATAGGCAACGACGTCTTCGACCTCTTGCGCTGTCAGCAAGGTAGTGCCCTGCCAGCGTTCGCCCACCCGCGTCAGGCCCTCGGTCGCATGATAGGGTGGCATGATCGTGTCGGGATTGGCCCGGCGGCTGTCGACGATCTGCTGGCGCAAGTCCGGCAGTGTGCGCCGCGCGCCTACGCCGGTCAGGTCCGGCCCCAGCGTGCCGGTGAAGGCGACCTGCGGGAAGGGCCCGGCATGGCACAGCGTGCACAGCCCGTGCTGCGGATCGGTGACGATCTGCGCGCCGCGCGCCGGATCGCCGGGCGTGCCGGTCAGGGGCGTGGCCAGCCCGTCGGCCCCGGCCGCCGTGCCCGAAAGCGCCAGCGCGGCCAGCGCGGCCCGTAGGGTGGGGTTCAACCCCACCTTACCCCGCCGCCGCTTCTCAGCCGCCAAAGGCTTCGCGCACCGTTGCCGCATACCACGACCTCGCATAATCCGCCTCCTGCGCGCGGTCTTGCGCCGGTGCCTCCAGAGCCGACAGCCCGCCTGCATCCGCAAGCTCGGTCAGCTTGCCCTCGGCCTCGGCATAGACCCCGGCGACGGAAAAGCCGAAATCCGGCGCGGCGAGGCTGTAGCAGGTGTTGATCAGGCGCGGGCTTTGCGGCTCCTCGCCCCGGAACAGCGCATCCAGCGCCTGCGCCAGCACCTTGGCCTGCGCATTCGCCGAAAACGCCGATTTGGGCATGGCCCCCGGCGCGCAGGCGTCGCCGATCACATGAATGCCGGGCACCAGATCGGATTCGAAGGTCACGCCGGACACCGGGCACCAGCCGGTCTCATCCCTGACCCCGGCCACCTGCGCGATGGCCCCGGCGCGCTGGGGCGGGATCACATTGGCGACGGCAGCGGCGACAGTGCCGAATTCGGTCTGCAAGGTCATCGCCGCAGGATCGACGCCGATCACCCGCCCGCCCATCGACGGCGGACGGAACTCGATCATGCCGGGGTAGAGCCGCGCCCAGGCCTCTTCGAACAGGGGCTGCTTGGAGAATGTCTCCTTGGCGTCCAGGATCAGGATCTTCGACGCGGGCTTGGCCTGTGCCAGGTAGTGCGCGATCAGGCTGGCGCGTTCGTACGGGCCGGGCGGGCAGCGGAACGGGTTGGCGGGCGGCGCGATGACCACCAGCCCGCCATCCGCCATCGCCTCAAGCTGCGCGCGCAGCAGCGCGGTCTGCGGCCCGGCTTTCCACGCATGCGGCATGCGCTCGGTCGCGGCCTCGTCATAGCCGGGCAGCGCGTCATAGAGGAACTCGACACCGGGCGAGAGCACCAGCCGGTCCCAGTGCAGCACCGCGCCGCCCGCCAGTGTCAGCGTCCGGGCGTCAGGGTCAACGTCCACGGCGCTGTCCTCGATCAGGCGCATGCCGTCCAGCGTGGCGCCCGCCAGCGGAAAGCTCAGCGACTCCAGTTCCATGAACCCGCCGAGCACGGCATTCGAGAACGGACAGGTCACGTAGGTGGCGTCGCGTTCCACCAGCGTCACCTCATGCCCCAGCCGCGCCAGCGCGCGCGCCGCCGTGGCACCGCCAAACCCGCCGCCGACCACGACGACGCGGCCCCGGTTCTGCGCGGACAGGCGGCGGGGCAGGGCCAGTGCGGCCACCGCGCCACCGGCAGCGACGATCACCTGGCGTCTATCGAGTGTCATGGCTCATCCCCCCTGCAGCGATCCAGTCGGCAATGGCCGCGATGTCCTGATCCGAGAAACCGGCGGCGAGACGGGGCATCAGCGTGGCGGGGCGGCTGCCGTCCTTGAAGCCAGCCATCGCGGCGACGATCTGAGCCGCTGTCCAGTCGTCCAGCGGCAGAATGCTGCCTTCGCCATGGCAGCCCGAACACATCGTGGCACCCGGCGGAGGCACCTGCGCCTGCGCCCCGCCTGCGGCAAGGCCCGGCAAGAGAACCAGCAAAAGAACCAGCAAACTGCGCATCATGAAGTCCTTTTTTCCGAGGGAACTCGGACGGGTGGCCCACAACGGGGCCACCCGCAGGGCGCCGTTACTGCGGCGTCAGGTCGTGCTTGCTGAGCGGCAGCTCGCGGATGCGCTGCCCGGTGGCACGGTAGACCGCGTTCATCACGGCGGGCGTGGCGACGAAGATCGTCGGCTCGCCCACCCCGCCCCAGAATCCGCCCGAGGGGATCAGGTGGCTTTCGACCGCGGGCATCTCCCACATGGATACGATGGGATAGGTGTCGAAGTTCTCTTCCTGAACCCGGCCCTCCTCCATCGTCACCTGGCTGAGAAGCCCGGCGCTGAGACCATAGGCGAACGAGCCTTCGATCTGCGCTTCCACCTGCTGCGGGTTGACGACATGGCCGCAATCGGTGGCGGCAACGATCTTGTGGATCGTCAGCGCGCCACGGTCATCGACGGACACCTCCGCCGCCGCCGCCACATAGGAACCATAGCCCATATGCTGGCACAGGCCCCGGAACCGGCCTTCAGGCGCGGGCGTGTCCCAGCCGATGCCCTCGGCCACCTTGTTGAGCACGGCAAGGTGCTTGGGATGGTTCTGCATCAGGCCCCGGCGGAATTCCAGCGGATCCTTACCCGCTGCATCCGCCAGCTCGTCCATGAAGCTTTCCAGATAGAACGCGTTCTGGTTGTTGTTCACCCCGCGCCAGAAACCCGGACGGACCGGCGGGTTGCGCATCGCGTGATCGACCAGAAGGTTGGGGACGGTATACCCGAACTGCCCTTCGGTGCCATCGGCCTGCAGACCCTGGAAGGTCAGCGGGTCCATGCCGTTCTGCAGGGCAAAGGGCATCAGCCCGGCGAAGATGGACTGCCCCGAGATCCGCATGTGCAACGCGGTCAGGTTGCCATCGGCATCCAGCGCACCGCGCATCCGGGCCTTGGTGGTGGGGTGATAGGTGCCATGCGTGCTGTCTTCCTCACGGCTCCAGATCACCTTGACCGGCGTGCCCTTCATCTCCATCGCCACCTTGAGCGCGGCGACGGTGTAATCCGCCGACGAGGCCCGGCGCCCGAAACCGCCCCCCAGATTGATGCGGTGGATCTCGCATTGCGGGATTTCCAGCCCGGTGGTTTCCGCCGCCACCGCCAGATCCGTCTCGGCGTTCTGCGTGGGCACCCAGACCTCGCAACTGTCGTCGGTGACAAGCGCCATGGCGTTCATCGGCTCCATGGTCGCGTGATGCTGCCAGGGATAGTGATAATCGGCCTCGATCACCTGGGCAGCACTCTCGAACGCGGCGGCGACATCGCCGGACTGGTTGCCGACAAAAGCCTCGGTGGCGCTGAGCCCCTCATCCAGCATGGCTTCAAGATCGGCCATGCCGAAGCTGGCGTTCTCGCCCAGTTCCCATTCGATCGGCAACGCTTCCAGCGCGGTCTTCGCGCGCCACCAGGTATCAGCGACGACGACAACCGCCTCGTCGCTGATCTGCACAACGCGCTGCACGCCGGGCATGCCCATCACGGCGTCGGCGTCGATGCTGGCAATCTTGCCGCCCATGACCGGCGTTTGCTTGATCGCCGCCAGCATCATGCCGTCGATCTTCAGGTCGATGGCATATTTCTGGCTGCCGTCAAGCTTGCCCGTGGTATCCAGCCGCAGCACCCGCGCGCCCGCGATGGTCCAATCGGCGGGATCCTTCAGCGTCACCTCGGTCGGCACTTCAAGACTGGCCGCGTCCGAGGCGACATCGCCATAGGTCAGCGTCTCGCCGCCCGGCCCGGTGATCACGCCCTTGGACACGCTCAGCGTGCCGGCATCGACGCCCCAGCGGTTCGCGGCGGCCTGCACCAGCATCATGCGCGCCGCGGCACCGCCTTCGCGCACCATCTGGTGCGAGGTGCGGATGCCCTGACTGCCGAAGGTGCCGAACGAGCCCCAGACCCGGCTGCGCGCGACGTTCTCGCCCGGAGTCGGATAGCTCCAGGTGACGTTGTCCCAGTCGCATTCCAGTTCTTCGGCCACCAACTGGGCAAGGCCGGTCAGCGTGCCCTGGCCCATCTCGATCTTGGCGATGCGGACGACGACGGTATTGTCAGGGTTGATGACAACCCAGGCGTTCATCTCGGGGATATCCCCGGTTGGGGCGTCCTGCGCCAGCGCGGGCAGCGAAAAGCCCAGCGACATGCCGCCAGCAGCGGCGGTCCCGGCCAGAAACGACCGGCGGGACAAGGTGAAGCGATGTGTCATGGTGTCCCCCCTCAGCTGAGTTCGGCGGCGCGCTTGATGCCCGCCTTGATCCGGTTGTAAGTCCCGCAGCGGCACAGATTGGTCATGTTCTCCTTGATGTCCTCGTCCGTGGGTTCGGGGAAATCGTGCAGAAAGGCTGCGGCGGCCATGATCTGACCCGACTGGCAATAGCCGCATTGCGGCACGTCCAGTTCGGCCCAGGCCTGCTGGATCGGGTGCGAGCGGTCGGGCGACAGGCCCTCGATTGTGGTGATCTCCTCGCCCGGTCGGATGTCCTGGATCTGCATCTGGCAAGACCGGGTGGCGATTCCGTCGATATGGACGGTGCAGGCGCCGCAGGCAGCGACGCCGCAGCCGTATTTGGTGCCGGTCAGGCCCAGCTGCTCACGCAGGACCCACAGCAGGGGGGTATCGGGCTCGGCATCGAAATCCATGCTGGTCCCGTTCACGACGAGTGTTGGCATCTTGGCTATCCTCCCATGTGCGATTGACTCAGGCTAGCGCGCGGCGGGAAACGTGGCCAGATATTTGTTGAGTTATAAACCATCATTAAGTGCATTCAGCTGAAAAGCCGTTATTTTATTGGAGTTTTCAGCGGCCCCGCCGTGCAGATCGACGCGCCCGAGAGGTGCGGCGCGTGCCGGCTTCAGTGCTGAGTCGTGCACGATGACAGCGCCGCATTTCCCGGTGGTAAAAAACGTCGATGGTCGATGCCTGTTTCTGCGGAGATATGACTGCAGATACAGGACCTTTCGGTCTGGATCAGTCGATGCAATCCATGCCCGTGACCGCTGTCAGGCTTTATACCTGCACCATGAACCAGAAAAATCACGCGCATCTGCAAGGGCAGTGGTCCCCGCTGCAGGAAGAAGTCAGCGCGGTTGTTCGCCCGAATAATCGCGGGGCGGGCCGCCGAAACGGTGGAGCCGACGACCCCTCTGATCGGTCGCACCAAGGGCGCGATGACCTTCAAACTCCAACCGATGACCGACAGAAAAGGCCGCCTGATCAGGTTCTTTAGGCCTGCTGGTCAGGTCAGTGACTAGACTGGTGCGGCAGTCCTTCTGGGCATTCTGCCGACTGCGCAGTTGCCACTCGCTGATGCCGACACCTCGGCGCCAAAGCCGAAACCAACCGTGGCAATGACCCAAAAGATCGCCCTCTCGCGGTATCACTGGTTTGTTTGTTGCACCGGCCGGAGGGACGGCCACGTCCAGAGCGCCGGTGGGTGCCGTGCAGGACCCGTCGCCCGCCACAGGACGCAGGCGGGTAGCGGGCATCTTTCTCGCCTGAGAAAAGGCCCGCTTAACTGTGGCGGACAACCGGGTCGATCACCGGCAGGGGGCCGCCGAAAACCAGTTCGACACTGCGCGCTGCGGCAAGCAGGTCCCGCTCGCCGCGCGGCTTGCCGATCAGTTGCAGTCCCACCGGAATCCCCGCCGCATTGCGCCCCACCGGCACCGACAGGGCGGGCAGTCCGAGCGCGGTGGCAAGGAACCCGCAATCCAGCCAATCCATGTAGAACGTCAGCTCTTTCCCGTCGATCCGCCGCACCCATTCCTCCTCGACCGGGTGCGGCATCGTCCCCACCACCGGGCAGGCCAGTACGTCGACATGGTCAAAGACCGCCTGCATCGTGTCGTAAAGCCGCGACCGGATCAGCTGCGACTCGATGATGTCGTCCATGGTCAGTGCCAGCCCGTCGCGCAGGTTGCCCTCAAGCGTCGGTTTGAACTTTGCCCGGACCGCAGGGTCGATGTCGCGCATGAGCGTCGCCCACAACAGGCCGCGCTGCACATAATAGGCGCGGCGCATGCCCGACAGGTCCGGGGTCACGGTATCGACCGCCGCCCCCGCTGCTGCCATGCGGGTCATCGCCGTGTCGATATGATCCCGCATCTCGAGGTCGACGGCGCTTTCGCCGGACAGGTCGGGCAGATACCCGATGCGCAGGCCGGCAGGCTCGGCGCGGGTGACGGCGTCCCGGTAGGGCGCGGGATCGGCCGGGTATGACAGCGGGTAGCGCGGGTCGAACCCGGTCATCGTGTCGAGAAACAGGGCAAGGTCCGTGACCGACCGGGCCATCGGCCCCTGTACACCCTCGGTGATGTAGCCCGCCTGCGCGGGGCCGCCCGCCACCAGGCCGGGGCTGGGGCGCAGGCCGACGACACCGCAATACGCGGCCGGTGTGCGCAGGCTGCCCCCGTGATCGGATCCATGGCTCAGCCAGGTCTGGCCCACCGCCAGCCCGGCTGCCGCCCCGCCCGACGATCCCGCCGGATTGAGCCGCGTGTCATGCGGGTTGCGGGTCGCGCCGAAGATGGCGTTGAAGGTGTTGGCACCGGCGCCGAATTCCGGGGTGTTCGTCTTGCCGATGACAAGACCCCCGCGTCGTTCGATCTCGCTCGACCAGAGGGTCTGACGCCTCGGGCACGTACTCTGCAAGCGCTGCCGTGCCCCAGGTGGTGCGCACCCCCTCGACCGCGGTCAGGTCCTTGATGCCCACGGGCAAACCATAGAGCGCGCCGCGCGTCTCGGAGGGTGCTGGCAGCGACCGGGCAGCCTTGCGGGCACGGTCGAAACAGGTGGTCGGCATCGCGTTGACGGCGGGGTCTGTCTGGGCGTGGCGCGTCTCTGACGCGGCGATGAGTTCCTCGGGCGACACGTCACCGCGGCGCAGCAGGTCGACCACCGCCACCGCGCTCAGGGCGCAGAGGTCGGGGCCGGAATAGGCGGGGATATCGGTGGTCATGGCTGTCTCATCCACGTCAGAGCCCAAGCGCGCGGCGCAGCATGTTGAGCGCAACCAGAATCAGGAACACACCGAATAGGCGTTTCAGCAGAACAGGTTGCGTCGCATGTGCCAGGCGCGCGCCAAGAGGCGCGGTCAGAAGCGTCATCGACACCACGACCAGAAAGGTTGGAATATTGATGGCCCCCAGTGTCAGGGGCGGGTGTATGGCAATGGGAAGGAAGGCAAAGCCGATCACGGACGGCACCGCGATCAACAGGCCGAAGCCCGCAGCCGTTGCCACCGCGCGGTGAATGGCGACCCCGTGCAGCGTCATGAACGGGACGCCGAACGATCCGCCGCCGATCCCCATGAGCACCGACAGGAAGCCGATCAGCGGCGAGCACGCGGCCCGCACGAAACCGCCGGGCATCTCGGGGGCGAGCCGCCATCTTTCGCGTCCGAACGCCATGTACAGGCCGACGATCAGCGCCAGCACGCCGAAGATTCCCTGCAACGTGGTGGAGCGCAACTGCGCCGCCACAAACACCGCGATGGCTGACCCGATCAGGATGCCGGGCGCCCAGCTCTTCAGAATGGCCCAGTCGACGGCACCGCGTTTGTTATGGGCGTGAAGCGACCTGCCCGAGGTGACGACGATCGTGGCAAGCGATGTCGCGATACAGATCTGCATCAGTTCGTCGCTGCCAAAGCCCAGAAGCGTGAAGCCGTAATAGAAGGCGGGTACGAGCACGATACCGCCGCCGACGCCGAGAAGGCCCGCCAGCACGCCGGCAAACGCGCCGATAACCAGCAGCAACAACACCAGCTGAACAAGCAGCACGGGATCCATGGTCATGAAGGGGTGTCTTTCGATCTGGCGCGGACCCGCCCGACGACGGGTCCGCCCTTGGTGTCACATGAAGAAGTTCTGACGACGCACCATGAACCCGGTATCGTAGAATTGCTTGTAGCCGGTCGCTTGCCGCACATAGTCGTAGTAGGCATCGACGAAGCGGCGGTGGAACGCGCTGGTCTCTTTCACCTCTTCGATGACTTCGGCGCAGGCCGTTTCGATCCCGTTCCAGACATCGTCGGGGAACTCACCAATGGTCAGGTCGGGATTCGAGCGCAGCCTCTCGAAGGCGGCGAGATTCGCATGGAACGTGTCGGCGTAAGATTTGTTGGCTTCCGCCTCGGTGATCGTTTCGACCATGAGCCGCTGACTGTCGGTCAGTGCCTCCCAGACCTCCATGCCGATCCCGAACTCGATGCCGCCATAAACTTCGACGGGCGTCGGTGCATACATGTAGCCTGCGACGTTCTGCAGGCCGAAGGCGAGGTCGTTGGACGGCCCCACCCATTCGGCCCCGTCCAGCGTACCCGCCTGAAGGGCTGCAAAGATGTCACCGGGCGGGATCGAGGTCGGGTTCACCCCCAGTTTGCGCAGCACTTCGCCGTAGAGCCCGGCGGCGCGGAAGTTCAGCCCCTGAAGGTCGGCGAGCGAGGTGATTTCCCGCTTGAACCAGCCGGCGGTCTGAACACCCGAGCCGCCGCCGATGAAGATCTTCAGGCCCCGGTCGTTGGTGAATTCGTCCAGAAGCTCCTGACCGCCGCCGAAATACATCCAGGCGTGCATCTCGTCATAGGTCAGGCCGAACGGTGCGGCGGTGAAGAAGGCATGCGCGATGTCTCGGCCCGAGAACCACGTCCCTGAGCCGTGATAGACCTCGGCCGTGCCGCTTTCGACGGCCTCCTGCGTGGCGAAGGGCGCGACGAGCTCTCCTGCGCCGAACACCTGAACGTTGATCGCTCCTTCGGAAATCTGCGTGATGCGGTCGGCCCAGCGTTGGGCCGAGACACCCGGACCGGGCAGGCCACGCGGCACTGAAGTCACCAGTTTCCAGTTATGTTGCGCCTGCGCACGCGCAATCGTGGGGGCCGCCAGAGCCGCCGGAGCGACAGCTGCGCTGGAGAGGAATGTTCTTCTTTTCATTTTCTTTTGTTCCCTGTTGTCTGCGCCGTTCAATGGTAGATCACGTTCGGCAGCCACGTCGCGAGGTCAGGGACCAGGAAGACAATGGTCAGCGCGACCATCTGCAAGAAGATGAACGGCACGATCCCCTTGTAGATGTCGATGGTTTGCACGGCCGGAGGCGCGACGCGCCGGAAGTAAAAGAGCGCGTAGCCGAAGGGCGGCGTGAGGAAGCTGATTTGCAGATTCAGGCTTACGAGGATGGCGAACCACACCGGGTCGACCCCGGCGGCCATCAGCGGCGGACCGGCGATCGGCACGACGATGAAGATGATCTCGACATATTCGATGATGAAGCCGAGCACGAAGATGATGGCCATGACGACCAGCACCGCCGTGATGCTGCCGCCCGGAAGCCCGTGGAGAAACTCCTCGACGATGGCTTCGCCATGCAAGCCCCGAAAGACCAGCGACAGCATGGTCGCCCCCAGCACGATCAAGGTCAGCATGGACACCATGCTCGCGGTGCTCAGCGTCACGTCCCACATGCCGCCGCGATGAATTTCCTGCACCAGCGCGGCAAGTGTGCCGATGCTCAGCGTCACCAGCGCCACGGTGCCGATCCCGGCGACCAGCGGAGAGGCCTGTGCACCGCCCAGAACCTTGACCAGCACCAAGGCGAACGCGGCGGGCAGGACGGTGGCCATGAGCGCCCACCGCCAGCGGGGCACCCCGTCGCGGTCCATCGCCGTCATGACAAGTGCTCCCGCGGCCCCAAGCGCCGCGCTCTCGGTTGCGGTGGCAATCCCTCCAAGGATGGACCCGAGAACGATCAGGATCAGAAGCAGCGGCAGAACCAGCGAATAGGTCACTTCGCCCAGACCGGGCCGGGTTCTGTTTCCCTGTTCGTCGCGCTGGATCACCGGCGGGCAGCTTTCGGGGCGGTGCAGCGAGGTGACGAAGATGTAGACAAGGTAAAGCCCGACCAGCATCAGGCCCGGAATGAAGGCGCCCGCGAACAGGTCACCGACCGAGACCGGCTCGACCGCCCATTCCCCGGCCGATCGCCGCCCGGCCTGATACGCCGAAGAAATCTGGTCGGTCAGCAGGATCAGCAGGATCGATGGAGGGATGATCTGACCCAGCGACCCCGAGGCGCAGATGACGCCCGAGGCCAGCGACTTGGAATACCCCGCCTGCAACATGGCGGGCATCGCGATCAGACCCAGCATGAAGATGGTCGCGCCGATCACCCCGGTCGAGGCGGCGAGCAAGGCCCCGACGATCACGACCGCATAGGCCATGCCACCCCGTCGGTTGCCAAACAGCGCCCCGGCCGTCAGCATCATCCGTTTGGCGATGCTGGAACGCTCCAGCAGCCCGCCCATCAGCACGAAAAGTGGCACCGACAGGAAGACGTCGTTGGTCAGAATGCCAAAGGCCCGCGACGGGAAGGCCGAGAGAAAGGCAAGGTCGAAGACGCCGAGCGATGCCCCCAGAAACGCCACCAGCGTCGGGACACCCAGCAGGACGAAGCCGACGGGCGCGCCGGACAGGATGCCACCCAGCAGCAGAACACCGAGAAGAGCCAGAAGCACAGCGCTCATCTGTCGTCTTCCTTTCCGTAGAGACTGGGACGCAGGCCCACGATCAGCGCGACCAGAGCGAGCGTGGCGAACACCAGCGCCGTCACTGTCTTGAGGATGAAAAAGCCCGGCAGGCCTCCGAGGGTGGGCGAACTCTCGAGAACCCGCCACGATGTCCGCACCATCGGCACCGAGGTCCATGCGGCCCAGCCTGCCGCCGGGAACAGAAGGCCCAGCAACGCGATCCGGTCGATGGCGCGGCGGGTGCGCGGCGAGAACCGATCGCTGAACACGTCGACCCTGACGCTCTCATTGTTCAGGATGACCCCGGCCATCGGCAGCGACACGATGAGGAAGAACAGATAGGCAAGCAGATCCGTCGCCCATGGCGCCCCCAGCGAGAAGACATAGCGCAGGGCGACGATCACGATCTGCACCATCAGCAGAGAGACGACAGCAAGGGCAGCAACCCCGCGCAGCGTCCCGGAAAAACTGATTTTCATACGGGTTCTGGGGGGCTGCGTGGTCATTTCAGATCCCCAGAGCCAGGCCGTCTTTGCGCGGATCGCTGCCGCCGGTCAGAAGCCCGGTCGCGGCGTCCCGGCGGATCGCCTGCGCCCCGCCCATGCCGATGGCTGCACGCGTCACTGTGTGCCCCATCTCGGCAAGTCTGGCCGCGACCGCTTCGTCGAAGGTGCTTTCGATCTCCAGCTTGCCCGACGTGATGTCGAGGAAGCTGCGCGGCGCGTCGATCGCCGCCTGAACATCCATTCCGAAATCGACGAGGTTCGAAACGAAATGGGCGTGTCCCGTCGCCTGATAGGCGCCGCCCATCACGCCGAACGGCATTGCATACTGGCCCGGAACCTCAAGCAAACCGGGCAACAGGGTGTGCAGCGGGCGCTTGCCGCCGATCAGCTCATTCACATGGCCTTCCTGCAAGGTGAACCCGGCACCGCGATTTTGCAGCGGAATGCCGAACCTCTCGGACGCGAACCCCGATCCGTAAGGCCAGAAGAGCGAGTAGATCAGCGAAACGCACAGGCCCTCGCCGTCGACCACGGTGATATAGACGGTATCCTTGTGAAGCGCCTCGGGGCGTGGCGAAAGGGGCTGTCCCGCGCGGGTCAGATCGATCTGACCCGCCATTTCGTCGATGGCCGCTTCGGAAAGCATCCCGTCGAGGTTCAGCGCTCCCTCTCCCGGATCGCCGATGAAACGGTTGCGCGCGCCATAGGCCAGCCGCGTCGCTTCGGCTTCGATATGGACGCGCTCGGCGCCCTTCGGATCGAGACGGGCGATATCGAACCGCTCCAGAAGCCCGGACAGCAAAAGCGCGGTCGCTCCCTGACCGTTCGGCGGAAGTTCGACAAGGTCATGGCCGCGGTACGCGCGCCGGATCGGCGTGACCGGGGTGGCCTCGGTCTTTGCGAAATCCTCGGCCGTATGCAGGCCGCCCTCTGCCCTGAGCGTGGCAAGGATATCTTCCATCACCGGGCCTTCGTAGAAAGCGCGCGCGCCGTCGCGGGCAATCAGGCGTAGCGCCTCTGCCTGTCCGGGGGCGGTGAAGAGGTCGCCCTCGCGATAGCTCTGCCCGTCACGCAGGAAGTGCTGCCGCCCTGCGCCCTGCAGCCGGCCCGCAAACGTCGTCCCGTCGATGGCAGTGCGGCGATGGACCGGCACGCCGCGCTCGGCCACGCGGATCGCCGGCGCAAGCACCGTCGCCAGATCGAGCCGCCCCTCTTGCGCGATCAGCCGGTCGAAGGCATCGACGGCGCCGGGCACGGTTACGGCATGGATCGAGTCGAGACCCACCGCCGTCATGCCCCGGGCCCGCAGATCGGCAGCATGAAGCGCGGCAGGGGCGCGCCCCGATCCGTTCAGTCCCCGGCTTTCCCCGGTCTTTGCGTCGTGGATCAGCGCGAAGACATCGCCGCCCAGCCCGGCCATCGCGGGTTCACAATACCCCAGCACGACGGCACCGGCGACCGCGGCATCGACGGCGTTTCCGCCTTGGCCCAGAATGTCGAGGGCAACGCGGGCCGCCGCGGGATGCGACGTGGCGCACATCGCCTCGGTGGCATACATCGGCGCGCGTCCGGGTCCTTTATACGAATGTGTCACCTGACTTCGCCTTTCACTTTGGGAGCGTCTGACCGCGACTGCGTGTCTTCAAAGAATTGCTGGAGCGAGATAAGCGCCTGCGCGATGTGTTCGCGCATCAGCCGCGCGGCTTCCTTGCCATTTCCGGCCAGAACAGCGTCGGCGATCGCTGCGTGTTGCAGGTGCGGGAATTTAAGATCGGCGTTGTAGTCTTCCATCATGAAAAGCGCGGCGCTGTAGGGCGTGATCCGGAGCCGCGTTTCCTCGGCCACCGTCTTGAGCATCCGGTTGCGCGCGCCGTCATGCAGATGGCCATGGAATTCGAAATCCATCTCAAGCGCGGCGGACCTGTCATTGCGCAAGCTGACATCCTGCGACGCGGCCATGAGTGCACGCAGCTTCAGCCGCTCGGCTTCGTTCATGCGCACGGCGGCCAGAGACGCGCACAGGGCTTCGATCTCTCCCATCGCTTCGAAGGCTTCGCTCAACTCGGCCCGGTCAAAGCTCCGCACGACAGCAGAACGGCGGGGCCGGATCTCGATCAGGCCCGAGGCGCCAAGTTGCCTGATGGCCTCGCGTACCGGGGTCCGGGACACGCCGAAGCGGTCGGCAAGTGAAAGTTCGTCCAGCCGGTCGCCCGGCTTCAGCTCTCCTTTGATAACAAGGTCAGCGATCTTGTGGCGCAGTGTATGAGGCATGATTTCTCCTGTCCCGATACGCTAAACCAGCATTTTGCATTCTGTAAAGGAAAATTGCATACAATTTTGATGTTTGCGATGCAATTCTGTAAGCACATGTTATCGCAATATTTTTTAGGTTAAACCCATCCAGAGTTTTGTGCCTCCAGCCGGGAAAACCGGTTGGTCGGCGCCCGGAAAAGCCCGGTGGGTTTCCGGCATCGGCCTGCACGGGGCTGACGTTCTGACCCGTGACGCGCTTGCCAGAGGCTGATTCCGGATGGTTATGCGGCCCTGAATTCAGCGCCGCGAGCACCGTAGCCGAAAGCACCGTAGAAGGTCGCCTCGGCTCGGGCCTTCGCGATGTTTTTGACAGGCTCGAACAGGCGGCGGTTGTCGAACCCGACGATCCATCCGAGTCTGGCATCGTCAACGGTCGCGAAGCGACACCTTGGACCCGGTGGTGGATAACTCAGGCCTTGAACAGCCCGTTGATCGTCTCCGCAAATCCTCGGGCCAATCCTCGGAGATGTCACCCGAAGGGGTCGATCAGCACCTTGCACTGGGTCGTCCGCTGCCGCAGCGCCTCGAAGGCGCCCGGTGCCGTGTCGAGGCCGACCACATCAGACACCAGATGCTGCGGCGCAAAGCGGCCCTTGTCCAGCGCATCGATCGAGGTGCGGAATTCGTGCATGTCGAAGAACACCGACATGATGACCGTCACCTCTTTCGAGATCGCGCGGAAGCTGTCCAGCCGGTCGGTTCCGGTGCAGAGCCCCAATACGCAGACCGTCCCGCGCGGGCGCACGAGGTCGATGCAATGGTCGATCAGCCCGACCTTGCCCACGCATTCGAACACGATGTCCGGCGCAGCCCCGCAGGCCCCGGCCACGCGCTGCGCCATGTCCGGCCCCGATTGCACGAAGGCCGTGGCGCCGAGGCTGCTTGCGCGGTCTTCCTGATGGCGGTGCAGGTCGGCCGCGACGACCGTCTGGGCCCCAAGCCTGCGCGCCCAATAGACCACAGCGAGGCCGATGGCCCCGGCCCCCACCACCAGCACCCGGTCGCCGGGCTTCATGCCCGAGCGCATCACCCCGTGCAGGGCCACCGCCAGCGGCTCGGCCAGCGCCCCATCAGCCAGCGAGACATCGACGGGCATCCGGCGCAGCTGATGATGTGCCAGCGCCGTAAACTCACCGTAGCCGCCGCCGATCAGGGTCATGCCCGTTTCGCACCACGCAGGCTGGCCCGCGCGGCAGGCGGGGCACGCGCCACAGCCGCGGATCGGCGCGGCGGCGACCAGATCGCCGGGTTTCAGCGTCGTGACCTCGCGCCCGACCTCCAGCACTTCGCCCGCGAATTCATGGCCGATGACCTCGCCGCCCTGCAGACCGAAGGTCTGATCCTCGGTCATGTGCAGGTCGCTGCCGCAGATGCCGCAGCGGCAGATCTTCAGCACCACCTCATCCGCGCCGCAGGTGGGGTCTGCCACCTCAGCCTTGCGCAACGGTTGCCCGAAGGCGTCGAACACCAGCGCCTTCATGCCTTGTCTCCGTCCAGCCGGATCAGCCGCCGTCTTGTGGGGAACCACGGCGCCTCGACCCATTTCGACCACAGGCCCCAGATCCCGCCCCGGAAGTACAGAGCGCAGACGAGGGTCAACAGGCCCAGCACGATCAGGTAGCTGGCGCCGTATTCGCCGAACCAGCGGTCCGCGAAGAAATAGATCACCGCACCGATGATCACGCCTTCGAGGCTGCCGATGCCGCCGACCATGACGATGAAGATCGCAAGGTTTGCCCAACTTGCATCGAAGGCAGACGGCGGGGTGATACGCAGTTGTGCCATGAAATAGACCGCGCCCGCGAAGCCCGTGCCGACGGCCGTGGCGATGAAGATCAACAGCCGCAGCCGCCCCACATCGACGCCCTGGCTGGCCGCCGCGACGGGGTTGTCGCGCATCGCCGTCAGCGCAATGCCATAGCGCGATCGGAGCAACAGATAGCTGCCGCCAAGCGTGACCAGCAACAGCGACGCCGCCAGCAGGGACGAGGCGACGGCACGCTCATGCGCCGAAAACTGGGTCATGACCCGCAGGCTCATGCCCGCCCCGCCGTTCAGCATCGGCATGTTGGTGGCGACAAGGCGCAGCGCCTCGGCCACGACCCAGGTGCCGATGGCGAAATAGGCCCCCTCCAGCCGGTGCAGCAGGCCATAGATCGGCACGGCCAGAATCGCCGGGGCGATCAGGCTGAGGAACACGGCGAGGAACGGGTTCACGCCAAAGGTCTGGGCCAGGACGAACATCGCGTAAGCCGCGACGCCGACGAAGGCCTGCTGCCCGACCGAAACGACCCCGCCGTAGCCCGCCAGCATGTTCCACATCTGCGCCACGGCGATATAGCAGGCAAGCGTCACGACATCGCGGATCAGACCTTGCGAGGCCCACCACGGCATGGCGCAGATCCCCACAAGCGCGGCGGTGAACAGGACCAGCGCAACCCGTCCCGAGAGGGTCATGCGCGCGACACGATACTTGGACATGGGGGCCCCCTCAGGATTTGCGCTGGAAGATGCCTTGCGGGCGGATCGCCAGCACGGCCAGGAAAACGAGGTGCCCGGCAAGGATGCCGAAGCCCGGAGAGATGCGAAAGCCGATGGCCTGGCTGATACCGAGGATCATCGCCCCGGCGAAAGCGCCCCAGATCGAGCCCAGACCGCCGATGATCACCGCCTCGAAGGCATAGATCAGCTGGAACGGCCCGTCCGCAGGTGCCACGGTCGACCGCATTGCCTGGAACGTCGCGGCGAAACCCAGGATGCCCACGGCAATCGCGGTCGCGGCGGCATAGACGTTGCGGGGGTTCACGCCCACCATCGCCGCCGCCTCGACATCCGCAGACGCTGCGCGCAGCGACCGGCCGAAGCGGGTGCGGCGCATGGTCAGATCGAGGCCCCCGGTCAGCAGCGTGGCGCAGATCAGCACGATCAGCGGCAGCACGCCGATGAAGATCGGCCCCAGCGAGATCGAAGCTTGCTGGATCCCGCCGCCCGACAGCGACCGCGTGTCAGCCGACCAGATCACCAGCATCGCGTTTTGCAGGGCGATGGACAGCCCGAACGTGGCGATCAGCGACGGCAGCGGGTCATTGCCGACCACGCGGTTCAGCAGCGCACGCTGCAGCAGCCAGCCGAGCGCCGCGCCAATGGGCACCAGCGTCGCCAGCACCGCCCAGGGCCCCAGCCCGGCGAAATTGGCCAGCGAGATGCCGATCAGCGCCAGCAACACGACCAGATCGCCGTGGGTCACGTTGACGATCTTCATCACGCCGAACATCAGCGCCATGCCGAGGGCGTATTGCGCATAAAGGCCGCCCAGAAGGACGCCTTGGACGATACCGTCAATCCAGTGCATGGCTGGCTCCGAAATAGGCGGCCGAGATCGCGTCACGGCTGATCTCGCCAGAGGTGCCGTGCAGGGTCACGCGCCCTTCCAGCAGACAATAGAGACGATGCGACGCGCGCTGCGCGAGGCCGACATCCTGTTCGACCAGGATCAGCGCCGTGCCGTTCGCGGTGATTTCCGGCAGGGCGGCATAGATCTCGCGCACCACCTTGGGCGCAAGGCCAAGACTGATCTCGTCGCACAGAAGGATGCGCGGTTGGGCCAGAAGCCCGCGCCCGATGGAGACCATCTGCTGCTGTCCGCCCGACAGGTTCTCGACCTGCGTGCGGGCTTTTTCCTGCAGGATCGGGAACAGGGCAAAGACCCGCTCCAGTGTCCAGGGCTCGGCCACGGGCTGTGCGGCATGTTCGCTGGCAACGCGCAGATTCTCTTCGACGCTCATCCCGGTGAAGAGGCGACGGCCCTCGGGCACGATGGCCAGCCCCTCGCGCACCATGTGATGCGGAGCCCGGCCGCCGACCGGCTTGCCATCGAGGCGGATCATTTCGGGCGCGACGGGCAGAAGGCCCATGATCGCGCGCAGCAGGGTGGATTTTCCGGCCCCGTTCGCGCCGATCAGCGCCACGGTCTCGCCGGGGTTCACGGTCAGGTCGATGCCGTGCAGCGCGCGCATGTCGCCGTACCCTGCGATCAGGCCGTGGGTGGACAGAAGGGGGGTCATGCCTCGACTCCCATGTAGACACGCTTCACGTCCGGGTCCTCGATCACGGCGGCGGGCAGACCTTCGGCGATCTTCTCGCCGAAGTTGAGCACCATCAGCCGGTCGGCCACGGCGAAGAGCGCGTGCAGGACGTGCTCGATCCAGACAATCGTGGTGCCGCCGTCACGGATGCGGCGGATGAGGGCGACGAGCGCCTTGCCCTCGTCATCGGTGAGCCCGCCCGCGATTTCATCCAGCAGCAGCAGGTCCGGCTTCGAGGCCAGCGCCCGCGCCAGTTCCAGCCGCTTGCGATCCAGAAGCGTGAGCGAGCCTGCCTCGGTATTGGCGCGCGGCGACAACTCGCACTCCTCGAGGATGTGCGCGCAATGGTCATAGGCCTGCGCTTCGGTCATGCCGCCGCCGAAGGTCGCGGCGACGAGCAGGTTTTCAAAGGTGGTCATGCCGGCATAGGGAAGCGGGATCTGATAGGTACGCCCGATCCCGGCCCGCGCACGGCGGAACGGGGGCCGGCCAGAGGCCGGCCCCGGAAACGGATCTCTCCGGCATGATCACGGATGTCGCCACTGACGAGGTTGAACAGCGTGGTCTTGCCTGCCCCGTTGGGGCCCAGAATGCCCAGCACCTCGCCCTGCCGGACCTCGAAATCGAGATCATGCAAAACCCGGACCGCCCCAAAGGACTTGCCCAGCCCGCGCGCCACCAGAAGGGGCGCGCTGTCTCCGTTTCGTTCCATCGTTCTATGACCTCAGACCGACCAGGGCAGCGGAACCATCGCCTGTTCCGGTTCGAACAGGGGATTGACGGTGTTGTCCACGATCTTCAGCTCGAAAGGCCAGCGCTCGCCGCGCACCCACTGACCGCCGAAGATCGGCGTGGTGGACACGTTCGGATGCGGCCCGGAACCGAAATCGACCGGCCCGATGAGCGTCTGCATCGACGTAGCGCGCAGGGCGTCGCGGTTCGCCGCGCGGTCCAGCGGGTTGGTCGAGCGCTTCAACGCGTCGATGGCGACTTCCCAGATCGCGTGGCTGTAGCCCAAGGGCTGCGTCCATTGACGACCGGTCTCGGTCTCCCAGGCATCGGCGACGGCGCGGCTGGTCTGGCCGGTGATCGACGACTGGAACGGGAAGGCGGGCGTCCACCAAACCTCGGACGACATGCCCTCGCCCAGATCCCCCAGCGCCTCGATCCCCGAGGGGAAGAGCAGCGCCGCGGCGACGGTGATCGCCTTCGGATGGAAGCCCTGTTGCGCACATTGGTTCACAAAGGTGGTCAGGTCGTCCACATAGGTGATGCCGCCAACGATATCCGCCTCGAAATTCTTGAAGGACGAGATGATCGCCGAGAAGTCATTGGTGCGCGGCTGGAAGAAGCCCGGCATGTTGGTCTGGAACCCGGCTGCTTGCGTGGGCGAGGGCAGGCCGTAATCGGTGTTGCCCCAGGTCTCGCCATCGGCGTTCTGCGGGAACAGCATGCCGACATTGCGGTTTGTCTCCAGGCTGTTCCAGAGGCCCACGAAGGTGTTGAGCGCCTCGTCGAGACCCCAGAAGAAGTGGTAGGTCCACTCGAAGGGCTGTTCGCCGCCGCCGCGCGGAAAGACGATGGCCTGCCACGGCGCCGCGGTCGAAAGGCAGGGCACGCCATAGAGTTCCGCCTGATCCGCCGCCGGGTTGATGATGTCGGTGGTCGACGCGGGCAGCAGCATGTGCACCTCGTCGTTCAGGATCAGGTTCGCCGCGACTTCGGCGGCGCGGTTCGGGTCGGACTGGCCGTCACGCACCAGGATCTCCAGATCGTAGGTGCCCGCCGCCGTCTCGATGCGCCCGCCGAGCGCCTCGCGGATGCGGTCCACGGTGAAGCCGTCGGTCTCGCCGAACAGCGCCAGCGGTCCGGTGGCCGGGGTGATGAAACCGACCTTGATGGTGCCCGCGCTCTGGGCGCGAACGATGGATGGGGCCGACAGGGCCGCAACGCTGGCCCCCATCCCCTGCAACACGGTCCGCCGCGACGGCGTCCAGATCTTCGACTTGCTCATTCCATTTCCTCCCTGGGAAAAAGCTGATCTGTGGTTGGCGCGGCGCCTCCTCGGTCCCCGCGCGGTGCAGTCGGGATCACCCCCTGAGCGAGGATCCCCCGTCGATCGTCATCTGCGCCCCGGTCACATAGGCCGAGGCCGGCGAGGCGAGATACAGCGCAAGGCCCTTGATCTCGTCCGGATCCGCGATCCGCCCGAGCAGCGATTGCGCCTCGAACGCCGCGCGATCGGCGGGGTTCTTGAGCCGTCCACCGCCGATGTTGGTCGCAAAAGGCCCCGGCGAGATGCAGTTCACCAGAATCCCGAAGGCGCCCAGTTCCATCGCCGCGTTCCGCACGAGGTGATCGACCCCGGCCTTGGCAGGCATGTAGGGGGTGCCGACGAAGCTCTCGTTCACCCGTGCCGCGACGGACGAGGTGACGATGATCCGCCCGCCGCCCGTGGCCTTCATGTGCCGTGCCGCGTGGCGGATGGTCTGGAACACCGCCGTCAGGTTCACCGCGATCACGCGGTCCCAGTGATCCTCGGGCATGGCGTCGATCTGGCCATGGGGGTCGCGCGCGCCCTCGGGCGTCAGGAAGCCGGGACCGGCGTCGACGCCCGCATTGGCAAAGACAACGTCGATGCGGCCGTGTTTGTCCGCCACCGCATCGAAGGCCTCGGCCAGGGCCTTGCGGTCGCTGACATCCAGCCTGCGTGCCCAGACGGTGCCGGGCCAGTCCTGCGCGGCGATTTCGGCCACGGTGCGGTCCAGCCCCGCCTGATCGAGATCCAGCACGCAGACCCGCGCGCCGCTCTCGACCATGATTTCGGCATAGGCCCGTCCGATCCCCGAGGCACCACCGGTCACGATCACCGACTTGCCCGCCACGTCGAACATCGTCTCCAGGGACATGCGCGTTCTCCTCCCCGTATCCATCCGAGCCGGGCTCAGATGAACATGTCCTTGTTGATCGCGATGCCATTGGCCTCGCAGTAACTGACGTAATGGTCGATGAACCAGAAGACGTCGGCGGTGAAATCGTACTTGCCGTTGTCGTCGAAGAACTCGATCGCCCCGTTGAGCCAGAACAGCGCCTTCATGCCGTTCGGGTCATCGGAATAGAGCGTGTGGGCCGTGCCCGGCAGCTCGTAGACGAAATCACCCGGACGGGCGACCCAGTCGTATTCGTAATAGCCCCACGACCCCTCCAACGTGACCGCCGAGACGACGCCGCGATGCTTGTGGGTGCCGATCCGCCCGCCACCCTTCACCCACAGGATGTTTGCGGCCGTGTTGGTGCGCACGTCGAATGCAAGATGTTTGATCGCCGCCTGATCGCCGAAAGGCACCCAGGGGTTGTTCGCGTCGTCGCCGGGGATGAAGGCGCCTTCCTTGCCGAAGCGGCGAATCATCGCCTCATGCGGTTCGGGTGGCAGGGCGGTGATGAATTCGGGTTTGGGCATCTGGTCCTCCTCTGACCTTGCCGATGGGATGCCTTTATCCGACAGGTCGCCCTCGGAATCGGTCAAACGGAAAAAACGCGCCGCCGCTTGCGGTTTGAGCATCACTGCGCGCAAAGGCTTGCCAGAAAGGCAGAATTTAATCCGGGAAGGGGGCCGAGGCTGTGCAGAAGCCCGCTCCAGTCCCCGGCTTTCTGCGGTGCCGCGTCATCATTTGATGACAGATGGTTAATGATATGATGAAGTGACCCCATGAAGACCGATAGCGCCCAGAATGATCTGCTGACCCGTGGTGGGCGTCCGACGCTGCGCGACCTGCTCGACCTGCTGGAATTCAGCCCGGCCAAGGGCACGATTCTGCTCAATGGCGAGCGGATGCTGCTGACCCGTGCAAGCCTCGGCGCGGACATCCGCGACCAGCTGATCCGCCGCTATTCCGAGCATGAGGCGATGGTGCTGATGTTGCGGCTGGGCTTCCGCGCCGGGCGCGAAGACGCGGAGTTCATCCGCAAGTCCTGGCCCACCCTGGACCCCGGCGATGCCTTCACGGCTGGCACGCGGCTGCACATGGTCACCGGGACGGTGAAGGTCGAAACCCTCTCCAACGATTTCGACTTCGCCAACGACCGTTTTTCCGGCGATTTTCTCTGGCACGAATCGGTCGAGGCATCCGCCTATCACCGCTCGCACGGGCGGGCGACGAAGCCTGTCTGCTGGATGCAGACGGGCTATGCCGCGGGCTATGCCAGCGTCTTCTTCCGCAAACTGGTGATCTACAAGGAGATCAGCTGCTCGGCCATGGGCCACAAATCCTGCCGCGTGGTCGGCAAGACCGTGGACGGCTGGGGCCGCGACGATCCCTTTGTGCGGATGTTTCTGGAAGAGGTGCTGGGCAACACAAGCGAGCCCACGCTTGCCCCGACCCGCGTGCTGCGCCCCACCGTGCCCGAGGATCTGGACGCGCTGATCGTTGCCCCTGTGCGCGACCGGCTGGAGATCCTCGCGCGGTCCGGCGCGCCGGCCCTCATCACCGGGCCTTCGGGCGCCGGGCTGCGATCCGCGGCGCGCTGGCTCCACCGGCAACGCGCGGCCGAGACCGGCTTCACCGTCACCCATGCCCAAGCGGCCGAGTTGGGCGATCGGCTGGCCAGTCTGCGACAGACCCACGGTCTGCGGCGCAGCACCACGCCGCTGCTGGCGATTTCCGCCATCGAGACGTTGTCGGCCGACCGACAGTGGATGCTGCTTGATCTGCTGACGGCCGAGAAAGGCCGGCCACCGCAGGTGGTCGCCTTGGCCGGGTGCAGCACTGAGGCGTTGTTTTCCTTGCCCGATTTTCTGCCGGAATTGGCCCATGCCCTGAACGTGCTGCCGATTCAGATGCCCGCGCTCGCAGAGCGCCGCGCCGATATTCCGGCAATCGCACGCGGGTTGCTGCCAGCCATGGCCTCGGCCGAGGGCGCCGTAAGCCAGGTGTTGAGCGACGACGCGCTGGCCCGGCTGGCGCAGATCGACTTGCCGGGCAACATCCCGCAGCTGCGGACCCTGATCCGGCGTGCAGCGCTGTTGGCGGCGACACCCGGGATCATCCGGGGAGAGGACCTGGCGGCGGCGGAAGCCGTTGCCTCGCCCATGGCCGCAACCGTTGCCGGAACCGATCCGTGGAGCCGTGTTGCCGAGGAGTTCCGCGCTGGCAAGATCACCCTCGACAGCTTCAACGCGATGCTTCTTCGCGGTGCCCTGACCGACGCCGGCGGCAACATCGCGGCGGCCGCGCGCCTTCTTGGCCTTACGCGGCCGCAAATGGCCTACCGCCTCGCGCAGATCGGCGACGGGGCGACGGAGACGGGCGACTGACGCGCGCCGCGATTGCCGCAGGTGCCAACGCCTGAGCGCGATCGGGAATGACCGCACCCGGTCGAGCATGAAGACGCAAGAAGAGAGACGACCGAGACATCTCAGGTGCGTGCAAGTCTTCGACCTTTCGCGCTCTCGGCCCTTGCTGTCATTCGGCTTGCAATACTGACCCCTTATCGGGATGAACCCCACGGGCTGAACCATGCGAGGGTATCCGAGCTGAGCCGCTTTTCGGATGAGCAGGGTTTCGAATTCGTTGGGGGGCGGTCGCCGACGGCCGCGTCCCGTCGTTCCGAGTCGTAAACCCGCGCGGTGAACGCGGGCAAGCGCGCCGCCACATCGGCGACGCTCTCGTCGTCGCCCCTGTCGACCATCCCGCGGGCGCGGGTCGGCTGTCGTGACGCTGCTGAGCCGCTGGCGCATTAGAATGCGGCATGAGGTGGTGGCGAGGTCAGACCGTCTGGTCGCGCAGGCCTCGTCCCCCAGTGACGGGGGCGAGGGTCGCTTGGCCGAAAACGCTGTCTGGATGGGCCCTTCGCCGCACCAGTCCGCGGTTGCGTTGGGGCGTCAGCCCATCTGGTACCCCGGCGTTGACAGTGACAACGCGGATTCTTCGGCATCCATGTCTTCGGGAATGTCCGCGAACAGCGGCGTGGTAAGGTAACGCTCGCCGGTATCGGGCAGCATTGCCAGAATGACCGTCCCCGGTTCGGCTTTCTCGGCCAGCCCCATGGCAACGGCGAGGGTGGCACCGCCTGAAATCCCGGTCAGGATCCCTTCCCGCTGCGCCAGTTTCTTCGCCCAGGCGATGCCGTCGGCACCGGAAACCGGGATCAGCTGATCGTAGCCCCCGGTGTCGAGGCACTCTTGCAGCACCTTGGGGATGAAATCCGGCGTCCAGCCCTGAATGGGATGCGGCTCGAAGCTGGGGTGGCCCGTGGCAGGCCCGCCGTCCGCGCTGCGCTCTTGCGCCACGCCGCTGCCGACCAGCTGCGCATTGGACGGCTCGGTCAGGACAATCCGCGTTTCCGGCCGCTCTTTGCGCAACACGCGGGCAAGCCCGGTCACCGTGCCACCGGTGCCATAGCCCGAAACGACATAGTCCAGACGGTCCCCGGCAAAATCGGCGATGACCTCGCGCGCGGTGGTCGCTTCGTGGATGTCGGCATTGGCCGAGGTTTCAAACTGATGCGCCAGAAACCAGCCGTGTTGCGCGGCCAGCTCGACCGCTTTCAGATACATGCCGGTGCCTTTTTCGGCGCGCGGGGTCAGCACGACCTTTGCGCCCAGCATCCGCATCAACCGCCGCCGCTCGACCGAGAAACTCTCGGCCATGGTCACCACCAGCGGATAGCCCTTTTGCGCGCAGACCATCGCCAACCCGATGCCGGTGTTGCCGCTGGTCGCCTCGATCACCGTCTGACCGGGCTTGAGCGTGCCCGCGCGTTCCGCCGCCTCGATGATGTTGAGCGCCAGACGATCCTTGACCGAGGCCGCCGGATTGAAGGATTCCACCTTCACATAGACCCGAACACCTGCGGGCGCGATGTTGTTGATCCGCACGACGGGCGTGTCCCCGACCGTTTCAAGAATGCTGTCGTACAGGCGTCCGCGTCCTTTGGTCGAACGTATGGTTTTGGCGTCCATGAGTGCAGTCTCCTCGTCTCGATCAGCAAGGCCCATTGCCCGCTGTTTCCCGACTGTAGCCTGTGGGCGGCGAACTTGCTTGAGGGAGTTTTGAAGACGTCGTGCAGGAGGCCGTCATTTGCCGTATTTGCCCAACTGAGCGGGTTTGGGGCGACTTCCTGTCACATCCGGAACGGGTCGAGCAGACCCGCGATGCGCAGCAGGTAGCCGCGCTGGCTGATTCCGGTGCCCTGCAGCGCGTCTAAACCGGCGCTCAGGCCATCTTGGCGGCGATGCGGGAGGCCGCCTCGGCCCGGCGGATCGCGGCTTCGATGCCGTCGATGACCGGCAGGCCGTGGCGTTGCGACAGGCGCGCGGCGTGGCCGGTCAGCCCACCCGAGCCAAGGATAATCGCCTGCGCCCCGTCCTGATCCCGCGCGCGTACGATGGTGGCGTCGAGCCGCCTCAGCGCCTCGGGTTCGCCTGCAGCCGCTGCCGCGACGCCGATGCCCGCCGCGCGGACGCTGCACTGGCTGGCAGCACCCAGCCGCGCGACCAGAGCCTCGATCCCCGGCACCATCGCCTCGACCGTGGTCACGATGCTGAACCGCTGCGCAAGACTGCGGGCGGCGGCGACCGAAGCCTCGACCGCGTCAAGGATCGGGGCCTTCAGGAAGGCCCGCGCCGGGGCGATGGCGATGTCGTCGAAGCAGGCCATGACATAGGCGTCATAGCCCGGATGCTGCGCCAGCAGCGCCAGCGCCAGCGGCTCGGCCAGCGCGCGGTCGGCGGGGGTCTCGATGGCATGCGGGCTTCCCGCGGGCTGCACGGCAAAGCCGTTGCAGCCCGGGCCAAGGATGCGGTCCGCGCAGGCTTGCGTGCGGGCCGTGACCTCGGGGTTGCCGTTGGGATTGACGATCAGCAACCGTCTGGGCGTGTCGGTCATGTCAGCGACCGGACGCAAGGTCGGGCAGCAGCAGGGCGATGCCGGGCACAAGGATCAACAGACCGGCAAAGACGATCATGATCACCACAAACGGGACCGAGCCCCAGATCACATCGTTGAAATCCCCACCGCCCTTGCGCACGCCCTGCACCACGAACAGGTTCATGCCGACAGGCGGCGTGATCAGCCCGATCTCGCACATCACCACGACAAAGACGCCGAACCAGATGGGATCAATCCCCAGCGCCGTCACCATCGGCACAGCGATCGGCACGGTCAGCACCAGCATCGACATCGCGTCCATGAACATCCCGAGGATGACGTAGAAGACCACGAAGAGCAGGAGCAGCATGGTCGGGCTCAGGCCCAGCCCGGTGACCCAGCGCGTCACCGCCTGCGTGCCGCCGGTCATCGACAGCGTGACGTTGAGCAAGAGCGCGCAGACGATCACAAGGATCACCATCCCCGAGGTACGGGCGGACTGGACAAAGCAGGTCTCCAGCAAAGACCAGTTCAGGCGCTTGTTTCTCCAGACGAAAAAGAATGCGGCCATGACGCCGAGCGCGGCGCTTTCCGTCGGCGTCGCCAGCCCGCCATAGATCGACCCCATGACGATGCCGAAGATGATCGCGGGCGGCACCAGATGGCGCAGCAGGCGCAGCTTCTCGGCGCGGGGGACGGCGATGGCCTCGCTGTCGCGCCCGGCGTTGGGGTAGCTGATGGCAACGTAGAGCATGAACAGCAGGGTCAGCAGCACCCCCGGCAGCACCCCGGCAATGAACAGCTGTCCGACCGAGACATTGGCGAGCGAGCCATAGACCAGCAGGTTGACCGAAGGCGGGATCAGAATGCCCAGCGTGCCGCCCGCCGCCAAGGTGCCCAGCGAGGGGCGCACCGGGTAGTTACGCTCGCTGAGCGCGGGCAGGGCGATGGTGCCGACGGTCGCGGCGGTGGCCACCGACGAGCCCGAGGTCGCCGAAAACAGCGCGCAGGTGCCGATGTTGGTGTGCAACAGGCCGCCGGGCAACCGCCCCAGCCAGACCGCCAGCGCGTCGAACATCTTGTCGGCGATGCCGCCGCGCAGCAGCAGCTCGCCCAGCAGCATGAACAGCGGGATCGCGGTCATCACCGGGTTGTTCAGCGTCCCCCAGACCACGCCGCCCATGGTTTCGACCAGCGGCATGCCGTAAGCCATATAGCCGCCGATGCCGCCCACGGTCAGGATCGCCACGGCGACGGGCATGGACAGGAACATCAGGGCGAGCATGGCCAGAAAGCCAAGGGCAATGACGGTAATGCTCATGAGCGTTGCTCCAGATCGGACAGCTCGCTGGCCAGTTCATCCTCGACCGCGTCGGGGCCGAAGTCGGACAGCAAGGCATTGGTGTCTCGGCGCAGGGCCAGCAGAACGGCGCGCACGGCCAGCAGGACCGTTGCCAGCGTGAAGACGCCCATCGCCACCAGCCACGCGGTTTGCGGCCAGATCAGCGGGGTCATCCACGGGGTCTGCGCGACCGAGCCGAACATCTGCGTTTCAGCGACGGTGCGATAGGTGAAGGTCACCAGATAGAGCGACAGCGCGGCCAGAGACAGCGCCGCCAGCAGGTTCAGCGCGGCCTGCATCCCGCGCGGCATCCGCATGTGCAACAGGTTGATACGGATGTGACTTTGCTCGATGGCCGCGATGGTGAAACACAGCGGCGCACCGATGGCGATGGCGTAGCCTGACAGCTCATCCACCCCGGCAAGGGAATGGTTGAACAGCTTGCGCAGCACCGTCTCGACCGAGATGACGACGCAAAGCGCCGTCATCATCAGGCCGAAGGCCACCGCACACAGACGGGAATAGGTCTTCATGGCACCGCCCTTTCGTCAGATCACAGGCCGAGCTGGGTGCCGACCGTGGCCATCCAGTCCGCCTCGCAGGTCGGGTTGACCGCGTTGCACTGCGCAGTCCACGCGGGCAGAGAGCTGCCCACCAGCGCGCTGGCCACGGCAGCCAGATCGGCGTCCGAGATCGGCGCGGCGGTCAGGGTGTAGGGCGTGCCGTGGACGCAGGGTTGTTGACCGGTGTTGCAGTTCAGCGCGTCCTGATACAGCTCTTCGGAATACGTCCAGATCTGGTCGATCAGCCCGTCCATCGCCGTTTGCAGCTGCGTCTGCTGCTCGGGGCTCATCGCGGCCCAGCTGTCGTTGTTGATGACATAGCCGTTCATCGCCAGTTGCAGCGCAATCGGCAGCACGGTCGTCGTCACCTCGGGCCAGCCCGCCGAGTTGGCCGAGGCCGGGCCGGTGATCGCGCAATCCACCACACCGCGCGACAGCGACTGCTGCACCTCGCCGAAGGGCATCGGCACGCCGGTGGCCCCGAATTGCGCAACGAAGGCGGCGGCGGATTGATCACCGACGCGGACCTTCAGGCCCTCAAGATCGGCCAGCCCGGTGATTTCGGGGACGCAGAACAACACCTGCGGACCGGCGGGCCAGACACCCAGCACGCGGGCGTTGAAGCGGCTCTCGACGGCGGTGCTGACGGTGGGCAGGAAGGCTTCGGCATGGGCGCGGCCGCTGGCGTAATCGGGGTTCAGCCCGACCAGATCGAGGCCCAGCATCGTCGGCTCGTCCCGGCTGACCTGCGGACCGCGGAAGGACACGATGTCGAACAGGCCGGTGCGCACGACGCGCATACCGTCATTGTCGGGGATGCCCGCGACATCGACGGGCAGGTAATCGAACGTCGCATCCATGCCGCTGGCAGCGGCGAGGCCTTCAAAGAAGGGTTGCTCGACCTGTTGCTGGATCAGGCCCGAGCCAACGGGCTGGCCCAGAACGCGGAACGAGAGCGTGTCAGCCGAGGCGGCCCCGGCAAGGCAAAGGGCGGCGGAGGTCATAAGAACGGTGCGCATGAAGAATTCCTCTCTGTGGGGGCCGGACAGACCGGTTGAACCCGATTCCCGGTGCTTGCCATGAAAACACATTTTCACGATCACCGTGCCGACGTGATTCAATGAAAACATGTTTTCGCGTCCTGTCATCTGTTTTCGCACAGGACGAAAGCGATATTTCACCGCTCTGCGCAGAAGACAGGCGCTTTACAGCTCGCCCAGACGGTCGTTGAGCGCCTCAATCGCTGCCAGACGCGCGCGCCCGGCCTCACCGGCGGTGTCGATGGTGCGATTCGCTACGAGGTTCAGCAGGGCCATGACGCCGACATGGCTGAACAGCGGCCCCGACGATTCGGTCGCGCAGCGGAAATGCCAGGTGGCGGGGGCGTGGGTGGGCATGCTCTCGTCGGTGATGAAGGCCAGCTGCGCGCCGCTGCCTTCGATGGCCGCGAGCACGGGCTCCATCAGCGTCACGCGGCGGCGCAGGCCGAACAGGACGACCACATCGTCGGGGTGCAGCCCGGCCAGATTTTCCCCCATGGTCTGCCCGGCACCTGGCAGCGCCACGATACTCTCAACCACCTGAAGCAATTGCCATTGCAGATAATGCGCCAGCGGCGCGCCAACGCGAAAGCCGATCACCCAGACCTTGCGCGCGCTCAGCAGCGCCTCGGCCAGACGGTCGATGTCGGCCTCGTCGATCGCCTCGATGGTGCGCTGGATGTTGCGCATGTCCGTCTCGGCATAGGCTTGCGGCGCATGCGGGGCAGGAACCTTGACCGTGCCCAGATACAGCCGCGACCCGCTGTCCTTTTCCAGCCGCGCATGGCGGCGCGCCTCCTCATAGGATTTATAGCCCAGACGGCGGATGAATCGGCTGACCGTGGCGTTCGACACCTCGGCCAGATCGGCGAGTTCCGAGGCCGAATAGCTGGCCAGCTCGCCCGGGAAATTGCACACCAACTCGCCCAGCTTGCGCTCGGCGGGGTGCAGGTCGGGCAGGATCTTGCGAACGCGCGAAAGGAAGGGTCGGTCGGTCATGAGGCCCAGCGATGAAATTGCATTTTCATGCTAGGGTGGGGTGCGGCAAAGCTCCAGCGTTTTCCGCGCTGGCTGCGCGCCGATCGGATCAGTCGTTGAACGGCGTCATCTGCGCCACGATCACCGCGTTCTCGTCCAGCGCGCGCTGCATCAACGCGCGCTCTTCGGGGTCGATCTCGTCGCCCTGCTCTAGCCGTTCTTCCAGCGTGCCGTAGCCGGTGACGTCGAGCGGCGACATATCGGCCTGCTTGAGGATCGCCACGGTTTCGCGCACCGCTTCGGCCTCGTCCACGCCCGCCGCATAGCAGACCAGACCGGCGCCGGTGCTGCCCTTGGGCAAGCCGTCGCCTGCCGAGCGGCCAACCTCGACCAACAGGGTAAAGACCTTTTGCGGGCGTTTGGGTTTGTCGGTCATGGCGGGCACCTCGGGCTGTTCGGTTGGGGTGATACAGCCAACGGCGCGGCAGGGGAAGGTGGCGCGCTTTCAGGCGTGCAGGCGGATTTTCTCGGCCAGTTCGCGCGCCCAGAGCGCGTAAATCTGCGGGCCGGGGTGAAAGCCATCCTCGGCCAGCATCGCGGGCGTGAGGCGCGCGGGATCAAAGGGCAGATGATGCAGCGGACCGGTGGAATCCGCCGCCAGCGCCGCGTCGAACCGGCGGGCCTGCGCGCCCAGCACGTCGCGCAAGGGGCGGGGCAGCAGGGTGAACTGCTGCATCGGCGGCACGCCACAGCGCCAGACCTGCCGTGCGCCGTGGGTGACCAGGAGTTGCGACAGCGCGGCCTGCTGCCGCCGCCAGCGGCGCAAGGATACCTGACGGAGGACGTCATTGACCCCCGAGACCGTCACGGCAACGTCGAGGGGCCCCAGATCAAGGCCTTGTAAATGGTGTAAAACCTGCCCGCTCGTCGCACCGCTGCGCGCCTCAAGCCGCCACTGCACGGTGAAATCGCCCGCAAGTGCTGCGACCAGTTGCCCGGCCAGTGCCTGATCCTGCACGGCCACGCCAACCCCGGCGGCAGAGCTGTCGCCCGCGATCAGCAGGCGCAGGGTCGGGCCGCTGCCGGTGGTGCCCCGTCGCGGGCCTGCTGCCTCGGGCAGAACCAGCGCGCGGCGACGGACTGCAACGGCCTGCGCTAGCAGGACGGGCAGTAAGGCAAGGCGGACGGGCAGGCGCGAAAGCATGGTGGGGCCTCAGGGCGGGGGCTGGGAAATGCGCACTTGCGCGGTAGAAAGCGGCATGAAAGCCTGACGAAAAGGGAGAACGCCATGAAGAAAACCGCCGATATGGTCGCCGAGGCCAATCTCGTTGTAAACCACGCCCCCGCCGCCGATCTGCTGGCGGTGCATGGCGAAGAGGGCGTCACCTTTGTCGATCTGCGCGACCCGCGTGAACTGGAGCGCGAGGGGATGATCCCCGGCGCCTTTCACTGCCCGCGCGGGATGCTGGAATTCTGGGTCGATCCGACCAGCCCCTACGCCAAGCCGCAGTTCCAGACCGGCAACCGCATCGTGTTCTACTGTGCAAGCGGCTGGCGTTCTGCACTGTCGGCGCGGCTGGTGCAGGAAATGGGGCTGGAGAATGTGATGCACATCACCGACGGGTTCACCGGCTGGAAAGCCGCGGGCGGCCCGGTGGGCGACAAGCCGCAAAAGACCGGGTGAGCGCGCAAGCGACACTTGAACCGCGCACGCTGCCATTTGCGCATTTGGCAGGCAGGCGGTTTGACATTGTTGTCAATTTCCCAAGAGACGGTCAAAAAATCGGCTCTTCCTTGTCTGTCCCGCCGGTTTCCGCCTAAGCTGTGACAGTTCGACGCAAGCTCGGGCAAACAGTTCGGGATCGGAACGGGGCAGGCCGCGCAGCAGTGCCTGCCCGACGCCGACAAGGCGGTTAGTGCCAGAAGGGACAGACGGATGGGTTTTCTCGACACGATCTTCAACGCGATCAATGATCTGACGTGGGGCTGGGCGCTGATCCCGTTCCTTGTCGTTCTGGGCGTGTTTTTTACCATTGCCAGTGGCTTCGCGCAGTTTCGTTTCTTCAAGCGCATGTTCCGCGTGCTCAGAAGCGACGCCGATGCTGACCCCAGCCGGATCAGCGCCCGCGCGGCACTGTTCGTTTCTGTCGGCGGGCGCGTCGGCGGCGGGAACATCGCGGGCGTCGCGGTGGCGATCACCGCAGGCGGTCCGGGGGCGGTGTTCTGGATGTGGGCGATTGCGCTGATCGGCATGTGCTCGGCGCTGATCGAGGCAACACTGGCGCAGCTTTACAAGCGCACCGAGCCGGGCGGCGACTATCGCGGCGGTCCGGCCCGGTCGATCATCCACGGGCTTGGCGAGAATTATCGCTGGCTGGCAATCATCTATTCCGTCTGCCTGATCGCGTCTTTCGCCATCGGCTTCAACGCGTTTCAAGGCAATACGGTGGCGGGCGCGGCGCTCGACAGCCTGTCGATCCCACGGATCTATACCGGGGTTGTGCTGTCCCTTGCCACGGGCGTGATCGTCTTTGGCGGGATCCACCGCATCGCCAAGGCGGCGGATGTCGTGGTTCCGGTCATGGCCATCGGCTATCTGGGCATGGCGCTGCTGATCATCGTGATGAACCTGACCAGCCTGCCTGGCGTGATCATCGACATCGTCGCCAACGCCTTTGGCTTCCGCGAGGCTGTCGCGGGCGGTGTCGGGGCGGCGATTGCGCAGGGTCTGCGTCGCGGTCTGTTCTCGAACGAGGCGGGTCTCGGCTCTGCGCCCAACGTGGCGGCGACCGCTTACGTGCGTCACCCGGTGAGCCAGGGTATCACGCAAAGCTTTTCGGTGTTCATCGACACGATCCTGATCTGCTCGTGCACCGCGTTCATCATCCTGCTGGGTGACGTGTACGTGCCGGGCGCGGACGGTGTGGACGGGGTGATCCTGACCCAGCAATCCATGGTCAGCCATGTCGGTGCCTGGGCGCAGTATTACCTGACGGCCGCGATTTTCCTCTTCTCGTTCTCGTCGATCATGTACAATTATTATCTGGGTGAAAACGCGCTCAGCTTCATGACCGACAGCATGACGGCGCGGAATATCCTGCGTGTGGCGATCATGGCCATCGTGTTTCTGGGCGCGGTGGCCCCGGGGGCGACCTTTGTGTTCTCGTTCTCGGACCCGATGATGGGCATTCTGGCCGTGGTCAACCTGCTGGCGCTGATGATGCTGTTCCCGGTGGCGCTGCGGATCATCAACGATTACCGCGCGCAGCTGAACTCGGGGATCAAGCGGCCGGTGTTCGATCCGGCCAAGTTCCCCGATCTGGACACCGATCCGACCGCGTGGCCGGATGCACCCAAAGCCTGAGACTGAAATCGCCCGGTCGCTGGTGCGACCGGGCGATGCCTCCGGCGGGAGTATTTTTTCGACACGATGAGGGGGGCGTCCGAGAGGGCGCCCCTTGTCGTTGGGGTCAGTCGCGCAGCAGCTCGTTGATCGAGGTCTTCGAACGCGTCTGCGCGTCCACCCGTTTCACGATCACCGCGCAGTAAAGGTTCACGCCGTTCTTGGACGGCATCGAGCCCGACACCACGACCGAGCCTGCGGGTACTTCGCCATACATGATCTCGCCGGTCTCGCGATCAACGATCTTGGTCGATTTGCCGATGAACACACCCATGCCCAGCACCGAGCCTTCGCGCACGATGCAGCCCTCGACCACCTCGGAACGGGCACCGATGAAGCAATTGTCCTCGATGATCGTCGGACCCGCCTGCATCGGTTCCAGCACGCCGCCGATGCCAACGCCGCCGGACAGGTGCACGTTCTTGCCGATCTGCGCGCAGCTGCCGACGGTCGCCCAGGTATCAACCATCGTGCCGCTGTCGACATAGGCACCGAGGTTCACGAAGGACGGCATCAGCACCACGCCCGGCGCGATATAGGCCGATTTGCGCACGATGCAGTTGGGAACGGCGCGGAAGCCGGCGTTCACCCAGTCCTTCTTTTTCCAGCCGGCGAATTTGCTGTCGACCTTGTCCCACCACGTGCCGCCCTGCGGGCCGCCGGCGTGTTTTTCCATGTCGTTCAGACGGAAGCCCAGCAGCACGGCTTTCTTGGCCCACTGATTGACGTGCCAGTCGCCGTTCTCCTGCCGCTCGGCCACGCGCAGCTTGCCGCTGTCCAGCGCGTCGAGGGTGTGCTCGATGGCGTCGCGGACCTCGCCCTTGGTGGCCGGGGTGATGCCGTCACGGGCATCCCAGGCGGCTTCGATGGCGGCTTCCAGTTTGGCGTTCGACATGGGGTCTCTCCGGGTTCGATCGTGCGATTTCCCTGCCTATAGCGGGCGAGGGGGCGACAAACAATCCGGCGATTGCAGAGGCGGGGCGTTGCATCCCGGTGGGGCGGCGTGGCAAGGCAGACGGCATGGTCCCCCTGCGGCAAGGAGCTTCCCCATGGCCAAAGCCATTCACAGCATGATCCGGGTTCTGGACGAGGCGCGCTCGGTTGCGTTCTACGATGTGGCTTTCGGGCTCAAGATCGCCGACCGGCTGGATTTTCCGACCTTCACGCTGGTCTATCTGTCGAACGCGGAAACCGGGTTCGAACTGGAACTGACCGTCAACAAGGACCGCACCGTCCCCTATGATCTGGGCGACGGATACGGCCATCTGGCGGTGTCGGTCGAGGATGTGACCGCAGAACATGCGCGGTTCGAGGCCGAGGGCCTGCACCCCCGCAAGCTGGTCGACTTCGCCCCGGCCGGTGAGGTCATCGCGCGGTTCTTCTTTGTCGCTGATCCCGACGGCTATCAGATCGAAGTCCTGCAGCGCGGCGGGCGGTATCTCTAGATCGGCTCGGGTGCGACATTCGCCCCGCAGAGCAGCACCGCCACCCGCTCGCCCGGCGCGGGTTTGTAGGCCCCGCTGAGCAGCGCGGCCAGCGCCGTCGCTCCGGCGGGTTCGACCAGTTGGCGGGCCTCTTGCCAAAGCACGCGCTGGGCTTCGATGATCGCGTCGTCGCTGACCAGCACGCAGTCGATGCCCTGCGCCTGCGCCAGCTCAAAGCACAGCGCGCCGATCTTGCGCGCGCCCAACGCGTTGGCGGCGACGCCTGAGACCTCGACGTCCACCGGCTTGCCCGCCGCCAGCGCCGCATGCAGCGCGCAGGAGGTTTCCGGCTCGACCGCGACGATCTTGCGCGTGCCCTGCAGCCAGCCCATCGCGCCGCCGATCAGCCCGCCGCCGCCCACCGCGATCAGCACCGTGTCTGCTTTCAGGCCCTGTTCTTCCCACTCGCGCATGCAGGTGCCTTGCCCGGCCAGCGTGCCCGGCGCGTCATAGGCATGAACCTGCATCGCGCCGGTTTTGGCCTCATGGGCCAGGGCTGCGTTCAGCGCGTCGGCGAACTGGCCGGGCACCACGGTCAGGCCTGCGCCGGTCCGCTCGATCAGGGCGATTTTTGACGGCCCGGCGATGTTGGGCACAAAGATCTGCGCGGGAATTCCCAGCGACGCCGCCGCATAAGCCACCGCCGCGCCGTGGTTACCGCCCGAGGCCGCCACCACGCCCCCCGCCGGAACCGGTCCCTTGATCAGCGAATTGAACGCCCCGCGCGCCTTGAAGACACCGGTGTGCTGCATATGCTCCAGCTTGATTTCGACCGTATGGCCGCCCAGCGTGATCTCCATCACCGGCGTGCGGCGCACATGGCCTTCGATCCGTGTTGCCGCCGCGTCGATCTCTGCCCGCCAGTCCATGGTTCACCCTCTTGTCATTCCGGCGGCTGGCCTTGCCGCGTCCCGGACGATACTCAGGGCCAACCGGCGAGGAAAGGGAAACCACCATGACAGACCACCGCACCCATGCGTTTCGCGACAGCCATCAGGATATCGCCACCGCGCGCAAGATCCCCGAGACGCCGCAAACCCTGTCGCCGACCTACCGGCTTGCCTTTGCCGATGCCGATTTTCTGTGCCGCGACGAGCTGCGCCCGGTCCGGTTGCAACTGGAACTGCTCAAGCCCGAAATGGCGATGAACGAGGCGGGTGTGACCTCGACCGTGGTGTTGTTCGGCGGCGCGCGTATCCCTGCGCCCGAGCGTAAAGCGACGGCCAAGACCCCGATGCTGGCCGATCTGAGCCATTACTACACTGAGGCGCAGATCTTCGCGCGCCTGATGACCGAGATTTCGATTCAGGGCGGTGGCACCGATTACATCATCACCACCGGTGGCGGCCCCGGCGTGATGGAAGCGGGCAACCGGGGCGCCGCCGAGGCGGGCGGCAAGTCGATCGGTCTGAACATCGTGCTGCCGCATGAACAGGCGCCGAACCTGTATGTCACGCCGGAACTGAGCTTCAATTTTCACTACTTCGCCCTGCGCAAGATGCACTTCCTGATGCGGGCGCGGGCTGTGGTGGTGTTTCCGGGCGGGTTCGGCACGCTGGACGAGATGTTCGAATCCCTGACGCTGATCCAGACGCGCCGGATGAAGCGCATCCCGTTCCTGCTGTTTGGCCGCGAGTTTTGGCAAAATGTGGTGAACTGGGACATGCTGGCCGAGGCGGGCACCATTTCGCGTGAAGATCTTGCGCTGTTCCGGTTCGTGGAAACAGCGCAAGAGGCAGTTGATGCGATCCTGACCTGGGACGACGCCTGACGCGCGTTACTCGGCGGCGTTGCTGCGGCCGTCAGGCTGGGTGTGGCGGCGTCCGCGCTCTTCGACCATGGTGTTGAGCGCCGAGCGCAGCCGGTCCAGCTGAAGCGGCTTGGTCAGGCAATCGTCGAACCCGGCGGCAAGATAGCCCTCGACCTGATGCGACATGGCATTGGCGGTGAAGGCCACAATGGGCAAGGGGGTCTCGGGCGCTTTTGGCCCCAGCTCCTCGGCGCGCTTGGCTTCGCGGGCGCGGATTTCACGCAGGACCGACACGCCGTCGAGATTGGGCATGGAGATGTCCAGAATGATCAGGTCGAACCCTTCGCGCCCATAGGCGTCTAGGGCTTCGGTGCCATCCTGAACCAGCAACGACGAAATCCCCAGCTGACCCATCATCGCACCCAGGATCATCCGGTTGGTGTGGTTGTCATCGGCGGCGAGCACGCGCATGCCTTGCAGGTCCGCCGAAGGGCCGCCCGACGCCGAGGCGCGCGGCGCGCGCGGTTCGGGTGTGTCGGTGCGGCGCAGGGGCAGGGTGATCATCACCGCCGTGCCCTCATCAGGCACGGATTCCAGCGAGATCGTGCCATCCATCATCTCGACCAGACGCCGGACAATCGGCATGCCCAGCCCGGTGCCGCCAAAACGTCGCGCGATCGAGCTGTCAGCCTGACCGAATTCCTCGAACACTTGCGTTTTCTGTTCGTCGGTCATGCCAATGCCCGTGTCGCGCACCAGCAGGGTGATTGCGTCGGGCTGGGTGCAGTCCATCTCGACTTCGACCGAGCCTTCTTCGGTGAACTTGATCGCATTCGAGATGACGTTGTGCATGATCTGCAAGATGCGGTTGGGATCGCCCAAACGCATGGACGTGTCCTCACCCTTGACCACCACGTCAAAGCCGATGTGCTTTTCGGTGGCCTTGAGCGTGTGGACCGACTCGATCCGTTTGGCCAGATCCGCCGGGATGAAAGGCGTCATCTCGATTTCGAGCAGATCGGCCTCGATCTTGGACATGTCGAGCAAGTCGTTGATGATGCTCAACAACAGCTCGCCGGATTCGTGCATCACATGCACCATCCGGCGCTGATCCTCGTCGACGACCAGTGAATCGAGAACCTCGGCCACGCCCAGCACGCCGTTGAGCGGGGTGCGCATTTCATGGCTCATCTTGGCCAGGAAATTCGATTTTGCGGCATTGGCGCGATGCGCCTCTTCCAGAGCATCCTGCCGGGCGCGTTCGCCCGCGACCTGATCCGTCACATCGACAAGGGCATACACCACCCGCGCCGCGGTCGCGTCGCCGCGCACCGGGGCGGCGTGGACCGAGCAATACCGCAGCCCCTCGGGGCAATGCAGCGCAAAGCGTTCGGGGGGCGACGGCTCGCCGGTTCTGACCGTGTGGTCGTAGGGTGTCTCGCCGGGCTGGAACGGCGTGCCATCCTCACGGGTATAGGCCCAGCCGCGCGAGATCGTGGCGACGGCCGATCATCTGTTCGCGCGACGCGCCCATGATCGACTCGGCCGAGTCGTTGCAGAACTGGATGATCCCCGCGGCATCGATCACGATGATCCCCATCGCCGAGGTCGCCAGAATGGAGGCCAGAAAGGCCCGCTCGCCCGCCAGTTCGGCCTGAGCGGCGCGCACGGCCTGATCTTTTTCACGGCGGGTCAAGACCGAGCAAATGACATCCGCCAAAGATTGCAGCAGATAGACTTCGCCCGGCAAAAAGGCGTGCGTGTTATGCACGCCGTCAAATCCGACGAAGCCGTAGGTTTTACCTTCCGAGCGCATCGGCACCAAAAGGATCGAGCGGATCTCCTGGGATTCGAGCACCTCGCGTGAGGGCGACCCTTCGGGAAGTTTCTGAACATCGGGTACGTGGAACGGTTCCCCCAGATCCAGCGCCTCGGCGATGGGGCCGTACAGCTCGATGGGCAGGCCCTGAAGGTGCTCGATCATCGGATCGATGCCGTTGGCGCACCATTCATGCGTGTTGTTGGTGGTGTCCCCTTCATGAACGAAAACATACGAGCGGTCGCGCACGCAATACTCGCCCAGCCGGGTGATGGCCTCGTTCACCACGTGGTCGGTTTGGTCGATGGGCGCACGAAGAAGGTTGCTTAAAATGTCAACCACCAGCGCCTGAATGCGTGTCAGACGGGTCTCGTTGCTTATAATTTCGTCGTTCATGCCCGCCCGTCATTCCCGGCTCTCAGAAACGAGCGACGCGCGTTTCCTTGCCATTCATCGGTTTGCCAAGAACTCGTTAAAAACTGCTTCGCTTGAATCTCGTGCAACATCACACGGCTTCACTATTTGTTATCCAAGACTTTGCCCCGTCGCACTCGTCACGTCAATGCGAGGTTTGTGCATAGGCAGTTTCCAGCCCTGACTTGCGACAGGGGGTGGGCTGGGCTACTAAGCCGATCAAAACCTTTGAATTATGGACATGTCGGATGCCCGAACCGCTTGATGCCATCGACCTGACCGCCCGCCTGATCCGCTGCCCGTCGGTCACACCGCAAGACGGTGGTGCGCTGGGGTTGCTCGAGGCGGAATTGACCGCCGCAGGTTTCGCTTGCACCCGCGTCGACCGCAATGAGACGGTCAATCTGTTCGCCCGTTGGGGGGCCAAGGGCGCGAACCGCAGTTTCGGGTTCAATGGCCACACCGATGTCGTCCCGCCGGGCGACGCCGCCGACTGGCGCTTTGATCCGTTCTCGGGGGCTTTGGCCGATGGCAAGCTCTGGGGCCGGGGGGCCTGTGACATGAAGTCCGGTGTCGCGGCCTTTGTCGCCGCCGCCGTCGATTTCGTCCGCGAGACGCCGCCGGATGGCGCTGTGGTTCTGGCGATCACCGGTGATGAAGAGGGCGACGCGACCGATGGCACCGTGGCGCTGCTCGACTGGATGCAGGCCGAGGGCGAGCGCATGACGCATTGTCTGGTCGGCGAACCGACCTGCCCGTCGGTCATGGGCGAGATGATCAAGAACGGCCGTCGCGGCTCGATGACCGCCAAGATCGAGGCCCGCGGCGTGCAGGGGCACGCGGCCTATCCGCACCGTGCCAAGAACCCGCTGCCCGCGCTGGTGCGTTTGCTGGACCGGCTGGCGTCGCATGAGCTGGATCAGGGCAACGCGCTGTTTGATCCCTCGACACTGGCACTGACCACCATCGACACCGGCAACCCGGCCACCAACGTGATCCCGGCGCTGGCCCGCGCGACGCTGAACATCCGCTTCAACGATCTGCATAGCGGCGCGAGCCTGTCGCAATGGCTGCACGACCAGGCGGCGCAGGTGCAGGCCGAGACAGGGATCGAACTGGGACTGACCATCAAGATTTCGGGCGAGAGTTTTGTCACCGAGCCGGGCGATTTTACCGACATGGTCGCCAATGCTGTCGAAGCCGAATGCGGTATTCGTCCGGTGCTGTCGACCTCCGGCGGCACATCCGATGCACGCTTTGTGAAAAACCACTGCCCGGTGGTCGAATTCGGGCTGGTCGGCCAGTCGATGCACAAAGTCGATGAACACGTCGAAACCGCACATATCGGGCAGCTCAAGGCGGTCTATCGCCGGATCTTGGACCAGTATTTCGCCGGTTGACGCTCAGATCACCCGCAACGCGGGCTGATCGTCAAGCGCGCGGATCGTGCCAATGCAGGCGGCGGTGAAACCGGCCTGTTCGAGCTGGCGCAGCACCGGAACGGCGTCAGCCTCGGCCACCGCCGCCAGCAACCCGCCTGCCGATTGCGGGTCAAAGAGCAGCGCCGCCGCGGCGGTTTGTGGCGCGGCGATGCGGCCCAGCAGGGCGGCGCGGTTGGCGGGTGCGATGGTCGAGGCGACGCCCGCTGCCGCCATCGCCTCGGCCCCGTCGAACAGCGGGATCGCCGCCATCGCCAGATCCGCTGCCACGCCGCCCGCCTGCAGCATTTCATCCAGATGCCCGGCCAGCCCGAACCCGGTCACATCGGTCATCGCATGGGCAACCGGCGACAGGATAGCCGCCGCCGCGCCCTGCGGTTGGGTCAGATAGGGCCACAGCGCCGCCATCGCCCGCCCCGGTGCCCGTTTCTGCATTTCAGCCGCCAGCAGCGTGCCCGAGCCTATCGGCTTGGTCAGGATCAACGCATCGCCCGGCCTCGCGCCGCCTTTGGTCAGGATGCGGTCCCCCGCAACCCCGGTTACCGTCAGGCCAATCGTCAGCTCGGCCCCCTGCGTCGTGTGCCCGCCCGCGATGCTGGCCCCGGCGGCGCTGAGCACCTCGGACACGCCCGCCATGATTTCCGCCAGCGTGCGGCTTTGCAGATCTTCGGACAGGCGCGGCAGGATCAGGCTGACAAGCGCTGCCTGCGGTTTCGCGCCCATCGCCCAGACATCACCCAGGGCGTGAACCGTGGCGATTTTTGCCATCAGGTAGGGATCTTCCGTCACCGCGCGCAGGTGGTCCGTCGCGATCACCTGCCGCGTTTCGCCCATCGCCAGCACCGCCGCGTCATCGCCCGCGCCCAGCTCGACCGCGCCGCTGGCCGCCAGCCCGGACAGTGCCCGACGCAGCGCATCCGGTCCGACCTTGGCCCCGCAACCGCCGCACATCGGCTTGTCGCCCAAGGCCTCGACCAGACCCAGCGTGTGTTCGCGGGGCAGGGGGGCGGCGGGCATCGCGGGCAGGGTGTGGAACATGCGCATGAACTTGGCGTCGATGCGGTCCTTGAGCCACCACAGCCCCCGCCCGGCCAGCGGCAGGCCCCATTTGTCGGCCAGTGCCTTGCGCTCGCCCAGCGAGATCAGCTTGAGGTAATCGCGCTGCGGCCGGTAGGCGCGCATCGGTCCGCCCGTCAGCGCGGCGCGCAGGTTGTGGTGCAGGACCGGGGCTTGGCGGACCGCAAACACCCCGGCCTTGGGGCGCGGGCTGACGGCCATATGCGCGCAATCCCCCACCGCAAAGACATCCGGGTGCGCGGTCGAGCGTAGTTCAGGGTCGATGGTGATGAACCCGTCGGTCAGAGGCAGGCCGGTATCGGCCAGCCAGCCCTGCGGACGGCTGCCCGCCGCGCCCAGCGTGAAATCCGAGGGGATCTTGCGGCCATCTGCCAGTACGACGCCATCCGCCTCGATCGCGGCCGCCTGCGTGCCGCTCAGCAGGGTTATCCCGCGCTCGGCCAGCAGCGCCAGCAACCGAGCCCGCGCCCAAGCGCCCAGATGCGGCAGCGCGCTGTCCTTCTCGATCACGGTGATCGTCCGACCCGGCACCGCACGCAGCCGATGCTCCATCGCCAGCGCCAGCTCGACCCCGGCGACGCCCGCACCCAGCACCACAATCTGCGGCGCCGCGCGCCCGCTCGCCAGAAACTGCGCCCAGCGTTCGGCATAACCGCCCAGCGGTTTGGCGGCGACGGCGTGTTCAGCAAACCCCGGCAGCTGTGGCAGGTCCGAGGTGATCCCCACATCCACCGATACCACGTCATAGGCCACCGGGGGACGCCCCGGCACGCTGACCGATTTTGCCACCGGATCAAGCCCGTTCGCCCGCCCCAGAATCAGCCGCGCCCCGGCGTGTCGGGCCAGCGCCACAAGGTTCATCTCCAGATCGGCGCGGGCGTAATGCCCGGCAATCAAGCCCGGCAGCATGCCGGTATAGGGCGCGGTCGGGTGCGGATCGATCACCGTCAACCGCGCCCCGGCCAGCGGGTTCATCGCCCAGCGCAGCAGCACCAGCGCATGCGCATGGCCGCCGCCGATAAGGACAAGATCACGGGTCTGGGGCAGGGTTTGCATGGGGCCTCCGGGCTGATCCAGACCTAGACCGCACAGCCGCGCAAAGCGAGAGGGCAAAGCACCGCCAGCCTGCGCCATTTCCCTCTTGACGCCCCTGCGAGGCTGCCCTAGGAAGCCGCCAGCCAGCAGGCCCAAGGGTCCGGCAGCGTGGCGGAGTAGCTCAGTTGGTTAGAGCAGCGGAATCATAATCCGCGTGTCGGGGGTTCAAGTCCCTCCTCCGCTACCACATCATCCCGTTGAAATTCCTGCATTTGATCAATCGTCGCGCTGGACTCTCTTTGAGCGGTTTGCAGACTGGTTTGCAGTTTTCGTTCCCGACCTGTGCTTTTCCAGCTTGGCGATCGCGGATTCTGCCATGCCTCGGCTGCGGCTCAAGTAGTGCGAGATCTAGCAAGGTCTCGACCTCGGCCAGCGAATGACCGGTGATCGTCGCAATTTCGGGCACACTGCAACCGGCCTCGGCCAGCCGCGTAACGGCGGTGCCGCGCAGATCGTGGAACGTCAGTCCGGCCAGATCGCATTCAACCTTGTTCCAGCTTGCCCGAAAACCGCTGCTGGTCCACGGCGTCCCGCGCGTGGTGGTCAAGATGGTGACGGCATCACCGCGCGCCAGCTTCGCCGCGTCCAGCGCCTCTTTGAGCTTTGCGGTGCAGGGCACGACAACGCGCCGCCCCCTCTTGGATTGCTTGAGGCGGATTGATGCGCCGTCATACGCCGCCCATGTCATTTTGAGCAGATCGCCCTGGCGCTGGCCGGTTTCGGCAGCGATGATCTGGGCAAGCGCCAAATGCGGCGGCGCGGCCTTCTGGAAAGCGGCTTCGTCGGCTTCTGTCCAGATCGAGTCGGCACGGTTGGCCCGGTAGACGCGTCCCGGCTTCTCCAGCGGGTTCGCGGGCGTCATGCCACGATCCGCGCCCCACGCCAGAATGAGCGCCAGCACGGCAAGTGCATAGTCGGCCTGCCTGCGGCTGGTCTTTGCCTTTTCGTCGCGCCAGTCGAAAAAATCCCCACGCACCCGCCTGTCACTCAGGGCGGCAATCGGCATGTCGCCGAACTTCGTTTCGATCGTGCGAATGTGGCGCAGATAATCGCGCTTTGTGGCGTCGGCTTTGTCGTTGAAATAGGGGCTGCGCTGATAGGCGTTCAGCAGGCCGGTCAACGTCCCGGCGTGGTGATCAGGCCGCGCGGCATGCGCTGCATGATAGGCGGCGACAAACTCAGGGCTTCCCGGTGCGCCGGGCAAGCGCGGGCCGCCGCGCCAAGCGTAGTGGTAGACCTGTTTGCTGCCATCGGCGAGGCGCTTCGTGGCACGCGCCACGCCTTTGAGGTTAACCCTAACCACGCTTTGCCCTCCAGCTATCATAAGCCGATGGGTCGGCATCCTGGCGCGCAGCTGCGATCGGTTCAACGATCAGCGTGCCGTCCGGCTTTACTTCGACCCGGACGCCTTGCTTGGCGGCGGTTATGGCCTCGCGCATAGCGGCGGCGGTGATTGTAGCACGGGCGGTCATGGCAGCACCTTCGGGAAATCTTCGGGGCAAAGGGTCTCGCCCGGATCGAGCGCCAGCCGTGCGCCCGATGCGGTCAGCGTGAAGCGATCGAGGTCATGCCGCAATTGCTCGCGCCTGGCGTGGCCTGCCGCGACAGGTGCGCTAAGCTGGCCGTGCGCGGTCGTGCAGGGCGGCGCGCAAAAGTGGTTGCGATAGGATTGCCGCGACCCGTTCGGCAGGCCGAGGGCGTGGCGGGCGCAGCTGCGTTGGTCTGGTGTCATGCTGCTAGAAGCTCCTTGTCTACCGCGTCAATTCTCTGGCCTATCCATTCCATGACATTGACGGCCATGCTGTTGCCGATGGCTTTGTATCGAAGACCGTCGGGGCACTTTTCGGCCGGTTTCCCGCGCCACGGTATGCGGGTGAAGTCGTCGCCGAACGCCTGCAAGCGTTCGCACTCGCGCGGTGTCAGTCGGCGAACCGCCCAGCCGTCAGGGCTGACATTCCGTGCGCCGCTGTCTCTGTTGTTCATTCCAAGCGGCTCTTGAACGGCGACAGCCGGCGGGTGCGCGCTCGCGGCGAGCGGATGGCATGGATCGCCGGGTTTTGGCTGCGAATAATTGGAAGGGCTGGTGATCTGCGTAGTGTCAAAACAAATCGCCGCGTGCCCGCCTGCGTTCTGGTGGGATTTGTGATGCCCCATGCTGCGCAATGTCGGGTGCGACCCATCGTCGGCGACCTGCACTTGCGACCCTTTGCAGTCAAAGGCGATCAGCGTCTGGCCTTCATCGAGCGTCGTATTGACGCCGTTGTGCATGCGCGCGGTCAGGGTGTTTGCAACTGCCGGGATCAGGTGTCCTGCTTGTGCTTGATTGTCGTCTGCGCCACATGTTCCAACGCCTGTTGCAGTAAGAGCGGCAACTGCTTGGCCCGTCGCTCGGCTCGGCGCAGCACGCCGCTGCAAGCTTTCGCGGTCAAATAGTACCGCTGCGGCAGGTCGCCAATCTCCAATATATCCCACAACGAACACACGTCGCCGTCGCTGGGGGGTCGCCCGTCGGTGTCGGCGTGTTCGCACGAATTGAGCGTCCAGAACTCTGTAAGCGACCCCATACCCGAGTTGAGCCAAGCCCCCGAGGAAGGCACCAAAATCCCGTCCGCTGTTTGACGACAAGACGCCGGGGACATTTTCCCAAACGAACCAGCGCGGGCGGAATCGGTTAAGTATTCCAAGATAGACGAGCGCCAAGTTGCCGCGCGGGTCAGCCAGTCCTTTTCTGAGGCCGGCGACGCTGAAGCTTTGGCAGGGGGTTCCTCCGACAAGAAGGTCAATTGCATAGTCAGGCCAATCATTGAATTTGGTCATGTCGCCGAGGTTTGGCACGCCGTTGCGCGCCAATTCTTCTCCCGGCAAATTGCTGCCGTAGTGATGCGCGAGGACGGCAGCGGGGAACGCGGCAACCTCTGAGAATGCCACGGGTTGCCAGCCGAGCGGATGCCAAGCGGCGGTTGCGGCTTCGATGCCAGAGCATACGGAAAGGTAACGCATGGCGGTCACGACCGCTCCCCGAGCACGGCGCGCAGGATGGTACGCCAGAGGCCCGAGGCGGGGCGGGTGGGGGCCAAGGGCGCGTGGCGTGGCGCAATGGCCTGTGCGCTGCCTTGCTCGCGCCGGGCGGCGCAATCAAGGGCGGTGCAGGCGCTCGGCTTGTCGAGTGTGCCTGCGTCGGCGTGCGCCGCTCCCCGGACCTGTCCGCCGCAGAAACTGCACGGTTCGGCGTTCGGCTTGTCTTGAGGCGCGGTCGCCGAGGTGGCAGCGGTCAGTCCCCGATCGGTGAGCATGGCGCGCAGGCAGCGGCAGTCCGGGTTTGGCATGCCGCAGTCGATTCCGCAGAGGATCTCAGCATCGCGTTGCGCGCGGGGGTGGTAGCGGCGCTTGGGGCGTTCCAGCGTTGCGCGTGGAGGCGCGGGGTTCTTGGGCATGGTGTTGTCTTCCCTGTCGTCTGTCGCTGGCCCCGGCGCGCGGGGCCAGAAAGGGACGTCAGCCGGTGATATGGCGAACGGTGTCTTGGCGTGGGTGGGGGTCAGGTCATGCCGAGCGCGGTCTTGTAGAGGTCAAGGACCGCTTCCTCTTCGGCAATGTCGTCGGGGTCGCGTTTGCGCAGGGCGATGATCATGCGCAAAACTTTGACGTCGTAGCCGCGCCCCTTGGCCTCGGCCATGACTTCCTTCTGCTGGTCGGCAATGTCCTTTTTCTCTGCCTCAAGGGTTTCGTACCGCTCGATGAATTGGCGCAGTTCCTCGGCGGTGGCGTCATAAGTGGGCTGCGCGGCGGCGGCGAAATCGGCGTCATGTTTCAACGGGGGTTTTCCGATCCGTGCGGCTTTGGCGGCGTTGTCTGGGTCGTGGAAAAACGCAACGTCGCCGACGGGTAATTGCAGGACTTGGGCTATCATGGGTCACCCTGCCTTGCGGGCGCTGCGCGTGATCCACGCGGCGGTGAAAAAGCCGATGCCCGCGCCGAAACCGCCGGTCAGAGCGACGACAAACACAGGCAAGAGGTTGGTCAAAAGATCGGGGGGCATGGGGCCTCGCTGGGCTGGGGATTGCAGGGCTGGACAGATCAGCGGAGCGCGGGGATGCGCCCGCGCCATGCGTCAAAGTCAGTGGTCAGGGCCTCAAAGCGCGCTAGCGCCCCGGCGTCGGTGTCGAGGTCTTTGCGGCTGGCGATCTGGCATTCGCGCCGCAGGAAGTGGGCGGCGGCGGTGCTAGTGAATTGTGCGCCGCTCAAGCCGCTGCGCTCACCGGCAAAGCGCTGAAACGCACTATCGCCGCACAGGATGCCCGCACGCCGGGCGTGCGCCTTGGCCGGGTCAGTCATGAGCTGCGACCCAGTAGAGGCGCGACACGACGTCGCCCCGGTTCCAGTCGGCTGCGATCAACGCGCCCGAGGCGGTCAGCGCGACAAGCTGAGGCGCAACCTTGCCGATTGCGCGCGCCGATTTGGTTTTCGCGAAAAGGTAGCGGCAGACCTTGTCGGTAGTGGCGGGTTCGCGCCGGGTCACGCTGCATGTCACCGGCCACCATTGCGGACGCCCCGCCAGATCGCGGGCGTTGATCGCGCGCACGGCGTCAAGGATTTCGCTGTCGGAAATGCTGGTCATGTCCAGCAAGGCCCGTGCCGCGCCCAAGGGCGTGCGTCGCCAAAGGGACGGGCGGTTAGTCCCGCCGCTATGCGTGCCCGCGCGGGCAACCAGCCCCAACTTGCGCAAGCGATAAAGTGCATCGGTGACCTGATCTTGTGTCGGCTGGTCGACGGCCAGCGTCGCCAGGATCGCGTCAGGGGTGCTTGTGCTTTGACCGATGGCGTGCAGCACGCGCAGCGCCCGGCGGGAAAGGCTGCGCGAAAGCTCGGGCGCGTCCATCGGCAGCGCGTCGGGGTCGAGGGTTTGAAAGGTCAGCCCGATTGCCTCGGCCAGCGCACGCGAGGCGGGGGCGGCGAGCGGGACGCCATGCAGGCCGCGCACCTGGATCATTGCGCCGCCCCCTGAGTGGAGCAAAACACAAAGCGTGCGGCGTTCTGGTGGCGGGCTTCATGTAATTTGACGCGCCAGCTAATCCACCGCGCCGTGGCGGCGGGATCGGCGAGGATGGTTTGCAGGTCGATGCGGTTGGTCAAGGTCTCGCCTCTCACGGTTGGGTGTGAGGCGACGCTATGGGGATAAAAATCCCCTGTCAATACAGAATGGGGATAATACTCCCCTAAATTACTCGCGCTGTCAGCCACCCGCTGTCAGGCTGCCACCAGCTTACCATCCCGGCGCGCACGAAAAAGCCCCGCGCGAGGCGGGGCTGTTTGGGGGATTTGATGGATGCGCATGAACCGAAAGCACCGTTTTCCGCGTCGCGGTGATTGCTCACATATCCAGCAGCGTCCGCTAGGCGCAGCCCTTCACACTCCAGCTCGCCGCCGTGAGAAGGGCTGGTCTGATGGCGTGCCGCCTGCGCCGGTGGTTTTCTTCGTCGTCAGCCGTTTCCGAATTGCCGCCATGTCGTCGGCCATCCGCGTCGTGTTCTCGGCGGTGTCCAGCTGGGCTGAGGCGATCTGCGCCACGGCGATGATGACCAGTCCGCCCAGGGCGATCGGCAGCGCGACAGTTATGGCGACGGCCGGGCCGGGCCGTCCAAAAACGCCGAAAACCACAAGGGCGGCCAGAAGAATGGTTGCCCAGCCGAGTATGGTGAGCAACAGATTGACGGCGCGGGCGGCGGCGTATTTGTCCATGGGTTCCCCCTAAAATCAGACACGTTTTACGAACTCGGCTGGCAGATGCAGGCGCACTGGCGCAGCCCATTTCAGCGGCACGTCCAGCATGTTCTGCCCGGACGGATTGGCGGAAATCAGGTTGAACAGGCCGTGTTCGGTGCCGATGCGCACTTGTTTCACCCATGCGTGCCCGTCCATGTCTTCGGCAACACAGATCCTGTTTAAGGCTTCGCTGGGAACCCCAAGCGCGTGTCGCGAATAAAGCAGAACGTCGCCGGGGTGATAGATCGGCACCATAGAGTCACCTTCGATTTCTACGCCTACCACTCCCGACGGCTGAATTTGCGGAGGGCAGATGATCTGATACAGGCCCTCACCTTTGGTGTGGTCGTCGGTCAGGTTAACGATTGCCCCCGCGCCGACCCTTCCGGCGACCGCAATCATACTGCGCACGCTGACGCCTGCCGTGCCAAGCAAGCTCTCAACAGAGTGCCCAAGGGCAGCCGCTAGCGCCGCGGCGTCCTCGGCGTTTGTCTTCTCACTCTTGCCCTGCTTGAATTTCTTAAGCTGTTCATACGAAACGCCTGACGCAATCGCTACGTCACGCATCGACCGACCACTTTCGTGGAGGGCAATGAAGAAAGCGTCTCGGAAGCTTGTTTTCATGGGGGAAAATTTACCCCGCGCGTCCTCGTCTTCCTATCGGGAATATTATCCCTTGACGAATGGGGAAATTTGTCCCCATTGTGCGCCAATGGAACAGTTTCTTTCTGAAATAGAACGGTACGCGGCAGCGGCTGGGGTAATGCCTCAGTCAGTCTTGAGGCGTTCATGCGGCTATGGCTGGGACGTCTGGGATGCTTGGAAACGCAGAAAATCCAGCCCGACGATGGTCAACGCCGACCGCGTGCGCGCCTGGATGGCTGCCAATCCGCCGTTGGATCAGGCGGCGCGGGTCGAAGCGGCAGAATGAACGGCGTGTCTTTTCCATACCGCGACACTGCCACGCTAGACGCCGCGAAAACACGCGAAACCCCCCGTAAAATTTTCACACGAAAGGCCCGGCCATGACCCGCCCCTCTCGCCCCGGAACCATCCAAGACGCCGTGCGCCGCGCTTATGTGGCGGTCGGGGGTGTTGAAAACGCCGCTGCTGATATGGGCCTGTCGCTGTCGTCGGCGTCTTATGGCACCGAGTTGCGCGAGGATCGCCCCGGCGGGCTGGGGGTCAACTATCTGGACCGCCTCGGGCGCGTCGACGTAGCCGCCGCGCTGCCGGTGGCGCAGCACTTCGCCACGCTGGCAGGCGGGGTGTTCCAGCCGATCGACTGGTCGGGACCGATCGCCGGGGGCGTCCATGCCCTGACGCGCGAGTTTTCCGACGTGTTGCAGGTCCACGCCGAGGCGCATTCGTCCACCTCGGGCGATCCTGCCGACTACACGCCCGAGGAAGCGCGCCGCCAGATCCGCGAGATTGACGAACTGGTCGGCGCAGCCCTGCGACTGCGCGCGGCCATGGTCGAAAAGGCGGGGGGCGCGGCTTGATGTGCGCCCTGCGTCTCAGGAATTCCGTCGGGGGTGTCCTTGCCCTCGGCGGGGTGCCGTGCCGGGGTTTTCCGGTTCACTGCCTCAACTGCCCCCGGCCTTGTGCCGGGGGGCTTTTGGTGGGGGTGTTTGAATGAACGGCTTTGACGATCTGCGCGGCTCGCTGCTGGTTCATTGGGGCCAGTCGTCGCGCGACGTTGCGCACCGGGCGTCTGGGTTGGTGTATCTGGCAACGCCCTACACAAAGCGCGCCGCACCGGGCGGGGTGTTTGATTGGGCCGCTGCCGAAAGCGCCGCCCGTGATGCGGCTGAATGTGCCAACGTCCTTTCCCTTCTGGCCCGGACCGCCGTCTCGCCGGTTGTCATGGCGCACCAAATGATCGCGGCAGGACGTGGCAAGCCGTGGCAGCGGATCGTCGAGGCGCACGCGCTGGACGCCGATTTCTGGTCGGACTGGTGCGGGCCGATGCTGTGGGCGTGCCGCTTTGTCTATGTGCCGAACCTGCCCGGTTGGCGCGAGTGCGACGGTGTTGCGCGCGCGATTGCGCAGGCCCATGACGCCGGAAAAGTCATCCTGATCGAGGCGCGGCAGCGTCCTACGATTTCCGATCCTAGAGCCGCGCAGAGCGCCGACGGCAAAGGGGGCAGGGCGTGACCATACGGGCAGAGCCGGTCGCGGATGCAGTGGCACCGCATTTTGACGTGGAAGCTTTTGCAGATTTCGCCTTTGCGGAACTGCTGGCGTGCCCGCTGGGTGAGCCGGGGCGGTGCCAAAATCCCGACTGTCAGCGGCCTTTCGATCTGCGCCGCGATTGGCAGCGGTATTGCTCGGACGCCTGCCGCGCCGCCGACAAGAAGGAATTCCGCCGGGTCGGCCTCAAGGCTGCGCCCGCTCTGCTGGCGCACCGGCTGGGAAAATATGAAACCCGCGACCCCGCCTTGCGCGCCCTGTCGGCGGCAGCGCGTCGCTATCTGGGCGAGTTGCAAACACACTGGCTGCGCAGCCGTCGGGCGCGGGCCGAGGAAGCGAAAGGGAGGTTCAATGCTTGAGATTCTGCCAAAGAGCGGCGGCGCTGTTTCGCGCGTCAAGGCCACTTGTGACGACTGCCAGCGTGGCGAGGTCATCCCGTGCGAAATAACGCGCGCATCGGGTGGTGTCTGGAGCGCCAATGAAGGGCAAGCGCACGCCAAGTTGCGGGGGCAGGGGTGGTCAATCGTCAAAGGAAAGCTGCGGTGCATGACTTGTGAAGCGAAACGAAAGGCGCGCAACGCGCCGCCCGTGCCCGTTGCGGTTCAAGCCGTCGCGGGGACTGACAAAGGGCCGACGCGTGAACAAAAGCGCGAAATCCTGGAACTGTTGCAGGTGTCCTATGACGCCGACGCCGGGCGCTATCGGGGGGCGGACACCGACGGCACCGTTGCCGAGGCGGTGCGCGGTGCTCTGCCCGGTTGGGTTGCCGACCTGCGCGCCGAGTTTTTCGGTGAAGGCGGCGGCAATGAGGCGGCGGGCCAATACGCCGATGATTTGGCCGCATTGCGCCAGCGCTGTTCCGACGCATTCGCTGCGGTCGAGGCTGATTTTGAAGCGCTGAAAGGCAAGGTCGATCAGGCGCGCGCTGTTCGGGATGATCTGGCTAAACTTGAGGTGCGCTATGCGTCGCTGGCAAAAAGCTTCGATCGCCGCGTCGGCGCTAAGGTTGGGGGCGGCAAGTGATGGCAAAGCCTGCCTTTCAGATAGTCGAAACCGAAGACTTGTTCGAGTATCCGATCGGGGCTGACGACCGGCTCGATTCCCATTTTTTCCTCGCGTGGCGGTTTCACGACTGGCTGACAAGCGACTTTCGGCTGCTGGCCGATCTTGAGGTGCGCGCGATCGGGTTTGACCTGTTCAACCTGGCACAGACGCAAAACCCTGTCGGCACCCTGCCGACCGATGAGCGGCTGCTGGCCCGCCTGGTCGGCGTGCCGCTGGACCAATGGCGCGCGCTATGCGAACGCCCGGTCGGGCCGCTCTACAACTGGAAAAAGTGCCTGTGCGATGACGACCGCGTTCGGCTCTATCATCCCAAGGTGTTGCAGACCGTTCAGGGCGCGCTTGGGCTGCGCGACGACAAGCTGGCGAAGCGCGAGGATGATCGCGCCCGCAAGCGCATCGAGAACCTGCCCGCGCAGATGATGCGCGCCGGGGCCTCGGCGATGATGGCAAAGGATGAGGCGACGCTGTTCGCCTTTGACGAATTCTTGGTTGAGCACTTCCCCAAGAAGATGCGCCGCCCGGCCTTCCTGCGCCGCGCACTGGAGGCTTTCCAGTTGCGCGCCGAGGGGCTGGAGTGGCGGGCAGCGACCGGGCTGTAACCCTTCCTGTATCCTTCCATTGGAAGGGTCGCGGAAGGAAACCGGAAGGGTTCGGAAGGATTTAGGAACGATTATGGAGCGATTTGGCATGTTCGCGGCCTGTTTCGTTCCGAATGTTTCCGGGCTGATAAGACAAGAAATAATAAGAAAAGAAACTGGCGGGAACCGAGATTGACCAACCGACACGGCGAGAGGTGCAACGGATTTGGCTTAGAAAACGAGGGAATAAGGATGGACGCTGAGGCACAAAAGGCGGGCGAGAAAAGGGTTAAGGACTGTCTGATCGACCCACTGGTCGGGCTGGGGTTGTTGCGCCCGGCGGGAATGAAGGTCGATCAGTTTGACGCCATGCGCGAGGAACTGGCGCGCAAGCTGGCATATATGACCGCCGCCAATCTGGCCGCGCTGGCCGAGCAGATCACCTCGCGCCCGCAAGGCAAGGGGTCCGACCGCTGGCCTGCTGGCCCGCTGGTCCTGCAATGGGGGATCGCCATTCAAGCGCCGCCCGATGATGCGTCGCCCTTGCTGCGCGCGATCTTTGCGCACGCGACCGGGCAAGAGGCGATCGCGGCGGGCTATGCGCCGGAACTGCTGGTCTGGGCCAAGAAGAACCGGTCCTTTCCGAAGTCGTTCATGGTCAGCACCATTCGCAAGGATGCCGACAATGCCATGCGGCGGGCGGCAGAGCTTGAGCGGATCGAGCGCGACGGCGAGGCGCTGAGCGCCGAGGAAACCGCGTGGCTTGAGCGCCGCAGGGCCGCGACCGAAAAGTGCCGGAAGATCGGCGCGCTGTCGCTGGAGACGGCCCATGAAGATTAAGCGGCGCACGCCTGCGAATGCGGTCAGCGACGGCGGCAAGCTGGTGAACACGCGCACGGTGGTGCCGCCCGAGATCGCGCATATCGTGACGCCCGCCCCGGCGCGGGGCCTGCTGGTCGTCGGACGCGAGCGCCGCGCGGATGGACCGGGCTATGTCACCGGGCCTGACGACGACGGCACCCGCCTGCGTTTGGGCGACGTGTTCGACCGGATGGAAAGCGACGCGATCCGTCACGATGTTCCGTTTTTCCTCACGCCCGGTCAGGTCTCGGCGGGGCGGCGCTTTCGCGACACGGTCGAGGGCTATTCGGCGGGGCTGTCGCCCAGATCGGCGCTCGCGTCCATGCAGCCGCTTAGCGGGGGCGGATCGGGGGCTATGTCGGCGATGGATTGGCACCTGATGGCGGGGCGGCGCTATGACGGCGCGGTCAATGCGATCGGGCACGGGGTCTCGCTGGCGGTGCGCCGTGTTCGACCGTCGACGCGGGGCGGGCCTGATCGGCGGTCGATCACCGATCGGGCGTTGGTCGACGCGGTCGCGCTATACGATTTGCCCTTGGAAGCGGTGCTTGTGTCGCATGGTTGGGCAAAGAATGGTGTTTCAACTGCCGCGCTCAAGAAGGCGCTGTCAGCGGCGCTGGAAAGGCTGCGTGACGTTTTGTGAAAAAAGGGCGTTGCCCCCTTAAGTCACTTGCAGCTACAAGAACTCCCAAGATGACCAATCACGCCCGCACCGGACCCCCGGCGCGGGCGTTGTCATATCCAAAGGGGGTGCGCAGTGTTCCAGATGGCCGTCGACGCCTCTGACTTCCTGCGCCGCTCTGGGGAGTTCATGCAGCGCCAGTTGCCGCAGATCGAGGTCTGGGCGCTGAACAAGACGGGCGACGACGCGCTGTCCGCGCTGCAAGACCGCATGAAAGTCAGCTTTGACCGCCCGACGCGCTGGACGCTCAACGCCTTTCAGGTCTGGCGCGCGACCAAATCGACGCGGCTTGCAATGGTGCAGGAACGCCCGTCGGTGGGTCGGCGGCATTATCTGAAAGTGCAGGAAAGCGGCGGGCCACGACAGCAGACGGCTTTGGAAAAGCTGATCGAGGCGCGCGTCGTGTCTGCCGAGATCCTGCGCGCTGTGGTGCCGACACGGGATGCGCGCGTTGACAGTTACGGCAACTGGTCGCGCGGCGAGCGCAATCAGGCGCTTTCCGAAATAGGGGCGCAGCGGGACAGGGCCGCGAACGCGACCGAAACCTCGATCAAGCGGGCACGCCGTCGGGGCCGGTCGTCTTACTTCGTGCCGCGCAACGGGGGGCTGACGCCGGGGATCTGGAAGCGGACAGTCGGCGGCGATCTGTCGAAGGTCGCCACCTTTGCCAAGCGCGCGCCGCTCTATGCGCCGCGCCTGAAATTCGAGGACACGGTTGCGGCAACCTACCGCGACCGGCTGGAGCCAAACCTGAAATGGGCTTTCGAGCGCGCGGTCCAGACCATGCGCTGACCCTGGACCACCCCCCGGTTTGGGTCCTTCCCGCCGAAACCCTGCACGCGGGTAATTCGCGCCCCGGTTCGGGTGGGGGCTGGGTGATCCGCTGGGGTGTGAATAGGGGTTGTGATTGGGCAATGGCTGAAACCGAAACCCCGGCGCTGTTGCCGGTCGACGTCGCTGACGATCTGCGCGCCATGCTGGCCGCGTTCCCTCTGCCCGAGGGTGTCGCCGACGCCGACATGAACCAGGAAGAAATTGCGCAGGCGATCGGCAAGACGGTCAACACGGTTGCGAAGTGGACGCGCGCCGGAATGCCGGTTGTGCAAGAGGGCGGGCAGGGCCGCTCTTATGTTTACCGGCTGTCGCATTGCTGGGCGTGGGTCAACGATCGCGAGGCCCGAGAAAAGGCGGCGTCGGCGCACAACGCAGCGCAGGTCACGGCGTTGCAGGCGCATTTCCTGGGCGTCGACGTCGCGCAGCCCGAGGCGACACTGACGCCAAAGGAACGCAAGGAAATGGCGATGGCCTCGGTTGCCTGGGATCAGGCAGCACGGCTCAAGCGGTCACTGGTGCCGCTCGATGAGGTGATCGACCTGTGCGACACGCTGCTGACGATCGTGCGCGAGGGGCTGGACGGTCTGTCTGACCGTTTGGAGCGCGAGCTTGGCCTGACCCCGTCGCAGGCCGGTGCCGTGCAACGGGCGTCGGCGGATGCGATCAACGCCATGCGGGTGCGGATCGAGGACGCCGAGCTGGCCGAGCGCGACGGCGGCGACGGGTTCGTGTGATGGGCGACCCTCGCGTGATCAGGGAAGCGGCGCGATTGGAGACGATAAAGCCGCTGCCGCCCTATGCCAGCGCGCGCGCCGCCCTGCGCCGGGCCTTGCCCGCGTTGACGCCGCCCGAGCTGATCTCGGTCACGGATGCCGCCGAGAAGTATATGCGGGTTTATACCGGCGGGCAGTGGCAACCGTACCGGCGCGCCGACGCGCCCTACATGGTCGAGCCGCAGGACACGACCGTGTCACGTGACTATGCGGCGACGGTGTTTTGCGGGCCGTCGCAGTCGGGCAAAACGCTGATGCTGCAAGCGGCGTCGGTTCACGCGGTTTGTTCGCAGCCGTCGCGGGTGGCGCTGTTTCAGATGACCCGCGAGGCGGCAGCGGAATTCGAGCGCAACAAATGGTCGCCGATGGTGCGCAACTCGCCCGACGTCGCCAAGCGTCGGGACGCGGGCAGGGGCGCGGATAACCAGTATTCAAAGCGGTTTATCGGCGGCACCGAGTTGACCTTTGACTGGCCGACCGCGACCAAACTTGCCAGCTTCACCGGGCGGCTGGTGATGGGCACCGACTTTGACCGCTGGGCAGACTCGATCGACGGCGAGGGGTCGGGCTATGTGATGATGCGGGCGCGCACCCGCACGCTGCGCTCGCGCGGCTCGGTGGTGATCGAGTCGTCGCCGGGTCGGGCGATCACGGATGAATCGTGGCGGGCCAAGACGCCGCACGATGCGCCGCCGGTCGCGGGCGGGGTTCTGAGCCTCTATCCGGCGGGCACGCGGGGGCGGTGGTACTGGCCTTGCCCTGAGTGCGGGGCGTTCTTTGAACCGACCTTTGCGCGGCTGCGGTGGGCGGAAAGCAATGACCCTGCCGAATGCGGGGCCACGGCGCAGATGATCTGCCCGCATTGCCGCGAGGGTTTCGGGCATGAGCTCAAGGGCGAGTTGAACACGGCGGGCCGCTGGCTGCATGAGGCCGCGAACGGGCGCGAGCTGGTGCGCCTCGGCGATCCGGCGATCCGGCGCACCGACATGGCGTCTTACTGGCTTGACGGCGCGGCGGCGAGCTTTGCGACCTGGGCAGAAATCGTCGGGCTGTGGGTCACGGCGGTTGCCGCCTTCGATCGCACCGGGGATGAGGAACAACTTAAAACAGTGACCAACACCGCGATTGGTCGCCCGTATCTGCCGCGCCATGCCGGGGCCGATGGCGAGTTGTCGGTGCAGGCGCTGCGCGACAAGGCGGCGGGCAATTCGACGCCGCAGGGAACCGCGCCCAGCTGGACCGCGTATCTGACGGTCTCGGTTGACGTGCAGGGCGGGCGGTTTGTTGTCGGTGTCACGGCTTGGGGGCTGGATGGTCGGCACCAGCCGATCGACCGTTTCGACCTGGTCAATCCGCCCGAGGGCGCGCCGGGTGGCGCGTCGCGCGGGATCAGGCCCTTTGATATCGCCGAGGATTGGGCGGTGCTGGACGGGCTGGCGACGCGCAGCTGGCCGGTTGACGGCGCGCATTGGGTTTTGCGCCCGGTGGCGCTGGCCGTCGACATGCACGGCGGCGGCTCGACCACCGAACACGCTTACCGTTTCTATCGCGGGCGGCGCAAAGAGGGGCAGGGCAAGCTGTGGTTTCTGACACGGGGCGAGGGGGGCGAGCACCGCGACCGCGTCTGGCTGCGCGCGCCTGAGCGCTCGGCGAACAAGCGCCGCCGCGCGGCGTCTGACGTCGAGATCCTGCACATGGCGACGGATCGGCTGAAAGACGCGGTCGCGTCGTCGCTGCGTCTGACCGAGCCGGGCCGCAACTGGTGCGGCCTGCCGGAATGGTTCGGCGAGGCTGAGACGGCGGAATTCACGGCAGAGCGCCGGGGGCCGAAAGGCTGGGTCAAGAAGCCGGGCATGCAGCGCAACGAAAGTCTGGACCATTTGGTGCAGGCCCGCGCGCTGCATATCCAGATCAAGGGCGAGACGATCACCGAAGGTTCGCCGCCGTTCTGGGCGCGGCTGGACGCCGATAACCCGTTTGCCGATTGGGTCGGGCCGCGCGCCGCTGTCGAGGCCCCAAAGCCGACCCCCGCCGCGCCGCCGCGCGCCGCGTGGATCGCACCGAGAAAAGGAAAATGGTTGTGAGTTGGACGCAAGAAGACGTCGACGCGCTCAAGGGCGCGATCGGCAAAGGTGCGGCGTCGGTCAAGATCGGCGACGAAATGGTGACGTTTCGGACCTTATCCGAAATGCGGCAGACCCTCGCAATGATGGAAGCCGAGGTAGCAGGCCCGGCGCGCCCCTCGGCGCAGGTTTACCCCCAGTTTGTGAGGCGTCCGCAATGAACGCAATCGACTGGATTGTCGGGCAGGTCTCGCCCGCTGCGGCGGTGAAGCGTGCGCAAGCCCGTGAGGCGATGCGCGTCATGGCGCATTACCGCGCGGGCGATCTGACCCGCCGTTCGGAAAGCCTGCGCGCCGTCAATGGCGACGCCGACGCGGTGGCGATGTACGCCCGGCGCGGCCTGTCGCTGGTGGCGCGCGACGTGATCCGCAATAACCCGATTGCCGCCTCGGCGCTGTCGGTGATCGTCAATAACGTGATCGGAACGGGGATCGAGCCGCGCCTGGTAAGCAAGGACAAGGGTCTTAAGCGCGACTGGGCGGACCTGATCAAGCCGCGCTTTGACACGTTGGCGATCGACGTTGACGGCGTGTCCACGCTGGGCGGGTTGCAGGCGCTCGCGTTCAGCGCGTGCGTGACCGACGGCGAGGCGCTGGTGGTCTGGCCCCTTCCGGGCACGCGCGGGGCCTCGGTGCAGGTGCTTGAGGCTGAGTTTCTGGACGATCGCCTGCAAGGCCCGGTCGGGCGCGGGCGCAACCTGATCTTTGATGGCATCGAATACGATGGCGACCGGGTGGTCGCCTATCACCTGTATGATGAGCACCCCGGCTCGCCCGTGCTCGGGTCGAACATGCGCGGCCTGACGTCCAGCCGGGTCGAGGCGTCGCGGGTTGCACACCTGTTCCGGGTCGATCGGCCCGGCCAGCGGCGCGGCGTGACCTGGTTCGCGAGTGTCCTGGATGACCTGGTGGCGCTGTCTGACAATGACGAGGCGCAGCTGATGCGCCAGAAGATCGCCGCCTGTTTTGCGGCGTTCTGGCGCACCGAGGATGCAGACAACCAGAATATTCCCGCATCGCTGGCCCCTGGGCTGATCCAGCGGATCGGGATCAGTGATGAGGTGAGTTTTGCCAGCCCGCCCGACGTCACCGGATATGATGACTTCGGGCGCATTCATTTGCGCCGCATCGCGCGCGGTCTGGGCATCACCTACGAGGACATGACCGGCGATCTGTCGAACGTCAATTTTTCCTCGGCGCGCCTCGGGCGTATCGGCATGGGGCAAAATGTCGAGCGCTGGCAGTGGCACATGGCAATCCCGCGTCTTTGCCGACCGATCGGCACCTGGACAATGCTGCAATGGGCTTATGACGCAGGCAACCGCCACAACGCGCAGGCGCTTCAAGAGGCGCGGATTGAATGGACCCCGCCGCCGCCGGTGATCGCCGACCCGAAAGCTGAAACGGCGGTGTCGGTTCAGCGGATCGAGGCGGGCCTTTCCTCGCGCCGGTCGGAGATCCGCAAGTCGGGCTATGACCCCGCCGAAATCGACGCCGAAATCGACGCCGACATGAAGCGCCGCGCCAATCTCGCCGCGATCAAAGCGCCTGGCGCGACGCCGCAGGTAGCACCCGGCGACGCCTCCGAAACCGAAAGGAACCTTGATGCCTGATCTCTATCTGGAGGGCATGGTCGGCACACCGCCGTGGCCCGATGAGCCGCATTTTACCGGCGCTGATGTGCGGGCAATGCTGGCGCGTGCCCACGGCGAGCGCGTGACGGTCCTGCTGAACTGCCCCGGTGGCTTGGCGACCGAGGGTTTGGCTGTTTACCACGCGTTGCGCGACTACGCGCCGGGCGTTGACGTGGTGATCGTCGGCGTTGCGGCCAGCGCGGGCAGTCTGATCGCGATGGCGGGCAGCACGATCACCATGCGCGCCGGTGCCGTTCTGATGATCCATGACCCGGCGGTGCCTTTTGTCGACGGGCGCGGCACCGAGGCCGAGCACCGCGAAACCGCCGACGCCCTGGGCCGCATGTCTGACGGCTATGCCTCGATCTATGCCGCCCGTGCCGGGATCACGCCCCAAGCGGCGCGCGACGTGATGCGCGCGGAAACGTGGTTCACGCCCTCCGAGGCGATCGCCGCAGGCTTTGCCGACATTGCCGAGGATGCCGCCGCGCAAAACGCCGCCGCCTTTTCCTATGCGGCCTATCAGCATGCCCCCCAGCATTTGCTGGCAGGGTCTCGGGCCTCTGGCCCCTCACGTCAGGCCGTCATGGCCTGGATCGGCGGGGTTAATCCCGCAAGTTCATCAATGGAAGGAATGGGCATGGACCCGGATGAAATCGACGACGACCTGACCCAAGGGCAGGGCGATGACACCACGACCGGCGGCGAGGGTGACGATACCACGCCCGGCGGCGAGGGGGATGACACCACGAACTCCGGTGAAGGTGACGACACCACAACCGGCGGAGACGGTGAAGAAGAAGATCCGGCCGCCAGCGATGCGTCGGCGATCTGTCACCTGGTGGAGATGCACGGCGAGTCGGCAGCGGTTGCAGGCGATTTCATCGCGCGTCGCCAAACCTATCGCCAAGTTGTCGCCCACTATCAGCAAAGAGGAAATACCGTGCCGAATCCGACCGGGCCGCGCGCCCGTATCACCCGTGATGAGCGCGACACGCGCCGCGCGGGTATGACCGCTGCGCTGGTTGCGCAATTCGCTCGCAATGATCCGACCGACACGCGCGCCCGCCCGTTCATGTCCATGTCGCTTGCGGAAATGGCGGCGACCGCCTCGGGCTACCGTGGGTCGCTGCGCACCGCCGACGACCGGCTGCGCGTGTTCATGGACATGCACACGACGTCGGATTTTCCGCTGTCGCTGTCCAATGCGCTGAATAAGGCGCTGGCCGATCGCTACCGCGAGCAAGTGCCGATTTACCGCCAGATTGCGCGCGAGAAATCCTTCAAGGATTTCCGGGCGCATTCGATCATTCGCCCCGGTGACTTCCCGATGATGCGCCCGCTGGGCGAAGGCGGAGAAATCAAGTCGGGCACCATTGGCGAGTCGGCAGAAACCGTCGCGCTGGGGTCGTATGGCATCCGCTTTGACGTGACGCGGCAAACCCTGATCAACGACGATATCGGCGCCATTGCCGATGCGATCGCCGATCAGGGCCGCATGGTGGCCCGGTTCGAGGAAGCGACGTTCTTTGCGGCCTGTTTCGGCAACGGCGGTGCCGGGCCTAACCTGTCCGACGGCAACGCGGTTTTTAACGCAGCCGACGGCACCAAGGCCGGGGCGAATGCGGCAATCAGCATCACCACGCTGGCGGCGGGACGCGCCGCGATCCGCAAGCACACGTCGATCGGCGGGGCAAAGCTGAACCTGTCGCCGAAAATCCTGCTGGTCTCGCCGGACAAGGAAACGGTCGCCGAGCAGGTCGTCGCACCGCTGACGCCTGCCGATGCTGACAAGGCCAACCCGTTCTCGGGCAAGCTTGAGGTCATGTCGACCGCCGAACTGACCGGGAACGGCTGGTATCTGCTGGCAAACCCTGCGGACGCTGCGCTCTTTGTGTTCGGCTTCCTTGAGGGGTCGAGCGCACCGCGCATGCGCCAAGAAGATGTGTTTGGGCGCGCGGGCATGTCCTGGACGCTGGAGCACGATTTCGGCGCGGGTGCTGCCGGTCGGGTCGGTGGCTGGTTCAACGGCGGCGCGTGATCTGACCTGCGCATGATCTGAACCCAAACGGGGCGGCAGCAGTGCCGCCCCTTTGCATTTCGGGCGGTGGTGCCCTGTCGAGAAAGGCTGAAAGATGAAAAACTACATTCAACCGGGCGAGGTCGTCGGCGTCCTCGCCCCGCGTGACGTCAAGTCGGGCGAGGGCGTGCTGATCGGCTCGCTGTTGGGCATCGCGCTGAATGACGCCCTGACCGGCGCACAGGTCGAGATCCAGCGCCGGGGCGTGTTCACCCATGCCAAGACGTCCGCGCAGGCGTGGACCGTCGGGGCAAAGCTGTATTGGGACAACACGAATTTCGTGTTTACCACCACGGCCAGCGGCAACACGCTGGCGGGCACGGCGGCGGAAATCGCCGCCAACCCGTCGGCACTTGGCGTCGTTCTGCTGGACGGTGCCGTGCGGTGACGTCGCTGTTTGACGGCATGTCCGGGATCGCCGCTGCCGTTCTTGGCAGTGGCGTGCCCTACACCCCGCAGGGCGGCTCGGCGCGCGTGGTTAAGTCCATTCTGCGCCGCACGCCTGTGCGGGCGATCGGTCCCGACGGGGTCGATGTGCTGATCACCGCGCCGACCTGGCGCGTGCGGCGTAATCTGGTGCCCGAGCTGGCGCGCGATGATCGGGTTTCGGACGCGGACGGCACCTTGCGTGTCTTGAATATCTGGCCGCAAGGCTCGCCCGCCCCCGACGCGCACCTGATCTGCGAGCTTGAGGTGGTGGCGGGATGAGTGCCGAGCGCAAGGCCCTGCGCGAGGATCTGCGCGCCGCTGTCGCTGTGGTAATGGCGGGCAACCCGACCTGGGCGGGCAAGTCGATCATTTCGGCCTGGACCACCAATCTTTCGCCCGACGCTCTGCCGGTGATCGGCATTGCAACGCCGACCGAGGAACGCGACGCGGCGGCGCAGGACACTGATTTCCAGAACTTCGTTGCCGTCGTGGTCGTCAAGCGCGCGCACAAGGGCGGCGACGGCACCGAGCTTGAAGATACCCTTGACGACGACGCCGAGGCGCTGGTCGGGCCGATCGAGGCCGGGGTGCAAGCGCAGGGCCGCGACTTTGCGTTGCGGTCCTCGGCGATCGAGATTTCCGGCGAGGGGTCGCCCCGCATCGGAACTCTGACTTTGACCTTTGGCGCGACAACCACGCGCGCCCGCAATCTCCCTCTCTGAAAGGATACACTATGCCCGCCCCCGCTACGTCCATTGCTGCCGCGCTTTCGCACGGGTCGACCCTGCGCGTCGGTCGCGGTGAAACGCCTTCCTGGACCTCCATGAAGGGCCTGCAAAACGTCGAATGGCCCGACCGCATGCCCGCTGACCTTGATGTGACGCACCAGGCGTCACCGGGTGCGACCGAGGAAAACAAGCCGGGTCTCTTGCCTGCTGTCGACTGGACGCAAGAAATGCTGCTGGACGCCGGGTCCGACGGTGACACCGCCCTGACCGAGCTTAACGTTCGCGACAGCACGACCGGCGAGAAAGAACTGCACCTGGTCGAAATCACGGTCGGCACCGGCGTGAACAAAAAGCAGGTTACCTGCATGGGGTATCTGAAAGATTACAAGCCGGTGGGCGCGCTGAAAGGCGTTATCATGATGCGGGCAACCTGGCGCTTGATGGCGACGGTTGCGAACGCAGCATGAGCAGCGCCCCTTTTGAAAAGGTCGCGGTCCCGTTGGCTGACGGGGCCACCCTTTACCTGCGTGCCGACGTCAACGCGCTGTGCGAATTTGAAAGCGTAGTGTCGCGCGCCGGGCTGGACCCGCTGCGCGAGTTGGTCGGGGTCGAGCAGGGGTTTCGCGGCACTATTTCAGCCCTGCGGGCGCTGATCTGGGCCTGTGCTGTTGTGCATCACCCCAGCCTGACGGTGCAGGCTGTCGGCGACCTGCTGGATCAGAACGGGCAAGCGCTGCGCGACGGTCTCGCCGAGGCGCTAAAACGCTCTGCCCCGGTAAAGGCCGAGGGTGACGCCTCGGGAAATCCGCCGCCCCCGTCGGCCTGAGAGTTTGGGCTGACGGGCTTGCGGTCGAGTGGATCGCCGCAGGCTTTGAACCGGGGGCATTCTGGGCACAAACACCGCGCGCGCTGCAACGCGCGCTCAAAGGCGAGGCGCTGGCAAAGCGCCGTCGCCTGGCCGATGCCGCGCTGGCGGCATGGGTTGGCGCTCATGTCGACGGCGACGGGCTGCGCCGCTTCCTGGACGATCTGGAAGCAACGCCCGGCAAGACATTGCCGCCAGAGGCGCAGGGCCATGCCCTGCAAAGCATGGCGTCAAAGATCGGCTCAATTTCGATGGACGATTACCGGGCGCGCATTCGCGGCCAGAAACGGGGGAACTGATGGCGGGTTATATCGGTCGGCTGCGCGCGTCGCTGGGGTTGGATACGGCGGAATTCTCGCGCGGCCTGAGTGGCGCGCGGCAAGAGGCAACCGGGTTTCACGCGGGTCTCGCGCGGGGATTCGCGGGATGACCTCAAGCGTTCTTGGCCTGTCGGCTGTAGGGGCGACGCTTGCGACCTCGGCGATCGCGGTGCGTGGCATCATGCGCGACGTGGCGCAGATCGGCGATGCGGCGCGCAATGCGGGCGTGACCCCCGAGGCGTTCCAGGAATGGGGCTATGTGTTCGGCCAGTTTCGCGTCGGCCAAGACGTCGTCGCTGATGGGTTTCGCGAGCTGAACCTGCGCGCCGACGAATTCATTGTGACGGGCGGCGGCTCGGCAGCTGAGGCGTTTACCCGCCTGGGCTTCACCGCCGCCGATCTGTCTGACCGCCTGAAAGACCCCTCGGCGCTGCTGTTGGAAATCATGCGCCGCCTGGAAGGCGTGGATAATGCGAGCCGCATTCGGATCGGCGATGAGATTTTTGGCGGCACGGCGGGTGAGCGCTTTGTCAGCGTTGTCGCGCAAGGCGCGGATCGGCTGGAAGAACTGATCGGCAATGCTCGGGATTTCGGGCTGGTCGTAGAGCGCGACTTGATTGTGCGCGCCTCGATCCTTGAGGAAAAATTCAACACGTTGACCGCGCGCGCACAAGCATTCTTCCATACCGTTGCGGTTGGGGTTTTCGCGGGCGGCATCGAAACGCCTGCGGACATGCTGGAGCGGATGTTTGGCTCGCTGGAGCGCGCCCGCGCCGTGTTGGGTGATTTGGGGTTCGACACTTTGATCGCGGAGACGCGCGAGCTGTCGGACAGTACCGAGGCGGCGCTTGATGGCGTGTCGCGCTTGGCTGACGGCGTCGATCGCGATGTGACCCGCGTTGCCCGGTCAATGGCCGACGTTACCGGGCAGTTGTCTGACCTTGGCATGGTTGACGAAATGCTGAGTTTTGACTCAGTGATCGCAGATATGGAGCAACTGGTTTCCCGGTTTCAGGCGGGTGAAATCAGCGCCGCCGATTTTGAGCGCGAGTTGCAAACCGCTGTAACGCGCGCGGGTGAGGCGCTGACCGCGCTCGGCGAGATTGACGGTGTGACGACTACTGACGCGCAGGCGCAGATTGCGGCCTTGCAGCGGGCATTGGCTCTGGCGCGTACCGAGGCGCGAGGCCTCGCGTCGGAACTGCCGGGCGATCCTTACGGAATGGATACAGGCGCGCCGCTTGATGGCGTGCCGATGTTGCAAGACATGCAAGGCGGTCGTCGCGCCAGCGCCCCGCCACCTGCACCGCGTAACATCGACTTTGATTTGCCGCCGGTTCAATCTGGCGGCGGCAGTGGCGGCAGCGAAACCGGCTATGCGGGCACGGTGGCCGATATTCGCGAGCGCACCGAGGCGCTGCTGGCCGAGGCGGCATCGCTGGCGCAGGTCGCGGCCTCGGGCATCCAGTATGCCGACGCGATCGAGTATGCCCGCGAGCGTGCCCGCCTGCTGACCGCAGCCCAAGCCGAGGGGCGCGCAATCACGCCCGAACTGACCGCCGAGATTGACGCGATGGCGGCGGCCTATGTCACGGCGGGCGACAATGCCGAGCAGGCCGCAGAGCGCATGCGGCGCGTGCAGGAAGCGGGCGAGCGCGGCATCGGGGCTGTCACTGACATTTTCATGGCAATGGCACAGGGCGGCGAGCAGGGGCGGCGGGCGGTTGTCAGCCTGATCCTTGAACTGGCCCGCATGCAGGCAATGCGCGGGTTTCAATCCCTCGGGGCGAGCGGCGGCGGCAGTATCTTCTCGATCATCGGGGGGCTGCTGGGGAAAAACGCGCGCGGCACCAAAAGTTGGCGCGGTGGCCCGTCGATCGTCGGCGAGGAAGGCCCCGAAATCCTCAATTTGCCGGTCGGCGCAGCGATCACGCCCGCGCTTGAGACCGCATCGCTGTTGCGCTCGGCGGGGGCGGCACCGTCGATCGTCTACAACATCGACGCACGCGGGGCGCAGCGCGGCGTCGCCGAGGAAATCGCGGCGCAACTGGATGCACGGACCCCGGCGCTTGTTCAACAGGCAATGCTCGCGACCAAATCGGCGCAGATGCGGGGGTATTGATGGTCGATTTTCCCGTCAATTGCAGCGCCAAGACCGAGCGCTTTTTGCAAAGCGCCGTGGTCGCGACGCAGAGCCCGTTTTCCTATGCCGGGCAGGTGCAGGATTGGGGCGGCGAGCGGTGGGCTTACACCATCGGCGTCAAGGCGCGCGGTCGCCTGTTTGAAGCCTTCGCAAGCCAGACGCTGAACAAGCGCCGCCCGTTCATTTTCCGTGATCCGACGATTGCCAATGCCGCGCATTCAACGGTCACGGTCAACGGTGCGGGGCAATCGGGCAACAGCCTGATCACGGCGGGATGGACTGTCGTCGGTTTGGTGGCGGGCGATTTCTTCAGCCTCGGCACGGGTGACGAAACCCGTCTCTATCAGCTGACCGCCGACGTGGTGCCGTCCAGCGGGGCCGCGACGCTCAACTTCGTGCCTGCGCTGCGCGCTGCGCCCGAGCATGGCGCGACCGTCGAAATCGCCGCGCCTGCGGTTCGCTTGCGGGCGGTGTCGCCCGTGATTACCGGCGTGGAATTCGGCTTGCTGCGCTTCACGGTCGAGGCGGTCGAAGCGCTATGAGCCGGGACATGACGGCGGCGGCAATCGCCGCAATTGCCCGCAGTGAGACGCCGCGCCTGGCGCTGTTCGTGGAAGGGCAGTTTGAAAGCGGCGCGTTGCGTCTGTGGTCTGGCCTCCGCCCGATCAGCTGGGGCGGGCACGAATGGACGGGCGCGGGGCAGTTGCTCGCGGTGTCACCGATCGAGGAATCGAACGGCGTTGTCGCGCAGGGCCTGACCGTGGCGCTGTCGGGCGTGCCGCTGGATCTGGTGCAGATCGCGATTGATGAAGCGCGACAAGGCGACAGCGGCAAGGTCTGGCTGGGCATGTTCGAGGAAACCGGGGCGCTGATTGCGGACCCGGTGTTTCTGTTCGGCGGCTTGCTGGACGTGCCGCAGATTGATGAGGGCGACGACAGCTGCACCATTTCGATCAGCTATGAGAACCAGCTGATCGACCTGCAGCGCCCGCGCGTGCGCCGCTACACGCATGAAGATCAGCAGGTCAAACACCCCGGCGATCTGGGGTTCGAGTTTGTCACCACCATTCAGAATCAGGAAGACACATGGGGCGAGTGACCCGGATCGCCGGATGGGAAACCATCCTGGCCGAGCAGATCGAGGCTGCGCGCCTGCGACCGTTTCAGTGGGGCGTGCATGATTGCGCCACCTGGGCGGCTGATGTGCGCGCCGCCCTGACCGGCACCGAGAGCGCCGCCCAAGCCTGGCGCGGGCGCTACAAGACCGAGATCGGCGCGGCGCGCGTCATGCGCCGGTTGGGGTGGCCGGATCTGGCAACCGGGGCCGGGGCCGCTTTGGGCGCGCCTATACCGGTGCTGATGGCGCGGCGCGGTGACGTGGTGATGGATGGGCAGACCTTTGGCGTGTGCGTCGGCGCGTCGGCGGCCTTCGTCGGCGAGGCCGGGCTGATCTATGCCCGGCTCGGCCAGTGCTCTGCCGCCTGGAGGGTGTGAGCCATGGCTATCGCGGTTGCGATCATCGGAAAAATTGCCACGCTCGGTGTTGCGGGCGCGTTCGGCCTGACCGGGTTTGTCGCAACGATTGCCAATTTTGGCGCATCCTTGCTGCTGTCCGCCGCCGGGCAGGCCCTTTCGCAGCGCGGGCAGGCGAACAACTCGCGCACGGTCTCGATCACGCAACCGATTGCGCCGCGCGAGATTGTCTATGGCCGTGTCCGCAAGGGCGGCACCATCGTGTTCAAGGGATCGAGCGCCGAGGGCAACCGGTTTGGCGAGCAGCTGTATCACCTGGTGATCGTCCTTGCCGCGCATGAAGTCGCGGGGATCGACGAGATCTATCTCAACAATGAGCTGGCGTTCAACGCCGAGGGCATTCCGCAAGGCCGATACTATGACCGTGCGGCTGTCGAAAAGCGGCTGGGCACGGACGGTCAGACCGCGTTCGTTGCGCCCGGCTGGACGGAGAAGTGGACGGCGGATCACCGCCTTGCCGGGTGCGCTGCCATCGCGATCCGGTTCTTCTACGATACCGACACCTATCCGCAGGGCGTGCCCAAAGTCACCGCCATTGTGCGCGGCAAGAATGACATTCTGGACCCGCGCACCGGCGAGCGCGGCTACACCACCAACGCCGCCCTGTGCCTTGCCGATTACATGGCAAATGAAGACTTCGGCCTCGGCGCGGGCATTGGTGATCCGCAGGGCATCGACGGCGACGATCTGATCGGTGAGGCGAACATTTGCGACGAAGAGATCGCGCTGGCCGACGGCGGCACTGAGCCGCGCTACACCATCAACGGCGTGGTCGATACCAGTGCGACGCCGCAGGCGATCATTCAGGCGATGCTGACGGCGATGGCGGGTCAGGTGGTGCGCTCGGGCGGCGTCTGGCGCATCCTGTCGGGGGCGTATCGCACGCCCGAGCATAGCCTGTCCGACGATGACGCAGCGGGGCCGCTCAAGCTGGTGACGCGGCTGTCGCGGGCCAGCAGCTTCAACGCGGTGCGCGGCACGTTCATCTCGCCCGAGAACGATTGGCAGCCGGATGACTTCCCGATCTATGCGTCGGACGTGTACCTGGCCGAGGATAACGGGCGGCGCGCGTGGCGCGATATCACGCTGCCGTTCACGATCTCCTCAAGCGCGGCCCAACGGATCGCCAAGATCGAGCTGGAGATTTCGCGCCGCCAACTCAGTGTCGAGTGGCCGGCGCACCTGACGCATTTGCGCGTGCGCCCCGGTGATACCGTGTCGCTGACCCGCGCCCGCTGGGGGGCCGATGCCAAGCCCTTCGCCGCGACCGGGCTGACCCTGCAACCCGTCGCCGATGGCATCGGGCTTATGCCGGTGCTGCGCCTGTCTGAGACCTCGCCGCTGGTCTATTCTTGGGACGCGACCGAGGAACAGATCTACGCGGCTGCGCCCCGCACAACGCTGCCGAGCGCCTTTGATGTGGCCGCGCCCGGTATCACCAATGTTGTCGAAACGCTCTATGCCACGCGCGCGGGCGACGGGGTCAAGGCGCGGGCAACGATCACCTGGTCGCCGTCCAGCCATAACGGCATCTTGCGCTATGAGTTGGAGGGCAGTCTGGATGGTGGCGACTGGGTCCGGCTGACCGACACGGCCAGCACAACCGCCGTGATCGAGGATATCACGCCGGGGCCGTGGGCGTTCCGCGTGGCGGCGATTTCCAAGCTCGGTGTTCGCTCGCCCTGGGCGTCCTATGAGCAAGAGATCCACGGCCTGCTGCAACCGCCGCAAGCCTTGCAGGACGTGTCGATCCAGTCGGCGGGAGGGCTTGCTGTCCTCAAGTGGCGCGTGCCGCTCGATCTGGACGTGCTGATCGGGGGCCGCGTCGTTATCCGCCATTCGTCCAGCGCGTCGCCGCAATGGACAAACTCGGTGCTGCTCGATGAGGTGACCGGCAACACCACGATTGCCATCGTGCCGTTGCTGCCGGGCACCTATCTTGTGCGCGCGATCGACAGCACGGGCATTCCCGGCCCGGTCAGTCAGGTCGAGACCGACGCGGCGCAGGCGGTGGCGTTCTCGACCGCTGGCCTGTTGCAGGCCGATACCGCGTTCTCGGGGGCGCATGACGGCACCGCTGTTGATGCGGGTGAATTGACGCTCGCGGGCACAACGCTGTTTGACGATATCCCCGGCTACATCGGCGACGTGCAAAGCTGGGATCTGCCGTTCGGGATCACCCTGTCGGGCCTCTATACCTTTGCCACGACGCTTGATCTTGGGGCCGCAAAGACGGTGCGCGCCCGTGCCGTGGTCACCATGGAATCGGTCGCGCTCAACGATATCTTCGACAGCCGCACCGGCCCGATCGACGGCTGGGGCGATTTCGATGGCACCGAGAATGCCGAGTGCGACGCCGAGGTGCAGTTGCGCACCACGCCTGACGATCCGTCCGGCTCGCCGAGCTGGTCGGCGTGGCGGCGGATCAATGCCACCGAAATCACCGCGCGCGGCGTTCAGGCGCGCGCGCTTCTGTCCACCAAAACTATCGACTACGCGCCGATCGTCACGGTCCTGCGCGTCACTTTTGATGAGGTAGCATGACACAGGTTCCCAGTCTCTCGGTCGAGAACGACCTCGCGCAGCAGGTCCGCCAGAACATCAACGCGCTGGTTGGGGCGGTCAATTCGCACCATAGCGGGGCCTCGGCCCCGACGGCCTTTGTGCCGTGGCAATTCTGGGCCGATACGTCCAGCGGCGCGTTGAAGATCCGCAACCCGGCAAACACCGCCTGGGTGCATCCGCTGTCGCTGTTCGGCGCGGCGACGACCGCCCTTGCCATGGGGGGCAACAAGGTCACGGGGCTGGCCGCAGGCACCGACCCGGCTGACGCCGTGACCCTCGCGCAGCTTGAGGGGTATCTGACCCTGACAAGCGCGTCGCAGGCGGTCTGGAATGCGGGCGTGAGCACGACGGAAACGGTGATCAGCCCGGCAAAGCTCGCGGCGCTGCTATCGGCGCGCAAATGGTACGATGTGACCGCCAGCCGCACGGGTGTGACCGTCTACACCAACGATACCCCCCTGCCGTTGCACGTCTCGATCACCGCTGACGCGGGGGAGTGGGCGTGTATTTCCAAGTGTCGCACGACGGCGGTTCGACCTGGGTAAACGCAGGCCATTTTGTCGAGTCAGGTGCATTTTACTCGAACGTTTCTGCCGAGGTTCCCGCCGGTGCCAAGTACCGCATCAACCTTGGCGGCGCGACCTTCTTCTGGTCCGAGTACCGGGTGACCGCGCCATGATCGCGCCAGCCAGCCCCCGCAACACCCTTGCGCGCACCGCCGCCCCCAAACCCTGAGGCACCCCCATGACTTGCACAGTTACAGGCACGCTGGTTGACCCCAGCGGGATCGCGCTTGCGGGCGCGCCTTACCGGATCTCGCGCGCGGGCGGGATCGTCGGCAGTGGTAGCGCCACGATCATTCCCAAGATCGTCACCGGTCATTCCGGGGCCAGCGGCGAGTTCAGCGCCGTGCTCTACACAGGTAAGTACGCGCTGACGGTCTGGCCTGCTACGGGCGAGACCTACGCAGTGCTGATCGCGGTTCCGCCCGAGGCGACGGCAACGCTGGCGGATCTGATGGATCAGGCGCAGCCGGTCTCGCCGATCCTTGCGCAGGTGCTTGAGGCGCTGGCGCTGGCCGAGGCTTGGGCCGAGAAGCCGGAAGATGCAGCGGTAAAGCCGGGCAAGTTCTCGGCGCTGCACCACGCGGCGAAAGCCCTGGGGTTCCGCGATGAGGCAGCGGCGGCAGCAGCGATCGCTGTCGCGATTGTCGGCTCGGGCAATGGCCTGTTTCCGAATGGCACGGTCGCTGCGCCCGCGCTGTCCTTCGCCGCCGACCCTGACACGGGGATGTTTCGGCAGGGCGCAAACGTCCTCGGGTTCGCCACGGGCGGCGCGCTGCGCCTGCGGCTCATGTCCAGCGGTGCTGAGATCACCGGCATGCTGAGCGGCACCGCGGTTCAATCGGGCGCGATCGACGCAACCGCGGGGCGGCTGTTGCCGGTCGGTGCCTTTGGTCTGGGCGCGTCGCACGGTCCCTTGGCCGATCTTGGCAGCGTTCGCCGCGCCGGTTTCTATTACGCCTATTCCGATGCGACCGGCGCGCCCGAGACGGGGTCGGCGAACTGGTCCGTGCTCGACATGGGCGGTTTCAACCAGAACAACGGCGTGCAGATTGCCGCCAGACAAAACGCGCTGAACACGTCGCCGCTCTATGTCGCGCGCTATGCGGGCGGTGCCTTGGGGGCCTGGTACAAGCTGCACCACACCGGCTCGATGCTCGGGACGGTGTCACAGGCTGGCGGCGTGCCGACCGGCGCTATGATCGAGCGCGGCAGCAATGCCAACGGCAGCTATGTGCGCTTTGCCGATGGCACGCAGTATTGCTGGCATAGCCTCAACCTTGGCAGTCCGGTCGCGAATGGCGCAGGCACCCGCGCCTCGCCGTTCTACACCGGGCCGCAGGACTGGACGCTGCCTGCGGCCTTCGTTGCCCCGCCGAAATTCTTCCCCTTCGCGGGCCAAGGCGCGCCGGTGCCGATCGCGGATCGGTTCTTTGCCGTCTCCAATTCTGCGGCCTCGGCAACGGGCATCACCTATATCCGCGCATCCCGTCTCAGCAGTGGCACGGATGCAACCGACGTGACGGTCGATGTCTTCGCCGTCGGTCACTGGTTCTGAGGACAACCCCATGCACATCACCCTGTCTCCCTGCCGGGGCTTGCCCGGCGCACCCGAAACCACCCTGTCTGTCGCGGGCGACGTCCTGAGCGTCGACGGTGCTGCGTTTGATCTGTCGGGCGTGCCCGAAGGCGCAGTCGCCACGCCCTCGGGCGAGCATCCCTTTGTCGGCACGATCACCCGTGAAGGCGGCGAGATCCGCTGCACGGTGCGCGTGATCTTGGGCGACGCCGCCGCGCCCGATCAGCCTGCAACCGACTGGACCGTCACCGTGTCCTCGGGCGCGATCAGCCTTCCCGCTACCCGGATCGAGGAACCCGCCTCATGAGCTTTACCCTGACGATCGAGACCCCCGAGGCCCGCGCCGCCGAGGCGCTGGCAACGCTGCAAGCGCAGATCACCGCTGCGATCGACGCGCTTGTCGAGGCGCAGGCGCGGGCGCTTGGCTACAACTCAGCCGCCGCCTGCGCCGGATATCGCGACTCGACGGTCCCGGCCTGGTCAGCCGAGGCACAGACCTTCATCGCCTGGCGCGATGCCGTCTGGGTCGAGGCATACGCCCAGCAGGTCGCGCACGCGGGGGCTGGCACGCTGCCGACCGCCGGCGACGTTCTGGCTGCGTTGCCGGTTTGGAGTGACTGAGCAAAAGCCGCTGGTGTGAAGCTTGGCCAACAGCCTGACGCCGTCGCTCCTAACGCATCATTGAAGAACGCCGCCGAGCCAGGTTGGCGAACACAGACCCGGCGGCTGACCACCCCGTCAACGAAGGGCGACGGCGTAGCTGTCCACAACTTGAACGGTACTCGGATGATTCTTCAAGGGGTTGCCACCCGCCGCCTCCTGTGACGACGCGTGTCGGCAACATGCCGCGCATGCAGAGGCACGGACGCTGCCGACCGATGCCGACGTTCTGGCGACGCTGCCGGTTCGGAGTGACTGACCCAATGCCGTTGGGCTGTGCCTTAGACGGCAGCCTGACGGCCTGCTGCCTCCCCAGGGTCATCTCTGACGCGGCTAAAGGCCAAGAGGATTTTGCAGGTATGGCAAGTGCCACCGGACCAGGTTGGCACCAAAGGTCCGGTGGCTGCCCCCCCTGAAGTGGGCGAGACACGGTGTGGTCGTCAAAAAATTAGACAACATTGGGGCAATTCGCGGAGTTTTTTGAAACGTGCCGCAGTCGCTTCCGCTGATCTCGCGCCTTCCGGCGTATTTCTCGCAAATTGCAACGAAATTCCCAAAGTGAGAGGCCCGCATGGATTGGAACCTGTGGCAACAGATCTTCAATGAACGGGGCGCACTGCTCACGTTCTTTGGCGCGCTCGGCGGTGCGGTTCGCTCGGCTGCGCTCAAGACAACCTGGCGCGAAGGTCTGCGCGTGGTCTTCATGGGCGGGTCAACCGCGTTTGGTGTCGGCGTTCTCGCGCCCTTCATCCTGCGCCCGTGGATCGGCGATTTGCCGGATGACGTCGCGGGTGCCCTCGGCACGCTCTGCGCGGCTTCCTTTCTGGTTGGCCTGATGGCCGTGACCCTGATCGAGCGGCTGATCGACGGCAAGTCGATCGCGCCGCAGCAGGGGGGCGACGATGCCTGACCCGGTCCTGCGCCGCCCTGAGCGCTCACCCTGCGCCGACTTCTGGCACACCATACGGGTCGGCATCCCGGTCTTCGTCGTGCTGCTGGTTGCCTTGCCCGTCATGTTCAAAATGTTCGGTTGAAGGCGCAGGGGCAAGATCTTCGACCCGCCCGCGCAGGGCTGATCCTGCGCACCCCCTGAAAGGAAAGACCATGATCTATCAAGGCCGCGCCCGGCATCCGGTGCGCGAAGTCATCGTGCATTGTTCGGCAACCCGTCCGAGCTGGTTTCACGACCGCCCGCTGGCCGACAAGGTCGCCGAGATCCGGCGCTGGCATGTCCAGGATCGCGGCTGGCGTGACATTGGCTATCACTGGATCATCGACCGCGACGGCGCGGTGATGGCTGGCCGGAGTGAGACCGAAATCGGCGCGCATGTTGCGGGGCACAATGCGGGCACGATCGGGGTCAGCCTGATCGGCGGGCATGGGTCGGGGGTGCGCGACGCTTTCGCCGACAACTTCACGCCTGCCCAAGACGCAGCCCTGCGCCGCCTGATCGAGGCGATCAAGGGCCGGGTCGGCGGGTCGATGGCCCTGAGCGGGCATAACCAATACGCCCCCAAGGCGTGCCCCGGTTTCACTGTCGGCACCTGGTACGCGGGCGGCGCGGCCTGATGCCGTCGCGCCTGGCGATTGGCGCGGCGGCGGGCCTGGGCTTGGCCGTCGCGACCTATTCCTGGCACCTGATCGACCGCCGCGCCGCCGTGACTGAGGCGCGCACGGGCTATGTGCTGGCCGTTGAGCGTGACGCCGCGCTGGCCGAGCTCGACGCCCTGCGCAAGGCGCAAAGGGCCGCTGCCGCCGCCGCCGAGGGACTGCGCGGGCGCGTCGCCGAGGCTGAGGCCGAGGCAGAGGCGCGCGCGGCGCAATTGGAGGACTACCGCCTTGAAACGACTGTTGACCCTGCTTGCGTTGTCGGTCCCGATCTGCTGCGCCGCCTGCGCGCAAACTGACGCCGCGCGCCTTGCTGCTGCCGGTCGCTCGATCGGCACGGCCCGCGCCGCCCCGGCTGTGGCCGAGGTGTTTGCGACCCCGCCTGAGGACTGTCGCCGCACCACGCGCGGCGGCGTGCTCACGGGCGAGCGCTTGGACGTCGCTGTCCTGCGCCTCGATGCCGCCCTGGCACGCCAGAACGCCCGCACGCTTGCCTGTGCCGACTGGCTGAGTGCCGCCCTTCGCCACGAATAGGCTGCGGTGGCGATCGAGCGCCTGAAACACTGTTCACCCTTGGAGAAACACTATGAAAGACAAGGCAACACATATTTCCCGTCACAACGGGTCACCTGGTGAAAATCTGTGGCCGATCACGCCCAGCGACGACGCGGATCTGGCGTTTGTGACGCGCGGTCTTTACGTCGGCGGCGATGGCGATCTGATGGTTATTCCCTGGAACGGGGGCGAGCTGGGCGATCCGGTGCCGATCGTGGGCGTGCTGGCGGGATCGCTCTTGCCGTTCCGGGTGGCGCGGGTGCTGGCAACTGGCACGACGGCGACGAACATCGTGGGGATCGACTGATGCTGTCGCTTGGCCTTGGGCTGGGCCTCACGCAGACGCGGGCAGGGGGCCGTCGCTGGACCCCTGCCGCCATCTTCGGCCCGTCCGACACGGGCCTTTTGTTCGATGCCCGCGACCCGGCCACGCAGTATCTGACAAGCATGGGCATCACGAATGTTTCCGCGCCGGGAAACCCTGCGGGTCTGATCTTGAGCAAGACGCCCGGCCCCACGCCCGGGCCTGAGAAGTTGATCAACGGCGACGGCAGCGCTGTCGCCGGTTGGTCGGCGGCGCGAGGGTCGGAGGTTATCACCTCGGTTGGTGGTCGTATCCGTGTAACGGCAGCGTCGGCGGCAGTTATGGGCGTGTCTCAAGAGATCACCGGCCTTGTGGTTGGCGGGTTCTACCGTGTGACCCAGACGGGCTTTACGGGAACTGTCGGCAATATCTCAAACCGGCTCGCCGCGAACGCAGCGCTTGCGTCGGGGCTGATCATGTCGAGCTCGTTCGATCTGAACGAAGTTTTCATAGCAACGGCGGAAACTATGTACGTCGGCTGCACCGCCATACCGACCGCGCCGGGACAGTATGTCGAGATCGACAACATGTCGGTGCGCGAAATCCCTGGCTACCACGGCGTGCAGCCAACGGCAGGCGCTCGCCCGACCTACCAGAGCACCGGCCTTTCCTTCGACGGCAGCGACGACCGGCTGATGACGACGCTCAAGCTGGGTCTGAGTGGCACGATTATGTCGCGGTTCAATGGAGACGCGCCAAACAGGGCCTTACTCGGATGCACCCTCGGGCCGAACGGACATGCGCGGCTGGTTCTGGACTCGTCAGGCAGGCTGGCGGCGGGGGTTGGCTTGCAAAGCGCAAGTGTCCTCTCAGCCGGGCCTGACCTTCGCAACGCATGGCATGCAGGTGCGGTGAGTTGGGACGGCACCACCGTTAAACTCTATCTCGACGGGTCAGAGGTGTACTCCGATGCACAGGTTGGATCGGTGAACACCACCGTTGACATGGCAATCGGCGCCCTCAACTCGGGAGGCACGGCTACCGGCTTCTGGTCCGGCCAAATTTCCGACGCTCTTGTCATCGACCGCGCAGCGACCCCTGCCGAAATTCTCAAACTTCACAACCATTGGAGCGCCTGACATGGCCCAAGTACCGTGCATCATCATTGTTCCCGAGGCTCAGGCCGACAAGCTGTCCATCGTCTTTCAGGCGATGGGTCGGGGGCCGAACAGTTTCACCCAAGGCCGGAAGGTCTGCGCGAAAGACCCCAGCGCCACGTTTGAAACCCCGCCCACGCACCGGCTCATGCAGGACATGAGCGCTACGTCCGAGTTGGAAGCCATGTGGCGGCTGATGGCGGCTGGCGATGCCATGCCGCAGGTCAACTGGGGAGATACGCCGGGCATCACAGAGGGCAGCGCGATCGCAGCCGCGCAGAGCATGAGCGTGTTCTCGGTCGCCGGGCCGATGCAAACCGCGTGGAACGCCGAGGCAATCCTTGCCGGGCAAGGCCTCCAGTTTGTGCCCGACCCGGAGATTTGAGCGATACCCTTGCGCCATTCTAGCGCCGGGCAGCGGGCTGGCGGCGCGTGGGTTGAAGAGGGTGGCGGAACAGCTCTGCTGCGACGCGGGCACGTTCATGGCGTTCAACCGGCAGCGGCCTGCCGCGTGCGGCCGTCGGAGACGGCCCGCGAGCATAACCCGATCATGGGCGGCTGGTGAAATGCACCCGCCGTACTTGGGGAGCTACTCGCGAAGAGTGTGAACGGTCTTCGGGGTGATGAGAGGGCGAAGGTGCTCGTGACGTCTGGCTAGGATGTCGATAACGATCCGTGTATCGACAACGCCTGCTGTTCACTCACGGCCCATAGCCGCCGCACAAGATGCAACAGGTTGCTGCGGTGCGGCACCCCCAACAGGTCATCTATGGCGTCGTGTAGCATGGTTAGGCATCTGGAGTATTCAGAAGCGCACTGACGTCAGCAACCATCTGTGCCTGGGCTGCGCGAATGTCGCCCTGGATATCGACGCGATAGTGGTAAAACTGTGCGCCCGTAGAAAGCCGCCCAAGGCGCTCCAGCTTTTGGCTTTCGCCTTCATTGGCTGGAGAAAACAGGATGCCAAGCGGCGCCTTGGCGGCTGTAACATGGCTGATAATCTGGTAGCGGTCGATTTCCTTGAGCTTGGGTTTGTACTTCACTTCCCCAAGCCCGATGACGTTTCTTTTGCCGTATCGGAAGATTAAATCGGATTTGGTCGGAAAAGATCTGTTGTCCTCAAACAAGCGCCCCATATGCTTGTTCCCGTCCAGAACAGCGATGTTCCTTTCGCGTAACGCGATAAGGAAAGTCTGCCGGATAAATCGCTCGAAGATATCTTCAAGATTGAACAGAAATGAAGGTAATTCCTTTCCGCCTGGCTCGAACGTGAAGGCAATCCCGCCTCCAGTCAGGAGTAGCTGGTAGACCCGCAGTAGGCCCGAATAATGTGCCCGCAGTCGAAACGACACGGTTTGATCGAGTGTGAAGTCATGGATGCCTGGCTCCTGCGCCCGCACACGTTGCAAGGCGTCGAGCGCAAAGCCGATGAGCTTTCTGTCTTCGTCCCAATCCGCTGCCCGCGGCATGATTGCCGAAAAACGCAGGCAAGCGGCCTTAACGATGCGATTAATAGGACTGTCGATGCCGAACTCGAAAACGCTTGATACGGTTTCGACCGGATTACCCCGCGAGAGATAGCTGCCAATCGTCTGTCCAAACTCGACGCGGGGCTTGTAATAGCCGTTCACAGTCCTGCTGTAGTATGAACGCTCAAACCCTGCGGAGAGGGCGTTTTTCAGATAATGGCAGAAACTGCGCGCAAGAAGCTGGATCGGCGCGGGGTTTGAAGTGGTCTGATAGCGGCGCAGCGTCGGAAGTATGCGGGCATAGGACTCCCCGCCCACCTCCAGCATCGTCCAGAGGTTCTGGATCGGGAACTTGGGAACAATGTTAAGCGTGATCGCGCTGGTCAGCGGCAGATAGCCGATCAAACCCAAGGCCATTAGCCGCGCACCGTTAGGCACATCCGTGATCTCGACGGCCTGAAGTTTGCGTGTTTCCGGCAGGATCAGAGAGCTGCCATGTTTGTCGGCCAGATCGGTGCGCGGAAAGTAACGCCAGCCGCGTTCCTGGATTTCGATGACACGAGCCGGGGCGGTCATACCATACCCCCTATGCCTCTTCGTCGTCTTGGCCGGCGGCTTCGGCTTCCTCGTCTATTTTAAGCAGTTGCTCGATTTCGCCGCGCAGGGCCTCGAATCTCTGCGTGTCATGCAGGAGCGTGCGCTGTAGTCCGAGCTGCACCCGCCCCGTCCAAACATCATCAAGGTCTTCCATGGTTGTGACCCCGAGGAAATTCGTGTGACCGAACCCGGCGGGGAACGCATCTTTCAGAATGTCGAATAGCCTGAGCGTCCGTGACAGAACGCGCTGTTCGACGCCCTTCTCCTTCAGGTAGCGCTCGAGGGCCGATTTGTCCGGCTCCATCAGTATAACGATAAAACGCCGGAGAAGCGCGTCATCCAGATCGGTGACCGAGCGGTCAAAGGGGTTGGCGGTCGCTAGGACAATCAGATTTCGGGGCAGCGACGTGGGCTTGCCTGAAATGGCGAGCTTGAACTCCTTTCCACGGTAATCCAGCTCTAGGTATGTCAGCAATTCGCCAAAAATGCGCGCAACATCACCCCGGTTAAGTTCGTCTATCACCAGAACGTATAGCTTCTCAGGGTTCTGGCGAGCCTTGTCGGCAAATTTCAGGAAATGCCGCTGGTCAAGAATGTAGGTGACGCCCGTTGAGGCTTTTTCATCACCCTCGCCATCGGGCACCGCCGGACGGAACCCTTCAACGAAGTCGTCATAGCCGAAGGCCGGATGAAACTGCAAAAAGTGCGTGCGATCTTCGTCCCCGTCCGCAAGAAACTCGGCAATGTCATGCGCGTAGCGCGTTTTGCCTGTTCCCGGCGGTCCAGCAAGGAGGAATGAGCGCCCGCTATCTTTCGCAATGGCGCTGCGTATCTTTGCGAGAACCCAGTCATCGGGACTCAGGCGGCGTTTCTTTTCTTCCTCTTCGGGCGCAGGTTCTGGAGCGGGCGCGGCGAGAAACGCTTTCTGGGCGGGGGCAAGCTCTTCCTGAAACACACCATTATCGGGACGGGCCGCAATGGTTTGCGGCCAGGCACGGCCCGGCGTCAGCTTGAAGCGGCCCCGGTACGGCTCCTGAAACTCGTGCAGTTCCAGAACGGTCGTCACAAGATGGTCGTACAGCACTTGCCATGATGAGATTTCATCCGGGAAGCCTGAGAAGGCGAACAGCCAGACTAGGAAATCCTCGAACTGAAACGCCGCAGGGATTGCACCTTCGAAGGCGGGCTGAAAGGCATCGGTCAAGCGCACCGTCGCTTTCTCACCTTCCAGTTCCCCGCGCTGACGCATCTCGCGGTATCCGCGACTGGAGAACAAGTTGCCCCACATCTTCGTGTCCTGCCGGATCACATCGTCACCGGGGAACTCCTGTTTGACGCCCTTGAGACGGGGACGCAGCAGATTGTTTCCGCTCCTGAAGGGCGGAAAGCCGATCAGGCTGCCATTGAAGTAATTGTCGAGGAACTGGTCGGTCCCCCGACTCTTCGACATATCAACCAGTTCGCCTGTTCCAACATCATTCGCGGCGAAGACGAACGCCGGGATCAGCCAGTTGGCGCTGATCCCTTTAAGGGCTTCGATGGACGCCTTTATGGTGGGTATGTCGAAATACTGCACGCATCACTCTTGTTTTTTCTTCGTCCCTGGTTTGCGGAAGTTGTTCCGGTTTCCGGCCCAGTCATCCCAGAGTGCGGAGGGTCGTTTCAGACCGTCGGTGACCGCATTCCACGCTGCTGATTCGAATCCTTCGGCTTCCACAACTCCCTGAACATAGTCGATGTAGTCGCCGCTCATGTCTATACCCACAACATTTCGATGGTTGAGGAGCGAGGTGAGGACGGTTGTGCCGCTGCCGACGAACGGATCCAGGACATGGCCGTTAGGTGGGCTGCCGACTTCAATGCAGCGCCGTACTAGCTCGGAGGGGAACGCAGCGTTGTGGTTGGCGCGGCGGTTGCGCTCAATGGGAATGTTCCAGACGTCTTCCTCGACCAGCTTTGAGCGGTCGAAGCTGTAGAAACGGCTCTTGGCGAACATGAAGACGAATTCGTACTGGCGATACGGACGGTCGCGGGCAGTCGGCTCGACGAAGGAATTGCACCTGTTCCAGATGATCGAGCTACGGAGCGTCCATCCACGTTCCTGCATGGCGAAGGCGACCTTCCACGGCACCCCGATCATGCTTTTCTTCGGGATATCCCATCCGCCAACATCAACGGGGCGAACTTTCCGGCGCAGAAAATTGCGCGATGAGCATTTCGGATCGCTGCCGTGTGGCTGGCCGTTTCCGGAATAATAGGTGTCACCGATATTCAAAAAGAAGACGCCCTCGGGATGAAGCGTCCGCTTCACCTCGTCAAAAACCTCCATCAATGCGTCGATATAAGTTTCGACCGACTCTTCATGACCGAGCTGGCCGTCATAGCCGTAATCCCGAACCCAGAAATATGGAGGTGAGGTAACGGCCACGTTGAAAACGTCATCCGGCAGGCTCTTCAGCATTGTTGCGGAATCGCCGTGCATCAATCCGGCAAAGTGCCCTGTAGAGGATGAGTAGCCGTAGCGGGACGGGTTGCTGCTGGAGGATGATGGGGAGTCGGCGGAGTCGGTCTCAGGACTGAGAGCAGATGAAGCGACTGAATTCATGGATAGGGTTTCCTGTGCTGAGGGGCCTGAACCTTTTTTCTAGGATTGCTACACGCCAAGCGTGAACACAACAAGAACAAAAGACGTTCTGGCGGCGCTCAGAGCGGGCATATGGCGCGTGGGTCACAGGTCGGAACAGGATCTACTGCACAAGGTGTAGAGACAGGTGAGGTGAAGTGCAACAAGTTCTAGCCACCTCTCAGCACTTCAGCGCCGCGTGCCAGGCCGCCGGACCTTCATGTATGGTTCGGTGTCGGTGGAGAGGCAAATGTCGACGTCTGACGAGCTGGGTTTCCAGGGGCGGCGACAGGCCCCCGGATCGTGATTCACCTTCGATAAGGTGACGCAACCAATCCGCGCAGGGCTGGTTTCGATGTGACAGCATCTGCAAACAGTCAGCTCCCTACTTCCGTAGGTCCGGCAATACGCCCCTCTTTGCCGTGGTACTGTTGAAGTATCTTTTGGATCGTGGCCGAGTTCAGGTTCTGGATGCGCGCAATCTTCTCTGGCTCCACTCCTTCACCATGAAGGCACAGAAGCCGGAAACTCAAATGGTAGTCTCGCTCCCAGCGATGGCTTGCTCAAAAGGGGGCTGCGACCTAAATCAGAACTTTGTTTTTCAGGGAATAACTGCCGGTTCGGGCTGAGGCCGGTCATGCCTCGCGCCTGGGTCGAAGGTCCGCAGTGAGCAGGAATGCCGATTGCGTGGCGGTGGGATTCAGGGCGAGGAAGGTTTGCTCTCCGCCCTTCGCGACGATGTGATGAGTGAGCCGGACACGACGCCAAGGCGGAACTAGAAGCGACGTGGCGGTCGATAACGGTCGGCGATGCCCTGCCTCAGGTGAGCCGGGGTGAGACGCCGGGCATCACCGAGCGCAGCGCCACTGCTGTCGTGCAAAGCGTGATCGAGTCTTAAGTTGCCGGGCTGATGCGGACCGCGTGGAACGTCAAGGCAATCCTTGAAGGGTATCGTCTTTCCGGTTTGCGGAGTGCCGATAAGTGCTTGAATTCGTTAGGTCGTCTTGGATGGGATTTTGGTATTTTTTCCTTATTTCTCAACAAACTTAAACGGAATCATAATCCGCGTGTCGGGGGTTCAAGTCCCTCCTCCGCTACCACATTTTCCTGAAGAAACTCAGTGATCTCCAGGCACAGCTATGGTGGTCGCGGTTGCTCGCTTCGGCTGGGGCTACACCTGGGCTACAAAATCGACCTTCAAGCTCGTCGCGGTAGCCTCCTGGCGGGTACCAGTTCGAGATTCTCACGATAGGTGGATATTCCCAAGCGCAAGTTTCGGGACGTCTGAGTAGTACAATGTGAACCTCTGAACCGCACCGGGTTTGCCGGAGGCTCCAACTCTTGAGTAGGATGGAGCATCATGAGCAAGACAACGAACAAGTTTTCCCCTGAAGTGCGCGAACGCGCTGTGCGGCTGGTGCTGGACACCGAAGGCCAGCACGGATCGCGTTGGCAGGCCATCGTATCGATTGCCGCGAAGATCGGCTGCTCGGCGCATACGCTGAATGACTGGGTCAAGAAGGCCGAGGTCGACAGGGGCAAGCGCGCGGGCGTCCCCACCGAACTGGCCGAGCGGATGAAGGCGCTGGAGCGGGAGAACCGCGAACTGCGCCAGGCCAACGAGATCCTCCGCAAGGCCAGCGCGTATTTTGCGATGCTCGAAGGCAGAGCGGCATCGCTTCGAGCGATGCGTGAGAGGCTCGACCGCCGGTCGAAGTGATGGTGGGCTTCATTGATGCGCATCGGAATGCGCACGGGGTCGAACCGATCTGCAGCGTTCTGCCGATTGCCCCGTCCACATGTTACGATCACCTGGCCAAGCGGGCTGATCCCGCCCGGCGGTCGGACCGTGCGCGCAGGGATGAGGCGCTACGGCCCCGAGATCCGGCGTGTGTTTGAACAGAACTGGCGGGTCTACGGCGTTCGCAAGGTCTGGCGGCAGCTTCGCCGTGAGGGTTTCGATGTGGCCCGCTGCACGGTCGCAAGGTTGATGATAGTATGGGTATTCAGGGTATTATCCGCGGCAAGCCGCTCAGGACGACGATCCCCGACAGGAAGGCGCCCTGTCCGCTGGACAAGGTGAACCGCCAGTTCCGGGTGCCCGCGCCGAACGGGCTGTGGGTGTCGGATTTCACCTGTGTCGCCACCTGGAAAGGGTTCGTCTATGTCGCCTTCGTCATCGAAGTCTATGCCTGCCGCATCGTCGGCTGGCGCGTCAGCACGTCGGCACATGCCGGTTTCGTGCTCGATGCCCTGGAGCAGGCGGTGCATGATCGCCGTCCCGGCAAGGACAAGGGGTTGGTTCGCCTTAGCGACCGCGGGTCGCAATACTTGTCCATTCGCTACAGCGAACGGCTGGCCGAGGCAGGCATCGAGCCCTCGGTGGGTAGCGTGGGGGACAGTTATGACAACGCGCTGGCGGAGACGATCCACGGGCTGTTCAAGGCCGAGGTCATCCACCGCCGCGGACCATGGCGCAGCTTCGAGGCCGTGGAATACGCGACCCTCGAATGGGTGGACTGGTTCAACAACCGCCGCCTGCTCGAGCCCATCGGGAACATCCCGCCCGCTGAAGCCGAGGCCAAATTCTACGCAGCTCTGGAAACTGAGACCATGGCCGCGTAACTGACGTCAATTAGCCTCCGGCAAACCCGGTGCGGTTCAAAGGCTGGGGTTGGCCGGTAGATAACCATCTCCAACCACCGGCGGCTCCACGCCGCCCGCGTTGGTCTACTTCAATCAGCTCGAAACCGACAAGCAGGGGTAGAGTACAGCTTGAACCAGCGCGAAGACTTTCCAAGTGATCGAGAATAGCTCACTGGCGAGCCCCGTAGAGCAGCATCATGCCCGATCCATAACTTTGCATAGCATCTTGCCTTCCCTCGATTTCCGGCCCGAAGAATGAAACGAAGCCGGAGACGGAATCGTCAAAAAAGAGCAGCGCGGTTTCCCTTGAGCACAAACGCGCCTCGATGCAAAGCCCGAGGCGACTGAAGAACGAAACGACACGATCGAAACGGCGCTCAGCGTCTTCAACCGAAAACACATGCCGCCGCATCTGTGCCCAAAGATTGGCGCGCGCCGTTTCATTTTCGCGCGCCTCGCGTTGTTCTTCTTCGGGGACGCTGGCCATAAAGGCCATGGCGGATTCGCGCAGGGCCACAAAATCGTCGCGGTAGTGACGTGTTTCCCAGATGTCGATCAAGGACAGGGTGTGGGATGCACGTTCCGCCTCTTGCGCGGCAAAGTACTGGACGACGGCCAGAATGACCCCCACCGCGCCAAGCAAAGCGCCGAATGCGGTGACGAGATGTGCGACACCCTCCACCTTGCTCAGGGGCCATCCGAAGATGGAGCCATTGCCTTTTCTGTTCAAGGGCAGACCTCGTTCAGGTTGATGGTAATGGACGGGTCGATCGGAGCCTCATATTGCCGCAGGTAGTCGGCGAGACAACCAAGATTCCTTCTTTCGATAATATAGCGCGATCGCAGCAAGGAACGCACTGTCGCCGGAGTGTCATCGCCGCCGCCCAAGAAGATCGGAAAAGGGTCTACGCCACGCGATGTACTTCCGGCTCCGCCCTCGACGCAATCACTCAGGTCCACCTCCACCCGCGGCGTCTGCGCCATGTCAAGCTGTGCCTGCAATCCGTCATAAAAATTAAGGAAACAGGCGGCACTGTTGCTATCCAGTTCGGCGACGTCATCACAGACGAAGCAGTCACTGGCCAGCGCCGGCAAGGGAAGTGATGCCAAAAACGCGATGCTGAAACCGAAAACGTCAGAAAACCGCATAATCGCCAACCATCCTCGAACTCATCAGCCATGGCGTTTGCCTGTCGCCAGAGGCCGCCGCGACAATTGACCTGACCCCCTGAACCAGTTCGGAAGCCTCGATCCGACCATTCCGGTCGAGATCATGCTCTTCCCGGTCTGAGGATATTACGCTGAGAAGGGCATATGTGAAGACGCCCCCTCCGAATTCGCTGCCCTCCCAGCTCAGTTCTCCGCTCTTTGACGCGGCAAGAATGGTCAGGTTAGAAGGAACCTCGGAGAGGCCACGCACAACATCATCCATCGTCGCAAAGGTGCCTTGCCCTGCGGCCCCCGAATGGCAGGTGTCGAGGAGAATGGTTATTCGACCTTCGGTTTCGGCGAGCAGCCGCGAGATTTCGTCAAAGGCCAGTGCCGTTCCCGGCAGGTCGTCGAGCCGCGTTTCAGAGGTCGCGAGATAGAGTGCTCCCGACGGGTCCTGCACGCCATGTCCCGCAAAGTACAGGATGCCCTGCTCGCCCGGCGTGAGCCCGCCAGCCAGTGTTGCGACGGCGTCGCGAATCGCCTCCACGCTTGCATTGAGGTTGCCGAGATAGGTGACCTCGTTGCCGGCCTCTGCGAGAGCCTCACCAAAACGTCCGCCGTCACGCAGCGCGAAGTCCAACGAGGGGATCTCCGAGTCGTTATAGGTATTCACCGCAACGATCAGGGCTTGAGAAGGCCGATCGTTTTCGCTCGGGCCAAGATCGGCCGATTGCGCGTTGCTCGCCAGCCCCTGAGCATTTGTCGCAACGATGGAAACCCAGCGCGCCCCGGGCAGTCGCGGCACCCGCAATCCGTCCAGCGAGCCCTCTCGCGGCACGATATCTGTAAGGACACCATCCTGAAACACGCTGAGCGTCGTGACACTCCCCGAGACCACGTCAATTGCGGCTTCGATCTGATCCCCCGCCAAGGTGATGCTGCCGGCGATGTCCGGTGGGATCTGCATGCTCGGCACGTTGACGGCAGGGCCCTCATAGAGAACGGCTTGCAACAGGCCGTCGATGCGCCGGGTGGCGGCAAAGCGGTCGAGGCTGTACTGACGGGACCGGCCGGCGAAAGCGAGATCAATGAGATTCGCGGCATCGGCCGTGGCGTCGAAGCGGTAGTCCTCGGTCCAGATCGCCACCTCGTCATCGACGATGCGCCCGGACAGCCGAAGCTGGCCATTCATCACGTCATGGATATGAAACCCGCCATCTGAGTTTTCCTGCACGATGAAGCGTTGATCTGCAGATAGATAAGCGCTCCTCAGCAGATCGCCATCAGGAAGGGTCTCGAAGGTTCTGACAAGGGCCCGTTCCTTGCGGTCATACAACGCGATGACTCCGTTGCCACGCGCGATCAACAGTACGAACTGCGCGTTCCCGCGGATGTCAAAGGGGTGATCGTACCACAGTGGCCTCGAAGCGTTCTCGAAGAAGAAAGCCTGCCATTGCGGGAGTTGTTCACTGACCCGCGGAACCGGCCCGGCGAAATCGTGAATGTAGAGCACCGTGGTTGGCCGCAGCGAGCCATAGGTGGCGCCGGCAGTGCACCAGACCTGACTGACCCAAAGCGGAGCGGCGCCGGTGTCCAGGCAGAATCAGCCGGTCCACGTCCCGCACAAGCATCAGTTGCGTCGCTGAAGCCTCATTCTGATTCAAGTCCGAGTGGTAGCATTCGGACATCATCGCAGCGGGGCTTTCATCCGACCATGTGAACCGCCAGCCGTGTTGGCGGGCTTCTTCTGCCATCGGCTCGACAAAGGGCATCGCCGCGAGGGAGCCCGAGCGAAAGCTCGGGACAAAGGCACCCGTTGCCGGATCTCTGGTCAGATGCTCAGGGACTTCGGGTGACGAGGCGAGGCGGACTTCTGCCTCCGTCATATCCATCAAGGCAAGGCCAAGACGCGACAAGTGAAAGGCCGTGCGCGGGTCACGGGCGACCGGCCCTTGATCAAGCGGGGTCGGCACCAATCCAACGCGGCCGAAAGTCGCGCTTAGGCGTTCGGCGAAGGGTTGGGGGATGCGGTCTTCCGTAAAGGGGATGAAATTTTCGCGGTACTCCCAAGTCTGAGTGAGACCGCCTACGACGTCGAAGCCCATGCTCAGGGAAACCGGTGCCACGGTGCCAAGAGAATTCAGCGCGTGGTGATAAAGCGCCAAGCTTCCCGCGCCGCTGGATGAATATCCTCCATGTGCGTCCTCGCGAACGTTGTAATTCGGGTTCTGCAACGCTCCGACATAGTACCCCGAGCCCCCCCAAATCGTCACCGCCGCATTCTCCAGATCAATGCCGATGTGGGTCGTGCGCTCGGAAATGTTGCAGCATGACGGCCCGGTCAGCGTTCGCGGCAACTGAAAGGAATCTCCGAAGGTTGAAATGAGATCCACTTTGCCCCACGGGGTCGAACTGGATAGCGCAAAGCTGTCGCCGATACCCCAGTAGATCAATTCCCCCCTCAGCTGGCCGGCGACATGACCGTCCAGAATGTCCACGACGTCAAAGGCGCCGTCACGCTGTGCCACGACAAAACGATGGGTGGGAGAGAGGCTCAAATATTGCCCGCCGCGCTCGAAGACTTCCGCTCCTGAGGCCCGATCCAGAACCAAAAGGCGATTCTCGTTGAACAGGATCCTCCGCCCGTGCTCGGGGAGATCCAACTCGTGCGTATAGGTCTGGCGCCCCAGGAGATTGTTCAGCACCAGCCGCGCTTCTCCGGGTTGCACCGCCACCGACACGCGTGACGCAGAATGGACGCTTTCGCGACGACAGGACCGCTGGTAGGCAACAACCTGCACATCCAAGACCAGCGCACCTTCCTGCAGTGGCTCGATCCGGATACTTCCCGAGGGACCTGCCCCCCGCGCATGGAAAGCGACAAGTGCGCGGTGGCGCCCGGCGCCGGTTGTCATGCCGAAAGGGTTCGGGGCTTCGGGGCCCAAGGCATAATAACCGCTCCCGTGGAAGCGTACCGGGCCGCTGGTACTCACCATCAGCCAAATCGGGATTCTGGTGTCGAGATCCGCACCTTGCCAGGTCAGCTCGAGTGTATCTCCGACGCTCACAATGTTCTGCCACGGAAGCCGCAGTCGTAGCCCGTCTGCAAATGTCTGCCCGATGGACTGGGTCACGCCGCACGCAAGTCCCAAGCGTTGCGCGCCATGGCGCCGGCGCTCGGTCCACGAGGTCAGCGTATCATCCGGCCGCCAGCTCATGGTGGGGTCGACCACCGTGCCGCCCCCGGCCGCGACAGGGGTCAATAAGGCATGCCACCGCCCGATGGGGATGCCGCTGATCGCGCCGTTTCGCCCGCGCAACGTTCCGCGGCTCGACCGAAGATAACAGGAATTTCGCTCTCTCAAATGGGTGTAGGAATAACAGTGCCGTGTCTGGCGACAAATTTCCTCACATTGCGGCGCCGTCAATCCACGCATGAAGGGGTCGGTGTCCGGTCCGCGCAGATCTGCGACCAAGCTGCCCTGATTGCGGTATCTATCCCATTCGATGTCTTGACCGTCAGGGGGCCAAGACGTCGTGCTTTCGTTGGAAAAACGATCAAATTCTGCTGCGAAAGTTTCCATCCCGGTAGCAAAGGCGCGTTGCTGGGCGGCGCAGGTTTCCAGCGTCTCGCGAATGGCACGGGCCGACCCTGACAGGCTGACGGTTTGCCCCGTGCTAAATGTCGCTCGATGTCCGGCGGACAGAGCCTCGAGCAGCCCCGGGTGTTGCTGTGGGTCCGTAATCAATGCCCGTCCTTGGACCGCCGGCAAAGTCACCAGCGGGCGCCCATCAACGGTGATTCCAATGCTTTCGGTGATCTCCCGCTCGAGACGGACCTCCAAGGTGGTCAGACCCGCATGTGCACAGTGAAGACTCAGGCATTCGCCACCTGAATTGTTGGTGCAGGCTTCATGCCCAGGGGCATACCAAGATTGGGCCGGATGCCAAGGCCCCAGCGATTGGGCTGCAGCATCGACGCCGAAGCATTGCGCGATAACAAACCCGATCCCAAATAAACGCCACACCATTTCACAGAACTCCAAATTCTTCAGGTAGAATGCGACGCCACAATTCTCTCACGCAACCAAAATTTCGGTGGGACCACACGAATTGGTTGGCCCCTGCCGTTAGTGTCCGAGGAGCGGGTGCAATTTCGCCGCCGCCGACGGTATGATCCCGGGCGGCCATTGAGGTGTAGGATTGAGGTGAAGCTCTTGCAGCAACCGTTTCCCGAATGGCTCCCCAGTTCGATGATCGCTATCTTCGCCCCGACCGCGGCGATCCAGTCCCACACGGCTTTTGCGATGAACGCAGGGCCAATATCCGACCGAACATGGTCGGCACCCCTCAAAGGATAAAGAGATCGGTCAGAACGTCGATCACCGCCATGAAATTGAGCTTCCGGTCGATCAGGATCGCCAAGCACTCCCGGGTGAACTCGTTGACGATGTTCAACATGCGAAACTTTCTTCCGTCATGCGTCTGGCTCTCGACGAAGTCGTAGGACCAGACATCGTTCAGATGTTCGGGGCGCAGCCGGATGCATGACCCGTTGTTCAGCCAGAGCCGGCCTTTCTTCGGTTGGTTCTGCTGCACCTTCAGCTCCTCCCGTCGCCATATCCGCTCGATACGCTTCACGTGCACGACCCAGCCGGCTTCCCGGAGAAGCACGGCGATCCGGCGATAGCCGTAGCGCCCATACTGCGAGGCAAGTGCGACGATGTTCGCGGTTGGGGTGTCTTCGTTGGATCGGCCCCGCGGCACCGTCCGTTGAGTGGAGCAATGCTGTCCGAGCACCCGGCAGGCCAAGTGCTCCGAGACACCGGACATTGTCCGCACGTGATCGATGCAGGCTCGGCGACGGGCGGAGCTCAGAAGTTTCCTGGGGTGTTCGCGCAGGATCAAATTCTCAAACGCCAGATCCGACACGTCCCTTCTGAGCTGCTCGTTCTCCTTCTCCAGCTCTTTCAGGCGTTTCACCTGGTCGGTCGTCAGACCGCCAAACTCCTTGCGCCAGCGGCAGTAAGTGAACGGCGTTACCCAGGTGGACCGCACCGCCTCGGCAACTGACGACCCTCCGATACCAGAACGTCCGCTTGCCGAATCTTCACGACTATCTCTTCCGGCTTATGTCTCTTCTGTCCTATTCCTTCGGCCTTATTCTGGCTCGAAAGTCTACGTCAGCGAGGACCACTTTTGACGGGGCAGGGCAGTATGCGCAGCACAGGGTCCTCTGAGAGCCGGTTCCTGACGGCAGAATCTTCGGGTGATTGTGTGCGAGCCCAGTTGCAGAGGCGATTCGAAGGTGGCACTGTCCCCCTTGCCACCTTCATCCCCTTTGGCGAAGCTTACAAAGCGTTATTTTACAAAGCATTAGGTCGTGGGGTTTCTGGCCGGAACGCTCCTCCGCTACCATCCTTTTCCTTTTTCAGAACATTCTGATGCGTTTCAGCCGGTCCGGCGCTTGCGGTGTCATGCGCCAGCGGGCGGAATAGGGCGCTTTATGCCGCCATCGCGAGAAGGGGTGCGATCATGGCGTCGATGGAATGGTGGGTTCGGGCCCAGGCTTTGGCCGAGGCGCTGACGGTGGGGCGGTTGCGGATGACCTGATCCAGAAATTCGACAATCTCGTCCGTCTGGGAGTACCGATCAAACCGTAGCCCCGTCATCGTCGACGCAACCAGTTCTTCGGGCAAGGCATCTGCCTGACCGACGACAGCGGCACCGGCCATCTGGGCCTCGACGACCTGGTTTTCGTAAAGCCCGGGATAAACGGTGCGGCCGTTGATGACAAAGGCGTTCTTCGACTGGCGCGAGTGGTCGACATTGATCATCAGATACGCCCAGAGCGGCGCGAGGAACTGGCGGTAGAATTGTCGTGCGGGCAACAGGCCAATGCGCCGTGTGGTCAGGCGCGGGTCGTCGAAACGCGCACCGATCAGGTCAACGGTGCCATGGCGACGGCGCAATTCCTCAAGAACTGGGGCCAGATAGGAATATTCATCGCCCGACGCACCGACGCCTTTTTCGATGCCGAAAACCGGCGCGCCGTCAAAGGTGTCATCGGGCACCAGCCAGTCCTGACGAAAACCGCGCGGCTGGTACAGGCAGCGCTTCAGGGCTTCGGGTTGGCTGGTTGCAAAACTTTCAGCGGCAAGGGCAAAGTCGCTGTTCAGGGCCAGACCAACGATATCATAGCGGTTTGTGATGCCCTTGAAGATCCGGGCATCGCGATCGGGGTCACCGACCAGCAGGCGCGGTGTATTCTTGGCGACGAGCCGCGCAGCTTTGCGGATGGCGGGCCAGAAGGCCTCATCTTCTTTGAAATAGCTTTGCCAGATGACCAGATCGAAGCGTCCCAGATCCGTGTCCGGGTCAATGACGCGGATGTCGAAGGCTTCGGCCTCGAAGGTATCGAGGTCGCTCACGCTCTTGCCGAGCTTGGCAAGCCGCGCGTGCTGCGAGCGGACCCCGACCTCGGGCAGAAGCAGCGTGACATCATGGCCGAGGCGCGCGAACCCATACACGAAATTGGCGGACATCAAGGCATTGAAGCCGGGATACAGGTCCGGGTGATGGCCAAAGACGCCGATTTTCACGAAAGATGATCCTTATATTCCAAGGCATTGGCTGCAGAGCGCCACCGTTGACAGTGGGTGGTCCGTCCCATGGTCGGAGCCGTGCCGCAACGGCGGCCCAAAAGTGTGCGGTCTGTCTGGACTGGTTCCCGCCGCGTCTCAAGGGGGCGCGCACCGCCTTGGCCCGCACTGGGCGACAAAGCCGCGCTGTGTGCCAAGAACTTTGCGAAGATGCGGTAGGCCGTTGCCTTGGGGCCATCAAGGAGAGTGGTTTGCCCGCTGTTGTCCGTCTTGCGCTGCGGGTGCTCGGTCTGCGCGCCTGCCCTGTGCCTGTCGCGGCGCAGCATCGGGCGATCCGCGATATCATCGAGCGTGCCCGGCCGCTCGACATCCATTTCGTTTTTCCCGCCCACACCCTCCATATCGTGCGGTAGAAGTGCAGGTAGAAAGCGATCAAATTAACCGACAAATAAAGGCGGCAATAACCAACCTTCATTCGATTCGCGGTCTGGTTGCGCAGCGCACGAAGGTAAGGGATACTCAAAGCGCACTTCGCAGCCTCCCTCTTGTTATGAAAGGCGCTTCATGACCTCCGACGCGCACCTGTCACACCCTGCCGATGCCGAGGCTATCCAGAACTGGATGGTGACCTATATCACCTCGGTCATCGATGTTCCTGCGGACCCTTTCCCGGTTGCCGAACGATTTGACAACTATGGTCTTGATTCCATTGAGATTACGATCATGTGCGGCATGATGGAAGAGACCTATGAGATCGAGGTGGGCCCCACTGAAGTCTTTGATCATCCCAGCGTCGCCGAGCTGTCCCAGCATATCGCAAGGCGGCTCAAGGACAGGTCTGCGGCGGCGTGACAACGGCGGCAGATCAGCGGGGGGACGTCCGCGACGTCATGATTTGCGGCATGTTCGACATGCGCAATTTTGGCGATCTGTTGTTCCCGCTGATTGCCGAGCATGAGCTGGGTCTGCACGGATACAGCGTGCAGGCCGTGTCGCCGACCGGTGCGGCAACCGGGTTGAGCGATGCGATGCCGTCGCAGTCGATTGCGCAGTTGTTCGACCCGGATCTGCCCTGCGCCGCCGTGGTGATCGGCGGCGGGTATCTGGTCCACACGCACCGCATGGACATGCTGCACGAATACCGCGGTCTTGGTGTCGGGGCCTGTGCCGCGTCGTCGATGTGGCTGGGCGCGACGCTGGCGGCGGCGCTGCGCGATGTGCCGCTGGCGTGGAACGCGCCGGGGTTCCGCACCCGCTGCGGCCCGGTTTTCAACGCCTCGCGGCTGCCGCCTTTGACGCGGCGGATTACCTGTCGCTGCGCGACCCGGGTTCGGTCCGCATGGCTGGTTTGGCTGCCGGTGGCCCAGCGCAGGTGGTTCCTGACCCGGTGCTCGGCCTTGCGCGGATGTGGCCCAAAGCCAGCTTGCGCGGCGATTTCGACCGGCTGGCGCAGCGCCTCGGGTTGACCACGCGCGACGGGATTTTGGCCGTCAGCGTGCGCCGCCGCTCGCTGGGCGATGTGCCCGTCGCCGTATTTGCGCAAGACTTGGGCGCGCGGTGCAAGGCTCTGAACCTGACGCCGGTGATGATCGGTCTGGGCAGTGCGCATAGCGACGACCGGATCGCACGCGAGGTGTCGGCGGCGTTGACCGCGATGGGCTGCCAGAACGCGGCGCTCGATCAGCCCGAACAGTTGCGCGATATTGCGGCGCTGATCGCGTATGCCTCGGCCTATGCGGGATCGTCGCTGCACGGCTATATTGCCGCGGCTGCCTATGGCACGCCGGGGCTGTTGGTCGCGCGTCCGGCGTACCGCAAGTTCGACGGTCTGGTGCAGCATCTGGACCGGGACGCGGACAAGGTGAACGACTGGGCGCAGGCGCTGGGCCGGTTGTCTGATGCCGTCGGCCAGCCGCACACCACGCTGTCGTCCGGCGTCCAGCGTGCGCTGACGCAGCATTGGAACCAGATCGCGGCTGCGATCAACGGCGGGGCCACGCCACGCCGTGCTGCCCGCCTGCGGTTTGCGGCGCTGTCGATGGGGGAAGGGATGCGCCAGCAGAACGCACTCTGGGCCATGCTTCCCTACACCACCGCCCGCGACAGGGCAGCGGCCCTGTCTGGCGGCGACGTCGCGCACAAGGAGCCGTTCTGACAGATGACCGACGCCCACCCCATGCCCCATGCGCTTTCCGCCGAAGCCGTCGCGCAGTTCGCGCGCGACGGGGTGGTTGCGCCGATCAACGCCCTGCCGCCAGCGGACGCCCGCCAGTTGCTGGCCGATTTCGAGCGGATCGAGGAGACTCGCCACGGGCGCTTGTCCGGGCTGGTGCGGATCAAGCCGCATTTGTTGCTACCGTTCCTGTGGGACGTGGTCCACGACCCGCGCATCGTCGACGCGGTGGCCAGCGTTCTGGGGCCTGATATCTTGTGCATCGGGTGCAGTTCGATCGACAAACCGGCCGCATCCGACGGGTATGTCGCCTGGCATCAGGATGCGACCTTCTGGGGGCTCAGCGCCACCGATGGCGCGACGGCGTGGCTGGCGCTGACCCCGTCGACTCCTGCGTCCGGCTGCATGGCGGTCGTCCCCGGCACCCACACCCGGCAGCTAAGCCACTTCGACACACAAGATCCGCAAAACATGCTTGGTGCGCGCGAAGAAGTGGCGGTCACGGTCGATCCGGCACAGGCGCGCCCGCTGATCCTGAACCCCGGCCAGATGTCGCTGCATCATCCGCTGGTGCTGCATGGCTCGGGTCGGAACACGACGGCGCAGCGCCGGTTGGGCTTTGTGATCCGCTACGTCGCGGCCAGTGTCCGGCAAGAGGGCGCGACCGCAACGCTGGTGCGGGGCCGCAACCTGTCAGGGATGGCGCTTGAACGCGCGCCCGAAGGCGAGATGCATCCCGACGCGCTGGCCCGCCACAGCGACATCGTCCGCCGTGCCGGGCGGGTGATCAAAAACGGCAAGCTGGCGCATCTGGCGGCTTCGTCGGCAAAACCGGTGGACCAGCCATGACCGACACCCTGTCCACGCGCTTTGCCCAGAGCGGCTATGCCGCGCCGATCCCCGTGCTAGAAACGGCCGAGGTCGAGGCGATCCTGTCCCAGCTGCTGGCCGCAGAAGCGCGGTTCGGCGGGCAGTTCCCGATGGCGATCAACGCCAAGGCGCATCTGCTGTTTCCCTTCCTGTGGGGCGTCGTTCACGATCCCCGCATCCTGGACGCCGTGGCGCAGATCCTTGGGCCGGACCTGCTGTGCTGGGGGTCGAGCTTTTTCTCCAAGGACGCCGGGTCCGATGACACCGTGCCGTGGCATCAGGACGGCACCTGTTGGGGGCTGGATCAGCCCAAGGCGCTGACCGTCTGGCTGGCGCTGACCCCCAGCACGCCCGAGATGGGCTGCCTGCGCGTGCTCCCCGGCAGCCACAAGACCCCGGTTCGCCACGCCATCCGCAACGCGCCGTCCAGCATGTTGCCGCTGGGCGAAGAGGTCGCGCTGGAGGTGGATGAGGACCAGATCGTCGATTGCCCGCTGCGTCCGGGCGAAATGTCGATGCACCATGTCATGCTGGTCCATGGGTCGCACCCGAACCGAGCACCCAGCGGTCGGCGCATCGGCTTTGCAATCCGCTATATCGCCGGCGATGTGGCGCAACGGCAGGGCAGCCGGGGGTTTGCGACGCTGGTGCGGGGTCGCGATCACGGCACCTACGATCTCGAGCAACGCCCCGACAAGGCCCTGTCGCCGGAGGCGCTGCGCCGCCACAAGGCGATCCTGCAACGATCCCGTGATATTGTCGCGGCCGAGGCGGCGCAGCTCGACGGCGCTTAGCCTTTGGCCAGCGTGCCGGTGGCCGCGTCAAAGACCCAGCCTTTCTTGCGAACCATGCGCGGCGGATGCCCGCGCAGCGCGTTGTAGGCCCGCGAGGCTTGCTTGACCATTGCGACCGTCTTGTCCGCATCGCTGGTCGATGTGCCGCCGTGGATCTGGTGAAAGGTCGAGACGCCTTTCATGTATATCAACTGTGTACCCGGATGGGCCACGGCGCGCGTCAGCATGTCCGGGTTGCACATCCCGCCGCCAGCGTCGGTAAAGGCCGGATCGTAGCCCCCCAAAGCGTCCCAGGTGTGCCGCGCCATGAACAGCGCGTTGGTTTCCAGTATTGCCGCCGAGGTGCCGGACATTTCGGGACAGGACACCGCGACGAGATCCGCCTCGGGGTTTGGCCAGCCCGCCGTCTCCAGCAACGCATCCTCGACGGTCTGGTTGTACCCGTCGCGCGCGCTGACCGACTGGTGGGCGGGGCCGAACTGGCGGTTCATCGTGGCGATGACGGGGGCAGGGTGATGGGCCGCCGCCGCCCGGACACAAGCCAGCAGATTGGCCGAGGCCAACCGCGCCCCGTCGATCCACGCGCCGATCAGCGGGGCCTTTGCCAGCGCCAGCGCCTCGTTCATCGCGCCGACCGGCGAGGCGCTGGGCCGCGAGACGCGGCGGATCTGCGGCGCGGGCTCCATCTCGGGGGCAACGGGCAAGGTGTCCGAGCCATTGTCCACGACAATGATCTCGTAGCGCAGATCATTGATGCCTTGTTGAAAAGCGCGCGACAATGACCAAAGCGTGCGCGGCAACTCGCGCGCCATGTTCCAGCAAACCACGACAACCGAGATTTCAGGAGAGTCGGCCAATTTCGCTTTCCTCAATGATGTGAAAGGCCTAGGTTGACCGGACCATAGTCACGTCAGGCCTTTGCAACAATGCCCCATGCGGACAATCAGGCACGGCGGCGGGCGACGCTTACGGATGCCTGTCGCGATCCTATCATCAGCGCTGCGCCGCATCGGATCGGGTTCGGCAAGTGGCGCGTGTCGCGGATGGCGGATGTCCGCAGCGTGCTGTCCCATCCCGCGGCGACGGTCGATCATGTGATGTCCAGATCGCTGGAGCGCGAGATCGAACGCCAGAAAGAGATCGACCCTGCGTTGGTCATGATCCTCAGGGGCGCCGGTCGCAGCCATCGCCTGCCCAATGATGCCGAGCGGCGCTCGGTCATGACCCTGACCAAGCGTCTGGCCGAGCAGGTGCCGCATCTCGATGTTGCGGGTTTTCTGCGCGACCGTCTCGGCGGGCCGGAACCCGTCGAGGTGACTGCCGGGCTTGTGCAACCGCTGATCGGTCGGTGGCGGGCGACGGCGTTCGGGCTGGACGAGGCGCTGGCAAATGCAACCGATGCCCGTCTTGCCCAGACGATCTACGACGTCGAAGCGCTGGGTTTTTCCGAGATGTCGCGTGTGCAACCGAGCGCGGCCGCGGCGGTCGCCTTGCTTGAACAGCTGGGCGTGGAGAATTCGACCTGCGCCGACGTACCCGCCCTGCATTGGGTCGTTGCGGCCTTTCTGGCGCTGATTGGCCAGACGCATCTGATCGTCAACATGATGTGCAATCTTGCCGAAACGCCTGCCTTGCAAGAGCGCCTGCGCGCCCAGCCCGCGTTGCGCACCCCCTATCTGCTGGAGGTCGAACGCCTTTTGGGAAGCCTGCGCTACGTGTGGCGTCAGACCGGGCTACAGCCACTTGATCTGGGCGATGTCACACTGCCGCCCCGCAGTGTGGTGCTGGTCGATCTGGTCTCGGCCAATCGCGATCCGGCGATCTGGGACGCGCCCGATGCGCTGCGTCTGGATCGCCCGCGCGCTGTGACCGCAAGTTTCGCCTTTGGGCCTTTGGGCTGTACCGGCGCCCTGGCAAGCCGTCTGTTTCTGGCGCGTTTTCTGGATGCGCTGCTGGACAGCTGGCGGCTGAGCCTGCCCGAACCGACGCCGGAAGCGCAGCGCGTGCCTGCAACCTGGTCGGTCATTTCGGGCTACGAGCGGTGCCCGCTGATCGTTGACGCGATCTGAGCACTATACGAACCGCGCGCGCAACCCTTCGCTGACATGCGCCCAGATGGTGTCCATCTTGCTTTCCCACGATAGCGCTTTCTTCAGCGCATCGGGCATCTGCTTGCGTGGCTGAGTGCTCGCTTCGATCAGCGCGTCATTTACGGCGCGGATAAAGCCGTCGGTGTCGGTCGCTGCGCGGATCTCGCCCTGCATGTCGTCCAGATTGGCGACGCCGGAGGTGACCACGGGCACCCCCAGCGAGCGATAGACGTACACTTTCAGCGGGTTCATCCGGTCGGACATCTCGTTGCGGATATGCGGAACGATGGCGACATCAAAGCCCGCGATACAGGCCTGCGCCGCGTCCTGACGCCGGACCCCCAGAACATGCACATTCGGCAAGGCAAGCATCCGCGCCCGTTCGGCCTTGAGGGACAGCTTGCCGATCAACACGATCTGCACATCGGGCCGTGCGCGCGACAGCGACTCGACCAGATCGAAATCGAAGCGGTCGTTCATATTGCCGCAATAACCGACCACCGGCCCCCCCAGCCGCGTGATCTCATCCGCCGGGCGCGGGGGTGCCGCCGGTGTGTCGACGCCATTGGGGACCATCAGCGCCTGCAACCCTTCGCCAGCCAGAGCGTCGGCAACCGGCGCGCAATTGGCCAGCGCCAAATCGGTATGCTGCGCCATGAAACGATAGTTCTCGCGGATCATCTGATCCTTGAGCGCCGAGTTCGTCCAGAACCGTTGGTCGTCAATGTAATCTGACACGATAAAGGGAAAGTTGAGCCGTGCTTGCACATCGGAAAACCCGTCGACCACCGGGCAGACCCAAGCGATGCAGTTGTCGACCATATCCAGCCCGCGCAGCCAGGACTCGACCACATTGGGGAAGCTGTCAGGCGACAGCAGGCGCGTGCCCAGCACGGTGTCACCCGCGGTTCCCGTCACAAAGCTGCGGCGAAACAGATTGCCCTCGTCCGCCAGTCCCGCCAACCGCAACAACGCGTTGGCTGATGTCATGTGCCGCTCGCTATCAACCGGGGCGCGCATCGGGTTGGCGTTGAATTGCAATTGCTTGGCCGCAATCGGCGCGTCGATATGCAGGACGCGCCCGATCTCGGGGCGGCGCGCCAATTCGCGCACCAGCATGTCCTGACGGCGGCCATACAGCCCGGAATCGTTCTGTTTCCAGAAGAAGGCCACGTTGATCGGCTTGTCGGGGTCGATCGTGCGGGACAGCGGCGGGGCGCTGCGCAAATGCGGTGCCGCAAGGGCCGACAGATCCGTGGGCAAGACGCCCGGCATCTCGGTGTCGATAAACTGCAGCAGGCGTACTCCATCGGCGGTCAGGCGCTTGGTGGACTGACGGGCGGTCGTGATCGCGTCCAGCGCGCGACGCTGGTTGGGGCCGTACGCCATCTCTTGCGCAAAGAACGGATGCACGCCTTGCGGGCGCGGCTGGGCGAGAACCGCGCGCAGGCGCTCGCTCAGAACCTCGCCTTTGGCAATCGCCATGGCGGCCCCGGCCTTGATGACATCGGCAACGGGCGGGACATCGGTGATCAGCACAGGCGAGCCGACGGCCACGGCGTCGGTCAGTTTCGCCGGGGTCTGGCTGTGCGAGATCGGGCTTTCGCGATCTTGCAGCAGCACCACAAGATCCGCCATCGCATTCAGGTCCAGCACCCTAGAGAACGGCTGCTCGTACAGCCGTTTCAGGCGCAGGCCGGGCAGGGCCTTGAGCGCGTTTTCCATGTCGATATCGACCGCGGATCCGGCAATGCACAGCACAAGATCGGGATCATTCTGAGCCACGACCGCCTGCGCCAGTTCCAACAGGCCCTTGTGCCGACGCGGGGTGCCCAGAAACAGAACCACCCGGTCACGCGGCGCAAACCCGTGCGTCAGGCGAGTTTGCGCGCGCGCAGCAATCGCGCGTTCGGCGTCCGAACCCCGGCGACCGTGCCGGACCAGAGCCGCACCGTGGCGCGCGCTCAGAACCGGGTTGCAGGCGGTCAGGCCATCGACCATCGGCACCATGCCCATCCCCAGCTCAGTCCAGATCTTGCCTTGCGGGCGTTGCCAGTCCTGCGGCTCCATGCGCTCGACAAAGCTTTGAAAATCGCGCGGCGCTTCGCCGTTCACAAAGGCCAGCTCATCGTCATCGAGGTCGCACAGCACGGTTGCGCCGTGCACGTGTTTGTAAAGCAGACCGATCAGCATCGACGGGAAGCGCGGCTTCGAGATCCACACCGTCTTTGCCGGCCATTCCTGTACCAGCCGCAAGCAGCCTTCAACGAGGTGACGAAAATGCGGGGCGTTCCAGCCTATGATCGGCACCGCGCGGTCGGCGTCGGCCAGCGGCGGCCACAGCTCGGTGCCATACATCGGGAACATCGGTCCGGCGACGGCAGTGGGCACGGCATCGCTGATCGTTTCCGCCATGGTGATCCCCCGACCCACCACGTTGTGGCCTATGTCCCAGGACACAACCAGCACCCGCTCTTGCGGGGTCGCGGTCAGGAAATCTGCCAGCCCTTTCGCGGGCCAGATCCGCAGCGGCGCGGGCGCGGTCCGGCTGCGCCGTTTCTCGACCTCTTCGGCCAGCTTATCGAGCCGGGTCTTGATCTTCGCGTTGTCCGGCATGCGCGCATGCGCGTCCCGCAGATGAACCAGCGCGCGATCACTGTCAGCGTGGCACAACGCCAGGTCGGCTTCTATCAGCGGTGTCCAGGGGAATGCCGGCGCGATGTTGCGCAAGGTCGCAAGATGCGTTTCTGCGGCCGCCAGCGCCCCGGTTTTAATGCAAATATCGGCCAGACGGATCAAGACCACCGCCGTCGGTCCGGCCCTGTCCAGCGCTTGCGAATAAAGGTGCTCGGCCTGGTGAAACTGACCCGCGTTGAACTGGGCTTCGCCCTGTTTTAACAGCGCAGTATAAGAGGCGCTGTCCGTGTCTGAAGAACGCGCTTGCGCGGTTTGCTCGGGGCCGTTCGTCAGATGCGGCGCGGTCTTGCCGTCCAGAGTTTTCATGGCGCTGTCGCAGGGTCCGGTTCTTTTGGTCAAAACGCACGAATGCGGTTGCTGAGGGTGTTGCCGGGATGATTTACTAATGCAATAGGCAAATCAATTCAGAACGGTAGAAGGCAGGGGATCGACGGCGAGCGTTCCATGGTCCGATGCAGGGGTAACGGGTGTCATGTCGAAAACAAGCGGCTCTTGAAGATGGCAGCAGCACGCCAGACCCGTCGCGTCGCCATCCTGGGCACATTTGACGTCGAGAATTACGGCGATTTGTTGTTCCCGCTGATTGCGCAGGCGTGTCTGGCAGAGATCGGCATCGAGATTGTTGCCGTTTCGCCGACCTCGGAACTGACCCGCTATCGCGATGCGATCCGGCCCATATCTTTCAAGGAATTGACCGATACAATCGACAGTTTCGATGCTGTCTTGATTGGTGGCGGCAATATCATCCACCTGCACGATTTCGGTTTGCCGACCTATGCCGCCAGCGCCTACCCGTCGCTTTGGGTCGGTGCCACGGCGCATGCGGTGCTGCACGGCAAAGCGGTGCTATGGAACGCGCCCGGGGTGCTGGCACCGCGTGATCCGGGCGCGCCGCCAGCGTGGTTGCGGCGGGTTGTCGAGGCGGCCGACCATTTCATGGTGCGCGATGAGGCCAGCGCCCGCGCGCTGGCGCAGTGGTCGGGGCGCAGGCCAGAGGTTCTGCCTGACACGGCACTGGACCTGCCGCGCCTGTGGTCTCCTGCATCGCTGGCGGCGCGGTTCGGCACCGTCAAGGACAGCCTCGGCGTGACGGCGCAAACGCCGGTTGTCGCCGTGCATGTCAAGCGCCGCAGCCTTGGCGCGCTGGATGTCGCGCGCTTTGCGGCGGCGCTGGATGCGGCACTGGGGCAGGCTGGCGCGGTGGGGATCTTGCTGGCGCTGGGGCGATGCCATGGCGATCACACGCTGGTGCAAGAGCTGCACGGCCTGATCCCCGACCGCACGGCACCCTTCGACGAGGCCGAGGCGCTGCGCGACGTGGCGGCGGTGATTGCAGGCGCGCAGGTGCATATCGGAGCCTCGCTGCACGGCCATATCACCGCGGTCGCCTATGGAACGCCCGCGCGGCTGGTGGCGGTGCCGGCGCTGCACAAGTTCATGGGGCAGGCCGAGCAAACGTCCCGTCAGGACGAGCTGGCACCAGACTGGCCCGCCGCGTTGGCCGACCTGCCTGCGCTTGTGACCGCGCCACGCCGGTCTCTCGATCCCGCGATAGGAACACGCCTGCACGCGCATTGGCAGGCCGTGCGCGATCTGGCGACGGCCGAGCAGCCGCGCCAGAGGCGTGCGGCGGTGTTCGACGATCCTGATCCCGACGCCGCGCTGGAAAAGGTGCTTCGGGTATCGTAGTGATACGGCTAACACGTTTCGGTTGTGTGTCCGCTTGTTTTGGGCGTCAGAGCGAATGAGGGGCATAATGGATCAGGCCAAGAGCGAAACCTGGGATCATGCACGGGTCAATCGGCTGATCGAACAGAAAGACTACGCTAACGCCGCATCGCAGATCGCCGCGTTTCTGGACCAGCAACCCACGTCGGTCGCGCCCCGGATCGCGCGGGTGCGGTTGCTTCTGGCGACGGGTGAGTTGGCCGAGGCGCGCGCCCTGGCAACGCAGCTTCTGGCCGATGCACCCGACAATCTTTGGGTCTGGGCGCTGGGCATTCAGGCCCTGACGCAGGACCGTGACATCGAGGGTGCCGTTGCATTGTTCGGCGATGGTCAGGCGCGTCTCTCGCCCGATGATAACGCGCTCGCGGCGGCGGTGAACGGGCTGTTGCCCGCGCTGGGCAGCTGGTCTGCGCAGGTCGCTTTTCTGAAAGACGCGCTTGCCCGGCAGCCCGACAGCCGCACCGTGCAGCTGCGTCTTGCCAGCCGTGCGATGCAGGTCGGCGACTTCGATCTTGCCCTGCAACTGCTGCAAAAGGCCGAAGAAACAGGGCCGCTGCCCGCCTATGCCAAAAGCATCCAGAGCCGTCTGTATCCGATGACGGCCAGCATGGCCGACTCGGCCGAGCGCGTCGCGCAGGACATCAGTCAGGGCCATGAGACCTCGGAAGCGCTGTGCCGCCTGTGCCGCTTTGCGGCAGCGGCGGGCAATTTCGAGCAGGCGCAGCGTGCTCTGATGCGCGCGCTCGATCTGTTTCCGGCAGACTGGCGAGTGCTCTACCGGCTCAACCGGGTCTTCCTACCTGCCGCGCAGGATACCGCCGTGTACGCGCGTCTGGCGACGCAGGCAGAGCGTGGCGAGGTTGATCAGAACTGGCAGCTGCAATTCGCCCTGTTTGCCCTGCGCGCGGGGCAGGCGGATATGGCGCAGCGGGTTCTGCGGCAGCTCACGCAGGATCCGCGCATCGGTGAGACGGCGCTTTCCGTGCTGGCGGCGCTTGAGGCGCTGGGCGACGCGCCGCCACGGGCAGGGGTGCTGCAGGATGCGGATCTGTGCGTGGTCAGGGCCGAGAATCCTCAAGGGACGCTGTTTGTGTTCGGCAGTTTTCTGGGCGGCGTAAACTATGTGCCCAATCGCAATCTGGATGCGCTGTTTGCCGATCTTGCGGTGAATGTCGTCTATTTGCGCGATCCCTCTGGGCGGGCCTTTCTGAACGGCCTGCCCGGGATTGGTGCCGGGGAACAAGACTTGCACGACAGGCTGCAGCGGCTGGCGGCTGAGCTGGGCGGCGCAAAGATCGTCACGATGGGCAGTTCGGCGGCGGGCTACGCCGCCTTGCGCGCTGGTCTGGCGATCAAGGCAAACGCGGTGATATCGCTGGCCGGGCTGGTTGCGCCCCCGCGCGACCACGACGCCGATGCAACGCATCTCAGGCAAGGCGACGCCGAGCTGTTTCGCGAGGCCAACGAGCCGGTGGACCTGAGGCCGGTACTGGCGGGCCAGCCGCAGACGCATCTGATGCTGGTTATCGGCGAAAGCTATGCGCCGGATGTCGCGCGCAGTGACGCGGTGAAGGGGATCGCCAACGCGACGGTCATCGCCGTTCCGGGGGCGACCACCCATCACGTCGGCATGCCTGCGATGGCCAGCGGGCTGTTGCGGGATCTGGTGCGCGACGCGTTTGCCGGGTGACGACGACTGACCCGCGCGTGGCGCGGCAAGGACAAGGGAAAGGCGTGGCTTTGACGGGACGTGATGTCGACGGGCTTTGCTCGATTTGCGGTGCAGCGGGTACGTTTGTGCGCGGCGACCACCGGTCTGTGCGCGAATCCTACCCCTGTCCGAAGTGCCGGTTCACCCTTCGGTGGCGCGATCAGGCCGGTGTCATTCTGGACGAGTTCGCGCGCGGGCAGGCGGTTTCGCTGGATGCGCTGATCGCGCAGGGACTGCTTGACGCGGTCGATATTTTCGAGCCCGCGCTGCGGGGGCCGTTCGTTCGCCGCTTTCGTGGTCTGCCCGGCTATGTGCAGTCCTATTTCACCCCCGAACTGCCCTTGGGCAGCACCCGCGATGACGGCGTGCGCAACGAGGATCTGACGCAGCTTACCTTTGCCGATGACAGTTTTGATCTGGTGATCACCAGCGACGTGATGGAACATCTGCCCGATATCGAGGCCGCATTTTCCGAGATCCTGCGCGTGCTGCGACCCGGTGGGTGTCACGTCTGCTCGATCCCGAATGACTTTCCCTTTCCCGAGACGACCAGCCCGCGGGTCGAAATCCGCGACGGGCAAGAGATCAACCTCAAGCCGCCGGTGTATCATAACTCGGGTGATGGCTCGACGTGTCTGGTGTACACTGACTATGGCGCGGATCTGACGGATCTGATCCGCTCGCTGGGCGGGCATCTGTCTGTTGTGCGGCGCAGTGGCGTGCTCGAGACATGTAACACCAACGCGACCTTCGTTATGCGTAAACTGGGCCCTGTAACTGCAACCCGGCAGACATCCCGCACAGGGGCCGCTGCGCCCGCATCACCGACCCTGACGACGAAGGATCACAGCCCGATGACCGCCACCAAGCAATGCCCGATCTGCGACGGAACCACGTTTCAGGACTTTGGCGGGCGCCGCGACGCGCGCTGTTCAACCTGTCTGGGCGTCGAGCGGACGCGGTTGATGTACATGGCGCTTGAACGCTTGGGCGGCTTTGAAGCGGGCAAGCGCGTGCTGCATTTTGCCCCCGAACTGGGGCTGGGGCGGCGGTTTCTGGCGCTGTCGGGCGAGAAATATCATGCCGTCGATCTCGATCCTGAACGCTATAAAAGCAAGGTGTTCACGGTCGGCAAAATGGACATGTGCAGCGATCTCGCCGGGATCGCCGATGACAGCTACGATCTCATCGTGCACAGCCATGTGCTCGAGCATGTGCCCTGCGATGTGACGGGCGTGTTGCAGCAGCTTGATCGCATTCTTGCGCCGGGCGGCCTGCATTTCCTCTGTGTGCCGATCCGCGGTGACACGACGATCGAGGATCTGTCGCCCACCCTGACCGAGGCCGCGCGCAAGGAACGCTTCGGCCAGGAAGACCATGTGCGGGTGTTTGGCGGCAAGGATATGCAAGCGCTGCTGGCGCAGGTCTGGGGCCCCGGGACGCATCTGATCGACCCCTTGGCGCTGTTTGAACCGGACACCCTGCGCCGCGCCGCTATCCCGGCTGAGGCGTGGAAGGGCGTGTCTGGCCACAGCATTTTCTTCTATCGCAAGGGCGGGCACTCCCCCGCTGACGCCACGTCGGTTCCCGTTGCTGCCGCGCCTGCGCCTGCACCGGCCCCCAAAGCGCCGCCGTCCTTTCCGAAAGAAGACGTCTTCCCCGGCTCGAAAATCACCTTCGGGCTCAAGTTTCTGCGCCGGGACAATCCGTGGCCGGAATTTCCCTGGGGCGAGCACGCGCCGTTCATGCTGGCCCTCGACGCCAACGGACGGGGCGGGCGCGAGATCATCACGCGTGAGATCGTCGACAAGAACGTCACCCTGATGGCCGAGGTCGGCTGTTTTCTGGGCGGGTCCGTTCGGCATTGGCTGGAGGCAAAGCCCGACCTGACCGTGATCGGCGTGGACCCCTGGGATGGCAATTGGGCGGCCTATGTCGAGAGGATGGTGAACCATCCGCAGATGGCGCGTCACGTCTGGCACATGGACGACGCCGAGGTCGCGCGCATCGTCCAGATGCTGCGCCAGTATGGCAACTACGGCGTCGCGCTGAACAACCTGCGGCTCTACAAAGAGCGCTTCATCCCCGTGCGCCGCTTCTCGCCCGAGGCGCTGTTCTATCTCTCTGAACGTCAGATCCCGCTGGAGATGATCTATATCGACGCGTTCAAGCACCGCGACGATCTGGATGCGGCCTATGCCTATTATCCCCATGCGATCCTGAGCGGCGACGACTGGCTCTGGCCGGATGAGACCGGCAAATTTGTCATGCAGGATCACATCAAGGCCTTTGCCCATGAGCACGGGTTCGAGATCGAGAGCAGCCGCCAGACCTGGCTCTTGCACCGGTGAACTGCGCGTGAGTTTGCAAGCCCTTCTGCTGCCGCAGCAGATCGCCCGGAACGCCGCGCGGCGGCCCGAAGCACTGGCGTATGCCTTTGTCGGGCCTGCGTCCGAGCCGGAAGAGCTGAGCTATACGGCGTTGCTCGCGCGTGCCTCGGGTGTCGCCGGGATGCTGCGCGCGGCGTACTGTGGCAAGGGCGCGCGGGTCGCGCTGATTTTCGAGCCCGGTCTGAACTTTGCCGTCGCCCTGCTGGGCGCGTTCCTTGCCGGTTGCGCGGCAGTGCCGGTCGCGGTTCCGTCCAGCGCCAAGGCGCGCGGGCGCGCCGATGCCATCCTGCGCGAGAGCGGCTGCGCGGCGGTGCTGACCGACACGCAAACCCTTGCCGGTGTGCCCGACAGCTGGCCCGCCGAAATCGTGCGCGCGCGGTGTCTGCGGGTCGACACGGCGGTCGACTCGCCGGTGATCGCGCCGCAAACCAGCCCGGACGATATCGCCTTTCTTCAGTATACCTCGGGCTCGACCGGCGCGCCCAAGGGCGTTGTGGTGACGCACGGGGCCTTGCTGGGTCAGATGCACGCCATCCAGCGCGCGGTGCAAAGTGGTGAGGACGAACGCTGCGTCACATGGCTGCCGCCCGAGCATGACATGGGGCTTGTCGGCGGTGTCTTGTTCACCTGCTGGCTTGGCGGGTCGGTCTATATCCTGTCCCCGCAAAGCTTCGTGCGCCGTCCGGTGCTGTGGCTGGACACGATCAGCCGGTATCGCGGCACGATCACCGTCGCGCCCAACTTCGCCTTCGAGCTTTGTGTGCGCACCATATCGCCCGCCCGTCGGGCCGAACTGGACCTGTCGTCGTGCCGCGTGCTGCTCAACGGCTCGGAACCGGTGCGCCCCGAGACGATCGACGCCTTTGTCGAGACTTTCGCGGATGCAGGCCTGTCGCCCGGTGCCGTCATGCCCTGCTACGGTCTGGCCGAGGCAACGCTGCTGGTCGCCGGAGCGACACGCGGCAACGGCGCGTTTTCCGCATGGTTTGACCCAACGGCACTGGACCAGCGGCAGGTGACCGAGGTGGCAAAGGGGCAGGGGCGGCGGCTGGTGTCGTCGGGCCCGGTGCGCACCTCACACCCCATGCGCATCGTCGATCCCGACGCGCACAGCGCCTGTCCGCCGGACAGGATCGGCGAGATCTGGATCGCTGGCGACAGCCTCGGCTCGGCCTATCACAACCGCCCTGACGCCAGCGAGGCAACCTTCGGTGCCCGGCTGGACGATGGGTCCGGCCCCTATCTGCGCAGCGGTGATCTGGGGTTTCTGTGGCAGGGTGAGCTGTTCGTGACCGGCCGGATCAAGGACGTCGTGCTGTGGCACGGGCGCACCTTGCATGCGTCGGATCTGGAGACCAGCCTTGAGGGCGTCGACCCCGGTCTGCGCCGGGGGCGGGTTGCGGTGCATCAGCGCCCGGACGGCGCGGTGGCGGTGCTGTGCGAGATCACGCCCGGGCGGCTGGCAGAAGGCGAGGCGCTGGCCACGCAGATCTGGCGGCAGTTGCTGGACCAGTCGGGGGTTGAGGCGGCGCATGTCTTGTTGTTGCGCACGGGCAGTCTGTTGTGGACAACCAGCGGCAAACTGCGCCGCGCCGACAGCGACGCGGCGCTTGCCGAGACACCGGAGCGGGTTTTGCTGGACTGGTCCCCACGTGCTGCGTCTGAGACGGCGCAGTCGCGCGCCGCGGCGATAGGCCGGCTGAAACAGGCATTGGCCGGGACGGGCGACCCCTATGCCGCCTATCTTGGCTTTTTCGCCGACTGGATCGCGGTTGCCACGCAGCAAGACGTGGACGCGGTCGACCCGATGCTCGCCTGGGCCGATCAGGGGCTGGATTCGCTGATGATCACCGAGATGATCCTCGATCTTGAAGCCGCCACCGGGCAGACCCTGACCGCCGATATCCTGTTTGAGCTGCCCGAGCCTGCTGCCCTCGCCGCCGCCCTCGGCCGCGGCGCGCTGTAGCACCTGCCAGACCCGGCGGTCGGCGCGTCGGGTGAGCGCCGAACCGCGATAGATGGCTTGGCGGTCACGCGGCCTTCAGCAGTGCCATCGCCTGCGCGACCAGCCCCAACGCAAAGGCCCTGTCCAGCGGCAGATGCCCGACCAGCAGCCGGTAAAAGATCGGTGCGTAGATCATGTCGAGGCATACGTCCCCGTCGCGGGGCGCGGTGATTTCACCCGATGCCACAGCCTCGGCGATCAGCGCCCGCCCAGCCTCGCGCCCGGACAGGATGACGCGGTTGCGGAACGCGCGCGTCATCTCGCTGTCGCGATCCGCTGCCGCCAGTGCCAGCCCGATCTGCCGCCCCCGCGTGGTGGCAAAGGCGGTCACAATACCCAGAATCTGCTGTTCGAGCCTGTCGTGCAGGCTACCCGTCGGATGTGCGGCGGCGGCGGGGTGCCCCTCCATCAAGGCGGCCATCGCCAGTTCGCTGGCATTCGCCCAGTGGCGGTAAAGCGTCGGCTTGCCAACGCCCGACCGCGCCGCGACGCCTTCGATGGTCAGGCGGCCAAAACCATCCTGCATGAGGATCTCGAAGGCAGCGGCCAAGGCCTTGCGCTTTGCGGCCTGACTGGGCGGACGGCCACGGGGTTTGGGGATGTCTTGACTCATTATATTACGGATCGTAACGTAAATATAAATATGAAGCAAGCCAAGGATCAAACAATGCCGCTGTCTGTCACGCCCTATCTGGTCGCGAAGGGGGCTGAAAAGGCCCTCGCATTCTATGTTCAAGCCTTCGGCGCGGTTGAAGAATTCCGCATGATCGACCCCGGTGACGGGCGCATCGGCCATGCCGAACTGACCATCGGCACCTCACGGATCATGCTGAGCGATGAGTATCCCGATTTCGGCGCGGTCAGCCCTGATACGTTGGGCGGCACAGCGGTGACGCTGCATCTGGCGACCGAAGCCGTCGATGCTGACGTCGCTCGCGCCGCTGACGCCGGGGCCATTGTGCTGCGCGCCCCGGCAGATCAGTCGTTTGGCGAGCGCACGGCGACGGTGATGGACCCGTTCGGCCACCGCTGGATCCTGTCGCAAACCGTCGAATCGGTCACGCCCGCGCAAATGCAGAAACGCTGGGAAGACGAGGCGTCGGCCTGACGTCAGGGGGCCTTGGCCACCAGCACATCGGTGGGTGGCGCGCGCATCAGGTCGCGGGCGTAATTGCCCAGGGTCTGAGGGTCTTTGCCCGACTGCGCACCCAGACAGATCAGGTCGGCGCCCAGTTCCTCGCGCCGGAAAGCCAGCACCTGATGAACCCCGCCGGGGACGATCTCGGGCGGTTCGGCAAGCGTGGGCAGGCCGGGGGTCCGCAGGAAGGCATCGCGCGCGGCTTCGGCCTTTTCCAGCGCGGCCTCGCTGTCGCGGCTGCCCCGGCTGAACGCCGAGCCGGGTTCGAGCGCGTGAATGGCGTGGAATTCGGCCTCAGGCGCCAGCCGCGCGGCAGCGATCAGCGCCGCCGCCGAACCGGGCGAGAAATCGGTGGCCAGCAGCACCTGACGATAGGGCCGCTCGGGCGGTAGCTGCGCGATCAGCACGGGGCAGGGGGCGGCCAGCACGATGCGTTCCATCGTGGTCAGGCGCAACAGGTCCAGCACCCGCCGCTCGCGGTGCAGACCCAGCACGATCAGTCCGGCCTGTTCGGTTGTTGCCAGCTCGGCCAGCGCCGCGCCGGATTCGCCGCTCAGCACACGGATGCCGTTCGACCCTGCGTCGCTGGCAACGCGGGTCAGCGCGGCCTCGATCTCATCGCGGTTGCGGCGCTTCTTGCCCTCATCGGGCAGCACATGCACCAGCAAGACCCGCGCGCCGGGCTGCCGGGCCAGAAGACGGGCGCGGCCCGGCACCTGCGCCGAGCGGTCGGTAAGGTCAGTGGCGGCGATGACAGAGGCAAAGGGCATGGCGGACTTTCAGGCGCGGAGGGCGCTGGGACGGTCGCGCAGGCGCGAGACCAGCTCGGGGCGCAGATCGGCGCCGGTGTGCAGGCGTTGGCTGAGACCGGGGAAGGCATCGCGCAGCGGCGCGGCCAGATCTTCGGGCAGGCGGGTCAGGACCGAGGGGCAGACCATCAGACTCTCACAGGGAACACCCTCGGCGTAGATGACTTCGTGGGCGTCGAAGACCAGCGAGAAGTACTCAACAAACCCGCCCTCACGGCGCAGGATCGTTGCGTCATCGACCAGATGGCGGGCCTGCACCAGCAGCTCGGCCGCGCCCGCCAGCGCGCGGGCGTCGCGGCGATAGAGGAAAAGGCGGTGATAGGGGCTGACCGACAGCGGGCCGGGATTGCCCATCACGCCGGGCAACACGACGACCGGGGCAAAGCCCCTTCCGCCCGCAGCGTTACAGCGCCTTTCCAGCGCAGGGGTTGCGCGGCATGGTCGCGGGTGATCACCACGTCGCCCGGTTGCAGATCCTCGACCGGCAGTTGCCGCCCGTCGGCCAGCGCGATGCGGGTGCCGCGCGCGAAGGCCCCGGCAACGACATCGGCCAGCCGGATCGGGCCGGGTGCGTCATCGGTGGCAATCAGCGTATAGGTCAGCTTGGTGCGCAGCGGGGACAGCGGCAGCGCAACCCGCGCACCGCCGATAGCCAGCACAAGGACTTCGACCAGATCGCCATCGGGGGCCATCAGGGACAGCCGGCCCTGCAGCTGCACAGCGTCCCCAGCCCGGCCAAAGGCGCTGCCGTCGGCCAGTCGCCCGGCCTCGAGGTCCAGCATCAGGGTGATCGGTGCGGCGTCCTCGGCCAGCCGGTAATAATCGCCATGGATGCTGTCCACCGGCGCAGGCAACGGGTCGCCTGCATTCGCGCCAGAGAGCACGCGCAAACCGTCGGCGGCGTAGACCGTGACCGCATGCGCAGCCGGGGCCGAAGAGCGCGCGGTCAGGGGCTGGGCGGACATGGGTGATTTCCGGCTGCGGGTGAACAAGCCGCGATACTACGGGTAGGGGGTGTTGAACGTCAATCGGCGGTTGCGGGCGGTTGCGCACGCCTGCGCGTTGCCGCCGAGGGGGACGGGTGCTAGGTCTTGGGGAAACAGCAGGAGACATGGGTATGGATCTGGGGATCAAGGGAAAACGCGCGCTGGTGTGCGCCTCGTCCAAGGGCTTGGGCCGCGGCTGCGCCGAGGCGCTGGCCGAGGCGGGCTGCACAGTCGTGATGAACGCCCGCGGGGTCGAGGCCCTGGAGGCGGCAGCCGCCGAGATCCGCGCGAAGTACGGCGTCGAGGTGATCGCGGTTGCAGCGGATATCACCAGCGACGAGGGACGCCGCACGGTGCTCGACGCCGCCGGGCAGATCGACATTCTGGTCACCAACGCGGGCGGCCCCCGCCGGGGATGTGGAACGACTGGACCCGCGACGATTTCATCAAGGCGCTGGATGGCAACATGCTGACCCCGATCGCGCTGATGCAGGCCAGCCTGCCCGGGATGATGGAGCGCGGCTGGGGACGGGTGGTCAACATCACCAGTCAGGCTGTGAAGGCACCGCTGGGCGTGCTGGGCCTGTCCAACACCGCGCGCACCGGGTTGACCGGGTTTGTGGCGGGCACGTCGCGGCAGGTGGCGGGGTCAGGGGTGACGATCAACAACCTGCTGCCCGGTATCCATGATACCGACCGCGCAGTGTCGCTGGATACGGGGGCTGCCAAGGCGCAAGGCTCGACGATGGCGCAGGCGCGCAGCGCGCGCGAGGCTACGATCCCCGCCGGGCGCTATGGCACCGCAGCCGAGTTCGGCGCTGCCTGCGCTTTCTTGTGCAGCCAGCATGCCGGGTTCATCGTCGGGCAGAACCTGCTGCTGGACGGTGGGGCGGTGAACACCACGATGTAAAGGGGGGCGGCGCTCGGGGGCATCGAGCCCCCTCGCGCCGCCGGGGGGCGCTGCCCCCCACCGGGCCGTTCCGGCCCGCCCCCCGGGATATTTTCAGAGCAAAGAAACAGGGGCAGGGGGTTGCGGTGAACGTGGTTTTCGATGTTGGCAATGTGCTGATCCGCTGGCGGCCTGAGCGGGCGGTGGCGCATGTGTATCCTGATCGGGATGAGGCTTTGGACTATCTTGAGGCCGTCGGGTTTGCCGACTGGAATTACACCCAGGACGGCGGGCGGCCCTTTGCCGAGGGGATTGCGGCGCTGGAAGCGGCGCATCCCGGGCAGAGCGGGCCGTTGAGCACGTATGTCGCGCGGTTTGGCGAGACGATTGCCGAGCCGATCAGCGGAACATGGGATCTGCTTGACCGGCTCAAGGCGCGCGGGCACCGGCTGTTCGCGATCACCAATTTCGCCGCCGAGACATGGCCGGTGGCGCTGCAGGTGCATCCGCGTCTGGGTGGGGTGTTCGAGGATGTCGTGGTGTCGGGTTTCGAGAAACTGCTCAAGCCTGAACCCGCAATCTTTGAGCGCCTGCTTGCGCGCAACGGCGTGCAGGCGCAGGACTGCCTGTTCATCGATGACAGCCCCGCCAATGTGACCGGCGCGCAAGCCGTCGGCATGGCCGCGCATCTCTTCACCACGCCTGAGGCGCTGGAAGCCGACTTGATCGCCCGCGCGCTGCTCTGAACCTTGCCCGCCCCCGTACCGCGTGGTCTAGTGCGTCAAAACGAGAGTTCGGCCCATGCCCCATTTCACCGCCGCCGATGGTGCGCGCCTCTATTTCACCGACGAGGGGCACGGCATTCCGCTGCTCTGCCTTGCCGGGCTGACGCGCAATTCCTCGGACTTTGATTACCTTGCCCCGCATCTTCCCCCTCTGCGCCTGATCCGCATGGATTATCGCGGGCGCGGTCAGTCGGACTGGACCGGGGCCGAGAGCTATACCATCGTGCAGGAGGGGGCCGATGCGCTGGCGCTGCTCGACCATCTGGGGATCGAGAGTGCGGCAATTCTGGGCACCTCGCGCGGCGGGCTGATCGGCATGTATCTGAGCGCCGTCGCCCCCGACCGGGTGCGCGGGCTGATCCTGAACGATGTCGGCCCGGTGATCGAACCGCTGGGGCTGGCGCGGATTGGCGACTATATCGGCCGCGCCCCCTCGGCGCGCAGCTATGCCGCGATGGCTGTGGCGCTGGAGCACATGATGGACGGGTTCGAGGTGCCGCCCAGCCGCTGGATGGAAGAGGCCAAGAAGCATTATATCCTGACCGATCAGGGCCTTGATCTGACCTATGACCCGGCGCTGCGCACCGCCTTCCTTGAGGCGATGAAAGCACCTGCCGCCGATGCCTGGCCGCTGTTTGACGCCTGCACGGCCAAGCCGCTGGCGCTGATCCGCGGGGCGAATTCGGATCTGCTGACGCAGGCGACGGCGGATGAGATGGCCGACCGCGCGCCCGCCATGATCTACGAGGAAGTGCCCGACCGCGCGCATATCCCCTTCCTTGACGAACCCGAGGCACTGCGCGCCATCCACCGTTTTCTGGGACTGCTGATATGAGCGATATCACGATGATCGACGCCGCTGCCGCGCGGCTGGCTGGCCACGCGCGACGCACGCCCCTGCTGACCTCGCCCTTTCTGGACGAGATCGCCGGGCGGCCGGTCTATGTGAAGGCCGAATGCCTGCAGCACACCGGCTCGTTCAAGTTTCGCGGCGCGTGGAATGCGGTCTCGGCGCTGAAACCGGCGGGGGTGCTGGCCTATTCGTCGGGCAACCACGCGCAGGGCGTGGCCTTGGCGGCGAAGCTGCACGGTATCCCGGCGGTGATTGTCATGCCCGCCGACTCGCCCGCGATCAAGCTGGCCAATACCCGCGCGCTGGGGGCCGAGGTGATCACCTATGACCGCGCCACCGTCGACCGCGACGCGCTGGGCGCAAAGATCGCGTCCGAACGGGGGCTGACGTTGATCAAGCCCTTCGACATGGCCGAGGTCATCGCGGGTCAGGGCACCACCGGGCTGGAGATCGCCGAACAGGCGGCCGAGGCAGGGGTGACGGTGGCCGAGGTGCTGGTCCCCTGCGGCGGCGGCGGGCTGACCTCGGGCATCGCGCTGGCGCTGGCGGCGCGGGCGCGCGGCATGGTGGTGCGACCCTGCGAGCCGGAGGGGTTCGACGATGTGGCGCGCTCGCAGGCGGCAGGCCAGCGGCTGCGCAACGAGCGGCTCTCGGGCTCGATCTGCGACGCGATCATCACGCCCGAGACCGGCGACCTGACCTGGCCCCTCTTGCGCGATCTGTGCGGTCCGGGGCTGGTGGTGAGCGAGGACGAGGCGCTCCGCGCCATGGCGCTGGCGCATGACCGGCTCAAGATCGTGCTGGAACCGGGCGGGGCGGTGGCGCTGGCAGCGGCCCTCTTCCGCCCCGGCACCGGGCCGGTGATCGCTGTCGCCTCGGGCGGGAACGTCGACCGCGCGATGATGGCCCGTGCGCTGGCGACATGAGCCTGCCGGACCTCTCGGCCCGCGCGCTTCCCGGCGCGCGGCTCAACGTCCGTGCGACCCCCAAAGCCCGACGCAACGCGGTTGAAGACGGCGATGTGCTCAAGATCTGGGTGACCGCCGCCCCTGAGGACGGCAAGGCCAATGACGCGATTCGTAAAATTTTAGCGAAATCGCTGGGCGTCGCGCCCACAAGGCTCACCCTGCTGCGCGGCCAGACGGCCCGCGACAAGCTGTTTCAGCTGGACTGAGGATTGCCCGTCGGCCGCAGCCGGTACACGCCCTCGGGCAGATCCAGCGCCGCGCTCAATTCCTTGAGCTGGTGCATCGACAGATGTACCGCGCTGACCTCGTCGGTGTCGGGATCGACCTGCAACAACGACACGCCCGCGTCGTGGCTTTCGATGATCACATCCTCATGCAAGGGGGTTTCCCCCTCGTCGATAAGGGTGATCACGGTGGCGTCAAATTCGTGCTCGATGGTGAACATGCCCCAAGCCTAGCGCAGCCATCCGCACGCGCAATCGAAATCGCGCCCCATCATCTGTCCTTAAATATCCACGGGAGGGGTCCGGGGGAGGGGGCGTGCCCCCTCCCCCGGGCGGGGGGTTCGGGGGCGGCAGCCCCCCGACGCTTCGTCAATCCGTCTCGGTGATCGCCGCCGTTCCCAGTGCGACCCGCGCCACCTCGGTCTCGCCGAACAGCAGCCGCGCCTCGGTCAGCCCTTCGGGCACCACCCAGATCACCGTGCGCTCGGCTGCATCGCCGATATCGGTGCCGTTGAACTGCGGATCGAGGATGCGGCGCATGAAGCGTTCGCCGATCATCCCCATCGTCGCACCGGACCCGTCGACCAGCCGGAAGTTATGCGTGTTCCAGGTAAAGCGGTCGCCGCCGTCCACCTGGTTCGAGGTCACGCCCGTCACCTCGATCTCGACCTCGGCCAGCACCATCCCGGCGGGGGCGGTTATGGTCGAGGTCATCATCTCATCCCCACGCCCATCCTCCAGCGCGACCGTGCGGAAGCGGCGCACGGCGGTGGGGCGGAAGCTGGCGAAGGACGCTGCGTCCTCTTCCATCCCCGGGCCAGGGATGCTGACCTGACCCTCAAAGCGCACATCGTCGCCGCCGATGCGCAATGTTGCGGTGTTCACGCCCTTGGGCACGCGGAACATGCCGTTCCAATAGACATCCTGATCCTCGTCCGGAAAGTTGCGCGGGCGGCGGGCGGACATCGTTCGCGATTGCAGGCTCAACTGGCCCCAGGTCGCATAGCTGCCCTGCGCCTCCAGCTCGGTCCCGTCGGGCAGCACCAGCAGGATGTCGCGGGTGTTGGCCTGCACGCGCTCGATGCTGTCGGACCACGGCCCGTCGAACACCGCGCGCACATCGACCAGCACATGCCCCGGAATGCGCACGGTTTCGACCAGACCGGCAGGGCGGTAAGGCCGTTCCTGCCAGTTGCTGGCCGATTCATACGCGCGTGCCGTGACGCTCAACGGTGTCAAGGCGACCTGCGCCAGACCCGGAAGGGCAAGCAATGCCAGCGCAGAGGAAAGGGCAAAAGCCCTGAATGGTTTAGATTTCATAACAAAAAATGACCCATGTAAAACCCCGCCCAAAATCAGCGGGCGGGGTCAGGGTCGTGTACAGGATGATCTCGCGTCAACCCGGCGGCGACAGCCGGTCAGCTACGCACCCCGGCAAAGCGGCTTTGCCAGTCTTCGCGCTGCTCGTCGGTGATCTTGGTGAACAGCACCTCGGGCGTGGTAAACGCGTGACCGGCGGGCAGCAACTGAAGGGCAGCGGCCACGTCATTCGGCCAGCGCCAGTCGTCGGACGCCATCGCGGTCATGGTGGATTGCGCCGCCTCGGGGATGAAGGGCTGCGAGAGCACGGCGTAAAGCCGGATCAGGTTCAGCGCCAGACGGATCTGGGCGGCCGCTAGGGCAGGGTCGGTCTTGAAGGTTGACCAGGGTGCTGCCTCTTGCAGATACTCGTTGCCCAGCACCCAGATCGCGCGCAATTCATTGGCCGATTTGCGCACTTCCATCGCTTCCATCAGCTGCTCGTAGCTGCGGATCTTCGCGGTCAGGTCGGCCACCAGCTGCGCTTCACGCGCGCCGGTTTCGCCGCCCTCGGGCACCACTTCGCCGAATTTCGAGCGGCAGAACTTGGTGACGCGGCTGACAAGGTTGCCCAGCACATCGGCCAGATCCTTGTTGGCCGAGGCCTGAAAATTCTCCCAGGTAAACTCGCTGTCGGACGATTCCGGCGCGTGGCTGAGCAGCCACCAGCGCCAGTAATCGGCGGGCAGCAGGCTGAGCGCCTGATCCATGAACACGCCGCGACCCTGCGACGTGCTGAACTGGCCACCGTCATAGTTCAGGTAGTTGAACGACTTGATGTAATCGACCAGCTTCCACGGCTCGGTGCCGTCGAAATTGGCACCCATCAGCGTGGCGGGGAAGCTGAGCGTGTGGAAGGGGACGTTGTCCTTGCCCATGAACTCGACATAGCGCACGTCGGCGGCACCCTTGTCCTCGCGCCACCAGCGCTCCCAGGCGTCATCGCCCAGCCCCTGCGCATGGGCCCATTCGGCGGTGGCGGCGATGTATTCGATGGGCGCGTCGAACCAGACGTAAAAGACCTTGCCCTCCATGCCCGGCCAGTCGTTCTGTCCGTCCTTGACCGCAATGCCCCAGTCCAGATCGCGGGTGATGCCCCGGTCCTGCAGCCCGTCGCCGTCATCAAGCCATTTCAGCGCGATCGAGGTGGTCAGGATCGGCCAGTCGGTCTTGGACTTGATCCAGTCGCGCAGGCTGTCACGCATCGACTTCTGACGCAGGAACAGGTGCTTGGTCTCGCGCACTTCCAGATCGGTCGAGCCCGAGATCGCCGAGCGCGGGTTGATCAGGTCGGTCGGATCCAGCTGCTTGGTGCAATTCTCGCACTGGTCGCCGCGCGCCCGGTCATAGCCGCAGTTGGGGCAGGTGCCCTCGATATAGCGGTCGGGAAGGAAGCGGCCATCGGCGTTGGAATAGACCTGCTTTTCGCTGACTTCGGAAATAAGGCCCGCCGCTTTCAGGCGCCCGGCCATATGCTGCGTCAGCTGGTGGTTTTCGGGGCTGGACGAGCGGCCATAATGGTCAAACGACAGCTTGAAACCATTCGCCAGTTCGGCCTGAACATCATGCATTTCGGCGCAATACTCGGCCACCGGCTTGCCCGCCTTGGCTGCGGCCAGCTCGGCCGGGGTGCCGTGTTCATCGGTTGCGCAGATGAACATGACCTCATGGCCCCGGGCCCGCATGTAGCGGGCATAGAGATCTGCGGGCAACTGGCTGCCAACCAGATTGCCCAAGTGCTTGATCCCATTGATATAAGGTAACGCAGAGGTGATAAGGATGCGCGCCATGTGGGGATGTCCCTGTCTTGCCGTATGCCGGATTTGCCCATCCTTACAGCAACGTGGCGCTTGCTTCCATCCCCAGTGCACCTTGCCGTGAGAAGACGGCAAGGTGATTGACGCCAGCCAAGCGCACAAGGCAAGCTTTCGTCGTTGGCATCTGCCGAAGCTAAAAAGGAATTGTAATGACGCGTATTCAACGGACCCGATTGTCAATGAGTACTGCCGCAGCGGCCTTGTTGCTGCCGATGACGGCGGGCGTGGCATTGGCGCAAAGCTCGGGATTCGCCATCGAGATCGGGCCGGGCACCGATCCCTATGCCAGCACCCGGATCGGTGCGCGTGTGTTCGGGACGGCCACCGACCCGGCCGCAAGCTTCGTGCGCGGCTGTCAGGGGGCGATGATCCCTGAAGCGTCGGGGGCGGCGTTCGAGGTCACGGACCGGATGGAAACGCTGGCCTTCACCGCTGCAGGCGACGGGCTGCGCAGTCTGGTGGTGGGTTCGCCGAACGGTCTGTATCAATGCGCACTGGCCGATGACGAGGGCTTTGTGAGCACGCAACTGGCCGGTGTCGCGCCGGGCCGCTACACCGTCTGGCTGGGCGGCGACGAAGGCAGCACGATTGACGCACGGCTCTTTGCGTCCGAACGCGCGGTGTCGGCCATGGAACTCTTCGGGCTGAATGTCGCCCGTCTGGGCGAGCCGCGCGCCGGTCGCTTCGTCTTCGCCGCCAGTGCCGAAACCGGCCGTCAGGATCTGGTGCAGGGCGGCGTTTTGTATGCCAACACCGAAATGCGCCCGCTCGCGCCCGAAAGCTGCTGGGGCTACAGTCAGTTCGATGCAGCCGATGCCGTGCTGACGCTGGATGCGGACGGCGACGACTTCAGCATCTTCGCGATCTCGGACCGTGATCTGGTGATGGCGGTGGTCGATCCCTCGGGTCAGGTGCATTGCAACGATGACGTGTTCGAGCTGAATCCCGGCGTCACGCTGACCGGTGCGGCAGGCGACTATCAGATCTTTGTCGGCGGCTATGGACAGGGCGGCGACGGCTCGACCTATGATCTGTTCGCCTCGGTCGGGGCGCCGGCGTTCTCGAATGTCATCGTCGATCTGGACGGTGAGCCGCGCGCGGGCACGATCAGCTTCGATCTGAGCGATGCGGGGCAGGGGCAATTGTTGGCGACGGGACCGGTCAACGCGTTTGATCCGGTCAATCTGTTGCCGATGAGCAGCGATTGCCGGGGATACACCGATCTGTCGGCCCCCGATCTGGTCATGACGCTGGATGCCGCCGAGCCGATGATCTCGCTCTACGCCCGCTCGGAGACGGATCTGGTCATGGCGGTGCGCGCACCGGACGGCAGCTGGTCGTGCAACGATGACAGTTTCGAGCTGAACCCGGGCCTGAGTTTCACCGATGCGCAACCGGGGGAGTATCTGGTCTATGTCGGCGCCTATATGCCCGACGTGACGGGCGAGTATAACCTCTACGCCTCGATGGGGTCGCCCAACTGGGCCGGTGCGGTTCCGGCCGGGGGCTCGATGGCGCCCGACAGCCTGAACGTGACCGCCGAACCAACCGTGGGCACGCTGTCCTTCGGGCCGGACACCCTGCTCGATCCGCGGATCATCTTCGATATCGAGGCCAGCACCACCGAGGCTTTTGGCATGGGAACCGGCTGTGCCGGGTTCCTCTCGCCCAGCCAGCCGGATCTGGTGGTCGATGCACAAAGCGGACTGCCGCAGCTGATGATCTACATGGTCGGCGATGTCGACAGCACGCTGGCCGTGGTCGGGCCGGACGGTCAGATCTATTGCAACGATGATTTCGAGCAACTGAACCCCGGCGTGATGATCCCCAACCCGCAGCCCGGGCCCTATGCCGTCTTTGCGGGCAGCTATGGCGGCGACGGCGGTCTGGCGACGCTGGGTGTCACCATTGCCTCGCCGCAATGGGTCATGGACCGCGAGCACTGAGCACGTTCCGCCCCCGGCTATTGTGCCGGGGGGCGACCAGAATATTTTGCCGATGCGTATTTCCGGGGGGACCCCATGCGTTTTTCCAATCTTTCTTTGACCCGTTTGGGTCTTGCCCTTGGCGTCAGCCTGATGATCGGGCTGCCGGGGGCGGCACTGGCGCAGGAAAACACCTGCCGCTGGGCGAATGACAACGAATGCGATGAAGCGCGCTATCAGGGGACCGGGGCCTGCGACAATGGCACCGACGCCAATGATTGCCGGGCCGAGGCCGCGGCGTGGCAGCGGCTGATGGACGCGGTGCCCTCGGCCGTGCGGGCCTCGCTGGGTACCGACAGCTGCCGCTGGGCCAATGACCGTGAATGCGACGATGTCAACTTTGGCGGCACCGGGGCGTGCTCGCCGGGCACCGACGCGTCCGATTGCCGGGCGCTGTCAATCGGCGGCGACGAGAGTTGCCGCTGGTCGCGTGACAACGAATGCGACGAGCCGGGGATCGGCACGGGCGCCTGCACCTCGGGCACCGATACATCGGATTGCGCGGCGGCGGCTTTCCTGCGCAACCGCACGAACAATTGCGAAACCGCGTTCAACGGTATCTGCGAAGAGCCGGGCAGCGGGCGCGGATCGTGCCGGGCCTATACCGACACCGCCGATTGCGTGGGCCGGGATCGGCCTGTGACCGGGCGCGACCATTACTTTGGCCATGACGACCGCGTGCTGGTCGATGTGACGCAAATGCCGTGGCGCGCGGTTGGGCTGCTGACGCTCGAGGATGGCTCGTGCACCGCAACGCTGATCGGTCCGCGCCTGATCGCGACGGCGGCGCATTGCCTGCAGGGCGAGAATGGCGCGATGGCCAAAGTGGTCAGCTTCCGCGCCGGGGCGCGCGGGGATGCCGAGCAAGGCCGCGCCGGTGTGATCAGCAGCGTGGTCGCGCCGGACTACTCGGACCAAAGCGCCCCGCCCAACGGGGGCAACGGCGACGACTGGGCGATCCTGACGCTGGACCGCGATCTGGGCACCGAAATCGGCTTTGTGCGGCCCTATGTGTTCGACAAGACCGACTTGTCGGCGATCAGCGCCGGGACGTTCATGGTGAGCCAGGCGGGCTATAGCTGGGATACCGGCGGGTATATGTCGGGGCATATGGAATGCCGGATCCTCACGGCCTATCGTGACGGCTCGATGATCCATACCTGCGACACCACCCGGGGCGACAGCGGGTCGCCGATCCTGCACCAGATCAACGGCGAGTGGCGGCTGATCGCGGTGGACAGCCAGTTCTTCGACGCGCAGCCGCCGTTCCCGCAGATGTCGTCGTCGCATCTTGCCGTCGACACCCGCGCTTTCGCGGACGTGCTGCGTCGCGCCGGTGCGCTGAACTGACCGATAAGGCAGGGGCGGCGCTCGCCCCCATCGAGGGGGCTCGCGCCGCTCGGGGGCGCTGCCCCCGCCGGGCCGTTCCGGCCCGCCCCCGGGATATTTCAGGCATAAAGTTGGACATGGTTAACGAAAGGTTAAGCCCAACTTTATGCTCTAAATATCCTCGGGGGTGAATTTGGCTTTAGCCAAAGAGGGGGCTGAAGGCCCCCCTTTCTGCTGGCCCGTCAGCGGCGGGACTTCAACGCCTGAGCGGAGCCATAGCCTTGCGCGAAGGCGGCGATTACCGCGGTCAGGGGGCTTGCCGGGGGCGGCGGCAGGCGACGGGGCCGGCGCATCAGCAGGGCCAGAGTCGCGCCGCCGATGATCAGCAGCGCACCGCCCATGGCCGCGGCGGTCCACATCGGGCCCCAGGCGAAGACCAGAGCGATCCAGACAGCGCGCAGCAGCAAAACCAGCCCCGCCCCGGTGAGGGCGAGGCCGAGGGCCCCGACGACCGCCGTTTTAGCGATGTGACGGGGATCAGGCAGCATCAGCGGCGCGTCGCCAGAGCGCCGACGAGAAAGCCCACCGCAGCGGCGCCGGCGACGGCACCTGCGGGGTGCTCCTTGAGCAGGTCTTCCGCGTTCCCTGCGACGGTTTCCGCCGTCGAGCGCAGGTTTTGCAACTGCTTTTCACCGGTTTCACGGACCGAGGCGGTCACCGAGCCTGCGGTGTCGCGCACCGAGGCCGCCGTGTCCGCCGCGCGCTGGCTCATCGAGCGTTCCTGCGCCGAAGCAAAGGCCCGCAATTCACTGGTCAGCGCGCCGAGGTCCGCTTTCAGAGTGTCGAATTCTTTCTTCAGGTCGGCAGTGCTAGGCTGGGTCGTTCTGGCCATGGTGGCCTCCTTTGAATGCGTTTCCACGTCTGGTGGTAAAACGCGTCAGCGCGCTTCGGGTTCCACGCCGCAGGCAGACTCTTTTTTCGGAACCAATTGTCGCAGGCCCCTGTTGATGTGGTGAAGGTCGGGCATTTTGCTCGCCACATTTTCAAAGGAGAACTGCCATGCTCGGTTGGGCCCTCACGTTCTTTGTCATCGCCATCATCGCTGCCGTCTTCGGGTTTGGCGGCATCGCCACCGCGTCGGCCGGGATCGCGAAAATCCTGTTCGTTATCTTCCTGGCGCTGTTCGTCATCGCCCTGATTGCCCGCGCCGTACGCGGTCAGCCGCCAGTCTGACGCGCCCGTCCAAGGCTCAGTCAGCCTGACGACCGTCCTGAAAGGCTGACCAATCAAGGGGCGGGCAGTGTGCTCGCCCCCTGCTTTTTCAGCGCCCTGAGACCAGTCTGAGGAGAAACACCATGAAAGATCTTCGCACCATCACGCCCGACGCCACCAAAGTGAACACGGGCGTCAAGAACCCCGAAAAAGTCGCGGAATCCCTGACACAACTGCTGTCGGGCACCTATGATCTGCTGATCCGCACGCATGAAGTGCATTGGAACATCGAAGGTCCGATGTTCTACTCTGTCCACATGCTGACCGAAGGACAATACGGCGAGCTGTTCAACGCGACCGACGTGCTGGCCGAGCGTATCCGTGCCCTTGGTCAACTGGCGCCGATCCAGCCCGGTGGGCTGGTGAATCCCGACGCGCCCAAAAAGGACGCGGCACCGGCGACGGCCGAAAAGATGGTCGAAATGCTCAAAGACCGGCACGAGGCGCTGGCGCGTCTGTCGCACGAGTTGGTCGAGATTGCCGAAAAGGCGAAGGATCCGGTGACGGCCGATCTGGCGACTGCCCGGTCGACGGTTCACGAAAAGGCCGCGTGGATGTTGCGGTCGATGATCGCACACTGACGGTCTGGTGCAGGCTCCGATCGATCCCTCGTACAACCGCTCGGGCTTGTAAAACTGCCCCGCGTCCAGACGGGCGCGGGGCGTTCTTTTCCGTCGCCTTCCGCGCTGTAACAAATAAGGGCGCCCCGAAGGGCGCCCTCATGCGATAAAATGGACTGCAAATGCCGGATCAGGCGCGCAGTGTTTCGGTCGATGCGAAGAACATCGCCTGGCTGACCGCCGAGCGAACCTGTTCTTCGGTATAGGGTTTGGTGATGACAAACGCAGGCTCGGGCCGGTCGCCGGTCAGCAGACGCTCGGGGAAGGCGGTGATGAAGATCACCGGCACATCGGCGGCGCTTTTGAGGATCTCGTTCACGGCCTCGATGCCCGACGAGCCGTCGGCCAACTGGATGTCCGACAGGATCAGATCCGGGCGTTCCTTGCCAAACAAGGCCGTTGCAGCTTTGTGGGTCGGCGCGACACCGGTGATCCGGTGGCCCATGTCGGCGACGATGGATTGCAGATCCAGCGCGATGATTGCCTCATCCTCGATAATCAGGACGCGGCCGGCGATGCTGTCTTCCATGTCGCGCAGGGCGATGCGGTACAGCTCGGTCACTTCGCTTTTCTCGACGCCCATGATCTCGGCGATCTCGTCTTCGGTGAATTCCTCGATGGTGCGCAGAAGCAGCACTTCACGGGTGTTGGGTGCCAGACGCGACAAATGGCGTTGGGCGCGCGCAGAGATACCGCTATCGGTGCTTTCGGTCAGGGCACCAGAGGTGGACCAGATCGCATGAAACGACTTGAACAGCGCAACCTTGTGCGAATGCCCTTCGTCGAACACCGAACGATCAGTCAGCAAAGCTTCAAGCGTGGCGGCTGCATAGCGGTCGCCGGTGGACTGGTTTCCACTGAGGGCACGCGCGTAACGGCGCAGGAACGGCAGCAGATCAGCGACGATGACAGAGAGGAACTGCTCCTTCTGGGAGGTCGGCATTTTTTATCAGTCCTTTCGCGAATTTTCTTGGAACCAAACGCGGCTCAGGACGTTCGGTTCCAAACGACGTACAACTTTTTTGCGCCACAGGCACGCATCCCGAGAAGGGCACATGGATCAAGAAACAAATCAACACGACATCGAGGACCAGATTTCAGAGAATCTTCGCCGGGCGTTCAAAGAGCGCGCGGATGAAAAGGTTCCGGATCGGTTCCTCGATCTTCTGCGTCAACTCCGTGATCAGGACGGAGAGCACATGAATGGCCAATGACACGCCACAGATCGATCCGAGAGACGATCTGGTCAATCACCTCGGACCGATGCGGGCCTTTGCGTTGTCCTTGACGCGCAACGGTGCCGAAGCTGACGATCTGGTACAAGAAGCGGTGATGAAAGCCTGGAAGAACATCGAAAGCTTCCAGGTTGGCACGAACATGCAGGCGTGGCTCTTCACCATCCTGCGCAACACGTTCTATTCGCTGCGCCGCAAACGCTCGCGCGAAGTGTCTGATCCCGACGGGATCGCCGCCTCGCAGCTGTCGGTCAAACCCGCGCATGATGGCCGGTTGCAGCTGGGTGAGTTCTTTGAGGCTTTTGCCAAATTGCCGGTCGAACAGCGCGAAGCGCTGGCGCTGGTCGGGGCATCGGGCTTTTCGTATGAAGAGGCGGCCGATATGTGCGGCGTTGCGGTCGGCACGATCAAGAGCCGTGCCAACCGGGGCCGTGCGCGGCTTGCCGAACTGATGCATACCGGCGAAGAGGGCTATGCCGACATGACGGACCGTGTCACAACGGCTATCGTCAATTCCGGTGCACAGGGGCGGCTGATCGCGTGACAAAGACATCCTGGTGGCCGTTCCGAGGCTTGGCGGCTCGGGTCGCCGGGACACTGGCAGTGGCGCTACTGCCGATCGGGGCGATTGCCGTGTTTCAGGCCGTCCAGATCGGGGCAGAAGAACAACGGCGCCTTGAAGCCGCCCTGCTGACGTCAACGGCTGAGGCGTCTGCCGGTGAGGCCTTGGCAATCGCGTCGGCTTCGGGGGCCGTGTCGACACTGGCGGCGCATATGGCCGCCGATGGCAGGACGGGCGACAGCTGCTCGGACATGTTCGAGACGCTGGTGCAATACACGCGACAGTTTTCCTTCGCGGGCTACACCGATCTTGACGGCATTTTGCAATGTGGCTCGGAAGGGGTCGGGCGCGATATGCGCGACGGCATCGTCTTTCCGATCATGGACGAACAACGCCGCCCGTTGGTTCTGGCCAGCGGCTATGGCTCGATCAGCGGCACATCGGTGATCGTGTCGGCAGCGCCCGTCTATCGCGGCACCGAATATCTGGGCTTCGTTACGGTCTCTGTGCCGCATTCGCGCATTTTCGGCATTCCCGGCAGCGCGGGCACCGACGGCGCGCTGAACATCGTCACCTTCAACGCCGACGGGGCTGTGCTGTCGGCGGATCGCGCGTTCGACCGGCTGGATAACACGCTGCCCGTGGGGCGCGCGCTCACCTCGCTGGTCAGTCCGCGCCAGTACGCGTTTTCCGGGCATTCGGTCGATGGCGAGGACCGCATGTTCGCTGTCGTTCCCATCATTCCCGGTGTGATCTACGCCCTTGGCAGCTGGCCGCGCGAGACCTTCGTCTGGTCGCGCCTGTCACCGGTGCTGTTCCCGGTGCTCATGCTGTGCGTCGGGCTTATCGTGGCCTTTGGCGCGGTGAATGCGCTGGTGATCCGGCACATCCGGCGGCTGAAGAACAATCTCAAGGTTTTCTCGGGCTCCCGGCGCATTGTGCCGCTGTCGAATGGCCGGGGTATGGCGCAAGAGCTGGCCGAGATTGACGAGGCCTGGACCGATCTGGCCAGCCAGCTGGTGCATGACGAGGCCGAGCTTGAGAACATGGTGCACGAAAAGAACGTGCTGCTCAAAGAGGTCCACCACCGGGTCAAGAACAACCTGCAGCTGATCGCCTCGATTGTGAACCTGAAGATCCGGCGCGCCCATTCGCCCGAAGCGCGGCGCACCCTGAAAGAGGTGCAGGGCCGGGTGATGAGCATCGCGTCGGTGCACCGGGCGCTCTATTCCAGCACGAACAACGCACAGGTCCGCGCCGATGAACTGCTGCGCTCGGTGATCGACTCGACCATCATGGCGGGCACGACCGAGGACTGGAGCGTCAACATCACCCAGACCTATGCGCCGGTGCTCTTGTATCCCGATCAGGCGGTGCCGCTGTTGTTGCTGGCCAGCGAGGCCGTGACCAACGCCTTGAAATATATTGGGCGTCTGGACGATGGCCGCGCCGAGCTGGACATCGCCCTGACCTCGTTGACCGAGGATGAAGCAATGCTGCGCGTCAACAACACGCGCGGCACGCCGTTCATCCCACCCGATCAGGTGGTGGGTTCCGGGCTGGGCCGCTCGCTGATCGCGGGCTTTGCCACGCAGATCGGTGGCACGGTCGAGACGCTGGTGGATGACAACTACTACGACTTTCGCCTGACGTTCGAGGCCGAGGCCTTCGATCCCTCAGAGCGCGAAACCATCGTCGAGGATGTCGATCTCGATCTCGACCGTGAGGGCGACAGCGATTGAACAAACACCGCGCAAGGCGTGCCCTGCGCGGTGTTTGGCTTTTGCGGTGATGATCCCTTACGAATAGCTTGGATCAGAGGCCAGCCGCTGCGAAGCGGCGCTCCACAGCGCCTGCGACCAGAGCACCAGCGGGATCGCGACGATGCCGCCGATCGGCCCCCACAGCCACAGCCAGATCGTCAGCGACAAGAACACCAGCAGCGGGTCCAGTTTCAGGCGCTGGCCGACAACCATCGGGGTGACGAATTGCGCCTCGATCAGGTTGATCGACAGATAGATCGCAGCGGGAACCACCACGGCGAACCCGTCAAAACTGACGGTCCCGGCCAGCAACAAGGCACCGGCCACCACCGCCGGGCCGAGATAGATCACGAAATTGGCCAGCGCCACGACCATGCCCCAGACCGGTGCACCGGGCAGGCCATAGGCAGTCAAGGCCAGCCCCACCGCCAGCCCCAGCCCGGCGTTGATCAGCGACACCGCGCCAAAGTAATGCGCAACGCGCGCTTCGGCGTTTTCGAAATCCGCGCGGGTGAACCCGGCGACTTCGGCCCAACCATACGCCCGGTCCTTGCCCAGCAGGAAAAAGAACAACCCGCCCAGAAACAGCAGCGCCTGCGCCATCACCTGCGGCGCCAGCCAGGCCGCATCGGCGAGAGAGGGCAGGTCGCTGCCATCGCCGCCGGACTCGGCACCGGCGCTGTCGGGGGCGATAGCCTCCATCACCTCGCGTTGCAGGTTGAACAACCCGGTCAGCTTGCTGCGCAGGTCCAGCCCCGCCGAGCGCAGCTCGCGCACCATTTGCGGCCAGTCGGCGATGATATCGGCCACCCAGGGCCGGAAGATCAGCATCAGCGCTGCAATCACCGACAGCGCCAGAAACAGCGTTGCCAGCGCAGCGGCGGCGGCGGGCGCGCCCATCCGGCGAAAGGCGTTCTGGGCAGGGGCCAGCACCAGCGCAGTGACGAAGGCCAGCACCAGCGGCGCGAGGACAACTTCGGCCTCTCGCAAGGCGGCGGCGACAAGCAGCAAGGCGATGATCGTCTCGGGCCAGCGTTGGCGCAGAAAGGCGGACATGGGGAACCTGTGCGGTGAGAGGAGGGGCGCTTATGAGAAAGCGGGGCCCAAGAAGGGCCCCGCTTTCTGTAGCATAGTTACCGGATTACATCTCGACTTCCGGCATGGCTTCCAGTTCTTCCTGCGTGTAGCTCACGGTCACGAAGTCCAGATCGCCATTGTCATCCATCGACGCGGTGGCCGAGGTGGCGTCAATCGCAATCGGCTTTTCACCGATGCCCAGGAAACCACCCACGTCGATCACCAGACGCTCTTCACCTTCGGTCTGCGACGCAGGCAGGACCGCGCTGATTTCGCCGACCAGTTCTTCGTTCTGGTCAAACACGCGGACGCCGACCAGCTCTTCAGCCGTCGCCAGCGTGGTGATCGACGGGGCCGCGTCCATCGGCGTGGTGGCGGTCGCGTTATCGTCGGTCATCAGCAGCGGCGAGGTCGCATCGTCGGTCGCCTGATCCGCCGGGAGCGTCGCTGCCGGGGCTTCGGGCTGGATGGTCACGTCGGTGTTGGTGTCGGCGTCCATGGTCTGGGCGTAAGCGGCGGTCGAACCGGCGGTCAGGCCAAGCATCATGGTGATAAGCAGAGCTTTGTTGGTACGCATAATCTCTCTCCATCATGTCGACGCGTTGCTGCGTCTTCTGGGTATACAACGCAGGGGTGGGGGGATGGTTCCTGATCGGGGCAGTTTTCTTTCGCGAATCGAAGGATAATTTTCGCGTAAAATCAACGTTATAAGCGGGATTTCGCGCAAAGAGAAGGCGCGGCTCACCTGAGGTGGGCCGCGCCGCTGGTCAGGTCCGAAGACCCGGCCGGGGGGAGCTGTTAGCGCACCACCTGCACGATGCGGCGGCTTTCGCGTTCCACAACGACCAGATCGCCGTTGACGTTCAGATAGGCCAGTTCAGAGGCCTGCGGCACGTCATACACCATGACGTCAGCCGGAACCGCCGCGCCAACCACCGGCTCACCGGTCAGGAACACGGGCTCCACCGGGTTCTCGGTGATGTAATAGGTGACCTCGGGGTCAACGGTCGCGTTGGCCGCGATGCCCGACACCATGCCGCCCACAACGGCACCCACCGGACCCGCGATCAGCGCCCCGGCAAGCGCGCCCGCACCGGCCATCACCGCCGTGGCCTCGTCGCGCTCACCGGTGTCTTCGATCACGGTGACAGTCTGCGCGGTCATCTCGGGCAGGGGTTTGGCCGTGCCTTCGTCATCGAACATCAGGTAAGGGGCATAGGCCCAGCCCTGTGCGTCGCCATTGTTGACCTCACACCAGTCCTGGGTGGACAGGCAGCCGGAAACCATGACGCTCTCGTCGCTCTGGATCACGTCGAGAATGTTATACTGCGGCCCCGGCCCGGCGCGCAGGTTCAGATCCGAAGTCGCCGACGCCGTCAGCGCTGCGGCCATACCGCCCGAGGCAGCAAGGGCCAGAATCGACGCAGCGGCGATGGTATAGGGTTTCTTGATCATAGGTCTCTCCATTCATTCTCCGCTCGGGCAGTCGCTGCCTGCGGTCACGGGGTGAAAACAGCGCCCCCCTCAGATCGGTTCCGGCACAAATTTTTCGCACGGCGGGGAACCGCCTGCTGCTTGCCTGCGCAAACCGGTAGCCCAAACGCGGTTTTCTGCGCTTGCACGGTAGCGGGATAAGCCTATTCTGCCCGGCAAATGGAGGGACGCTGATGGCGAACCGGAACCTCAACTTGCTGGATTATTCGGAAATTACCGGAGCGGCGCCGATTGCGCTGCGCACCCATGGCTGGCGGGCCAAATGCCTGCAGCGGCTGGTCCGGCTGGACATGCCGGTGCCCAAAACGGTCGCATTGTCGTTCGAGGCCGTGCGCGCCATTGCCGCCGGGTCGATGCCGGATCTCAGCGGGTTGGTCGGCCGGTTTGACGCGGGTCAGCTGTTGTCGGTGCGCCCGTCGGCCGAGAATACCGACTGGGGCGGCCCCGGTGCCGTGCTCAACATCGGCATGAACAACGCGCGCTATGCCGACATCACCGAAACCCACGGCGAGAAAGTCGCCACGGCGCTCTATCTGAGCTTTGTACAGGCCTACGCGCAGCACGTGGCGCGGCTGGACCCCGACATGTTCGCCGTCAGTGAGCCCAGCCCGCGGGCGCTGGAGGCCGCACTGGACGATTATGAGAAGGAAATGGAAGAGCCGTTTCCGCAAGATCCGAAGAAGCAGTTGGCCGAGGTTCTGCGCTCGATGGCCCGCGCGTGGGAAGGGACATCCGCCCGCTTGCTGCGTCAGGCCAAGGGCGCGTCGGCCGAGGCCGGGCTGGGGCTGGTGGTGCAGGCCATGGCCGGGGGCTACGGTGCGCCCGAAACCGGCGCCGGGGTCATCCAGTTCATCGAGCCGGTGACGGGCGCGCCGCAGATCACCGGGCGCTATGCCGAGCGGGGGCAGGGGCGCGAGGCGGTCTCGAACAACCCGCAAGCGATGTACCTGACCTGCGATCCGCGCGGCGCTTCGCTGGAAGAGCTGCACCCGGCGGCGTTCCAGAGTCTGGTGCGCCACGGGGCCGATTGCCGCGAGAAGCTGCGCGAAGAGATGCAGATCGAGTTCACGGTGGTGAACGGTGAGGTCTCGGTGCTGGATGCCGTCAAGGTGCAGCGCAACAGCCGCGCCGCCGTGCGTGTCGCCGTCTCGCTGGCCGAGGATGGCATCATCACCCGCAAGGAAGCGCTGATGCGGGTCACGCCGCGCGCGCTGTCCGAGCTGTTGCACCGTCAGGTCGATCCGCGCGGTCCGCGCGACGTGCTGGCGCGCGGTATTGCCGCCAGTCCGGGGGCCGCCACCGGGCGGCTGGTCTTCACCTCGACCGCCGCGCAGGCCAGTGCCTCACGCGGGGAACCCTGCATTCTGGTGCGCCGCGAAACCTCGCCCGAGGATATCCGCGGCATGCACGCCGCCGCCGGTGTTCTGACCGAACGTGGCGGGATGACCAGCCATGCCGCCGTGATCGGGCGGGGGCTGGGCGTGCCTTGCATCGTGGGCGCAACGGGGCTGCGCATTGATCTGAAGAACCGTCAGTTGCACACGGGCCGCCGCATTTTGTCCGAGGGCGATCTGATCACCATCGACGGCACCGCCGGGGAAATCCTGCCGGGCGAGGCCGATATGCTGGAACCGGCGCTGGACCAATGGTTCACCACGCTGCTCGACTGGGCGGACGCGCTGCGCGACATCGGCGTGCGCGCCAATGCCGACACCCCCGCCGACGCCCGCATCGCCCGTGGTTTCAAGGCCGAGGGGATCGGTCTGTGCCGCACCGAGCATATGTTCTTCGAGGATGATCGCCTGACGGTCATGCGCGAGATGATCTTTGCTGACACCGGCCCCGACCGGGCGGCGGCGTTGGCGCGGCTGTTGCCGATGCAGCGTTCGGATTTCATCGAGCTGTTCTCGATCATGGAGGGGCTGCCGGTCTGCATCCGCCTGTTCGATCCGCCGCTGCATGAATTCCTGCCCCATACCCGCGAGGGGATGAAACAACTGGCCGATGCGCTGGACAAGCCGCTCAGCGAAGTGGTGCGCCGGTCCGAGGAACTGGCCGAGTTCAACCCGATGCTGGGTCTGCGCGGCGTCCGGCTGGGCGTGACCCTGCCCGAGATCTACGAGATGCAGGCCCGCGCGATCTTCGAGGCGACGATCGCCATCGGGCGGCGGGGCGGCAAAGTCGTGCCCGAGATCATGATCCCGCTCGTTTCGGCCATGCGCGAGGTCGAGCTGGTCAAGGCCCGCATTGACGCCGTGGCCGCTGCCGTCCGGGTCGAGCGCGGCAACGGGTTCGAGTACCGGCTGGGCGTCATGGTCGAAACCCCGCGCGCCGCGCTGCGCGCCGGCGAGATCGCCCAGCACGCCGAGTTCATGTCCTTTGGCACGAACGACCTGACGCAGATGACCTATGGCCTGTCGCGCGACGATGCCGGGCGTTTCATGTCCTATTATGTGCAGGCCGGGGTCTTCCCCGAAGACCCGTTCCATGTGCTCGACACCGACGGTGTCGGAGAGCTTTTGCTGATCGCCGCCGAGCGTGGCCGCCGGTCCCGCAAAAGTCTGACATTGTCCATCTGCGGCGAGCATGGCGGCAGCCCCGAATCGATAGCCTTCTGCCGTGATGCGGGCTTTGACTATGTGTCCTGCTCGCCGTTCCGGGTGCCCGTCGCACGGCTCGCCGCAGCGCAGCTGACGATCAAGGGCGACGAAGCGTCGGATCAAATGCCAGACCTTCGATGACTGACGTCTGCGCTTGAATCTTAGCGATAATTTAACCTGTGACGGACCGATGACCCCGCACGCTGCGCCCGAGTCGCGGCGCTGCGGCAATCGGCTTGGGTACTGATCCGGGAAAACTGTTTCGATTTCTGGACTTGTGACGCGTTTTGCGCTATCCGATGTGACGGTGATACTGTGGCCGGGGGGGAATCCGGGCCACGATACTCCCCAAAACAACCAAAAGAGGCCGCCCTTTCCGGGCGGCACACCGGACGCCCTTGGCAAAGCCTTCGAGCTGCCTCTGGCTGACACAGGATGGACGGTATGGGACTCGTGAACCAATTGGCACCCCTCGGGGTCGCCCTTGCTGTCGCTTTGTCTGCGCAAAGCGCGGCGGCTGATTTGCCGCTGGAACAGTCACTGGCGCTGGCCTTCAGCGCCGAGCGCGAGGCGATGCGCGGCATGACCTCGTCGCTGGTCAGCCGGGCGACGACGCCGCTGGACGATCCGACGGCGATCCTGCGCTATGACGCCAGCTATCTGGTGACCATGCCGCAATCGAGCGACGAGACGGTGCAATGTCTGGCCGAAGCGATCTACCACGAAGCGCGCGGCGAAGACGTGTATGGCCAGTTCGCCGTGGCCGAGGTGATCCTGAACCGCGTCGATCTGCCGAACTACCCCGGCAGCGTCTGTGGCGTGGTTCATCAGAACGCCAGCCGCCTCAATGCTTGCCAGTTTTCCTATGCCTGCAATGGCCGCTCGCGCGCCATGACCGAACCGGGTGCGCGCCGACTGGCCAATGCCATCGCGCAGGTCATGCTCGGCGGTGCGCCGCGTGAACTGACCGACGGGGCCACGCATTTCCACACCAACGGGGTGCGGCCCCGCTGGGCGCTGAGCTTTCACCGCACCGCGCAATACGGATCGCATCTGTTTTACCGCGAGCCGGTACAGTTGACCAGCAACTGACCGCTATGCGCGCGCCGTGTGCCGATCGGAAACGCCCGGGGGTCGCCTCGGGCCTTTTTCTTGCCGGGTTCAGACTGGGCATCGCGGCCTGCGCAGAGTAAGTCCCTGACAGGTTCCCTTGACCGGAGGCTCGCCATGAGCACCGACATCCATCTGGCCTTTGCCCATCCCGAAGAGCGCGCCGAGGCGACCGCGTCGGCTGATCCGCGCGACCGCATCTCGGTGCGCGATTTTCTGGTCGAGGCCGAGATCGGCGCCTTCCAGACCGAGCGCGGCCATACCCAGCGGCTGATGTTCAATGTCGTGGTCGAGGTCCGGCCGCAGACGGGCCCGGTCGATGACGATGTGGACCGCATCCTGTCCTATGACCGCATCACCGAGTCGATCACCGATGAACTGGCGCTGGGCCGCCTGAACCTGCTCGAAACGCTGGCCGAGCATGTGGCCGAGCGCGTGCTGGCATCGCCGCAGGCGATGCGGGCCTTTGTGCGGGTGGAAAAGCTGGATCGCGGGCCGTTCAAGCTGGGGGTCGAGATCGTGCGCACCCGCGCCGCGCAACCCGTTGCCAGCCAGATCGAGGGCGCGGATCTTCACCCCATCGTGGTCTATTTCGACAATGCCGCCATCGCCGCCGCCGATTTCAGCGACCGGCTGGACCGGCTGGAGAAACGTGGCGCGCCGGTGGTGATCTGCGTCGGCTTGCCTGAAGCCACGGTGCCGCAGGTCGGCGTGACCGCCGTGCAGCGCCGTATCAACCTGCTGGCGGTCGAGCAGAACGCCTGGGCGCTGGCCGCGCGCGACCGCCGCTGTCTGGTGGTCGAAAGCCGGACCGAGATTGACTGGGCGATCCGGCAGGGCAACACCATCGTCTGGGCACCGTCCAAGCTGGTGCTCGATGCGCCCGACGGCCCGCTGAACCACGCCCACAACGGCCCCGCACTGGCGCAATGGCTGGCCGAGTCGCTGGCGGCGCAGGCGCTGCTCTTGCCGTGGGGCGTCAAGCTGTCGGCCGGAAGTCGCGTGCCGGTTGAAACATTTCCCGCCTGACATGCGGGATTCTTGCCAAGCGGACCGCGATCTGATTCACCAAGTGTCATGACAGCCTTCATCCCGTTCCGAGTAAGCCCGCGTACCGATATCCCGCGTCCCAAGAATGCGCTGCCGCTCGCCGGGAGTGCCCATGTGTGGTGGCGCGACGAAAGTGCCGCTCAAAACCCTGTCTGCCGCGCCCGGATCATGGCGCCGCGGGTTATTCTGCCCTCATTGCCCAGCGACCGCCCTCTGGTCATGGGGATCGTCAATGTGACGCCCGACAGTTTCAGCGACGGCGGCACGGCGGACACGCTGCACAGCGCGCTGGCGCGGACGCGGGCACTGGTGGATGCCGGGGCCGATATTCTGGACATCGGCGGCGAAAGTACGCGCCCCGGCGCTTCGGTGGTGCCGCTGGTCGATGAGATCGCCCGCACCGCCCCGGTGATCGCCGCCATCCGCGCCGCCGGTATCACAACGCCCATCTCGATCGATACACGCAAGGCCGCCGTGGCCGAAGCCGCGCTGCACGCCGGGGCGGACATCGTCAATGACGTGTCGGCACTGGGCTGGGATCCCGATCTGGCCCGTGTCACCGCCGAGGCTGGCGCGCCGATCTGTCTGATGCACGCGCAGGGCACGCCGCAGACCATGCAGAGCGATCCGCGCTATGGCGATGTGCTGCTTGAGGTTTACGACTATCTGGCCCGCCGCATGGATTACGCGGTGTCCAAAGGCATCCATCCCGAGCGTATCATCACCGACCCCGGCATCGGTTTTGGCAAGACAGTGCAGCATAATTTGACTCTATTGCAGGGCCTCGCCCTGCTGCACTCTCTGGGCGCGCCGATCCTGCTGGGAGCGTCGCGCAAGGGCTTCATTGGTGCCATTTCTGGCGTTCAGAAGGCCTCGGCGCGGATGCCCGGCTCGCTGGCTGTGGCATTGTCTGCGGCCGCGCAGGGGGCACAGATCATCCGTGTGCATGATGTCGCGGAGACGGTACAGGCGCTGGCGCTCTGGCGCGCGCTGACGACGGAAGAGGACGGGAAATGAGCCGGAAACTTTTTGGCACCGATGGCGTGCGCGGACAGGCCAATTCATGGCCGATGACCGCCGAGCTGGCGCTGAAACTGGGGGCCGCCGCCGGTCGCTATTTCCGTCAGGACGGCAAGAACGGCCACCGCGTGGTGATCGGCAAGGACACGCGCCTGTCGTGCTACATGCTCGAGAACGCGCTGACCGCCGGGCTGACCTCGACGGGCATGAATGTACTGCTGCTGGGGCCGGTGCCGACGCCGGCGGTGGGGTTCCTGACCCGCTCGATGCGGGCGGATCTGGGGATCATGATCTCGGCCAGCCACAACCCGGCCACCGATAACGGCATCAAGTTCTTTGGCCCCGACGGGTTCAAACTGTCGGACGAGGCGGAAGCCGAAATCGAAGCCATCCTTGCCGCCGAGGCGCAACTCGCCGCGCCGCTGGAAATCGGCCGGGCCCGCCGCATTGACGATGGTCTGGGCCGCTATGTCGAATACGCCAAGACCACGCTGCCCCGCGGCGCGCGGCTGGGCGGGCTCAAGGTGGTGATCGATTGCGCCAATGGCGCGGCCTACAAGGCTGCGCCCGAGGTGCTGTGGGAACTGGGGGCCGAGGTGATCCCGCTGGGCGTCACGCCCAATGGCACCAACATCAATCAGGGCGTCGGCTCGACCGCGCCCAAGACCGCTGCGGAAACCGTGGTCGCGCATGGCGCGGATCTGGGCATTTGTCTGGATGGCGATGCCGACCGGGTCATTCTGATCGACGAACACGGTCAGGTGGCCGATGGCGATCAGCTCATGGCGCTGCTGGCCGCGCGCTGGGGGGCCGACGGGCGGCTCAACGCGGGCACTCTGGTGGCGACGGTGATGTCGAACCTCGGGCTTGAGCGCTTCCTGCAAGGGCGGGGCTTGCATCTGGAACGCACCAATGTGGGCGACCGCTACGTGGTCGAGAGGATGCGCGCACAGGGGCTCAATCTGGGCGGCGAGCAGTCGGGGCATATCGTGATGACCGACTATGCCACCACCGGCGACGGTCTGATCGCCGGGCTGCAATTCCTGCTGGCGATGGCCGAAACCGGCCAACCGGCCAGCGCGCTGACCCGCCAGTTCGACCCGGTGCCGCAAAAGCTGCAGAACGTGCGCTACGCCGCGGGGCAGGTGCCGATGGAGGCCGCCTCGGTCCTTGCGGCCATTGCCGAGGCTGAAGCGCAGCTGGTTGGCCGTGGCCGTCTGCTGATCCGCAAATCGGGCACCGAGCCCTTGGTGCGGGTCATGGCCGAGTGCGAGGATCCCGGCCTGCTGGATACCATCGTCGCCGGGCTGGTCGCTGAAATCGAAGCCGCGCTCTAAACCGGCGCGCGGCGGCGGCGCCAGCTGACCCGGCTCACCGCCAGCCCGGTCAGGATCAGCCCCAGGGCCGCCAGAAACTGCGGCGGCAGGGGTTCGCTCAGGATCAGCACGCCGAACAGCACGGACCAGACCGGCACCTGATAGTTGGTCTGGGTCAGGAAGGTCGGCCCCGCCGAGCGGATCACATGCACCATGATCAGCGTCGCCAGTGCCGTGGGCATCAGCCCGAGATACACCAGCGCCAGCGTCGAGCGCAGCGGCGGCATCGGGGGCAAACCCCTTCAACCGCGAACGTCAGCGGAACCATGATCATCCCGGCCAGAATCAGCGCGGCTGTGGAAAACGCGATCGGGTCCACGCGCGGGCTGCGCCGGGTGATGATCGACCCGACCGAATAGCTGAGCGTCACGCCGATGCAGGCGATCCGGGCCACCTTGTCCAGCGTGTTGCTGCCCATATCCAGCGCGCCGACGCCGATCAGCACGACCACGCCGACCAGACCCAAGGCCACGCCCGCCATGCGCGACAGCGTCAGCCGCTCGCCGGGCAGGAACCCATGCGCCAGCACCAGCGTGAACAGCGGCACCAGCGCCATCGTTATGCCGACAAAGCTGGACTGCACATGCGTTTGTGCCCAGGCGATCAGCGTGAACGGCAGCGCGTTGGAAAACACCGCAAAACCCAGCGCATGCAGCCAGACCTTGCGCTCGGCCAGCGGTGGCAGGCGCAGCCCCATGGCCATGCTCAGCGCCCCAAGGGTCAGCGCGGCCAGCGCGATGCGGCCCGTGGCGATCCACAGCGGCTGCATCCCGTCCAGCGCGATGCGCACCGACAGGAAACTGCCACCCCAGATGATCCCGAGGGCAACGACTTCAAGCCAGTTCAAAAGACTGGGTTTGCTGGGGCTGGATATGTCGGTCATGGTGGTCCTCCGCGCATGACGTCCCACGGACGCTGAACATGTGCAAGAGCCTCCCCCTCGCCATGAGCGTGACAGCGTGTCAGGATAGCGCAGGATCGGAGGCAGCATGAGCAACAGCGACGGGTTCACGGGCAGGGTCGGGGCGCTGGTTCAGGCGATGCCGCTGCGTGCGGCCGGGTTCATCGTGACGCTTTATGGCGACGCGGTGGTGCCGCGCGGCGGTGAGATCTGGATCGGCACGATCATCGAGACCTGCGCGCTGGTCGGCATCTCGGAAACGCTGGTGCGCACGGCGGTGTCGCGGCTGGTCGCGGCGGGTCAGCTTGAGGGGTGGCGGCGCGGACGGCGCAGTTTCTACCGGCTGAGCGAGCGGCTGCAGGCCGAATCCGAGGCGGCCTCGCGCCTGATCTACGGCCCGCCCGAGCCGTGGCGCTGGCGTTTCGTGCACCTGCCCGAGACCGGCGCGGACAGTCTGATGGCGCTGCTGGAACGCGCGGGTTTTGCGCGCCTGCGCCCACATCTTGCCGTTGGCCCGGCGCGCGGCACGCTGCCCAAGGGCGTGCTGGTGTTTGACGCCGACCCTGTGGCAGGCGAGGCGCTGCTGGCTGACTTTGCGGCACAGGCGTGGGATCTGGCGCCGCACGCTGCCGCGTATCAGACGCTGCTGGCGCAGTTCGGCCCGCTGGACGGCGTGCCGCCCGATGACGGCGCGGCGGCGCTGACCGCGCGGCTGTTGCTGGTCCATGCCTGGCGTCACGCCCTGTTGCGCGACCCGCGCCTGCCCGATGCCGCCTTGCCCGCCGACTGGCCCGGCCACGCCGCGCGGGCCTTGTTCCACAGACTCTATGCCGCGCTGTCCCCGGTTGCCGATTCGCAGATCGGGACGCGGTTCGAGGGCGCGCAGGGGCCCTTGCCGGTCAGCACGCCGCACCTCAGCGCGCGGCTGGCAGTGGAGAATTCCGAGGCGGGCCAAGGGCGTTACCCGGCGGCGCAGAGGGTGGGATGACGTGTCACAGGATTTCTGAACATGATCGTTGATTTGTGACACGTCAAAGTCTATACAATGACCGAGCGGTCAGCGAATTTGGGAGGGGACGATGACTGAGGCCTTTATCTGCGACGCCGTGCGCACACCGATTGGTCGCTACGGCGGGGCGCTGTCCTCGGTACGCGCCGACGATCTGGCCGCCGCCCCGATCAAAGCCCTGATGTCCCGCAATACCTCTGTCGACTGGTCGCAGGTCGATGATGTGATCTATGGCTGCGCCAATCAGGCCGGTGAAGACAACCGCAACGTGGCGCGCATGGCCGTGCTGCTGGCGGGCCTGCCGGTCAGCGTGCCGGGCACCACGGTGAACCGGCTCTGCGGTTCGGGCATGGATGCCATCGGCATGGCGGCGCGGGCGATCCGGGCGGATGATGCCGACATGCTGATCGCAGGGGGCGTCGAAAGCATGAGCCGCGCGCCCTTCGTGATGCCGAAAGCCGACAGCGCCTTTTCGCGCGCCAACGCGGTCTATGACACCACCATCGGCTGGCGCTTTATCAACCCGGCGATGAAAGCGGCGTTCGGCGTGGATTCCATGCCGCAGACCGCCGACAATGTCGCCGCCGACTGGGGCATCGACCGCGCCGATCAGGACGCCTTCGCGCTGCGCAGTCAGGAACGCTGGGCCGCGGCCCATGCTGCCGGGCTGTTCGCGGATGAGATCGCCGCTGTCCTGATCCCCCAGCGCAAGGGAGATCCCAAGATCGTCGACACCGACGAACACCCGCGTCCCGACGTGACGGCGGCGCAACTGGCCAAGCTGCGCGGCGTTAACGGTGCCGAGCTGAGCGTGACGGCGGGCAATGCCTCGGGCGTGAACGACGGGGCGGCGGCGGTGGTCGTGGCCTCGGAAGCCAGCGCCAAGGCCAACGGCCTGACCCCGCGCGCCCGTGTCGTCGGCATGGCTGCCGCCGGGGTCGAGCCGCGCGTAATGGGCGTCGGTCCGGTGCCTGCGGTGCGCAAACTGCTGGCGCGGACGGGGCTGAGCCTTGAGCAGATGGATGTGATCGAACTCAACGAAGCTTTCGCTGCGCAGGGCCTTGCCGTGCTGCGCGACCTCGGACTTGCGGGCGATGATCCGCGCGTGAACCCCTTGGGCGGGGCCATCGCGCTGGGGCATCCGCTGGGCATGTCCGGTGCCCGGCTGGTCGGCACGGCGATGTGGCAATTGCAACGCTCGGGCGGGCGCTATGCGCTGTGCACCATGTGCGTTGGCGTCGGTCAGGGCATCGCCCTGATCCTTGAACGGGTCTGAACAGGAGAGACTGTCATGTATGCTCAAATGGTGAAGTCCGAAGCGGCAAACGACGATCCCGCGCTGCTGGCCGCCTTTCAGGCGCGCATCGACGCGGGCGAACGGATCGAGCCGAAAGACTGGATGCCCGATGCGTACCGCAAGACGCTGATCCGCCAGATCGGCCAGCACGCGCATTCGGAAATCGTCGGGCAGCTGCCCGAGGGCAACTGGATCACCCGCGCCCCCACGCTGGAACGCAAGGCGATCCTGTTGGCCAAGGTGCAGGATGAGGCCGGGCACGGGCTGTACCTGTACTGCGCCGCCGAAACGCTGGGCGTCACGCGCGACGATCTGACCGAGCAACTGCTGTCGGGCCGGATGAAATATTCCTCGATCTTCAACTATCCCACCCTGACCTGGGCCGATATCGGCGCGGTCGGCTGGCTGGTCGATGGCGCGGCGATCATGAATCAGGTGCCGCTGCAGCGCACCTCGTTTGGTCCCTATGCCCGCGCGATGGTGCGGATCTGCAAGGAAGAGAGCTTTCACCAGCGGCAGGGCTATGACCTGATCACCAAGATGGCGCAGGGCACGGCCGAGCAGAAGGCGATGGCGCAGGATGCGCTCAACCGCTTCTGGTATCCGTCGCTGATGATGTTCGGGCCGTCCGACAAGGACTCGGTCCATTCCACCCAGTCGATGGCCTGGAAGATCAAGATCAACACCAATGACGAGCTGCGGCAGAAATTCGTCGATCAGACCGTGCCGCAGGCGAAATATCTGGGCCTGACGGTGCCCGACGAGAACCTGAAATGGAACGACGACAAGGACGGCTGGGACTTCAGCGAGCCGGACTGGAACGAGTTCTATGACGTGCTCAAGGGCAACGGCCCGTGCAACACCGACCGGCTGGAGGCCCGCCAGAAGGCGTGGACCGACGGCGCGTGGTTCCGCGACGGGCTGATGGCGCATGCGAAGAAGGCCGAAAGCCGGCGCGTCGCGGCCAAGGTTGCGGCAGAATAACAGGGAGGGGGCTAGCCCCCCTCGGGGCCTGACGGCCCCTTCACCCCCCAGCGTATTTTCAGCAAGATGAAAGGGCTACGTCGTGTCCAATGAATGGCCGCTATGGGAAGTCTTTATCCGGGGTCAGCACGGGCTGAACCACCGGCATGTCGGCAGCCTGCATGCCCCCGACGCCGAACTGGCGATGCGCCACGCGCGCGACGTCTACACCCGGCGCAACGAGGGGGTCAGCATCTGGGTGGTGCCCTCGGCGCAGATCACCGCCTCGGCCCCGTCGGACAAGGGGCCGCTGTTCGAGCCGGCGAATGACAAGGTGTATCGTCACCCGACCTTTTACGACATTCCCGATGAAGTGGGGCATATGTGATGCCGTCGCTTCCCGATGTGATGACCCCCGACGCAGCACAACTGGCGCAGGCTGCGGGCGGCGAGGGGCGCGCGCCGCTGGAGACGGGCTCACCCGAGCATGACCTCTTCACCGGGTTGACCCGGCTGGGCGATACCACGCTGATTCTGGGCCACCGGATCAGCGAATGGTGCGGGCTGGCGCCGGTGCTGGAGGAAGACATCGCGCTGGCCAACATGGCACTGGACCTGATCGGGCAGACGCAGCTGTGGCTGGGGCTGGCCGGCGAGGTCGAGGGGCGCGGCCGCGACGCCGACGCGCTGGCCTTTCGCCGCGACGGCTGGGACTTTCACAACCTGCTGCTGGTCGAGCGCCCGAACGGCGATTTCGGCCGGACCCTGATGCGGCAGTTCCTGTTTGACGCCTATCACCTGCCGCTCTTGAAGGCGCTTGAGGCCTCGTCCAATGCGCGCATCGCCGAGATCGCGGCGAAGGCGGGCAAGGAAGTGGCCTATCACGTCGAACGCTCCGCCGATCTGGTGATCCGGCTGGGCGATGGCACCGACGAGAGCCACGCGCGTATGCAATCCTCGCTGGACGCGCTCTGGGGCTATACCGGCGAGGCGTTCCTTGGTGATGCGGTTGACGCGCGGCTGGCCGAGGCCGGGGTCATGCCCGCGCCCGAAAGCCTGCGCGCCGCGTGGGATCAAACCGTCAACGCGGTGCTGGCCGAGGCAACGCTGGAGCGCCCGGCGAGCGAGTTTGCCCACAAGGGCGGCAAGCAGGGGCGGCATAGCGAGCATCTGGGCCATTTGCTGACCTCGATGCAATGGCTGCAACGCTCGTATCCTGACGCCACGTGGTAAGATGAAACCCGCCGTCGAACAGGTCTGGCAGTGGCTGGGCGAGGTGCCGGACCCGGAAATCCCGGTGATCTCGCTCACCGATCTGGGGGTCATCCGCGACGTTGCCTATGACGGCGACACACTGGTGGTCACGGTCACGCCGACCTATTCGGGCTGCCCGGCGACGGCGGTGATCAACCTCGATATCGAAAACAAGCTGCTGGGTAACGGCGTCACCGATCTGCGCCTGAACCGCCAGCTGTCGCCACCCTGGACCAGCGACTGGATCAACCCGGCGGCGCGTGAGGCGCTCAAGGAGTATGGCATCGCGCCGCCCATCGACGGCACCGCCGCCGATGGCGTGCTGGCTGGGCGCATCGCGCGGCTGGGCGGGGCGGGCAATCTGGTGGTGGCCTGCCCGCGCTGTGGGTCAAACCATACCGAGAAGATCAGCCAGTTCGGCTCGACCCCCTGCAAAGCGGCGTATCAGTGCCGCGACTGTCTGGAACCCTTCGACTATTTCAAATGTATTTGAGGCACTGACATGGCCCGTTTCCTGCCCCTTGAAGTGACCGACGTCCGCAAGGACACCCGCGACGCCGTCGTCGTCACCCTGCGCCCGCGCCCTGAGGATGCGGCGCGCTTTGCCTTCATTCAGGGCCAGTACCTGACCTTTCGCCGCGAGTTCGACGGCGAGGAGCTGCGCCGCTCGTATTCGATCTGCGCCGGGCTGGACGAGGGTCTGCTGAAGGTCGGCATCAAGCGCGTCGATGGCGGCGCGTTCTCGACCTGGGCGAATGAAAACCTCGCCCCCGGCGCGGTGATCGAAGCCATGCCGCCGATGGGCAATTTCCACACTGCCTTGCAGGCTGATACGCCCCGGCACTATCTGGGCTTTGCGGGCGGGTCTGGCATCACGCCGGTGCTGTCGATCCTGAAAACCGTGCTGGCGCGCGAACCCAAATCGCGCTTCACGCTGGTCTATGCGAACCGTCAGATCAACTCGATCATGTTCCGCGAAGATCTTGAGGACTTGAAGAATTCCTACCTTGGGCGGCTGTCGGTGCTGCATGTTCTCGAAGCAGAAGGTCAGGAAATCGACCTGTTCACAGGCCGCATCGACGCCGAGAAAATGTCTGCCCTTTTCACCCATTGGGTCGATCCGGCCAGTGTTGATACCGCGTTCATCTGCGGGCCTGAGCCGATGATGCTGACCATCGCCGACAGCCTCAAAGCCAACGGGCTGACCGACACGCAGATCAAGTTCGAGCTCTTCGCCAGCGGCCAGCCGGGCCGTGCCAAGACCAAGGCGGTGAGCACGGTTGCCGACAGTGGCGAGGCCTGCGAGGCGACCGTCACGCTGGACGGCACCACCCGCACCTTCCGCATGCCCAAGACCGGCGAAAGCCTGCTGGATGCGGCGCTGTCGAACCGGCTGGACGCGCCCTATGCCTGCAAGGCCGGGGTCTGTTCGACTTGCCGGGCCAAGGTGCTGGAAGGTGAGGTCGAAATGCTGACCAACCACGCGCTTGAGGATTACGAGGTCCGGCAAGGCTATGTGCTGACCTGCCAGTGCTACCCGCTCAGCGACCGTGTGGTCGTGAGCTATGACCAGTAAACCGGGGGAGCGATCATGACCGATATGAGCATCGAGGACTATCTCGCCCACGGCGGCAAGCTGACCTCGCCGGGCAACGTGCCCGCGCGCTATCGCGGTGAGCTGTTGCGCCTGATGGCGTCGTTTGTGGACAGCGAGCTGGCGGCCTCGGCCGGGTTCGCCGACACGATCAACGACGCGCCGGGCATCAAAAGCCGCATCGCCGCCGCGCGGATCACGCTGGAAAAGGCCGACCATGCCGAGCGCGTGCTGCGTCTGATGGCGGAATTCGGCGTCGACACCGAGCGCTATGAAGACGTCCACCCCTGGGCCGCGCGCGTCCCGCGCGACGCCGATCTGGGCGCGCAGCGCCATGGCGGCGACATGCGGCTGTCGGTGTTCCACTATCCGCTGACCGGCTGGATCGATGCCGTGGTGATGAACGTGGTGCAGGGGTTGGCGGCACAGGTGCAGCTGGCCGAGCTGTCGCAGGTCTCGTATCAGCCGCTGGCCGAGGTGTTCCGCGCCATCGCCCCGACCGAGACGCGTCATGCCGAGCTGGGCGTCGAGGGCCTCGCGCAGATCGTCCAGTCCGAAGAGGGGCGCGCCGCCGCCGAAGCCTCGATCGCCTACTGGCGACCTCATGTTGCCGCCGGTTTCGGCGCGACCAATTCGGCCCGTTACGAGCGGCTGTCGCGGCTTGGCCTGCGCCACCGCCCCAATGCTGCCATGCTGGCCGAGTGGGAGGCGACGCTTGCCACCACGCTGGCCGCTCTGTCTCTCTGAAAGGACCCGCGATGAACGCTCAGACCCCCTACGCGCTGAAAAGCTACATCTGCGGTGACTGGAAAGCCGGGGCCCGCGACGGCGTGCTGTTGCGCGATGCCGGCACCGGCGCGCCGGTTGCGACCATCGACGCCAGCGGCATCGACATGGCCGAGGCGCTGGCTTACGGCCGTGCCTCCGGTGCGGCGCTGCGGGCGATGACCTTCCACCAGCGCGCCGAGATGCTCAAGGCGCTGGGCAAGGCGCTGAGCGCGCAGAAGGACGCCTTTCACGCGCTGTCGCTGGCCACCGGGGCCACGCCGCGCGACGGCATGGTCGATATCGAGGGCGGCTTTCACACGCTGTTCTCCTATTCCAGCCAGGGGCGGCGCGAGCTGCCGAACACCCGACTGCTGGTCGAAGGCCCGGTTGAGGGTCTGTCCAAGGACGGCAGTTTCAGCGCCCAGCACATCCTGACGCCGTTGCAGGGCGTGGCGGTGCACGTCAACGCCTTCAACTTCCCGGTCTGGGGGATGCTGGAAAAGCTGGCACCGACCCTGCTGGCGGGGATGCCGGCGATCATCAAACCGGCCTCGCAGACCGCCTATCTGACCGAGCTGGTGGTTCGCGCGATCATCGAGACCGGCCTTCTTCCGGCGGGCGCTTTGCAACTGATCTGCGGCTCGACCGGCGATCTGCTGGATCATGTGACCGGGCAGGATGTGGTGACCTTTACCGGCTCGGCCTCGACCGGGCGGATGCTGCGCACGTCGAAAGCGATTGTCGAAAACTCGGTGCGCTTCACGATGGAAGCCGACAGCCTGAACGCCTCGGTCCTTGGGCCGGACGCGGTGGCAGGCACGCCCGAGTTCGACCTGTTTGTCAAAGAAGTCACCCGCGAGATGACCGTCAAGGCGGGCCAGAAATGCACGGCCATCCGCCGCGTGCTGGTTCCCCGCGCGCAGGCCGATGCGGTGATCGCGGCGCTGGGCGCGGCGCTGGGCAAGATGAACGCCGGTCTGCCGGGCGACGCGGCGACGCGCATGGGCGCGCTGGCCAGCCATGCGCAGCGCGACGAAGTCCGCGCGCGGATCCGCGATCTGCAGGCCGATGGCGAGATTGTCGTGGGCGACCCGGACGCGGTGAGCGTCAGCTCGGGCGATCCCGATGACGGCGCGTTCCTCAATCCGGTGGTGCTTTATTGCGACAAGCCCTTGAGCGCCAAAGCCGCGCATGATGTCGAGGCCTTCGGACCGGTCAGCACCGTCATGGCCTATGACGATCTCGACGAGGCGATTGCCCTGACCCAACGCGGCAAAGGCTCGCTTGCGGCGTCGGTGTTCACCAACGCGCCCGAGGTCGCCGAGGCTGCCGTTCTCGGCATGGCCCCGTTCCACGGCCGCATCCTGCTGGGCAACCGCGCCAGCGCGAAGACGTCGACCGGCCACGGCGCACCGCTGCCCAATCTGGTGCATGGCGGGCCGGGACGCGCCGGGGGCGGCGAGGAAATGGGCGGTATCCGTGGCGTGAAGCACTTCATGCAGCGCACGGCGGTGCAGGGCACGCCCGCGCTGCTCAGTGCGGTGACCGGGCGCTGGATTGAGGGCGCGCCGACCCGCGCCGACATCCACCCGTTCCGCAAGTCGCTGGAAACGCTGCAGGTTGGCGATCAGATCGTCACCGCGACGCGGGAGGTCACGCTTGACGACATCGAACACTTCGCCAGCTTCACCGGCGACACCTTTTACGCCCACATGGACGAAGACGCCGCCCGTGCGAACCCGTTCTTTGATGGCCGCGTCGCCCATGGCTACCTGATCGTCAGCTTCGCGGCAGGACTGTTCGTGCAGCCCGATCCCGGTCCGGTGCTGGCCAATTACGGCGTCGATAACCTGCGCTTCCTGACCCCGGTGAACCCCGGCGATGTCCTGGGTGTCCGGCTGACCTGTAAAGAGATCAACCCGCGTGAAAACGCCGAGCATGGCGAGGTGCGTTGGGATTGTCAGGTGACCAATCAAGACGGCGCGGTGGTTGCGCAGTATGACGTTCTGACCATGGTGGCCAAAACCTGGCCGCAGTAAAGGGTGTTGCCAGCCCCCTTCCCCCAGACCGACCGGGAGGGTTTTCCACCCTCCCGGACCCTCCCGGAGGATATTTTCAGACAGAAAATAGGACGGTTAACCAAACGTTAACGCCCCTTCATCTGTCTCTAAATATCCTCGGGGCTGAATTCGCGACAAGCGAAGAGGGGGCTGAAGGCCCCCTTTTCAGTCGCTCTCAAACAGCTCGCTCTGTCCCGCTGGGCGCGGCGGTGTAAGCCCCAGATGTCTCCAGCTGGCCTGCGTCAGCATCCGACCCCGGGGCGTGCGTGCCAGCAGGCCTTGCTGCAGCAAGAAGGGCTCGATCACTTCCTCGATCGCATCGCGGCTTTCCGACAGTGCCGCGGCGATGGTTTCCACGCCCACGGGGCCGCCGCCGTAGTGGTCGGCAAGGAGTTGCAGATAGCGTCGGTCCGCGCTGTCGAGGCCCAGATGGTCCACACCCAGCCGGGTCAGCGCGCTATCGGCCATCGCGCGGTGCAGCGTTCCGTCGCCCTCGACCAGCGCGAAATCCACCACCCGGCGCAGCAGGCGTCCGGCGATGCGCGGGGTGCCGCGCGCGCGGCGGGCGATTTCGAGCACGCCGCCATCATCCGCCGGCACGCCCAGCAGGCGGGCGCCGCGGGCGACGATTTCGCACAGCTCGGCCTCGGTGTAGAACTGCAGCCGGGTCGGGATGCCGAAGCGGTCGCGCAGCGGCGTGGTCAGCAGGCCCAGCCGCGTGGTCGCGCCGACCAGCGTGAACGGCTGCAGCTCGATCCGGACGGTGCGCGCGGCGGGGCCTTCGCCGATCACCAGATCGAGCTGGAAGTCCTCGAGCGCCGGATAGAGCACTTCTTCCACCGCCGGATTGAGGCGGTGGATTTCGTCGATGAACAGCACGTCGCGGGCTTCGAGATTGGTCAGGATCGCCGCCAGATCACCCGCCTTGGCCAGCACCGGGCCCGAGGTCATGCGGAACCCGACTCCCAGCTCGCGCGCCATGATCTGCGCCAACGTGGTCTTGCCCAGCCCCGGGGGGCCGTAGAACAGCGTGTGATCCATCGCTTCGCCGCGCATCTTGGCGGACTGGATGAACACTTTGAGGTTTGCGCGCGCCTCGTGCTGGCCGATGAACTCGTCCAGCATCTGCGGGCGCAGTGCGCGGTCGGTATCCTCGGGCTGGCGGTCCGGGCGCAGGGTGGGGTCGGGGGTGGTCATGGGGCGAGAGTGATCCCAAAGGACTGTCCGGGCAAGGGACGTGAGGATGTCCCACGATGGGACAGGGTCATGAGACGAATATTTTCAACGGGTTACAATATCGCGTTAGCCTTTTCTTCACAAATGTCCCCTGGCGGCACCTGTTAACGGACGCTTCACGCATTCAACCCATACTGTCTGCTGTGCAGGCGCACCATCCATTGTTGTTCCGCGCGCGTCACCTCGTCGATGGTGGCCGCCGGGGAAAGGAGGTCGAGGATCGAGAAACGGAAACTGGCCGGGTTCCGGCGGGACAGTTTGGCGGTGACGCCGATTTCATGCGCGACATGCGCGCGCCAGCGACCGAGCAGGTTTTCCTCGCCGTAGGCCGCACCAACGTAGCGGGCGCCGTCCGTCTCGTCGACGATCAGGTAGATGCCGCGCCACTGGCGCAACTGCTCGGCCCAGCGGGTCGGCAGGATGCGCAGCGTCGGGGTGTGCAGCGTCAAGTCCCGCCAATCGGGCATTGGTGGCGACAGGTCCGGGGTGCGCGCGATTTCGAGGATCTCAAGCGGTGTTGTCTCGGCAAGCCGCATGTAGGCGCGCGAACCGGGATCGCGTACCACAAGGCGACCCTTGAGTTCGGCGAGTTCGGGCATCGGCACGAGGTCGAAACAGGCGCGCCCGGGCTGGTCGCCAGCTGAGGTGTCGGCCGTCGTGCGGACATGGCCGCCGGTAAGATCGTCCACCTGTCGCAGCAGCGGGTCGTTCTCGAGCTCGTCGGCGGTGCGCTCGGTCCAGCCATTCTGGCGATAGAGCCCGACGAAAACCAACTCGCCGGGGCTGCGCATCAGGAACGAGGCCATGATCCGCCGGGCTTGCAGCGTTGCCTGCGGGCTGCGCGCATGCGTTGCCTGATAGGCCTCGAACAAAGCGGGCGCCGAGTCGATCATCAGGGCCAGGGCGTCGCGTTCGCGCCGGGTTGGCGGCTTGTGCAGGCAAAGCGCGATGCCCGTCAGCGGCACGTCGAGACCCTGCAGGAGGTGACGAAAATCCATCGGCTCAGCCCTTGGGCGCCAGCAGTTTCAGCGCGGCGCGGATCAGGCCTGAGGTTTCGGTTTCCTCTTCGGCAGCCGTGGCGACGGCCTGCGCGGCCTCGGACGGTCCATAGCCGAGGTTGGTCAGGGCCGAGAGCGCGTCGGCCTGCGTTTGCTGGGCCTGACGGCGGGCTGAGGGTTTGGCGGGGGCTTTGGCCACCGGTTCCGGGGCAGGGGCCTCGGTCGGTTCGATGACCATCGAATCGCCGTCCAGATCGGGCGCGGTCCCGCCCATGGCCATGACGGCGGGTGCCTTGTCCTTCAGCTCGAGCACCACGCGCTGTGCCAGTTTCGGACCGACCCCCGGCGCTTTGCGCACGGCGTTGGCGTCCCCGATCGCAATTGCACGCGAAACGCCTTCGGGCCCAAGCGTGCCCAGAATCGCCATGGCCGCCTTGGCCCCGACGCCCTGAACGGAAACCAGCAGCCGGTGCCATTCCTTTTCCACCAGCGTGAGGAAGCCAAACAGCTGCAGCAGATCCTCGCGCACCAGAAGCTCGGTATAGAGCGCCGCCATGCCGCCGGGGCCGGGCAGGGCCATCAACGTGCGGTCTGAGACATGGACGATATAGCCGACGCCCTTGACGTCGAGCAGCACGTGGTCGGCGGCGCGGTAGTCAATGCGGCCCGAGAGTTTGCCGATCATGGCGATGGTCCTGTGGTGAGAGGGCGAAAAGCGTTAACCGGCAGCGCGCAGGGCCGCTTGCAACCGCCCGGTGGTCTGCATGTGAAAGGCGTGACAGATCGCGACGGCCAGCGCATCGGCAGCATCCGGCCCGTCGATCACAACGCCGGGCAGCTGCATGCGCACCATGTGATCGACCTGAACCTTGGCCGCCTTGCCCACGCCCACCACGGCCTTTTTCACCGCATTCGGGGCGTATTCGCCCACCGTCAGACCGGCCTGCGCCGGCACCAGCAAGGCAATGGCGCGGGCGTGGCCCAGTTTCAGCGTGGCGACGGCGTCTTTGTTGACGAAGGTCTGCTCGACAGCGGCGCAATCGGGGCGCTGGCTGCGGACGACTCGCTCAAGCTGGCGGTGCAGGTCCAGCAGGCGTGAGGCCAGATCCTGCGTTCCGTCCGAATGCAGCACGCCGTTTGCGACATGGCGCAGGCGTGAGCCGTCGACGTCAATCACCCCCCAGCCGAGATTGCGCAAACCGGGGTCGATTCCCAAAACTCGCATCGGTGATTCTGCCTGTTCATCATGGTGGCTTGTTGTTCAAACCTTGCCAAAGAGTTAGCACGAAAAGGGAACATTGACCAGCGTAAAGGCCGAATCTTGCGTCGGGCTGTCACTTCTCTGTTGCATCCGACGCATTTGGCCGTAAGTTGTTCGTATTCCATCCGTGACTATCGCGAGAGGGGCGTGCCGTGCGTGCCCCAAGCTATGCTGCACCTGCATGGCGGGATTGCGCGTACTCTGTCTTCTCATTGCTGCCTGCTGGGGCTATTTGAACTCCAGAAGCACAATGCTTCATCAAAGTTGAAATGACAGGAGCCTACGATGGCCTTTTTTGCCTCCGCCCGCCCCGTTGCTGACGGCGTGTTCGGCCGCAGCCTCGGGTTCTCGTTCGCCGACGCCTTTGCCCGCTATGCGGCGTGGAATGACAAGCGCATCACCCGCCGCGAGCTGTCCCGGCTTTCGGATCGCGAGCTCGACGATATCGGACTGTGCCGCGGCGACATCGCCGACGTGATCGACGCTCTGCGCTGATCGCCACAGACCATGATGACACCTGCGCCGCCCGGGAAACCGGCGCGGCGTTTTGGTTTTTAGGGGGGTCAGAGGGTGACGGGCGCAGGTTCCGGGGCGCGCAGGGCATAGGCCAGCGTGCTGCTGATCGGGTCCGCACCGGCGAACCAGTGATAGATCTGCGCGCTGATGCCGGGTTCGGCGGGGGCTGGCGCGGCAAACGCCTGCCCGTCATGCGCCAGCGCGGCGGCTTTGAGCACGAAGAAACACACCAGCGTCCCGGCGATCACGCTCAAACCGCGCACCAGTCGCTGCGCGGGCCTGTGCTGTTGTTCTTTGCGCGCCTCGACCCGGGACGCGAGGACGTGATCAAGACGGGTGCGGAAATCAATGCTGGGCATGTGAGACCTCGAAACGGACAGGCGTGTCAGTTTGAGGGCTCAATGCGGCAAAAATCAGGCGCGGCGCAGCACCAGCGTGGTCCAGTCGCCGATTTCCTCACGCTCGACCTCGGTGAAGCCGGCGGCGGTATAGGCGGCCAGAACATCGCTGGCCTGAGTCGTCAGCAGGCCCGAGAGGATGGCGAGGCTGCCGGTCTCGGTGTGTTTGGCCATGTCGGGGGCGATCTGGATCAGCGGGCCTTTGAGGATATTGGCGAAGACCAGATCATAGGGCGCGCGCTTGTGGATCACCGGGTTCTCGAAGCCCATCGCCTCGAGGCATTCGACCCGGCCATCGAGGCCGTTGGCCATGACGTTCGCCTCGGCCACATCGACGGCGACCTGATCGATGTCGGTGGCCAGCACCATATCGGGCCAGATTTTCGCGGCGGCCATCGCCAGAACGGCAGTGCCGCAGCCCACATCGATGACATTCTTGCCCTGAAAGCCGCCGCTTGCCAGCCGGTCGAGCGCCCGCAGGCAGCCCAGCGTGGTGCCGTGGTGGCCGGTGCCGAAGGCCATGGCGGCCTCGATCAGCAGGCCGATGCGGTCGACCGGCAGTTTGTCGGCATCATGGCTGCCGTAAACGAAGAAGCGCCCGGCCTCGACCGGCTTCAACTCGCGCCGGACATGGGCGACCCAGTCGATATCCGGCAGTTCCGACACGGCGAATTCGGCGGCACCAAAGGCGGCGGCCATCAGGGTCAGCGCGATATCGTCGGGGGTGTCGGTGAAATACGCGCCGACCTCCCACAGGCCCGAGCCATCCTCCAGCTCGAAGACGCCGACGCCAACCGGCGCCGGGTCAAGCTCTTCAAGCGCTTCGCCCAGGGCTTGCGCCCGGGTTTCATCGCCAAGGGTGGTCAGCGCGGTGAAAGTGGTCATGCGGGCTCTCCGGAAATACCCGGTTCGCGTAGCCTGTCAGCGCTCAGACCGCAAGGCCCACGGGGCAGGTGACCCCGGTGCCGCCAATCCCGCAATAGCCGTCGGGGTTCTTCGCCAGATACTGCTGGTGATAATCCTCGGCCATGTAGAATGGTGGCGCATCGCGGATTTCGGTGGTGATGGTGCCCAGCTGCGCATCGCGCAGACGCTCCTGATAGAGCGTGCGGCTCGCCTCGGCGGCCTCGCGTTGCGCGGTGGTCGTGGGATAGATGCCGCTGCGGTACTGCGTGCCCCGGTCACCGCCCTGACGCATGCCTTGCGTCGGATCATGCCCCTCCCAGAAGATCTTGAGCAGATCGTCATAGCTGAGCTTGGTCGGGTCATAGACCACGCGCACCAGCTCGTTATGCCCGGTGCGGCCGGTGCAGACCTCCTGATAGGTCGGGTTGGGTGTGTAGCCCGCGCCGTATCCCACCATGGTGACCCAGACGCCGGGTGTGTTCCAGAACAACCGCTCGACGCCCCAGAAACAGCCCATGCCGAAGATCGCCACTTCCATGCCTTCGGGCACAGGGGCGGTCAGCGGGCGGGCGCTGAGGAAATGCGTGTCAGCGGTGGGGATCGGCTGGGACCGGCCGGGCAGCGCCTCGGACGGGGTCACCATGTCATACGATTTCGATGAGAACAGCATCGCGGTCTCTCCCTTTGGATGCCCCTAAACATAGGGCAGCGCGCGCCCGAAACAATGCGCGTATTTTCTGTCTCTAAATATCCGCGGGAGGAGTCCAGAGGAGGGGGCGTGCCCCCTCCTCTGGCGAGGGGGTTCGGGGGGCGAGCAGCCCCCCGACGCCACCAGTGCTGTTACGCGTCGAACCCGGGTTCTTCCAGCAGCGTGCGCCCCGCGCGGTCCTCGACCTCGATCACCCACAGATCCGGATCGCGCGCGCGTTCGCGGGCGATCAGCGCGTCGATTTCGGGCTCGGGTCCGCTGGCGATCTGCGTCCAGCGGCGGGTGTCGGCCATCAGGTCGAACTGGCGCTGGTGCAGGGTGGCGGTGCGGTCGAGCGGGGATTGCTTGACCAGCACGGCACCGGCGGTTTCATCGCCTTTTTTCACCACAAAGGCCGGGATTTCAGCCAGGCGCAGGCGGGTGAGGTAGGCGTGGACCCAGAAGCTGGCGGTGAGGCGGGGGGTCATGACGGGCAGGTTGGGGGGCTGCTCGCCCCCAAACCCCCAGCCAGAGGAGGGGGCACGCCCCCTCCTCTGGACTCCACCCGTGGATATTTCTCGACAGATGATGCGCGGGTCAGGCATGGCCGTCGCGGAAATCGAGGCCCATTTCGGTGTAGCGCTCGGATTCGTTCAGCCAGTTCTCGCGGACCTTGACGGTCAGGAACAGATGCACCGGCCGGTCCAGGAAGCTGGCGATTTCGGCGCGGGCCTGTTGGCCGATGGTTTTCACCGTCTCGCCCTTGTGACCCAGCACGATGCCCTTGTGACCGTCGCGGGCGACATAGATGATCTGGTCGATCTTGGTCGAGCCATCGGGGCGGTCCTCCCAGGCTTCGGTTTCGACCGTCAGCTCGTAGGGCAGTTCCTGATGCAGGCGCAGGGTCAGTTTTTCGCGCGTCATTTCGGCGGCGATCATGCGCAGGGGCAGGTCGGCGATCTGGTCTTCGGGGTAGAGCCACGGCCCTTCGGGCAGGCTTTGCGCCAGCCATTCCTTGAGGTGCTCGGTTCCGTGGCCGCGTTCGGCCGAGATCAGGAAGGTTTCCTCGAACGGATAGATCGCGTTGACCTCTTCGGTCAGGCGCAGCAGGGCCTCGGCCTTGACCTTGTCGATCTTGTTGATGGCCAGTGCGACGCGCTGGCCTTCGATCGCGCGGTCTTTCAGCGTCTGGATCACCGCCTTGCCGCCTTCGGTCAGCCCGCGATGGGCCTCGATCAGCAGCACGACGATCTCGGCATCCGCCGCCCCCGTCCAGGCCGCCGCCACCATGGCGCGGTCGAGCCGGCGGCGCGGGCGGAACAGGCCGGGCGTGTCGACGAAGATGATCTGCGTCTCGCCCGCCATGGCGATGCCCCGGATCCGGGTGCGGGTGGTTTGGACCTTATGAGTCACGATCGAGACCTTGGCCCCGACCATCCGGTTCAGAAGGGTGGATTTGCCCGCATTGGGCTCTCCGATCAGGGCAACGAAGCCCGCGCGTGTGGTCATGGTCGGTCCTTGGCTGGTCAGCTGCGGGCCTTATACCATGGCGCGGCGCTGCGCCATACTGCTGCGTTAGCGTGGGCGGGCGCGCGCCAGCGTAAAAAGGCCCGATCCGACGATCAGCGCCGAGCCGAGCAGCATGATGCCGTCCGGTGTCTCGTCAAAGAGCAACGCGGCGAGGATCAGCGCGAAGACCAGTCTCGTGTAGCGGAAGGGCGTCACGACCGAGACTTCGCCCGAGCGCATCGCCACGGTAAGCGAGGCATAGGCGATACAGCCGAAGACCGCTGCCCCTGCGACACGCAGCGCGGCCATCGGTTCGGGCAGGGTGATCGGCGCGAGGGTGACCAGTTGCACGACCAGCCCGGCGACGGCCAGCGCGCCCATGCCCAGAACGCCGAGCTGCGCGTTGGTGACGCTGAGGGGGGCTGCGCGGGTGGCAAGGTCGCGCCCGGCAAAGCCCAGCATGCCCAGCACCGCAAACAGCGCCGCCGGGTCCAGCGCAGTGCCGGTCGGGCGCAGCACCAGCAGAACGCCGCTCAGCCCCAGCGCGATGGCGAGCCAGCGCCGCCAGCCGACGATCTCGCCAAACAGCCAGACTGCGCCTGCGACCACCACCAGCGGCGTTGCCTGCAGGATGGCCGAGGTCACGCCCAGCCCGGCAAAGGCCAGCGCCAGCGAGTAAAAGAGCCGCCCGCCGACCTCGATGCCTGAGCGGATCGCAAGCCCTTTGGTGATCCGGGGCACCGGCGCTTCGCCACGGATCAGCGCGGCGAGGGCGAAGATCGCCATGCCCAGCAGGCCAAAGCCCATCATCGCGCTGGGGGCGGGGATCAGCTGCGTGGCGGCTTTGAAAAACGCGTCTTCAGCCGAAAACGCGGCCATCGAGAGCACCATGAACAGCGCGCCGCGTCGGTTTCCGGCAGGGGTCATTCGGGGGCGACCTGCGCCAGCAGCGCGCGCGCCGCTGCCTGTTCCGCCGCGCGTTTGGACCCGGCGGTGGCGCTGGCGCTGGGGCCGTCCTGCAGCCGGGCCTCGATGGTGAACATCGGCGCGTGGGGCGGGCCTTCGCGGCCGATCTCGGCGTAGGTCGGCGGCGGGGTGCCGCGCGCCTGCGCCCATTCCTGCAGCGCGGTCTTGGGGTCGCGCGAGATCGTCATCGACATGCTCGATCTTGTCGCGCCAATGGCGCAGGATCACCGCGCGCGCCGCCTCAAGCCCGGCATCGAGGTAGACGGCGGCCAGCACCGCCTCCATCGCGTCGCCCAGCAGGGTTTCCTTGCGCCGCCCGCCCGAGAGCATCTCGGACCGGCCCAACCGCAGCACCGCGCCCAGATCGATCGCCCGCGCCACATCGGCGCAGGTTTCCTTGCGCACCAAGGCGTTAAAGCGGGGGGCGAGCTGGCCCTCGGTCGCCTGCCGGTCGGCGCGGAACAGCGTTTCCGACATGACCAGCCCCAGCACCCGGTCGCCCAGAAACTCCAGCCGCTGGTTATGCGGCCGCACGCTGGACCCGGCCGAGGCATGGGTGACCGAGCGGATCAGCAGCTCGGGGCGCTGGAAGGCATGGCCGAGACGGTCAGCAAAGGCGACCAGTTCGGCCGAGAGTTTGGGGGCTTGGGCCATCAGTTCAACGCGTGAAAAAAGCGGTCGCCGCGCCAGGTCCAGAAGGCCAGGAGCGAGCTGCCCGCAGAGGAAAACAACACCCGGTCGGCGCGCCCGATCAGGTTTTCGAGGGGGACAAAGCCCACGCCACCCTGCGCCTGCTCAAAGCGCGAGTCGAGCGAGTTGTCGCGGTTGTCGCCCATGACGAAGACATGGCCCGGCGGGACGGTGTAGCTGGTCGTGGTGTCGCCAAAGGCGCGGTCGGTGATGTTGAGCACCGGGTAGCTGACGCCATTCGGCAAGGTCTCGATGCTGCGCGCCTTGCGGCAGTCGCCGCCGGCGACCGGGCGGTTCTGACAGCGCGGCTGGTGGCCGCCGGGGCCCTGGGGGGCGGCAGTCTCGACAAAGTCGCCGTCGGGGCGCTGGGGAATGGGCGTGCCGTTGAGCCAGATCTGGCCGCGACGCAGCTCGATCTGATCGCCGGGCAGGCCGATCAGGCGTTTGACGTAATCGTCGCCGCTGATGGGATGGTGAAAGACGACGATATCGCCGCGCTCGGGCAGGGTTTCCCACAGGCGGCCCTCAAACGGGCACAGACCCATCGGGCAGGACCAGCGCGACCAGCCATAGGCGAATTTGTTGACGAAGAGGAAATCGCCGATCAGCAGGGTTTCCTTCATCGAGCCCGAGGGGATCCAGAAGGGCTGAAACAGCACGGTGCGGAACAGGCCGGCCAGCAGAAGGGCAAAGGCGACGGTCTTGACCGTCTCCCACCATGCCCGTGCTCTGTGTAGTTCGGTGTTGGCCACGGCGCCGCGGTCCCCTTGCGCCGCCCTCGTGACGGTTGGCGGCTTTCTGGGCAACCGGGGCGCGCGAGTCAAGCGGCGCGCCCTGAGTGCCCGGTGGGATCAGTCGCCCAGATGCAGCGAGTGGAAGAACCGGTCGCTGCGCCAGGTCCAGAAGGCCAGCATGGAGGTGCCGGCGGACGAGAACATCACCCGGTCGGCGCGGCCGATCAGGTTCTCGAAGGGCACGAAGCCGACGCCACCCGAGGCCTGCGCAAAGCGCGAGTCGACCGAGTTGTCGCGGTTGTCGCCCATGAAGAAGAAATGGCCTTCGGGGACGGTGAAGATCGGCGTGTTGTCGGCAAAGCCATTGTCCTCGATGTTGAGGATCGTGTGGCTGACGCCGTTGGGGAGGGTCTCGATCTGGCGGCCTTTGAGGCAGGCGCCGCCCTGACCGACCGGCGCGTTTTCACAGCGCGGGTACTGGCCGGCCGAACCCTGACGGTCATAGGTTTCGACGAAATCGCCGTCATCCTGCAGCTCGACGGCTTCGTCGTTGATGTAGAGCACGCCTTCGCGGACCTGAATGCGGTCGCCGGGCAGGCCGATCAGACGCTTGATCAGATCGTCGCCGCTGACCGGGTGGCGGAACACGGCGACGTCGCCACGCTCGGGGTCCGAGGCGAAGATGCGGCCCGTGATCGGGCACAGCGCGAAGGGGCAGGAATAGCGCGAATAGCCATAGGCCCATTTGTTCACAAAAAGGAAATCGCCGATCAACAGCGTTTCCTTCATCGAGCCCGAGGGGATCCAGAAAGGCTGGAAAAACAGTGTCCGGAACACGCCGGCGATGAGCAGAGCCCAGGCGACGGTCTTGACGGTTTCCCAGATGCCGTCGTTTTTCTCGGCTGCAGCGGCCATGTCGGCTCCTCGGGTTGATGCCCGGGGTTTCTGGCGCGGGGGCTGGGGGAAGTCAAGCTTGGGGAGGGGCGGGCGCGGGGTTTCGCCCTTGGCCGAGACGGCTGTCGCCGCCGCGCCCTCGGGCGACCGGGCAGGGGGGCCTTGCCCCCCTCTTGGCCTGACGGCCAATTCACCCCCCAGGATATTTAAGGACAGATGATAAGGTTTCGTTAACCACGCGCCATCATCTGTCTGAAAAAATCCACGGGGGTTTCCAAAGGGGGCGCGTGCGTCCCCTTTGGGCAGGGGGTTCGGGGGCGGCAGCCCCCGATGCCAACAGTCTCAGACCTGGAACACGTCCGCCCATTCCGGATGCCGCTTGCGCTGGGCGTTCACGAAGGGGCAAAGCGGGATGATCTTGACCCCTTCGGCCCGCGCATCCGCGACCAGACGCTGGACCAGCGCCAGACCCGCACCGGTGCCGCGAAAGCTGTCGGGGACGCCGGTATGGTCGGCGATGATCAGGTGCGGTGTGGTGATCGAGTAGGTCAGTTCCGCCTCGTCACCCTCTTTGCGGATGACATAGCGGCCCTTGGTCTCGGCCACTTCGCGGGTGATGATGTGATCAGTCGACAATCGTGGCCTCGGTCGCTGCGCGCAGTTCGGCCTCGGTGACGCCGTCGGCGCATTCGACGATCTTCAGCCCGCCCGGCACCACATCGAGCACGCCGAGGTTGGTGATGATCCGGTCGACCACGGCCTTGCCGGTCAGCGGCAGCGTGCAGTCCTTGAGCACCTTGGACTCACCATGCTTGGACGTGTGGTCCATGACCACGATCACGCGCTTGACCCCGGCCACGAGGTCCATCGCGCCGCCCATGCCCTTGACCAGCTTGCCCGGGATCATCCAGTTCGCCAGATCGCCGTTTTCGGCCACTTCCATCGCACCCAGGATCGCCATGGCGATCTTGCCGCCACGGATCATTGCGAACGAGGTCGCGCTGTCGAAATAGGCGGTGTGCGGCAGGGCCGTCACCGTCTGTTTACCGGCATTGATCAGGTCGGGGTCGACCTGGTCTTCAGTCGGGAAGGGCCCGATGCCCAGCATCCCGTTTTCCGATTGCAGCGTCACCGTCATCCCCTCGGGAATGTAGTTGGCGACCAGCGTCGGGATGCCGATGCCGAGGTTGACGTACATGCCGTCTTTGAGTTCCAGCGCCGCGCGGGCGGCCATCTGATTGCGGTCCCAAGCCATGATCGTCTCTCCTCAAGCCGCGCGGGTGGTGCGTTGTTCGATGCGTTTCTCGTGCTCGCCCTGAATCAGGCGGTGCACATAGATGCCGGGCAGGTGGATATGGTCGGGGTCCAGCGTCCCGGCGGGCACAATCTCTTCGACCTCGAGCACGCAGATCTTGCCACAGGTGGCCGCGGGCGGGTTGAAGTTGCGCGCGGTCTTGCGGAAGACAGCATTACCGGTCGTGTCGGCTTTCCACGCCTTGACGATCGACAGATCCATCACCAGCCCGGTTTCCAGCACATAGGTTTCGCCGTTGAAATCTTTCAGCTCTTTGCCCTCGGCGATCACCGTGCCCACACCCGTCTTGGTGTAGAAGCCCGGGATGCCAGCGCCCCCGGCGCGCATGCGCTCGGCCAGCGTGCCCTGCGGGTTGAATTCCAGCTCAAGCTCGCCTGACAGGTACTGGCGCATGAATTCCGCGTTCTCGCCGACATAGGACGAGATCATCTTCTTGACCTGCCGGGTGGTCAGCAACTGACCCAGACCAAAGCCGTCAACACCGGCGTTGTTCGACGCGACGGTCAGATCCTTGACGCCCGAGATCGCGGATCGCCGCGATCAGCAGTTCGGGGATGCCGCACAGGCCAAAACCCCCGGCTGCGATGGTCATTCCATCGAACAGGATCCCGTCCAGCGCCTCTGCTGCCGAGCCAAAAATCTTTTGCATGCTATCCCCCGTGCTGATCGCCCCGCGTTTGTGACGCGGCACTGCGGCGAAGTCAATTGCACGGGCGGCGCTGCGCGGCTGTGCACGTCTGGGTCAAGTGTCATGGGCGTGTCTTGCGGATGTGCTGGGGGAGACTATTGTGCAGCCATGGTTTTCCGGCTGAATCGCCTGTTTTTGTCCCTGCTGATCGCGCTGTCTGCCTGTGCGGCGGCGCAGCGTGGCGTCCCTGCACCCGAGCAGGTGCCCCTGGTCGCCGCGCCGGTGCAGGGACGCCATGCCATCACCGATCTTCCCTTGTTCGAGGCAGGCCCGTCCGACGGCCAGCATCGCGGCTATTTCAGTGCTGCGGGCGCGCGCGAGGTCTCGCTGCGCTTCATGGCGCATGGGCACATGGCCTACCGGGTCGTGGCCGTCTGCGATGCCCGCGCGCGGATTCAGCGTCGCGATGAAGGGATCGGCGGGTCGGTCTGGGTTGCGGCCGGTGTGCCCATCACCCTGCGCGTGCCACCCGGTGAGCGGTTGCGCAGCGGGCTGGAACTGGACCCGGCGACGCAGGCCTGCGACCTGACGGTGACGCCGGGCGGGCGCCCCGGCTGGACGCTGCGTCTTGAGCGCGAGGATACCGCGCTGCCGGTCATCGCCGCGCTGGACGCGCCGGTGCGCAGCTGCACCGGCGGCGGGGCGGATGCGCTGGAGCGCGCCTTCATGGACAGCGGCGATCTGGCGGCGACCTGCCCGATGTCTGCCGGGCCGGTGACCATGCTGGCGGACGGGGCCGACGCGCTGAACGCGCGGGTCGAGGCGCTGACTGGCAGCCGCCTGCCGCGCGCGGCGTTGATCGCGGGCGATCCGGCGGTGGCGCTGGATTACTCCAACGCGCCGGATCTGGATCTGATTTACGTCAACTACCTGAACATGAACGCGGATTTCGCGGGTTACCTGACCGCGCGGATGCTGGCCTGGCACGCTGCGCGCGGGACGGTGGTGCGCATTCTGGTGTCCGACGTGATGCTGACCGAGACCGACCGGCGGTTGTTCGAGGGGCTGGCCTCGCAATATCCGACGGTGCAGGTGCAGCCCTACCGCATGCCCGCCGAGGCCGCGCGGGGCGTCGAGGGCCAGTTCGCGCGGCTGCATCGGGTGACGCATGTAAAGCTGTTTGCCACCATCGCGCGGCAGCCCGGGCGCTCGATCGCCATTGTTGGCGGGCGTAATATCCACGAGGGGTATTTTTTCCCCGAGCCGCGCGATCTGGACGACTTTCCCTTTCTGCATCAGTACGACCCCGAGCAGATGCGCCTGACCGGCGGGTTCACCGCCTATGAGGATTTCGAGCTGGCCCTGCAGGGCGATGCTCAGGTGCGCGAGATCGTGCAGCAGATGGGCGCGTTGTGGAACCGTGACCGCGACACGCAGGCGATGTGGCCCACGCCCCATCGGGCCGAGACGGTGCGCGCGCTGCCCGACCACGCGATGCGGCATCTGATTTCGGTGCCCTATACCGATGGCGCTGCGCTGGATCGCTATTACGCCGGGCTGATTGACGCGGCGCAGCACCGGATCCGCATTGCCTCGCCCTATCTGAACCTGACACCGGCGATCAGCGCCGCGATGGAGCGCGCGCATGCGCGGGGCGTGACCGTCGATGTGGTGGCGACGGTGCGGGTGCGCGAGGCGACGGACTTCATGGTGACAGGTCTGAACCGGCGCTTTGCCAACCGGCACGGCGATTGGGTGCGGTTCTTCGACTATGATCCGATGCCGCTTTTACTGCACTCAAAGCTGATCGTCATCGACGACCGGCTGGTGCTGATCGGCTCGGTCAACCTGAACCAGCGCAGTTTCTGGCATGATCTGGAAAACGGCGTGGCGATCCTTGATGCAGCTCTGGCGGCGCGGGCAGACCGGCTGATCCAGAGCTATATCGATCAGGGCGAGCGGGTACTGCCGGGGCAGGAACTGTCGCCGTGGATGCGGTTCTTCTCGCGCCTTGGGTTCATCGAGCGCGGGTTCTGAGGCCCGCGCCCGACAGGATCATTCGTCGGCGTCCGTCGGCTTTGCCGCCTTCTTGGCCGCCGTTTTGGCCGGGGCCTTTTTCGCCGCCGGTTTCTTGGCAGCGGTTTTGGTCGCCGTTTTGGTCGCCGTCTTGGCGGCGGCTTTCTTGGCGGCGGGCTTCTTGGCTGCCGCTTTCTTGCCCTTGGGGCTGCTCGCCGCTTTCGCCGCGATCAGTTCCAGCGCCTGTTCCATCGTCACCGTTGCCGGGTCAAATTCCTTGGGCAGGGTCGCGTTGACCTTTTCCCATTTGACATAGGGCCCGTAGCGCCCCGGCATCACCTGCACCGGCCCGCCATCGGGGTGATCGCCCAGCAGTTTGAGCGGTTCTGCCGCCGCGCCGCGACCGGGGCCGCGCGCCAGTTTGGCGGCCAGCACTTCCATCGCGCGGTTCATGCCGATGGTGAAGACCTCGTCCACCTCGGGCAGGTTGGCGTAGGTCTTGTTGTGCTTGACGTAGGGGCCAAAGCGGCCGATCGCGGATTCAATCGGTTCGCCATCCTCGGGATGCGCGCCGATCAGGCGCGGCAGGCTGAGCAGCTGCAGCGCCTTGTCCAGATCCATCGCCTCGACGTCCCAGCCCTTGGGCAGGCTGGAGCGCGGCGGTTTGGGCACCTCTTCGGTCGCCTCGCCGCGCTGCACGTAAGGGCCAAAGCGCCCGGTTTTCAGCCGGATCGCATCCTCGCCGTCAAAGCCCAGCACCTTGCCGTCGCCCGCCAGTTCCGCGTCACCCTCATCGCCCGACAGCGGGCGGGTGTAGCGGCATTCGGGGTAGTTGTTGCAACCGATGAAGGCCCCGCCCGACCGCGCGGTTTTCAGGTTCAGACGGCCCTTGCCACAGGTCGGGCAGAGGCGCGGATCGCCGCCATCCTCACGCGGTGGGTAGAGATGCGGCGACAGCACGTCGTCGATCTTTTCCAGGACTTCCGTGATGCGCAGATCGGCGGTTTCGGCCAAGGCGGCCGAGAAATCGCGCCAGAACCGCGCCAGCACATCCTTGTAATTCCGGCTGCCCGCCGAGATGTCGTCGAGCTGTTCTTCCAGATCGGCGGTGAAATCGTATTCCAGATACTTGCGGAAATAGCTGGTCAGGAAGATCGTCACCAACCGGCCTTTATCCTCGGGAATCAGGCGGTTCTTGTCCTTGCGCACATAGCCGCGATCCTGAATCGTCGTGACGATCGAGGCATAGGTCGACGGGCGGCCAATGCCAAGCTCTTCCATCCGCTTGACCAGCGTTGCCTCGGTATAGCGGGCGGGGGGCTGGGTGAAATGCTGCTCGGGGTCGATGGCGCGTTTCTCGACGCTTTCGCCCTGCGCGAGCTGCGGCAGACGGCCTTCGTCGTCGCCATCCTCGTCCCGGCCTTCCTCGTACACACGCAGGAAACCGTCGAACAGCATCACCTGACCGGTGGCGCGCAACCCGACCTGACCGTCTTTCGAGCCGATCTCGGCGGTGGTGCGCTCCATGCGGGCGGCTTCCATCTGGCAGGCGATGGTGCGCTTCCAGATCAGATCATAGAGGCGGCGCTGATCGGATTCGGTCAGGCGCACTGAGTCAGGGTCCGCGCTCATGTCGGTGGGGCGGATACATTCGTGCGCTTCCTGCGCGTTCTTGGCCTTGTTCTTGTACAGACGCGGGCTGGCCGGAACGTAGTCCTTGCCATAGCGCTTCTCGATCTCGGCCCGGGCGTCCTGCACGGCGCTGGGGTCCATGTCGATGCCGTCGGTCCGCATATAGGTGATGTGCCCGGCCTCATACAGACGCTGGGCCGCCGACATGGTCTGCTTGGCACCCATGCCGAACTTGCGGCTGGCTTCCTGTTGCAAGGTCGAGGTCATGAAAGGCGCGGTCGGGTTGCGGCTGGCGGGTTTGGCCTCGACCGAAGTGACGGTGAGCGCGCGCGAGGTCACGGCCTGCACGGCCAGCTCGGCGGCGACCGAGTCGGCCAGATCGAACTTGTCCAGACGCTTGCCCGCCAGATTGGTCAGCCGGGCGGTGAATTCGGCGCCGCGGGCGTTGGTCAGCTGGGCGGTGACAGACCAGTATTCACGGGCGCGGAACGCCTCGATTTCCATCTCGCGCTCGACGATCAGGCGCAGGCAGACCGATTGCACCCGGCCCGCCGATTTCGCACCGGGCAGCTTGCGCCACAGCACGGGGCTGAGGTTGAAGCCGACCAGGTAGTCCAGCGCGCGGCGGGCGAGATAGGCCTGCACCAGCGGCGCGTCGACCTGACGCGGGTGCTTCATCGCCTCCAGGATCGCCGGTTTGGTGATCGCGTTGAAGGTGACGCGCGAGACGTTCTTGCCCTTGAGCTTCTTCTCCAGCGCCTGTTCCAGATGCCACGAAATCGCTTCCCCTTCGCGGTCAGGGTCAGTCGCCAGAATCAGCGTGTCGTCGTCCTTGAGCGCATCGGTGATCGCCTTGATGTGCTTCTTGGAGTCCGCCGCGATCTCCCATTTCATGTCGAATTCGTGTTCGGTATCGACCGAGCCATCCTTGGGCGGCAGGTCACGAACATGGCCGAACGAGGCGAGAACCGTGAAGCCGGGGCCCAGGTACTTGTTGATCGTTTTGGCCTTGGCGGGGGACTCGACAACGACAACTGTCATGCAAACCTCTGATTACTCTTGCCCTTTTGGCGCGGCGACCAGGGGGTGCCGCGCAGGGTGCGCCGCATAGATGGGGTTGAACGGGGGGGATGTCAATTGAGCGGGTGATTTTGCTGCGCGCGACCCGGGCCTCGGGGGCATCGAGCCCCCTCGGCCCGGCGGGTTGCCACCCGCACCCGCCCGGGAGGGTTTTCCACCCTCCCGGACCCACCCGGAGGATATTTCGCGAGCAAAGACGTGCTCAGCGGCGCGCGAGCATGCCACCGGGCTGGCGTTGCACCCGGCCGTCGAGTTCGAGGAACAGCAGGGCGGGGGCAACCGCCTGCGCAGGCAGGTCGAGGTCGCGCAGGAGCTGGTCTTCAGCGACGGGTGAGGGGCCGAGCCGGTCGAGGATCAGGCGGTGCAGGGTGAGGGTGTCCGGCCATGTGTGGGCGGGCGGGCCGGTTCTGGTTTGCGGGGCGGGGGTGGGTGGATCGCGCTCAAGGCTGCCCTCGAGCGCGGCGAGGACATCGGCGGTGTCGCGCACCAGCGTTGCCCCGTCGCGGATCAGAAGGTTGCAGCCTGCAGCGCGGGGGTCCATCGGATGACCGGGCACCGCCAGCAGCTCGCGCCCCTGATCGAGCGCGTCACGGGCGGTGATCAGGCTGCCGGAACCCTCGGCCGCCTCAACGACAATGACCGCGCGCGACAGCCCGGCGATCAGCCGGTTGCGGCGCGGGAAATGGCGCGCTTGGGGGCTGAGGCCTATGGGTTGTTCCGAGACCAGCAGACCCTGATCGGCAATCGAGGCCGCGAGCATCTCGTTCTCGGCCGGGTAGATCACGTCAACGCCGCCCGCCATCACCGCGATGGTGCCGGTCTTGAGCGCGCCGCCATGGGCGGTGGTGTCGATGCCGCGCGCGAGGCCGGAAACGACAACGAAGCCGTGATAGCCCAGCCCCTCGGCCAGTTTGCGCGCCATGCGCCCGCCGAGGCTGGAGGCATTGCGGGCGCCGACGATGGCGACGGCGGGGCGGCCCAGCACGGCACCGCGCCCGCGCGCCCAGAGAACGGGCGGCGGGTCGGTCAGCGCGGCGAGCGGAAGGGGGTAATCAGGCGCACCAAGGAACAAGAGCCGCGCGCCTTTGCGCTGGCCCTGATCGAGCTCGGCCTGTGCGGCGTCGAGCGGATGCGCGGTATAGTCGTCAATCCCGGCGGCGCGCGCGATGCCCGGCAGTGCCGCCAGCGCCGCCTGCGCGCTGCCATGTTCGCCCATCAGGCGCTGAAACGTGCTGGGGCCAACGCGGCGCGAGCGAATGAGACGAAGCCACGACAGCCGGTCTTCTTCCGTGGTGGGTGGGGTGAAGGGTGTGGGAGAAGAAAGTGGTGTCCCGTCCATCGCAGCCTCGTCTCATTCGACTCTCAACCTGAGGGATAAGGGTTAACAGGACGTGAAGATTTCCCGCCGCGCACCCTTCTTTGCTCCAAAAATATCCTCCAGGAGGGTCTGGGAGGATGGAAAATCCTCCCAGCGCGGGGTGTGGGGGCTGGCCCCCACCGGGCGCGCGGGGGCTCGATGCCCCCGCGCGCCCGGCCCCCGTCACTTCGCCCTTTTCTTTTCCGATCGCGTCCGTATAGTCCGCCCCATGGAACGCACGCGCCCCTTGATCATTGCCTCGCTGCCGGGTTTGCCCGCGGCCTGCGCGCGCCTGTGCGGTCTTCTGCTCCTTAGCGACCTCTGAGCGTGCCTTCGGGCGCGACCGCTCAGAGGTAGCCAGCGCCCGGACCCGCCGTTAAGGACACTCGCAGACAGCACGGAATATCATCATGACCGATACCGCCGACCAAACCCGCTCGAAACAAGACCGCGTTCTGATTTTTGACACCACCCTGCGTGATGGCGAACAATCGCCGGGCGCCACCATGAGCCACGACGAGAAGCTGGAAATCGCCGGCTTGCTGGACGAAATGGGCGTCGATGTGATCGAGGCCGGTTTCCCCATCGCTTCGGAGGGCGATTTTGCCGCCGTGAGCGAGATCGCGCGCCAGAGCCGCAACTCGACCATCTGCGGCCTGGCCCGCGCCAATTTTGCCGACATCGACCGCGCCTGGGAGGCGGTGAAACACGCCGCCAAGCCGCGCATTCACACCTTCATCGGCACCTCGCCGCTGCACCGCGACATCACCGCGCTCAATCAGGAAGAGATGATCGAGAAGATCGCCGCGACCGTCGCCCATGCCCGCAACCTGTGCGCCGATGTGCAATGGTCGCCGATGGATGCCACGCGGACCGAGCATGACTATCTGTGCCGCGTTGTGGAAACCGCGATCAAGGCGGGGGCCACCACGATCAACATCCCCGATACCGTCGGCTACACCGCGCCGCGCGAATCCGCTGACCTGATCCGCATGTTGCTGGAACGGGTGCCGGGGGCCGACACCATCATCTTCGCCACGCATTGCCACAACGATCTGGGCATGGCGACGGCCAACAGCCTGGCGGCAGTCGAGGCGGGCGCGCGGCAGATCGAGTGCACGATCAACGGTCTGGGCGAGCGCGCTGGCAACACCGCGCTGGAAGAGGTGGTGATGGCGATGCGGGTGCGCAACGACATCATGCCGTACCAGACCCGCATCGACTCGACCAAGATCATGCATCTGAGCCGCCGGGTCAGTCAGGTTTCGGGCTTTGCCGTGCAGTACAACAAGGCCGTGGTCGGCAAGAACGCCTTCCTGCACGAATCCGGCATCCATCAGGATGGCGTGCTGAAGAACGTGCAGACCTTCGAGATCATGCGACCCGAGGATATCGGCCTGACCGCCAAGAACATCGCCATGGGCAAACACTCGGGCCGCGCCGCGCTGCGCGCCAAGATGGCCGAGCTGGGCTATGATCTGGGCGACAACCAGCTGAAAGACGTCTTCGTGCGCTTCAAGGCTTTGGCCGACCGCAAGAAAGAGGTCTATGACGACGATCTGGTCGCGCTGGTCGCCGATACGGCGGCGACGGGCGGCGACGATCATCTGCAGATCAGGAAACTGCGCGTGGTCTGCGGCACCGAGGGTCCGCAAGAGGCCGAGCTGACCATGAGCGTCGGCGGCGAGGAGCATTACGTCGATGCGACCGGCGACGGCCCGGTCGATGCGGTGTTCAACGCGGTCAAGATGCTCTACCCGCATGACGCCAAGCTGGACCTGTATCAGGTGCAGGCGGTGACCGAAGGCACGGACGCGCAGGCGACGGTGTCGGTCCGGGTCAGCCGGGCGGGCATGGTGTTCACCGGGCAATCGGCGGATACCGACACGGTCGTCGCCTCGGCCAAGGCCTATGTGAATGCGCTCAACCGCATGCACGCAGGGCAGGGCCGGGCGAACAATTCGGCGCTGCAAACCTCGGCGGCGCACTGAGCCACAGGCGGGGGGCCGCTCAGGCCTCCCACCTTTGCGTGTTGTCCGCCGAATTGTCTTGACCGAACCCTCGGACAAGCCGATCCATGGAACGTCGCGGGGGCCCCTAATCCCGCACCCATTCGTGAGATGGATCGCGGCAGATATGCGCCGATGCCGCGGACCGGGGGCCTTTACGCCAAGGGTCAAGCGAGCCTATAAGGGCCACGCAATCGCCCCCGCCCTTGTGCGGGGGCCTTCCATGATTATGGGATGACCGCCACATGTTCGGACTTTCTGGCCTCTTTTCGTCGGATATGGCGATCGACCTCGGCACGGCGAATACGCTGGTCTACGTCAAGGGCCGCGGGATCATTTTGAATGAGCCGTCGGTCGTAGCCTACCACGTCAAGGACGGGCGCAAGCAAGTTCTGGCCGTGGGCGAAGACGCCAAGCTGATGTTGGGTCGCACCCCCGGCTCGATCGAGGCAATCCGCCCGATGCGCGACGGGGTCATCGCCGACTTCGACGTTGCCGAAGAGATGATCAAGCACTTCATCCGCAAGGTGACCAAGCGCTCGACCTTCTCCAAACCCAAGGTCATCGTCTGCGTGCCCTACGGGGCCACGCCGGTTGAGAAACGCGCGATCCGGCAGTCGGTTCTGTCCGCAGGCGCGCGCCGCGCCGGGCTGATTTCCGAGCCGATCGCCGCCGCCATCGGCGCAGGCATGCCGATCACCGATCCCACCGGCTCGATGGTGGTGGATATTGGTGGCGGGACGACCGAGGTGGCTGTGCTCAGCTTGGGCGATATCGTCTATGCGCGGTCGGTGCGCGTCGGGGGTGACCGCATGGATGAGGCGATCATCAGCTACCTGCGCCGTCATCAGAACCTTTTGATTGGCGAATCCACCGCCGAGCGGATCAAATGCACCATCGGCACGGCGCGGATGCCGGACGACGGGCGCGGGAAGGTCATGCAGATCCGCGGTCGCGACCTGCTGAACGGCGTGCCCAAGGAAATCGAGATCACCCAGGGCCAGATCGCCGAAGCGCTGTCGGAAACCGTGCAGACCATCTGCGAGGCCGTGATGATCGCGCTGGAAACCACGCCGCCGGATCTGGCGGCAGACATCGTGGACCGGGGCGTCATGCTGACCGGGGGCGGGGCGCTCTTGGGCGATCTGGATCTGGCGCTGCGCGAGCAGACCGGGCTGATCATCACCGTGGCCGACCAGTCGCTGAACTGCGTGGCGCTGGGCACCGGCAAGGCGCTGGAATACGAAAAGCAGCTGCGCCACGCCATTGATTACGAAAGCTGAGCACCGCTCGGGCGTGAGGGACCACCGTGGCAACTGACCGTTCGAACGAGGCCGATTATGTCCGCCCCGTGCGGCGCCTCGTGGTCGGGGTGTTGGCGCTGGTCCTGCTGGCGCTGTTCCTGCTCTGGCGCATCGACAGCCCCCGGATCGAGCGGTTCCGCACCGCTGTGGTCGACGCCGTGGTCCCCAATATGGAATGGGCCATGGCGCCGGTCACCCGCGTGTCGCGGATGGTCGAGGATTTCCGCAGCTACGCGCGCATCTATGAGCAAAATCAGGAGCTGCGGCGCGAGCTGCAGCAGATGCGCGCCTGGCGCGAGGCGGCACTGCAACTGGAGCAGCGCAACGCGCAGCTGCTGGACATGGCCCGCGTGCGGCTGGACCCGCAGCTGACGCATGTGACCGGCGTGGTGATGGCCGATGCGGGCAGCCCGTACCGCCAATCGGTGCTGCTCAACGTCGGATCGCGCGACGGGATCGTCGATGGCTGGGCGGTGATGGACGGGCTGGGGCTGGCCGGCCGGATCGCCGGGGTCGGGGATCGCTCGTCACGGGTGATCCTGCTGACGGATTCCAACAGCCGGGTGCCGGTGATCGTGCAGCCCACCGGCCAGCGCGCGCTGATCAGTGGCGACAACACCCAGTTGCCGGTGCTCGACTTCGTCGAAAGCCCCGAGGCCTTGCGCCCCGGCGACCGGGTGGTCAGTGCCTCGGATGGCGGGGTGTTCCCGCCGGGTCTGCTGGTCGGCGAGGTGGCCGAGGGCGCCGACGGCCGTCTGCGCGTGCGGTTGGCGGCGGATTACGGGCGGCTCGATTTCCTGCGCGTGCTGCGCTCGCGCCCCGCCGAGCGGATCGAGCAATCCGGCGCGCTGCTGCGCCCGGTGGATGCCGAAGGCACGCCACTGGACCCGACGACCGGCGTGCCGTTCATCCCGATGCAAGACGCACCGCTGGAGGAAGGGCCCGAGCCTGACGCTGCGGGCACCGTTGACGCCGTGCCCGCGCTGCCGCTGCCGGGTGGTGCCGCCACGGGCGGGCCGCCCAATGAGTAGCGAGTTCTGGCGCCTGCGGACGTTGGTCTATCTGGGCCTGTGGGTGCTGATCGCTGCGGTGACGATTCTGGCGCGCATCCTGCCGCTGTCCAATCCCGAAGGCGGCTGGCCCGCGCCCGACTTCCTGCTGGCGCTGACCGTCGCCTGGGTGCTGCGCCGCCCGTCGCATCTGCCCGCGCTGGCCATTGTGCTGGTATTTCTGGTCGAGGATCTGTTCCTCATGCGCCCGCCGGGCCTGTGGGCGCTGGCTGTGCTGGCCGGGACCGAATTCCTGCGTCGCCGTCAATCGGTGGTGCGCGAGATGAACCTGCTCTTGGAATGGGCGATGGTGGCCGGGGTGATGCTGGCCATGTCGGTGGCGTACCGGCTTGTGCTCGTGATCGTGATGGCCGCGCGCGACCCGCTGGACTTGAGCGTGGGGCGACTTGTGGTCACTATTGCCGTATACCCGTTGGTTGTCTGGTTCTTGCAGGGCGTGCTGCGCGTGCGCAAGCCGGCGACGGGCGAAGTGGATGAACTGGGCCGCAAGCTATGAAACGACCGCCCAAGGATAACGAGGAAAGCGCGCGCAAGATCTCGCGCCGCGCCGCTCTGCTGGGCGGTGCCCAGCTGGTGTTTGCCGGGGCGCTGGTGCTGCGCATGCGCTCGCTTCAGCTGGGGCAGGCCGAAGAGTTCCGCCTGCTGGCCGATGAAAACCGCATCAACATCCGCCTGCTACCGCCCGCGCGCGGCACCATTCTGGACCGCAGCGGGCTGGTTCTGGCGTCGAATGTGCAGAATTACCGCATCGTTCTGGTGCGCGAGGATGCGGGCGCGCCGCGTGCCGCGCTCGAGCGGCTGGCCGAGCTGATCCCGCTGACCGAAGAAGAGATCGAGCGCGCCGAGCGCGAGATCATGCGCCACCGTCCCTTTGTGCCGGTGACCATCGTCGATCAGCTGAACTGGGAGGAGGTCGCGCGCGTCGCCGCCAACGCCCCCGCCATGCCCGGCATCACCCCCGAGGTCGGCTGGACCCGCTTTTATCCCTTCGGTGCCGAGTTCGCGCATTCGGTCGGCTATGTCGGCCCGGTGTCCGAGCGTGACCTCGAGGCGCTGGAAAGCCCCGATCCGCTGCTGATGATCCCGCGTTTCCAGATCGGCAAGATCGGCATCGAGCGCGAGATGGAGGACGATCTGCGCGGCTCGGCCGGGCATCGCCGCATCGAGGTCAACGCGGTGGGCCGCGAAATGCGCGAGCTGGACCGTCAGGAAGGCGACGCGGGGGCCAATCTGCAACTGACGCTGGACCGTTCGCTTCAGGCCTTCGCGCTGGCTCGTCTGGGTGATCAGAGCGCGGCGGCGGTGGTGATGGAGGTGCAGACCGGCAATGTGCTGGCAATGGCCTCGGCCCCGTCATTCGATCCAAATCTCTTTGTGCGCGGCATCTCTGTCGCCGATTACGCCGGCCTTCGCGACAACGAATACCGGCCGATGTCGAACAAGGCGGTGCAGGGCGCGTATCCGCCCGGATCGACCTTCAAGATCGTGACCGCGATGGCCGCGTTCGAGGGGGGTTTCGCCACGCAGGACGAGCGGGTCTTCTGCCCCGGTCATATCGAGATCAGCGGTCGGCGCTTTCACTGCTGGAACCGGGGGGGCCACGGGCGGGTCAATGTGACCTCGGCGCTGGCCGAAAGCTGTGATGTGTATTTCTACGAGATGGCGCAGCGCACCGGGATCGACCGGATCAACGCCATGGCCGAACGCATGGGGCTGGGTCTGCGCTATGACCTGCCGCTGTCGGGCATCTCCAGCGGTCTGAACCCCTCGCGGGAGTGGAAGCGCGACCGGCGCGGGGCGGAATGGGTGGTGGGTGACACGATCAACGCCTCGATCGGGCAGGGGTTCGTGCTGTCGACGCCCTTGCAGCTGGCGGTGATGACCGCACGGATTGCGACCAACCGGGCGATCCTGCCCCGGCTGGTCCACAGCATCAACGATATCGAACAGCCGCTGCCTGAGTACCCGCCCTTGGGTCTCAACCCCGCGCATCTGGCGATGGTGCAGCGCGGTATGTTCGAGGTGTCCAATTCGCAGCGCGGCACCGCCTATGCCTCGCGCATCGTGGACGAAGCCATGCGCATGTCGGGCAAGACCGGGTCCAGTCAGGTGTTCTCGATCACCGCTGCCGAGCGGGCCTCGGGCATCCGGCGGCAGGATCAGCTGCCCTGGAACCGGCGCGATCATGCGCTCTTTGTGTGCTACGCGCCCGAAAGCGCCCCGCGCTACGCCGTGTCGATCGTGGTCGAGCATGGGGGCGGTGGGTCATCTGCCGCCGCCCCGATCGCGCGCGACATCATTCTGGCGGCGCAAAACGGCGGGCTGCCCCCGGTCGAGGCCTATCCCGCCCCGCAAAGAAACCGCATCGAGTCGATGATCCGCACGATCAGCGACCAGATCGGCCCGGCCGTCGCCGCCTCAAGCCTGCGGGGCCGCGCATGAGCTATCTTGAGTATCACGTCAAACGCTCGCCCTCGGGTCTGAGCAAGGTGCTCTACGTCAACTGGGCACTGGTGCTGCTGCTCAGCGCCGTGGCCTCGGTCGGCTTCTTGCAGCTTTATTCGGTCTCGGGCGGAAATTTCGAGCGTTGGGCCGAGCCGCAGATGCAACGCTTCGCGCTGGCGCTGACGGTGATGTTCGTCGTCGGCTTCGTCCCGTTGTGGTTCTGGCGCTCGATGTCGGCGCTTGGCTATGCGGTGTCGGTGGTGCTGCTTCTGGGGGTCGAGTTCTTCGGCTCGATCGGCATGGGCGCGCAGCGCTGGCTGGAACTGGGGCCGATCCGCATTCAGCCGTCCGAGATGACCAAGATCACCGTGATCATGGCGATGGCGGCCTATTACGACTGGCTCGACATCCGCAAGGTTTCGCACCCGGTCTATGTGGCGCTGGCGGCGCTGATGATCCTTGTGCCCGCGTTTCTGGTGCTCAAGCAGCCCGACCTTGGCACCGCCCTGCTGATTCTGGGTGGCGGCGGTATGGTGATGTTCTTTGCCGGGGTCAGCCTATGGTATTTCGGCGGCGTGATCGGCGCGGGCGTCGGGCTGGTCACGGCGGTCTTCGCCTCACGCGGGACCGAGTGGCAGCTGATCCGCGACTATCAGTTCCGTCGCATCGACGCGTTTCTGGACCCGTCGCTGGACCCTCTGGGCTCTTCCTACCACATCAATCAGGCGATGATTGCGCTGGGGTCGGGGGGCTGGTCAGGGCGCGGGTTCATGCAGGGCACGCAGTCGCGGCTGAATTTCCTGCCCGAAAAGCACACCGACTTCATCTTCAACACGCTGGCCGAAGAGTTCGGCTTTATCGGCGGCGTGTTCCTGCTGACGCTGTATATCGGCATTCTGGTGACCTGCGTCATTGCCGCGATGCGGTCCAAGAACCGCTATGCCTCGCTCTTGATCCTTGGCATCGCGGGCAACTTTTTCCTCTATTTCGCGGTGAACATGGCGATGGTGATGGGGCTGGCCCCGGTGGTCGGCGTGCCCTTGCCGCTGGTCAGCTATGGCGGCTCGGCGATGCTGATGATCCTGATCGGCTTCGGTCTGGTGCAATCGGCCTGTATTCACCGCCCAAGGGAGCGTGCATGAAGGTTCTGTTTTCCGCCGGAGACTGGCGTTGGCCGCAGTGGGAGGCCCCCTTGCGGGCAGCGCTGGCCGAGGCCGGGGTTCAGGCCGATCTGCTGCGCGAGGCCGATCCGGCCGAGGTTGACGCGATGATCTACGCGCCGGGCGGCGAGACGCCGGACGATTTCACCCCCTACGTCAACTGCAAGGCGGTGCTCAGCCTCTGGGCGGGGGTCGAGAAGATCGTGACCAACCAGACCCTGACCCAGCCTTTGTGCCGCATGGTCGATCCGGGCTTGACGCAGTCGATGGTCGAATACGTCGTCGCCTATGCGATGCGCGCGCATATCGGCATGGACCGCGCGCTGGCCCAGCAATCGGGCGCGTGGGAGCCGGTGGCCCCGCCGCTGGCCGGGGAGCGACCGGTGGCGATGCTGGGTCTGGGCGCGCTGGGCGCGGCCTGTGGGCAGGCGCTGGCGGGCCTGGGCTTCCCGGTGCTGGGCTGGAGCCGCACGCCCAAGGACGTGCCGGGGATCGCGTGCCACCACGGGGCGGATGGCCTGCGCGACGTGCTGAGCCGCGCGCAGATCGTGGTGACGCTGCTGCCCAAGACCGCCGAGACCGAGAATATCCTCAACGCCGAGACGCTGGGCTGGTTGCCGCAGGGGGCCACGATCATCAACCCGGGTCGCGGCCCGCTGATCGACGATGACGCGCTGCTGGCGGCGCTGGACGCGGGGCAGGTGGGGCTGGCGGTGCTTGATGTGTTCCGGGTGGAGCCGCTCCCGCCCGAGCATCCTTACTGGGCGCATCCGCGTGTCACCGTGACCCCGCATATCGCCGCCGAAACCCGCCCCGAGACCGCCGCCCGCGTCGTTGCCGAGAACCTGCGCCGGTTGCAGGCGGGCGCGCCGCTGCTGCACCTTGTCGACCGCAGGGCGGGCTACTGATGCAGATCGCGGTCGTCGGCGCGGGGATCATCGGGCTGACCATCGCGCACCGGCTGGCGGAGGAGGGGCATGGCGTCCTCGTCATCGCCCGCGAGGGGCAGCCGCATTGCGCCTCGACCGGCAACGCGGGCACGATTGCCACTTACGCGGTGGACCCGGTCGGCACACCCGATGTGCTGCGCGATCTGCCCCGGCTCTTGTTCAACAGCGACAGCCCGCTGGCGATCCACCGGCCTTCAGCCCTGGGGCTGGTGCCGTGGCTGTTGCGCTTTGCGCGCCAGTCGCTGCCGGGAAGGGCGCAGGCCAACCGGCAGGCGCTGGCCGGGTTGCTGGCGGGCGCGGATGCCGACTGGCGCGCCTTGGCGGCGGCGGTGGGCGGGGCGGATCTGCTGCAGGATCGCGGCGCGCTTTACGCTTATGACACGCCCGAGGCGCTGGCCGGCGCGCAGGTGGGCATGGCGCGGCGGCGCGGGCTTGGCGTGGCGGTGGACATGCTGGGGGCCGAGGCGCTGCAGGCGCTGGAACCCTCGTTGCCCGAAGGTCGCTTTGCCGGGGCCGCGCTGTTCCCCGGCACGATCTGGCTGACCGACCCCGCCACGATGCTCGCGCGGATCGCAGCGGCAGGCGCCGAGCGTCTTACGGCGCGCGTGACGGCGTTGGAGCCGGTCGGTGCGGGCTGGCGGATCGGACTGGCCACCGGCGAAGCGGTTGAGGCGGGTGCCGTCGTTCTGGCCGCTGGCGCGTGGTCGGCGTCCCTGCTGCGCCCATTGGGTATCCGTGTCCCGCTGACCGCCGAGCGTGGCTATCACCTTGAATTTGATGGCATGGTGCCGTTGACCCGGCCCTTTTGCCCGGCCAGCCGGGGCTTCTATTTCACCCCGATGCAAGGTCGTCTGCGCGCCGCCGGAACCGTGGAACTGGGCGGCATCGACGCGCCGCCTTCCCCGCATCGCTGGGACCGTCTGGAAGACGCCGCCCGCAGCGTGTTCCCCGATCTGCCGCCGCCGTCGCGCCGCTGGATGGGCCTGCGCCCGTCGATCCCCGACAGCCTGCCGGTGGTGGGCACGGCGCGCAAAGGGCTGGTGCTGGCCTTCGGGCATGGGCATATCGGCCTGACGCTGGCCCCCAAGACCGCCGAGCTGGTCAGCCGCGCGCTTGACGGCGAAGCGCCGCTCCCGGCCCTCAGCCCCGCGCGCTTTTAACGCTGACGCTCGCGCTTGCGCCGCGCCTTGATCTTGCCCGCCTTCGCCGCCGCACCCTTGCGCGGGGCATAGCCCTTGCCCTTGTGGCGACGCGGCCGGGCGACGGCTGTGCCCTCGACCTCGATCAGCTCCAACAGCAAGCCGCCGGTCATCGCCTCGGCCTCGGACAGCTTGACCACCACCCGCTGCCCCAGCCCCAGCACGTTGCCCGAGCGCTCGCCGGTCAGCGTCTGCGTGTCGGCGTCGTGGCGGAAATACTCATCCCCCAGCGTGCGGATCGGCACCAGACCATCCGCGCCGGTCTCGTCCATCTTCACGAACAGACCAAACCGCGCCACCCCGGCGATGCGGCCCTTGAACACCGCGCCGATCCGGTCAGCCATGAAGGCGGCCAGATAGCGGTCGGTGGTATCACGCTCGGCGGTCATCGAGCGGCGCTCGGTTTCCGAGATCTGCGTCGCGGTCTCGGCCAGATGCTCGATGTCCCAGTCGCTGAAACCATCCTTGCCCCATTTATGGGCCGAGATCAGCGAACGGTGGACGATCAGGTCCGAATAGCGCCGGATCGGTGAGGTGAAATGCGCGTAATTGCGCAGGGCCAGCCCGAAATGGCCAAAGTTCTCCGCGCCGTAATAGGCCTGCGTCATCGAGCGCAGCGTGGCGATGTTGATCAGCTCGTCGAACTCGCCGCCCTCGGCAGCAGCCAGCAACTGGTTCAGGTGACGGGTCTGCAAGACCTGCCCCTTGGCCAGCGTCAGCCCGGCCCCGGCAGCCACCTCGCGCAGCGCTTCCAGTTTTTCCTGCGACGGCTCCTCGTGCACACGGAACAGCAGGGGCGAGCGGCGGGCGATCAGCTCTTCGGCGGCGGCGACATTGGCCATCACCATGAATTCCTCGATCACCTTGTGGGCGTCGAGCCGGTCCTTGAAGGCGACCGAGGTCACCTTGCCATCCTCGCCCAGAATGATCTTGCGCTCGGGCAGGTCCAGCTCCAGCGGCTGGCGCGCAGCGCGGGCCTTGAGCGTGGCGTGCCACGCGGCGTAGAGATGGCTCAGCCCCTCGGCCAGCGGCTCGGTCGCGTCATCCAGTTGACCTTCGAACGCCGCCTGTGCCTGCTCATAGCTCAGCGACGCGCGCGAGCGCATGAGGCCCCGCACGAAGCGATGCGCGGTCTTCTCGCCCTGCGCGTTGACGCTGAGACGCACGGCGAGGACCGGGCGCTCGACCCCCTCATGCAGACTGCACAGATCGCCCGACAGACGGTCGGGCAGCATCGGCACCACGCGGTCGGGGAAATAGCTGGAGTTGCCGCGCTTGCGCGCCTCGCGGTCCAGCTCGGAATTGGGCCGCACGTAAGCCGCGACATCGGCAATGGCGACCCAGACGATATAGCCGCCCTTGCTGTCAGGATCGGGCGCGGCGCAGACCGCATCGTCATGGTCGCGCGCATCCCACGGGTCGATGGTGAGCAGCGGCAGATCCAGCAGATCCTCGCGCTTGCCGGCGGGCAGGGCAGGGGCGGCCTCGGCCTCGGCGATGACCTCGGGCGGGAAATGGTCGGGGATGCCGTGCTGGTGGATGGCGATCAGGCTGACGGCGCGCGGTGCGCCGGGGTCGCCCAGCCGCTTGAGGATGCGGGCGCGGGGCAGGCCCATGCGGGCAGGGGCGGTCTGCTCGGCCTCGACCAATTCGCCGTCCTTGGCGCCCTGCGAGTCCGCGACCGAAACGCGCCATTCCATATCGGCGCCCTTGTCGATGGGCAGAATGCGCCCGCCTTCCGACCCGGCACGGTAAATCCCCAGCACCGCCGCCGGACCCGATTGCAGCTTGCGGATCGGATGGGCGTGCACGCCGTCTTTCGTCGCGATCAGCTTGGCCAGAACCCGGTCGCCGCGCCCGAAGGCGGGCAGATCAGGGCGCGCGACGACCAGAATCGGCGGTGGGGTGTCCTCGCTCTGCCACTCGGCAGGCTCGGCCATCAGGTCGCCCTGCGCGTCGGGGCCGGTCACGCGGATGATCGCCACGGGCGGCAAACCCGCGTCCCGCGACCGGCGCTTGCGGCGCTCGTACAGGCCCTCGGTCTCCAACTCGGCCAACAGGCGCTTGAGGTCGATCTTGGCCGCGCCTCCCTTGATGCCGTGGGCATGCGCGATGTCGCGCATCGTCGGGCGGCCGTCCTGTTCGGAAAGCCAGCGGGCGAGGTCTTCTTTTGAGGGCAAGCGGGTCATGCTTTCGCGCTACCACGCGGGCTGTCTGGCGTCACGCAGAAAGGCAAGCGCGCGCCTTGCCCCGGCTCTGCGCGATCAGAGTCAGAGCAAAGAGCGGCGTTAACGCATTGTTAACCGCGCCCCTTCATCTGTCTCTCAATATCCTCGGGGGTGAATTCGGCTTTAGCCGAAGAGGGGGCAGAAAGCCCCCTTGTTGCGCGGCGCGCGGGGTCGCGTGAGGGCGAGGCGGCGTCAGCCGTCTTGGCCGAGGGCGAAACCCCTCACCGGCCTGCGAGGTCCGCCACGATGGCGCGGGCCGCCGCGACCGGGTCGGCTGCCGCCCAGACCGGCCGCCCGACGACGATGTGATCCGCCCCGTTGCGGACCGCGTCTGTCGGCGTTGCGATGCGTTTCTGATCGTTCGAGGCGCTGCCTGCCGGGCGCACCCCCGGCGTCACGATCAGCCGACCCGCCGCATTGGGCAGGGCGCGGATCATCGCGGCCTCGAAGGGGCTGGCGATCACGCCGTCGGCCCCGGCCTCGAACGCCCGCGCCGCGCGCTCGGTCACGATCTCGGCGATGTCTCCGGGCTTGATCATGGCCCCGTCCAGATCGGCGCGGTCCATCGAGGTCAGCACCGTCACGCCCAGAATTTTCAGCCCGGTCCCGGCGGCGCCCTGCTTGGCGGCCTGCACCACCATCGGATCGCCATGCACGGTCAGAAAGTCGAGATTGTACTGGGCGATACCGCGCACCGCCGCCTCTACAGTCGCGGGAATGTCGAAAAACTTCATGTCCAGGAAGATGCGTTTGCCCCGTTCCTGCTTCAACTCATTCGCCAGGGCCAGCCCGCCGCCGGTCAGCATGCCCAGACCGATCTTGTAGAAACTGACCTGATCGCCGATCCGCTCGGCGATCTCGAGCCCCTGCACCACATTGGGCACGTCCAGCGCCACGATCAGGCGGTCGTCGGCGGGCAGCTTGTCTTGGGCATGGGCGGGCATGGACATGGCGCGGTCTCCTGAGGTCTCGGGTTCTGGGGGTTGGCGCGCTGATACGCGCATTGCCGCAGCCGGGCAAGCTTGCGCATTGCCGGTGCCGGGGGCAGCATGGCGTCATGACCCAAACAGCCCCCAACCGCATTGACGGCACCCGCCCCGATTCGCCCCGTCTTGCCGGGCCCGGCCCCTTGCCCGTCGGGGTGCAGAGCCTGACGCTGACCGATCCCGCGCGGCTGGATCTGGACGGTAAGACCCGCCCGCGCCCGCTGACGGTCGCGCTGTGGTATCCCGCTGCGCACCGCACCCGCTCGGGCGGCAGCTATGACACGTTGCTGCGCGATGGGGAGACGCCGGTCACCCTGCACGGCAGCGCCGCGCGCGATGCCGACCCTGCGCAGGGGCGCTGGCCCTTGGTGCTGATCAGCCACGGTTATCCCGGCAACCGCTTTCTGATGAGCCATCTGGCCGAGGCCCTTGCGTCGCGCGGGTATCTGGTCGCCGCCGCCGATCATCCGCAGAGCCTTTATCAGGATCAGGGTCCGTTCGGCGCGACGCTGTATCACCGGCCGCTGGATCAGCGCTTCCTGCTGGGCGCGTTGGCCGGGCATCCGCTGGCGCTGCCCGATACCGCTGCCGTGATCGGCTATTCGATGGGGGGCTACGGTGCCTTGGTGACCGCCGGGGCCGGGCTGATTGACGGGATGGAGGCGCACGAACAAGCCCCGGCGGGCGGTTTGCTCGCCGTCCATCTGGCGCGCACTCTGCCGCTGCCCCCGGCCAATCTGCGCGCGGTGATTGCTTTTGGGCCGTGGGGCAACGGGCATGGGGTCTGGTCGCCCGAGGGGTTGAGCGGCATCGCGTTGCCGCTGTTGGTGATCGCGGGCAGCGTCGATACCGTGTCGGTCTATGAGGGGATGCGCGGGATCGCCCGGGACGCGGGCGGCACGCTGCTGACCTTTGTCAACGCGGGCCACAATGCCGGTGCGCCGATCCCCGCCCCGGCCGAGAGCCACGCGCACAGCGAGAAACTGGGCTGGGCCCCGTTCCTGCATTACGCCGATCCGGTCTGGGACACGGTGCGGATGAACGCGGTCGCCCAACACTTTGCGGCGGCGTTTCTGGACCGGCACCTGAAGGGCGAGACCGCGCGCGATACGCTGCTTGCGCCCGCGACGGCGCTGGGTGCCGAGGCCGGGTTTGGCGACGGGATGGCCACAGGCCTGACGGTCGAGAGCTGGGCGTAGGCGGGTGATGCAGCACTTTGACGGCCCGGTTTGGCGGCTCTTGCCGCGCGGCATGGCCGCTGATGCTGCGGCCCGCGCGCCCGAGGGGCGGTTCCACCATGCCGGACAGGTCGCGGCCTATGCCTCGCTGAGTGCCGAGGGGGCGCATGTGGCGATCAGGCGGTATCTGGGCGACGGGGTTGAGCGGGTGCTCATGCCGCTGTGGCTGCGCGCCGAGCGTGTGGTTGATGCGCGCGGCAACCCGGCAGCGTCGGTCGTCTGGCAGGATATCCGCGCCGCCGGTCAGCCTGCGCCGACATGGGCGCTGTCGGAGGCCGCACGGGCGGCGGGGGCGCAGGCGATGCTGTACGGCTCGCGCTCGCGCCCCGACCTTGACCATGTCGTCGTTTTCGACACGCGCTGCCTGCGCCGAAACTCAACGGCTTAGCCGCCGCTCAGGCGATGGATTCCATGCGTTCCTTGTCCATCGTGCCCGGCACGATGGTGATCGGCACCGGCAGCGAGCCCGAGCTACGTGACAGCTGCGTGACCAGCGGGCCGGGGCCCGAGCGGTCCGAGCCCGCCCCCAGCACCAGAACGCCGATCTGCGGGTCTTCCGCGATCTGGGCGAGGATTTCATCCACGGGCTGGCCTTCGCGGATCACCAGTTCAGGCTGGATCGCGTGCTTGTCGCGCATCCATTTGGCGAAGACTTCGAAATGGGCCTCGATCCGCTCGCGGGCTTCTTCGCGCATCAGGTCGGCCACGCCGATCCAATGCTGGAATTCTTCCGGCGGGATGATCGACAGGATCGTCACGCCGCCCTCGGTGTGCGCGGCCCTGAGAGCCGCGAAACGGATCGCGTTCAGGCATTCGCGGCTGTCATCCAGCACGACGAGAAACTTGCGCATCATCAACTCCGGTTGTGCGCGCCATCATGGCGCATGGTCGCAAAGCTGTCCAGCAGGGCCAGGGGCCGCCGGGAAAGGTCTCAGTCAGAAAACCCGTGTGTCGGAATTTTCACCGATGCGCCGCAGTGTTTGCAATGCACGGCGTCGGGGTCGTGGCGGTTCAGGCCGCATTCCTGGCAGGTGTATTTCACCTTCTTGGGCTGAAACAGCGCGCGGGCGAATTGCACGAACAGGGCAACGCCCACCACCATCACCAGCACCGAGAACAGCTTGCCGCCGGGCAGATCCAGCGTGATGTCGCCAAAGCCGGTGGTCGTCAGGGTGGCGACGGTGAAATAGAGCGCGTCGATATAGGCGGTGACGCCTGTATGCGCCTCGAAGAACAGCGCGAAGGCCAGCGAGGTGGTGACGAAGATGAACACGAACAGGTTCATCCCGGCGAGGAACGTGTCCTCGTGCCGCCGGAACAGGTCGGAATCGCGCCGAAGGTCGTGGACCAGATGGTACGAGTGCAGCAGCCTGAGGCCGCGCAGGATGCGCAGAAAGGTGATGTCATCGGGCACAAAGGGTGCCACGAACAGCGAGACCAGCACGATGATATCCGCGATCGTGTAGATCCGCCGCAGCATCTGCAGCCGGTCGGGCGCAACCCAGAGCCGGGCAAGAAAATCGGCCAAGATGATCACGCCCAGCACGGCGTTGGTCACCGTCAGCGGCGTCGTATAGGGGAGCGCCGCCGCGACGATGAAGTACAAAATAGACGCCACATCGAAAACAATCAGCGCGTAGCGGAACCGCTTGGCGCGCTCGCTGCGTCCGTTATAGAGCAGCCGAAGTTCCCGGTGTAGCGGGTGTTCACTCACCGCTGCGAGGCCGCCCAGTCCCAGTAGAGCTGCCGCGTGCGTTTGGTCACCGGGCCGGTCTGATAGCGACGGTCGTCAAAGGCCGAAACCGGCGTGACCTTGGACATGTTGCCCGACAAAAACACCTCATCCGCATCGCGGAAATCATCCAGCGTCAGGACGGTTTCATGGACCTTCACACCATCGGCGGTCAGGTTCGCGATATGGCGCGCGCGGGTGATGCCCGACAGGAAGGTGCCGTTGGCGATGGGGGTGAACACCTCACCATCCTTGACCATGAAGGCATTCGCCGTGGCGCTTTCGGCCACATTGCCCTGACTGTCGCACACCAGCGCGTTGTCAAAGCCCTTGGCGTTCGCCTCGGCCAGCATGCGGGCGTTGTTGGGATACAGGCACCCGGCCTTGGCATTGGTCACCGCGCTGTCCAGCGTCGGGCGGCGGAAGCGGGTGGTGGTCAGCGTGGTTGTCGCGGTTTCCGGGGCCATGCCGATCGCCTCGAGGCAGATGCAGAACCCGGTCGCATCCTGCGAAGCCAGCACGCCCGACGGCCCGCCGTTGATCGCCCAGTACATCGGCCGGATGTAGACGGTATCCGCAAAGCCATCGAGCCCCTCGCGGGTGATCTCGAGCATCTGCTCGACGCTCATCGTCGGCTTGATCATCAGCGCTTCGGCCGAGCGGTTGATGCGCGCAAGGTGGCGATCCAGATCCGGCGTCATGCCGTCAAACAGCCGCGCGCCGTCAAACACCGTGGTGCCCAGCCATGCGCCGTGGTCGGCGGCCTTCATGACGGGGACGTCGCCCTCGTGCCAGCGGCCCTCAAAATACGTGCGGATGCGTGAACCGACAGCCATGATGCGTCTCCCTGAAGCGTGTTGCGCCTGTTAAACACCCTGTGATGCCGGGCGTCCAGAGGAGCGCCGCGTCGCTTTCAGAGGTTGAACACCCGGTTCGGGTGCAGCTCGCCGCCCATATAGACCCCCACGCCGACCGGCTTGCCCTCATAGCTGGCCCAGGCGGTTTCGCCGGGCGCGGCGCGCGACGAGAGCACTTGACCCGGGTTGCCGTTCTTCAGCCGCACCGCGCCTTCGGCCGAAAGCGGCAGCTCTTGCAGCGCGAACAGGCCGATTTCCAGCGGCAGCAGGCGGGCTTCCAGCTCGGGCGTTTTGGCCAGCGCGTCCAGCTCTTCCAGCGTGATGCCTTCCGAGGCCTGAAACGGCCCCGACCATTCGCGCCGCAGCCAGGCGACATGGCCCAGACAGCCCAGCGCCGCGCCCAGATCGCGGGCGATCGAGCGCACATAGCCGCCCTTGCCGCAAACCATCTCGAACTCGGCGCAATCGGCATCGGGGCGGGCGGTCAGTACCAGCTTTTCCACCAGCAGCGGGCGGGCGGCCAGATCCATCGCCTCACCGGTGCGGGCGATGTCATAGGCGCGCTCGCCCTCGACCTTGACGGCGGAGTATTGTGGCGGGACTTGCTCGATCTGGCCCCGGAAGCCCTCAAGCGCGGCTTCGATCTGGTCATCGGAGGGGCGGGTGTCGCTGCGGGCGATCACCTGACCCTCGGCATCGTCGGTATCGGTTGCCGCGCCGAAATTGACGCGGAAGCGGTAGCACTTGGCGGCATCGGTGACATAAGGCACGGTCTTGGTCGCCTCGCCCAGTGCCACGGCCAGCACGCCGGTCGCCGCCGGATCGAGCGTACCCGCGTGCCCGGCTTTCTGCGCACCCAGCGCCCAGCGGACCTTGCCCACCACCGAGGTCGAGGTAATCCCCGCCGGTTTGTCCACCACCAGCCAGCCCGAAATCGCGCGACCCTTGCTTTTGCGTGCCATGCTTTACCCCTTGAGATCAGGCGCGCGGGCATAGCGGCTCACCCGCTGCACCGCAACCCCTGCGCTCAGCGCAGATCGTCGGCCAGAAAACAGGCGTCGGGATCGCCCAATGTGCAGGCACGCTCCAACACGGCCAGCGCGCGCGGGACATCGGGGGGAACGCCGCGCCCCTCGGCCAGAATATCGCCCAGCGTCACGCAGGCATAGGGATCGTTGCCGTCGCAGCCCAGCGCGAACAGGCGCACCGCTTCGGTGATGTCAGGCTGCACCCCAAGGCCCGAGCGATAGATTTCCCCCAGATAGCTGCAGCCCTGCGGCTCGCCCCCCTCGCAGGACTGGCCGTAAAGCGTGGCGGCGCGCGCTACGTCCATCTCGACCCCGTCGCCCAGTTCCAGCCGGAAGCCGTATTGCGAGCAGGCGAGCAGGTCGCCTGCGTCACAACCCGCCTCGAACAAGCCCGCGATGCGCGCCGAGATCGTCGCAAGATCGCCCAGCCCGTTCAGATCGGTCTGAAACGCCAGTTCGGTGCAGGCCTCGGCCCAGCCGCCGCTGCACAGGTCGCCCAGCAGGGCAATGCCGCCCGGCAGATCTTCGTCGCCGCCGCGCCCCTGAATCATCATCAGCGCCAACCCGGCGCAGCCGGGAGCGGCGTGGCGGTCAGGCCAGTCGGTGCAGGCGGTCTGGTAGTGCTCGCGGGCAGTGGTGTCCGCCTGCGGCAAGCCGGCCAGCCCGAATTCATAAAGCTGCCCAAGCACACCCGAGGCGAGCGCGGGCAGGGTCTGTATGGCCTCGGTCAACAGGGGCAACGCGCCGCTGTCCTGCGGATCGAGCGCAAGACGCGCGCGCGCCTCAAGGATGGCAAGGAAAGCGTCCCCGGGCGCAGCGCCGCGCGCCGCTTCACAGGCCGCAACCGCCTCCACCGGCGCGCGGACGGCATAGACGCCGACCGCCCCCTCGACGCGCGGGATCAGCGGATAGCCCGCCAGCCGGTCGCAGTCGGTTTGTTGTGCCTGCGCGGGCAGGGCGGTCAGCAGCGCGATAACGGCCCCGATCAGGCGCATAGGTTCCCTCGTCTTCCGCGTTCAGGAATGACGCTAACACTGCCTGCGGCAGGCCCCAAGCCCTCGATTCAGGCCTTGGGCCGCTGAGCGCGCATGAGCATGCCATAAAGGTCGCGCGGATCATCGGGATCGGCGATCACGTCCAGCATCTGCGATCCGGCATGGACCTGATCGTAAAGCCAGTTCAGCGCGGTGAAATCCTCGATCGCAAAGCCCACACCGTCGAAAAGGGTGATCTGTCCGGCATCGCGCCGACCCTCGACCGCGCCGGTGATCACCTGCCACAGCGCGGCGACAGGATAATCCGCGGGCATCTGCTGGATCTCGCCCTCGACCCGTGTTTGCGGCTCGAATTCCACAAAGGTCTGCGCGCGGTCCAGAAGGGCCGGGGCCAGCTCGGTCTTGCCGGGGCAGTCGCCGCCAATCGCGTTGATATGCACGCCTTCGCCGATCATGTTGTCATGCAGCACGGTGGCATTGCGCTTGTCGGCGGTGCAGGTGGTGATGATCTGCGCGCCCAGAGTGGCGGCTTCGGCGCTGGGGCACGGGACCACGGTCAGCCCGCTGCCCTCGAGGTTGCGCGCGCATTTCTCGGTCGCGGCGGGGTCCACGTCATAAAGCCGCACGGTGTCGATGCCGCAAACCGCCTTGAGCGCCAGCGCCTGAAACTCGGCCTGCGCGCCATTGCCGATCAGCGCCATCACCCGCGCCCCCTTGGGCGCCAGATGCCGCGCGGCCAAGGCCGAGGTCGCGGCGGTTCTGAGCGCGGTGAGCATTGTCATTTCGGCAAACATCAGCGGATAGCCGGTGGCGACTTGCGAGAGCACGCCAAAGGCGGTCACCGTCTGCAACCCGGCGCGGGTATTGGCGGGGTGGCCGTTGACGTATTTGAACGCATAGCGCGAGCCATCCGAGGTCGGCATCAGCTCGATCACCCCGATGTCGGAATGCGAGGCGACGCGGGCGGTCTTGTCGAAGGTTGCCCAGCGGCGAAAATCCGCCTCGATGCGGTCGGTGAGGTCACGCAGAGCGGCCTCCAGCCCGACACGGTGAATGATAGCCATCATATCCGCGACAGAAATGAACGGCACCAGAGCCTGCGCCGAGGGCTGGGGAAGATCGCGCATCACATCTGCCCCCTGAAGCTGCGGGTCGGGCGGTCAAAGACCTTCTTGCCCATCAGGCTGGCGACCAGATCCACCATCAGGTGTGCGGTGCGGCCGCGCTCGTCAAGGAACGGGTTCAACTCGACCAGATCCAGCGAGGTGACACGACGCGATTCGTGCAAGAGCTCCATCACCAGATGCGCCTCGCGGAAGGTTGCGCCCCCCGGAACGGTGGTGCCGACAGCGGGGGCAACCGACGGGTCGAGGAAGTCAACGTCCAGCGAAACATGCAACAAGCCGTCGGCAGCCTCGACCAGTTCAAGGAACTCGCGCAGCGGCGCGATCACGCCGCGCTCATCGAGCACGCGCATGTCGTTGATGGCGATCTCATGCTGCAGCAGGGCGGCGTGTTCGGCAGCATCGACGCTGCGGATGCCGAAAAGGCAGATGTTTTCCGGCGGGATCGGGGCGGGGAAGGGCGGGAATTCGGGGAAATCACGCCCGGCCAGATAGGCAACGGGGGTGCCGTGCAGATTGCCCGAGACGGTCGTTCCGGGCGTGTGGAAATCGCTGTGGGCGTCAAGCCAGAGCACAAACAGCGGCCTGCCCGCCGCCTTCGCCGCCGCGGCCATCCCGGCCACCGACCCCAGGGCCAGCGAGTGATCGCCGCCCAGAAAAATAGGCATCCCCTGCACGCAGGCCGCCTCGCCGACCTCGGCCAGTGCCCGGGTCCAACCCAGGGTTTCGGGCAGGTGGTGCACGGCAGGGTTGGCGCTGGTCGCCTCAACGGGGTTGCAGACGACATCGCCAAGATCGGTGACCCGGTGGCCCAGAGCCTGCAACGCCGCCGCCAGCCCGGCGGTGCGATAAGCGGCCGGGCCCATCAGGCAACCGGGGCGGTGCTGGCCAGAGTCGACGGGGGCACCGATGAGCAGGCAATGGGTCTGGGGCATGGGCAAGCCTTTCGGGGTTGTGTTGGACAGAGTGTAGCCCAAGCGCTCATACCTTCCACTTGACTGCATGACCGCTTCGGGCAGAGGATTGCGCATATTGGTCACCCCGAATGCGCAGAACGGAAAGCCCATGCTCGACGATACCGACCTTGCCCTGATCGCCGCGCTCAAACGCGACGGGCGTGCGGGGCTGTCCGATCTGGCCACCCGGCTGGGGCTGAGCCGCGCCACGGTGCGCAGCCGACTGGCCCGGCTGCAAGAAAGCGGCGAGTTGCAGGGCTTCACCGTCCTGACCCGCAATGATCTGGCCGACAGCCCGGTGCGCGCGCTGATGATGGTTGCGATCGAGGGGACCGGCACGGACCGTGCCGTGGGGCGCATGCTGACGATGCCCGCCGTTCGGGCCGTGCATTCCACATCGGGCCGCTGGGATGTGATCGTGGATCTGGCGACCGACAGTCTGGCGGCGCTGGACGAAACCCTGTCGCGCATTCGCCGCCTCGACAGCGTCAGCCAGTCGGAAACCCACCTGCTGATGTCCACCCGCCGCGCGCAGGGGGCGGGGCCAGGTCAACGGGGGGCAGGGGGGCTAGCCCCCTCTGCGCGCAAGCGCGCATTCACCCCCCAGGATATTTCCGGACAGATGATAAGGTTTCGTTAACCCTGTTTCATTTTCTGTCTGAAAATATCCACGGGAGGAGTCCAGAGGAGGGGGCGTGCCCCCTCCTCTGGCGAGGGGGCTCGGGGGGCGAGCAGCCCCCCCGATTACCCGCGCGACGCTTTCTCGGCGATGCCCGAGACGCCCTCGCGCCGGGCCAGTTCGTCTTCGATATCGTCCAGCGAAACGCCGCGGGCAGCGCACATGACCAGCAGGTGGAACAGCACATCCGCGGCCTCGGAGGTCAGCCGCGCCTTGTCGCCCCTGACCGCCTCGATCACCGCTTCGATGGCCTCTTCGCCGAATTTCTCGGCGCATTTTTCGGGGCCCTTGGCGAAGAGCTTGGCGGTCCAGCTGGTGTCCGGGTCCGCGCCCTTGCGGGCTTCAACGGTGGCGGCGAGACGGTGCAGAGCGCTCATGTCAGCCTCACGGGGATGCCGGCGGCGGCCATATGGGCCTTGGCCTGACCGATGGTATAGGTGCCGAAATGGAAGATCGACGCGGCCAGCACCGCCGAGGCATGGCCCTCGGTCACGCCCTCGACCAGATGGTCCAGCGTCCCCACGCCGCCCGAGGCGATGACGGGCACGTCCACCGCATCGGCAATCGCCCGCGTCAGGGGCAGGTTGAAGCCCGCCTTGGTGCCGTCGCGGTCCATCGAGGTCAGCAGGATCTCACCCGCACCCTTGGCGGCGACGGTGCGGGCGAATTCCACGGCGTCGATGCCGGTCGCCTTGCGCCCGCCATGGGTGAAGATCTCCCAGCGCCCCGGCGCGACCGTCTTGGCGTCAATCGCCACGACGATGCACTGCGAGCCAAACCGATCCGCCGCCTGGGCCACCACATCGGGATTGGCGACGGCGGCCGAGTTGAACGAGACCTTGTCCGCTCCCGCCAGCAGCAGCGCGCGCACGTCGTGATGCGTGCGTACCCCGCCGCCCACGGTCAGCGGCATGAAGCATTGCTCGGCCGTGCGCGTCACCAGATCGAACATCGTCCCGCGGTTTTCATGCGTGGCGTGGATGTCGAGAAAGCACAGCTCGTCCGCGCCCGCCGCGTCATAGGCCTTGGCGGCCTCGACCGGGTCGCCGGCGTCGATCAGGTTGACGAAGTTCACGCCCTTGACGACGCGCCCGTCGGCGACGTCAAGGCAGGGGATGATGCGGGTTTTCAGCATGAGCAGGCTCCTTGCCCTCTCCCTAGCGCCAGAGCGCCGGTTCGGAAAGGGGAAGCATCCTAATCGCGCGCCCGGCGGATCAGCGACACCAGCGCCAGCCAGATCCCCAGCGCCATCCCGGCCAGGGCGATGGGGGCGGTCAGGATCAAAAACCAGCCCGAGATGAACAGCGCATACAGGAACCGGCCCCAGTCCAGACCCAGAATCACGCAAGGCCGCGCGCCGTTCTGTGTCACTGTGCAGCCGCTCACACCGGCCAAGGCCCAGGCCAGCGCGATGCCGAACACCGGCAACAGGCCGAAAACGATCATCAATCCGGCAAGTACCCAACCGCGTTGCATCCGTTCTCCTGTCGCTTTTCCGCGCGGACTCTGCGCCTTGCAGCCGGTGAGCCCAACCAACGGTTGCGTGAGGCGCGATTTACAGGCGGCGGGGCGCGCAGTAGAACGCGGGGCATGCGTATTGCCTTTCTCCTTCCGCTCGCTCTTGCCGCCTGCACCGGGTCGCCCCGTGCCATGCCCGATCTTGGACCCGCGCCTGCACCCGCACCGCAGGACCGGATCGCTGCCGAATGCGCGCTGCTGGACCGCGCCGCGACGATGCTGGCCGCCAATGGCACGCCCGCGCATGACGGTCTGACCGAGGGCTGCCCCGGCGTCGCGGCACGCGACACCCGCCCGCTGCGCGGGCAACTTGAGTCGCTGCGTGCAGCCAATGCCGCCGCGCTGCCCCCGGCGATGCAGGCAGGCACCCGGGCCGAGGCGGTCTATCGCCGCATGATCACCCGCGGCGTGCCGGTGTCGCTGGCGCTTCACCTGACCTCGGACCCGTTGTTCGCCGCCGCCGCGCGCTAGGGTCGCACGCGCGCGATATCCGACCCGGGGGCTGGACACTGCCCCATGACCGCGCCACTTTGAGGCGAAACCGAGAAGGCACCCGACCATGGCTCAACCCACTGCTCCTGCCCCGTCGCATCTGATCTTCGTTGCCCTGCTTTTGCTGCTCTGGCACGGGGTGTTGGGGGCCGATTACGTCATCGAGCGGTTCGCGCTGGGCGAGCCGGGCTGGCCCGCGCTGATGTCGGCCCTGCCGCTGGACGCGCTGTGGATGCGGGTCGTCTGGGCGCTGGGCGTCTGGCTGGGCGTCGCGGCGGCGCTTTTTCTGGCGCTGAAAGACGATGCCTCGGTCCTTTTGTTCTTTGCCGCCGCGGCGGCCAATGTGGCACTGGCCGTCGGTCTGATCCTGAACGCACCGCCGGTCCTGCTGCTGCCGTTGCCCTTGCCCGCCCTGTTGGGCCTGCTGGTCGTGGTGCCGCTGATGGGCTGGCTTTATGCCCGCACGCTGAACCGTGCGGGTGTGCTGCACTAATCTCTACGTCCTTGAAAGGATTTCCGCGATGATCCGCCGCAATCTGGCCGAAGCCATCGGCAATACCCCCCTGATCCGGCTGCGCAAAGCCAGCGAAGAGACGGGCTGCGAGATTCTCGGCAAGGCCGAGTTCCTGAATCCCGGCCAGTCGGTCAAGGACCGCGCCGCGCTGTATATCATCCGTGACGCCATCGCGCGCGGCGACCTGAAGCCGGGTGGCACGATTGTCGAGGGCACGGCAGGCAACACCGGCATCGGGCTGGCGCTGGTAGGCTCGTCCATGGGCTTCAAATCGGTGATCGTGATCCCCGAGACGCAAAGTCAGGAAAAGAAGGACATGCTGCGTCTGGCAGGGGCCGAGCTGGTCGAGGTTCCGGCAGCGCCCTACAAGGACATCAACAACTACATCCGCTATTCCAGCCGTCTGGCCGAGGAACTGGCGAAAACCGAACCCAACGGGGCGATCTGGGCCAATCAGTTCGACAACGTGGCGAACCGTCAGGCGCATATCGAAACCACCGGGCCCGAGATCTGGTCGCAGACCGGCGGCAAGGTCGACGGTTTCACCTGCGCCGTCGGCTCGGGCGGGACGCTGGCCGGGGTCGGCATGGCCTTGCAGCCGCGCGGCGTGAAAGTGGCGCTGGCGGACCCTGAGGGTGCCGGTCTGCTCAAGCTCTACACCGGGCAGGAAAACCCCGGCAATTCGATCACCGAGGGCATCGGACAGGGCCGGATCACCGCCAACCTCGAAGGGTTCACGCCGGACATGGCGTGGCGCATTTCCGATGCCGAGGCGGTGCAGGTGGTGTTCGACCTGCTCGAACACGAGGGGCTGTGCCTTGGCGGCTCGTCGGGCGTCAACGTGGCGGGTGCGATCCGCATGGCCAAAGAGATGGGGCCGGGCCACACCATCGTGACCATTCTGTGCGACTATGGCACCCGGTATCAGTCCAAGCTGTATAATCCGGCCTTCCTGCGCGCCAAAAACCTGCCGGTTCCGGGCTGGCTGGACCGCGATGCGCGCGCGCTGCCGGACATGCGTGCGCAGTGATCGGTCCCGCCATGCGTCCTTTCCTCAAGGTTCGTTGGCCGCTGGCGGCACTGATCGCGGTGCTGCTGGCGTTCAGCCTTGCCGCACCGCTCACCGCGCAAAGCTCTGACCCCACGGCTGCCGCCACCACTCAGGCGGCACCGACCGAAATCAATTACGACGCCTGGAATGTGCTGGCGTCGCTGGCCGAACAGACGCTCGAGGATAGCGGCGCGGCGGAAGAGGTGCTGAACACGATCCGCGCCGAAGTCGTCACCATGCGCACGCAATTCATCGATGCGCAGACCGCGATGCAGGGCCGGATCGACGCGCTGCGCGAACAGATTGCCGCGCTTGGCCCGGTGCCCGAAGAGGGCCAGACCGAGTCGCAGGAGGTGGCAGACCGCCGCAACGAGCTGAACGCGCTGCTGGCCGAACGCGAAGCGCCGATGCGCGCGGCGGATGAGGCCTTGACCCGCGCCGAGCGCATCATCCGCGACATCGACCGCGAGCTGCGCCTGCGTCAGGCCAACGCGCTGATGACGCTGGGACCGACACCGTTGAACCCGTCCACCTGGCTGGACGCGGCGGACGCGGTGATCAATTCGGTGCTGACGCTCAAGGGCGAGGCGATGAACGCCTGGCAGGACCCGGCGCACCGCGATGAGATGATCAGCGATTTGCCCCTGACGCTGGGCACGCTGGCGCTGGCCGCGCTGTTGCTGTTTCGCGGGCGGCACTGGATGGAAACGCTCACCATGCGGCTGCTGCAAAGCACCACGCTGCTGCGGGGGCGGGCGGTTGCCGCGTTCTTCCTGTCGCTGTCGCAGCTGATCGTGCCCTTCCTGGGGCTGTTGCTGCTGTCGACGGCGATCAAGCTGTCGCGGATGACCGGCCCGACGATCCTTGAGATTTCGGACGCGCTGGTGCCTGCGGGCATGGCGATCTTCTTCACCCGCTGGCTGTCGCTGCACATCTTCCCCATCGTCGATGACCCGCGCCTGTCGCTGAACCTGAACGCCATTGACCGCCGCCGCGCGCGCGGGCTGGCGCTGGTGTTCGGCTTCCTGTCGGCCGTCGAGACCCTGTTCACCCCGTTCATCGCGCCGCAATGGCAGCCGGACACGGCGATGTCGGCGCTGAATTTCCCGCTGGTGGTGCTCTGCGCGCTGACCATGCTGCGCTTCTCGCGCCTGCTGCGCCGCCACGAGCCGCGCCGGATCATCGAAGACGGGGTCGAGGTCGACACCGCGCCCTATTTCGACCGCATGCTGACGCTGGGCAGCCGGGTGCTGATGTTCTTTGGCATCGCCGCCCCCTTGCTGGGCGCTGCGGGCTATATGGCCGCCGCGCTGCAACTGACCTATCCGGCGATCAAGTCGCTGGCGCTGATTGCGCTGGTCATGGTGCTGCACCGGCTGATCACCGCGATCTACATCACCATCGTCGGCGATGACGAACGCTCGGCGCAGGGGCTGGTTCCGGCGCTGGCCGGGCTCTTGCTGTCGATGCTGGCGCTGGCGCCGCTGGCGCTGATCTGGGGCGCGCGTCAGACCGATCTGGTCGAGATCTGGACCCGCTTCAGCGAGGGCGTCAGCCTTGGCGGGGCGCGCATTTCTCCGGCCAGCGTGTTCTGGTTCTTCATCGTCTTTGCCATCGGCTTTCTGGTCACCCGCGCGCTGCAAGGCGCGCTGGGCACCTCGGTGCTGCCCAAGACCTCGATGGAAAAGGGCGCGCAAAAGGCGATCATCTCGGGCGTCGGCTATATCGGCATCACGGCGGCGGCGCTGGCGGCCTTCTCGGTCGCCGGGATCGACCTGTCCGGCCTTGCCATCGTCGCCGGGGCGCTGTCGGTCGGTGTCGGTTTTGGCCTGCAGGCTATCGTGTCGAACTTTGTGTCCGGCATCATCCTGTTGATCGAGCGCCCGGTGTCCGAGGGCGACTGGATCGAGGTTGGCCCGACGCAGGGCACCGTGCAGCGGATCTCGGTCCGCTCGACCACGATCGAGACCTTCGACCGATCCAAGGTCATCGTGCCGAACGCGGATCTGATCTCGGGCGCGGTGACAAACTATACCAAATCGTCCAAGACCGGGCGCGTGGTGATGACGGTCGGCGTGGCTTACGGCACCGATACCCGCAAGGTCGAACGCATCCTGCGCGAGATCATCGAGGCCGAACCGCTGGTTGTGCTCGACCCCGCGCCGGGCATTGATTTTCTGGGCTTCGGGGCCGATGCGCTCGATTTCCGCATCCGGGCGATCCTGCGGGATGTGACCTACAAGGTCGTTGTCGCGTCCGAGGTGAACCACAAGATCGCCGCGCGCTTCATCGAGGAAGGCATCGAGATCCCTTATGCGCAGCGCGACATCTGGCTGCGCAACCCCGAGGCGCTGACGCAGCTGTCGCCGGCAGCGAAGACGCCGGTCGAGCCTGAAGACCGTCCGACCCGAGAATTCCAGCCTGAGCCACGCATGGACCGCGACACCGCCGATTCCGCCGCGATCAGCACGGACGAGAGTGACGACATACCCCCCGAGGACGCCCGATGACCGACACCGCCGCCCTGTTCCGCGATGACGCCTATGCCCGCAGCTGCCGCACTACCGTCAGCCGCGTCGCCGAGGACGGCGCGCTGGTGGTGGCTCAGTCGGTCTTCTATCCGACCGGCGGCGGGCAGCCGGGCGACAGCGGGCGGCTGATCTGGGACGGCGGCGACATCGCCATCACCACCACCCGCAAGGAAGGCGCAACCGGCGTCGCGCTGGTGCCTGAAGCGGGCGCGGAGACACCGCCAGCGGGCACGGCGGTCGAGATGGTGCTCGACTGGGAACCCCGCTACCAGCACATGCGCATTCACACGGCGCTGCACCTGCTGTCCGTGGTGATCCCGCTACCGGTGACCGGCGGCTCCATCGGACCGGGCAAAGGGCGGCTCGATTTCGACATGCCTGAAACGCCTGAGGACAAACAGGCGCTGGAAGATCAGCTCAACGCCCTGATCGCGCGCGATCTGGTGGTCAGCGACAGCTGGATCACCGATGCCGAGCTCGACGCCAATCCGGGGCTGGTGAAAACCATGTCCGTGCGCCCGCCGATGGGGCAGGGCCGCGTCCGGCTGGTGCGGATCGGCACGGCGGATGAACAGATCGACCTGCAACCCTGCGGCGGCACCCATGTCCGCACCACCGCCGAGATCGGCCGTGTCGTGCTGGGCAAGGTCGAGAAGAAGGGCAAGCAGAACCGCCGGGTGACGCTGACCCTCGCCTGACAGGCGGGCGGCGTAGGGCCTCAGATGTCGCGAAAGATGTTGCCGTCATCCTCGAAGATGATCTGCTCATGCTCGACCGTGCCCTGCCCGATATCGCGCGTCTCGACCCGGCCATCGCCATAGCCGATCACCACCGCGTCGCAGATGTCGATGAACAGGCCATTCTCGACCACGCCGGGCACCTGATTGAGCGCCAGCGACAGCTGCCGGGCGTTGCCGATCCGGCCCAGGGCAAGGTCGAGGATATGGTTCCCCTCATCGGTCACGAACGGTCGCGCGCCGTTCATCCGCAGCGTCGCGCTGGTGCCCATGACGTCCATGGCGTTGAGCAGTTCCTCGATCAGCATGCGGCTTGCCTGCCAGCCGAAGGGGATCACCTCGACCGGCAGCGGGAAGTTGCCCAGCGTCTTCACCTCTTTCGACGCATCGGTGATCACCACCATCCTGTCGCTGGCGGTGGCGACGATCTTTTCCATCAACAGCGCCCCGCCGCCGCCCTTGATCAGCGTGAGATCCGCGTCGAATTCGTCGGTGCCGTCGATGGTCAGGTCCAGCCAGCCCGCCTCGTCCAGCGAGACGATCTTCAGCCCCAGCTCGCGCCCCAGATCGGCGGTGCGCGCCGAGGTCGGCACGCAGCTCAGCCGCAGCCCTTCCTCGCGCACCCGCTCGGCCAGCGCGCGCACCATCCACGCGGCGGTCGAGCCGGTGCCGAGGCCCAGCTTCATGCCGTCCTCGACCAGATCGACGGCGCGGCGGGCAGCGGCATATTTCGCGCGGTCGATGGGGGTCAGCTGAATGGCCATGACGGGGCTCCTGAGCGGCTTGGAGCCGTTATAGCACGGGGTTTGAGGGTTCAAAGGGGGCAGGGGGATTTTCGGCGGGGCCCCGGTGTCCCCCGATGGGACATTTTTCGATTGACGGAAATTCAAGGGGTTAGCAAGGTCGATTCAGACTGCTTTAACGAGTACCCCCGGTTGGAGGCGACCCCATGATCCGCAGCTGGAGCGACATCGAAGCGCTGGACCCGCCCCTGACGGCGCCGGAACGGCGGTTGATCGAGGCGTGTAAGGCGGGGGAGATGTGTATGCTGGGCGACGGCACGCGTCCCGAGCGGCCAGACCCCGCCCGCACGATCCGGGCCGACCTGCTGCGCTACCTGATCCTCGGCGGCTGCGATGAGTGCCGGCTACTCGAATGGGGCGTGCAGCTGGCGGGGGCGTGGATTAGCGGAGAGCTGGATCTGTCCTTTGCCACGGCCAAGGGGCCGACCGGGTTGTTATTTTGTAGGTTCCAGCGGCCGGTGCAAGCGCTGCATACCGCGTTCGATTTTCTGAATCTCATTGGCTGCGCGCTACCGGGCTTAAACGCACAAGGTGTGAGCGTGACGGGCAGCGTATTCCTGAGCGGTGGGTTCGAGGCCAAAGGCGAGGTCAGCTTGGCGGGGGCCGTGATCGGCGGGCAATTGGACTGCACCGCCGGCACGTTTTGCAACCCTAAGGGCAAGGCCATCAACGCCTACAGTGCACGGGTGACCGGTGCAGTGTTCATGTGCGCCAAGTTCGAGGCGGAAGGCGAAGTAAACCTACTGGGAGCCGCTATCTGCGGGGAACTGAATTGCATCGGCGGTACGTTTCGCAACCCTAAGGGCGATGCACTGAACGCTGACGGCGCGCAGGTACTGGGCACGGTGTTTCTGTGCGGCGCCTTCAGGGTTGAGGGCGAGATCAGTTTGTCGGGCACCGTGATTAGCGGGCAACTGGATTGCACCGGCGGTACGTTTCGTAACCCTAAAGGTATTGCCCTGAACGGGCAGCGGATGACCGTGATTGCGGGATTCTTTTGGCGCGGGGCGATGGTCGAAGCGGGCCAAGTCGTTTTGGCCTCGGCGCGGGTTGGAGATCTGATCGACGATCTAGATAGTTGGCCTGTGGGAGAAAACCGGGTGATCCTCGACGGGTTTACTTATGATCGCATTTCGGCCTCTTTCACCGATGCCAAGACACGCCTCGCTTGGCTGGCGCGCGGGACGCTTTGGAAGGGGAGTTTTACCCCCAACCCTACACCCAACTAGCCAAAGTCCTGCGCGAGATGGGGGATGAGCGGGCTGCACGGGATGTGTTGGAAGAGCGGGCACGTCTTATCGCCGTGCACGTTCGGAAGCGTGTTGCCGCTCAGGGGGGTGACCCGTCGTGGATCGAGGCAACAAACGTACTACGCTGGAGCGCGGACTTCTTTCTCCGCCGCGTCGTCGGGTATGGCTATAAACCCTTCCGAAGTCTTTGGTGGTTGCTCGGCCTGTGGCTGCTTGCTGCGTATCTCGCGGCGAACGCGTGGTGGGGCGGCTCGATGGTTCCGAACTCGGCGGTGATCCTGAACTCTGCCGAATGGCGCGCGGTGGAGGATGAAACCTTGGCCGCGCACCTCTGGTCGGACATTGGACAACCCGGACAGGACTGGGAAACCTTCAGCGCCATCGCCTGGGGTTTCGACGTGGTCGTGCCGATTATTGACGTAGGACAGACTTCGGCATGGGCACCGTCCCCGGCGCGGGGGGCTCGGGCCACTTGGCGTGGTGGGGGCGGTGGGTCTTGTCGGTGTTGGGTTGGGTCGTGGCAGCTTTGGCGGCTGCGGCGTTCACCGGCATCATCCGGCGGGAGGGGGAGTGAGGCTCTCCGGCCTCAGCGGCATCAAAGACGCTGGGCACGCCTAAAGTGGCAGGACCGGCGCGGCAGGAAGACCGGTTCAGGCCGTCAACACCCGACGGCCCGGCAAGCGGCGCTTACGCCGCGCGCTTCCATGTCACGGGGGTGATGTTGACGATGTGATCGTCGACACTGACCATCACCTCGCCCTCGTGAATATTGATCTGCAGCTTCATCGCGCGGCTTGCGAGTTTTGCCAGTGCGCGGGTGTCGGTCTCGGAAAAGCTGACCACCTGTAGGTTGTCAAACCGGGTGGTGCTGGTCTTGATCTTGTCCCACCACATCTCGGCGGTCCGGCCGCCATAGGGATAGACGAAGACCTTGTCGGCCTTGGCGCAGGACTGGCGCATCACCTTCTCGCTGGGCAGCCCCAGCGCGACCCAGACATCCAGCGCGCCGGACAGGCTTTTCTGCCAGATGTCGGGCTCGTCATCGGTGGACAGGCCCTTGGTCATTTCCAGATGCTCATGGGCATTCAGCGCGAAGGCGACAAGGCGCACCATCAGCCGCTCGTCCGTTTCGGAGGGGTGTTTGGCGACGGTGAGTTTATGCGTCTCGTAATAGTGGCGATCCATGTCCGAGACGGAGAGTTCAACTTTGTAGATGGTGGCGTTCTGCGCCATGATATGCCCCAGATCCTCAAGGATGGGGATGACTAGCCGGTCTGCGGACCGTTGGAAAGCGGATACGCGGCGCCGGGGCAAGAGGGTCAAGGCCCGGCGCCTCTGCGCTCAGCTGGCCTGCGCCAGCGCGACCGCGTCGGGACCGGCGGGGAAGCGCAGTTGCGGCGAGGTGTCGTTGGCGGCGCGCCAGACGGCCTCGGCCACGTCGGTTTCGCGGGTGGTCAGGCCGGGATTGGCGAAGGCGGCGAAGATCGGCGCGGCGAAATCGGCATAGGCCTGCGGGATCAGGTCGGCGACGTTGATACCGGCGTTCTGCGAAAAGCGGGTGGTCGGCGCATAGCCCGGCTCGACCAGTTTGACGCGCAGCCCAAAGGCAGCCAGTTCATGCGAGAGCGAGCCGGTGAAGCCCTCGATCGCCTGTTTGCTGGCGGTATAGGCGGCGGCCAGCGGCATCGGGGCCAGTGTGACGCTGGAGGTGACGTTGACGATGACGCCCGCGCGGCGCGCGCGCATCTGCGGGATAACCGCCTGCACCATGGCCATGGTGCCCAGCGTGTTGGTCTCGAACACCGTGCGGACATGCGCCATGGGCGTGGCCTCGAACGCGCCGACGACGCCGATGCCGGCGTTGTTGACCAGCGCGTCGAGGGGGCCTGCGGCGGCGATGGCGGCGGCGATGCTGTCGGCGTCGGTGACATCGAGCGCCAGCAGGCGCAGGCGGTCCGAGGCGGGCAGCAGGCCGTCGCGCGGGCTGCGCATGGTGGCGATGACGGTCCAGCCCTGCGCGTGGAAGTGGCGGGCGGTTTCAAGGCCGTAGCCGGACGAGCAGCCGGTGATGAGGACGGTTTTCATGTCGGTCTCCTGTGTTTGACGTTGACGAGACCGTTCTAGCGGGCAAAATCAGGACGATCTTCAATCAGAACTCCTGAATTTGTTTGCGAGGGTCCGAAATGGCCGATCCCTTGGGTCAGATCATCACGCTGATGCGCCCGCGCGCCGTCTTCTCGAAAGGGATCACCGGCGCCGGTTCTTGGGCGGTGCGCTATGCGGCCTTCGGCCACCCCGGCTTTTGCGCGATGACGCTGGGGACCTGTCGGCTGGCGGTTGAGGGTGAGGCGCCGGTGGTGCTGGCAGAGGGTGACTTCGTGCTGTTGCCCGCCACGCCTGCCTTCAGCCTGTCCAGCCTCGACGCCGCCCCCCTGCGCCGGGTCGATCCGGCGCAGACCCCGCTCGCGGGTGCCGTGGTGCGCCATGGGCGGCAGGAGGGGCCGCCCGACGTCAGCCAGTTCGGCGGGTATTTCACCTTTGAATCGCCCGATGCCGCGTTGCTGGTCGCGCTGCTGCCGCGGGTGATCCACCTTCAGGGCGTCCCGCGGCTGGCGCAACTGGTGCGGCTGGTCGGTGATGAGGCGGCGCGCGGCGATGTGGGGGGCGATCTGATTCTGGCGCGGCTGATCGAGATCCTGCTGATCGAGGCGCTGCGCGCGGTGCCGCGCAAGGCGGCACAGGCGGGCTTGCTGAGCGGGCTGGCCGATGCCCGGGTGGCCAGCGCGCTGCGGCTGATGCACGGCGACGTCGAGCGCGCGTGGACGGTGAGCGCGCTTGCCCGCGCGGTCGGCATGTCGCGCTCGGCGTTTTTTGAACGCTTCTCGCGGACGGTGGGGGTCACGCCGATGGCGTATCTGCTGACCTGGCGCATGGCGGTGGCCAAGTCGCTGTTGCGCGGCGGCAGGCTGACGCTGGACGAGGTGGCGGGCCGGATCGGCTATGGCTCGGCCAGCACCTTCAGCACCGCGTTCAGCCGTCATGTCGGCGTGCCGCCGGGGCGGTTCATGCGCATGGCGGCCGAGGCGGTGACCGGGTAACCACCGTGGCAGCCCCTCGCCGAGCGGCGCGTGCCGCGGGTTGCGGTGATCGCGGCGGGCTGGCTAAGCTCGGCTGCGCGCCCCTGTCAGGCGCGAAAGAGCACGGCATGGCGATGATCACCGACGTTGAGGATTTCTTCACCAAGGGCTGCGGGCGCTGCGCGCGTTTCGACACGCCCGAGTGTTCGGTGCAGTTGTGGCGGGGCGGGCTGACTGCCTTGCGTCGGATCTGTCTGGACGCCGGGCTGCAGGAGGTGGTGAAATGGGCGCATCCGACCTATATGCATGCCGGGCGCAACATCGCGCTCTTTGGCGCGTTCCGGGGTGATTTCCGCCTGAGTTTCCTCAATCCGGGGCTGCTGAACGACACCGAGGGGGTGCTGGAACCCGCCGGGCCGAACAGCCAGACGCCTGGGGTAATGCGCTTCACCGACGCCGGTCAGGTTGCGCAGAGCGAGCCGGTAATCCGCGCCTATCTGCGCCAACTGAGGGACCACGCCGAGGCGGGCACCAAGCCGCCCAAGGTGACGCGCGAGATCGACATGCCAGACGAGCTGACCGAGGCGCTGGACGCCGATCCCGCGCTGGCCGAAGCGTTTGCGGCGCTGACACCGGGACGGCAGAAAAGCTATGCCTTCGCGCTCAATCAGGCCAAGCAAGCCGCCACCCGCCGCGCCCGGATCGAGAAGTTCCGCCCCCATATCCTTGCCGGCAAGGGCGCGACCGAGCGCTGACATTCCCCCCGGAGACCCTCATGCTCACCCTCCACTACGCTCCCGATAACGCCTCGCTGATCGTGCGGCTTGCGCTGCTGGAACTGGGCGTGCCCTTTGCCACCACGCTGGTCGACCGCCGCGCGCGTCAGCACAAGAGCGCGGCCTACAGGGCGCTCAACCCGGCGGGGCTGATCCCGGTGCTGGAAACGCCCGAGGGGCCGGTCAGCGAGACGGCAGCGGTGCTGTTGTGGCTGGTGGACCGGTATGGCGCGCTGGGGCCGCATGTCGGGGAGGCGGGGCGCGGCGCGTTCCTGAAATGGCTGTTCTTCACCTCGAACACCCTGCATGCCGATCTGCGCATGGTGTTCTACCCCGGCCAATACGCGCCCGGCGCCGAGGCCGCACTGCATGCCGGTATCACCGCGCGCTTGCAGCAGCATTACGCGCTGCTCGACGCGCTGTGCGGGACGGTGCCGTGGTTCGGCGGCGCTGAGCCCTCGGTGCTCGACCTCTACGCAGCCGCCACGCTGCGCTGGGCCACGCTTTATGCGCCGGGTGGGGCGTGGTTCAGCCTTGCCGACTGCCCCAATTTGCGCGCCATGGTCGCCCGACTGGAAACCCGCGCCTCGGTCGCCACGGCCAGCAGCGCTGAGGGCCTCGGCCCGCACCCCTTCACCGATCCGCAGCCCTGCCGCCCGCCCGAAGGCAGCGCCACCTAGCTTAACAAATTCTTAACGCCCCCCTCATCTGTCCGTAAATATCCTCGGGGGGCTTCGGCCCTTGGCCGAAGCGGGGGGCAGAAGGCCCCCTCCGACATCCCCCACGCGGCGCAAACAGCAACCCGAGGGTCGCTGCTGGCTGTCCCCGCTCCTGCCCCTCGGATAGGCTGGCCAAAACCGAACCCCGGAGCCCCGCGCATGTTTCTCTCCGTCTTTGATATCTTCAAGATCGGCGTCGGCCCGTCCTCGTCGCACACGATGGGGCCGATGGTGGCGGCGGGGCGGTTTCTGGACCGGCTGCGCGCCTCGCCCTTCACCGCGCATGGGTTGCGCGCGTCCTTGCATGGCTCGCTGGCCTTCACCGGCGTCGGCCACGGCACCGACCGCGCGGTGATCCTGGGGCTGGCCGGGTTCCTGCCCGAAAGCTTCGATGCCGAGCGCGGCGAGCTGACGCTGGCCGCGATCCACGCCAGCCATCAGGTTACCCCCGATCTGCCCGCGCTGCGCTTCGATCCCAAGGCCGATCTCATTTTCGACTATGCCAACCCGCTCACCGGCCACGCCAATGGCATGGTGCTGATGGCCACCGACGCGCAGGGTGATGTCATCTTGCGCGAGGTTTATTATTCCATCGGCGGTGGTTTCGTGGTGACCGAGGCCGAGCTGCGCGCGGGCAGCGCTGCCACCTCGGGTCCGCCCGTCCGCTACCCGTTCGAGAGCGCAGAGGCGATGCTGGCGATGGCCCGCGACTCAGGCCTCGACATCGCCACGATGAAGCGCGCCAATGAACTCAGCCGCCGCGATCCCGCCGCGCTGTCGGCCGGGATCGCCCGGATCTGGGCGGTGATGAACGCCTGTATCGAGCGCGGGCTTGAAGGCGAGGGCATCCTGCCCGGCGGTCTCAAGGTCCGTCGCCGTGCCAAGGGCATCCATGAGCAACTCATGGCCGAGCGCGGCCTGAACCTGACCGCGCCGCATGTGATCAACGACTGGATGTCGCTCTATGCGATGGCGGTGAACGAGGAAAACGCGGCGGGCGGGCAGGTGGTCACCGCGCCGACCAATGGCGCGGCGGGGGTGATCCCGGCGGTGATCCGCTACTGGCAGGACCATGTGCCGGGCGCGCGCCAGGACAAGATCGAGGATTTTCTGCTGACGGCGGCTGCGATTGGCGGATTGATCAAGCATAACGCCAGTATTTCGGGCGCGGAATGCGGCTGTCAGGCCGAGGTCGGCTCGGCCGCCGCAATGGCCGCGGCGGGCCTGTGCGCCGTACTGGGCGGCAGCCCCGAGCAGGTCGAGAACGCCGCCGAGATCGCGCTGGAGCATCACCTCGGCATGACCTGCGATCCGGTCAAGGGGCTGGTGCAGGTGCCCTGCATCGAACGCAACGGGCTGGGCGCGATCAAGGCGATCAGCGCCGCCTCGCTGGCGCTGCGCGGCGACGGTCAGCACTTCATGCCGCTGGACAATTGCATCGAGGCGATGCGCCAGACTGGGGCTGACATGAGCGAGAAATACAAGGAAACCGCGCTGGGCGGGCTGGCGGTCAACGTGCCGAACTGCTGACCGGCGGTCGCTGACAGGCGCGCGGGGCGCCCGGTCTTGTGACTTGATCGCCTGATCGAAGCGCCGCAGACTGCGCCAACGTCGCTGAATCGCGGTGTGACGGCGGTGCGGGCATTGCTGGCCCCCTCCTGCCATCGCCGCCGCGCGGAGGGCCTGTGCATGCTGCGAACTGTGGGATTTCTGCTGCTGATGGCGTTGGCGACCCCGGCATGGGCGCAGGACGGCGCGCTGCCCGATGATCCGGGCGCGGTGTTGCGCCGCGCGGGGGCGAGCGATGCCGAAGCGGCGCAACTCGTCATCGTCAGCCGTGCCCTGTACGACATGTTCACCACCGCGGCGCAGGGCGCCGGGGCGGCGCCGAATCCCTTGGGGCCGGTCTTTGAAGTGCTGTACAATTCGCCTGACCTGACCAGCGACATCGCATTGACGCGGATTTCCAAACTGATCGAAGGGCAGGAAGTCCTCTTGACTGGAACGCATCTGATGGCGGACCAATTGGCTATTCACGCCCGGATTGCGCAGCTCAGGGAGCTGGCGGGGCGGCTCGAAATGGTGCGAAACCGCATGGCGCTGCCGGTGCCCGAGCTGGACCGCCCGCCAATGCCAATGCCAATGCCGATGCCAGCGCCGGTGCCGATGCCAGAGCCCGACCCGGCCGTGCCGCCCGAGGCCGCTGGCCTCGACCCCGCGGCACAATGCCTGCGCCGCTGCGATGCGCAGCAAAACGAGATTGCTACCCTGACGCAAGATTATTTTCGGGCGAATCGCGACCACGCCAGCAGCGTCGAGGCCTACGTCTATGCGCGCAGTTGGTACGACACGCTTCTGTCGAGCCGCAGCGCGCTGGAACTGCAAATCCGCGCAGCCGAGTCGCAAATCCAGACGTTGACCCGAGAGATCGGCGAGACCCCGTGGCAATCAGAGCGGCTGCGTCTGGCGCGCGATGTCGGCGATCTGAACGGGCTGCGCGATGCGCTGCAATCGCGGCTAGCGTCGCCCGATCTGGATCCGGTGATCACGCGGCGCGCGCTCGATGCCGCCGAACAGGCGCTGGCCAGCCAGACGGCGGCCTATAACGATGCCGCCGCCAGACTGCGCGCCGCCGAGCGCGCGGCGCAGGAGTGCCGCAGCGCGTGCGACACGCCGTAGCGCCGCGCCGAGCGCCGTGCCGTGCCGCGATGCGCCGCAACCGGAACGAGAGTGTCGCAAACGCGTTGGACGGCCCCCCGGCAATGCGGGTAAGGCGTCATCCATGACCGCAGCAGCCCAGACCCCGACCCTTGACCGTGTGCCGCTGGCGATTGGCATGATGCTGGCGTTTTGCGCCATCGCGCCGCTGATCGACGTCGCCGCCAAATATGCCGCGCAATCGGTGAGCGTGACGCAGGTGACGTTTTTCCGCATGGTGGTGCAGGCCGCCGTGATGCTGCCCGTCGTGCTGGTGCTGGGCCAGTCCCTGCGGATCGGCGCGCGCGCGGCGCTCTGGCTGTCGGCGCGGGCCCTGATGCTGATCGGCTCGACCTATGCCTTTGTCGGGGCGGTCAAGGCGATGCCGCTGGCCGACGCGCTGGCGATCGTGTTCGTCGAGCCGTTTATCCTGCTGGCGCTGGGGGCGCTGTTGTTCGGCGATCAGGTCGGGCCCCGGCGGATCGGTGCGGCGGTGGTCGGGTTTCTGGGCGCGCTGCTGGTGATCCAGCCGAATTTCGCGGCCTTCGGCGCGGTTGCGTTCTACCCGCTGGCGACGGCCGTGTTCTTTGCCTTCTACATGCTGCTGACCCGCCGCGTTTCGCGCTTCGTGGCGCCGGTGGCGATGCAGTTCCACACGGCGTGGATCGGTGTGGTCTGGATGCTGCCCGCGCTGGCGCTGGGCTATGCCTTGGACTGGGAGCTCATGGCGCTGACCAACCCCGCGCCGCTGGTCTGGGGCCAACTGGTCTGCGTCGGGCTGGCCGCGAGCGTGTCGCATATGGCGATCACCGTGGCGCTGCGGTTTGCGCCCTCGGCCACGCTGGCCCCGCTGCACTATCTCGAGATCGTCACCTCGGTGCTGTTTGGGTGGTATTTCTTTGGCGATCTGCCCAATCCGCTCAGCTGGGCCGGGATCGCGGTGATCGTGGCCTCGGGCCTTTACATCATTGCGCGCGAGCGGGCGCTGGCCAGAGTGGCGCGTCTGCCCATCCATCTGTAAGCGCGCCCAGTTGATCGAGCGGCAGCATCAGCAACATCCGGGGCCCGGCCGGGCGCAGGGTCACAGGCCCGCCCCGGGCTGCGTTCGAGGTGCCGATGCGGCCCAGCGGGTCAAACAGGTGGTGGTCCGTGGCCCAGCTCAGCCCGGTCGAGGCGCAGCGCACAGGCGCGAGCGGATAAAGCGACACGCGGCACTCGGCGGGCAGGGTCAGCGTCAGTGCGGGCGGGCAGATCAGGCAGAGGTCTTCGCCCGTGTCCATCACCAGCCGACGGTGCGGGTTCTGCGCCATGGTGCTGATCGCCGCCAGCGTGTGATCCATCCGGCCGCCGCTGAACCCCACGGCAACCAGCAGCGGGGCCTCGACCGCGGCCAGCACCTTGTCGAAATCGGTGGTTTCCTGATCGGGGTTGTGGTGCAGCCGCGCGGGGCCCAGTGCCGCGCGCGCGCTCTGTGAGATGGAATCGAAATCGCCGACCGCCAGATCCGGCGTGTACCCGAATCCCAGCGCCGCATCGGCGCCCCCGTCGGCTGCCACCAGATGCGGCGCGATGTTCAGCGCACGGGCCAACGCATCGCGCGAGGGCACGCCGCCCCCCACAAGTGTGATCCCTTGAGATTTTGCAAAGCGCGCCACCATATGGTGTTCTTGTCAATTGAGGCGTCGGAAGGCAAGCTTGGCCACAATCCGATCAAGAAATAACCTTGTGCGCTCCACACTGGCGCACCGTGACGCAGGCACATTCGAGCTCGAGTATGACAAGGGACGTAAGCGTATGGTCGGTCCGAGCAAAATCCTGACGGTGTCTTACGGCACCTTCTCTTGCACGTTGGAAGGCTTTGACGAGCCGTTCAGCACGATGAAGGCGATTGCCGAGTATTTCCGCGACCTCGCTGCCGAGGATCGCTATTTCGGGGCTGAACCGCCGACGCCGGATGCCGAGATGCTGCACCGGATTGCCGAGCGTGAGATCAAGCGCCGGGTTGACGCCAAGATCGAAGAGAATGGCGTTGTTCTGCGTCCGCAGATCGAGGCTGACGCGGTACCGGGCGACCGTCGCCCCAGCCGGTTCCGGGCCGAAGCTGCGGTCAATCCGGTCAGCGCGGCGGCAGCGGCAGTGCAGGCGGCGGCCCAGCCTGACGCCCAGCCTGACGCGGCAGCGGCTGCCCCGCTTGAGGACGGGACGACCACGGGCATCTCGGCCAAGCTGCAACGCATCCGCGCTGCCGTGGCGCAGGTCCGCGCCTTTGAGGCGGCCGAGGATGACGACAGCGCGCCGGGCTATCCCGACGAGACCGCGATCGACGGTGCGCCGATGTTTGATCCGGCCGAGACCGAATCGCTGGTGGCCGACACCGTCGCGGCGGACGAAGCCGCCGAGCTTGCACAGGCTGAGGCGGAGCGTGTGGCGGCTGAGGAGGCTGCGCGGACTGAGGCGGAGCGTGTGGCGGCTGAGGAGGCTGCGCGGGCCGAGGCGGAGCGTGTGGCGGCTGAGGAGGATGCGCGGGCTGAGGCGGAGCGTGTGGCGGCTGAGGAGGCTGCGCGGGCTGAGGCGGAGCGTCTGGCGGCTGAGGAGGCTGCGCGGGCTGAGGCGGAGCGTCTGGCGGCTGAGGAGGCTGCGCGAGCTGAGGCGGAGCGTCTGGCAGCGGAAGAGGCCGCGCGGGAAGAGGCAGACCGTCTGGCCGAGGAAGAATTTGCCCGTCAGGAAACGGAGCGTCTGGCGGCTGAGGAAGAGGCTCGGCTGGAAGCGGAGCGTCTGGCCGCGGAAGAAGCCGAGCGTCTGGACGCCGAGCAGCGGGCTGCGCAGGAAGCGGCGCGGGCTGAGCAGGTGCGTCTCGCGGCTGACGAGGCCGAGCGTGCCGAGGCGGCCCGTATGGACGCCGAACGGATCGCGGCAGAGGAAGCGGCGCGGGCAGAGGATGAGCGTCTGGCCGTCGAGGCTGCCGCGCGTGAAGATCTGGCCCGCGAAGAGGCCGAGCATGAGGCGGCACAAGCGGCCGAGCGTCAGGCCGCGATTGACGCCGAGCGGGCTGAAGCCGAGCGTCTCGCCGCTGAGGCTGAGGCTGAGGCTGAGGCTGAGGCTGAGGCTGAGGCTGAGGCTGAGGCTGAGGCTGAGGCTGAGGCTGAGGCTGAGGTTGAGGACGACAGCGATGCCGTCACCGCCCGGCTGGCCGCCGAACGCGAGCAGCTGGAAAGCGAAATCCGTGCCGAGATCGCGCAGCGTGATGCGCGTGCCGGTGGTGCGGCGGTGCCCCGGCAGGGGCGTCGCGTGGTCGTGGTGCGCCCGAATGCCGGCGCGATGACCCCGCCGCCTGCGCCGGTCGAGCCGGCAGCGGCCTCGCAGGCGCAGGGCGCGTCGGACAATGTGCGCGCGACGATGGCGGCCTTTGCCGCCGATGGCTTTGCCGATGAAGACGCGCTGGCCGAGGCTCCGGTTGCGGCGGCGGCTCCTGAGCTTGCCGATGACACCGCCCCTGAGGCGGCGACCGCAGCACAGACGCACGACGACGAGGACGTCCCGCTCGACGACGCCGCGCTGCAGGCGCGCATCGCGCAGACGCTGGGGGAAACCGGGCTGAGCGCCGAGGAAGAGGCGGCTCTGGTTGCCGATCTGGCGGCGGTCGAGCGCGAAGTGCAGACTTCGCGTCGCCCCGACGGGCAGCGCCGCTCGATTCTGGGTGGCGAGGCCGATGCCTCGGTCGACCGGCTGATCATTCAGGCCGACAGCGAGCTGTCCGGGGCCGAAGCGCAGCGCCGCCTGTCGACGCTGTCGCATCTGAAGGCCGCCGTGGTGGCGACCCGCGCCGATGAGGAAGCCGGTGCGCCGCGCAATCCCGAGGACGAGGAGCGCGCCGAAATCGCCCGCTACCGCGCCGATCTGGAGCGCAGCGTGCGCGTTCCGGCCGCCGAGGGTGTCGAAGAAGGCATGCCGCGCCGTCCGTCCCGCTCGCAGACCCACCGCACCGAGCGCCCGCGTTCGGCGCAGCCGCCGTTGGTGCTGGTGTCCGAGCAGCGCATCGACCGGCCCAAGGAAACCGAGATCGTGCATCCGCGCCGCATCAACACCGGCGCGCTGGCCATGGAAGAGCTGTTTGACGAGGATGCGCCCGTTGCCGTCGTGCCGCGCGGCAAGGCCTTTGGCGATTTCGTCGGCCCGATGCATCTGACTACCCTGGCCGAGCTGACCGAGGCCGCTGCGGCCTATGTCACGCATGTCGAGGCGCTGGAGGAATTTACCCGCCCGCAGGTCATGCGGCATGTGGTGTCGACCGGCCAGCCGATGACCCGCTCGCGTGAGAACCTGCTGCGGACCTTCGGCATGCTGATGCGTCAGGGCACCATGCAACGCTCGCGTCGCGGCCAGTTCGAACTGGCGCCGGGGTCGGAATTCGCCGAGCAGGCGAAGCGGTTCGCGGAACGGTGAGGGGTTGGACGGGACAATTAAAAAGGGCGCCGCGATTGCGGCGCCTTTTTTTGTGGAGGGTTGGGTCAGGTGGGTGCGGGTGTTGAACGGTTGGTTGGGGCTCTCGGAGGTCAGCTTTGAGCCCCTTGCTGCCGCTCGGATAGCCTGCCGACAACTAGAAATTAGAACTTCGGCCACTGAAAGATGACCTTATCCTTTTTTATGTCTTCCAGACGGGTGCGTAGGTTCACCGTTTCATTTTGGATGAGCCCAGCCCAGTCGATAGTTGTTGGAATGGACTGTGTCGTTACACGCTGATTTTGCGAGGAAGCTCTCGCAATGAACTCAGAGGTGAAGATCGCATCCAAACCATCGCCCAAATGATGCTTCATGTCGCGTAAATTACTGGAAACGCAGGCGACGATATCATCTCCAAAAGCCAAAGTTTCATCGAGGCCGGGGATGTAAGCTTGATGAACAACCCGGTTTCTAAAGCCCCGCGATTTATCGCTCAACAGAGTCGGCGCGGAACCGAAGTAGTTTAACCAGAGCATCACGAACGCGCCGAGCTGTCTCTCAGACTGCTTGGCCATATATTTCCAACCAGCATCCAAGGATGCCCGGTCTACGCCTTTGTCAAGTGACACCTGACTAATGCAGAACTCATAAAAGTTTTCTAAGCAGGATGCGAACGAAGTAACAGCCTCGCGTGGGTAGCCATCGACCAGTGCGTTCATTCCCAGCTCAAACAGAACTTCATGCTTTGGCTGCTGAATGATCGTGAGCGACTGGTGCCCATTTGGGCATGTCATCTTGAAGAACCGTTCGTCATTAACGGTCACCACAACTGGCCGGAAGTCGCGGCTTCCGTTTTCCTGCAAGCATTCCATACAGGTTAAGAGAACTTTCATTTACTGCCCCTCAAGCCATTTATTTTTCGTCACTGTAGCACGGCGAACGTCCGCTTGGTCCGCTTAGCGGTCCCTGTCGAAAAAGGCTGAAATCTGCCCGACGTCGAAAGCGTGCCTCCCGACGGCATCTGAAGCAGGGCGCCGTCGGGGGAGCTATTCAGTCGTCCGTGGCGTCGGGGTCGGCCTGACCGACCCCCTTGAACACCGCTTTCAGCGGGAAAGCCCAGATCACGCCCAGCCCGATATAGATCGCCAGTTCCAGCAGGAAGGGCGGGCGGTCGATCAGGTTGACCAGCGTGACGGCGACCACGATGTAGAGCGGCAGCGCGACCACGAGGATCAGCAGCGACAGGCGGCGGCGGGTTTTATAGGACAGGGCCATCAGTCTTCAAACGGATCGGTGACGAGGATGGTGTCCTCACGCTCGGGCGAGGTGGAGAGCATCGCGACCGGGCACTGGATCAGCTCTTCGATCCGGCGCACGTATTTGATCGCCGCCCCCGGCAGATCGGCCCAGGACCGCGCGCCTTCGGTCGATTCGGACCAGCCCTCGATTTCCTCGTAGATCGGCGTGCAGCGCGCCTGCTGGTCGGCGGCGGTGGGCAGATAGTCCAGCCGCTTGCCGTCCAGATCGTAGGCCACGCAGATTTTCAGCGTCTCGAACCCGTCGAGCACATCGAGCTTGGTCAGCGCGATGCCGTTGATGCCCGAGATTGCGCAGGTCTGGCGCACCAGGGCGGCATCGAACCAGCCGCAGCGGCGCTTGCGCCCGGTGACGGTGCCGAATTCATGGCCGCGCGTGCCAAGGCGTTCGCCGTCGTCATCGTGCAATTCGGTCGGGAAGGGGCCTTCACCGACGCGGGTGGTATAGGCCTTGACGATGCCCAGCACGAAATCGATCGCATTGGGGCCGACGCCGACACCGGTGGCCGCCTGACCCGCGATCACGTTGGACGAGGTGACATAGGGGTAGGTGCCGAAGTCGATGTCCAGCAGCGAGCCTTGCGCGCCCTCGAACAGGATGCGTTTGCCGGCGCGGCGCAGGTCGTTCATCACCTTCCACACCGGGGCTGCGTATTGCAGGATCTCGGGCGCGATCTCTTTCAGCGAGGCGATCAGCGCGTCGCGGTCGATGGCTTCCAGCCCCAGACCCGAGCGCAGCGCGTTGTGGTGCACCAGCGCGCGGTCAACGCGCAGCTCCAGCGTGGCGGTGTCGGCCAGATCGGCGACGCGGATCACCCGGCGGCCGACCTTGTCCTCGTAGCACGGGCCAATGCCGCGTCCGGTGGTGCCGATCTTGGCCTTGGAACCCGAGGCCTGATCTTCGCGCGCGCGGTCCAGCTCGCCGTGGTAGGGCATGATCAGCGGGGTGTTTTCGGCGATCATCAGCGTCTCAGGGGTGATCACCACGCCCTGTTCGCGGATCTTGGCGATCTCGCGCACCAGATGCCAGGGGTCGAGCACGACGCCGTTGCCGATCACGCTGAGCTTGCCGCCGCGCACCACGCCAGAGGGCAGGGCGTTCAGCTTGTAGACCTGCCCGTCGATGACCAGCGTATGGCCAGCGTTATGGCCGCCTTGAAACCGCGCAATGACGTCGGCGCGCTCAGAGAGCCAATCGACGATCTTGCCTTTGCCTTCGTCGCCCCATTGAGCGCCTACGACAACAACATTGGCCATGACAGGAGTCCTTCCCCGGTTTGGTGAAACCGTGCGTTCTATAGCGATGCACGCGCAGCAACGAAACACGTTTTTTCGTCGCGGCCTGAACCGGGGTGGGTTGGACGCGCAGCGAGGGAAAGACAGGGCAAAGGGAAGCCCATGGCGCAGACCAGCGCCCGTGTCGCCGGTGCGCGGGATGGGGCTGGTTTTCCTGAAGGGCGCGGTCCTTTCCCCGACAGCATCCGTTGATCGGGTGTTTTGAGCGCCCTCACAACATGGTGTCCCGGGCACTGCGGTTCCCAGGTCGCTGGCGGTGCGGTCACGCAAGCCGTGTCTGGTGCTGCGGCGCGGGGGCAGGGCGCGTGGTCACGAAGCAGGGATGCGGGCTGGACACAGGCGCGTTTCATCTGCACCAAGGGTCATCTTGCGAGGATTAGCGCCCATGTCATTTCTTATCCGCTGGCTGATTGCCTTTGTTCTGGTCGCCGCCACATGGAACCCGACGCCATATAATTTCGTGCGCTGGGCGATGGACAATGGCATGGCCGAGCTGCCAATTCTGGTGCTGTCGGGGCTGGTGCTGATCGTCGGCTACACGATCTATCTGCGCGCCACGCTACGCTCGATCGGGCCGCTGGGCATGGCGCTGGTCGCGGCGATCTTTGCAGCGCTGGTCTGGGTGCTGATCGACTGGGGCGTGCTGGGCACCGACAATTCCAAGCTCAATCAGTGGCTGGCGATCCTGATCGGCTCGCTGGTGCTGGGGGTCGGGCTGAGCTGGTCCATCGTGCGGCGGCGAATCAGCGGGCAGGCGGATGTCGATGACGTGGATGTCGAGTGATGCTCAGCTACGTCACCGTTGGCAGTGACGATATCGACCGGGCCGCGCGGTTCTACGACGCGGCGCTGGGCGCGCTGGGCTATGTCCGGCTCTACACGGACGCGCGCGAGATCGGCTATGGCGCGCCGGGTGGCCCGTGCCGGTTCTGGGTGAACCGGCCCTATGATGCGCTGCCGATGAGTGTCGGCAATGGCTCGATGCCCTGTTTTGAGGCGCCCAACCGGGCGGCGGTGGCGGCGTTCCATGCCGATGGCCTGCGCGCAGGGGGCCGGGATGAGGGCGCGCCGGGGCTGCGGCCTTACGGGCGGGCTTTCTATGCGGCGTATCTGCGCGACCCTGACGGCAACAAGCTGTCGGCGGTATGCGACGCTGAGGCCTGAGCGCATCGCTGCCAGATCCGCGCGGGAAAGGGCAGGGCAAAGGGCTTGCACCCTTTTCCGGCTGCGCATAGATAGGCTCGAACCGTTGAAAAGGCCGTCCCATGCAGAACGTTGTGCTGATCATCCACCTCCTCCTGGCGCTTGCGCTGATCGGCGTGGTGCTTCTGCAGCGTTCCGAGGGGGTGGTCTGGGGATCGGTGGTGGCGGCATGGGCCCGCAGGCGGGTCGTCCGCCGCTGACGGGTCTGGCCAAGCTGACCTGGGGTTTTGCCGGGGCCTTCATCCTGACCTCGCTGGCGCTGACGGTGATTGGCGCGTCCAATTCGACCGAAACCTCGGTGCTTGAGCGTCTGGGCTTCCCGACCGCTCCGGCCACGCCGGATGCCAACAGCAGCATCCCGCTGCCCGATATCCAGTTGCCGCCCGCCGGTGACGCCCCTGTCCTGCCGCCGCGGCAGGACTGATCTGACAAACGGGCCTTGCCGGATGGCAGGGCCGACCTCACTCAATATTTTGGGGCCCCGGCCCCGTTCACGCAGGATGTTGCGTCCGTATTGCGGAACGTCGGGGTTTAGGCTATAGCTCGAATCCCGTGATCCGTTGATTCTGACGGCGACGAACACGGGAGTTTCCAGCATGGCGCGCTATATCTTCATCACCGGCGGTGTGGTGTCGAGCCTTGGCAAAGGTCTGGCTTCGGCCGCGCTGGGGGCGCTTTTGCAGGCCCGCGGCTTCACGGTCCGCTTGCGCAAACTTGACCCCTATCTCAACGTTGACCCGGGCACGATGTCGCCCTTCGAGCACGGTGAAGTCTTTGTCACCGATGACGGGGCCGAGACCGATCTGGACCTTGGCCATTACGAGCGCTTCACCGGCGTTCCGGCCCGCAAGACGGATTCGATTTCGTCCGGGCGGATCTATTCCAACGTGTTGGAAAAAGAGCGCCGCGGCGATTATCTGGGCAAGACGATCCAGGTGGTTCCGCATGTCACCAATGAAATCAAGGACTTCCTGCGCATCGGCGATGACGAGGTCGATTTCATGCTGTGCGAGATCGGCGGCACTGTCGGCGATATCGAAGGCCTGCCGTTCTTTGAAGCGATCCGCCAGTTCATCCACGAGCGTCCGCGCGGTCAGTGCATCCTGATGCACCTGACGCTGCTGCCCTATCTGGCGGCGAGCGGAGAGCTGAAGACCAAGCCGACCCAGCACTCGGTCAAAGAGCTGCAGTCGATCGGTCTGGCCCCGGATGTGCTGGTCTGCCGGTCCGAGCATCCGATTCCCGAAAAGGAAATCGCCAAGATCGCGCTGTTCTGCAACGTGCGGCCCGATGCGGTGATCCCGGCCTATGATCTGAAGACGATCTATCAGGCGCCGCTTGCGTATCACCAGGAGGGGCTGGATCAGGCCGTTCTGGACGCGTTCGGCATCAACCCCGCCCCGCGCCCCAATCTGGCCCGCTGGGAGGATGTGATGGACCGTCTGACCCATCCCGAAGGCATGGTGCGCGTGGCCATCGTGGGCAAATACACCCAGCTGGAAGACGCGTATAAATCCATCGCCGAGGCGCTGACCCATGGCGGCATGGCCAACCGGGTCAAGGTCAAGGCCGAATGGATCGACGCCGAGATCTTCGAGCGTGAAGACCCGACGCCGCGGCTGGAGGGGTTCCACGCGATTCTCGTTCCCGGCGGCTTTGGCGAGCGCGGCACCGAGGGCAAGATCCGCGCCGCGCAATGGGCGCGCGAAAAGAAGATCCCCTATCTGGGGATCTGTCTGGGCATGCAGATGGCGGTCATCGAGGCTGCGCGCAACATGGCGGGCATCAAGGACGCCGGGTCCGAAGAGTTCGATCACGAGGCAGGCGGCAAGCGCTTTACGCCGGTGGTCTATCTGCTCAAGGAATGGATTCAGGGCAACCACGTCGTCGAGCGCAAGCTGGGTGACGACAAGGGGGGCACGATGCGTCTGGGGGCCTATGACGCCCGTCTGGTGCCCGAGTCGCTGGTCGCGAAGATCTACGGCAGCACCCGCATCGAAGAGCGCCACCGCCACCGCTACGAGGTGGACGGCAAATACCGCGAGCAGCTGGAAGCCTGCGGGATGGTCTTTTCAGGCCTGTCACCCGATGGCCGTCTGCCCGAGATCGTCGAGCACAAGGACCACCCGTGGTTCGTCGGCGTGCAGTTCCACCCTGAACTGAAGTCGAAACCCTTCGCCCCGCACCCGCTGTTCGCGGATTTCGTGCGCGCGGCGGTCGAGGTGTCGCGGTTGGTATGAAACTGTCAGCAGCGATGCGCAGCCTTTGCACACGAACCGCGCTGTGACGTTTGACTTCAAGGTCATCGGCCACCCGTTGACGTCACCCGAACTTGACGCTTTCGAGGCCGGTGCCAAATTGCGGCTGCCGCCGCAATATCGCGCGTTCCTTCTGCGCAACAACGGGTGCCTGCCCGACGGCATGGTCTCGGTTGCGGGATTTGATGTCGACGTCAGCGAGTTCTACCCGTTGTATGATCCCCGTCGTTCAAGCCGCGCGACAGTGATCCACTGGAACCGGGACCTGATCTGGTTCGCGGGGGACAGCGGCGGGGGCGAATATGGGATTGCCCATACCGGGGCCTGCTTTGGTCAGGTTTTCTGGTTCGACACCCCGCACAGCGAGATCCTCGAACCGGGCCCGGGGGATGCCCGGAAAGTCGCGCAAACCTTTGATGCCTTCATCGCCAGCATTGACCCTATGTCCTGATTGCTCGCGGCAATCAGGAACCCGCAAGATGCGCAATGACCGCGCGCCCCATGGGTTTCGCCCGAAACGGCCGGGAACGCGCGAGGCCTCGCGCGTTCCCGCTCAGGTCACTTGACCTTCTTGCCGCCGATGGTCAGATCCTTGCCCGCGTTGGAATTGGCCGTGGCCAGAACCTTGGGCTTTTCAGCCTTCGGTTTCTTCACTTCCTTGTTGCCGCGTTTGTTGTCGCCCTTGCCCATGGTATTCTCCGTTGCCGAACCACCGTCGGGCTGATGCCCGCCGGTCCGTTGCCTAGGGGAAAGTCAAGAAGGCCGGGTGGTCCGCACCGGGCGGTGGCTTTCGACAAGCAGCAGGACTGCTCGTGCCGCTGGAAAACGGGGCGATGCCTGCCTTTTGAATCTGGCGATCCGGCGCTTGAGTTACAAGGGTTATCTGCGCGAGAGCGCTCACGCGCCCGCGATCTCAGACCATCATTTCCTTGGTCGCCGTGAGCCGTGCCTCGGGGTGATCGCGCTGGATGCGGTCGATGTCCCATTGCAGCCGGGTCAGATAGACCATGTCGCCGTCGTGGTCGGTGGCGATATGGCCCTTGTTGGCCTCGACCACCGCGTCAACCGCTGCCTTGCTGCCCGAAATCCAGCGCGCCGAGGTGAATTGCGACGGGCCGAAACGCACGGGCAACCCGTATTCCAGCTCGATCCGTGAGGCCAGCACTTCGAATTGCAGGGCACCGACGACGCCGACGATAAAGCCCGAGCCGATCATCGGCTTGAACACCTTGGCCGCGCCTTCTTCGGCGAATTGCATCAGGGCTTTTTCCAGATGCTTGGCCTTCATCGGATCGCCCGCGCGCACCGATTGCAAGAGTTCCGGCGCAAAGGACGGAATGCCGGTGAAGCGGATCAGCTCGCCCTCGGTCAGCGTGTCGCCGATGCGCAGTTGCCCGTGGTTGGGAATGCCCATGATGTCGCCCGCCCAGGCCTCTTCCGTCAGTTCGCGGTCGGACGCGAGGAACAGCACCGGGTTGGTGATCGCCATCGGCTTGCCCGAGCGCACATGCGTCAGTTTCATGCCGCGCAGGAAATGCCCCGAGGCGAGGCGCACAAAGGCCACGCGGTCGCGGTGCTTGGGGTCCATGTTGGCCTGCACCTTGAACACAAAGCCGGTGACTTTGGTTTCTTCGGGCGAGACCTGGCGTTTGTCGGTGGTCAGCGGCTGCGGTTCGGGGCCGAATTCGGCCATGCCGGCCATCAGTTCGCGCACCCCGAACGAGTTGATCGCCGAGCCGAACCAGATCGGCGTCATCGAGCCGTTCAGCACCTGCTCGCGGTCATAGGCGGGCAGCAGTTCGCGGGCCATTTCCAGCTCTTCACGCAGCGTGGCGAGCATGTCGGCGGGGATGTGGTCGGCCAGTTTGGGATCGTCCAGACCGTTGATCTTGAGGCTTTCGCCGACGCGGTTACGGTCGGCGCGGTCCATCAGTTCCAGCCGGTCGTGCAGGATGTCGTAGCAGCCCAGAAACTCGCGGCCCTGACCGATGGGCCACGACGCCGGGGTCACATCGATGGCCAGATTTTCCTGAATCTCGTCGATGATCTCGAAGGTATCGCGGGCCTCGCGGTCCATCTTGTTGCAGAAGGTCAGGATCGGCAGGTCGCGCATGCGGCAGACCTCGAACAGTTTCTGCGTCTGGCTTTCCACACCCTTGGCGCCGTCGATCACCATGATCGCGGCGTCCACGGCGGTCAGCGTGCGGTAGGTATCTTCCGAGAAGTCCGAGTGGCCGGGGGTGTCGACAAGGTTGAAGCGGTACTTCTCGAAGTCAAAAGACATCGCCGAAGCCGACACCGAGATGCCGCGATCTTTCTCCATCTGCATGAAGTCCGAGCGCGTGCGCCGCGCCTCGCCCTTGGCGCGGACTTGTCCGGCCATCTGGATCGCGCCGCCGAACAGCAGGAATTTTTCCGTCAGAGTCGTTTTACCGGCGTCGGGATGCGAGATGATCGCAAAGGTCCGGCGGCGGGCGATTTCGGCGGGCAGATCGGGGCGGTTGTCCAGCATGGCCGGGCCTCTAGCCGAAAGCGCGGCGCGTGTCCACTGGCGCCGGGTGCGCCGCGGTCAGGGAAGCAGCGGCAGGGCAACGGCCATCGAGCCATTCAGCAGCAAGGTCAGCACGGTGGCACAGGCAAGAAGGGCGCGGGTCATGATGTGGCTCTCCAGGGGCGGGCGCGCTCGGGGCGCGCTTGATGGTTAACGGGCCGGCCGGGCGGAAGTTCCCGGCGGGCAGGGGCGGGCGCAAAAAAACGCCCCCGCAGGGGCGCTGGTCAGGTGGGGAGGAACAGGCAGGTGTCGTCAGCGGCGACCAACCGCGGGAATGCTGTAGGACGCTTGTTGTGCGTGGCGCACGGCCAGATCGGCGGGGCGGGCCGGGGGGCGGACAACATGCGCAGCGAGATCACGCAAGGCGTCTCGGGCGTGCAGCTGGCCGAGACCGGGGTGACCGGCATCGGGTTCAGCGAGATCGAGGCCGAGGCCATTGAGCCATTCAGGGTCAGGGTGGAGAGAGCGGCGAGGGTCAGGGCAAAACGGGTCATCGGTCAATTCCTTTGCGCAGGGCAGTGCGTTGAATTGCCTGTGGGTCGTTGCTGCGCGCGGGTTGGTTCAAAGAAAATCTCAGCCCCGGCCTGCGCTCGGGGTAAGTCGTTGCCCGGGCGACAAGAATGCGGCTGAAACGGGTGACAGAACGCTTGGCGCGACCGGTCCAGAGCTTTCCGGACGCGCGGCGTCGGGCGCAAGGGACGCGCGTGGGCTTTGTCGTTGCGTGTCGGTGCCCTCTCACGCGGGGCTGCGTGAGAGGGGCAACCCCGGGTCAGCGCGACTCGGCCATGGCGGCGTAATCCGAGCGCGCGATGTAATTGATGTCTTCAAAGCCCCAGCTGGTGTCCTGCGGCCCGTCGAGCGTGAGGACGATGGCCATATATCGCCCGTCCGCGCCGGAGAAGAGGCCGGCAGGCCCGTTTGCCGCTTCAATCGCGAAGGGAATGATCGCCTGGCCACGGTCGTTGTAGCGCACGGCCAGACTCTTGCCGTCCCACCCTGTTCCCGCTTCGCCGCGCGTGCCGTCAAACAGTTCTGACGGGCTTTCGTCGCCAGCCAGCAGCCGGGCGAAGAAATTCGCGTTGGTTTCGTTGGAGTAGGGCGCGATCATCGTCACGTCCTGACGGGCATAGCCGTTCAGAATCGCCGAGGCGACACTGCCGGGCGTTTGATCCTGCGCGGTTGCGGCGGTGACGGTTGCGAACAGGGCGCAAGCGGTCAGTGCTTTGAGTTTCATATGTAAATTCCGTATATTTTCATCAAATTCTTGGCTTGCGACGGTAATGGCCGAGCGTCCAGACACGCGCATGGTCGCCAAAAAATCCAGCCATCACAGGCCATTTTCACCCGTCAGGGCCAACGTATCAAGTGAGGCCTGCCCAATCCCTGCAGGACGGCGCCTGTGCTGCGGCGCAGCATCGTGCCGGCAGACGCTGCGGTAGCCCCCAACACCAGTGGCACCAAAAAACACCCGCGCGCCGGGGGGCGCGCGGGTGTTTGGCACTGTCGTGGTGGCTCAGTTAACGGGGGTGAGTGGCTTGGCCATCGGGGCGATGGCGACCCGGTTGCGGCCGTCTTCCTTGGCGGCGTAAAGCTGGGCGTCGGCGCGATCCGACCAATCCTCGACATCCAGCACCGCGTCCGAGGCCTCGGCGACGCCGAAGCTGGCGGTAACCTTGATATGTGCGTACCCCTCGACCACCGTGCTCTCGATGGCGCGGCGCATGCGCTCGGCGACATCCCCGGCGGTGGTGGCCCCGGCATTCGACACCAGCACGGCGAATTCTTCGCCGCCGACGCGGCCAAAGCTGTCCTCGACCCGCATCTCGCGCAGCACGGTACGGCTGACCGCTTTGAGCACGGCGTCGCCGGCCGCATGGCCCCAGGTGTCGTTGACGCGCTTGAAGTGGTCCAGATCGAACAGAATCAGCGAGGCCTTGGAACGGGTCCGCTGACGCGAGGCAAAAGATTTGCGCAACGATTCGGAAAAGGCGCGGCGGGTCATCGCGCCGGTCAGCCCGTCGCGGCTGGCTTCGGACCACAGTTCAACCTGATCGACGACCAGCTTGGCGAAGCCTTCGAGCAACTGGCAGTCGCGCTCGTTGAAGGCGCGTTCCGAGGTGTCGAGAATGCGCAGGGTGCCGATGGTTTCATGGTCCTTGATCAGCGGGATCTCCAGAAACGAGCGGTAAACGCCGCCGTCGGCGTTGGCCGGTGCCCCGTGCAGGGCTACCGCAACCGCCGGCACGTGGAAGACCGACTTGATCAGCGCACTGACCGCCGCAAAATGGGCTGGCGACGGCAGGGCAGCTTGGACGGGAGCTTGGTACATAGACATCACCTCGACCGAGTTGAGCGCTCTATCGTCAGGACTGTAGGTCGAAACGGTGGCTAACATCGGCTTGTTCCTGCAAATTTTTTGCGGTCAGCCTATACTTGATCCTGAAATGCGGCCTGCATTTGCGCCGTATGTGGCCAAAACAAGATTAATTGGGTGTTAACTAAGGCGCACAGCGTAATTCTGCCTTACTTTCGCCAGAAATATGTCCGGGAACGCAAGGAATGGGGCCAAAATCGGCCACGCGGTGGGCCTTTCTCACATTATACACCATGAATCACCCGTGGCGAGCCTGAAAACGTGCGATTGCGAGCGCCCCGGATTGACCCGAGCCCGCATTTGCGCTATCGCCCACCATCGGTTGCTGTGCTCTGTGCAACCTGACCGATTGCTGCCGGGGCGCAGTATCTGGCGTCCCATCATTCCCTTGCGGCCCGATGCCGCAACATGACGGACACTGATGACCAAATTTGCTGATCTCAAGCTGGACCCCAAGGTCCTGAAAGCCGTGGCCGAAGCGGGCTACGAAACCCCCACACCGATTCAGGCGCAGGCGATTCCTGAAGCGCTGAACGGCCGCGACGTGCTGGGCATCGCCCAGACCGGGACCGGCAAGACAGCGTCCTTCACGCTGCCGCTGATCACGCGCCTTGCGCGGGGCCGGGCACGGGCACGCATGCCGCGCAGTCTGGTTCTGGCACCGACGCGCGAATTGGCCGCCCAGGTGGCTGAGAACTTTGACGTTTACGCCAAATACACGCGCCTGACCAAGGCGCTGTTGATCGGCGGTGTCTCGTTCTCGGAACAGGACAAGCTGATCGACCGTGGTGTCGATGTGCTGATCGCCACGCCGGGCCGTCTGCTGGACCATTTCGAGCGCGGCAAGCTGCTGCTTACCGGTGTCGAAGTGATGGTCGTCGATGAGGCGGACCGCATGCTGGACATGGGTTTCATCCCCGATATCGAGCGCATCTTCCAGATGACGCCGTTCACCCGGCAGACGCTGTTCTTCTCGGCCACCATGGCGCCCGAGATCGAGCGCATCACCAACACCTTCCTGTCGAACCCCGTGCGCGTCGAAGTGGCGCGTCAGGCGGCGACGGCGGAAACCATCGAGCAAAAGCTGATCGAGCTGAAGCCGACGCGCCGCGACCGCGCCTTTGCCGAAAAGCGCGCGATGCTGCGTCAGCTGATCGAGTCCGAGGGCGAGGCCTGCACCAACGCGATCATCTTCTGCAACCGTAAGATTGATGTGGACGTCGTTGCCAAGTCGCTGAAAAAGCACGGGTTTGACGCTTCGCCGATCCATGGGGATCTGGACCAGTCGGTGCGCACGCGCACGCTGGACGGTTTCCGTGATGGCACGGTGCGGTTGTTGATTGCCTCGGATGTGGCCGCGCGCGGTCTGGACATCCCGGCGGTGAGCCACGTGTTCAACTTCGACGTGCCCAGCCATGCCGAGGATTACGTGCACCGCATTGGCCGGACCGGCCGGGCGGGTCGTTCGGGCAAGGCCTTCACCATCGCCACGCCGTCGGATGACAAGTATCTGGCCGCGATCGAGGCGCTGCTGCAAAAGCCGCTGCCGCGTGGCGAAGAGCCCGCCGGGTTCGCGCAGGCTGCCGTGGATTCCGAGACGGCGGATGGCGGACGTCCCGACAAGGACGAGCGTCCCGCGCGCAAACCGCGCGGCGAAAAGACCGAACGTCCGCGCCGCGAGCGCAAGCCGCGTGGGGCCAAGGCCGCTGCGGTCGAGGCTGTGGCAGAGCAAGCGGTCGAGGCTGTCGCCGAGGCGCCTGTTGCGGCAGCTGAGCCGGCTCAGGCCGCGCCGGTGGCCGAGGTCGTCGCCGTGCGCGCCCCGCGTGAGGAAAGCCGTTCGGACAATCGTGGCGAGCGGAATGATCGCAACAACGACCGCAACGAGAATCGCAACCGGGGTGGCCGTGGCCGCCGCGACCGCGACGATCAGCCGGTGGTTGGCATGGGCGACCATGTGCCTGAGTTCCTGCTGCGCGAATTCCGCACCAAAGCGGGCTGAGCCACAAGGCCATGCCGATAGATCAAGGGCCGCTCGACAGAGCGGCCCTTTTCTTGCGCTCAGCGCGCGGCGAGTTGCTCGATCGCCTCAGCCGTGCGGCGAGTGTTCTGGTAGATGCCGAGGCCAAGGTACATGAACCCGCCCATCACCACGACATAGATGCCGCCGCCGATCAGAATGGCGAGGGCCATCAGCGGCCCCGGGACGCCGGGCTGCGGCACAAACAGTGCCCCGCCAGCGGCGACAACGACGCCGATCATCATGATGACGACCAGAACGGTGATCAGTTTTTCCAGAAGATTGATGAAAATATCGCGCATTATACACTCCGACATAAAGAGGTGGTTTCCTGAAGAAAGAGCAGGAAACCACGGCTTTTGCGGTGTGGCAAGCGGCCTGTGCCGGGCAGGGCACAGGGCCGTGTGTGCGCCTTAGTAGCTGTAGTCGGCGTAAACGCGGTTCAGATCGCCGCCCCAGTCGCCGTTGTAATGCGCCAGCAGCTCATCCGCCGGGGTCATCCCGGTGTCGAGGCTGTCTTTGAGCGCATTGAGGAAGTGGGTCTCGTCGGGGACCAGACCACCCGCGCCGGGGCGCGCGCGGGCTTTCAGCCCGGCGTCGGCGATGTCGACGACCTGACGGGCCAGATCCCTCATCTTGACGCCATGGGTCTCGGCCTGCAGACCGTCGACACTGGCCGCGACGCGCAGCGCCTCGCGGGTTTCGGTGTCCCAGTTCTTGCACAGATCCCAGGCCGCATCGAGCGAGGACTGGTCATAGAGCATGCCGACCCACAGCGCCGGCAACGCACAGAGGCGACGCCACTGGTTGCCATCCGCGCCGCGCATCTCAAGGTATTTCTTGAGCCGGGCCTCGGGGAAAATGGTGGTCAGGTGGTCGGCCCAATCGCTGAGCGTGGGCACTTCGCCGGGCAGGGCGGGCAGTTTGCCGTTCAGGAAATCACGGAAGGACTGGCCGAGGGCGTTGATGTATTTGCCGTCGCGGTAGACAAAATACATCGGCACATCAAGCGCGTAGTCCACATACTGCTCGAAGCCGAAACCCTGCTCGAAGGCAAACGGCAGGGTGCCGGTGCGCGCCGGGTCCAGATCGCGCCAGATGCGCGAGCGCCAGGATTTATGGCCGTTGGGCTTGCCGTCAAAGAACGGCGAATTGGCGAAAAGCGCCGTGGCGACGGGCTGCAGGGCCAGTGCCACGCGGAATTTCTGCACCATGTCGGCCTCGGACGCGAAGTCGAGGTTCACCTGCACCGTGCAGGTGCGGCGCATCATCTGCGTGCCATGGGTGCCGACGGTCTGCATGTAGCTGTCCATCAGCTTGTAGCGGCCCTTGGGCATCAGGGGCATGTCGTCATGCGACCAGACCGGGGCGGCGCCAAGGCCGATAAAGCCCACGCCGATCTCGTCGGCGATGCTTTTGACGTCGCGCAGGTGTTCGTTCACCTCGTCGCAGGTCTGGTGGATGGATTCGAGCGGCGCGCCCGAGAGTTCCAACTGGCCACCCGGCTCGAGGCTGACATTCGCGCCGTTATGCGTCAGGCCGATCAGCTTGTCGCCCTCAAGCACCGGCTGCCAGCCGAAACGGTCGCGCAGCCCTTCAAGCATGGCGCGGATCGAGCGGTCTCCGTCATAGGGCAGCGGTTTCAGGCTGTCTTTGCAGTAGCCGAATTTCTCGTGCTCGGTGCCGATGCGCCAGTCTTCGACGGGCTTCGAGCCTGATGACAGAAATTCTGCCAGTTGATCGCGATGTTCGATCGGCCCGCCGCCGGACTGGGGGATGGACATGTCAAGGGGCTCCGGGCTGATGTCTATGGACCTCTGACCTGTAGCGCCGACCGGCTCAAGTCAAGAGGCGCTGCGACCGTCTTTGCCAGATCGCGCGGGCCCGCGGGGCGGGGCCTTGGGCAAGGGTGCGCAGCAGCAGGGGCATATCCAGCCCGTCGAGGGCGGCAAAGGCGTCGAACAGCGCCTTGTTGCCCTTGGCGGCACGCGGAATTGCCAGAATGGTCCCGTCGAGCGATTCGACCAGCCAGAACGCCCCGTCGGCGCTGAGCATCAGGGTTTGCATCAGGTCGAGCGCGATCACTCCGCCGCCGCGCGGGCCGAAATAGCGGATCTCGCCTTCGATCACCTCGATCACGCCTGCCGCATCGCCACGCGCCGTAAAGCGGGCGCGTTGCACAGCGCCCCAGGTCAGGCCCGCGCCGATCAGGGCGAGGATCCAGCCGAGCCAGTAGACCGGGCCGGGGCCTTGCAGCGCCCACCAGACGCCCAGTGCGGTCAGGGCCAGCGCGGCAAGGGTTTCGCCCCAGCGGCGCAGGATGGCAAGGGCTTCGGGACGCCAGAAAAGGGTCATCGCGGGCCGGTCCAGTCACCGTGGCGTACCTGCCAGAGGGTCAGGGCGGCAACGGCGGCGGTATCGGCGCGCAGGATGCGCGGCCCGAGGCTGAGGCGGCGGATGAAGGGCAGGGCGCGCAGGCGGAGGCGCTCAGCCGGGGAGAAACCGCCCTCGGGGCCGATGAGAATCGCGGCGGGGGCGGGGGCCGGGTCGGCGATGTCGCAGCCTTTGAGGCTTTCATCGGCCCACCAGAGCACGCGGTCTGTGGGCCAGTCGGCCAGCAGGCGGTCGAGGCGGGTCAGGTCGGCCACCTCGGGCACGAAGGTGCCGGCGGATTGCTCGGCGGCCTCAACCGCGTGGGCCTGCAGGCGGTCGCGGCGAATACGCTCGGAATTGGTGAACTCGGTCTGCACGGGTAGGATGCGGGCCGCGCCCATCTCGACGGCCTTTTCGACGATGAAATCGGTGCGGGCTTTCTTGATCGGCGCAAACAGCAGCCACAGGTCGGGCGGGTTGGTCTGCGGGGCGGTCTGCTCTTCGCAGGTCAGGGCGCCGCCGCGCTTGGCCAGATGCCCGATCCGCGCGCGCCACTCGCCGTCCTTGCCGTTGAAAAGGGCGACATCGGCCCCCGCCGCCAGCCGCAGGACGTTGCCCAGATAATGGGACTGGTCTTGCGTCACTGCTACGTGTTGCCCTTGGGCCAAGGCTTGCTCTACATAGAGGCGCACCTTGGGGCGGTCATCGTTTCGGGGCGGAATCGTCGGCATGGAAGCGACTGTATGACCGGGTCAGAGCAAACACCAGAGGCCGAAAACGGCGCAGCGACCAAGGCCGGGGTGTCTGCAGGCGATGCTGGCATTGCGGATCGGGTCGAGGATAGCTGGGTCGATACCAAAGCCCCCGAAGAGATGCGCCCCTATCTGCGGCTGAGCCGGGTCGACCGTCCAATCGGCACCTGGCTGCTGCTGTTGCCGTGCTGGTGGGGCACCTTGCTGGGCGCGCTGGCGGTGCCTGAGTCGCGCGGCGGGATCACGCTGTGGATCCTGCTGGCCTGCGGTCTGGGCGCGCTGTTGATGCGCGGGGCGGGCTGCACGTGGAATGACATCACCGACCGCGATATCGACCCGCTGGTCGAGCGCACGCGCAACCGTCCACTGGCGGCGGGGCATGTCACCCTGCGCGAGGCGTTTATCTGGATGGGGATCCAGATGGCGGCGGCCTTTTTCCTGCTGCTGACCTTTAACGCTGCGGCGATCATGCTGGGCATTCTGGCGCTGCTGCCGGTGGCGATTTATCCGTTTGCCAAGCGCTTTACGTGGTGGCCGCAGGTGTTTCTGGGGCTGGCGTTCAACTGGGGCGCGCTGCTGGGCTGGACGGCGCAAACCGGCAGTCTGGGCTGGCCTGCGGTGATCTTGTACCTTGGCGGCATCGCCTGGACGCTGTTTTACGACACGATCTATGCCCATCAGGACCGCGAAGATGACGCGCTGATCGGGGTGAAATCCACCGCGCGCCTGTTCGGCGACAACACCGAGAACTGGCTGCGCGGGTTTCTGGTGGCCTCGGTCGTGTTGATTTCGCTGGCAATTATCTACGCGCTGGCTCCGCTGGCCGACCCGATGCGGCTGTCCCTGACGCTGGCCGGGGCTTGGGCTTTTGGCGCGCATCTGAACTGGCAGCTGGGGCGGCTGAACATCAACGACAACGATGTGCTGCTGCGCCTGTTCCGTTCGAACCGCGATGCGGGCCTGATCCTTGTGCTGATTTTCGCCGCTGCCTTGCTGGTTTGATTGCATCACTGGGCGCATGGGGCTAGGTCAATGCCTGACCGGCTGCTGTCGGCCGCTGCCACGGACCCTCTATGTCACATAAAACCCTGCTCGTTTCGATCGCTGCCTTCTTGCTGGCGGTGGTTCTGGCGATGGTCACGGCACTGGGTTTGGTGGCGCTGGTCGAACGGCGGACCGCAGATTCTGTTGAGTGCTGCGTTCACCGACGCGGGCATCGGCTGGGTGCAAATTTCGCTGAACGGTCTGGATGTAGAACTGGGCGGCAACGCGCCGACGGAAAGCGCCCGCATTCGCGCTTTGCAGGTGGCGGGGGGTGTCATTGACGCCTCGCGCGTGTCGGAAAGCATCAGCGTGGCGGTGCGCAACGGTGTTGTCGCTCCGGTGTTCCGCATTGAACTGATGCGCAACCGGGACGATCTGTCGGTGATCGGGCTGGTCCCGGCCGGGGCAGAGGGTGGCGCGATTGTGGACCGGCTGCGCGCGGCGATGCCGGACCTGCGCGTCGAGGACATGCTTCAGTCATCGGATTACCCGGTGCCGGGCGGCTGGGTTACGGCTGTCGGCTTTGCTGTCGAGGCGTTGCAACGGTTCGAGGTTGGCCGGGTCAGCGTCAGAGCCGGTCGTATCCAGATCGAAGCGCTGGTTGACGGACCCGAGGCCCGGCGCACACTCGAACAGGACCTGCGCGCGCTGGCTCCGCGCGGGCAGGTGCTGACGCTGGATCTGGTCGCGCCGCGCCCGGTGGCCGCCCCCTTCCTGCTGCGCGTCGATGCGGCGGAGGGCGCGCTGCGCGTTGGCAGCTGTGTCGCCGATACCGACGAGGCGCAAACGCGCATCGCGGCAGCGCTGACGGCGGCGGGGATGACCCGGCGGCTGACCTGTCCGCTGGCCTTGGGCGCGCCCACGCCGCGGTGGGGCGAAGGCGCGGCGGTGGCGATCGATGCGCTGGCGGCGCTGGGGGACGGCAGCCTGACGATCTCGGACGGGACGGTGATTCTGGCCGTGCCTCACACGATTGCCAGTGCCGATTTCGACCGCGCCGTGGGGCGTCTGGAAACCGCGCTGCCCGATGCCTTCAGCCTGAATGCCCGCCGACTGGACCCGCCCGCCGAAGAGACCGCCGCCGACGAGGCTGCGCCCGAAGTGCGCATGACCCTGTCCGAAGAGGGGCGGATGGCCCTGTCAGGCCGACTGCCGGACGACCGCATCCGTGCGGCTGTCACCGCGTTCTCGGGTGCGCGCTTTGGCTCGGGCGCGGTGGATGTCGCCACCCGGCTGGACCCGGATCTGCCCGCCGGCTGGTCGGTGCGCGTGCTCACCGTGATCGAGGCTTTGGCCGAGCTGCACCATGGTCAGGCCACCGTTCAGGCCGATCGCGTGGCCGTGTCGGGCGTGTCGGGCAACCCCGATGCCAGCAGTCAGGTCACGCAGGTCTTGCTGCAGGGTCTGGGATCGGACGCGGTGATCGAGGTGAACGTGCGCTACGACGAGGCGCTGGACCCGGTGGTCAACGCCCCCACGCCCGACAATTGCGAAGCGCGCGTGCAGGCGATTCTGGCCGCCGACAAGATCACTTTCGATCCCGGCTCGACCGAGATCAACGAGGCGTCGGGCGTGATCATCGACCGGATCGCCGAGGTGTTGCGGGAATGCGGCGAGCTGCCCTTCGAGGTTGCGGGCTATACCGACAGTCAGGGCCGCGACGAGACCAACCTGAACTTGAGTCAGGCACGGGCCGAGGCGGTGATCAATGCGCTGCTGGCGCGGCGGGTGCTGGTGGCCTCGCTGGTTGCGCAGGGCTATGGCGCGGCGGATCCCATCGCCGACAACGGCACCGAAGCCGGGCGCGAGGCCAATCGCCGCATCGAATTCACCCTGATCCGCCCCGAGCCGGACCCCGAGCCGATGGACCCGGCGCTGGAGGCCCAGCTGGTGTTCGAGATCCAGACGGCCGATGACGACACAATCCGCCCGCGCCCGCGTCCCGGTAGCCAGCCGGCGGTTGTGCCCACCGTCGGCAGCGGCGATGATGCACCGGAAGAAGACGCCCCGAATGACAACTGACGCGCGCCCGCGCACCCCGGAGACCGCCCGATGAACCGCACCGAATTCGTAATTGTCACCGTGATCGTGCTGACGGCGGCCTTTGCACTGGGCTGGTTCGTCAACTGGCTGATCCACCGTTTCACCCGCGTCACGCAGGCCGATCTGGGCGAACTGGAGCGCATGGCACAGGCGCTGCACGAGGCCGAGGAAACCCGCGATCAGGCCATCGCCTATATCCAGCAACGCGACGAGGAAGTCGGGCGCGAAATGGCGCAGGTGCAGGCGGAATTGCGCGCGGCGATGGACGGGTTGCGCGGCGCGCGGCACGAGGCCGAGACGCTGCGTCAGCAGCTCGACGGGCACGATAGATAAGCCAAGCGTTACACATCGCCGCGAGCGGGACTTGCCCGCTCGGCGCTGTCCGGGCAAAGTGGCGTCATGACATTGCCGAGCGAGTTCGAACGATGAAATTCTGGTCGATTTGCCCAGCGATGCCTTTGGCCCGGCACGTCCTGAGGCCTGTTGCCTTTGCGGCCCTGCTTGGTGCCCTGCCGCTGGCGGCCGGGGCACAAAACCTGGCGCAGGCGGCACAAGCCATCGAATCGATGCTCGCCGAGGGGCGCACTGACGACGCCGTGGTCGCTGCCCGCCGCTTTATGCGCACGGTGACCGATCAGGCCGGGTTTGGCGTGACGAACGCCCAACTCACCGCCGGGCAAGCCGAGGGCTATGGCATGTATGTGCCGCGCGTGGACAACGCCTATGTCATTGGCGAGCCGATCTATGCCTATGTCGAGGTTTACGGGTTTTCCATGACGTCGCTGGCCAATGGCGCGAATCGGTTGCTGTTCGATGTGTCGTTCACGCTCGACAGCCCCGAGGGCGAGCAGATGACCGACGCGATGATCCCGATGGGCGAGGTGCAGCTGGACAGCTACAGCCGCCCGGTGGACGGGTATTTCCACCTGACCTACCGTGTCACCGGGGCCGAAGGGGCTTATCAGCTGCGCACGCAGGTGGTGGACCGGGCGAGCGGTCAGCAGGCCGAGTTCACGCTGCCGGTGGTGTTTCAAGTTGCCGAGGACGCGCCGCGAAAATAGCGCGTTTACCAGCGTTTGAGGGCGTCTTCGTCGGCCTCGCGTGCTTCGACCCAGCCTTCACCGGTAGCGGTGCGTTCCTTTTTCCAGAACGGCGCGCGGGACTTCAGATAATCCATCAGGAACTCTGCCGCAGCGAAGGCATCGGCACGGTGGCGTGAGGCCGTGGCGACCATCATGATCATCTCGCCGGGGGTGAGCGCGCCGTGGCGGTGGATGATCAGCGCATCGCTCAGCGACCAGCGGCTGCGCGCCTCGGCCTCGATCGTGCTGAGCGCGCGTTCGGTCATGCCGGGGTAATGCTCGATCTCCATGCCGCGCAGCGTGCCGTCATTGTCTCGTACCACGCCGCAAAAGGTGACAATGGCCCCCGCGCCATTGCTCGACTGAGCAAAGGCGTTGCTTTCAGCGCCGTAGTCAAAGGGATGGGCCTGAACGCGAATCGTCATGGGCTCAGCCGCCGGTCATCGGCGGGAAAAACGCCACTTCGCGCACGCCGGCAAGCGGGGCGTCAAAATCGGTCAGTTCCTGATCCAGCGCGACGCGCACCGCCTTGAGATCGGCGAAGGTGAACGCGTAGCGCTCTTCGCGGGCGCGCAGTTCTTCGACCAGGTCGGCGACGGTGGAGGCCCTGGTGTCCACCGTTTCGCGCGGCAGACCGATGCGTTCCCGCAGCCAGGCAAAGTAGAGAAGAGTCAGGGTCATTCGCCGCTGTCCCGCAAATGGGGCATCGCCTTGCGCAGATAGTCGAGCCCGGTGATCGCGGTCAGGATTGCGGCGATCCAGATCAGCGCAAGGCCAATCGCCCAGACGACCTGGCCCAGATTGTTGGCGATCGACAAGAGGTTGATATCGGCATCCAGCCCGGTATCGGCCATCTCGGCGATGATCGAGCGGTTGCGCGCCAGCGCCTGCTCGCGCACATATTCCAGACCCAGCGCGGCGAACAGGGTCGAGATCGCCACCATCTGCGCCGTGGTCTTCCACTTTGCCAGCTGGGTTACCGCCAACAGGCGCGATGTATTGCCCAGATATTCCCGCAGGCCTGACACGAACACCTCGCGAAACAGGATCACCGTCGCGGGCAGGATCAGCCACGGATCCATGCCGGAGTAGCCGGTGATCACCAGCAGCGCGATGACGACCATCGCCTTGTCCGCGATCGGGTCGAGCATGGCCCCGATGCGGCTTTCCTGCCGCCACAGGCGGGCGAGGTAGCCGTCGAAATAGTCGGTGATCGCGGCCCCCAGAAACAGGACCAGCGCGAACCAGTCGGCCCAGGGGCGGGCAAAATACAAGAACATGATCGCAACCCCCGGGGCAGCGAGCAGGCGGACAACAGTCAGGGTGTTGGGTAAGGTCCAGCGCATGCACGATAGGTAGCCCAAGCGCGCGGGTTGCGAAAGGGGGACTACTCGGCCGCGATGTTCGGGGTTGGGCCATGCGCGGTATCTGGCGGCGCATCATCACGCCAGCCGCTGCTGACGGGGGCGGCAAGGCCCGGTGTCGTGCCGGGCTGCGCGGTTTTGACGCTGCGCGGCGTTGGTGCCTTGGCCGGGGACGACACCGGTTTGGGGGCCGCACCCGCCACCTTCACGCGGTCCTTGCCCGGTTCGCGCACGGCGCTGATCATCGCCAGTCCTGTCTGGATCGAGACTGCGAGATTGGACAGTGTCTGCAGGCTTTCCGAAATGGCCGCTTGCACCGTGTCGATCTGGTCGAGTGTGGCCGAGCAGGCTTTTTCGAACACCCGGTCGCGCCGGCTTTCGACCCGGCCAAGGATGCGGATGGTATCAAGCCCCAGGACCATGCGGCGGATTTCATAGGCGGAGGCGATCAGCGTTGCCGCAAGGCGGGACGCTTCGGCCAGCGACACCTGCACCAGCGTTTGGCTTTCATCGCCCAGCTTCGCGATGATCTTGTGTTCCTGACGCTTTTCTTCGCCGTCAAAGTTATCGTCCGGCTGGCGTATCTGTTTTGACATCTCGTGATGCAGGCGTGCGCAATTGGTCAGAATAAGGCTGCGGCGAACCGCGGCATCCATGCTGCCGCAGATGTTCTTTTCGCCGGTGACAAAGGCACTTAGCCGCTCAGCGATATTGTCGAACGAGGTTTTGTAGTTCATCGAGATCTGGCTGATGGGCCCGCCCTGCGGTTCCAGCCGCGAGGCGATCAGGCGCATATTGACCGGCAGCAGCTTGAGGCTGTCGAACAGTCCGACCAGCCGTGTCTGTTCTTCCAGTGCGGCGGTCAGGCCGTTGACGAGCGTGGCAAGATGGTTCGCCACCTTGTCCACCGGTCGATCAAGCCCACGGTCGCGCGCCAGCATTTCGTCTTGCAGGGCCTGGCTCATGAATTCGGGATAAGACCGGAAACCAAGTTCGGTGAGCCGGGTCAGAAAGATTTCTGCCGACGCTTCAGCCGACAGTGATTCGTTCTGCTCGCGCCGCCGAAGGCGCGCGTATTCTTCGCGGATGGTTTGGAACAGGGCCGAACTGGGCTTGAGTCGAACCGAGAAATACCCCCTCACACGGGATCGCGGCGGCGAGAACCCAGTAGTAACGCCCGTCCTTGTTGCGGTTCTTGACGTAACCGACGGCCGGCACCCCTGATTTCAGCAGTGACCAGAAGATATGGAAGAACCCTTTGGGCATATCGGAGTGGCGCACCAGCTTATGCGGTGCGCCGATGGTGTCGCGCCAACCGTAGCCCGCAAGCCGGTCGAACGTGTCATTCGCCGCGCAGATCACGCCGCGCGTGTCGGTCCGCGAATAGATCAGCTCAAGCAGGTCAAATGGCACTTCCTGGCCAGTGTCCCGCGCGGAAGAGTTAAAGGTGGAAGGAGCCTGAGCCATGATCGCCAACGCATGTGAGGGACATTGCTGGTGAGCATGGCGTCGACTCGTTACCGCTTCGTTAGCGTCACGCCGGTTTCTGCGCGCTCATTCCTCGGCGTGGAAAAAATTATAGACAGTTTCCGCGATTTTCTGCGAGATCCCCGGCACTGCCATCAGGTCAGGCAATCCGGCGCGGGTGACGGCCTTGGCCGAGCCGAAATGCGCCAGCAGCGCGCGTTTGCGGGTCGCGCCGACGCCCGGCACCTCGTCAAGCGGGGTGCGGGTGGTCGTCTTGGCCCGGGCGGCGCGGTGGGTGCCGATAACGAAACGGTGCGCCTCGTCGCGCAGGCGCTGGATGAAATAGAGCACCGGATCATTGTGGCGCAGCGCAAAGGGGCGCTGGCCGGGGCGGTGGAATTCCTCGCGCCCCAGATCGCGGTCGACGCCCTTGGCGACGCCGATGAAGGGGATGTCATCGAGCCCCAGTTCGGCCAGCGTCTCGGCCACGGCCGAGATCTGCCCGGCGCCGCCGTCGATCAGCAGAAGATCTGGCCAGGCCTCGGACTCGCGGCCCGGATCGTCCTTGAGCAATTTGTCGAAGCGCCGCGTCAGCACCTCGCGCATCATGCCGAAATCGTCGCCGGGCTTGGCCATGTCGCCTTTGATGTTGAACTTGCGGTACTGGTTCTTCATCCAGCCGTTCTGGCCCGGCCACGACCATGGCACCCACGGCATGGGCGCCCTGAATGTGGCTGTTGTCATAGATTTCAACCCGTTGCGGGGTCTCATCCAGATTGAACGCCTCGGCCAGACCGGCCAGAAGGCGGGACTGCGCGGCACTTTCCGACATCTTGCGGCCCAGCGATTCGCGCGCGTTCCTGAGCGCGTTCTCCACCAGTTCGGCCTTTTCACCGCGCTGCGGGATGCGCAGGTCGACGTTGCGCCCGGCGCGGGCGCTGAGAAGTTCGTGGATAAGATCCTCATTCTCAACGGGATGCGAGAGCAAGATCTGCTTTGGCGGCGGTTTGCCGTCGTAGAACTGCGCGAGAAACGCCTCCAGAATCTCCCCTTCTTCGGCGCCCGAGCCGGTGCGGGGGTAAAAGTCGCTGTTGCCCCAACTCTGATGCGCCCGGATGAAGAAAACCTGAACGCAGGCCTGCCCCTTTTCCAGATGCAGCGCGATCACGTCGGCCTCGTCGACCCCCTTGGGGTTGATGCCCTGCGACTGCTGCACGGCGGTCAGCGCGCGGATACGGTCGCGCAGGGCCGCCGCGCGCTCGAATTCCATCGCGTCGGAGGCTTCCTGCATGCCGCGCGCCAGATCGGCCTGAATGCGGGTCGTCTTGCCCGACAGGAACTGCTCGGCGTCGGACACCAGATCGCTGTAGTCCTCGGGCGTGATCAGGTTCACGCAGGGACCGGCGCAACGCTTGATCTGGTAGAGCAGGCAGGGCCGCGTGCGGTTCTGGAAGGCCGCATCGGTGCAGGATCGCAAAAGGAACACCTTTTGCAGCTGGTTCAGCGTCCGATTGACTGCCGTTCCGCTGGCGAAGGGGCCGAAATAGCTGCCTTTTTCCGTGCGCTTGCCCCGGTGCTTGCGGATCTGGGGAAAGGCGTGATCTTTGGAGATCAGGATATTGGGAAAGCTTTTGTCGTCGCGCAGCAGCACGTTGTAGATCGGCTTGAGCTGCTTGATCAGGTTCTGCTCGAGCAGCAGCGCCTCGGTCTCGGTCTTGGTGGTCAGGAACATCATCGACCGGGTTTCCGAGATCATCCGCGCGATGCGGCCCGAATGCCCGGAAGGGCGCGCGTAATTCGACACGCGGGCCTTCAGGTTGCGCGCCTTGCCGACGTAGAGCACGCGCATGTCATCGCCCAGCATGCGGTACACGCCGGGAGAGCCGTCAAGGGTGCGCACGTAGCTGGCGATAAGGGCGTGGCCGGTGAGGCCATCAGTCCGCGCGCCAAGCTCAACGCTAAGAGCGTCGGGGCTGAGGTTGTCGGGGCCAAGCTCGTCAGCGCCAGACTCGTCGGGTGTTTCGGTCATCAAAGGGGCCGGGTGATTCTGCTCGCTGGCTGCACTCTAGCGCGCGTGAGTTCAAGGGCAAAGCTTTCCACGGAATCTGTGGATAAACCTGTGGAGGTGCTGTTGGGAAGGGTGAAAAACCTAGGTTTCAGGGCTGGTTCGGATGAATGCCCAAATTTTGGGCGCTGCCGTAAGGCATTGAAATCAAAGGAAAGAAAAACAATGCATGGCAACCTACTGAAAACCTTAACAATTTCATAACGCTTCTGTGACAGCTTGCGGTGCGGTGGACAAGCTGACGCGGCGTCCGGCCAAAGGGCTATTCCAGACCCACGATATCAGGCGTTTTCCAGCCCAGATGCTGGCCGCCATCGACGCAGATCAGCTGGCCGGTGACTGCCTTCGCGTCGAGCAGATACGCAAGCGCAGCGGTGATGTCATCGGTGTCCGAACCCCGGCCCAGCACGGTATTGGCGCGCTGGCGGGCGAAGTGTTCGGGGGTCTGGCGCGTGCCGATCAGGGTGGGGCCGGGGCCGATGGCGTTGACGCGGATCCGTGGTGCGAGGGCCTGTGCGCTGGTCTGGGTGAGGGTCCATAGGCCCGCCTTGGCCAGCGTGTAGGTCAGGAATTCGGGCGTCAGTTTCAGCACGCGCTGGTCGATCATGTTGATGACCTGAGCCAGTGCCACGGCCTCTCCGCGGGCGTCCGCACCGGGCGCGGGGGCCTGCGCGGCGAAGGCCTGCGTCAGGACCAGCGGCGCGCGCAGGTTCGAGCCCATGTGCCGGTCCCAGCTGGTGCGGGTGGCGCTGTGCAGGCTGTCGTATTCAAAGATCGAGGCGTTGTTGATCAGCACGGTCAGCGGCCCGCCGAGCGCCTCGGCGGCGGCGGGGAGGAGAGCGTGGGTTTCGTCCTCGTCCAGCAGGTCGGCCTGAAACACGGCGGCGGTGACACCCAGGGCGCGGGCCTCGGCGGCGGTGGCTTCGGCCCCGTCGCGGCTGGAGGCGTAGTGCAACGCGACGTCATAGCCGCGCCGGGCCAGCTCGAGCGTCATTGCCGCGCCCAGACGGTGTCCCGCCCCCGTGATCAGTGCCTTGCCAGCCATCCCAAGCCTCAGTGAAACAGAGAGAACAGATACGCGCCATAGAGCGCAATGAGCAGCACCCCGGCAACCCGACCGATACTGCGGCCGCTGAGCACAAAGACCCCCAGCAAGGCCGAGGTAGCGGCCATGACCCACAGGTCAAGGTGCAGCATCTCGACAGGGACCGGAATGCGTCCGACCAGCGACGAGATCCCGATGATCCCCAGCAGGTTGAAGATGTTCGAGCCGATCACGTTGCCCAGCGCCACGCCGGTTTCCCGGCGCAGGGCGGCGGTGACGGTGGTGGCCAGTTCCGGCAGCGAGGTGCCGACGGCGACCAGCGTGAGGCCGATCACGGCCTCGCTGACGCCGAAAGTGGTGGCGATATCGGTGGCACCGTCGACCAGCAGGCTGGCGCCCAGCGGCAGGCCGATGATGCCGCCGATCAAGTAAAGCCCGATGTGCAGGCGCGACATGCCATGGTCGACGCCCTCAAGCTCGGGTTCGGCGGCGGCGCGGTGGGCCTGCGCGCGGGAATAGCTGCTCCACAGCATCAGCCCCAGACCCGCCAGCAGTGCCAGCCCGTGCGGCCAGCCCAGCGGGCCGAACCATGCCAGCACGATGAACAGGGCGCTGGCGGCCATCATCACCAGAAAATCGAACATCAGATCACGAGAGACCGGCACGGCAGCGATCAGCGCGGGGATGCCCAGCACCAGAAGGATATTGGCGATGTTCGAGCCGACCACATTGCCGATGGCCAGCGCGGGCGCGCCGTCAAGGATCGCATCGACCGAGACCAGCAGTTCAGGCGCCGAGGTGCCGAATGCCACAACGGTCAAGCCGACGATCAGCGCCGGTACGCCCAGCCGCAGGCTGAGGTTGACCGCGCCTTTAACCAAAGCGTCGCCCGCCACGACCAGCAGGGCCAGTCCGGCAAGAATCATCACAGCGTCAATAATCATGGTCGGTACCGGCAGTCAGGGCGCGCGCAGGGCGCGGGGGCGTTGGTCAGGTTGACGCGTTTGCAGGTCGGGCAGCGCAACCGGTCCAGCGTCGGGGTGTTGCGTTTGGTCAGCCGCGCATTGGGCCGGAACATTTTCTGCACCATCCCCATGACGAGGATGAAGATCAGGAACAGAATGACGACGCGGATCAACATCTCAGGCGCCCAGCCGTGCCCAGAGGGCGGCTTCCTCGACCCCGGCCAGCGCGTCTTGCGCCAGCGACAGGCCAAAGCGCGACATCAGGCTGCGGCGCGGGCCATAGGCGCGGATGCGCAGCGTCTTGCCATAGCGCGCCTTGAGGGTCGGCACCGCATGGCCGATGCCATCGGCGAGGCCCAGCGCGACCGCCTCGGTCCCCAGCCAGAAGCGCCCGTCAAAGAGGTCGGTCTCGGTGCTGAGCCGGTCGCCCCGTGCGGTCTTGATCTGGTTGATGAACACGCCGTGCATCTGTTCAAGCAGGCTGGTCAGGCGTTCGATATCCTCGGGCTTTTCCGGGCGGAACGGGTCGAGCTGGCTTTTCGAACGGCCCGCCGTGTAGACGCGGCGCTCGACGCCCAGCTTGCCGATGGCTTCGGTCAGCCCGAAGCCCGCCGAGATCACGCCGATCGAGCCAAGGATCGACGCCGGGTCGCAGTGGATGTCGTCGGCGGCACTGGCGATCCAGTACCCGCCCGAGGCCGCCGCATCCTCGACAAAGGCATGCACCGGGGTTTCGGTCTCCTCGGCCAGCCGCCGGATGCGTGCGCCGATCAGCGAGGATTGCACCGGCGAGCCGCCCGGCGAGTTGATCACCAGCGCCACGGCGACGGGCTTGCCGGCGCGGAACGCACGCTCCAGCAAGGGCGCGACACTTTGATCGGACAGACGCCCGCGGCCACCGGCGGCAATCATGCCCTCCAGTCGCACGAGATTTACACGGGGGCCACGGCGAAACAGCCGCGCGGGCAGGGCGAGGGGGCTTTTCATGGTCTCCGATGTAGGGGCGGTGCCGTTCAGCAGCAAGGCCCGGCCCCTGAAGTTGCCCAGAAAAACCCGGCGGGCAGGGGGATTGCGCCCTGCGCGCTCATGCCATCACGGTCTCACGCGCGTCGGTGATCAGCCGATACACCCGCCGCGCATCGGGGATGCGGCGAAACCCGGTGCGCACAACCGTGGTCTGGCGCCGTGATCCGCCGCTTCGCCCGCCGCTGGCGGTGCGAAACGACCGGCGCGCATAAGCCTGCGAGTGAAACCACACGGTGCCGGGCGCGCCGTCATCCAGCGCCAGTGAATTCATCTCGCGCAGATCAAACGGCTTGAGCGAGCGGCCAAAGAGCCCGTCGGTGGCGATATAGGCCTTGCGGTTGGTCAGCGTGTACCACGTCCGCTGCCGGACATAGGCGTCCCAGAACAGCCGCCCGATCAGCAGGTAAAGACCAACCGCAATGAAGGGCAGGCCGAACAGCGGGAAAAGGCGGAACACCGGATCGCCAGCCGGGACCATCGACGCCGCAAGCGTGACCCAGAAGATCGAGAACCCGGTGAAGAACACCCCCATGATACTGACCGGAGAGATCAGATCGCTCCAGACCATCCCGGTTTGCGGACGGCCTTGCCACAGGATCTGTTCGTCGGGGGCAAGGATGCCCTCCCATCCCGGGGGCGGATTGGTCATGGGGAAACTCCGAATACAATCACGAAATCAAGGTGCTCATCGTGCCGCGCCCGGGGCAAGGTGGCAAGTCTCGGGACGCGACGTGGCCGCACTCTTGACGCTGCACGCCGGGCTTTGCAACGGGTACGGCAGGACGCGCGGGGTCATCCCGTCACTGCCGCGCGATGCGGGGCCATCAAGGCGAAAACGTGCCGCGCCTCGGCGATATGGCGAAAGCCTGTGCGTTTGCGATGGATCTGCTGTCGGCGCACGCCGCCGTGGCGTCGGTTGCCGGTGGTATAGCGGATCAGCTCCTGCGCGAACCAGACGGTGCCGGGCGTGGTATCGACCAGCTCGATCGCGCGCATGTCCTCGGTGCCATAGCGCTGCAGGGCGCGCCGCCCCGGTCCCTGCGTGGCGATAAACGCCGCGCGGTCGGTGAGCGTGTACCAGGTGCGGCGGCGCTGACGGGCCTCCCAGAACAGCCGGCCGATGAGCAGATAGGCCCCGACCAGCCAGAAAAACCCGCCGATCAGCGGAAAGAACACGCGAAACGGCCAGAGCAGGGGGCGGTCGGGCATGTTGCCAAGCATGACACTGACGCCAAAGAGCCATGCCGTTGAGAAGGCGAGGAAAAACAAGCCCATTAAGGTTAACGGGCTGAGCAGGTCGCGCCAGAGGATGCCCGGTTCGGGCTGTCCTTGCCACAAGATACGCTCATCGGCGGCCAGAAGGCCCTCCCAGCCGGGGGGATGTGCTGTCACAAAACGGCTCCGCTGCATGTCAGGCGACCCATCCGCGCATCGTGCCAACCCTCGGCGGCGCTGGCAAGGCGGTCTCAGGCCGCCCGCGCCGCCCGCAGGTTGCGCGCCAGCAGATCCATCGCCGCCATGCGCACCGCGACGCCCATCTCCACCTGCTCCTGAATGACCGAGCGGTTGATGTCATCGGCGATGGTGCCGTCGATCTCGACGCCGCGGTTCATCGGGCCGGGGTGCATGACGATGGCGTCTTCCTTGGCATAGGCCAGCTTCTCGGCGTCCAGCCCGTAGCGGTGGTAATATTCGCGCTCGGACGGGATGAACCCGCCGTCCATCCGCTCTTTTTGCAGGCGCAGCATCATCACCACATCCGCGCCCTCCAGCCCCTTGCGCATGTCGTCATAGACCTCGCAGCCGAACTCGGACACGCCCGCGGGCATCAGCGTCGGCGGGCCGATCAGGCGCACGCGGTTCTCCATCTTGCCCAGCAGGATCAGGTTCGAGCGCGCCACCCGGCTGTGCGCGATGTCGCCGCAGATCGCCACGGTCAGGCGGTGCAACCGGCCCTTCTTGCGCCGGATGGTCAGCGCATCCAGCAGCGCCTGTGTCGGGTGCTCGTGCTTGCCGTCCCCGGCGTTGAGCACGGCGCAATTCACCTTCTGCGCCAGAAGATCCACCGCGCCGGAATGCGGATGCCGCACGACCAGCAGATCAGGGTGCATCGCGTTCAGGGTCAGCGCGGTGTCGATCAGCGTCTCGCCCTTCTTCACGCTGGACGACTGCATCGACATGTTCATCACATCCGCGCCCAGCCGTTTGCCGGCCAGCTCGAAACTGGCCTGCGTGCGGGTGGAGTTCTCGAAGAACATGTTGATCTGGGTGAGCCCGCGCAACGCCTCGGAATGCTTGTCGGTCGAGCGATTCAGCGTCACGTAATCCTCGGCCAGATCAAGGATCGTGGTGATTTCGGCGGGATCCAGTGGCTCGATCCCAAGAAGATGGCGGTGCGTATAGGTCATGCGGGGCCTCGCAGGGATTTGCTGGCGGTATAGAAAGCGCCGGACGCACGGGCAAGAAGAAAGCCTCCGACCGCGCCCCATCATCTGTCCCTAAATATCCACGGGGGTTTCCAAAGGGGGAGCGTGCTCCCCCTTTGGCGAGGGGGTTCGGGGGCGAGCAGCCCCCGACCTGCCCGCGACTCATTGGCGAGCCGCGCGCGATCCGCTAGGGTCACGCCATGACGGCTGCCATGGACTGGAACCTGGCCCGGGCGCTGCTGGAATGGCAGGTCGAACTGGGCGTGACGGACGCGATTCTCGCGGATCCGGTGGATCGGTTTGCCCATGCCGCCGAGCTGCGCGCCGCGCGCGAGGCCCCGCGTGAGCCCGCGCCCGAGGCCGAGTCCAAAGCCCCCACCATCATTCCCAAAGCCACGGCGGCCCAAGAGACAGCGAACGCGGTGGCCGAGGCCCGGCGCATCGCCGCTGCTGCGCCTGACCTGTCCGCGCTGGCCGAGGCCTTGGCCGATTACGGTCATTGCGAGCTGCGGCGCGGGGCGCGCAGCTGCGTGTTTTCCGATGGCAACCCCAAGGCCCGCGTGATGCTGGTCGGTGAGGGGCCCGGCGCCGAGGAAGATCAGCAAGGCAAGCCCTTCGTGGGCCGCGCCGGGCAGCTGCTGGACAAGATGTTCGCCGCTATCGGTCTGTCGCGCCACAGCCCCGATCCAGCGACTGCGTTCTATGTCACCAACACCGTGCCGTGGCGTCCACCCGGCAACCGCGAGCCGACGCGGGACGAGCTGGCGATGCTGAAACCCTTCCTGCTGCGCCATATCGAGCTGGCCGATCCCGATCTGGTCGTGGTGATCGGCAACGTGGCCTGCGATGCGCTGCTGGGACAGCGCGGCATCCTGCGGCTGCGGGGCAAATGGGGCGAGGCGCAGGGCCGCCCGGCGCTGCCGATGCTGCACCCGGCCTATCTGCTGCGCTCGCCCGAAGCCAAGCGCGAGGCCTGGGCTGATCTGTTGTCCCTGCAGGCGCGGATGCGGGATTTGCCATGATCGAGCCGCTGGTACTGCTGGCGTTTATCCCTGCGGCCTTGGCGCTCGCCCTGATCCCGGGGCCCGAGATGATGTTTTGCATCGGCCAAGGCGCGCGGTTCGGCGCGGGCAGGGCGCTGCGGTCCGCCTTTGGCATGGCGCTGGGGGCTTTCGCCGGGGCTGCGCTTGCCGGGCTGGGCCTGTCGGCGCTGTTGATCCAGGCGCCGGGCGCCTTCTCGCTGCTGCGCTGGGTCGGGGCGGGGTATCTGCTCTGGCTGGCGTGGTGCGCGTGGCAGCCTGGTGACGCAGGGCCAGCCCGCGCGGCGGGCGTGCCCGGCGGGTTGCTGGTGGCGCTGACCAATCCCAAAGGGGCTGGCTTTTCGCTGGGCGTCTTGCCGCAGTTTCTGGACCCGGCGCATCCGCTTTTACCGCAGGCTTTGTGTCTGGCCGTGGTGATGGCGGGGTGCGGGTTTTGTGTGAATGCTCTGGCCGGCGCTCAGGCCGCACGGTTTGGCATGCTGCTGGCCGGAGCCAGCTGGTGGCGGGGGATCAGCGCCGGGATATTCGGGCTGCTGGCGCTTCGTGTGATCACAGGAGAGCGTGGATGATCGAGCCCCTTGTCTTGCTTGCCTATATCCCTGCCGCGCTGGCGCTGAACCTGACGCCGGGGGCGGACATGATGTTCTGTATGGGCCAGGGCCTGCGCGGAGGCCCGCGCGCGGCGATGGCGGCGAATGCGGGGATTGCCTGTGGTGGCATGGTGCATGTGCTGGTCGCCGGGCTGGGACTGGGCGCGCTGATGGCGGCGCATCCGGGGATTTTCGAGGCGGTGCGCTGGCTGGGCGTGGCCTATCTGCTGTGGCTGGCGGTCAAGTCGCTGCGCGCCAGCGGTATGCCCGAGGTGCCCCGCGTCTCACCGGGGCGGGCGTTTCGCGAGGGCCTCGTGGTCAATCTGCTGAACCCGAAGGTGATCCTTTTCGTACTGGCCTTCATCCCGCAATTCGTTGACCCTGCGCGCCCGATCCTGCCGCAGTTCCTGCTGTTCGGCGCGGTGCTGTCGGTCGGCGGGCTGGTGGTGAATGGTGCCGTTGGGCTGGCTGCTGGTGGCGCGGCAGGCCGCCTGATGCGCTCGGCGCGGTTTGCCACGGTGCTGGGGCGCGTCTCGGCGGGTATCTTTGGCGCCTTGGCGCTGCGTCTGGCGCTGATGCAAAGGAGCTGAACCATGGGCACGATCGACGAGAGCAAGGACTTCATCCCGGTGCGTATTGCGGTGATGACCGTGTCGGACAGCCGCACGCTTGCCGAGGATCGTTCCGGCGACACGCTGGTGCAGCGGCTTGAGGCCGACGGGCATGTGCTGGCCGCGCGGATGATCCTGCAGGATGAGCGCGCACAGATCGCCGCGCAGCTGCGCGCCTGGTGCGCCGATCCTGACATAGATGTGATCCTGACCACCGGCGGCACCGGCCTGACCGGGCGTGATGTGACGGTCGAGGCGCATCGCGATGTCTATGAGAAAGAGATCGAGGCTTTCGGCACGGTTTTCACCATGGTTTCCCTGCAAAAAATCGGCACCTCGGCGGTGCAGAGCCGGGCAACCGGCGGTGTGGCGGGCGGCACCTATCTGTTCGCGCTGCCCGGATCGCCGGGGGCGTGCCGCGATGCCTGGGACGAAATCCTGCACTGGCAGCTCGATTTTCGTCATCGGCCATGTAATTTCGTCGAAATCATGCCCCGTTTGGATGAACATCTGCGACGGAAGTGACCGCGCCTTGCGTACAAGACTTGCGCGGTGATCTGCTGCGGTTCATGTCTCGTATCGTCACTACACAGATGAAAGACCCATAATGCGCTTTATGACCCGCAGCCTGATCGCTGTGTTTCTGGGGGCCTTGGCTCTGGGCCTGCTCGCCGTCGCCGGTGGCATGGTTCGCGACACGCTGGCGGATCGCGCGGCGCAGGAAAGCATGCCCCGCATGGCGCGCGAACGGGTGTTCACCGTGCGGGTGATGCGCTTGCAGCCGGGGGCGATGTCGCCGGTGCTGTCGGCCTTTGGCGAGGTTGTTTCGCGCCGCACGCTGGAGTTGCGGGCACCCTCGGCCGGGCGGATCCTTGAAATGGCCGACGGGTTCGAGGACGGTGCTGCGGTAACGGCGGGGCAGGTGCTGGTCCGTCTGGACCCGGCGGATGCGACGGCGGCGCGCGATCTGGTGCGCACGGATCTGTCACAGGCCGAGGACGAGCTGCGCGATGCGCAGGCCGCGCTGGAACTGTCACATCTGGACCGCGCAGAGAGCGAGGCGCAGGCAGACCTGCGCCAGCGCGCGTTTGAACGGCGGCAGACGCTGAGCGAGCGTGGTGTGGGCACCGAAGCGACGGTGGAAGAGGCAGAGCTGGCCTTCGCCGCCGCCCGCGCTGCCGTGATCGCGCGCCGTCAGGCCGAGGCGCAGGCCGAGGCCCGCGTGGCCACCGCTGAAACGGCGGTTGAACGTCAACGCATCAATCTGTCCGAAGCCGAGCGCCGCGTGACCGAAACCGCGATCGCTGCCAGTTTCGACGGCGTGCTGAGCGATACCAATGCCGTGGCGGGCGGGCATGTCGCCTCGAACGAGCGGATCGCGTCGATCATCGACCCGGATTCGCTGGAAGTGTCGTTCCGTCTGTCTACCGCGCAATACCTGCGGCTGCTCGATGCGCAGGGCGCGCTGATCGCGGCGCGGGCGCAGGTGGCGTTGGAACTGGGCGGGCTGGAAATCACCTCGCCTGCCGTGTTGAGCCGGGCGGCGCCTTCGGTCGGAGAGGGGCAGTCGGGTCGTCTGGTCTATGCCGCCATCGACGCGCCGCGCGGCTTTCGTCCCGGCGATTTCGTGACCGTGCGGATCACCGAGCCCGAGCTGCCGGGCGTGGCCATGGTGCCCGCCGCTGCGGTCGATGCGCAGGGCGGCGTGTTGGTGTTGGCGGGCGAGGACCGGCTTGAGGCGGCGACGGTCGAGGTGGTGCGCCGTCAGGGCGACAGCGTGCTGATCCGCACCGGGGCGCTGACCGGGCGTGAGATTGTCGCGGCCCGCAATCCGCTGCTGGGGGCGGGCATCCGCGTGCGCCCGCAGCGCGATGCCGCCGCAGAGATTCCCGCCGCGCCCGATCTGGTCGCGCTGGACCCCGAACGCCGCGCCGAGCTGATCGCGCGGGTGTCGGCCAATACCCGGATGCCCGAACAGGTGCGCACGCGCATTCTGGCGCAGCTGGAACAGGAAAGCGTGCCCTCGCAGCTGATCGAACGGCTGGAGCAGGGCGGCGGGCGGCAGGGGGCTGACGGCATGGCGCGCGAACGGGTGATTGCTGAGACATCGCTGGGGCTTTTCCGCTATTTCACGCGCCACAGAACCGCTGCCAATCTGGTGCTGGTGCTCATGCTGGCGGCGGGCATCGTCGCCGTGCCGCGCATGCATGCGCAGTTTTTCCCCGATATCGTTGTCGATACGGTCAATGTGTCGATCCCCTGGACCGGCGCGGGGGCGGCGGATGTGGATTCCGCCATCATCCAGATCGTCGAGCCGGTGATGATGGCGGTCGAGGGGGTCACCTCGACCTCGTCCACCGCGTCGGAAGGGCGCGCGCAGATCTCGCTGGAATTCGAGCCGGGTTATGACACCGAGCGCGCGGCGTCCGAGGTGCAGGACGCGCTGGACGGGATCAACACGCTGCCCACGGATGCTGATGACCCGCGCGTCACGCGCTCGAACTGGCGCGACCGGGTGACGAATGTGATCCTGACCGGGCCGGTGGGGATTCAGCAACTGGCGCTGTTCACTGATGAATTCGTCGCGCGGCTGTTTGCGGCCGGGATCACGCGGGCGTCGATTCAGGGCATCGCCTCGCCCGAGGTGTCGGTCGAGGTGCCGGCGATGCGGCTGGTGCAGTACGATGTGACGCTGACAGAAATTGCGGCAGCAATCGAGACATCGGTAGCGGCGGATCCGTCGGGCGAGCTGGCCGGGGGCGCGCAGCGGGTGCGCACCGGCTCGGCCCGCCGCACGCCCGAGGAAATCAACGCCATCGTCCTGCGCTCGGGTGCCGATGGCAGCACGCTGACCGTGGGTGACGTGGCGACCGTGCTGAGCCGCGATATCGACCGGGACCGATCCTATTATGTCGGCGACAGTCAGGCCGTGGTGGTGCGGGTGGATCGCTCGGCCAATGGCGATGCGATCGGCATTCAGGAGACGGTGCAGAGCGTCGCGGACGAGATGATGCTGTCGCTGCCGCAGGGCGTTCGGATCGAGCTGGCGAATGCGCGGGCCGATATGATCTCGGGCCGGTTGAACCTGTTGGTGAGCAACGGGTTGCAGGGGCTGGCACTGGTGGTGCTGTTGCTGTTCTTGTTCCTGAACGCGCGCACGGCGATCTGGGTGGCGGCGGGGATTCCGGTCAGCATGCTGGCCGCCGTGGCGATGATGTATGTCACCGGCATGAGCCTGAACATGATCTCGCTCTTTGCGCTGATCATCACGCTGGGCATCGTGGTGGATGATGCCATCGTGGTGGGCGAGCACGCCGATTACCGCTACCGGGTGCTCAAAGAAACGCCCTATCAGGCGGCGGAAAACGCCGCGACCCGCATGGGAATGCCGGTGCTGGCGGCGTCGCTGACCACAATCATCGCCTTTGGCGGGCTGACCGTGATCGGCGGGCGCTTTGGCGACATGATTGCCGATATTCCCTGGACGGTGATCATGGTGCTGCTGGCGTCGTTGATCGAATGCTTCCTGATCCTGCCCAACCACATGGCGCATGCGCTGGCCGGGTCGGCGAAAGAGCATTGGTACGACTGGCCGTCGCGCACGGTGAACAAGGGGTTTGACTGGTTCCGCCAGCGGATGTTCCTGCCCTTCATGCGGCTGGTGATCCGGGCGCGCTATGTGGTTCTGGCCGCCTTGATGGTGGCGTTGGCCTATACCGGGACAATGTTCCTGCGCGGCGATGTGCCGTGGCGGTTTTTCTCATCGCCCGAGCAAGGCACGCTGAGCGCCAACTTCCTGATGGCGGCAGATGCAACGCGCGACGACACGCAGGCGATGATGTTCGAGCTGCAGCGCGCGACGAATGCGTTGGCGACGCGGCTGGAGGCCGAGCACGGCACATGGCCCATCGCCTCGATCGTGGCCGAGGTCGGCGGCAACGCGGGTCGGTCGCTGGCGGCGGCCGAGAACCGGGATGCCGATCAGCTGGGGTCGATCACCATCGACCTGATCGGGGCGGACCACCGGCCGTATTCGTCGTTCGAGTTCACCTCGATGCTGCAAGACGAGGTGCGCCAGAGCCCGCTGCTGGAGGAGCTGAGTTTCCGCTCCTTCGGCATGGGGCCGGGCGGGGATTCGCTGTCGGTCGATCTGATCGGCGGCGATGCCGAAACGCTGAAAGCCGCTGCCGAGGCGCTGAAAGCGCAGCTGGCGCAGTTTGCGCTGGTGACCGGGCTTGAGGATACGCTGGCCTATGACAAGGAAGAGCTGGTGCTGGAACTGACCCCGCAGGGGCAGGCGCTGGGCTTTTCCACCGACACGCTGGCGCGCGAGTTGCGCCAAAGGCTGAGCGGGATCGAGGCGGCGACCTTCCCCGACGGGGTGCGCTCGGCCTCGATCTGGGTCACGCTGCCTGAGAACGAGCGCGCGGCGGATTTTCTGGAGAACACGCTGCTGCGCAGCGCGTCGGGCCGCTACCTGCCCTTGGGCGATATTGTGCGGGTCGAGACGCGGCAGGGCTTCTCGTCGATCCAACGCGAGAACGGGCTGCAACTAGTGACGGTCTCGGGCGTGCTGGATGAGGGCGACCCGGCAGCGGCGCGCGATCTGCTCAGCCAGATGGAGACGCAGATGCTGCCGCGTCTGGCCGAGGATTACGGCGTGACCTTCCGTCTGTCCGGGCTGAGCGAGCAGGAAAACGAGTTCCTCGGCGATGCGACCCTGGGCGCGATCGGGTGTCTGATCGCGATCTATCTGGTGCTGGCCTGGGTGTTCAGCAGCTGGATGCGACCGATGGTGGTGATGTCGGTTATCCCCTTCGGGATGATCGGGGTGATCTATGGCCACGCGCAATGGGGTATCCCGATGACCATGTTCTCGGTCGTGGGGATCATTGGCATGGCCGGGATTATCATCAACGATTCCATCGTGTTGGTTTCGACTGTGGATGAGTATTCCGCAGATCGCGGGTTGTTCCCGTCGATTGCCGACGCGGCAGGGGATCGTTTGCGTCCGGTGCTGTTGACCACGGCGACCACGGTTTTCGGGCTGGGACCGCTGTTGTTCGAACGCTCGAACGACGCGCAGTTCCTGCGCCCAACCGTTGTGACGCTGTCCTATGGGCTGGGTTTTGGCATGGTGCTGGTGCTGCTGATCGTGCCCGCGATGCTGGCGGCGGGGCATGATCTGGAGCGGGCCGTCCGCTCGGCCCGGCGCGCGTTCCGCATGCCGTCGGGGCAGGTGGGCGGCGGGATGCGGGCGCTGCCGTGGCTGGCGGCGGCGCTGGTGGCGGTGGCTTTCGCGCTGACGCTGGGCTGGGGGCTGGTGATGCAGGTGCCGGGGCCGCTGACGGCGCTGGCGCTGCCCGGCACAACGGGCCTGCTGGCCGCGCTGGGGGTTTTCGTGGTGACGGTGGCGGTGGGGATACTGGCGGTCTGGCTGGCCGGGGCGCTGACCATGGCGCTGCGGCGCAAACCGCCGGTTGAGCCTGCCGAGTAAGCGGCGGCTGAAAAGCCGGTGGCTCAGCCGCCCTGCAACGGATGCGAACCGGCGGCTCAGCCGCCGGTGCAGCCTTGCGAGACGAGCATCTGTTCCTCGGACAGCACGGTAAACACGATGCTTGCGCGGTCAAAGATCATCGGCTCGCCGCGACGGGGCGCGCGCAGGCGGGCCTGTGTCACCAGATCTGCGCCCTCGCGCCGGGTTTGCGTGTCGGTGACACGGTAGCCGGGCACCTCGACAATGACCGCCTCGGTCCGTCCGATCGAGGGGACAGAGGTGCGCAGCGTCAGCTCGGCGTCGCGGTCGCCGGGGTGCAGCTGGCAGGTGGCGCTGGTCAGGCCGCCCTGCGCGCCCGGCTCGGCCCGGTTGTCCAGCGCGGCGGTGATGCGGCGGTCGTGCTCGCCCGAACCGCGCAACACACCCTGCACGCTGACATCGGCAGGCACGCAGGTTTCGGCGCAAACGCCAATCGCCAGCGCGCCCAGCAGCGCCATCGGATGCGCGCCGTCCTGCGGGGTGACCTCGATGGGCAGAAGCAGCTCGTTCTCGTACCCGTAACTGCGATAGCCGTTCTGGTCGAAGATCTGCGGGCGCGGCCAGATGGCCCGGACGCTGGCCACGTTCTGCGACGCGCCCCAGTCAAAGCGCGGCGCGATGCCTGCCTCACCGGGGTTGCGCCAATAGGTGTGCCAGCCGGGGGCCAGCACGAGATGCAGCGCGGCCATGCGCGTGCCGCGCTCGGTGGTCCAGCCGGGCAGGATCTCGGCCGACAGAACAGGGTTCGACACCTGCGCTTGGGCCGCAGTCGACAGGGGCGACAGTGCGAGAGCGCAGAGCGTCAGGGTGCGGGGCAGGGATGTCAGGGTCATGGCAAATGCTTAGCAGAACGGCAGCGCGCGAAAAGTCACAAAAGGGCGAGAGATCCCGGGAGCGTGGCTTGGCTTTTGGTCGGGGCAGCGCCACATTGGTAGGGACACAAGGTTTTTGAACGGTGCGGCGATGGATTTCGATCTGACCGGAAAGCTGTTGATTTCGACCCCATCCATGGGGGATCGGCGGTTTTCGCACGCGATCATCTATATGTGCGCGCATAGCACCGAGGGCGCGTTCGGACTGGTGGTGAACCGTCCGGTGCCCCGGCTGACCATGGGCGCGGTGCTGGACCAGATCGGTATCGCCTGCACGCCCGAGCGCGAAGAGGCCGCTGTCCTGTCCGGTGGCCCGGTCGAAACGCAGCGCGGTTTTGTGCTGCACCAGGGCGGCAGCCCGGTGGATGACACGGCACAGGCGCTGCCCGAAGGGCTGTTGCTGAGTGCCTCGACCGACATCCTGCGCGCCATCGCGCGGGGCGAAGGGCCCGAAGCGTGGCTGCTGGCGCTGGGCTATTCGGGCTGGGGGCCGGGACAGCTGGAAAGCGAGATCGGCCAGAACGCCTGGCTGACCTGCGACGCGTCCCGCAGCCTGATTTTTGACGCCCAGCCCGGTGAACACCAGTGGAACGCGGCGCTCAGGTCCATGGGCGTGGACCCGATGAGCCTGTCCGCCGTGGCCGGTCGTGCTTAGGCGTTGGGGGGCAGCGCCTCGGTGATTTCGCGCAATTCGTTGAGCAGATCGAGCAGCAGCGACATCTTTTCCTCGCCGAAAGCTTCCTCGATCTCCCGACGCGAATCTTCGGACTGGCCGACAAGCTGGCCGAACATCGTCTGGCCGTGTTCGGTCAGTGTGACCATGTGACGGCGGGCGTCCGAACAGTCGACCTGCCGGATGATGCCTTTTTCCGACAGCGCCCGCAGGATCCGTGTCAGGGACGGCGGCAGGATCACGCAGCGTTGGCACAGCGTGCCCGCGTCCAGCGGTACGCCATCGGCCAGGGCGCGCAACACGCGCCATTGCGGCGGCGACAAGTCGCTGGCGTCGGAATATTTCTTGAACCGCCGCATCGTCGATTCTCGCGCCCGCAGCAAGGCCACGGTCAGCGAGCGTTCATAATATTCCTTGCCCGAAGGGATGCCGTCGGGAAGTGCTGCAGGAGTGGGGTTGGAAGCTGTTTTCATACGGTAACATTCGCGCGCGAGCCGCCGCAAAATCAAGTGGTTTTTCACGGGTGAAGCAGTTTGTCGCAAGTCAGGCTGCATTTGGGTTGTGGCGTGGCACAGGAACTGTCCCTTGCCTTGTGCTTAGTCCCCGTTGCTCCGTCCCGCGCGGCGTCGTATAGAGCGCGCATGACGGTTCGCCTTTCGCCTTTGCGCGCGATCATCATTCGAATTAGCGGCCCGGCGCTCTGATCAGAGTTGCCGGGACAAGGCGTAGGGAGACCTGCGCCGAAGCTTGCTAGATCCTTTCCAGAATTCGTTGATCCGGAGCCCACGCGATGTGTGCCGATACCCCCCAGACGTCTGAATACCCTGACTACAAAGACACCCTGTTCCTGCCCGAAACCGAGTTCCCCATGCGCGCGGGACTGCCTGCGCGCGAGCCGGAATGGCTGGCCCGCTGGGAGCGGCTGGGCGTCTACGAGCAGCTGCGCGACAAGGCCAAGGCCAGCGCGCGCAAGCCCTTCACGCTGCATGACGGCCCGCCCTATGCCAACGGCCATCTGCACATCGGCCACGCGCTGAACAAGACGATCAAGGACATCATCGTGCGCTCGCATCAGATGATGGGCTTCGACAGCCGCTATGTGCCGGGCTGGGACTGCCACGGTCTGCCGATCGAGTGGAAGATCGAGGAACAGTACCGCGCCAAGGGGCTGGACAAGGACGACGTGGATATCGTCGCCTTCCGTCAGGAATGCCGCAAGTTCGCCGAAGGCTGGGTGAACATCCAGCGCGAGGAGTTCAAGCGGCTGGGCGTGACGGGGACGTGGAATGACCCGTATCTGACGATGGACTACCACGCCGAGGCGGTGATCGCCGAGGAGTTCATGAAATTCCTGATGAACGGGTCGCTCTATCAGGGCTCCAAGCCCGTGATGTGGTCGCCGGTCGAGAAAACCGCGCTGGCCGAGGCTGAGGTGGAGTACCACGACCACACCAGCCATCAGGTGTGGGTGCGGTTCAAGCCGGTGGGCGGAGCCCTTGACGGGGCGACGGTGGTGATCTGGACCACGACGCCATGGACCCTGCCGCAGAACCGCGCGGTCGCGTTCAATCCGGGTATCGCCTATGGCCTCTACCGCGTCACCGAAGCCGACGAGAAATCGACGGCGGTGGTGGGTGAGACGCTCCTGCTGGCCGATGCGCTGGCCGAGGGGGTCCTGACCACCGCCAAGGTCACCGGCTTTGAAAAGCTGCGCGACGTCACGGCCGAAGACCTGGACGGGCTGGTTCTGGCGCACCCGTTCCGGGGCGTGGAAGGTGGCAATGGCGAATGGGACTATGACGTCCCCATGCTGCCGGGCGAACACGTTACCGACGACGCGGGCACCGGCTTTGTCCACACGGCCCCCAGCCACGGCGATGATGACTATCAGCTGGGCGTCAAGTTCAGGCTGCCGATGACCTATAACGTCGAGCCGGACGGTTCTTACCGCGCCGATCTGCCGCTGTTCGCCGGTCAGCACATCATCCTGCCCGATGGCAAGGAAGGCCCGGCCAACGTGTCGGTGATCAAGCAGCTGGCCTATAGCGGCGCGCTGTTGGCCAAGGGCAAGCTGAAGCACTCCTACCCGCATAGCTGGCGCTCGAAAGCGCCGGTGATCTACCGCAACACGCCGCAATGGTTCGCCGCCATCGACAAGCCGCTCGACGACGGCATGGGCCAGTATGGCGACACGATCCGTCAGCGGGCGCTGAAATCCATCGAGGATCTGGTCAAGTTCACCCCGGTCTCGGGCCGCAACCGCCTGCATTCGATGATGGAGGCGCGGCCCGACTGGGTGCTGTCGCGTCAACGCGCGTGGGGCGTGCCGCTGACCTGCTTTGTCAAGAACGGGGCGAAACCGGGCGACGATGACTTCCTGCTGCGCGATCCGCGCGTCAATACGCGGATTGTTCTGGCATTTGAGGCCGAGGGCGCGGATGTCTGGTATGTGCAAGGCTTCAAGGAAAAGATCCTGAAAGACCTGCATAATCCCGACGACTACAGCCAGATTTTTGACATTCTGGATGTGTGGTTCGACTCCGGTTCCACCCACGCTTTCGTGCTGCGCGACCGGGCGGATGGCGTGCCGGACGGCATCGCCGATGTCTATATGGAGGGCACCGACCAGCATCGCGGGTGGTTCCATTCCTCGATGCTGCAGGGCTGCGGAACCAAAGGCCGCGCGCCGTATCGCAACGTGGTGACGCATGGCTTCACGCTGGACGAGAAGGGCATGAAGATGTCCAAGTCCATCGGCAACATCATCGTGCCGCAAGAGATCATCGAGCAATACGGGGCCGATATCCTGCGGCTGTGGGTGGCGCAGGCCGACTACACGGTTGACCAGCGCATCGGCAAAGAGATCCTGAAGGGCACGGCGGACAGCTATCGCCGCCTGCGCAACACGCTGCGCTTCATGCTGGGCGCGCTGGGCGATTATGCGCCGTCGCAAGCGGTGGCCTATGCCGAAATGCCCGAGCTGGAGCAGCTGATGCTGCACCGGCTGGCGGAACTGGATGCGGTCGTGCGCAAGGGTTATGCGGCCTTCGACTTTCAGGGCGTGTTTCAGGCGCTGTTCACCTTCGCCACGACGGATCTGTCGGCCTTCTATTTCGACATCCGCAAGGACGCGCTTTATTGCGATCCGTCGGACAGCAAACTGCGCCGGTCGTGCCTGACCGTCATGGATGCGCTGTTCCACCGGCTGACGACCTGGCTGGCGCCGATCCTGCCGTTCACGATGGAAGACGTCTGGCTGTCGCGCTTCCCCGGCGAGGAAGGGAGCGTGCACTTGCAGGACTTCCCCGGCACGCCGGCAGAGTGGCTGGCACCGGAACTGGCCGCCCGCTCGACCACCGTGCGCGCTGTGCGCCGGGTGGTGACCGGGGCGCTTGAGGTTGAGCGTCGGGCCAAGACCATCGGGGCGAGCCTTGAGGCGGCTCCGACGGTGTACCTGTCGCCCGAACTGGCGCAGATCGTGACCAACCCGGACACGTTCGCGACGCTGTGCATCACCTCGTCGCTGACGCTGACGACCGAGGCCGCGCCTGAGGGTGCGTTCTCGATGGACGACGTGCCGGGCGTTGGCGTGGTGTTCCATCATGCGGACGGGCAGAAATGCCAGCGCTGCTGGAAGATCCTGCCGGATGTGGGCAGCCACAAGCATCCCGGCACCTGCGCGCGCTGTGACGCCGCGCTGGGTTGAACGGGCGCTGATTGGGGATAGGATGGGGCGGGGTCATTCCCGCCCCTTTCCTTTGTGATGCCCATGCCCCGACTGACCATCGAAACCCCTACCGGCCCCTTCACGCTGATCGAGCGCGACGGCGCGATCACGGCGGCGCATTGGGGCGCGGATGACGGCGAGGACGAGACGCCGCTGCTGGCCAAGGCGGCGGCGCAGGTGGCCGAGTATTTCGCCGGAACGCGGCGGGTGTTCGATCTGCCTTTGCGCATCGAGGCGAGTGCGGCGCAGCAGGCGGCCTGCGCGGCGATGGCGGCGATCCCGATGGGCGAGACACGGACTTACGGCGAGATCGCGCGCGATCTGAAGGTGAGCGCGCAGGCAATGGGGCAGCTCTGCGGGCACAACCCGATCCCGCTGATCGTGCCGTGTCACCGGGTGCTCGGGGCCAGCGGGCTGGGCGGGTTTTCCGCGCCCGAAGGGGTCGAGACCAAGGTCTGGCTGCTGAAACACGAGCGCGCGGGCGGGTTGCTGATCTAGGCGCGCGCGGCCTGAACCAGCCAGTCACGGAACTGCCGGGCCGGGCGCGAGGGGTTGGGACGCAGCAGGGCGACATACTCCATCCCCGTGGGCAGGAAGCCGTAGGGCGCGATCAGCCGCCCGGCGGTCAGTTCGTTGCGGATCAGGGCCTCAGGCAGCACGGCAGCGCCAAGGCCCGAGAGCGCGGCTTCGATCTTGTAGTGGAAATGCTCGAACACGGTGTCCTTGGCCGGGGCAAGCTGGTGGCCTGCGACATGCGCCCAATCCTCCCATGTGCCGACGCGCGAGCTGCTGGACAGGCGCGGGACATGGGCGAAGTCGGGCGTGACCTGCGCAGCAAGCGCGGGGGCGACGACCGGGCCGGTGAGGTCGGCAAAGAGCGGGGTGACGGCATAGCCCGCAGGCCAAGCTCCGGTGCCGACCCGGATCGCCACATCAGGCCCCGAGGCGGACGTGTCGACCGGCGCATGATCCGAGGTCAGGCGGACGCGCAACTGCGGGTGCAGCGCCTGAAAGCCGTGCAGCCGGGGGATCAGCCAGCGCATGGCGAAGGTGGCAAGGCTGGAGACATCGACGCTGTCGGCGGTGCGGGGCAGGGCGCGCAGGGCGTCCTCGAGCGCGTCAAAGCCACGCGCGAGGGCGGGGAGCAGCAACAGCCCGGTGGCCGAGGGGCGGGTGGCGCTGCGCGGACCTTCCGTCAGCGAGACGCCGAGAAGTTCCTCCAACTGGCGGATCTGGCGCGAGACGGCGGAATGGGTGACGCCCAGCGACGCCGCGGCGGTGGACATCGAGCCGAGCCTGCCAAACGCCTCATAGGCGCGCAGGGCGGTCAGCGGCAGGGTGCGGCGGTCTATGTTCATTCAACTCACAAAGCGCGGAGAATTTCTGCTTTGCCACTCTGCGCGGCTTGTGATGTCTGGTCCACAGATTTGCACCCCTGAAAGGCCTTGCGACATGAGTGTTGGTGTTTTTCTGGCCGTTCTGTGTGCAGCGCTTCTGCATGCCGGGTGGAACGCGATCATCAAGACCGGGCTGAGCAAGCAGACCTCTATGTTCCTGCTGTCGACCGGACAGGCGGTGATAGGCTTGGTTGTCGCGTTGTGTCTGCCGTTCCCTGAACCCGCGGTCTGGCCGTGGTTGCTGGGGTCAGGCCTGATCCACATGTGCTACCAGCTGTTCCTTGCCTATGCCTATGAGCAAGGCGATCTGAGCCGGGTCTATCCCATCGCACGCGGCGCGGCACCGATGCTGGTGCTGGGGGTAAGCCTGCTGTTTCTGGCGGACGAGCTGGAAGCCGGGGCGCTGTGGGGCATCGCGGTGCTGGGCTGCGGTATCGCGCTGATGGCGCGAGGTGTGCTGACCTCGGGCGAGTCGCGGCGGTTGCTGCCCTTTGCTTTCGGCTCGGCGCTGGCGACGGCGGGGTATACGCTGACCGATGGTCTGGGCGCGCGGGTCTCGGGCGAGCCGGTGGCCTATGTCGGCTGGCTGATGGTGGTGGCGGCGGTGTTCTACACGCCTGCGGTGATCGCGCTGCGGGGCCGGGCGGTGCTGCGGGCGGATGCGCGGGGCTGGGGATTGGGGATGCTGGCCGCTGCGGCGTCGTTCGGGGCCTATGCGATTGCGGTCTGGGCGATGACACAGGCCCCCATCGCGCTGGTGGGGGCGCTGCGCGAGACGTCGATCCTGTTCGCGGTGCTGATCGGCTGGTGGTTCTTTGGCGACCGGATGGACCGGGGCAAGGTGCTGGCGGCGCTGCTGATCGTCGCAGGCGTGGTGCTGACGCGGCTTTAGAGCCGCTCGCGGTAGAGCACCTGCTGCACGCATCCGGCGCAAAGCAGGTAAACGCTGGTGATGATCAGGCCCCAGGTGACCAGCATCGGCTGGGCGAAATCGGCCCAGGCGGCCATGGTCGCCAGCGCGACCCAGGCCAGCGCCATCGGCAGGGTGATCGCGCGCCAGCGCTGGGTGCGCACGGGGTGTACGAATTTGAGGCGCAGGAACATGGTGACCGACAGCACGAACACCAGTCCCAGAATGACCCAGAAATCCGGCCGTATGGCAAAGACCACCACCGCGACCATGTTCCAGCAGCCCGGAAAGCCCGAGAACGAGGCATCGGCGGTCTTCATCCGCGTATCGGCGAAGTAGAGCACCGAGGCGAAGGTGATGACGATGATCGCGATCCAGCCGGTCCAGCCGGGCAGTAGGCCCGAATTGAACAGCGCGAAGGCCGGGATGAACACATAGGTCAGGTAGTCGATGATCAGATCGAGCAGCACGCCGTCGATGATCGGCGCCTTGGTCTTGACGTCATACTTGCGCGCCATCGGTCCGTCGACACCATCGACGATCAGCGCGACGACCAGCCACAGGAACATCAGCGACCATTGCGAGTCGACGGCGGCGAGCATGGCCAGCATGGCAAACACCGCCCCGGTGGCGGTGAACATGTGCACGAAATAGGCGCGAAAGGTTTCGATCATGCCCTTCTGTCTGACCCGTTTACCGCGCCGAAGCAACCCGTTGCGTGCAGCGGATGGGCAGTCGTGATCCTTGTGCCCGGGGGATGATTGTGGCGCGTGCAGGGTGGCTTACAGAGTCAGCGCACCACTGACGCCATGTGCGCCAGGGTCGCCCTGTGGGGATTGACCGCCCGACAGGTTGACGCTGACCGGGCCGGGCAGTGTGTCGCCGGTGATGATCAGCGCGCAGGGCACCGGGCGCTGCGGGGCCTGCGGCGTCGCGGCGTTTCCTGCGACGGCGGTCAGCGCGTGCAGGCCGAAAGCAACGGCAAGGCGCAGGGCGGTTTGGGGGGTATTCATGGACGAAGAACCTGAGGTCAGCGGGGCGTGGGCAGCGGCATCGGGCGCGGTGCGTGCAACTTGGGTTTGGGCGAGAAGATGGTGAAGCGCTTGGTCATGGCGGCCTCTGGGTCAGCGGCGGATGGTGCGGACAGAGCCGTCACCGAAGACAACCTGCGGGCTGGGCTGAGCACCGTGGCCGGGCGCGCGCACACAGGGCGACGAGGCATCCATCTCGGCATGCGCGGTGGTGACCGAAAGAACGGTTGCGGCGATCAGGGTCAGGGCGAGGGTTTTCATCGACGGGCTCCGGGTCAAAGGATGATACCGGTAGGTCGCGGGGGCCACGCAAAGCGTTCAAAGTTTCTTGCGGGCGTCGGTCGGGCCGTTGGTCGCGCGGCTCAGCCTGCCGATTTCGCGCGCGGATGCGCGGCGCGGTAGGCCTCCATCAGGCGGGCGGTATCGACGCCGGTATAGACCTGCGTGGTGGACAGGTTGGCGTGGCCGAGCAATTCCTGAATGGCGCGCAGATCGCCGCCCGCGGACAGCAGATGCGTGGCGAACGAGTGGCGCAGCGCGTGCGGCGTGGCGCTGGCGGGCAGGCCAAGGCGCAGGCGAACGCTTTCCATCGCGCGAGCGATCAGGCGCGGGTTCAGCGGGCCGCCGCGCATGCCGCGAAAGAGCGGGCTTTGCGGCGCGATGTCCCAGGGGCACAGGCGCTGATAGGCGGCGACAGCCTCGGCTGTGGCGGGCAGGACAGGCACCATGCGTTCCTTGCCGCCCTTGCCAAGGATGGTCAGGCTGCCACCCGGCGTGGCGATGCGGGCGGAGTCGCGGCCGGTGAGGCCCAGCGCCTCGGAAATCCGCAAGCCGCAGCCATAGAGCAGCGAGACAACAGCGGCATCGCGGGCGCGGACCCAGGCTTCGGCTTTCTCGTCGCTGATGGTTTCGGTGACCGCGCGGGCGGCGTCTTCGTCCAGCGGGCGCGGCAAGGGCCGCTGATGCCGGGGCGCGCGGGCGCTGAGGATGGCAGTGGCGTCGAAACCGGCCTCACGGTCGGCCAGCCAGCGCGCGAAACTTTTGAGCGCGGACAGGGCACGGGCGAGGGTGCGCGCACCGCGCCCCTCGGCGCGGGCATGGGCCATCCACGCGCGCAGGTCACGGGTTTCCACCGCGCGCAGCTGGTCCAGACCGGCGGCACCGCCGTGATGGCGGGCGAGGAAGTCGAGAAATTCGGTGACGTCGGCGCGGTAGGCGTTGACCGTGTGGTCCGAGGCGTCGTTCAGCGCACCAAGGTGCGACAGCCACTGCGAAAGCGCGTCGCGCAAAGCCGGGGAAATGGCGCTGGGCGCGCCCTTGGTCACGACAGCCAGCGCCGGAGCACGCGCTCGAAACTGCCGGTGAAGAAGCTGAGCAGGTCGGTGCCCTGACCGGGCTTGAAGCGGTGCGGATCTTCAGACCCCATCGCCAGCATGCCGGGCAGTCGGCCCTTGCCCAGATCGAGGCGCATCAGGGCTTCGGAGCGCAGATCGGCGGCCACCTCGCCGTAAGGGCCAGCCGAGGGCGGCACGCCCTGACGCAGCACGATGGGGCGGGCGGGCGCGGGACGCCCGGCGCTCATGTAGGTCTCGACGTAGCCGGGTTTCTTGACGCGCAGGATCACGTCCAGCTTGCCCAGACCGCTGGACGGCTCGGGGCTTTCCAGTACCAGACGCACGGCATCGACGCCAAGGATCTCTCCCACCGCGCCGCCCAGATCGAGCACGAAGGTCTCGAAGCGTTCGGCATCCAGCAGGCGCAGCAGCGCGCGGTGGATCTGGTTGGTGGAGGAGAGGTTCTCATAAGCGGCGGCGATGACGGCGCGGTGGGTGTCTTCCAGCCGGTCCAGCCGGGACTCCAACCGCTCCATCGCCATGCCGCGCAGATCGACGACATTGCCGCCCATCGCGCGTTCAGAGGTCAGCACAAGGGCGCGCATCAGATCGGGGTCATCCAGCACAAGGCCGGGATCGGCGAGCACGCGTGCCCGCCATTCATCCTGCGTTCGGACGTCTTGTGCCGGTCCCGTCGCTGCCATGTCTGCCCCGATCTTGTGCCTTCGCCCTGACCCTACACCAGATCAGACGATTTTCTGACCGGTTTTTTCCCAGTCCTTCATGAACTGTGCCAGACCTGCATCGGTCAGCGGGTGCTGCGCCAGCTTGCGGATCACTTCCGGCGGGGCGGTCATCACATCGGCGCCAACCAGCGCGCATTGGGTGACATGGTTCACCGTGCGGATCGAGGCGGCAAGGATCTGGGTCTCGAACCCGTAGTTGTCATAGATCTGGCGGATGTCCGCGATCAGGTCCATGCCGTCAAAGTTGATGTCGTCCAGACGGCCGATGAACGGCGAGATGAACGTCGCACCGGCTTTGGCGGCCAGCAGGGCCTGATTGGCGCTGAAGCACAGGGTGACGTTGACCATATGGCCTTCGCCGGTCAGCACCTTGCAGGCCTTCAGACCGTCCCAGGTCAGCGGCAGCTTGATGGTGATGTTCGGCGCGATCTCGGCCAGGCGTTTGCCTTCGGCGATCATCGCGCTGGATTCCAGCGCCACGACTTCGGCGGAAACCGGGCCGTCAACGATCGAGCAGATCTCTTTGGTGACGTCGATGATGTCACGGCCCGATTTCAGGATGATCGAGGGATTCGTGGTGACGCCATCGACCATGCCGAGGTCATTCAGCTCACGGATGGCCGCTACATCGGCGGTATCGACAAAGAATTTCATCGCGCTCTATTTCCTCTGAAAGAAGGGGGCGGTTGCGGAAGAGGTTCGGGGGCGTCATATCCTATCGCACCCCCGCCTGAAAGGTCTTTTGCCCCCGTGCAAGCGTCCCCGGTCTCCACATTTGCCCCCGGCGAGCCGCTCGCCGTGCTGACCACGCAGCCGCTGGACCGGCTGCTGGATTACCGCGCGCCCGAGGGTGGCGCGGTGATCGGCGACTTTGTCGAGGTGCCTTTGGGGCCGCGCAAAGTGCTGGGCTGCGTGTGGGGGCCATCGGAAAGCGGGCTGCCGCTGGCCAAGCTGCGGGCGGTGATCCGGGTGCTGGATGTGCCGCCGATGCGCGACGAATTGCACAGTTTCCTGATGCGGGCGGCAGAATACACGCTGACCCCGCTCAGCCTGATGCTGTTTCTGGCGACCCGCGCGCCGGGGCTCAGTTCCGGCCCGGCAATGATCCGGGTGTTCCGGCTGGGCAATGCCGAACCCGTGCGCATGACCGACGCGCGCCGCCGGGTTCTGGACGTGTTCGACAGCTATGGCGGCTCGGCGCTGACCATCGGCGAGATTACGCGCGCCGCGGGGGTGACCGGTTCCGTCGTCAACACGATGGCTGCGCATGGCGCGCTGATCGAGGGCGAAGCGCCGAAAGATCAGCCCTATCCGCGGCTGAACCCGGGCCTTGCGGGCAAGCCCTTGTCCGAGGATCAGCAGGCGGCAGTAGACGCGCTGGCGGCGGGCGGCGACGGGTTCGGCGTGACACTGCTCAAAGGCGTGACCGGGTCGGGCAAGACCGAGGTGTATCTTGAGGCCGTGGCGAATTGCCTGCGGCAGGGGCGGCAGGCCTTGGTGCTGCTCCCTGAGATCGGGCTGACCGAAGGGTTCCTTGAGCGGGTCGAGGCGCGGTTTGGCGTGCGGCCCGGCGAATGGCATTCCGGCGTGACGATGACCGAGCGGCGGCGGCTGTGGCGCATGGCGGGTGAGGGGCGGGTGTCGATGGTGGTCGGCGCGCGCTCGGCGCTGTTCCTGCCGTACCGCGATCTGGGCCTGATCGTGGTCGATGAGGAACACGACACGTCCTACAAACAAGACGACGGCGTGATGTATAACGCCCGCGACATGGCGGTGCTGCGTGCCTCGCTGGCTTCCGCGCAGGTGGTGCTGGCCTCGGCCACGCCGTCGCTTGAAAGCTGGGCGAATGCCGAGGCGGGCAAGTACAAGCGCGTCGATCTGCACGCGCGCTTCGGCGTGGCCGAGCTGCCAAAGATGCGCGCGCTGGATCTGCGCGGGCAGAAGATGCCGCACGGGCGCTGGATCGCACCCGCGCTGAAAGACGCGGTGGATGCGCGGCTGGCGGCGGGCGAGCAGTCGCTCTTGTTCCTGAACCGGCGCGGCTATGCGCCGGTGACGACCTGCCGGGCCTGCGGGCACCAGATCGCCTGTGAAAATTGCGACTCGCGCATGGTCGAGCATCGGTTCCTGAACCGGCTGATGTGCCACCAATGCGGCGCGACAGCGCCCATTCCGACGGCGTGCCCTGAGTGCAAGACCGAAGGCTCGATGCATCCGATCGGACCGGGGGTCGAGCGGCTGGACGAGGAAACCCGCAGCCTGTGGCCCGATGCGCGGGTGGCGGTGCTGTCGTCGGATCTGTTCGGCTCGGCCCGGGCGCTCAAGGAACAGATCGCGGCGATTGCGGCGGGGGCGGCGGATATCGTCATCGGCACGCAGCTGGTGGCCAAGGGGCACAACTTCCCCTTGCTGACGCTGGTCGGTGTGATCGACGCCGATCTGGGCCTGCACGGCGGCGATCTGCGCGCGGCGGAACGCACGTTCCAGCTGATCCGGCAGGTCGCCGGGCGGGCGGGGCGGCATGACAAGCCGGGGCTGGCGCTGTTGCAGACGCACCAGCCGGACCATCCGGTCATTCAGGCGATCCTGTCGGGCGATGACGAAGGCTTCTGGCAGGCCGAGGCGAACGAGCGTCAGGCGCTGGCGATGCCGCCCTATGGGCGGCTGGCGGGGATCATCCTGTCCTCGACCTCGCTGGAACACGCGTTCGAGATGGGCAACCTGCTGGCCCGCAACCCCGAGGCCCTGCACAAGATCGGCGCGCAGGTTTACGGGCCCGCGCCCGCGCCGATCGCGCGGGTGCGCGGGCGCCACCGGGTGCGGCTGTTGGTCAAGGCAGCCAAGGGCGCGCCGTTGCAGCAGGCGATTCGGGCGTGGCTGGCCCCGCTCAAGCTGCCGGGCGATACCCGGCTGGCAGTGGATATTGATCCGCAGAGCTTCTGGTGATCGCGGCGGGGCGGCTTATCTAAGCAAAAACGCAAAAGGAGCGCCGCGCATGTGGGAAAACCGCTATTCCAAGACGGATGAGTATCTGTTCGGCACCGCTCCGGCGCTGTTTCTGACCGAGAACCCGTGGCTGACGGCAGGGGTGGAAACCGCGCTGAGCGTGGCGGATGGCGAAGGGCGCAATGGCGTGCAACTGGCGCGGGCCGGGCTTCAGGTCACATCCTTCGATCTGTCACCGACGGCGGTAGGGCGCGCCAAGGCACTGGCCGAAAAGGCCGGTGTGACGCTGGATACGCGCGAAAGCGACTGGCAGGGCTGGGACTGGGACCGGCAGTTCGATCTGGTGGTGGGGATCTTCATCCAGTTCATGCCACCCGCCGAACGCCCCGCGCAATTCGCCAATCTCGCGCGGGCGGTGAAGCCGGGCGGGCGGCTGGCGCTGCATGGGTACACGCCCGAACAGGTGGCCTTGGGCACCGGAGGGCCGCCGACTATCGCGCAGATGTGGACACCCGAGCTGCTGGTGACGGCCTTCCCAGGCTGGCGCATCGAACGCCTTGCCGCCTACGAGCGCGACGTGCAGGAGGGGCGCGGTCACAGCGGGCGCTCGGCGCTCATCGACTTCGTGGCGACCCGCCCCTGATCCTCACCTTGCTGCAAATACGCATCTTTTTGGCGCACGGGGGGATCCCCAAGGGGGAGCGTGCTCTCCCCTTGGGCGAGGGGGGCGCCATTGGAACGCCATTGGTCCGAGAGACAATGGCGACGGGGGCGAGCAGCCCCCGGCTTACCCGCGCAGGATGATGCAGGTGGTCGAGCCGGTGGCGTAAAGCTTGCCATCCTCGACGCCGATGATCGTGCCCTCGGCCACCGCGGTCGAGCGTCCGGCGTGCTGCACCCGCGCCCGGCATTCGACCAACACGCCGGGTTTCAGCGCGCGGGTCAGGTTTACCTTGTATTCCAGCGTCGTATAGCCCGCGCCCGCCTCGAGCGTGGTGGCCACCGAGCAGCCCAGCGCACTGTCCAGCACGGTGCCATACCAGCCGCCATGAACACCGCCCATCGGGTTGAGATGCTGGAATTCAGCGGTGCCCCGAAAGGCCGCTTCGCCGAATTTCATCTCATGCATGCGGAAGTTCATCACCGCAGCGATGGGCGCACCGGCAATGCGGCCCTCGACGATGGCCTGCATATACTCAAGCCCCGTCATCTTGGCGACAACCTCGCGGGTGGGCAGGTCGGCGGGGCTTCTGGCGGGGTATTGCTCGGCCATGACGGGCCTCCCTTTTGGCTGTGGGGGAAGCTAGGCAAGCGGGGGGCGTCGGGCCAGCCCTGTCGGGGCGGCCCGACGCTACGTCATCACTGGCCGTGGCGGGCGAGCCAGTCGCGCATGAAGGCGATCTCGGTTTCCTGCGCAGCAATGACGCCTTCGGCCAGCGCGCGGATTTCGGGGTCTTGCCCGTATTCCAGCACGACACGGGCCATGTCGACCGCGCCCTGATGGTGCGGGATCATGCCCCGGACGAAATCGACATCGGCGTCGCCGGTCATCGCGGCCCCCATCTCGGCATGCATGCGGGTGTTGATCTCGGCATAGGCGGTGGCCGCCGGGCTGTTGGCCATCGGCATGGCATGGCCTTCATGCCCGCCCATCTGCGCGGCAGCGGGCAGGGTCAGGGCGATCAGCGGCAGGGCGAGGAGAAGACGTGAGGGGCGCATGGGGACTCCGGGTTTGTGTGCCCGGAATCTTTGCGGGATTCCCCTCACTGGAAGGCAAATGACGGTCGTGTGATCGGGCGCGTGATCAGCCGCGCGCCTCGGCCAGCGCCAGCGGCAGCGCGGCGGCAAAGGCGTCAAGCTGGGCGTCCGGCCCGGCGCTGACGCGGATGCAGCGGTCGTGCGGCGCCACAAAGGGCATGCGGATGAACACGCCGCGTTTCACCACCCCGGCCAGCACCTTGCGGGCGAAATCGCCATCCTTGCCGCAGTCGATGGTGACGAAATTCGTCGCTGAGGGCAGGGCGCGCAGCCCGTTCTCGGCGGCAATGGCGTTGAGACGGGCGTGGGCGCGGGCGACCTTGGCGACGGTCTGCGCCAGATAGGCGTCGTCCTGCAGCGCGGCCAGCGCGCCGATCTGCGCGGCGCGGTTCATGCCGAAATGGTTGCGCACCTTGTCAAACGCCGCGATCAGCCCTGGCGCGGCGATGGCATAGGCGACGCGGGCCCCGGCCATGCCATAGCCCTTTGAAAAGGTGCGAAAGCGGATGACGCGGGGGTCGTCGGGGTCGATGCTGGGGGCGGTGCCTGTGGGGGCAAATTCGATATACGCCTCATCAAGCGCCAGCAGGCTGCCGTCCGGCACCTGCGCGATCATGGTTTCGATCACCGAGGCGCTGTGCCAGCTGCCCATCGGGTTGTCAGGATTGGCAAGGTAGATCAGCTTGGCGTTCACCTCGCGGGCGCGGTGGATCAGCGCGGTCGGGTCTTCGTGGTCGCCAAGGTACGGCACCTTGTGCAGCACGCCGCCGAAGCCCGCGATGTGGTAGTTGAAGGTGGGGTAAGCGCCATCCGAGGTCACGACCGGATCGCCCTGTTCGATCAGCAGGCGGGCGAGGTAGCCGAGCAACCCGTCGATGCCTTCACCGACAATCACATGCGCGGGTGTGACGCCCATCCTGGCGGCAATCGTCTGTTTCAGATCGAAGTTTTCGGGATCGCCATACATCCATTGCCCGGCCGAGGCCGCCGACATCGCGGCAATCGCGCGGGGTGAGGGACCAAAGCCGTTCTCATTGGCCCCGAGCCGCGCGTCAAAGACCGCGCCGCGGGCACGTTCGTTGGTTTCCGGGCCGACGAAGGGCACGGTGGCAGGCAGGCTATCAACCAGCCGGGTGTAGCGCGGGCTCATTCAGCGGCGACTTTCTGTGCGTCTTGCAGCCAGCCCCAGATGCGTTGCGGGGTCATCGGCATGTCAATATGGTGGACGCCCTGATCCCAGAGCGCATCGAGCGTGGCGTTGCTGACCGCCGAGAGCGCGGCGACGGTGCCCGCCTCGCCGCAGCCCTTCATGCCGATCGGGTTGTTTTTCGACGGCGTGGGTTCGCTGTGAAAGCGGATCGCCGGGAAGTCGCTGGCGCGGGGCATGGCGTAATCCATGAAGCTGCCGGTCAGCAGCTGGCCGTCCTCATCAAACTGCGTATCTTCGATGATCGCCTGTCCAAAGCCCTGCGCGATGCCGCCGTGGACCTGACCTTCGGCCAGTTGCGGGTGCATCAAGGTGCCAAGGTCATCAACGGCAAGGTAGCGGTCCATGACCAGCGCGCCGGTTTCGGGGTCGATCTCGACCTCGCAGATATGCGCGCCGTTGGGGAACGAGCGGCCTTCGAGCTTGGTGCGTTTTTCGTGCTTGAGCAGGTCTTTGCGACCCTTGGCGCGGGCCAGATCGGCGGCTTCGAGCAGGGTGAGGCGTTGGTTCGAGCCGGGGGCCGAGAAGATGCCATCGTCGAAAGTGAAAGGCGTCGCCTCAATCTCTTCCTCAAGGAAGGTCGAGAAAGCGGCGACCATCGCCTCGGCGGTGCCATGCGTCGCCACCGACTGCACGGTGACCGAGCGCGAGCCGCCGGTGCCGCCGCCGCGCGCGATGCGGTCGCTGTCACCCTGCACCACGTCGATCAGATCGAAGGGCAGGCCGGTCAGGTCGGACAGGTATTGCGCATAAACGGTTTCATGGCCCTGACCGTTCGACTGGGTGCCGACATACAGATTCACGCGGCCTTCGTCGGTGAATTCGACGGTCGCGCCTTCGGTATCGTCGCCCAGAATGGATTCGATGTAATAGCTCAGCCCCATGCCGCGCAGCAGGCCTTTGGCCGCGCTGGCTTTGCGGCGGGCAGCGAAGCCTGCGACATCGCCCAACTCGTGCGCGCGATTGAGCACGCGGGCAAAGTCGCCGACGTCATAGGTGACCTCGGACGGGGTGGTGTAGGGGAAGTTGTCGGGCGCGATGAAATTGCGCGCGCGCAGCTCGAAGGGCGAGACGCCCAGTTCGCGCGCGGCATTGTCCATGGCGCGTTCCAGCAGCGTGATCGCCTCGGGCCGGCCAGCACCGCGATAGGCATCGACGGGGGTGGTGTGGGTGTAGATGCCCTGCACATCGAGCGTGGCGCAGGGGATGTCATAAACGCCGGTCAGCACCTTGGAGAACAGTTCGGACTGGATGTTCTGACCGAACATCGAGTTATAGGCCCCAAGGTTCGAGCGGGTGGTGACGCGGTAGGCGAGGATCTTGTTGGTGTCGTCAAAGGCCAGTTCGGCGACGCTTTCCAGATCGCGCGCGCCGTTGTCCGACAGCATCGCCTCGGCCCGGTCAGAGACCCACGCAATCGGGCGACCCAGCACCCGCGCGGCTTGGGCCAGCGCGAATTGTTCGGGGTAGAGCATGGTTTTCATGCCAAAGCCGCCGCCGACATCGGGCGTGGTGACCTGCACGTTTGCGGCATCCAGCCCCAGCACGCGGGCCAGTTCGCGCTTGTGGGTCCACACGCCCTGACCGTTGAAAGCGAAGTGCAGGCGTTCGCCGTCCCAGTCGGCCAGTGCTGCGCGCGGTTCCATGCTGACCACGGCGACGCGGTTCTGGCGTACCGACAGTTTGCTGACCCGCGCGGCCTTGGCAAAGGCGGCGGTGACGGCGTCGGTATCGCCCAGATGCCAGTCGACGGGCAGGTTGTCGGCCACTTCGTCATGCACCAGCGGGCCGCCGGTGTGCAGGGCCAGATGGGCCGGTTTCTCGTCGTAGTCCAGTTCGATCACTTCGGCGGCGTCGAGGCCTTGTTCGCGCGTCTCGGCGATGATGATCGCGACCGGTTCGCCCATGTGGCGCATCACGCCGTCGGCCAGAATGGGGCGGTAAGTAACCGCGCCTTTGAGGCCGCGCCGGTCGGTCGAGACGGCGGCCCAGAGGCCCTCGGTCACACCGGCGGCCTTGAGGTCTTCAACGGTGAGGATTGCCAGAACGCCCGGCATCTCGGCGGCGTCGGTGGTGTCGATCTTGCGGATCACCCCATGCGCGACGGGAGAGCGCAGGAAGACCGCTTGCAGCAGGCCTTCGGGGTGCAGGTCAGCCATGTACTGACCGGTCCCGGTCAGAAACCGCAGATCTTCGCGACGCTTGACGCCTTGAGATTGTCCGAATGCCCGCATGATGTTCCCCTGTCTGCTCGCGGCGTGAGGATAACCCCCAGCGCCGCGAGGACAAGGGCCGATGATCAGACGGTGAGGTCCATCACCATGTGAACCGCCAGCGCGCCGAAGCCGTTGAAGCGGGTGTTGGTGGCGACGGAATAGGCGCCCATGCCCTGAACCAGCAGGTAGTCGCCCTCTTCGATGTCCGACGGCAGCGGGGTTTCGCCCGGCAGGCGGTCAACCGAATCGCAAGTCGGGCCAAAAACGGTGCGGCGGCGGGTGTCACCGTCGCGCTGCACGCCCTCGGGTGACCAGGCGGTGATGCGGTCCATCGCGCCCATCAGCGGCAGTTCCGAGAAGGCGCCGTAAACGCCATCGTTCAGGAAGACGTGGTTGTCATCGCGCAGACCCTTGATGCGGGTGGCCAGCGCCATCGAGATCGGCGACCAGCGCGCGACCGGGTTCACAGACCAGCGCCGGGGCGTCTTCGCCAAAGGCTTCCTCGGTCACGCGACCGATCAGGTGGAAGATCGCGTCGAGCGAGGGGACAATCGCCTGCACGCGGTGCGACGGGAAACCGCCGCCGACGTTCAGACGGTGGATGCGCACGCCAGCGCCATCGCTGATACGCTTGGCGGCGCGGATATAGGCGTCCCATGCCTGCGGATCGACGCATTGCGTGCCCGGGTGGAAGGTCAGCGACGGGGTATAGCCTGCCGCTGCGACGCGGGTGAGGATCTCGGTCGCCAGTTCCTCGGTCGCGCCGAATTTCGCACCGAAGTCATAGGCGGCACCGGCGACGGGCAGCTTGTAGCGCGCGGTGATCTCGACACGCTCGCCGTTCTCGCGGTGGGTGGGAACCAGCGCGAACAGCTTGTCCAGTTCGCTGAGCGAGATCGACCGAGTAGCTGGCCACATCGCGGCCAACGGCAAAGACGATCTCGTGCTTGGCACGAACCGGGTTGTTGTAATGCAGGGCCGCGTCGGGGACGAGGCGGCGGATCATGGCGATTTCCTCGGGCGAGGCGACGTCGAAACCCGACACACCGGCCGCCGCGAGGTTGTCGACCACCGCTTCGTCAGGGTTGGATTTGACGGCATAGGTCACCAGACCGGGAAACCCGTCGAGGAAGCGCTGTGCCTGCGTTTGCAGGGCAGCCGGCGACAGGAACATCACCGGGTCGTTCGGGTTCACCGAGCGGAGATATTCGACCGGATCGGACCAGATGCTTTCGGAAAAACCCATGGCGTAACCTTTCGCCTCGCTGTTCATCGTGTCCGGACCACCTCCGGCACTATAGGACAGGATGGCGCAAATAGGATGAAAACCCACCAATCAAAAGAATTGAATCGCTGAGTGGGGTCGTTAATATGACGAAACTTTCGGCAGAATGACGGGTGGTGCCATGGATGACCTCGACCGGGCGCTGATCGCTCTTTTGACCGCTGATGCGCGTCAGCCGCTGGCGACGCTGGCGCGCAAGCTGAAGGTGGCGCGCACCACGGTTCAGTCGCGGCTCGAGCGGCTGGAGGCCACGGGCGCGATTGTCGGATATACACTGAAATTGGGCCAAAGTGCCGAGCGGCCCCGCATTCGCGCGTCGATTCTGGTGTCGATTGAGCCGCGCAATCAGGCGTCGATCCTGACCCGGCTGCGCGCGATTCCCGAGGTCGAGCGGGCGTTCACCACGTCGGGCCGATTCGACCTGTTGTTGCAGGTCGCGGCGGCAACGACCGAGCAGCTTGATTCGGTTCTGGACGGCATCGGAGCCTTGCCCGGCGTGCGTTCGTCCGAAAGTCTGATCCATCTGACGACGCGGATCGACCGGATCGCCTGACATCACCCGGGGTAGTCGCCGCTCCAGAACCCGCGCCGGGAGACCGGGTCGATATAGACACGGATGCTGGCGCCGGGGTTGGGGAGTTTGCCTTGGCTGGGGCGCGTCTCGCCGCGGTGGCCTTGCCTGGTTGTCCAGAGCATCTGGTGGTGGCGGTTGTTGCCGGTGGCGGTATGGCCGGTGACCTTGGCTGACAGCCGCGCGCCGCGCCGGGCGGCGCGGTTCATTGCCATGATGTCATCGGCGGCCTTGGGCGCGGTCCAGGCGGTGAGGCCGAGCAGGCCGAGGATGATCCAGCCGAGTTGCGGACCATCACCGCGTTGCAGGGCCAGGGTCAGCAACAGCGCGAAGAGCACGAAAGCCCCGGTCAGCCAGGCGAAGGGGTTTTCAACAAGGCGGCTCCACGGGATTTGCGGCGCGTCGGGGTGGCGGGGCAGGTCGGTGGTGAGCAGATCGCCGGGCAGATCGCCCTCCCACCACGCTTTGCCCGTCCTGGGGTCGATCAGCAGGGTGATGCGCTGCCCGGCGGGGGGCCGCCAGTCACCGGGCCGGCGGCGCAGGCTACGGCCTTGGGTGCCGGTGGCGTCGGTCCAGCTGAGGCGGGGGCCGGGGGTATCGGTGACCGTGGCGGTGGTCGTCTGGCCGCTGGTCAGCGCGCGGGCCATCGAGCGGGCGTGACGCAGCCGCCAGAGGGCAAGGGCGGCTGCGAGGGCCAGCAGCCACGGGGCGAGCGTGACGCCGGGGCCGCCGTTGATCGGAATGGCCGGTGTACGGGCGAGAGCGAGCGCGAGCACGGCCAGCGCGACCGGCTGGCCGAGCGACGTGCGGGTGGCGAGGCGCAAGAGCGGGCTCAATACGCGCCCTCCCACCAGCCGCGTCCGGTGCGCGGGTCGTGTTGGGCCATGGACCTGCCGTTGAGGTCGCCAGCCTGCCAATGGACGAAATGGTATTTCGAGCGCGTCTTGCCGTTGCGCACCCGCTCGGTGACCTGCGCCATGCGGCGCTCGCCGATCCGCGCGGCGCGGCGCTGTGAACCCAAGGATCGGGCCAGCGCCCAGGCAAACACCCCTGAGACCGCGCCGGAAATCGCCCCGACGATGCCGATCAGCAGGCTGTGCGGGCGTGTTTTGCCCGCCTCGAATGCACTGACCGTCGGGTCCGAACCCGCGTGGCGCAGCGTCATGGCCGAGCCGATGGTCGTGCGGTTGTCGTCACTGAGCGAGACTGGAGGGCGCGCGGTGCGAGAAACGCTCTGGGCGTCGGTGAAACGCACAGTCAGGTGAGAGCTGTGGGGAGTCGCGCCGGTGTTGCGGTGGTGGGTCGTCATGTCGCGGTCCGGCAGGTTTGCGTCCTTCATCCGGAACAACGCAAGCGGGACCATGATGGCCGCGACGATCAGGAACATCAGCGCAAAGCCAAGGGTGGTCCGGCTGGTCCAGACGCGCCGGGGCAGGGATGGGGTGGGCATTGGCAACTCCGATGCGGCGCGGGCTGGAATGGCCCGCTTCATAGGCTCGGCGCAGATCCTGAGTCGGTTCAATCCCGCGCCCGGCTATTGCGATGCGATCCACCACGTCGCGCCAGACGGGTCGCGCACACCGCCGCGCAGATCGTCGCCGTCTGATCGGCGCTGGGGTTGCTGCACCACCGTGGCGCCGGCGGCAACAGCGCGGGCGAAGACGGCGGCGGCGTTGGCGACATAGAGGTGCAGATGGGGGGCCGACGCCTGAACGTCGGTTGCACCGCCGCCGATCATCACCACGCTGTCGTCAACCTTGACCTCGGCATGCATCAGCGAGCCATCGTCGCGGTCAAAGCGGCGCAAGAGCGTGCCGTCAAAGGCGGTCTCGATAAAGGCGATCAGGGCCTCGGCGTCCGAGGCGATCAGGTAGGGGCTCAGGGAAGGATAGGACGTCGGCTTCCAAGGTTCCATCGGTCGGTTCCTTTGCGCACAGTCACACAGGTGACGATTCCCGTAACCGGGACCGGGTCAGTTTCTCGCAGCCCACGACCTTTGGCAAAGGCGATTTCGGCGCGGCAGGGTGGCTGCCGCGCCGGATCGCTCAGGCGCTGGCCAGAGCGGCGGCGGCGGCGTCCAGCGCGCCGGGGCCGTGGGGGATGCCCAGAACCTTCATGCCGGTGTCGATCACCGCCAGCGCGCCCAGCGTCATATGGGCGTTGACGTGGCCCATATGCGCGATGCGGAAGAAGGCATCCGCCCCCGGCTCGCCCGGCTCGGTCATGCCAAGGCCGATGCCCAGCGTCACGCCGGCCTCGAATTCGGTCCAGCGGCGCAGGCGGGTGCCGTCATCGCCCGAGAGCCGCACGGCCGTCACGGAATGACCCCGGTGCGCAGGGTCGGCGATGTTAAGACGGAAGGCACCCTCGGTGCCCCACGCCTCGGCAGCGGCCCAGACGGCAGAGGCAAGCTTTGTGTGCCGTGCCCAGACGTTCTGGATGCCTTCCTCGTGCAGCATGGTTAGCGCTTCGCGCAGGCCAAGCAGGTGGTGCGTCGGCGCGGTGCCATACCAGTTTTCATAAAAGAACTGCGCCTCATTGCGCGGCGTCCAGTCCCAGTAGGGCGAGCGCAGGTCCGAGGATTTGCCCGCAGCCTTGGCCTTGTCCGAGAAGAACACAAAGCCCAGCCCCGGCGGGGTCATCAGGCCCTTCTGGCTGGCGGCGATCATCACATCGACGCCCCAGTCGTCCATCTCGAACTGGTCGCAGGCGAGGCTGGCAATGCAATCGACCATCAGCAGGCCGGGATGACCCAGATCGTCCATCAGCTTGCGCACCATGGCCACGTCGTTGCGCACCGAGGTGGCGGTGTCCATGTGGGTGACCATCACGGCGCGGGCGTCGGGGTTGGCGCGCAGGGCGGCCTCGGCACGCTCAAGGTCGATGGGGGAGGCCTTGCCGAAATCGGTGACGGCAGTGGTCACGCCCAGCTGGCGGGCGTTCTCGGCCCAGCCGTGGCCGAAGCGGCCGGTGGCCAGCACGATGGCGGTATCGCCCCGGCTGAAGGTGTTGGCGTTGGCGGCTTCCCAGGTGGCATGGCCGTTGCCGATATAGATGGCAAGGTTCTGGCGTGTGCGGGCGACGGCCTTGAGGTCATCGCGCAGGCCGCCGACCATCTCGGTCAACTCGCCCTCATAGATGTTGGGGGCCGCTTTGTGCATGGCGTTGAGGACGCGGTCAGGCATGACCGAAGGGCCGGGAATGGCCAGATATTGACGGCCATTGGCGAGAGACATGGGGCGACTCCTGAACGTGTGCACTAAGGTGGCGGATCCTAGGTGCGGCGTTGAGACGCGTCAATGCGACGCGATGCGATCGACGCGCAATACGGCGCTGCGTCAAGGGGTGTGCAAGGGCTGGGGCGGGGCCTATATCTTTGCGGCCAAGGAGGACTGACATGCCCGAAATGACACCTGTGCTGAACCCTGAGACCCGCTGTGCCCCCGTCGCGGGCCGCGCCCAGTTGCGCGTGACCGGCGAGGATCGGGTGAAGTATCTGCAGGGGTTGGTCACGCAGGACATGGGCCGCGTGGTGCGCGATGGCATCGGCTACGGCGCGCTGCTGACGCCGCAGGGCAAGCTGATCGCCGATTTTCTGCTGGTGGCGCAGCCCGACGCGGTGCTGATCGACGTGGCCGAGGATCTGGCCGACGATCTGGCGCGGCGGCTGACGATGTTCAAGCTGCGCTCGAAAGTGGTGGTTGACCGGGTCGAGATGCCGGTAACGCGCGGGATCGGTCCTGCGCCTGAGGGTGCGCTGGCCGATCCGCGCGATGCGGCGCTGGGCTGGCGGCTTTATGGGCAGGCGCTGACGCAGGGGGAGGCGGTCGATTGGGACGCGCGGCGCATCGCGGCGCTGGTGCCCGAGACGGGGGCCGAGCTGGTGCCGGGTGACAGTTTCATTCTGGAGTTGGGGTTCGAGCGCCTGCACGGCGTCGATTTCCGCAAGGGCTGCTACGTCGGCCAGGAGGTCACCGCGCGGATGCACCACAAGACGACGCTGCGCCGGGGGTTGGTGGCGGTGCAGGTCGCGGGGGCGGTGCCCATGGGCACGCCCATGCTGATGGAAGACGGGCGCGAGGCCGGTGTGCTCTACACGCAGGCGGGCGGGCAGGGGCTGGCGCTGGTGCGGATGGACCGGATCGGCGGGCCGCTGACCGCTGACGGCGTCGCGGTCAGCGTGAGCGGCGAGGCTTAGGCCTCGGCCTCGGCCTCGCCTACGGGCAGAAGGGCGATGGCGACGCGCCGGCCCTCGGACAGCAGGACATTATAGGTGCGGCAGGCAGCAGGTGAGGACATGACCTCGACCCCCAGTCCGGCGGCTTCGAGCGTGTCACGCAGCGCGGCCGGGATGTGGCCAATGTCGCGACCGGTGCCGATGAACAGCACATCGACCTGATCGGCCAGCGGCAGCAAGGCGTCGATGTCGTCAAAGCCGCCCCATGTAACCACCTGTCCCGGTACAAAGAGTACCGGGGCAGGGTGGACAACGCCGCCCAGCCGGAAAAATCCGGGGCCATAACCCTCGATGGGTTGGGCGGCGCCAAAGTCGATCTCGGTCAGTTTCATTTCGCGTCCGAGGTGGTGAACTGCGTGCCGGCCTTGTCGCCGCCCTTGTCCCAGTTGCGCTTGACGCCAAGGTATTTGACGATGACGGCGGCCACGTAGACCGACGACCACGTCCCGACAACAACGCCCCAGATCATGGCAAACACAAAGCCACGGATCACATCGCCGCCCAGCACAAACAGGGCGATCAGCGCGATCAGGGTGGTGAACGAGGTCATCAAGGTGCGGGTCAGGGTTTCGTTCAGCGACAGGTTCATCACGTCGAGCACGTCGCGTTTCTTGAACTTGATGAAGTTCTCGCGCATCCGGTCGAACACGACCACCGTGTCGTTGAGTGAATAGCCGACGATGGTCAGCAGGGCTGCGATGATCGCCAGATCAAAGCGCAGCTGCAGCACCACAAAGACGCCGATGGTCAGCGTGATGTCATGCACCAGTGCCGCCACGGCCCCCAGCGCGAACTGCCATTCGAACCGCAGCCAGATATAGATCAGTACCGCTGCCAGCGCCGCACCGACGGCCAGGATCGCCTCTTGGACCAGCTCGCCCGAAACCTTGGGTCCGACCGATTCCACCGAGGTGAAACGCAGCGTCGAATCGTAGGTTTGCAGCGAGGTTTCAACCTGGTTGAGGATCTCGGGTGTGACGGATTCGGTGTCACCCTGTGCCTGAATGCGGATCATTGCCACGTTCCGCTCTGGCCCATAGGTGGGGTCAAAGACCTGCGTGATGGCGATATCGCCAAGACCCATCGGGGCCAGCGCCTCGCGGTAGGCGCCGATATCGACGGTCTGCGTGCCCTCGGTGCGGATCGAGGTGCCGCCGCGGAAGTCGATGCCGAAGTTCAGCCCGATCGCGAAGAACACGGCGACAGACGCAGCCATGAGCATGACAGACAGGCCGAAGGTAAACTTCCACGGCCCCATGAAGTTGATGTTGGTATCGTCAGGAACGATTTTCAGCCGGAACATGGGTCGATCCTTACAGGGTCATCGTCTTGGGACGGCGACGCTCGAACCACCAGATGATGATCAGGCGCGTCACAAAGATCGCCGAGAAGACCGAGGTGATGATCCCCAGTCCCAAGGTGATGGCGAAGCCGCGGACCGGGCCGGAGCCCAGCGCAAAGAGGATCGCGGCAGTGATGAAGGTGGTGATGTTGGCGTCCAGAATGGCCGACATCGCCTTTTCATAGCCCAGCTCGATGGCCCGTGCCGGGCCGCGCGCCGTGCGCAGCTCTTCGCGGATCCGCTCGAAGATGAGCACGTTGGCATCCACGGCCATCCCGATGGTCAGCACGATCCCGGCGATGCCCGGCAGTGTCAGCGTGCCGCCGATCAAAGACAGCACCGCGAAGATCATCATGATGTTGAACAGCAGGGCGATATTGGCGATCCAGCCGAACAGGCCATAGCTGAGGCCCATGTACAGCAGCACCGTGACCATGGCGATGATCGCAGCGATCTTGCCGGCGTCGACGCTGTCCTGACCCAGTTCGGGGCCGATGGTGCGCTCTTCAAGGAAGGTCATCTCGGCGGGCAGGGCACCGGCGCGCAGCAGGACCGAAAGATTGGTGCTTTCCTCGACGGTGAAGCGCCCGGTGATGATGCCCGAGCCGCCCGAGATATGCGACTGAATGACCGGGGCCGAGATGACTTCGTTATCCAGCACAATGGCGAAGGGGCTGCCGATGTTTTCCGCGGTATAGAGCCCGAAGGCCCGTGCACCTGCCGGGTTGAAGCGGAAGCTGACCGCAGGACGGCCGTTCTGGTCGAAGGTCGGTTGTGCGTCGGTCAGCTGTTCGCCGTTGACGACGGGGGTTTGTTCCAGAAGGTAGTAGACGCCCTGCTGGTCCATCGACGGGTAGATCACCTGACGGGGACCGGGGGCTTCGTTCGCGTTCGAGGTGGTACGCACGACCGGGTGGAACGTCAGGCGTGCCGTGGTTCCGATCAGCGACTTGAGTTCGTCTGCCGAGCCGATGCCGGGCACCTGGATCAGGATGCGGTCGGTGCCCTGACGCAGGATCGTCGGCTCGCGCGTGCCGACTTCATCGACGCGGCGGCGGATGATTTCCAGCGACTGGCGCATGGTGCGGTCGTCGGTGGCCAGACGCTCGGCCTCGGACAGGGTTATGACGATCTCGTTGCCATCGAGGTGGATATCGAGATCCTGCTGGCCGATGCCGGTCAGCGTCTGCATGGGTTGTGACAGGGTGCGCACGGTTTCGAGCGCTTGCGGCAGGGCCTCGGCATTGCCGATGGCGATGCGCAGGACGCCCGGATCGTCCGAGGCCATGCGGCGGACACCGCCGACGGTGGCACGCTCGGCGCGCAACAGGTCGCGGACCTCGGGCCAGAGGGCGTCGATTCGGTCGGCGTAGACATCCGAAACCTGAACTTCGGCCAGCAGATGCGCGCCGCCGCGCAGATCGAGGCCGAGGTTGACCAGATCCGAGGGCAGCCAGTCGGGCCAAAGCGCGCGCTCGGCTTCCAGTTCGGGGGTCGAGGTGCCGGCCTCGATCGTCGCGACGGCATCGTTATGGCGCTCGACCTGATCGTAGAACAGGTTGGGCGCAGCGAAGACGGCAGCGCCCAGACAGATCAGAATGATCAGCGCGCGCTTCCACAGGGAGACTTGCAGCATGGTGAGGCCTTGCGATGGAGCCGGGCAATGGGGGCCGGGAAGGGCGCATTGCGCGCCCGGTCAGGGCCGCGGCACGAGAGGTGCGCCGCGACCGCAGAAGGCGATATCAGCTGGCTGCCGGTTCGCTCTTGGACATCACGGTGGTGATGGTCGAGCGCACGACGCGGACTTTCACGCCTTCGGCGATCTCGACTTCGACTTCACCGTCTTCCTTGACCTTGGCAACCTTGCCGATCAGGCCGCCAGCCGTGATCACCTGATCGCCGCGACGCAGGGCGTCGACCATCGCGCGATGCTCTTTGACCTTTTTTTGCTGCGGACGGATCAGCAAGAACCACATGATCCCGAAAATCAGGACAAAGGGGACGAGTGACGAAATCAGGCTACCGGCACCGGCAGCGCCGGCGGTCTGGGCGAAGGCAGGGGTGATGAACATGGGGCTCCTCGGGTCATCATCGGGCCGGGGATAGCCCCCGACGTCAGGTCGCGCGCACCCTATATGGGGGCTGATGTGAGTTCAAGCGAGAGGGGTGAGGCGAAAAAGCGCGATGACAGGCGCGTGTTTGCCGGTGAAGGGGGCGGCGGCGGGCGACCCCCATCGAGGGGGTCGCCCGCCGCTCGGGGGCGCTGCCCCCGCCGGGCCGTGCCGGCCCGCCCCCGGGATATTGAGGGACAGATGATATGGTCAGTCGTCGCGGCGGCGTTTGCGGTCCACGTCACCGTGGCGGATGTCGTCGGTGAGGCGGTCAAGGACCCGGTGCAGGTTGGGGGCGCTGACCGCCTGATCGAGCACGCCTTCCAGCGCCTGCAGGATGGCCCCGCGCGAGCCCTCGACCGTGCCGACCTGATGGATGTTGATTTCCTTGATCTTTTCGACCGGCTTCATCATCTCACCCAATGTTTTGGGCAAGGCTTCGAGGCGGGCCAGTTCGACAGCATGGGCGAGGCTGGCGTCCGAGCGGGTGTTTTCGGCGGCGATGCGGGCAGTGAGCGCCTCGGCCTCGGCGTGGCGTTGGGCGAGGCTGGCCTGAGCGTCCAGCTTGGCGGTCTCGAGCCGGTCCGCGGCCACCTTGCGGCCCGAGTCTGCGGCGATTTCGGCCCGGCGGGCGCTGGCGGCGGCCTCGGCTTCGGCGGCGATGACGCCAAGGTCGCGGCGGCGTTCGGCCTCGGCCCCGGCGCGGGCGGTCTCGATGGATTCGTGCGCGCGCACCGCGTCGGCGCGGGCCAGATCGGCCTCGGCCTGCGCGCGGCTTTCCTCCTGGCTTTTCGCCAGCACCTGCACGGCGCGGTCCTGTTCGGCGATTTCCAGCGCGCGGGCGCGCAGGATTTCAGCCTCGCGGATCGCCTGTTCGCGGGCGATATCGGCGGTCTGGATCTGCTGTTCCATCTGGATGCGCGACTGCGCGGCAGAGCGTTCGGCATCGGCCTTGGCGCGGGCGACCTCGGCCAGTTGGGTGGCCATCAGGGATTCGATCTGCTGGGCCTGCGAGATTTCGGCGCGGCGTTCCTCGAGGTCGATCTCCATCTTGCGGCGGGATGCCTCCATCGCGGCGCGGCGCACCGAAACGGCGGTGTCGCCTTCGATCTCGGCGCGCTCTTTCTTTGATTGCGCCACGACCTCGGCCAGTTTGCGCAGGCCGACGGCGTTGAAGGCGTTGTTTTCATCGAGGGCGGAGAACGGGGTCTGGTCCAGCGCGGTGAGCGAGACAGAGTCCAGTTGCAGCCCGTAGCGGGTGATCGGCTCGGCCAGCGCGCTGCGCACGGCGGCGACGAATTCGGCGCGGCCCTCGTGCAGCTCGTCCATTGTGTGGCGGGCGGCGACGGCGCGCAGGGCGTCGACGAACATGCCCTCGATCAGCGCGCGCAGCTCGTCGGGTTGAAAGCTGCGCCGGCCAAGGGTCTGGGCTGCGCGGGCGATCGAGGCTTCATCGGGCGGGACAGAGAGGTAGAATTCCGCGCCGACATCGACGCGCATCCGGTCGCGGGTGATCAGCGACTGATCGGCGCGGCGGTCCAGATGCAGGCGCAGGGTCTGCATGTTGACGCGCGCGACCTCGTGGAACCAGGGCAGCGCCAGCATCCCGCCGTCGATCACGATCTTGCGCCCGCCGATGCCGGTGCGCACGAGGCTGATCGCGTTGGTGCCCCGCTGGTAGAAGGCGGCGGCCAGCGCGATGAGGGCGGCCAGCACGATGATCAGGGCGATGATCCAGAAGATGGTGCTCATCTGATGTTCCTTTCCGGGGGCTTACAGCCCTTCGAGACGCGATTGTATCTGGGCGGAGAGCCCGGCATCGGCGGCGAGTGTGGCGCCTGTCAGGCCCGCCGAGAGGCCGGACAGCAAAAAGACGGCGGCCTGCGCGGCGAGGGCGGGGCCTTGGGCCGCGTCGAGGCCGCTGGCGACGGTGAGGGCGGGCGGCAGGTGGCCGTCGGGACTGGCGGGGGTCAGGGCGTTGACGCGGATGCCGGGCCAGCTGTGGCAATGGGTGAGGGTCCAGGCGAGCATGGCCCAGCCGATCAGGCGGGGGGTGTCGATGGCTTCGGCCTGCAGGGCCCAGCGGGTTGCGAAATCGTCGGCCTCGCCCGGGCGCAGGGCGGCGGCGGCGCGGATCATGTCGAGCGCGCGGGGCCAGTCGGCGTGGCGGGGCGCGGCGCGGGCGAGGATGGCGCCGCCGGGGGCGAGTTTGGGCGCGAGGGCTTCGGCCAGGCGCTTGGGGGCGGCGAGGGCTTGCGCGAGCTGGGTGGCGGGGTCGGTTTCAAGGATGACAGGGAAGAGGGCGAGGCCGTCGAGGCCCTGTGGCAGCGCCTGCGCGACGGCATCCATCGCGGCGGGGTCGCTGAGGTCGGTGCGGTAGAGGGCGTCAATGTGGTCAAAGCGGGCGTCGGAGTCGATGCCCAGCACCTCGGCCCCCGCTGCCTGCGCGGCGCGGGCGACGGCGCGGCCAAGGCCGTGGCCCGAGCCGAGCACGGCGATGCGGCGGTTGTGCAGGAGGCGGGGCAGGTCGGGCATCAGAAGACCGGCGGGTAGGGACGGCCGCCGCGATCAAGGGTGATCCAGCGGGTTTCGGTGAAGGTCTCTATTGACCAGCGGCCACCGTGACGGCCAAGCCCCGAGGCTTTGGAGCCGCCGAAGGGGACGTGCGGTTCGTCATTCACCGAGGTGCAGTTGATGTGGCACATGCCGGTTTCCAGCCGTTTGGACATGGCCAGCGCGCGGGCTTCGTCGCGGCTGAAGATACCGGCGGAGAGGCCGTATTCGGTGTCGTTGTTGAGGGCGATGGCCTCGTCATCGGTGCGGAAGGGGATGACCGGGACGACGGGGCCGAAGGTCTCGTCGCGGTAGATCAGCATGTCGGGGGTGACGCCGGTGAGCAGCGTCGGCTCGACAAAGCGACCGGTGATCTTGCCGCCGGTGACGACCTTGGCCCCCTTGGCGATGGCGTCATCAAGCTGGGCTTTGACGCGGGCGACCTGGCGGTCGTTGATCAAGGGGCCGATGACGTTGGACGGATCGGCGCTGTCACCGACTTTCAGTTTTGCGGCACGTTCGGCGAATTTGGGCAGGAATTCGGCGTATACTTTTTCATGCACCAGCACTTTTTCAACACTCATGCAGATCTGGCCCTGATGCATGAAGCTGCCGAAATTGGCGGCTTGGGCGGCGCGGTCAAGGTCGGCGTCGTCGAGGATGATCAGGCTGTCCTTGCCGCCCAGTTCCACACAGGCCTTCTTGAGATGCGCGCCCGCCTTGGCGGCGATGGCGCGGCCGACGGGGGTGGAGCCGGTGAAGGAGATACCTTTGACATAGGGGTGCTCGATCAGCTCATCGCCCATCGCGGCGACGCCTTCGCGCGCGCAGGTGACAACGTTGAAGACGCCGGCGGGGACGCGGGCCTCTTCCATGATCTCGGCGAAGTAGAGGCCGCCGATCCACGGGGTGTCCTCGGAGGGTTTGAGCACGATGGTGTTGCCCGCGGCCAGCGCGAAGGCGAAGCCGCGCGCGGTCAGGACGCCGGGGAAGTTCCATGGGCTGATCACCGAGATCACGCCCATCGGATAGCGCACGCCGGTCGAGACCTTGCCGTATTCGGACGGCAGCACCTCACCCAGCGGTTGGTAGCAGATGGCGGCGGCGGAGCGGAAAACCTCGGTGACGTAATGGGCCTCGAACGCGCCCTTGCCGTACCAACCGCCACCCTCGGCCTGCGCGCAGGCGATGAACTCGGGCGCGCGGCGTTCCCAGATGTCGCTGATCTTGTTGAGCAGATGCGCGCGCTCGGTGAATTTCATCTCGGCCCAGGCGGGGAAGGCGGCATGGGCGGCTTCGATGGCCGCGCGGGCGTCGCTGCGGGTGCCGTCAGGGGCTTCGGCAAACAGCGCGCCGGTCGAGGGGTTGATGTCGGCAAAATGGCGGGCCGCGCGGACCCATTGGCCGTTGATGTACTGGCCGCGGATGGTCTTGGTGGCGGGGGCGTCGAGCATGTCAGACCTCGGTCTTGTCGAACTGCGATGTGCCGGGGCGGCGGCGGTAGACGTCGACGCGGCCTCCGGGGATCGGGGTGGGGGCGCCGGGGGTGGGGCGTTGTACTGTGGGTGCGCTGGCGGTGGGCGCGTTGGGACGGGCCTGCGCGCGCAGGGGCGGTAGCGAGGAGGGGCGCGGCTGGCGTGCGGCGCTTTCGATGGCGGAAAGCGTCTGGCGCAGGTGATCGGCGCGGGGGGCGCTGGTTGTGTAGGCCGGGGTGAGCGTGCTGGGCGGGCGCACGGCTTTTTGCGCGGCGCTGGAGACGAGGGCGTCGATGTCGAGGCCCGCGATCTGCGACGAGGGCACGCTGGCGGTCGACGGGGCGCGCGGGGTTGGCGTGGCGGGGGCCGCCTGCGGCACGGGGGTCGGCTTGGCCGGGCCGGTCGCGTGACCGGCGGCACCGCCGAGATAGGCGGCCTGCACGGCGGGGTCGTGCAGCAGGATCGAGGCTTTATCCTCGCGCAGGATGCGGCCGTTTTCGAGCAGGTAACCCCGGTCGGCGATGGCGAGGCTGAGCTTGGCGTTCTGTTCAACCAAAAGGATGCCCAGACCGGCGGCGCGGACGGCCTTGAGGTTCTGGAACAGCTCCTTGGCCAGAAGCGGTGACAAGCCGAGGCTGGGTTCGTCCAGCATCAGGATTTCGGGGTTGGACATCATCGCGCGACCGATGGCGACCATCTGCTGCTCGCCGCCCGACATGGTGCGCACCGTCTGTCCGGCGCGGTCGGTCAGCTTGGGGAACAGGCGGATCAGGCGTTCGAAATTGGCGTCGGCCTCTTCGCGGGCGCGTTGGGGGTTCGCGCCCAGCAGCAGGTTCTCGCGGACGGTGAGATCGCCGAAAATGCCGCGCCCCTCAGGCACCAGCGCGATGCCGCGTTCCACGACTTTGTGGGCGGGCAGGCCCAGGACGGGGTCGGACCCCATGGTGACGCTGCCGGTGCTTTTCCCTTCGCAGATCCCGGCGATGGCTTTGAGCAGGGTGGATTTCCCCGCCCCGTTGGCGCCCAGAATGACGACGATCTCGCCCTTTTTTACGCTCAGCGCGGTCTCGGTGAGGGCGGTGTGTTTGCCGTAGCGGACGGAGAGGCCAGCGATTTCAAGCATCGTCATCCCCCAGATAGGCGCGGATCACTTCGCGGTCAGAGAGTACCTCGGCGGGCGTGCCCTCGGCGATCTTGGTGCCCGAGGACATCACCACGCAGCGGTCGCACAGGCTGCGGATGGCGTCCATGACGTGTTCGACAAGGATGATCGTGCGGCCCTCATCGCGCAAGGATTTGATCAGGTCGATGCCGGTGGACAGCTCGGTCGGGTTGAGGCCTGCCAGCCATTCGTCGAGCAGCAGCACCTCGGGCTCTCCGGCCAGCGCGCGGGCCAGTTCGACGCGTTTGGTGTCAATGTAGGTAAGGGCAGAGACGGGGAGGGCTGCGACCTGCGCCAGACCGAGGCGGTCGAGCAGGGTATGGGCGAAGCGCTCGGCCTCAGGCCCCCAGCGGCGGCGGTGGCCGAAGGCGGCCCCGGCGAGGACGTTCTGCGTGACGCTGAGTTCGGGCAGCAGGCGGACCAGCTGGAAGGTGCGCCCGACCCCAAGGCGCGCGACCTTGTGGGCGGGTTGCCCGGCCAGCTCGCGCCCGTTCAGCTGGATCGACCCGGCGCTGGGCGCGAAGCTGCCCGAGATCATGTTGATCATCGTCGATTTGCCCGAGCCATTGGGGCCGATGATGCCCATCACCTGATGCTCGGTGACGTCGAAGCTGACGCCGTTCACGGCAACCAGACCGCCAAAGCGCTTGGTCACATCGCGGGCTTGCAGGATGGTTTTGCTCATCGGGTGCCTCCATAGCGGCGACGCAGGCGGTCCCAGAGGCCGACGAAACCGCCGGGCAGGACGTAGACGATGAGCAGGAAGGCGACGCCGAGCAGGAGCAGGGTCTGGTTGGGGGCTTGGCGGGTGATGGCCTCCCACAGCAGGGTGAAGGGGATCACGCCCGCGATGGGGCCCCACAGGCGACCCGTGCCGCCGAGCAACGCCATGATGACGACCTGGAACGACAGCAGCGGCGCGAAGGCGGTGGAGGGTTCGATATAGATATAGCGCGGGGCGAGGATCGCGCCGGTGGCGGCAGCGGCAGCGCCGGGGACCATGAACAGCAGCACCTTGGCCAGCGCGGTGTCGATGCCGGAATGTTTGGCGACGGTCTCGTCATTGCCGATGATGCGCAGGGCAAAGCCCAGTTTCGAGCGTCCGATCAGCCAGCCCGCAAGGAAGACGATGGAAGCAAGGGCGATGAGCATCCAGTAAATCTCGCGCTCGGTCAGCGACGTGAGGACATACATGCCGCGATGGCCGGTCTGGTTTTGTATCCAGGTGACGACTTGCCGGACCATCTCGGCCAGACCGAGGGTGAAGATGACGAAGTAGACGCCCGACAGGCGCAGGGTGACCATGCCGACCAGTGCCGCCAGCACAGCACCCAGAACGGCGGCGATGACCGGCAAGGTCCAGAACGGCAGGTCCTGAAACCCAAGGCCGGTGACAAAGGTGCCGACGCCGAAGAAGGCAGCGGTGGCGAGCGAGATGTAATGCGTGGGGCCGGAAAACAGCGCCCATGAGGTAGAGAGCACGGCATACATGGCGATGGTGGTGCCCATCGTCAGCCAATAGGGCGAGCCATAGACCGGCAGCAGGCAGCAGAGGCCGATCAGAAGGGCCGAGACGATCAGGTTGCGGATCTCGCGGGTGCTCATGTCGGTTTCTTTCCGAACAATCCCTGCGGGCGGAAGAGCAGCACGGCGAGGAAGAGGAAATAGGCGGCGGCAAGGGTGAGGCCGGGGTCGATCAGCCGGGCGACGGCGGTTTCGGCGATGCCGAGGATCAGCGCGGCGATGATGGTGCCGCGGATGTCACCGACGCCGCCCATGATGACGATGATCAGGGCTTTCATGGTGAAGAGCACGCCGACGGAAGCATCGAGGGTGAAGAACATTGAAATGAGCGAGCCTCCGGTCGCGGTGATCGCACCGCCAAGGGCGAAGGCGAGGGCCGAGGTAGCCTTGACGTCGATGCCGACCAGCCGGGCCGAGCGCGGGTCAACCGCGACGGCGCGCATCCTGAGCCCAGCGCGGGAATAGGTGAGCCAGACCCAGAGCGCGGCGGCGATCACTGTGGCGATCAGGAAAGCGACGATGCGGTTCTGCGCGTAGGACGAGCCGAACATCTCGAACGGCTGGGCGAGGAAGGCGTAGTTGAAGTAGCCACCGCCAAAGGCCCATGTCATCACGCCGACAAAGGCAAAGGACATACCGAAGGTGGCAAGGATGCTGTCGGTTTCCAGCTGGCCCCGGTTCTTGGCGCGGGCGACCAGCGGTTGCAGCATGACGCGGTAGAGCACCCAGTTCACGGCGAAGGCCACAGGGGCCACGACGATCAGCGCGGCGATGGGGTTCACCTGACCGGCGGTGTAGACCCAGAAAGCAGCGAAGCCTCCGGCGACCAGCATCTCGCCATTGGCGAGGTTCATGATGCGCGCCACGCCGTATTGCAGGTTCAGCCCCATGGCGATGAGCGCATAGGTGCCGCCCAGCAAAAGGCCGGTGATCAGGATGAACATCAGGGTACGTCCGCCGTCTGGAAAGTGGGGCGGCGGCGCAAGGGATGCGCCGCCGCGGTTGGGTTATTCCCAGCCGTCGAAGACTTGAACCGGCACAGCACCCTCGCGGCCACGCGCCGCGACGCCGCGGAACACGCCGTCTTGCCATTGGCCGACGGTCCAGTAGGCCTCGTTATCGTTGTTTTCGTTGAACGATACCGGCCCGAGGACGGTCTCATAGGAGTTCGAGCGGTCCTGCAGGTAGGTGAGGACAGCGGCGCGGTCAGGGGCACCGACAGCCTCGATCGCCTGACCAAGGATTTCCAGCGTGGCGTAGGTGGCGGCAGAGGCCCAGAAGTCCGGGCCCTGACCGTTCAGTTCGGTGTGGGCCGCGGCGAAGGCCTGGAACGCGGGATCATCGGCATTGACGCCACCCATACCCAGAACGCCCTCAGCCGCAGGGCCAAAGCGCCCGGCATAGGCCGGGAAGGCGGTGGCGACGGCGGTGAAGAAGACGTGCGGTGCGAAGTTCTGCACGATGGCCTGATCGGTCAGCGCGAAGGTATCACCGGGGTAGGACCACGCGATGAAGGCGTCGGGGTTCGAGGCTTTGGCGCCGTCGATCACCGGGGCCAGATCCTGCGTGCCAAGCGGGTAGGAGGATTCGTAGACGATCTCGAACCCGTTGGATTCCAGCACGCTGCGCGAGATGCCGGCCATTTCGATGCCGAAAGCATCCGCCACGTTGACCAGCGCCACGCGGTTGCCGATTTCGCCCCGCTCACGCAGGTCGACGAGCACATGGGCGGTATCTTCAGCCATGACCGAGGTGCGGCCCAGCACGAAGAACATGTTGGGGAATTGCTCTGCCAGTTCCGGTTGTTGGTCGGTGACAGCCGTGCCGGTGATCATCGGATAGCCGAGTTGCGCGAAGACAGGCGCTGCGGCAAGGTTCATGCCGGTGGAATAGGGCGCGACCATGAAGTCGACCTGATCCTGCGTGGCAAGGCGCTGGGCGGCCATGATCGCCTGCTGGGGGTTGGTCTGGTCGTCATATTCGATCAACTCGATGGTGGCCGGGCCATCGGCCAACTGCAACCCGCCGCGCGCGTTGACTTCGCTCACCCACAGGCGAACGGCTGGCCAGTGGGTGACAGTTGCGCCCCCGGCGAGCGGGCCGGTCATGGGGGCGGCCGCCCCCATACGGATCACCGATTGCGCCGAGGCGCTTGACAGCGTGGCAACCGCCAGCGCGGCCACGGCAGCCGTGGTCATCAGAGTTCTGCGAAACATGGAATCTCCCCTATCGTTAGAGACGGCTGGGCCGCCCGGATTTCTGCGCGCCACAGCGAGAGAACCGTGATCGCATGGCTTCGGGCCATCCCCTCCTCAGGACAACGACCAGAGCCTTGCGATCCCTCTCGACAGCGGTGCGTGGCGGACGCTCCCGTCATCCACCCGTGTATACAGAATGCACCCTTCAAACGGCAATTCAACCCCTTTTTACGAAAGTTTTCGCTAGGTTAGCGGGTAGGTATGCAGTGAGCGCAAGGGTTTGGAAAGCGGGCTGCTTGCCTCGCATTTGCAGAAAAATGCTCTGCTGCGGGTGCATATTCGTGAGAAATCAAGCGTGTCGGTTATGCTGCGCTGCGCGAATCCAGCGGATGTATACATTAATTGGCGCTGGGTGATCATGGAATGCATGGCAGACCGGGTGTTGCGTGACCGGCGGGCACAGTGCGCAGGCTCTGCGCTTCTTCAAGGAATAGGGTCGATAACCCCTCAGCAAGCCGAGGCACCGGGCCGTTTCCGGGGCAGCGTGACAGGGAGGCAGGTGCATGTTCGATCTTTTTCGCAAGCCGTCGGGAGCACCCGAGGCCAAGGCCTCGGCCGTTGGCCCGCTGACGGCTGGTGGTGTGGGCCGCATGGCGGCGATGCAGGGCACAAATCAGCCGCGCTGGACGGCGCGCGATACGGTATCGCTGACCCGCGCGGGGTTTCAAGGCAACCCGGTGGGGTTTCGTGTGGTGCGGCTGATTTCCGAGGCGGCGGCGGCGCTGCCGCTGGTGCTGCAAGACTGCGAGCGTCGCTATGAACAACATCCGCTGCTGGCGCTGCTGCGCCGCCCGAACCCGGCGCAGGGGCGCGCCGAGTTCCTTGAGGCGCTCTATGCGCAGCTGCTGTTGTCGGGCAACGCCTATGTCGAGGCGGTGGCTGCGGCGGAGGGCGGCGTGCCGGGTGAGTTGCACGTGCTGCGCTCGGACCGGATGAGCGTGGTGCCGGGCGCGGATGGCTGGCCGGCGGCGTATGATTACGCGGTGAGCGGTCGCAAGCATCGCTTCTACATGGCCGAGGGCGCGGCACCGATCTGTCATGTCCGGGCCTATCATCCACTGGATGATCATTACGGGTTGTCGCCGATCGAGGCCGCAGCTTCGGCGCTGGATGTCCATAATAGCGCAAGTCGCTGGTCCAAGGCGCTGTTGGACAATGCCGCGCGGCCCTCGGGCGCGATTGTCTTCAAGGGGGACGATGGCGCGGGCACGATGTCGAACGAGCAGTTCGAACGGTTACAAAGCGAGATGGAGACCCACCATCAGGGCGCGCGTAACGCAGGGCGACCGATGCTGCTGGAGGGCGGGCTGGACTGGAAGCCGATGGGGTTCAGCCCGTCGGACATGGAATTCCACAAGACCAAGGAAGCCGCCGCGCGCGAGATCGCCTTGGCGTTTGGCGTGCCGCCCATGCTGCTGGGTATCCCCGGCGACGCGACCTATGCCAATTACGCCGAGGCGAACCGGGCGTTCTTTCGCCTGACGGTGCTGCCGCTGGCGGGCAAGGTTGCCGAGTCGCTGTCGCATTGGCTGTCGGGCTTTGCCGGGGTCGATCTGGCGCTGAAACCCGATCTGGATCAGGTGCCGGCGCTGTCGGTCGAGCGGGATCAACAGTGGCAGCGGGTGCTGGGCGCAGGGTTTCTGAGCGATGCCGAGAAGCGCGCGATGCTGGGGCTGCCCCCCGTGGCAGACGGCGCATGAACGCACAGCGCAAGGCGGTCGGTGGATCGCGGTTTCTGTACGACAGTTTCGATCTGGCACAGGCGCGGATCGATGCGCAGGAGCGCGTCGAGGACGAGCGCCGCGCGGGGCTGGAGTACCGGTTGACCCGGATCGAGGACGAGTTGCGGCGGCTGGAAAAGCGGCTGTGGCTGGCGGTGTACGGTGTGGCCTCGGGGGTGTTGGTGCACGGCGCGGTGGCCTTTGTGGCGACGCAGATGTGAGGAGGCAGGATGCAGGGTCTTGAGACGAAATTCCACCAGCCGGGCAGTGCCGGGTTGGTGCTGGCCGAAGGGTCGGTGATTGCGGGTTATGCCTCGGTCTTTGGGGTGCGCGACCGGGGGGGCGATGTGGTCCAGCCCGGCGCCTATGCCGCGTCGCTGGCGCGGATCAAGGCGGCCTCGGGCCGGGTGCGGATGCTGTGGCAGCACGATCAGGGCCAGCCGATCGGCGTCTGGGATGAAGTGGTCGAAGATGCGCACGGGCTGCGCGTCAAGGGTCGCCTTCTGAGCGAGGTCGAGAAGGGCCGCGAGGCAGCGGCGCTGATGGCGGCGGGCGCGGTCGACGGGCTGAGCATCGGCTACCGCACGATCCGGGCGGAAAAGCTGCCCGACGGTGGGCGCAAGTTGATCGAGCTGGAGCTGTGGGAAGTGTCGCTGGTGACCTTTCCGATGCTGCCCGACGCGCGGGTTTCGGCCAAGTCCGACGCCGGTTTCATGAGTGAACTGGCACGGGCGCTTGAGGCAGCGCGCGACGCGCTCAGGGGCTGAGGCGTTTCCGATTTTAGGCGAGACACGCGCCCCCAGTGGGGAGCGCGGTGGGGGCGGGTTGCCCGAGGGAACCCGCGCAGTGGCAACCATGAAAGGATGGATGCGATGAGCAGCGAGTTTCCCGGCCCTGTGAGCCAGGAGAAAAGCGCGACGCGGCAGCCCGATGGCGAGGCGACGCAACTGACTAGGGCGCTGGAGGGTTTCGTAACCGAAATCAAGACCTTCCGTGCAGATATGATGGGCACTCTGAAAGAACAGGACGAGCGACTGACCATGATGGATCGTAAATTCACCACCAAAACCGCCCGCCCCGTGCTGGCACAGGCTGACAGCGGCGAAGGCCTGCATCTGAAGGCGTTCGACGCCTATCTGCGTCAGGGCGACGACGACGGCCTGCGTGGCCTTGTGCTTGAGGGCAAGGGGCTGAACACCGCCGTGAACTCTGAGGGCGGCTATCTGGTCGATCCTCAGACCTCGGACCGTATTCATGCGGTTCTGGATGCTTCGGCGTCGATCCGGGCGATTGCCAGCGTTGTGCAGGTCGAGGCCGGTTCGTTCGACGTGCTGGTCGATCATGGCGATGTCGGCTCGGGCTGGGAGACGGAATCGTCGTCGGTCACCGAGACGGGCAGCGCGGCCATCGACCGGATTTCGATCAAGCTGCATGAGCTGTCGGCGATGCCCAAGGCCTCGCAGCGGCTGCTGGAAGACAGCGCGTTCGACGTCGAGGGCTGGCTGGCCGAGCGCATCGCGATGAAGTTCGCGCGTGCCGAGGCAGCGGCTTTCATCTCGGGCTCGGGCACCGATCAGCCGCGCGGGTTCCTGGACCATGACATCGTGGCCAATGGCACCGAGGTCTGGGGCGAGTTGGGCTATGTCGCCACCGGTGCTGCGGGCGATTTCGACGCCACCAACCCGGCCGATGCGATCGTCGATCTGGTCTACGCGCTGGAGGCGGGCTACCGCGCCAATGCGGCCTTTGTGATGAACTCGAAGACCGCCGGCGCTGTGCGCAAGATGAAGGATGCCGATGGCCGCTTCCTGTGGTCGGACGGTCTGGCTGCCGGTGAGCCTGCGCGCCTGATGGGCTATCCGGTGCTGATCGCCGAGGACATGCCCGACATCGCCGCCAACGCCCATGCCGTCGCCTTTGGCGACTTCCGCGCGGGCTATACCATCGCCGAACGCCCCGATCTGCGCGTGTTGCGCGATCCGTTCAGCGCCAAGCCGCATGTGCTGTTCTACGCGACCAAGCGCGTGGGCGGCGATGTGACCGATTTCAGCGCGATCAAGCTGCTGAAATTCGCCGCGTCGTAAGCGTGGAGTGAGATTGGGCCGGTCCGCGTGGGGCCGGTCCGATGGCGGCGCAGGCGCGCGCGGGAAGGTCCGGTCGGACCCATCGTCCCGCACTGTCCGGCTGCTCTCCCCGTGCGAGCGGTGCGGGAGCGTGTCTGCGCCGGTCAGCGCCGTGAACGGGGCTTTGAACGGGTCAAGGAGGCGAGCATGGATCTGTGTGAGACCAGTGTTGTGGACGACGGCGACCTGCCGGTTTCCGCCTTTCGCGCGCATCTGCGGTTGGGCGCGGGCTTTGCCGACGAGGCAACGGGCGACCCGCTGCTGGTGCAATACCTGCGCGCGGCGATCGCAGCGATCGAGACGCGGACCGGCAAGGCTTTGATGAGCCGCGATTTCAGGTTGGTCCTGCCCTGCTGGCGCTGGGCGGATGCGCAGGCCTTGCCCGTGGCGCCGGTGACGGCGGTGGCCTCGGTCACGATGATTGACGGCGACGGTGTGCCTGCGGTGGTCGATCCGGCGCGCTGGCGTCTGGTGGTCGACCGTCACCGTCCGCAACTGCTGGCGACCGGTGCGGTGCTGCCGGGCGTGCCGACGAACGGCCGGGTCGAGGTCGATTTCACCGCCGGGTTCGGCGCGAGCTGGGACGCGGTGCCGGACGACTTGCAACAGGCGGTGATGCTGCTGGCGGCGCAGTTTTATGAGGGGCGCACGGGGGGAGAGCTGGGCTCGGGTCCGGTGGCGGCTCTGGTGGCGCGCTGGATACCCGTGCGGGTGACGGCGGGGGGCATCGCTGATGGGGTATACATTGACGCGCCCGATGGTGCTGGAGGAGCCGAGCACGGTGCCAGACGGCGCGGGCGGTTTCTCCACCAGCTGGGTGGCGCTCGGAACGCTCTGGGCAGAGCTGCGCGCGGGGTCGGGGTCTGAGCGGCGCGGGCTGATCGCCCCCGAGGGGCGGATGCTGTTTCGCGTCTATCTGCGTGCCGCGTCGCAGGGCAGCCCGCAGCGCCCGCGCCCGGATCAGCGCCTACGTGAAGGCGGGCGGATTTTCACCATTCTGGCGGTCAGCGAGGCCGATCCGAGCGGGGCCTATCTGGTGTGCCACGCGCGTGAGGAGGTTCCGGCATGAGTTATCAAAACGCGGCGGCGGTTCAGGTCGCGCTCTACGACTTGCTCAGCGGCGATGCGACGCTGGCCGGTCTGGTGCCCGGCGGCATCTTCGATGCGCCGCCCCCGGCCACGCCGCAGGGCACCTATGTGGTGCTGGGCGAAGAGGACGTCATCGACCGGTCGGACGTGACCGGACCGGGGGCCGAGCACCGGGTCTTGGTGCAGGTGGTCAGCGACGCGGCGGGGTTTCTGACCTCGAAGACAGCGGCGGCGCGGATCGGTGAGATCCTGCCGGGCAGCCAGCCGAGCCTGAGCAGCGGTCGGGTGGTGGCGATCTGGTTCCATCAGGCGCAGGCGCGCCGGGCCGAAGGGGCCGCATTGCGGCGGATTGATCTGCGCTTTCGCGTGCGGGTCGAGGGTTGAGTTTCAGACATAAGGAGTGGCGGGCATGGCTGTGCAAAGCGGCAAGGATCTGTTGATCAAACTGGACGTGACCGGGGCCGGTCAGTTCGAAACCATCGCGGGGCTGCGCGCCACGCGCATCAGCTTCAACGCCGAGACGGTCGATGTGACCAGTCTGGACAGCGAAGGCGGCTGGCGCGAGCTGCTGGCCGGTGCCGGGGTCAAGGCGGCGTCGATCTCGGGCTCGGGCGTGTTCCGGGATGAGGGCACGGATGAGCGGGCGCGGGCGGTGTTCTTCAACGGCGAGATCCCGGCGTTTCAGGTGGTGATCCCCGATTTCGGCACGGTCGAAGGGCCGTTCCAGATCACCAGTCTGGACTACGCCGGCAGCTACAACGGCGAGGCGACGTATGAGCTGTCGATGGCCTCGGCGGGCGCGCTGTCGTTCGTGTCGGCGACCGAGCTGGCGCTGGAGCCCGAAGATTACGCGGGCGACGGCGGCGACCAGCCCGAGCCGGACGAAGGCAGCGGTGAGCCGGTCTGATGGCCAATCCGCTGGCGGGCGAGGTGGCGCTGGTTCTGGATGGTCAGCGCCACCGGCTGAAGCTGACGCTGGGCGCGCTGGTCGAGCTTGAGCAGGCGCTGGGCGCGGACAGTCTGGTGGCTTTGGTCGAACGCTTTGAAACGGGTCGGTTTTCGGCGCGCGACGTGATGGCGCTGATCCTGGCTGGATTGCATGGCGGGGGCACGCCTGTGGCGGCCTCGGCCCTGCTGAGTGCCGAGATCGAGGGTGGCCCGGTCGAAGCGTCGCGCGTCGCCGGACAGCTTCTGGCGCGCGCCTTCAGTGCGCCGGGGGCGGCGGCGTGAGCGCTCTCGACTGGCCGGGGCTGATGCGCGCCGGGATGCACGGGCTGGGGCTGCGTCCGGGCGAGTTCTGGGCGCTGACCCCGGCGGAACTGATGATCATGCTGGGCCGCGACGAGACGGCGGGCAGCGGGTTCACCCGCGCCCGGCTGGACGCGCTGCTGGCGCGCTACCCGGACGGTCCGGGACAGGGAAAAGAGGCAGGACATGGCAACACTGGACGAGTTGAACGCGCAACTGGCCGAACTGGAAGCGCGGATGGGGTCGACGGCGGATCTGGTGGGGTCGCTCGATTCGTCTCTGGCCGACATGGGGCGCAGCCTGGGTGACACCAGCCGCGAGATGGCGGGTCTGTCGCGTGGTCTGGGCACGGGGGTGCGGCGGGCGTTTGACGGGGTGATCTTTGACGGCTTGCGCCTGTCGGATGCGATGCGTGGCTTGGGCCGGTCGATCTCTGATGCGCTCTATTCCGCCGCGATGCGCCCGGTGCAGGGCGCGCTGGGCGGGGCATTGTCGTCGGTGGTCGGCGGGCTGATGAACAGCGTGCTGCCCTTTGCCAAGGGCGCCTCGTTCAGTCAGGGCCGGGTGATGCCCTTTGCGCAGGGCGGCGTGGTGTCCTCGCCGGTCGCCTTCCCGATGCGCGGCGGCACCGGCCTGATGGGCGAGGCTGGGCCCGAGGCGATCCTGCCGCTGGCGCGGGGCGCTGACGGTCGGCTGGGCGTGCGCGGGGCCGGTGGCGGGCGGGCAATGAGCGTGGTGATCAACGTGCACACGCCGGATGTCGCCGGGTTCCAGCGCAGCCAAAGCCAGATCGCCGCGCAGATGCAGCGCCTGTTGGCGCAAGGGCAAAGGAATTACTGACCATGGCTTTTCACGAGATCCGCTTTCCCGCCACGCTGAGCTTTGGCTCGCTGGGCGGTCCTGAACGCCGGACCGAGATCGTCACACTGGCGAACGGGTTCGAGGAACGCAACACGCCCTGGGCCCAGGCGCGGCGGCGCTATGATGCGGGACTGGGGCTGCGCTCGCTGGATGATGTCGAGCAGCTGATCGCGTTCTTCGAGGCGCGTCAGGGCATGCTGCACGGGTTCCGCTGGAAAGACTGGGCGGATTTCAAGACCTGCCGCGCCTCGCAAGCGGTGGGGCCGCTGGACCAGTCGCTGGGTTTTGGCGACGGGGTTTCGACGGTGTTCCAGTTGTCCAAGACCTATCGGTCCGGCGAATGGGCGTCGGCCCGCGTGATCGCCAAGCCGGTGGCGGGGACGGTGCGGGCGGCGATTGGCGGAACGGAAGTGGGTGAGGCGGTGGAGTGGTCGGTCGACACCGCCAGCGGCCAGATCACCTTCGCCTCGCCGCCGGGCGTGGGAGCCGAGATCACCATCGGCTGCGAGTTCGACGTCCCGGTGCGGTTTGACACCGATCTGGTGCAGGTCTCGATCGCCAGTTTCAAGGCGGGCGCGGTTCCCAAGGTGCCCGTGATCGAGGTGCGCCAATGAGCGAGGTGATCACCACCCGCGCCCGTGCCTGGGCGCTGCGCCGCGCCGATGGTTCGGTGCTGGGCTTTACCGACCATGATCGCGACCTGAGCTTTGACGGCAGGGTGTTTCGCGCAGGCACCGGCATGACCGCCAGCGCCATCGTGCAGGGCACGGGGCTGGCGGTGGATAACACCGAGGCCGCCGGGGCGTTGAGCGACGCGGCACTGCGCGAGGAGGATATTCTTGCCGGGCGCTATGACGGGGCCGAGCTGACCATCTGGGAGGTCGACTGGACCGATCCCGCCTGGCGGCGGGTGCTGTTTCGCGGCACGCTGGGCGAGATCACGCGTGCGGGCGGCGCGTTCAATGCCGAACTGCGCGGGCTGACCGAGCCTTTGTCGCAAAGCGGTGGGCGGGTGTTTGGCGCGCTGTGCCCGGCGGTGTTGGGCGATGCAGCCTGCGGGTTCGATCTGGATCAGCCGGGGTTCGTGGCAGAGGTCGATCTGCTGGGCGTCGGTGAGGGTGGCTCGGTGCTCGATCTGCCGGAATTGCCCGACTACGCTGCCGACTGGTTCGTCGACGGGCAGGCGCGGTTCCTGACTGGCGCGGCCTCAGGCATCGCGGTGCCCGTGCGGCGCGAAGAACGCGTGGGCGGGTTGCGGCGGCTGCATCTGTGGTCGGTGCCGGGGTTTGCGCCGGTGATCGGCGACCGCGTTCGGGTTGAGGCGGGGTGCGACAAGCGGTTCCAGACCTGCCGGTTCAAATTCCTCAATACGCTGAATTTTCAAGGCTTCCCGCATGTGCCCGGCGACGACTGGCTGCAGGCGACGCCGCGCGCGGACGGGGGGAATACAGGGGGCAAGCGGCTCAATGGCTGACGCCCGTGCGGCACTGGTGGCCGAGGCGAGGCGCTGGATGGGCACGCCCTATTGCCATCAGGCCTCGACCCTCGGGGCGGGCTGCGACTGTCTGGGGCTGGTGCGCGGTGTCTGGCGCGCCCGGCACGGGGCTGAGCCCGTGGTGATCCCGCCTTACGGCCCGGACTGGTCGGAACCGGCGCGGGACGAGGCGCTGTGGCGCGCGCTGGTGCAGCATCTGCGCCCTGCGCCGGGGCCCATGCAACCGGGCGACGTGCTGCTGTTTCGCATGCGGGCGGGCTCGGTTGCCAAGCATCTGGGCATCCTGACGCAGGCCGGGCCGGTCCTGCGCTTTGTGCATGCCTACAGCGGCCACGGCGTTGTCGAGAGCCCGCTGAGCTCCCCTTGGGCGCGCCGGATCGTGGCGCGCTTTGACATGACGTGATCGAAAAGGAGCCATCGGTATGGCGACTCTGCTTCTGTCTGCCGCCGGTGCGGCCATCGGTGCGAATTTCGGCGGCGCGGTGCTGGGCCTGTCGGGCCTGGTCATCGGGCGCGCCGTCGGGGCGACTGTCGGGCGGCTCATCGACCAGCGGTTGCTGGGGCTGGGCTCGGGTCCGGTAGAGACGGCGCGTATCCAGCGGCTGCAGATCACCGGCGCCGGTGAAGGCGTGCCGATCCCCCGACTCTGGGGGCGGATGCGCACGGCGGGGCATGTCATCTGGGCCTCGGATTTCAACGAGATCCCAGGCGGCTCGCGCCGCACCAAGGGCGGTCTTGGGCCGAAAGTCACCGAGCAGTCGCGCTATGTGGTCAGCCTGGCGATTGCGCTGTGCGAGGGCGAGATCGGCGGCATTGGCCGGATCTGGGCTTACGGCGACGAGATCGCGCGCAGCGACCTGAACTTGCGGGTTTACACCGGCACGATGGACCAGTCCCCCGACCCCAAGATCGAGGCGGTCGAGGGCGACGGCGCGGCACCGGCCTATCGCGGAACGGCCTATGTGGTGATCGAGGATCTGGATCTGGGGCCGTTTGGCAACCGGCTGCCGAACCTCAGTTTCGAGGTGATCCGCGCCGCGCAAGCCGAGGGGGTCAGTACGCTGCAGGACGCGGTGCAGGGCGTGGCGTGGCTGCCGGGGGCGGGAGAATACGCGCTGGCGACCGAGAAGGTCCTGCTGGCTTCGTCCGAGGCCGAGCTTTTCGCACCCGAGTTTTCGATTTCGGGTCAGGAGACACAGGGTTACGCCAATGCGCATAGCCCCTCGGGTGCGGCGGATTTCCCGACGTCGCTGGCGGCGTTGCAGACCGAGTTGCCGAAGGCGAGGTCCAGCCTGCTTATCGCCTCGTGGTTCGGGGATGATCTGCGCTGCGGTGAGTGTCTGATCAAACCGAAGGTCGAGTTCGACAACCGGATCGGCAAGGATCACCCGTGGCAGGTTGCCGGGTTGGGCAGGGGTGAGGCCGAACTGGTGCCGCAGATCGCCGGTCAGCCGGTCTATGGCGGCACGCCGTCGGACCGGTCGATCCTGCAGGCGATTGAAGCGCTCAAGGATGCCGGGCAGGCGGTGGTGTTCTACCCGTTCCTGCTGATGGAGCAGTTGGCCGGGAACGGCCTGCCAGACCCGTGGTCCGAGGCCGCGGATCAGCCGGTTCTGCCGTGGCGTGGGCGCATCACGCTGGACAAGGCGCCGGGACGGCCCGGGACAACCGATCGCTCGGCGGCGGCGGCGGCCGCGGTTGCCGCGTTCTTTGGCACCGCGCAGGCCTCGGATTTCACCGTTTCACCGGGGGCGGTCAGCTATGCCGGCCCGCCTGAATGGTCCTACCGCCGCTTCATCCTGCATTACGCGGCGCTCTGTGCCGCTTCGGACGGGGTCGAGGCGTTCTGCATCGGCTCGGAAATGCGGGCGCTGTTGCAGATCCGGGGTGCTGGTGACAGCTTCCCCGCCGTGACGCAGATGGTTGATTTGTTGCGCGAGGTGCGCATGTTGCTGGGTGGGTCGGTCAAGCTGGTCTATGCCGCCGACTGGTCGGAATATTTCGGCTATGACGCTGGCGAGGGCAACCGCTATTTCCATCTCGACCCGCTCTGGGCTGATGACGACCTCGATGTGATCGGCATCGACAATTACATGCCGCTCGCCGACTGGCGCGATGGCGAGGCGCATGCAGATTGGCAGGCGGGCTGGCGCGACTTGTACGATCTCCACTATCTGCAAGCCAACATCTCGGGTGGCGAAGGCTACGACTGGTACTATTCCGACAATCCCCAGCGCGACGCGCAAGAACGCACGCCCATCACCGATGGCGAAGCCGAGCCGTGGATCTGGCGTTTCAAGGATCTGCGCGCGTGGTGGGAGAACCCGCATACCGAGCGGATCGGCGGCGTCCGGGCGGAAGCGTCCACCGGTTGGGAGCCACGCTCGAAACCCGTCTGGTTCACCGAATACGGCTGTGCGGCAATCGACAAAGGGGCCAACCAGCCCAACAAATTCATCGATCCGAAATCCTCGGAATCGCAGGCACCATATTATTCCACCGGCGTGCGCGATGACCTGATGCAGATGCAATATCTGCGCGCGATGCATGGCTACTGGCAGAATCCGGCCAATAACCCGGTGTCGGATGTCTATGCCGGACGCATGCTCGACTGGTCGCGCAGCCATGCCTGGGCCTGGGACGCGCGGCCCTGGCCACAGTTCCCGGCAGCGACAGACAGCTGGGCGGATGGCGACAACTGGCTGCGCGGTCACTGGCTGACCGGGCGCGCAGCCTCGCAGCCGCTGGACGCGGTGGTGGCCGAGATTTGCCAGCGCGCCGGGATCGCGGCCTATGACGTCAGCGCGCTTTACGGCGTTGTGCGCGGCTATGCCGTGCCCTCGACCGCGACGGGTCGCGCGGCGTTGCAACCGCTGATGTTGGCGCATGGGTTCGAGGCGGTCGAGCGCGATGGCGTACTGGTGTTCCGCATGCGGACCGGGCGCGCGCCGGTGGCGCTGGACGCGGGCGATCTGGTGGCGCGGGAGGGCGGTGATCTGGCGCTGTCGCGCGCCTCGTCCCCCGACACGGCGGGCCGGTTGCGGCTGACCTATATCGAGGCCGAGGGTGGTTTTGAGACCCGCGCCGCCGAGGCGGTTCACCCTGATGACCCGGCAGGCAGTGTTGCCGACAGCGAGTTGCCGCTGACCCTGACGCGCGGCGAAGCGCGCACAGCGGTCAAGCGCTGGCTGACGGAATCGCGCACCGCGCGGGACGTGGCCAGGTTCGGCTTGCCGATGTCGTCGTCGCTTGCCGTCGGCGATGTGGTGACGCTGGGGCAGGGCGAGAGCACGCGGCACTACCGTATCGACCGGATGGAACTGACCGGCGAGCGGTCACTGGAGGCGGTGCGCATCGAACCGGGCCTTTACCGCCACCGCGATGCCAGCGACGATCTGCCGGCCGCAGGGGCGTATCAGGCCCCCGTGCCCGTGCTGCCGATCTTTCTGGACCTGCCCCTGATGCGCGGGGACGAGGTCGAACACGCCCCGCATCTGGCGGTAACAGGCACGCCGTGGCCGGGTGTGGTCGCCGCTTACGACGCGCCGGTGGCAGGGAGCTTTTCCCTGAACACACTGCTGGGGCTGCGCGCGACAGTCGGGCAGACGCGCACGCCTCTGCACCGCGCCGCACCGATGGTCGAGCAGCGTGGCCCAGGCGTTGACGTTACGTTTGCGCAGGGGGCGGTGCTGGCCTCGGTCAGCGAGGCGGAACGGCTCGATGGGGCGAATGTCGCGGCGATTGGCGTCGGCGGAAACTGGGAGCTGTTTCAATACGCGCAGGCCGCGCTGATCGAGCCGGGTGTCTGGCGGCTTACGGGACTGTGGCGCGGCCAGTTCGGGACCGAGCCGGTGATGCCCGATACCTGGGCACCGGGTGCTGTGGTGGTGTTGCTCGACGGGGCAGCACAGCAGGTGGATCTGCCGACCTCGGCGCGCGGGGTGGCGCGGCGGTGGCGGGTGGGTCCGGCGGCGCTGGCCTATGACGATCCGGTTTTTGTCGAGAGCACGCAGGTGTTTGCGGGCAACGGGCTGCGACCCTATGCACCCGCTTTCCTGACGGCCGAACGGCCCGCAGGCGGGGGCTCGCTGGCGATCCGCTGGACCCGACGCACCCGCAAGGGGGCGATGGCTGGGATGCGCCCGAGGTGCCGTTGAGCGAGGAAAGCGAGGCGTATCAGCTGCGTATCCGGTCGGGTGGGGCCGTGGTGCGCACGGTCACGCTGAGCACGCCGTCCTACATCTACACTCCCGCACAGCAAGCAGCCGATGGGGTGAGCGGGGCGTTTGTGGTCGAGGTTGCGCAGGTCTCGGCCAGCTATGGTCCGGGGCTTTATGCGGCGGTCGATGTGGTGGGCTGATGCGGCCCGTCACGCTGACCGACCTTGCCGCCGCCGCGCGCGTTCTGCTGGCGCTGCCAAAGGCACAGCGCGCGGCGGGTCTGGCTGCGCTGATTGCGCGGGCACGGACGGCGGATCAGCACCGCCGCGACACAGGGCGCAACCATCCCGCTTATGGCAATGGCACCTTGCTGGCAGCGGCTCTGGCGCATCCGCGGGCCGAGCCGCAAAGCCCCGGCGGGGTGGACTATCTGATGTGCCTCGCGCAGGTGATCGACGCGCTTCTGGCGCGCGACCGCACAAGCTGAACCGCGCCACTGGAAAATCCGGGGCGATCGTTTATCTTTGTCGGCAGACAAGCTGCGGAGAAGCGCGATGCCCGAGACCAAACCCAGACTGAGCCAGCTCGACCCCGTTTGGCAGCGCATCTGTGAAGAAGCCAATCAGGTTGTACGCGACGAGCCGCTGCTGGGCGGCGTGATGCACAACAATCTGCTGCACCACGCGACCATGGAGCGGGCACTGGCGTTCCGTTTCGCGCTCAAGCTTTCGTCGGCTGAAATCAGCGAGCAGATCCTGCGCGAGATCGCGGAAGAGGCCTATGAAACCTCTCCCTGGCTGGGCGAAGCGGCGCGCGCCGATATCGTTGCGGTGCACGAGCGCGATCCGGCCTGCCACCGCTTCCTGCAGCCTCTGATGTATTTCAAGGGCTATCAGGCGATACAGGCCTACCGCGTTGGCCATTGGCTGTGGACCACTGGACGTGGCGACATGGCGCTGTTCGTGCAGATGCGGATTTCCGAGATGTTCGGCGTGGATATCCATCCGGCGGCGCAGATCGGCAAGGGCATCATGATCGACCACGCGCATTCCATTGTCATCGGTGAGACGGCGGTGGTGGGCGATAATGTCTCGATGCTGCATTCGGTCACGCTGGGCGGCACCGGAAAGGTCGACGGTGATCGTCACCCCAAGATCGGCGACGGCGTGTTGATCGGTGCCGGGGCCAAGGTGCTGGGCAACATCCATATCGGGGCCAATTCGCGCATCGCGGCGGGGTCGGTGGTGCTGATCGACGTGCCAGCCTGCAAAACGGTGGCCGGGATACCGGCGAAAATCGTCGGTGAAGCGGGTTGCCCGCAGCCGGCGCTGTCGATGGATCACCGCTTTCGCGAGTGACGTCCTTGTTTCCCGGCGCGCCCAAGGCGCGGGGCATTTGAACCCGACGGTCGTGCCGGGCGACACAGCAGCAACCACAGACGACTGTTCGTGCTTGCCGTAACCTTGTTCGCCCGGAGGCCTTTCCCTTGTCCCTGATCTCCATACCCGCCGGCCTGTTGTGGCTGCTGGGCGGGGTCGGCGCGTTTCTTGCGCTGGCGACGCTCATTGGCCAGATCCTCAAGCGCCGTCGCCCGCAAGGGCACGCGGTCATCGCCAATCTCAACGCAAGGATTGCTGCGTGGTGGGTGATGGTGGCGCTGCTGGCGCTTGCCTTCCTTGCCGGGCGCGCGGGCGTGGTGCTGCTGTTCGCCGCCCTCGCCGCCCTGTCGTTGCGCGAATTCCTCAAGGTCACGGCCTGCGGACGCGCCGATATCTGGGTGATCACCGGGGTCTATGCCATCGTGCTGCCGGTGCAGTTCTGGGCGGTCTATATCGACTGGTACGGCTTCTATACCGTCTTCATCCCGGTCTATGCCTTCTTGCTGATGCCCGCTGTTGCTGCCCTTGCGGGCGGAAGCAGCGGTTTCATGGCCCGCGCGGCCGAGACGCAATGGGGTCTCATGGTCTGCGTCTATGGCCTGAGCCATGTGCCCGCGATCCTGTCGCTGACCATCCCGGGTGGCGAGGCGCAGCATATCCAGCTTATCGCCTGGCTGATCTTCACCGTGCAGCTGTCGGATGTGATGCAATACATCTGGGGCAAGCTGGCAGGGCGGCACAAGCTGGCGCCCGAACTGTCCCCGTCTAAAACCTGGGAAGGCATGATCGGCGGGGTGGCCAGCGCCGTCGCGGTGGCGACCGCGCTCTGGTCGCTCACCCCCTTCAGCCCCGCCGGGGCGGCGCTGATGGCGCTGGTGGTGACGCTGATGGGCACGCTGGGCGGGCTGGTGATGTCGGCGATCAAGCGCGACAAGGGGGTCAAGGACTGGGGCGCGGTGATCGCCGGGCACGGCGGATTCCTCGACCGGCTGGACAGCGTGATCTTTTCGGCGCCGATCTTCTTTCACCTTACCCGCTACTACTGGACCTGAGCCATGGATGATCCCAACCGCCGCCCGATTGCCGCCCGCCGGCTGGCACCGATGCACGCTCTGGCCCGGCTGCTGACGGCACGGGGGGCCACGCCGAACGGCATTTCGCAGGTCTCGATGGTCTTTGCGGCGCTCGGGTTGGCCGCCTTCTGGGCCGCGCCGATGGCGGGGTCATGGGGGCAAGGGGCGCTGCTGTTGCTGGCGGCGCTGATGATACAGGGGCGGCTGGTGTGCAATCTGGTCGACGGGCTGGTTGCGGTTGAAGGCGGACGCGCAACGCCGCAAGGTGCGTTCTGGAACGAGGCCCCCGACCGGGTCGCTGACAGCCTGCTGCTGTGGGGCGCGGGGCTGGCCGCCGGTCACCCGGCGCTGGGGCTGGGCTGCGCGGTTCTGGCCGTCGGGACGGCGTATCTGCGCGAATTTGGCCGGGCCGAGGGGTTCGTGCCCGATTTCGGCGGGCCGATGGCCAAGCAGCACCGGATGGCAGCGCTGACCCTTGGCGCGGTGGTCGCGGCCTTCTGGACGACGCAGGCGGCGGTCGTGCTGACCGTCGCGCTGGCGGTCATCGCGCTGGGCACGCTGGTAACGGCGGGTCTGCGGGCGCGGCGGGTGTTGGGGCGCCTTGCGGGACGGTAGGAGCCGGGGGGCTGCCGCCCCCGGACCCCCTGCTTCAAGGGGAGCACGCTCCCCTTGAAAATCCCCGTGCGTATTTGCGGCAAGATGAAGCCACGGGCTTTCGCGAATGAAAAACGGCCGCGCCCGAGGGGGTGCGGCCGTCTTGGTGTGTATATGCAAGGCGTTACGCCAGCATGGCCATCGGGTTCTCGAGGTTCTCGATGATTGCCGTCAGGAACTCGGCCCCCAGCGCGCCGTCGATCACCCGGTGATCGACCGAAAGGGTCATCGACATCACCGTGGCGACACCGATCGTGCCATCCGCCTTGACCACCGGCTGCTTGAGTCCCGCGCCCACGGCAAGAATCGAGCCATGCGGCGGGTTGATCACAGCGTCGAAATTCTCGATGCCGAACATGCCGAGGTTGGAGATCGCGAAGCTGCCGCCGACGTATTCATGCGGCGCGAGCTTGCGGTTGCGGGCGCGGGTGGCGAGGTCTTTCATCTCGGCCGAGAGGGCCGACAGCGATTTGAGATGCGAGTCCTTGATCACGGGGGTGAAGAGCCCGCCATCGACCGCCACCGCCACCGCCACATCCGACGGCTTGAGCCGCAGGATCCGGTCGCTGGCCCAGACCGCATTGGCATCGGGCACTTTTTGCAGCGCCATGGCACAGGCCTTGATGATGAAGTCATTCACCGACAGCTTGACGCCCCGGCTTTCCAGCTGGCCATTGAGCTGTGCGCGGAAGGCCATCAGCGCATCCAGCTGCACCGAGCGGCGCAGGTAGAAATGCGGGATGGTCTGCTTGGCTTCGGTCAGGCGGGCGGCAACGGTCTTGCGCATGCCGTCGAGCTTGACCTCTTCATAGGCGCGGCCCTCGAACATCTTCAGGACCGTTTCAGCCGAAGCACCGCTGGCCATCGCGGCTTTCGCCGGAGCGGCAGCGGCAGGGGCCGGTGCAGCGGCGGCGGGCGCGGATTTCGGGCTGGCGGTGGCCCCTTCGACATCTGCCTTGACGATACGGCCATGCGGGCCAGAGCCCGTCACGGCAGCCAGATCGAGGCCCTTGTCCTTGGCGATACGCCGCGCGAGCGGCGTGGCAAAGACGCGTTTGCCATCGGCCACGGGCGCTGCCGGGGCGGCGGTCACCGCCTCGGCCTTGGTCTCGGTTTTGGCATCAGACTTGGCCTCAGACTTGACCGGAGCCGCCTCCGCCTTGGGCGCGCCGATGTCCGAGGCGCTTTCGCCCTCTTCCAGCAGCACGGCGATCAGGCTGTTGACCTTCACGCCTTCCGTCCCCTCGGCGATGACGATCTTGCCGATCGTGCCTTCATCGACGGCCTCGAACTCCATCGTCGCCTTGTCGGTCTCGATTTCGGCGATGACCATGCCAGAGGTGACGGTGTCGCCCTCCTTGACCAGCCATTTCGCCAGCGTGCCCTCCTCCATGGTGGGCGACAGCGCGGGCATCAGAATTTCCACGGGCATGACGGCCTCCTTAACGGTAGGTGACTTTGTGCACGGCTTCGACCACTTCGGCGGTGGTGATCAGCGCGAGCTTTTCAAGATTGGCGGCGTAGGGCATCGGCACATCCTTGCCGCACAGGTTGATCACCGGCGCGTCCAGATAGTCGAAGGCTTCCTGCATCACCACCGAGGTGATGAAGTTGCCGACCGAGCTTTGCGGGAAACCCTCTTCCACGGTGACCAGACGGTTGGTCTTCTTCACCGAAGCCAGGATCGCCGCCGTGTCCATCGGGCGGATCGAGCGCAGGTCGATGACCTCGGCGTCGATGCCGTCGGCGGCCAGCTTTTCCGCGGCTTCCAGCGCGTAGGTCATGCCGATGCCGAAACTGACGATGGTCACATCCTTGCCCTCGCGGGCGATGCGGGCCTTGCCGAGCGGAATGGTGAAATCGTCCATATCCGGCACCTCGAAGGTGCGGCCATAGAGGATCTCGTTTTCAAGGAACACCACCGGGTTGCCGTCGCGGATCGCCGATTTCAGCAGACCTTTGGCGTCGGCGGCGGTGTAGGGCATCACCACTTTCAGGCCGGGGATATGGCTGTACCACGCGGCATAACACTGGCTGTGCTGCGCGCCGACACGGGCCGCAGCGCCGTTGGGTCCGCGGAACACGATGGGGCAGGGCATCTGGCCGCCGGACATGTAGTTGGTCTTGGCGGCCGAGTTGATCAGGTGGTCGATGGCCTGCATGGCGAAGTTGAAGGTCATGAACTCGACAATCGGGTTCAGACCGCCCCAGGCCGCGCCGACGGCAAGGCCGGTAAAGCCAGCTTCGGTGATCGGCGTGTCGACGACGCGCTTGGCGCCGAATTCGTCCAGCAGGCCCTGGCTGATCTTGTAGGCACCCTGATACTCGCCGACTTCCTCGCCCATGAGAAACACGTTCTCATTGCCGCGCATCTCTTCGGCCATGGCCTCACGCAGGGCCTCGCGCACGGTCATCGACTTCATCTTGGTGCCTTCGGGCCAGTCGGGTGTGACGGGCGCGGAAGGCGCAGCCGGAGCCGGAGCCTCGGCCGGTTTGGCGGTGGCGGGGGCAGCGGCGGGCGCGGCCTCGGCCTTGGGGGCGGCGGCCTCGGCCCCTGCATCGGCGCTGTCGCCGTCTTCCAGCAGCACGGCGATCGGGTCGTTGACCTTCACGCCTTCGGTGCCTTCGGCAACCAAGAGCTTGCCCATCGTGCCTTCGTCGACGGCTTCGAATTCCATCGTCGCCTTGTCGGTCTCGATTTCAGCGATGATCATCCCCGAAGTGATGGTATCGCCTTCTTTTACCAGCCATTTGGCCAGCGTGCCCTCTTCCATCGTCGGCGAGAGGGCGGGCATCAAAATCTGAATGGCCATTGAGTGTCCTCCCTCAGGCGTAGATGTCGGTCCAAAGCTCGGAAACATCCGGCTCGGGGCTTTCTTTCGAGAATTCAGCGGCTTCGTTGACGATGGCCTTGATCTCTTTGTCGATGGCTTTCAGATCCTCATCCGAGGCCAGACCGCCGGTCATCAGCATCTCGCGCACGCGCTCGATGGCGTCGCGCTCGCTGCGCATTTTCTCGACTTCCTCGCGGGTCCGGTACTTGGCCGGGTCCGACATCGAGTGACCGCGGTAGCGATAGGTCATCATCTCAAGGATATAGGGGCCATCGCCTGCGCGGCAGGCCGCAACGGCCTTTTCGGCAGCGGCCTTGACCGCCAGCACGTCCATGCCATCAACCGACTCGCCCTTGATACCGTAGGCCGCGCCGCGTTCCCACAGGTTGGGGGATTTGGTCGAGCGCTTGTTCGAGGTGCCCATGGCGTATTGGTTGTTCTCGATCACATAGACAACCGGCAGGTTCCACAGCTCGGCCATGTTATAGCTTTCGTACACTTGGCCCTGGTTCGCCGCGCCATCGCCAAAATAGACGAAGGTGACGTTGTCGTTGCCCTTGTACTTGTCGGCAAAGCCGAGGCCCGTGCCCAGCGGCACCTGCGCGCCGACGATGCCATGGCCGCCGTAGAAATGCTTCTCTTTCGAGAACATGTGCATCGAGCCGCCCTTGCCCTTGGAGTAGCCTCCAGACCGGCCGGTCAGTTCTGACATCACACCTTTGGGATCCATCCCCGCGACCAGCATGTGACCGTGGTCACGGTAGCTGGTGATGCGCTTGTCGCCCTCTTTCGCGGCGGCCTCGAGGCCGACAACGACGGCTTCCTGGCCGATGTAGAGGTGGCAGAAACCGCCAATCAGACCCATGCCATACAGCTGGCCAGCCTTCTCCTCGAATCGCCGGATCAGCAGCATTTCACGGTAATATTTAAGCAGTTCTTCCCCCGAGATGTTTGATTTCTCGGTCGTTTTTCTCGCAGCCATCGGCGCCTCCCCTGGTCGCGTCGGGAATAGTTTAACACTAAACCATTTATTACACGAAGCCCTCCAAAAAAGCGAGTGCGAATTCCCACCCGCTCGTGCAGGGCACGGCAGAGGGCCAGCCTAACATGAAAATCGGATCAGCGAAGGACGATCTCGTCCCCGCGCACATAGCCCAGCACATCGCGCGCTTGCTGGTCCAGCAGGTCGAGGTCCAGATACTGGTCCGACAACCTGCGCGTGTTGTTTTCCAGCACCGCCAGATCGGCGGCAAGCCTGTCGCGCTCGTCGCGCAGTTGTGCGGCATCGGCGTCGATCTGGATGCGGCGGAACAGCCCGTACTCTCCTTGCACGGCGGCAAAGGTCAGGTACACGCCGAAGGTTCCGGCGATGGCGTAAAAGATAACCGGGGTAAACCGGGGGCGTTTGCGGTTCATGATGCTGCTCATGGCCTCTGGACGGGCCTTTCGCGCAGTCTGCCACAGCGCGACGGCAAAAGGAATCCCTCGTTCGCTCTGGCGGCACCCCGCCGCCGACGCGGGGTTACGCTTGCCCGACTCAACCTGCCGGGGGCACCTTTTGGCGCAAAGGGAGACAGCCATGACCGACACCCCCGCCAGCGCCCCGCGCAGTGATCTGCGCACGCATGAGGTGTTCAACCAGCCGACGCCTGCGTTCCGTGACCCCTGGGCCGCCGACCGCAGCCTGCGCCGGATCGTGGGTGAGGATACAGACCTGGCCGCTTTGGGGGCGGCGTTGGGGTCGCGCAGGATGCGCGAAGCGGCACACGATGCCCAAACGCGGTTGCCCGAGTTCCGCCCCTTTGACCGCACCGGTCGCCGCATTGACGAGGTTCACTTCCACCCCGGCTATCACACGCTGATGACACTGGGGCTTGAGGCGGGCTACGCTGCGACGGCATGGGACGGCACCGGCAGTCATCTGCGGCACGCTGCGATCAACTACATGTTCAGTCAGATCGAACCGGGCGTCTGCTGCCCGATGACCATGACCTACGCAGCCGTTCCCGCGCTCGCCGCCGACGCTGACCTCGCCGCCCTTTGGCAACCCCGGCTGACCGCGCGGGCCTATGACCCGGCGATGATCTCGGTGGATCGCAAGAGGGCTGCGACTCTCGGCATGGCGATGACCGAAAAGCAGGGCGGTTCGGACGTGCGGGCCAATTCGACGCGGGCGGAACCTGACGGCGCGGGCTATCGCCTTTATGGTCACAAATGGTTCTGTTCGGCCCCGATGTGCGACGGCTTCCTGACGCTGGCGCAACTGCCCGAGGGGCTGACCTGCTTTCTGGTCCCGCGCTGGCTGCCCGACGACACGCGCAACCCGTTCACCATCCTGCGGCTGAAAGACAAGCTGGGCAACAAGGCCAATGCCTCGTCCGAGATCGAATACGACGGCACCTATGCGCAGCGGCTGGGCGCGCCGGGCAGGGGCGTGCAGACGATCATCGAAATGGTCCACCACACCCGGCTCGATACCGCGATGGCCCCCGCCGGGCTGATGCGCGCAGCCTTGGGCGAGGCGCTGCACTGGGCGCGGGGGCGGACGGTGTTTCAGAAACGGCTGGTCGATCAGCCGCTGATGCAGGCGGTGCTGGCCGATCTGGCGTTGGAGGCTGAAGGCGCGCTGCTGTTGGCGCTGGATGTGGCGCGGGCTTTCGATGATCCGGCGCGGAGACCCTATGCGCGGCTGGCGGTGGCGCTGGCCAAATTCGCGTCAAACAAAGCCGCACCGGGGATGATTTATGAATGTATGGAGTGCCTTGGCGGCATGGGCTACGTCGAGGACACGCCGCTGCCGATGCTCTACCGCGAGGCCCCGCTCAACTCGATCTGGGAAGGGTCGGGCAATGTGATCTGTCTCGACATCCTGCGAACCCTGGCGCGTGAACCAGAAGCGGGCGCGCAACTGAACGCGCGGCTGGATGCGGCGCGCGGGCTGGACGGGCGGTTCGACACGGCTTTGAACGCGCACCGTGACCGCTGGCCCGGTCTGCCACCCGAGGCACAGGCGCGCTGGTTTGCGGAATCGCTGGCGGCGCTGCTGACGGGCGCGGTGATGCTGGCTGACAGCCCGCTGGCCGGCGAATGGCTGGCGGTGCGGATGGATGCGCGGGGCCGGGTGGCGGGGGCAGTGGGGCCGCTGGATACCGAGGCGATCCTCGGCGCGGTGTGAGGATGGCTGTCCCCGGTTATGGTGGGGTGAAACCCCACCCTACGGTGCGCCGGGGCGTAGGGTGGGGTTTCACCCCACCGCCTATCCTTCAGAAATGCGATTTATCTTCGTCGGGCTTGCCCGCCGCCACGGCCAGCAACCCGCCGACCAAGCAAAAGCCGATCGGGAACATGGTAAACACGCCAAAGCCAAAGGCCATATACAAAAGCCCCGCCGCACCCAGCATCAGCACGCCGCCCCAAAGTGCCCGCACCCGCGCCATCGCCCCCCCGGCAATCGCCAGCAGGGGGCCAAGGAAACTGGCCAGCCGGATCATCTGCACATCCTGAACCGGGCCGAAGAACTGGCTCACTTCCTGATGGCTCTCGGTCAGCACCGTATAGCCATAGCTGAAGAAGCCGACGATCATCGCCAGAAGGCCACCGATGATGCCCAGAATCAGGGCTGCATTGCGCATGTCTCAGACCTCAAAGCTGCCGCGCCGCTCACCGCGCCGCATTCGATCGCAGATAGGGGCAGGGTGGTCCCCGGTTCAAGAGCAAGCGACATCACGGTTCCCCCAACCCGGCCTGCGGCAACAGCGTGGCGATCTTGTAGAGCAGCGTTCGGGCAGCCCGCGCGCGCGGATGCGCCGGGTCGTCGGCAATGGCGCGCAGCGCCTCGCCCAGCACCCCCGCCTCATCCTGCGTCAACGCGGTCGGCGGCAGGACCAGCGGTGTGCGCAGGATATAACCCAGACCCCGCTCACCCTCGACCGGAATGCCCGTGGCCGCCATCATCGCCATGTCGCGCCAGATCGTACGGGTCGAGACGCCCATGGTCTGACCCAGCTCACCCGCCGTATGCAGCTTGCCGTCGCGCAGGATCTGCACCAGGTCGTAAAGTCGCTGATCGCGGTTCATCGCGCACCCCCAACTGACAAAATACTGTCAGCAGAGCCGCAGCGCCACCCCATTCGACCCTTTGATCGGCGCTCAATGCGCAATAAACCTGCCCCATCGAATTGCTATCAACCCAAGGAGAGTGACGCATGGGTCTGACCAATATCGGCCTTCCCGGCCTGCTTCTCATCGCTGTCGTGGTTCTGGTCATGTTCGGGCGCGGCAAAGTCGCCGGCCTGATGGGCGAAGTCGGCAAGGGCATCACTGCCTTCAAGCGCGGCATCAAGGACGGCAGCGAAGAGCTGGAAAACCAGCGCGACGCCGATGCGACCGCTGACACTGCCCGCGACGTGACCCCCACCAACCGCGACAACGCCTGACCCTTACCGGTCGGCAACAAGGAGCGGGTCTATGTTGGACATCGGCTGGTCTGAAATGCTGGTGGTCGGCGTTGTGGCGCTGATCGTGGTGGGTCCGAAAGACCTGCCAAAGATGTTCCACACGCTGGGTCAGGTCACGGGCAAGGCCAAGGGCATGGCGCGCGAGTTTCAGCGCGCGATGGACGTTGCGGCCAAAGAGACGGGCGTCAACGATCTGGTCAAGGACTTCAAGCGCACGACCTCAGGGGCGAGCATCAAGGAAGCCGCCGGTTTCGATGACATCGAAAAAGAGTTCCGCGACATTGGCCGCACGGGCAAACCCGCTGCGCAGACCAAGGCCAACGCCAAGCCGGGCATGACGCCGGTTGAGGTGGCGCCTGTCGCCAAGCCGGTCGATATCGAGCCCGACGAAAGCGCTGCCGACGAGGTCGAAGCGCAATCTCACGACGCTGATCTGGCCGCCCGCAACGCCGCCGCCTCGGCGACCGAGGCCGAGCGCATCAAGCGCGCCAAAAAGGCCGAGGCCGCGCGCCTGAAAGCCGCCGAACTGCGCGCCCAGCGTGACGCCGAAGCGGCTGCCGCTGCGCCTGCGCGCCCAGAACCTTCGAGCGCACGTGACCCTTCGAGCGAGCCTGAACGCTCGAGCAAGACCGAGTCCTGAGCATGGCCAAGTCAACCACCCCTGACGATATCGACGACAGCTCGGCCCCGCTGATCGAGCATCTGGCCGAACTGCGCAACCGGATCATCAAATCGCTGGTCGCTTTCGTGATCGCGATGTTGCTGTGCTTCATGGTCTGGAACCCGATCTTCAACTTCCTGACCCAGCCGCTCTGCGACGCGCTGGAATCGCAGGGCCAAGCCTGTAACCTCGTGCTGATCCAGCTGCAGGAAGGCTTTTTCGTAGCCGTCAACATCGCCATGCTGGGCGGCTTCGTGCTGGCCTTCCCGGTGATCGCGTTCCAGCTGTGGCGCTTTGTGGCGCCGGGCCTCTACAAGACGGAAAAGAATGCGTTTCTGCCGTTTCTGGTGGCCTCACCGCTGATGTTCTTTCTGGGCGCATCCTTCGCCTATTACGTGATCATGCCGATGGGCTACACGTTCTTTCTGGGCTTCCAGCAGTTCGGCATGGACGGGGCCGGGCCGGTAACGACCGCTCCTGACGCCATCGCCGATCCGCAAGGCGCGATTGAATCGCTTCAGCGGGCGGGCATCGCCTTTCAGGGCTCGGTCAATGAATACCTGTCGCTGACCACCAAATTCATCATCGCCTTTGGTCTGTGCTTCCAGCTTCCGGTTCTGCTGACGCTGATGGGCAAAGCCGGGCTGATCTCGGCCGACGCGTTGCGGCGCGGGCGCAAATGGGCGGTCGTTGGTATCCTGACGCTGGCCGCCGTGGCCACGCCGCCGGATGTGATTTCACAGATCGTGCTGTTTTGCGTGGTCTACATGCTCTACGAGATTTCGGTGATCCTGGTCACCCGCGTCGAGAAGAAGCGCAATGCTGCTCTGATGGCCGAAGGCCTCCTGGACCCCGAAGATCTGGAATGACCGACCTGCTATTGACCCGTATCGCCGAGGCGCTTGAGCGTCTCAGCCCTGCACCCGCGCCCGCCCCGGATTTTTCCGGGGCCGACGCCTTTGTCTGGCACACCGCCCCTGACCGGCTGGAACCCGTCGCCCGCGTGAACCGCGTGCCGCTGGCGCTGCTCAAGGGGATCGGCCGGGTCCGCGACATCCTGCTGGAGAACACGCTGCAGTTTGCGCGCGGCTATGGGGCGAACAACGCGCTGCTGTGGGGCTCGCGCGGGATGGGGAAATCGTCGCTGGTCAAGGCGATCCATGCCGAGGTTTTGGCGCAGGGCCTGCCCTGCACACTGGTCGAGATCCAGCGCGAGGATCTGCCGTCGGTCGGACGCCTGCTGAACCATCTGCGCGGCGCGCCGGACCGTCGGTTTGTGCTGTTTTGTGATGACCTCAGCTTCAGCCATGACGACACGCATTACAAATCGCTCAAGGCGGTGCTCGATGGCGGGCTTGAGGGGCGGCCGGATAACGTGCTGCTCTACGCGACGTCGAACCGCCGCCACCTGATGCCGCGCGATATGATCGAGAACGAGCGCTCGACGGCGATTTCGCCGGCGGAAGCGGTCGAAGAGAAGGTCTCGCTTTCGGACCGTTTCGGTCTGTGGCTGGGCTTTCATCCCTGCACCCAAGACGATTATCTGGCGATGATCGACGGGTATGTCGGTCAATACGGTCTGACCATCGACCCCGAAGTGCTGCGCGCCGAGGCGATCGAATGGCAAGCCACACGCGGGGGCCGGTCGGGCAGGGTCGCCTGGCAGTTCTTCTGCGATCTGGCCGGGCGGATGGGCAAGGCGATCTGAAGGAGGGTGCGCTGAAGCGCACCCTACACCGGTGGGAACCGCCGTCGCCTGCGTGGGGTAGGGTGCGCTTCAGCGCACCGTCATGGCGCAGCTTGTGGCAACCAGCGCCCCAGACGTGCCGCGTTGACACCCCGATCCGAATAGCCAAACCGCGCGCGCGACAGGGCGACGATGCGCGTACCCTCTCCCTCGGCCGTCAGGCGGATCGACACGTAATCGGGGTAGCGCATGAGCGCCGTGCGCGCGATCCAGGTGCCGAACCGGATATCCCCGGCCAGAAGCGTCGCGCCTTCCGCCCGGGCGCGCGTCTCGATATACGTTACGACCTGATCCACCGGCAGCGCCACCAGCCGCTCAACCCGCGCGGCATTGGGCGAGGACGGTGTCGGCGCGGTGACAGGATCGACGTGCCAGACCGCCGGGTCCGACGGCGCAAAGCGGACCCAGGCGGCAAAGCCGATGAAGGCGAGCGCCACGATCAGCACCAGATAGAGAAACCACGTCGCCATACGAACCATACTATCCTCGTCGGAGAAACACTGTTTCGACAGTGTCGTACGATAGCCATGAGTCAACAGGTCTGCGGCGGTCGCGGGTCACAAAAGCCCCGCGCGCCGGATTTCACACGCGCCGGCAGCCCGTTTGCCGCGCATCACCTCCGCCGGGTCCAGGCCCACAGGCACAGGATTTCCATCGCCACATGCGCCCCGGCCACCGCTGTCGCCCCGGTGGTGTCATAGGGCGGCGACACCTCGACCACGTCGCCGCCGGTCAGATTGACCCCCGCCAACCCGCGCAGGATCGCTGCCGCCTGCCAACTGGCCAGCCCGCCCCAGACCGGCGTGCCCGTGCCCGGCGCAAAGGCCGGGTCCAGCGCGTCGATGTCGAAGGTTAGGTAGCACGGTGCGTCGCCGACGACCTCCTTGACCCGAGCAGCCACGGCGGCCGGACCCATCTGGTGCACTGCCGGTGCGTCGATGACGTTGAAACCGTGGTAATCCTCGCATTCCGTGCGAATGCCGATCTGGACAGAATTCTTCGCGTCCACCAGCCCGGTCTTGACCGCCTTGTACATGAACGTCCCGTGGTCGATCCGGTCCATATCGTCATCGACCCACAGGTCGGAATGCGCGTCGAACTGGATCACCCGCAGCGGCCCGAACCGCTCGGCATGGGCTTGCAGGATCGGCAAGGTGATCGAATGATCCCCGCCCAGCACAAGCGAGCCTGCGCCCGCGTCGAGGATGCCGCCGATATGGGCGCGCAGGGTGGCAGGGAAGTCCGCGGTCTTGGCATAGTCGAACGCGAGATCGCCGTAGTCTACCACGCTGAACTCGCCCAACGGGTCGAAACCCCAGCCATAGGGCGGGTCATAGGGTTGCAGGGTCGACGCCTCGCGGATCGCGCGCGGGCCAAAGCGGGTGCCGGTCCGGTGCGTCACCGCCTGATCAAAAGGCACACCGGTCACAGCAAGGTCTACCCCGGTCAGATCCTTTGAATACTGACGTCGCAAAAAGCTGGTGGCCCCGCCAAAGGCATTCTCGAACGACAGTCCGCGCCGGTCTTGCCGGGTGAATGCCCCGTCAACCTCGGTCTTTGCATCTTCGAGCGCCATCGCCTTCCCCCTTCGCCTGTGTTTTCGCGACAGGACCAAACAAAGCCGACAAACGCAAGCGCGGTCTTTTGAGCACGGTTTTGCCTGTGTTTCAGCCTGTCACGCGGTGTGATCGGCCCGCTCCTTGCATTGACCCCGGGCTAGCGTAAAACGGGCCGAAACCAGAGCAGGCGTCCCTTATGTCCGTATCCCTCGTGATCCTCGCTGCCGGTCTTGGCAGCCGGATGAACTCTGAACGCCCCAAGGTGCTGCACCCTCTTGGCGGTGCCCCGCTGCTGGCGCATGCGATGCGCGCCGGTGCCGCCTTGGGGCCCGAGCGTGTGGTGGTCGTGACAGGCCACGGTGCCGAAGCCGTGGCCAAGGCTGCGCGGGGGGAAGACCCCGATGTGCTGATCGCCCATCAGGTTGAACAACGCGGGACAGCCCATGCCGTTGCTCAGGCGCGGCAAGGGCTTGACGGGTTCGAGGGTGACGCGGTCGTGCTCTATGGCGACACGCCGTTCGTGACCGGCGACACGCTGGAGCGGATGCGCGACGCTCGGAACAAGCATGGCGTGGTCGTGCTGGGGTTCGAGGCTGCCGATCCCGGCCGCTATGGGCGACTGGTGATGCAGGGCGAGCAGCTGGAACGCATCGTCGAATTCAAGGACGCGAGCGAAGACGAGCGGGCCATCCGCTTGTGCAATTCGGGCGTGGTCTGCGCGGATGCGATGACACTTTTCGAACTTATTGACGGTGTTGGTAACGATAACGCCGCGGGCGAATACTACTTAACCGACATTGTTGCTATTGCCAGACAAAAGGGGCTCTCGGTCGGCGTGGTCCGCTGCGATGAGGCCGAGACGCTGGGCATCAACACCCGTGCCGAACTCGCCGCCGCCGAGACCGCCTTTCAGGCGCGCAAACGGGCCGAGGCGCTGGATGATGGTGTGACCCTGATCGCGCCCGAGACAATCTATTTCGCGCTGGACACGGTGATCGGTCGCGATGCGGTTGTCGGCCCCAATGTGGTCTTTGGCCCGGGTGTCACCATCGAAAGCGAAGCGACCATTCGCGCCTACTGCCATCTCGAGGGCTGCCACGTCAGCCGCGGTGCAACCGTCGGGCCGTTCGCCCGCCTGCGCCCGGGGGCAGAACTGGCCGAGGATGTCCACATCGGCAACTTCGTCGAAATCAAGAACGCGATTCTGGACGAGGGGGCGAAGGTCAATCACCTGTCCTACATCGGTGACGCCGACGTGGGCGAGAAGACCAATATCGGCGCGGGCACCATCACCTGCAACTATGACGGCGTGTTCAAGCACCGCACGACCATCGGCAAGCGGGTCTTCATCGGCTCGGACACCATGCTGGTGGCGCCGGTCACGCTGGGCGATGACGCGATGACGGGCTCGGGGTCGGTGATCACCGGTGACGTACCGGCGGGCGCTCTGGCGCTGGGACGGGCCAAGCAAGAGAACAAGCCGGGGCTGGCCATTCGCCTGATGGAGCGTCTGCGGGCGCTGAAAGCAAAAAAGAAAGAGGGCTGAGCATGTGCGGCATTGTCGGGGTTTTGGGGTCGCATGAGGTGGCACCGCTGATCTTGGAGTCGCTCAAGCGGCTTGAATATCGCGGGTATGACAGCGCGGGCATCGCCACGGTGAACGCCGGTGTTCTGGACCGCCGCCGTGCGGTCGGCAAGCTGGTGAACCTGTCGGATCTGCTGGTGCACGACTCGCTGGCGGGCAAGGCCGGGATCGGCCACACCCGTTGGGCAACCCATGGCGAGCCGAATGTCGGCAACGCCCATCCGCACCGCTCGGGCCCGGTTTCGGTCGTGCATAACGGCATCATCGAGAACTTCCGCATCCTGCGGGAGGAACTCGCTGCCGCCGGGCTGGCGCATGAGACCGACACCGACACCGAGACCGTCGCGCTGCTGACGCGGCACCTGCTGGACCAGGGCATGACGCCGCAAGAGGCCGTCGGCGCTACGCTCAAGCGGTTGGAGGGGGCTTTCGCGCTGGCCTTCCTGTTCGAAGGCCACGACGATCTGATGATCGGTGCGCGCAAAGGCTCGCCGCTGGCCGTGGGGCATGGCACCGGCGAGATGTATCTGGGCTCGGACGCCATCGCGCTGGCGCCGATGACGGACCTCGTGACCTATCTCGAAGAGGGCGACTGGGTTGTCCTCACCCGCGCCGGAGCGACCTTCTATGACATGGCTGGCAACCGGGTGAACCGCTCGGTGACCCGCATCCAGCTGGAACAGACCCGCATCGACAAGGCCGGGCACAAGCATTTCATGGCCAAGGAAATTGCCGAGCAACCGGCCGTTCTGGGCGCGGTGACGGCCTTCCATCTGGCCCCCGACGGCACCGATCTGGCCTTTCCGCCCGAGGTCGATTTCAGCACCTGCGACCGGGTGACGATGGTCGCCTGCGGCACCGGGCACTATGCCACGCAGGTGGCGAAATACTGGTTCGAGCAGATCGCCGGGCTGCCCTGCGACATCGATATCGCCAGCGAGTTCCGCTATCGCCAGCCGGTGCTCAGCGACAAGGGCATCGGGATTTTCGTCAGCCAGTCAGGCGAAACGGCCGACACGCTGGCGGCGCTGCGCCATGTCGAGGGCAAGCTGTCGCGCACGATTGGCGTGGTCAACGTCCCCACCTCGTCCATTGCGCGCGAAACCGATGTGGCGCTGCCGATTCTGGCGGGCCCTGAGATTTCCGTCGCCTCGACCAAGGGTTTCACCGCGCAACTGCTCGTGCTGCTGCTGATGGCGCTGAAGGCCGCGCAGGATCGGGGACGGCTGGATGCGGCCCAGTTGGCCGCAAAGCTGGCCGATATCAAGGTGCTGCCCGGCCTGCTGGCGCAGGCGCTGGACCGCGAAGACGATATCAAGACGCTGGCTGCCAAGATTGCCGAATCCCAGCACGCGCTGTTTCTGGGCCGGGGCGTCATGTTCCCGCTGGCGCTGGAAGCGGCGCTCAAGCTCAAGGAACTCAGCTATATCCACGCCGAGGGGTACGCCTCGGGCGAGCTGAAGCACGGGCCGATTGCGTTGATCGACAAGACGATGCCGGTGATCGTGCTGGCACCGCGCGATGCGCTCTACGACAAGACCGTCTCGAACATGCAGGAAGTCATGGCGCGGCAGGGTCTGGTGGTGCTGATCTCGGACCGCGCGGGTCTTGAAGAGGCCGGCAAGGTCTGGGCCCAGCTGGCGATGCCGACGGTGCCCGAACTCATCGCGCCCATCGTCTACGCGGTCCCGGCGCAGTTGCTGGCGTATCACACAGCGCTGGCGCGGGGCACGGATGTGGACCAGCCGCGCAATCTGGCGAAATCGGTGACGGTGGAGTGACATGGCCAAACAATTTCCCAGCTTCGCGGACGACCACCTGCGGCTGATCGCCGAGCAACAGATGTTCTTCGTCGCCACCGCCGCGCCCACCGGACGGGTGAACCTGTCGCCCAAGGGCATGGACAGCCTGCGCGTGACCGGGCCGAACCAGCTGATCTGGCTGAATGTGACCGGCTCGGGGAACGAGACTGACGGCCATCTTCGGCTTGACCCGCGCATGACGGTGATGTGGTGCAGCTTTACCAAACGCCCGGTGATCCTGCGGGCCTATGGTTCTGCGCGGGCGGTCTATGCCCGCGATGCCGAGTGGGATGCGCTCTATGCGCAGTTCGATCCGATCCCCGGCGCGCGGCAGATCTATGTGCTGGACGTCGATCTGGTGCAGACCTCCTGCGGCTATGCGGTGCCCTATTTCGACTTCGCCGGTGAGCGCGATACGCTGAAGACATGGGCGGGGCAGCGGGACGACGAAGCGTTGAGCGCCTATTGGGAGCAGAAGAACCGCCAGACGATTGACGGGTTTCCGACCGGCCTTCTGGACTGATCCGGTCGGGGCAGGGGGCCGTATCCCTTGGGAACCCTGATCAGGAGCCCCGCCATGACCCTCACCCGCCGCACAGTCATCCTTGGTGCCACCGCGCTCGGCACCGCCACCCTTGCGGGCTGCGCCCGGACACCCGACGCCCCCGACGTGCCGGGCGGACCGATCACGCTGACCGATGTGTTCGTCGGCGAGGTGCGCGGGCGCGGCGTCTTCCACGTTGACCTGACCGGCTCGGAGCGTCGTTTCAGCGCGCAGCTGCACGGACGGCTGGAGGGCGATCGTCTGACCGTGGCCGAGGATTTCACCTATGACGACGGGCAGACGGGGCGGCTGACCTGGGTGTTTGACCGCGCCGGGCCGGGCCGCTGGACCGGGCGTCGCGACGATACCGTGGGGGTGGCCGAGGTGGTGGAGGAGGGCGATACCATCCGCCTGACTTACACCGCCGATTTCGAATCGCTTGAGGGCGTGACCCGGCTGGCATTTTCCGACGTGATCTATCGCGCGCCGGACGGGCGGGTTATCAACGAGGCGATCGTGCGCCGCTGGGGTCTTCCCGTCGGGCGCGTCCGCTTTGAAATGACCCGAGTATGAATGATCAAGACGTATCACCCGACGCCGCCCTCGCCACGCTGAACGCCCTTGCCGATCCGGTCCGGGCCGAGGAAATGCGCGCCTATCACAAGATCGACCGGCCCTATCTGGGGCTGAGCAACCCTCAGATCGACGAACTGGTCAAGGGCTGGCGCGCGGCGGCGACGCTGGACGAGCGCGTCGCGCTGGCGGCCGGGCTTTGGGACAGCGGTATCCATGAGGCGATGCTGGCGGCGGCCAAACTGCTGGCGCAGGCGCGCATCCGGCCCGATGACACCGCCGTCTGGGCGCTGATTGCCAGCTGGGCCGAGGGGTTCGAAGGCTGGGCAGTGTCGGATTTCGCCAGCTCGGCGGGCGGTCGGCGGCTGGTGGTGGATCCGTCGCGGTTGGACGTGGTCGAGGGCTGGACGGCCAGCCCCAACATGTGGACCCGCCGCGCCGCGCTGGTCATGACGCTGCCCTGGGCGCGGATGCCGAACCCGAAACCCGAGGATCTGGCGGTGCGCGAGCGCGTGCTGGGCTGGGCGGCGGGCTATGTCACCGACCGCGACTGGTTCATCCAGAAAGCCGTCGGCTGGTGGCTGCGCGATCTGTCCAAGCACGATCCCGAGCGCACGCGCTCGTGGATGGCCGAGCATGGCGCGGGGCTGAAGTCCTTCGCACGCAAGGAAGCGTTGCGGCATCTGGCTGGGTAGGGCGGGCGCTCGGGGGCATCGAGCCCCCTCGCGCCCGCGCGGGTTGCCACCCGCCCCCGCCCGGGGGACGCACGCGTCCCCCGGACCCCCTGGTGGATATTTGCAGAGCAAAGAAGGCGCTAGCCGGTGCGGATCATCTCGGCTGCGCGCTCGGCGATCATGATCGTCGGGGCGTTGGTGTTGCCGCTGACCACGGTTGGCATCACGCTGGCATCGACGACACGCAGGCCCATGATGCCGTGGACGCACAGCTGTGGGTCGGTCACGGCCAGCGGGTCGGTGCCGATGCGGCAGGTGCCGACGGGGTGGTAGATCGTATCGGCGCGGGCGCGGATGTCGGCCTCGAGTGCAGCGTCCGACGTGTCATGTGGGTAAAGCCTGCGCTTGCGCCACGGCGCGAGGGGTGGGGCTTGCAGGATCTGCTCCATGAGCCGCGCGCCGCGCATCAGCGGCGCCAGATCGCGCGGGTCGGACAGGAAGGCCGGGTCGATCCGCGGAGGCGCTGCCGGGTCTGGCGCGGTCAGGCCGACTGTGCCGCGGGAGTGGGGTCTGAGCAGGCACACATGGCAGGAGAAGCCGTTCGACAGTGTCAGTTTGCGCAGGTGATCGTCGACGATGCCGATGACGAAATGCAGTTGCAGATCTGGTCGGCTGACGTTTGGGGCAGAGCGCAGAAATGCACCGCCCTCGGCCATGGGCGAGGCAAACAGGCCGCCGCCTGTCTTGCGCCAGCGCAGCCCGTCTCTGGCCAGCCGCGACAGACCGGCGGGGTTCAGGCCGATCACATCCGTCCGGGCCGAGGTGTAGCTGATCACATAATCCAGATGGTCCTGCAGGTTCTGGCCAACGCCCGGCAGGGCATGGTTCACCGTGATGCCCTGCGCGCGCAGCGCGTCCTCGGGGCCGACGCCTGACAGCATCAACAGGTGCGGCGAGCCGAAGGCGCCCGCCGAGACGATAACCTCGCGCCGGGCGGACAGCCGCTCTATCCGTCGCCCCCGGCGCAGCTCTACGCCCGTCGCGCGTCCGTCCGCGATCACCACCCTTTGCACCAGACACCGGGTCAGCACGGTCAGGTTGGGCCGGGCCATCACCGGATGCAGATACGCCGCCGCTGCCGAGCAGCGCTCGCCTTTATGCGGCCCGTCATGGAACTGCGTGACCTGATAATACCCGGCCCCCTCTTGCTGCGAGCCGTTGAAATCTGCCGTTTCGGGGATCTGCGCCTCACCACAGGCGTCCAGAAAGGCGCGGGTGATGGCGCGTGGCTCGGACTGGTCCGACACCTGCAACGGCCCGCCGGTTGCGTGGTGGACCGACGCGCCGCGCTGGTTGTTCTCGGCGCGCAGGAAATACGGGCGGCACGCGGCCCAGTCCCAGCCCTCGGCCCCCAGATCCGCCCAACCGTCGTAATCCTCGGGCTGTCCGCGCGCATAGAGCATGGCGTTGATGGCCGATGAGCCGCCCAGTGCCTTGCCCCGCGGCTGATACCCGCGCCGCCCGTTCAGCGCGGGCTGCGGCACCGTCCGAAACGCCCAGTTGTTGAGCTTGGGTCGACCCGAAACCATTGTGGCCACCAAAGCCGGCGCCCGGATGATCAGGTCTTTGCCCGCGCCGCCGGCCTCGATCAGACAGACCGACACGCTTGCATCTTCGCTCAGCCGTGCCGCCAGAACGCAGCCGGCCGAGCCTCCGCCGGCGATCACATAGTCGAACTGCATGCACAGGCCCTCCCGCACATAATTCTGCGCCAAACCGCGCCAATCGTTCAAGCGTCCTGTGCTTCAGCTTGCCGCAAATACGCAAACCCGGACGTGTATCGGCGTCGAAACGCCCGAAGGCTGGTGCGTGGGCGAAAGCCCACCGGCGCGCGGGGGCTCGATGCCCCCCGCGCGCCGCGCTCCTAGCCCTGAGGGTCAGCAGAACCCGTCCGCGCGGCGCAACTCGCCCCAGACCTTGCCGCGCCAATTGGCCTGAGGCGCACCCAGCCGTTTCAGCGCCATCGGATGCGCCGGGTCCAGAACACCCAACCGCGACAGAATCGCCACGATCGCGGCCTCCGATGCCCGGGTGCCGCCGTCGATGATCTTGAGCGCAACGCCCAGCCCTTTCGACGGAAGGATCGCCACGAAAACCGCTTCGGCGCCGGTCTTGATCGCCACGCCGTCCATGACGCGCATCAGTTCGGTACAGGCGCGGGTTTCGCCGGCGACCATTTCAGGATGGGCGGGCATGGCCTCGCGCAGTTTGACCATGGCGCGGCTCCGAGCATCGGTCTCTTGCGCCGACGCAAAGCGGGCCATGGCGCGGGCCAGTCCCGTGACCGATGTCGCGAAATTCGGAGCCGAGCAGCCGTCGATGCCCCAGCCGGGGCTGTCCTCGCCGGTGACTTCTTCAAAGGCGGTCTTGATTGCGCGCTGAACGGGGTGATCCACTTCGGTGTATTCCGACCCGCCGCCAAGGTGCTTGTTCAGCATCAGAAACCCGGCGTGTTTGCCCGAACAATTGTTGTGCAGCTGGCAGAACGCGTCGCCGGAACAGATCAGGCGATTGCGCTCGGGGATGTCGGTGGGTTCATGCGCGCCGCAGCGCAAATCCTGTTCGCTCAGCCCCATATCGCCCAGCCAGCTCTCGACGGCCGCGGTATGCAGTGCCGAGCCCTGATGCGAGGCACAGGCAAGCGCCAGTCGTCGATTGTCCAGCCCCGCGCCCGCACCCGATTCGAGCAAGGGCAAGGCCTGGATCATCTTGCAGGACGAGCGCGGATAGATCACCGCCGCCGGATTTCCCCAGGATTCGATCACGCCGGAAGCGTCGCAGATGACGGCATGACCAAGGTGCTGGCTCTCCAGCATCCCTCCGCGCCACAGCTCCACCAGCGGTACCGCCCCTGTTCCCACGTCGCTCATGGCCATATCTCCTTCACAGTTGCGCAATTTTCCGCCAACGGGGGTTTCTAACCCCCTTAAAACGGGGTAATAGGCAAGCTACCGGGCAAACCCCCGTTGCGCCAGTTCAAAGCCTTGTGCAACAAGGCCGCTCGCGGGGTTGATGACACAGGCTGGAGGCGATGAGGCAGATGGCAACAACGTTCAAATTCGGCGCGGCAGGTGCAGTGATGGCTTTGCTGGCCGCGCTTCCTGCTCAGGCGCAGGATTCGACCAACCGCGTCGCCGTGGAAACCGCGTGGAGCGTCTTTGTTGACGGCACCCCGCGCGAGTGCTGGGCGGTTTCTTCGCCCTCGGAAACCGTGAACACGCGCGATGGCCGTGCGGTTTCCGTGCGGCGTGGCGACATTCTGATGTTTGCGACCTACCGTCAGGGGCAGGGCGCGACGGGTGAGATTTCCTTTACCGGCGGCTATCCTTTCGCCGAAAACTCGACCGTGCAGGTCACGATCGGTGCCGATGTGTTCCAGCTGATCGTCGATGGCGAATGGGCCTGGGCCGCGTCGCCGGAAGAGGATGCGCGCATCCTTGCGTCGATGCGCCGGGGGCAAAGCGCCGTTCTGACCGCGCGCTCGTCGCGCGGGACGCAGACGCAAGATACGTTCAACCTGTTCGGCATCACCGCCGCAACGGAAGAAGCCCAACGCCGCTGCGCCGAATAAGCGCTGCGCGTTTGACGATTTCAGGGCCGCCGGGCTGTTCTGCCCGGCGGCTTTTTCCTATATGCTGCGCAGACCGCTGCGGTGCCAAACGGAGACGCGCATGACTGCCCCCATCACGCAAGACGTCCTGACCATCCCGCGCAAGGACATCGAAAGCGAGACACCCAACCTGATCGGCATGACCCGCACACAGCTGCGCGCGGCGCTGATCGCGCATGGCACGCCCGAGAAACAGGCGAAGATGCGCGAAGGCCAGATCTGGCAGTGGCTCTATCACTGGGGCGTGCGCGAATTCACCGCGATGACCAATCTGAGCAAGGACTACCGCGCCTTTCTGGACCGCACGTTCCAGATCCAGCTGCCCGAGATCGTCACCAAACAGGTCTCGGCCGATGGCACGCGCAAGTATCTGCTGCGGATCAATGGCGGGCATGAGGTCGAGACGGTTTACATCCCCGAAGAGGGTCGGGGCACGCTGTGCATCTCCAGCCAGGTCGGCTGCACGCTGACCTGCTCGTTCTGCCACACCGGCACGCAGAAACTCGTGCGCAACCTGACGGCGGCCGAGATCGTCGGTCAGGTGCTGATCGCGCGCGATGATTTGCAGGAATGGTCGATCCCGGGCGAGGCGCGACGGGAAGAGCGCCTTATTTCGAATGTCGTGCTGATGGGCATGGGCGAACCGCTCTACAACTTCGACAACGTCCGCGACGCGATGAAGATCGTCATGGACGGCGAGGGCATCGCCCTGTCGCGCCGCCGGATCACCCTGTCGACCTCGGGCGTGGTGCCCGAAATCGCCCGCACGGCGGATGAGATCGGCTGCCTGCTGGCGATCAGCTTCCACGCCACCACGGACGAGGTCCGCGACCGGCTGGTGCCGATCAACAAGAAATGGAACATCGAGACGCTGCTGGGCGCCTTGCGCGACTACCCACGCCTGTCCAACAGCGAGCGGATCACCTTCGAGTATGTCATGCTCAAGGATGTGAACGATTCTGACGAAGATGCGCGGCGGCTGGTCCGGCTGATCAAGGGCATCCCGGCCAAGATCAACCTGATCCCGTTCAACGAATGGCCGGGCGCGCCCTATCAGCGGTCGGACTGGGAGCGGATCGAGGCCTTCGCCGACATCATCTTCAAGGCCGGCTACGCCTCGCCGATCCGCACGCCGCGTGGTGAAGACATCATGGCCGCCTGCGGCCAGCTGAAATCCGCCACCGAACGGGGGCGCAAATCCTCGGCCCAGATCGCCGCCGAGACGGCGGGGCACTGACGCATGGCCGCGGTCTTGCTGCTGGTCGTGATCGGCGCGGCGGCGGGCCTGCTGGCAACCCGTCTGATGGGGATGGACGCCGATCTGCCGACCGCGATGCTGATCGGCATCGTCGGAGCTCTGGTCGGCGGCTTTGCGCTGCGTCTCGTCGTTACCGTCGGCGGCTGTGCGATCACTTTTGTGCTGGCCGTTCTGGGCGCGATGGTGCTGATCTGGCTCTGGCAGCAGGTCAAACGCTAGGGCGGGTTTCGCCCTTGGCCTAGACGGCTGTCGCCGCCGCGCCCTCGGGCGACCGGGCAGGGGGGCCTCGCCCCCTCTTGGCCTGACGGCCAATTCACCCCCAGGATATTTAGAGACAGATGATAAAGCTTCGTTAACCCTGTTTCATTTTCTGTCTGAAAATATCCACGGGAGGAGTCCAGAGGAGGGGGCGTGCCCCCTCCTCTGGCGGGGAGCGCGAGGGGCGAGCAGCCCCTCGCATTTCCCGGTCTCAGTCCATCCCGCGGGTGATGGTCCTGGGCGACAACAGCCCGCGCTGGATGGCAATCACCACGACTGCGATGACCAGCCCGCCCAGATCGGTCATCCAGCCGCCCTTGATCATCCCCAGCGCGCCGATCAGCGTGATCACCCGCAACACGGTGTTCAGCCGTCCGAACATCCAGCCCTGCACTGCCGAGGCCATCATGTAGATGCCGAACAGCGCCGTGACAAAGACGTGCAGGATGTCGATCCATTCGCCCTGCATCAGCATTTCAGACGAATAGAAGAACATGAACGGCACGACAAAGGCTGCGAGGCCGAACTTGAAGCTCTCGACCGAGGTCTTCATCGGATCCGACTGCGCAATCGCGGCTCCGGCATAAGCGGCCAGTGCCACCGGGGGTGTGATGGCCGAGATCACCGCGTAGTAGAAGATGAAGAAGTGCGCGGTCAGTGGTTCGATCCCCATGCGGATCAGGCCCGGCGCGATCACTGCGGCCGCCACCGCATAGGCCGCCGTCGTCGGCATCCCCATGCCAAGGATGATCGCCACCAGCATCGCGAACATCATGCCGACCAGTTGGCTTTGCCCCGCAAGGCTCAGCAGCAGCGACGAGAAGCGGGTGCCGATCCCGGTCAGCGCGATGACGCCGACGATCACCCCGGCCGCCGCACAGACGGCGACCATCTGCAGCGCCATACGGGCGGCGATCTCAAGACCCCAGAAGATCTCCTTGATGCCCATCTTGGTCGGGGTCAGCCAGCTGACCACCGCCGCTGCCGCCATCGACAGCGTACCCGCTCGGATCACCGAATAGCCCATGAACAACGCGCCGATCAGGATGATGATCGGGATGAACAGGAACACCCGTTTCAGCATCAGCCGGAACGAAGGCAGCTGGTCGCGCGGCAGGCCCTTCATGTTGTGTTTCAGCGCTTCCTTGTCGACCATGAAATAGACCGACACGAAATACAGGATCGCCGGGATCAGCGCCGCGATGGCGATATCGCGGTAGGGAATGGCGGTGATTTCCGACATGATGAACGCACCGGCGCCCATGATCGGCGGCATGATCTGCCCGCCAGTCGACGCCGCTGCCTCGACCGAGGCTGCCGTCTGCGGTTTGTAGCCGACCTTTTTCATCAGCGGGATGGTCAGCGAGCCGGTCGCCACGACGTTACCCGCCGAGGTGCCGTTGATCATCCCCATCAGCCCCGAAGCAAACACTGCCACCTTGGCCGGACCGCCCCGCGAGCCACCGGCGGCGGCGAAGGCGAAGTTGACGAAATACTCACCCACCCGCGACGCCTGCAGGAAGGCGGCAAAGGCGATGAACAGGATGATATAGGTCGACGAGATCGAGGTGGTTGGCCCGAGGATGCCGTTATCGGTATAGATAAAGGCGAAGAACCGCGCCGGGGCATAGCCGTTGTGGAACAACACGCCCGGCAGCCAGGGCCCGAGGAAGCCATAGGCGATGAACACCGCGACGATCATCACCAGTGCCAAGCCCGCCAGCCGCCGGGTCAGTTCGAGGATCAGCACGATCCCGGCAATCGAGGCCCACATGTCGTTGGGATGCGGGAAGACTTGCGCGCGGATGCGCAGGAAATCGGCATGGATGATGATATAGAGCGCGACGATGACCGCAGCCAGCGACAGCAGGTTGTCGGCCCAGCTCAGCGTCGTGCGGCGGCGGGTCGGGGCGCTCCACGAGGCCCCCAGTGCCAGCAGCGTGCCGCCAATCAGCGGATAGCCGAAGGTGTAGAGATGTTTGGTCGCCGGTGCGCCCGTGGTCACCAGATCACCCATGATCCACATCGCCGCCAGTTGTCCGCCCGCGACGGCCAGCAGCACGGCAGAGCCGAGCGTCAGGGCCCGTTCGGTCACGCTGAGCGACGCATCCTCGCCCGTGTCGGGCAGCCCGCGCGCGGCGTAGAGCACAAAGCCTAGCGCCAGACCGCCGCCGACATGGATCAGCCGGTATACCCACGGTTCCAGCGGGTAGACGTTCATCACGAAGATATGGAAGCTGGTGTAGAGCACGCAGAGCGCGGCCATCAGCAGGCCCAGATTGCCGCCAAACACGCGCTGGTTGGACGAGATCACCTCATCATCGACACCCTCGGCGATGGTCTCGGATGCGATTTCAGGTTCGGCCGCAGTGGCCGCAAGCTTGGTTGTCGACATGGGTATCCCTCCGCCCCTTATCAAAAAGGCCGGGGCAGTTGTTCTGCTCCCGGCCCCGTGGTGTCTGGCAGGCCGATCAGCCGCGCAGGTTTTCGGGGATCTCGATCCCGTGCTCTTGGTAGTAGCGCACGGCACCGGGGTGGAACGGCATGAAGGTGTTGTTCAGCACGTTGTCCATGATGGTTTCCTCGGCGGCACGGTGGATTTCCATCATGCGGTCGGGGTTTTCCATCACCAGCTTGACGATCTCATAGGCCAGGCTTTCCGACATCGACGCATTGGCGATGGCGTAGTTCCACATCGAGACCGATTGCTGGTCATAGTCGTGACCGGGGTAGGTGCCTGCCGGGATGTTCAGCGGGGCGACTTCGGGATGGGCGGCCAGCAGGGTGGCCAGTTCGGCTTCGGTGAAGCCGAACATGCGCACGTCAGCCTCGGCTGCCAGCTGCGAGAAGGCCGAGATCGGCACACCAGCGGCAAAGGCAAAGGCGTCGATCAGGCCGTCTTTCAGCTGACCGGCTGCATCCGCGGCACCGGCGTTCGACACGTTTGCCTCAACGCCCAGCGTCTCGAGGAAGCGCGGCCAGTAGGTGCCGGGCGTGCCGCCCGCCGGGCCGACCGAGACGCGGTGGCCGGCCAGTTCGGTGACCGAGGTGATGCCCGAATTGGCCATCGTGATCACCTGGAACGGTGTCTGGTACATCGGGAACAGCGCGCGCAGATCGCTGTGCTCAAGGCCGGGGGCCAGTTCGCTGCGACCGGTCCAGGCCTCATACGCCGGGCCCATGGTGACCAGCCCGATGGCATGGTCGCCCAGTTGCACCAGCGTCGCGTTCTGCACCGGCCCGCCGGTCACTTCGCCCGAGGCGTTGATGCCGAGCGCTTCACCGATATAGCCCGCCAGACCGTTGCCATAGACGAAATACGTGCCGCCCTGACTGGCCGTGCCGATGGTGATCGACTGCGGCCAGCCCGCGCGGTCCTGAGCGACGGCGGGGGCAGCGGTCAGCAGCGCGGCAGCGGCCAGCGCCGTGAACTTGAACAGACTCATGATAGTCCTCCCATGGACTTGGTTTGTTTTTGGGCAGGCCCCGTCCGGCTCCTCAGACAGCCGGGGCATGGGGGCATCAGGCGGATCACCGGGACGTGAAGCAAGCATGCGCAACGGTGCTGCGCGAAAAAATCACAGATCGCGGGAGGGAAATGGGTGGATTTCGACACATCGGGCTGGCGGGTGGGTGGAATCCCGCCCGTTCGGCGGGGTCAACCGTCGGTGTAATGGCTCTTGTCGATGCCCAGCTTCTGCATCTTCTCATAGAGCGTCTTGCGCGACAGCCCGAGCGATTCATACACCTGCTTGAGCGTCCCGCCCGAGGCAATCAGCGCCCGCACGATCTCGTCCCGCTCGAAAGCGGCGACCCGGTCGGACAGCCGGCTGCCCGGCGCGGGGCCGGAGTCCGGCTGCTCGGACGGCGCTTCGATCCCCAGTCCCAGCGCGCTGCGTTCGGCGGCATTGCGCAGCTCACGCACATTGCCGGGCCAGTCGCGGCCCAGCAGCGCCTCGACCAGAGCCGGGGCGGGCATGGTTGGTTCGACCCGGTGACGGCCTGCGGCCTCGGCCAGCAGACGGGCGAAGAGCAGGGGAATATCCTCGCGCCGGGCGGTCAGGGGCGGCACGGTCAGGCTGACCACGGCAAGGCGGTAGAACAGGTCGGCGCGGAAATGCCCGGCCTCGACCTCGGCCTCCAGCGGACTGCGCGAGGTGGCGATGAAGCGGATATCGACCGGACGTACCTCGTTCGATCCCAAGGGCTGAATCGTGCGCTCCTGAATGACGCGCAACAGTTTTCCCTGCACCGCCAGTGGCATCGAGCCGATGTCATCCAGCAGCACCGTGCCGCCGCGCGCATGCTCGAACCGACCATACCGCGCCCGCATCGCGCCGGGAAACGCGCCCGGCTCATGGCCGAACAGCTCGCTTTCGATCTGCGCTTCGGGCAGGGCGGCGCAGTCGATGGCGATGAACGGTTTGGCCGCCCGCGCCGACAGATCGTGCAAGGCGCGCGCGACAATCTCCTTGCCGGTGCCGGTCTCGCCGGTGATCAGCACATCGGTTTCCGCCGGGCCGATGGTGCGCATCCGGCGGCGCAGGTCGATCATCACGTTCGAGCGCCCGACCAGCCGCTGCTCCAGATCGTCCTTCTGTCCCGCCGCCGCACGCAGAACGCGGTTCTCCAGCACCAACCGCCGGTAATCCAGCGCCCGCGCGCAGGTTTCGGCCAGTTGCGAGCCGGAGAATGGCTTCTCGATGAAGTCATGCGCCCCTTCGCGCATCGCCCGCACGGCCAGTTGCACGTCGGAATGCCCGGTGATCAGGATCACCGGCACCTCGCGGTCGATGGCGTGGATCTGGTTCATCAGGCTGATGCCGTCGAGTTTCGGCATGCGGATGTCGGTCACCACGATGCCGTTGAAGCCGAAACCGATCAGCGCGGGCACGTCTTCGGGCTGGTCGGTATCGGTGACGTCGAACCCGGCCAGATCAAGGCTCTGCGCCGTGGACAGGCGCAGGTCGGGGTCGTCATCGACCAGCAGGATACGTCCGCGCGTCATGGGGCCTCGTGCGCCAGCGGCAGCGTCAGGGTGAATTCGGCGCCGCCCTCGGGGCGGTTGCGCACCGAGAGGGTGCCGCCGAAGTCATGCACGATGTTATAGGAAATCGACAAGCCCAGACCCAGACCTTTGCCCACCCCCTTGGTCGAGAAGAACGGATCAAAGATCCGCTCGACCAGCTGCGGCGCGACGCCCGGTCCGCTGTCGGCGATGGTCATCACGGCGGTGCCGCCTTGGGCGCGGGCGCGCAGGGTGATGCGGCGCTGATCGGTGGACTCAACCGCGTCGATGGCGTTGGAGAGGATGTTCACCAAGACCTGCTGCAAGCGAACCGGCCCCGCCCGTACCGAAAGCGGAGGCAGATCCAGTTGCAGATCAATGCGTTGCGCGCGCAGCCGCCAGCCGATGATCTCCTGTACCGCTGCCACGGCCTCGGGCAGCGAGACATCCGAAAGCTGCGCATTCGGTTTGCGGGCAAAGTTGCGCAGATGCTTGGACAGATCGCCCATGCGCCCGATCAGCGCCAGAATCCGCTCGATATTGCTCTTGGCATCCTCGATCCGACCCCGCTCGATCAACAGCTGCGCGTTCTCGGCAAAGTTGCGCGCCGCGCCCAGCGGCTGGTTGAACTCGTGGCTCAGGGCGGCCGACATCTGCCCCAGCGCTGCCAGCTTTCCCGCCTGCACCAGATCAGCCTGCGTGGCGCGCAGCTGCGCCTCGGTCGCGGTGCGTTCGGCCACCTCGCCGGCCAGTTGGCGGTTGACCGAGGCTAGCTCGCGCGTGCGCTCCTCGACCCTGCGCTCCAGCTGCGCGCGCGCTTCGGCCTGCAGCGCCATCCGCTCGCGCAGCCGCGCGCGGCGTTGCAACACGATGACCGCAGCCAGTACGGCCAGCCCGGCGAGCAACCCGGCCAGCGCCAGCCGCGTCAGGGCTTGCTGGCGCGCGGGCAGGGTGTTGATCAGCACCTGCACGGTCCAGTCGGCCTCGGGCATGCGTTCGGACAGGATGCGGTATTCGGCGCTGCCGCCGGGCTGGGTGATCCGCCAGAGCGCACCGCCATCGGGGCCCGACAGCCGCGTCAAAGGCAACTCGCTCAGCACGCGGTCAGCGTAGCGTCGGGTGCTGCGGGTACGCTCCAGACGCTCGGGCGTCAGCGGGCGCGTCGCGCCGAAGGTCCAGTCGGGCTCGGTCGACATGAAGACGATGTCTTCGGGATCGGTGACGATCACCTCGGTGCCCGAGCCGCGCCAGCCCTGCTCGATCGCGTCCAGATCCAGCTTGATGACGAGAACGCCGGCGATCTCGTCATCCACATACACCGGCGCGCCATAGTAATAGCCGCGCACCAGCGAGGTCGTCCCCAGCGCATAGAACCGCCCGTCGCCCTGGCTCAGGGCTTCGGTGAAATAGGGGCGATAGGCGAAGTTGTGGCCGATGAAGCTGAGTGGCTGGTCGAAATTCGAGGCAGCCAGCGTGTCGCCGTCGAGGTCCATCACATAAATGTCGGTGGCCTGCAGCAGCCGTGCAGTATCGCGCAGATACAGGTTCGCCGCCTGTACGCGGCCGGCATTGACCGGCGCGCGCAGCAAGTCGTGGAAAATGGGGTTCTGCGCCAGAAGCCCCGGCAGCCGGTCAAACCGCCGCAACTGCCCGTTCAGCGCCGCCACCGCCAGATTGAGCGTGCTTGTCCCGCGCTCGGTCAGTTCGGCCAGCGCCGCGCGGTGCAGGCGCTGATAGGCCAGCGAGCCCAAGCCCAGCACCAGCATCGCCGCCAGCACCCCCAGAACGGCCCAGATGCCTGTGCGGCTGGGCGCGGGGCGCATGAGGCTGGGGGCGGGCGCTTGGGTCATGCGACCCTCTTAACACGCAAGATCCGCGCGCCCAAAGCCCCTTCATCTTGCCCTGAATACGCAAGATCCGACGGCGCAGCCCGTGCCCCGCCGGGGTGGTGCGCTTACTCGTTCGGGCGCACCCGCGCGGCCGATTTGTCGGCAAAGGCTGCCAATCGCCCCCGGCTGGCCGGCTGGGTGTTGACGATGCCCGCGACCACGGACTCCATATAGGCTGCATCCATCGCCGACATGTTCTGCAGATGACTGATCGCCGAGCAGATGGCGAAATTCGACAGGGGCGGGTTGGAGATGGCGGCGCGGGCCAGCTCATAGGCCTTGGCCTCGCTGTCCTCGACCAGATATTGCGCGAGGCCAAGCGCGACAGCTTCCTCGCCCTGATAGACCCGGCCGGTCAGCATCATGTCGATCATCCGCGCCTTGCCGACCAGATCGGCGACGCGGATCGTCGCGCCGCCGCCGGTGAACAGGCCGCGCTGCCCCTCGGGCAGGGCGAAATAGGTGGTCGCATCCGCCACCCGGATATGCGCCGACGAGGCCAGCTCGAGCCCGCCGCCAACGACAGCGCCCTTGAGCGCGGCAATGACCGGCACGCCGCCGTATTCCATCTTGTTGAACGCCTCGTGCCAGCGCAGGCAGACATGCATGAAGTCTTCGGGCCTGCGGTCTTCTTGATGGTGCTCGACCAGATCGAGCCCGGCGCAGAAATGCGTGCCTGCGGCCCTGAGCACCACCGCCCGCACGCCGGCGCGTGGGACGACGGTGAAAATGTCGATCAGCTCATCCACCGTCGCTGCATTCAGCGCATTGCGCTTGTCGGGCCGGTTCAGGGTGAGGGTGGCGATGCCCTCGGCATCGACCTCGAGCGTGGTGAAGGTGAGATCGAGGTCGTCGAGACGTTTCATGATGGTCCTCCGCGTTGCCCGAAAGGGTAGGGGGCACGCGCCGGGCTTGTCCAGCGGCGACGTTGCGTTCCGCCGTGGTGCGGGTTTTCGTCCGGCCTGCTCTTGTGATTGCCGGCCGGCTGCGGCATTTTGCAAGAAACTTCGGAGCCTTGCATGACCGACACCTTCCTGCGCATGACCCGCAACGGGACCACGGCGAGCGAAAGCCGCCCGGCGCCCGAGAAACTGGTCTCGGGCAACCCGATCCACACCAGCTGGGACATCGAGGATCGCGACGGTCTTTATGCCGGCTTGTGGCAATCCACCCCCGGCGCGTGGCGCGTGAGCTATGACGAGTGGGAATACTGTCACATTCTGGCCGGTCATTCCGTGCTGACCGACGCCGAAGGCACCCGCCACGAGCTGCGCGCCGGTGACAGCATCATTCTGCGGCCCGGGTTCACCGGGGTGTGGGAAGTGGTGCAGGCGACGTTGAAGAACTACGTGATCAAAGAGTGACGACGCAGGCCGGGGGGCTGCTCGCCCCCCGGACCCCCTCGCCCAAGGGGGGAGCACGCTCCCCCCTTGGGGAACCCCCGTGGATATTTGGGGACAGATGATGCGCCGGCCTTGGCGCTTTTCCTCAGCCGGCAAGCTGATATGTATCCTCTGACCTTCAGAACGGACGACCGATGACCCAGCGTTTTCGCCTGACCCTGGCCCAGATGAACCCCACAGTGGGCGCGCTTGACGCCAATGCCCAGACCGCGCGCCGGGTGTGGGGCGAGGCCAAGGCGGCCGGGGCCGATATGGTCGCCTTCACCGAGATGTTCATCACCGGCTACCAGACGCAGGATCTGGTGATGAAGCCCGCCTTTGCCCGCGCGGCGATGGCGGCGGTTGAGGCGCTGGCGGAGGCGTGTGCCGATGGCCCGGTGATCGGGATTGGCGGGCCGCTCCTGGAGGGCGGGCGGCTTTATAACGTCTATTACATCCTCGAGGGGGGCGCATCGCTTCGGTGGTGAAAAAGCACCATCTGCCTAATGAGATGGTCTTTGACGAAAAGCGTCTGTTCACCCCCGCCGATATCTCCGGCCCCTACCGCGTCGGCCCGCTGCGCATCGGCACGCCGATCTGCGAGGACGCCTGGCACGAGGATGTCGCCGAGGCGCAGGCCGAGAGCGGCGCGCAGATCCTGCTGGTGCCCAATGGCTCGCCCTATTCGCGCGCGCGCCATGACACGCGGCTGGGGCTGATGGTCAGCCGGGTGGTCGAGACCGGGTTGCCGATGGTCTATCTGAACATGGTCGGCGGGCAGGATGATCAGGTGTTCGACGGCACCTCGTTCGTCCTGAACCCGGGCGGGCAGCTGACCCATCTCATGCCCGGTTTCCTCGAGACCGTCACCCATGTCGATTTCGTCGAGACCGCCGACGGCTGGCGCGCCGAAGACGGCGAGAAAACCCCCTCGCCGATGACTGGGAGCGTGACTATCACGCGATGGTCACCGGCACGCGCGATTATCTGCACAAGTCGGGCTTCACACGCGTGGTGCTGGGCCTCTCGGGCGGCATCGATTCGGCAGTCGTGGCGACGATTGCCGCCGATGCGCTGGGGCCGCAGAACGTGCATTGCCTGATGCTGCCGTCGGAATACACCTCGGCCCATTCGCTGGAGGACGCCGCAGCGGTGGCCAACGCGCTGGGCACGAAACTGGATACCGTGCCGATTTCCAGCGCCCGCGCTGCGGTGACCGAGGCCTTGGCACCGCTGTTCGCCGGCCTCGCGCCCGATGTCACCGAGGAAAACATCCAGTCCCGCCTGCGCGGCCTGTTGTTGATGGCGATCTCGAACAAGACCGGAGCGATGCTTCTGACCACCGGCAACAAGTCTGAAATGGCCGTCGGCTATGCCACGATCTATGGCGACATGAACGGCGGCTACAACCCGATCAAGGATCTCTACAAGACCCGCGTGTTCGACACCTGCCGCTGGCGCAATGCCAATCACCGCCCGTGGATGCTGGCCCCTGCAGGCACCGTCATCCCGCCACGGGTGATTGACAAGCCGCCCTCGGCCGAGCTGCGCGAGGACCAGAAGGACGAAGACAGCCTGCCGCCCTATCCGGTGCTGGACGCGATCCTCGAAGGGCTGGTCGAGCGCGAATGCTCGGTGGCCGATCTGGTTGCCGAAGGGTTCGAGCGCGAGACGATCAAGAAGGTCGAACACCTGCTGATGATCTCGGAATGGAAACGCTTCCAGTCGGCGCCCGGCACCCGCCTGACCACCCGTGCGTTCTGGCTCGACCGGCGGTATCCGATGGTAAACCGCTGGCGCGATCCGTCCTGATCTTTCCGATGCAGTGCGAAAACTTTTCGTAAAATTGTCCGCATTGCGCGCCAGGCCCGCCCCAACTTTATGCCCCAAATATCCTCAGGGGGTGAGGCCGCAGGCCGAGGGGGCGGAACGCCCCCTCCCGCGCGCGCGAGCCGCCGCTCGGGTCGCCCAGAGGCCAGCGCCCGCTTCGGGCGCTTGTCCGGGGGCCAAACGCCCGCCCGCTCGGCCCAATCTGCCTTGTTTTCGGCAAGTTGATGTCGCGCAGAGCAAGTGCCGCTGCCATCGGGCTTTTCTTGTGCCGCCGTTGGCGCTATCCTCACGCTCAAAGATCCGCGCCTGTTTGATGGGCGACAAGGACAAGCACGGGCAAGGGCCATCCGGCCGGGATCCTGCGCATAAGGGGCATGAGGGCAGAATGGATCGAACAGTCAGCACCGCATTTCCGCGACTGGCCGCTACGCCGGTCTTGGCGTTGGCGGCTGCTCTGTCGCTGGGCGCCTGCCAGATGACGCAAGGCGCCGCCGACGGGGCCGCGATGACCAGCGGCGTGCCGCAGGCGTCTGGAAACAGTGAGCGGGTGATCGAGCGCGACGTCGAAGCGCCCGAGGTCTTTCAGGTCGATGAAGCCGGGCTTTGGGATGGACGTCCGTCGCTGGGCGGCGTCTGGGTCGCCCACCCGACCGCCCATGACCCCGAGCGCGTGCTGATCCGAAACGCCACCACCGGCGCCACGGTGATCGGCGCGCTGTTCCGGCGCGAACGGGAAAATCCCGGTCCGCGCTTTCAGGTCTCGTCCGAAGCCGCGAACGCCTTGGGCATTCTGGCCGGTGCGCCCACCGATATCGAAGTGACCGCCCTGCGGCTGCAGCGCGTCGAGATGGAGATCGACCCGGCCCCCGAACCCGCCACCGCAGCGGGCGAGACGCTGGCCCTTGCCCCGGTCACCACCGCGCAGGCGCCCGACACGGCGGTGCCGGTTCCGGCGGGCGTACCGCAGGGGCAGGTGGCGATCACCGACGCCGACGAAGCCCCGCGCCGGGGGCTGCGCGATCTGTTCCGTCGCCGCGCGCCTGATCCCGCGCCGGTGGCCATTGCGCAATCCACGCTGGCACCCGCTGCAGGCACCGCCGCCGCCGCCGCCGCTCCGCAAGCCGCCGCCCCTGCATCCGAGCGTCGCGGTCTCTTCGGCATGTTCCGCCGCCGCGAGCCTGAGCCTGCACCCGACACCACGATGATCGCCTTGCCCGATGTCACCGGCACGCAGACTGCCGAGACCGCGCCGCTGCAGGCCCCGACGGCTCCGGTCGCTGCCCCCGTGCAGCCTGCACCGCGCATCGACCGGCCCTTCGTGCAGATCGGTATCTTCAGCGTCGAACAGAACGCGATCAACGCCCGCGCGCAGATGCAGCAAGCGGGTCTGACGGCGGATATCCGGCGCGGTCAGGTGGGCGAGAACCAGTTCTGGCGCGTCGTCGTCGGCCCGGCCAGCACCACAACCGAGCGCGGCCAGATGCTGCAACGGGTTCGCGGGCTGGGATTCGCCGATGCTTACGCGGTTGTGCGCTGAGCGGGTTTGAAACCCGCCCCCAAATAACGCTACACTCGCGCGCGATGACCGGCCCTGACGGGCCGGTCCCTCGTGTGCTTGCCTCAAGGAGACACCCATGCCGCTGATGCGCCTGTTGACCGCTTGCGTTGTCGTTATCGCCAGCGCGACAGCCAGCCTGGCCCAGTCGCCCTATGGCGGCCGCGCGCCGAATTTTTATATTTACGACGTCGGGTCGGGGCAGGTTCTGGCCCAGCAGAATGCCGATATCCCACTGCCGCCCGCGTCGATGTCCAAGCTGATGACTCTGGCCATGCTGTACGACGCCCTGTCCGAAGGTCGCGTGTCGCTGGATACGACTTGGAACGTGTCGACGCATGCGCATGAGATGGGCGGCTCGTCGATGTTCCTCGAAACCCGCGACCGCCCGACAAGCGAAGATCTGATCCGCGGGCTGGCGGTTGTGTCGGGCAATGACGCGGCCGTTGCCATCGCCGAAGGTCTGGGGGGCACCGAGGCCGCCTTTGCGCAAATGGCCCAGCTGCGCGCCGAGCAGATCGGCATGACGCAGACGACGATCGCCAATGCCTCGGGCTGGCCCGATCCGCGCCACCGCATGAGCCTGCATGATCTGGGGGTTCTGGCGACCTACCTGATCGAGGAACACGCCGATCTCTATCATTATCTGGGCGAAACCGAATTTACCTGGAACGGCATCACCCAGCCCAATCGTGTGCCGCTGTTGGGCTCGGGGTCGGGCGTCGACGGGCTCAAGACCGGCCATACCGAAGAAGCCGGGTATTCGCTTGCCGGGTCGGCGCGTCAGGGAAGCCGTCGCATCGTTTATGTCTTCTCGGGCCTGAATAGCACAGCCGAACGGGCCGAGGAATCCGAGCGCATCATCACCTGGGCCTTCCGCCAGTTCGTAGAGCGTGACGTGCTTGAAGAGGGGCAGGCCGTCGCACAGGCGGATGTCTGGATGGGCACTCAGTCCACCGTGTCGCTGGTCGCGTCAGCCGATCTGGCCGTGCTGGTTCCGGCGATCCAGCAAGGCAATATAGTCTCGCGGGTCGAGTACGAGGGCCCGCTGGCAGCCCCCATCGCACAGGGTCAGGAAGTCGCGCAGCTGATCGTCGAGGTGCCGGGTCTGCCCAACCCTTTCACCCTGCCGCTTGTCGCCGGAGAGGCGGTGCCTGAGGGCGGCTTCATGCCCCGCATGCGCACCGCCGCTTTGATTCTGGGCGAGAATCTGGGTCTGGTCACGCCGTGACCTCCGGGCAGCGCGGGGTGTTTGTCACGTTCGAAGGTATCGACGGCTCGGGCAAGTCGACGCAGGCGCGTCTGCTGGCCGACGCCTTGCGCGCGCAGGGACGGGATGTCGTGCTGACGCGTGAGCCGGGCGGCTCGCCGGGGGCCGAGGAAATCCGCCGGCTGGTGTTGGAAGGCGATCCTGACCGCTGGTCCGCCGAAACCGAGATCCTGCTCTTCACCGCTGCGCGCCGCGACCATCTGGAGCGCACCATCGAGCCTGCGCTGGCTGCCGGGCAAGTCGTGCTGTGCGACCGTTTTGCCGACAGCACGCGGATGTATCAGGGTCTGTCGCGCGGCGATCTGCGCGCGCTGGTGGATCAGTTGCACCGCCTGATGATCGCGCGCGAACCGGATCTGACCGTGCTGATCGACATGGACCCCGAGGTCGGCCTTGCCCGCGCCAAAGGGCGTCAGGGCACCGAGGAACGGTTTGAAGATTTCGGCCCCGCGCTGCAACGCCAGATGCGCGCCGGGTTTCTGGCGCTGGCTGCTGAATTCCCCGACCGGTTCCGCGTGATCGACGGCGCACGTCCGCTGGACGCGGTCGCCGCTGATGTGCTGGCGACCGTCGGCGCTGCGTTGGATATGCCCGCGCATGGCTGAGGCACCCGAACCCGACCGCATCGACGGCGCGCCGCATCCGCGCGACACCCGCCAGCTTTACGGGCAAGACGATGCCGAGCAACGCTTTCTCGACGCCTTCGCGCAGGACCGTTTGCATCACGGCTGGCTGATTACCGGCCCGCGGGGCATCGGCAAGGCGACGCTGGCGTGGCGGCTGGCGCGGTTTCTGTTGGCGACCGAACCGGGCGGCGGGCTGTTTGGCGCGCCGCAGGTGCTGGACGTGGATCCCGATCATCCGGTCTCGCACCGCATCGCGGCGGGGTCCGAGTCTGGCCTGTTGCCGATCCGCCGGGCTGTGGATGACAAGACCGGCAAGCTGAAAACCCAGATCACCGTCGATGAAGTGCGTAAACTGCGTGATTTTTTCGGGCTGTCTTCGGCCGAAGGGGGGCGCCGTGTGGTCATCGTCGATGCCGCAGACGAGATGAACGCCAACGCCGCCAACGCCCTTCTCAAGCTGCTCGAAGAGCCACCGGCGGGCGCGATGCTGCTTTTGGTCGCGCACCAACCGTCGCGCCTGTTGCCCACGATCCGCTCGCGCTGCCGCGAACTTCGCCTGCATCCGCTGAACCCCGATGCCATGTCCCGCGCGCTGGAACAGGCGCTGGGCGAGGTCACGCATGCCGAGGCTTTAGCCGAGCTTTCCGGCGGTTCGGTGGGCGAGGCGATCCGTGTGCTGAATGGCGGCGGGTTGGAGCTGTATGCAGCAATTGTGGACATTCTGTCGGATCTGCCGCGTCTCTCGCGGCCAGCCGTGTTGAAAATGTGCAATTCTCTCGGGGGCCGCGAAGCCGAACCCCGTTTCGATCTGACCGTCCGCCTGCTGGACCTTGCGCTGGCCCGTCTGGCCCGCGCCGGGGCCACCGGCCAGCCCCTGACCGAAGCCGTGCGGGGCGAAGCCGCGCTCGCCGCGCGCCTGTCGCCCGACGCCCGCGCCGCCCGTCGCTGGGCCGAACTGGCCGCCGATCTCGGGGCCCGCGCCCGCGCGGGACGGGCCGTCAACCTTGACCCCGGCGCGCTGGTGCTGGATATGTTCCTGCGATTGGAATCCGCGGCGCTCAAGGCGGCGGGATGAACTTCCGGAACGCCCGATGACCTCACAGACCGCCCCCGAAATCGTCGACAGCCACACGCATCTCGACTTCCCCGAGTTCGACGGCGAGCACGACGCGCTGATCGAGCGCGCCCGCGCCGCGGGCGTGTCGCGCATGGTGTCGATCTGCACCAAGCTCGAGCGCGAGCCGATCGTTCGCGCGCTGGCCGAAAAGTACCCGGAAGTCTATTACGCCGCCGGGATCCACCCGATGTCGGCTGACAAGCAGCCGGTCGTCGCGGTCGAGACCCTCACCGCCCTGGCCACGCATCCCAAATTCGTCGCCATTGGCGAGACCGGGCTGGACTACCACTACACCCCCGAAAGCGCCGGCATCCAGCAAGAGAGCTTGCTGGTGCATATCGAGGCCGCGCGCCAGACCGGCCTGCCGCTGATCATCCACGCCCGCGACGCGGACGCGGATATGGCACGTATCCTGACAGCAGAGCACCGCGCCGGGGCCTACGCTTGCGTGATGCATTGCTTCTCGTCGGGGCTTGAGCTGGCGCAGGCGGCGCTCGATCTGGGCTTCTATTTGTCGGCTTCGGGCATTGCGGCCTTCCCCAAAAGTGCTGAAGTGCGCGAGATCCTCGCCGCCGCCCCGCTGGACCGGTTGCTTGTGGAAACCGACGCCCCCTATCTGGCACCGCCGCCGCATCGCGGGCGGCGCAACGAGCCGTCCTATGTGGCGCTGACCGCCCGGATCGTCGCCGAAAAATTCGGCCTGAGCTACGAAGACTTCGCCCGCCAGACGACCGAGAATTTCGACCGGCTGTTCACCAAGGCGAGGGCCGCCTGATGGCCTTGCTGCGCGCTACCATTCTGGGCTGCGGCTCGTCCGGCGGCGTGCCGCGTCTGGGCGGCGAATGGGGCGCCTGCGATCCCACCAATCCGCGCAACCGCCGCCGCCGCTGCTCGTTGCTGGTCGAACGGATCACGCAGGACGGCACCACGCGTGTGCTGATCGACACCACGCCCGACATGCGCGAGCAATTGCTGGATGCCGGCGTCGGCACGCTGGATGCGGTGGTCTATACCCACAGCCACGCCGACCACGTCCATGGCATCGACGATTTGCGGATGGTGGTGTTCAACACGCGCAAACGACTGCCGATCTGGGCTGACCATCCGACGCAGGACGCGCTGTTGTCACGCTTTGGCTATGCCTTTGTGCAGCCCGCCGGGTCGCCGTATCCGCCGATTCTGGATCTCAACACCATCGACGGGGATGTGACCATTTCCGGCGCGGGCGGTCCGCTGGTGCTGACGCCGTTCCGCGTCGACCATGGCAGCATGGACGCGCTGGGTTTCCGCATCGCGGGGCTGGCCTATCTGCCGGATGTGGTGCGCATCCCCGAGACAAGCTGGCCGGTGCTGAACGGGCTCGACTGCTGGATCCTCGACGCGCTGCGCTACAAACCGCATCCCACCCATGCGCATGTCGATCTGGCACTTGAATGGATCGCGCAGGCAGCCCCCCGACAGGCGGTGCTGACCAACATGCACGTCGATCTTGACTACGAGCGCCTCGCGGCCGAGACGCCCGCGCACATCACACCGGCCTATGACGGCATGGTGCTGGAGTTCGCCCTGTGAACCGGGCCCGGGTGCCGGACGGGGTGAGGACCTGACATGGAAGCGCTGATCCAGGTCATCCTGCCGGTGTTTCTGGTCGTCGGGCTGGGGTATCTGGCAGCCTGGGGCAAGGTGATCTCCGAGGCCGGGATCGAAGGGCTGATGAAATTCGCCCAAAGCTTCGCCATTCCCATCTTGCTGTTTCTGGCGCTCGCCCGGCTGGATCTGGGCTCGGGCTTTGACTGGCGGATGCTGGTCAGCTTCTACACGGGCGCGTTTTGCGGGTTTCTGGCCGGGCTTTTCGGTGCGCGGTTCGTGTTCAAACGTGACTGGGAAGATGCGGTTGCGGTCGGGTTCGTGTGCCTGTTCTCGAACTCGGTCCTGCTGGGGCTGGCAATCTCCGAGCGTGCCTATGGCAGCGACTCGCTGGCACCGAACTATGCGATCATCGCCCTGCATGCGCCGTTTTGCTATCTGGTCGGCGTGCTGGTGATGGAGGGCGTGCGTGCCGCGGCGCGGGCCTGACGCGCACGGCGGGGCGGGTGGTCAAGAGCCTTGCCACCAACCCGCTGGTCATCGGCATCGGCGCTGGTGTGGTTGTCAACCTGTCGGGACAGGGGCTGCCGGGCGTGATCGCGGATGCGGCCGGTCTGGTTGCGCGCGCCGGCCTGCCTGCGGCGCTGTTCGGGCTGGGCGGCGTGCTGTTTCGCTACCGGCCCGAGGGGGATCTGCGGCTGATCGCCTATGCGGTGGCGATCTCGTTGGTGCTGCACCCGTCGATCACCTGGACGCTGGGCCGGTTGCTTGATGTGCAGCCGGGACCGTTCCGCTCGGCGGTGGTGACGGCAGGCATGGCACCGGGGGTGAATGCCTATCTCTTTGCGAATATGTACGGGCGAGCGCGTCGGGTGGCCGCCTCGACCGTGCTGATCGCAACGGCGCTGTGCATCTTTACCGCCTGGGGCTGGATGACGGCGCTGGGGTAGGGGGGCCTCGGACCCCCCTCTTTGGCTAAAGCCAAATTCACCCCCCGAGGATATTTTGAGACAGAAAATAGCGGCGTTAATCTTTCGTTAACCGCCATTTTCTGTCCGTAAATATCCTCAGGGGTGAGGCCCGGAACGGGCCGAGGGGGCGAGCCCCCTTTCGGCGGTTTTTCTCTTTGCGTCGGCCTGATTGGCGGCTTACAGATCAGATATGCGAATTCTTTTTCTGGGCGATGTGATGGGTCGGTCCGGTCGCCGTGCGGTGACCGAGCGGCTGGGTGCGCTTCGGCGCGATTGGGGTCTGGATTTCGTCGTGGTGAACGGCGAAAACGCGACGTCGGGGATGGGGCTTTCGCCCGACCATGCCACGGCGCTGTTCGACGCGGGGGCGGATTGCGTGACGCTGGGCGATCACGCCTTCGACCAGAAGACGATGATGGGCCATATCGAAAACGAGCCCCGCCTGATCCGCGCGATCAATTTCTCCAAGATTGCGCCCGGTATCGGGGCACGGGTTTTCCCGGCGACCGAGGGACGGCAGGTTCTTGTCGCGCAGGTCATGGGGCAGGTGTTCATGAAGCGCCCCTTCGACGACCCGTTCAGCGCCATCGAGCCGGTCTTGCGCTCCCATGCTCTGGGCAGCCGGGTGCAGGCTGCGGTCATTGACGTCCATGCCGAGGCGACCAGCGAAAAGATGGCGATGGGCCATTGGTGCGACGGCCGCGCTTCGCTCGTGGTGGGCACGCATACCCATGTGCCCACGGGCGATGCGATGATCCTGAACGGCGGCACGGCCTATCAGACCGATGCCGGGATGTGCGGTGACTATGACAGCGTCATCGGCATGCAAAAGGACGAGCCGCTGCGACGCTTCATCACCGGCATGCCCAAGGCCCGCTTCGAGCCTGCCGTGGGCGAGGCCACCCTGTCGGGCGTGTTCATCGAGACCGACGACCGCACCGGCAAGGCACTCAGCGTGACCATGGTGCGTCAGGGGGGCGGCTGGCGCCGTCGGGGCCCGCGGCGAAAGTTGCGACGCCCGCTGTCGGGCAGGTCAAACCGTGACATCAGCCGTTGGGGCCGGGCCTGCACAGCCGATAATCGGTGAGGCTATTCCTGGCGCTCAACCTGTGTTCAAGCCGGTGCTCATGAGGCGCTCGATCGCATTCTCCCTTGCCGGTTGCTCCAGGAACGGTGTTTATGCGCGGTAGACGTGCAGGTGCGGCTGCGCAGATGAAATGGGCGGTGTGGGTGATGGACGACGCATCGGTAATCCGCGGCAAAGGAGCGTTGCATGCTGGGCGTTGAGAGCCTTGCGGCCTGGTCGCCGGTTGTGTCGATCGTCATCATGCTGGGCATGCTGGCGATGTTCATTCGCGAAACCTATCCGGTTGAGGTGGTCGCCCTGTCGGGGGCCGCGCTCATGCTGATTCTGGGTATTGTCCCCGAAACCCGCGCGCTGGCGGTGTTCGCCAACCCCGCGCCCTGGACCATCGCTGCGATGTTCCTGATCGTCGGCGGACTGGTGCGCACCGGCTCGCTCGATTTCCTGTCGCAGCGGGCGGTCAGTCACGCTGCCGATCACCCGCGCCTGACGCTGGTGGTGTTGACGATGACGGTGCTGGCGATGTCGGCCTTCGTCAACAACACGCCCATTGTCGTGGTGATGATCCCCATCTTCATGAAGCTGGCCAAAGCGATGGAAGTCGCGCCATCAAAGCTGCTGATTCCGCTGAGCTATTTTTCGATTTTCGGCGGTACGATCACACTGGTCGGCACCTCGACGAACCTTCTCGTCGATGGGGTGGCGCAGGCCGCTGGCATGGAGCCGTTCGGCATTTTTGAAATGTCGCTGGTTGGGATTGCCGTGGCGCTCGTCGGGGTGACCTATCTGGCCCTGGCCGGCCGCTGGTTGCTGCCCGAGCGCGATTCTGATGGCCGCGCTGCTGGGCGACCGCGCGCCGATGAAGTTTTTCACCGAGGTGGCGATCCCCGAAGGCTCGGCGCTGGTTGGCAAACGGCTGGAAGACGCCGATGTGTTCAGCCGGGGCGGCGCGCGGGTCATTGACGTGCTGCGCGGGGATGCCTCGTTGCGCCGGGCGCTGGCGGATGTGGTGCTGGAGGCAGGCGACCGCGTGGTGCTGCGCACCCAGATGTCCGAGGTTCTGGGCCTGCAACAGAACCCCGAATTGCGGCTGGTCAACCAGTTGAGCACGGTGCGGACCTCGACCGTCGAGGTGCTGATCACCCCCGGCTGCCGGATGATCGGCCGTTCGCTGGGCAACATGCGTTTGCGCCGCCGTTACGGCGTCTACCCGCTGGCCGTGCACCGGCGCAGCCAGAACATCGGGCGTCAGCTGGACGATCTGGTGGTGCAGGTCGGTGACACGCTGCTGCTGGAAGGCGCGATGGAGGATATCCGCCGTCTGGCCACCGATATGGATCTGGTCGACGTGACCCAGCCGTCCGAGCGCGCCTATCGGCGCAGCCACGCACCCATTGTCATCGGTGTTCTGGCCGGGGTGGTGGGGTTGTCGGCGCTTGGCGTGGCCTCGATCCAGATGCTGGCGCTGATCGGTGTGGTGATCGTGCTGCTGACCCGCTGCATTGATGCCGATGAGGCCTTCGGCTTCATCGAGGGCCGGCTGCTGGCGTTGATCTTCGGCATGCTGATCGTGGGCGCGGGGCTTGAGGCCTCGGGTGCGGTGCAGCTGCTGGTCGACGCGATCGCGCCGCATTTGCAGGGCTTGCCGCATTGGGCGTTGCTGCTGGCGGTGTACACGCTGGCGGGTGTGCTGACCGAGGTGGTGTCGAACAACGCCGTTGCCGTCATCGTCACGCCGGTGGCGATTGGTCTGGCGCAGACTATGGGCGTGGACCCGCGTCCGCTGGTCATTGCGGTGATGTTTGCGGCCTCTGCGGCTTTTGCGACGCCGATCGGGTATCAGACCAACACGCTGGTTTACGGCCCCGGCGGCTACCGGTTCGCCGACTTCCTCAAGGTGGGCGTGCCGCTGAACGTCCTGATGGCGATCACCGTTTGCACCATTGTACCGTTGATCTGGCCGCTCTGACGCCGGTGCAGGGAAGCGATTCGGCCTTGCCCTCAAGGGCAGGGCGCGGCATGTCCGGAGATCATGCATAAGTTAAGCACCTCCTCGCCCGCGGTTCCGATCCCAGAAACCACGCCTATGGCGGCCCGCGGCGACAAGCCGGTCGCCGGGGTGCTGTGGATGCTGGCGTCGGGCCTGTGTTTTGTCGGCCTGACGGCGGGCGTCAAGCACATGGGGCAAGAGATCCCGGCAGCGCAATCGGCCTTTCTGCGCTATCTGCTCGGCCTGATCTTTCTGCTGCCGATGATCAACGCGATGCGCCGCGAGCCGATGACACCGGCGCTGTGGCGCGCCTTTGGCTGGCGCGGGCTGATGCACACCTTTGGGGTGATCTTGTGGTTCTTTGCCATGACGCGCATCCCCTTGGCCGAGGTTTCGGCAATGGGATACCTGAACCCGATCCTGATCTCGATTGGCGCGGTGCTGTTTCTGGGCGAACGCATACGCCTGCGCCGGATCATGGCCATCATCATCGCCATTCTGGGCGCACTGATCATCCTGCGGCCGGGCCTGCGAGAGTTGAACGCCGGGCATCTGGCGATGCTGGTTACGTCAGTGTTCTTTGCGACGTCGTATCTGATGGCCAAACGGTTGAGCGATCAGGTCTCGCCGACGATGATCGTTGGCATGCTCTCGATCACCGTCACCATCGGTCTGGCCCCGTTTGCCATCGCCGTGTGGGAGCCGATCACCTGGACGCAGGCCGGCTGGTTCCTGATGCTGGCCGGTTTCGCCACGGCGGGGCATTACCTGATGACCTTTGCCTTCGCCGCCGCGCCGATCTCTGTCACGCAGCCGGTGACCGCGTTGCAACTGGTCTGGTCTGTCACGCTGGGCGCGCTGCTGTTCAGCGAGCCGGTCGACATGTGGGTTGTCGGCGGCGGGGGGATGATCGTCTCTGCCGTGATCTTCATCGCCCTTCGCGAGCACCAGTTGCGCCGTGCCGAAAAATCGGCCAGCGTTTCGGCATGATCCTGCGCGTTCTCACCCTGCTGATGCTGTTTGCGACGCCGCTCTGGGCGGCGTGCGAGGTTCCGGGCAGCCTGGGCGCCTTGCGCACCGAGCTGCTGGTGCTGACCAATGCCGAGCGTGCCGGTCAGGGCCTTCCCGCCCTGCGCATGGATGCCCGCCTGACCGAGGCTGCGCAGACACAGGCCTGCCGCATGGCCGACCGGGGGCGGTTGTCGCATCGCGGCAGCTGGTTCGCCGGGCTGGGACGACGGTTGCGGCGTGAGGATTACCCCTACGCCACGGCGGTCGAGAATACCGGCATGGGCCACCGCGATGCGCCGCAGATCATCCGGGGCTGGATGGACTCGCCCGAGCACCGGGTGAACATGCTCAACCCGGCGGTGCGCGACGCAGGCTATGGCGTCGCGCGGGCCGGGGATGGCCAGCTGCACTGGTCGATGGTTGCCGCCGCGCAGCAGTGACAGCACGGTAGGGTGCGCTTCAGCGCACCGTGCTTACGCGTCTTCCTCGCTCCCCGTCTCGTCACCGCGCTTGGCGACCAGCGCAGCGACCGCGCTGGCATCGGTCAGCATCCCGACAACCTGTCCGCCCTCGGTCAGCAGAATGCGGCCGCGCGCGTCGCTCAGGCTGATCATCGCGTCGCGCAGTGGCGTGTCGGCGGGCAGGGTCAGGCCGGTCGGCGCCGGGCGCGGGGCTGGCACCATGGCATCCCGCGCGGTCAGCACGCCCAGCGGGTTCATATGCGCGACGAATTCCGCGACATAGGCATTCGCGGGCCGGGTGTAGATCTCGGCCGGGGTGCCGCACTGGATGATGCGCCCGCCCTCCATGATCGCGATGCGGTTGCCGATCTTGAACGCCTCGTCCAGATCGTGACTGACAAAGATGATCGTCCGCTTGACGCGGGCCTGCAGGTCCAGAAGCTCATCCTGCAACCGGGTGCGGATCAACGGGTCCAGCGCCGAGAACGGCTCGTCCATAAGCAGGATCGGCGCGTTGGTGGCAAAGGCGCGCGCCAGCCCGACGCGCTGCTGCATGCCGCCCGACAGCTCGCCCACCTTGCGCTCGGCCCATTGCGACAGGCCGACCAGCGCCAGTTGCTCGTCCACCCGGCGGTTGCGTTCGCGGCGCTTGATGCCCGCCAGCTCCAGCCCGAAGCCGACATTGTCGCGCACGGTCCGCCAGGGCAGCAGGCCGAATTGCTGGAACACCATCGCCACTGCATCCGTGCAGATCTGGCGTTGCACCTTGGCGCTGGCCTTGGGCACGCTGACCATCTCCTTGCCGTCATGCACCAGCACGTCGCCCTGCACGATAGGGTTCAGCCCGTTCACCGCGCGCAAAAGCGTGGACTTGCCCGAACCGGACAGGCCCATCAGCACCAGAATTTCCCCCTCGGCCACGTCGAGCGAGCAATCATGCACGCCCAGCACCTGGCCCGTCTCTTTCTGGATATCGGCCCGCGACTGGCCGGTTTCCATCAGGGGGATGGCCTTCCACGGGTTGTCACCGAACACGATGGAAACGTGCTGGAACGACACCACGGTCTTGGGGCCCGTGTGGTCGACGGGGGCGGCCTCGGGGGCCTCGACGGTATCGCTCATGATTTTTTCCCCACGCGCAGCATCCGGTCCAGAATGATCGCCACCACGACAATCACCATGCCGCTTTCAAAGCCCAGCGAGGTGTTCACCGTGTTCAGCGCCCGCACCACCGGCACGCCCAGCCCGCGCGCGCCCACCAGCGCGGCGATCACCACCATCGACAGCGACAGCATGATCGTCTGGTTCAGCCCGGCCATGATCTGCGGATAGGCCGAGGGCAGTTCGACCTTCCACAGCACCTGCCGCTTCGTGCCGCCAAAGGCCTGCGCGGCCTCAAGCAGGGCGGGCGGGGTGCTGGAGATGCCCAGATAGGTCAGGCGGATCGGCGCAGGCACGACAAAGATCACCGTGGCGATCAGGCCGGGGACCATGCCCAGACCGAAGAACACGATGGCCGGGATCAGATAGACGAAGGTCGGCAGGGTCTGCATCAGGTCCAGCACCGGCGCGATCCAGGCGTAAAGCTTGGGCCGGTGCGCGACGGCGATGCCTATGGGCACCCCGATGCCCATGCAGACCAGACAGGCGGTCAGCACCAGCGTCAGGCTTTCGGCGGTTTGCTCCCAGTACCCCTGATCCAGAATGAACACAAAGCCGATCAGCACCAGCAGGCAAACCTTCCAGTTGCGCTGCAGCATCCAGGCGAGCAGGACGAAACCGGCGATGATCAGCAGGCTGTGACGCTCGGGCGTCCACCAGTCGAAATAGGGTTCGTACCGGCGACCGCCGTCGAACCAGTTGATCCCCGGTGCCCGCAACATGACGGCCAGAATGAGGTCAATGATCGCTTGCAGCACGGCGGACAGCCCGTCAAAGAACGACTCGGCCCCGGCCTGCACATAGTCAAAGCCGCGTTCGGCGGTGTCACCGACAGGAAGACGCTCGTCGGTCAGGCCCAGCAGCCGTTGCGGCAGCCATTGCACGAACCAGACCAGCGCGAACACCGCCCAGATCACGAAATCATAGAGCGCAACGGCGATCCAGATAACCGCATTGACCACAGCCAGACCGGCTGCCTTGATCCATTCCACCAAAATCTTCCCCCACGCGCCGGGCTTTGCGCCCTGTTAATGCTTGGGGCCGGCGCAAGGCCGGCCCCAAAATCCTGTCTTATCCTGCCAGCGCGGCGGTCACAGCCGCCATCGCATCGCCACCGTCGCGGGTGGTCACCCCCTCCAGCCACGGGCCCAGCACATCGGGATGCGCGGCCAGCCAGCTCGCGGCGGCCTCGTTCGGATCGGTGCCATCGTTTAGGATCGCGCCCATGATCTCGTTTTCCATCGCCAGCGTGAATTCGAGGTTGTTCAGCAGCGTGCCGACATTCGGGCATTCGCCGACATAGCCGGCGCGGGTGTTGGTATAGACCTCGGCGCCGCCATAGTTCGGGCCGAAATAGTCATCACCCCCGGCCAGATAGGTCATGTCGAAATTGGCGTTCATCGGGTGCGGTTCCCAGCCCAGGAACACCACCGGCTCGTCGCGGCGGTCGGCACGCTCGACCTGAGCCAGCATGCCCTGTTCCGAGCTTTCGATGACTTCAAAGCCATCAAGGCTGAACGCGTCGGCGTCGATCATGTCCATGATCAGCCGGTTGCCGTCATTGCCCGGCTCGATGCCGTAAATGCGGTCTTCCAGCGCTTCGGCATGCGTCGCGATGCTGGCGAAATCGGTGATGCCCAGCGCGGCCCCGGCGGCGTTGGTGGCCAGCGTGTATTTTGCGCCCGACAGGTTCATGCGCACGGTGTCGACGGTGCCCGCCTCACGGTAGGGGGCAATGTCGCCCTCCATCGTCGGCATCCAGTTGCCCAGAAACACGTCGATATCCCCCGAGGCCATCGAGGTATAGGTCACCGGAACCGAAAGCACGGTCACTTCGGTTTCATACCCCAGCGCCTCGAGAATGGTCGAGGTGGCAGCGGTGGTGGCGGTGATGTCGGTCCAGCCGACATCGGAAAAGCGGACAACATCACAGTTGGCAAGCGCAGGGGCCGAGGCCAGCGCGAGGGCGGCTGTGGTCATGCTCAAACGGGTTAGGGACATAAGGTCACTCCTGTTGGCGGTTTTTGTTGATTGACGAGTCAATAAACGATCGTCTAGCACAGAATCAACAGTTTTTCGGGGGCGGGCGTGTCTCGCGCCGGTTGGAAGGGAACGAAACATGCCCAAGATCGGGATGGAGCCTATACGACGGGCATCGCTGATCAAGGCCACAATCGCCGAAATCGGCCATGTGGGAACGCTGGAGGTAACGGTCAGCCGGATTGCCAAGCGGGCCGGGATGTCCTCGGCGCTGGCGCACCATTATTTCGGCTCGAAAGAGGCGATGTTTCTGGCCGCGATGCGTCATGTCATGACGGTCTACGGGGCCGAAGTGCGCGGCGCGCTGGCTGCCGCCGACACGCCCGAGGCGCGCGCCAAGGCCGTCATCCGGGCGTCGTTCACCGGGGCGAACTTTCGCCGTGAGGTCGTCGCCGCGTGGCTCAATTTCTACGTGCTGGCGCAGGGCCGGCCTGAAGCCCGCCGCCTGCTCAGCATCTATCAGCGCCGCATGGTGTCGAACCTGACCCACGCGCTGCGCCCGCCGCTGGGCGACCGGGCCGTCGATGTCGCGCATTCCATCGCGGCGATGATCGACGGGGCCTATCTGCACGCGGCTCTGGGCGATGAAGAACAAGACGCTCGCCGGGTGAAAGCCCGGATCGAGGATTATCTGACACTGGCGTTGAAAGGGATCTGAGATGCGCGCACAACCCACGGCCAGCCATTTCATTGACGGCGAGTATGTCGAGGACACCACCGGCGCGCCCATCGAGTGCGTCTATGCCGCAACCGGCGACATCGTCGCCCGGCTGCACGAGGCGACGCCCGCGCTGATCGACCGCGCGCTGGCCGCCGCCGCGCGCGCGCAGGTGGCGTGGGCCGCGCTGCGCCCGGTCGAGCGGGGGCGGGTGCTGCACAAGGCCTCGCAGATCATCCGCGCGCGCAATCAAGAGCTGAGCGAGCTGGAAACGCTCGATACCGGCAAGCCGATTCAGGAAACGCTGGTGGCCGATGCCACGTCTGGTGCCGATGCGCTGGAGTATTTCGCCGGTTTTGCCGCCACCGTGACCGGCCAGACAGTGCCCGTCGGCGGCGGCGATTTCGTCTATACCATTCGCGAGGCTCTCGGCGTCTGTGTCGGCATCGGCGCGTGGAACTACCCCACCCAGATCGCCTGCTGGAAAGCCGCCCCTGCGCTGGCCTTTGGCAATGCGATGGTGTTCAAACCGTCCGAAGTCACCCCCCTTGGCGCGCTGAAACTGGCCGAGATCCTGATGGAAGCCGGGGCTCCGGCGGGTCTGTTCAACGTCGTGCAGGGCCGGGGGCTGTGGGGGCGGCGCTGGTCACCGATCCGCGCGTGGCGAAAGTGTCGCTCACCGGCTCGGTGCCCACCGGCCGCAAGGTCTATGCCGCCGCCGCCCAAGGCATCCGCAACGTGACGATGGAACTGGGCGGCAAGTCGCCCTTGGTGATCTTTGACGACGCCAGCCTTGAGGATGCCATCGGCGCGGCAATGCTGGGGAATTTCTATTCCACCGGGCAGATCTGCTCGAACGGGACGCGGGTTTTTGTGCAAAAGGGCCTCAAGGACCGCTTCCTTGCGCGCCTGAAAGAGCGCACCGAAACCATCCTGATCGGCGAGCCGCTGGACCCCGAAACGCAGATGGGTCCGATGGTGACTGCCGATCAACTGGACAAGGTGATGGGCTATGTCGATGCCGGCGTGGCCGAGGGTGCCACCCTGATCACCGGCGGTAAGCGGCTTGACCGGGCGGGCAACTACATGCAGCCCACGGTTTTTGCCGATGTCACCGACACGATGACCATCGCGCGCGAAGAAATCTTCGGCCCGGTGATGGTGGTGCTGGATTTCGACACGGAAGAAGAGGTCATCGCCCGCGCCAATGACACCGAGTTTGGCCTTGCTGCCGGGGTTTTCACCGCCGATCTGGCCCGTGCGCACCGCGTCGTGGCGCAGCTGCAGGCTGGCACCTGCTGGATCAACACCTACAACCTGACCCCTGTGGAAGCCCCCTTCGGCGGCTCGAAACTGTCGGGCGTGGGCCGTGAAAACGGTCACGCCGCGCTGGAACATTATACGCAGGTGAAATCCGTCTACGTGGCCACCGGCCCCGTCGACGCGCCGTATTGAGAGACTGAAATGAACGCGGATTATGTGATCGTAGGGGCCGGGTCCGGCGGGTCGGCTGTTGCCTACCGGCTGGCCGAGGCCGGGCATTCGGTGCTGGTGGTCGAGTTCGGCGGCTCGGACGCCGGGCCGTTTATCCAGATGCCGGGCGCGCTGAGCTATCCGATGAACATGAAACGCTACGACTGGGGGCTCGAGTCCGAGCCCGAGCCGGGTCTGGGCGGTCGTCGCCTGGCCACCCCGCGCGGCAAGGTGATCGGGGGGTCGTCCAGCATCAATGGCATGGTCTATGTGCGCGGCCATGCGCGCGACTATGACCATTGGGCAGAGCAGGGCGCCGATGGCTGGGGCTTTGCAGATGTGCTGCCCTATTTCAAACGCATGGAGCATTGGCACGGGTCCGACGATGCGGGCGGCGGCGGTGAGTGGCGCGGCAGCGACGGCCCGCTGCACATCAGCCGTGGCAAGCGTGAGAACGTGCTGTTTGACGCCTTCATCGAGGCCGGGAAACAAGCGGGTTACCCCGTCACCCCCGACTACAACGGCCAACAGCAAGAGGGCTTTGGCGCGATGGAAGCGACGATCTATCGCGGCGAGCGGTGGTCGGCGGCCAAGGCCTATCTGAAACCAGCGATGAAAACCGGGCGGGTGAAGCTGGTCAAGGGTCTGGCCGCGCGGGTGGTGATCGAGAACGGCCGCGCCACGGGCGTGACGCTGGTTGACGGGCGCACAGTGAGTGCTGCGCGCGAGGTGATCCTTGCCGCCTCGTCCCTCAACACGCCGAAACTGTTGATGCTTTCCGGCGTCGGCCCCGCCGCGCATCTGGCCGAGCACGGCATTGCGGTCATCGCTGACCGTCCCGGCGTCGGCTCGAACCTGCAGGACCATTTGGAGCTGTATCTGCAATTCGCGACCAAGAAGCCGATCTCGCTGTTCAAATACTGGAACCTCTGGGGCAAGGCCTGGGTCGGCGCGCAATGGCTGCTTCTGGGGCGTGGGCCGGGGGCGTCGAACCAGTTTGAAAGCTGCGGTTTCATCCGCTCGGCACCGGGCGTCGATTATCCCGACATCCAGTACCACTTCCTGCCCATCGCCGTGCGCTATGACGGCAAAGCCGTGGCCGAGGGGCATGGCTTTCAGACCCATGTCGGCCCGATGCGCTCGAAATCGCGCGGCACGGTGCGGCTGCGCTCTGCGGATCCGTCAGATAACCCGCTGATCCGCTTCAACTATATGTCCCACCCTGACGACTGGACCGAATTCCGCACGGCGATCCGCCTGACGCGCGAGATCATCGGCCAGCCGGCGATGGCCCAGCACGTCAAGCATGAGATCCAGCCGGGAAGCGCCCTGCAGGACGACGACGCGCTGGATGCCTTTATCCGCGAGCACGCCGAATCGGCCTATCACCCCTGCGGCACGGCGCGCATGGGGCGGGCGGATGACCCGATGGCGGTGGTTGATCCCGAGGGTCGGGTGATCGGCGTCGACGGGCTGCGCGTGGCTGACAGTTCGATCTTTCCGCGCATCACCAATGGCAACCTGAATGGGCCGTCTATCATGGTCGGAGAGAAGATCGCCGACCATATCTTGGGGCGCACGCCGCTGCCTGCGTCAAATCTTGAGCCTTGGGTGAACCCGGCCTGGCAGACCGCCCAGCGTTAACGTTTCGTTAGGCTTTGTCTTGCGAGGCGGGGGCAGGCCCTCTAAACGGGGGGCATGTTAAGGATTTGTTCACTCTTCATCCTCATGATGGCCAGCGCGGTTCACGCCGCTGACCGCCTCTCGATCGAGGGCGCGGCGCGGGTCATCGACGGCGATACGCTTGAGGTGGCGGGCACCCGCGTGCGCCTGTTTGGGATCGACGCGCCGGAACGGTCGCAAACCTGCGTGGGGCCGCAGGGGGACTGGGACTGCGGCCGTTGGTCGGGCGAGGAACTGACGCGGTTGATCGGCGGGCGAACGGTCCGCTGCGATGGCGTGGAATGGGACCGCTACGAACGGTTGGTCGCGCGTTGTGAGGCGGGGCAGGGCGATCTGGGCGCGGCGATGGTGCAGGGCGGGGCGGCGATCGCCTATCGCGCCTATGCGCGCGACTATATCTATCCCGAACGCGCAGCGCGCTATCGCCGCCGTGGGGTCTGGCGCAATGGCGGTGACAATTTCACCACGCCTGCCGAATACCGCGCCGAAAGCCGCGCAGCGCAGGCGCAACCGCCGCAACGTGCCCCAGCGCACGGCGCCTGTGCGATCAAGGGCAATGTCTCGGCAAGCGGACAGGTTTATCATATACCCGGCCAACGCGACTATGAGCGCACGCGGATCGACGAGACCCGTGGCGAGCGCTGGTTTTGCACCGAAGATGAGGCCCGCGCCGCCGGTTGGCGCCGGGCTGCCCGCTGAAAGGCCTGAGTTTGGACGATCTGGAACACCGCGCCGCGCTGCCCGAAACCCTGCGCCTGCTGCTGGACGACTACCCGCGCGACATCTGGGAAAGTCACCGCAATTTCGACGGGTTGACGCGGTTCTGGCTGGACCGGCATCAGGGGTTTCGCACCCTGCTGCCGATGCTGCAGGCCCACACCCGCACGATCATCGAGCGCGACGCCGAGCCTGACCCACGTCGGCTGATCCAGCTGGCGGGGCAGTTGCTCAATGAACTGCACGGCCATCACCAGATCGAGGATCACCATTATTTCCCGATGCTGATGCAGGCCGAACCCAAGCTGGAGCACGGCTTTACCCTGCTCGACGCCGACCACCACACGCTGGATGCGCGGATCAAAGACCTTGCCGACCGCACCAACGCCGTGCTGCGCACCCTGCACGAAGGCCAGCCGCCGCGCGAAACGGCCGCCCTGCTGGACGAGGCGCTGACGCCCTTCGCCACCTTCCTTGACCGGCATCTGTCGGATGAGGAAGAGCTCGTCGTGCCGATTATCCTGCATCACGCGCTTAACTTATGATCCAGATCAAGGGGGTGGCCGGGGCGACAGGCTGGACTCTGTCCGTAACGCAAGACGGAGAAGACCATGTCCCACACCCCGCACGAACTGGCTGAAGAATTTCCGAGCGACGTCGAGAAAATGCACGCGCTCAAGACGAATGATGCGCATTTCGCCAAGCTGTTCGACGACTATCACGCGGTGAACAAAACCATCCACCGCGCCGAGACCAAGGTCGAACCCGTGGCGGAAGAGCACGAAGAGGCGCTGCGCAAACAGCGTCTGGTGCTCAAGGACGAGATCGCGGCAATGCTGCGCGCCGCCCCGTAAGCCAAGCGAAAAATAGGGTAACAGCGGGCCGCCCTTGGGGCGGCCCGTTCGCTTAGGGCGTCTGCCCGGCAATCGCGTAGGGCAGCAAGCCGCGCTTGTCGGGGTCGATCATCAACCCCTGTTCCAACGGCGGGATCGAGCGTTGGTGGCAATTGGGCCGCGCGCAGATCCGGCAGGAAATGCCAATCGGTTCAAACGCTTGCGGGTTGGTCAGGTCCATGTCATCGGCATAGGTCAGGGCTTCGGCATGGCGGATCTCGCAGCCCAGCCCGATGGCATAGCGCTGCACCGGTGCGCGGAAGGAACCGCCGGTTTTCGACACGTCCCGCGCCAGACAGAAGTAGCGCACGCCGTCGGGCGTCTCGGCGAGCTGGCGCAGGAAACGCCCGGGCGTCTCAAAGGCCTGATGGACGTTCCACAGCGGGCAGGCCCCGCCGTAGCGCGCGAATTGCAGGCGCGTGGCCGAGTGGCGCTTGGTGATCGTCCCGGCCTGATCGACGCGCACAAAGAAGAACGGCACGCCTTTGGCACCGGGGCGTTGCAGCGTCGAGAGCCGGTGCGCGACCTGCTCATAGGATGCGCCGAACTGGTCGGCGAGCATTTCGATATCGTGACGGGTCTCTTGCGCGGCGGCCTGAAAGACACGGTAGGGCAGCAGGGCGGCCCCTGCGAAATAATTGGCCAGCCCGACCTTGGCGATGTCGCGCGCTTCATCCGTCTGGAACCGGGCAAGATCCAGCGTGGCTTCGAGCAGGTCGTTCTGGGTCAGCAGGGCGATCTGGTGCAGGATCTGAAAACGGCGCGTGGGGCCAGCGGCCTTTGTTGAAATTGTGAGAATACGGCGCTGCGCATCGTAGCGGCGCAGCATGGGATCATCGGAAAACTGCAAGGCTACGCCTTTGCGTTCCAGCAGCTTCGCGGCTTTGGTTTCGATGCTGTCAGGCCCTTGGGCAAAATGCTCGGCGGCACAGTCCACGGCGTCGATGTAGTTGTCGCAGTAGTGGAAAAAGTCGCGCACCTCTTCCCAGGGGGCGGCGCGCAGCGTCCGGTCTTCGCGTCCCAGCGCCTCGTCCAGCGAGGCGAGGCGTTCGTGCGTTTGCCGGTAGGCCCGGTGCAACGCCAGCAGGGCGCGCGCCACACCCGGTGCGTTCGAGGCGACCAGCCGCAGGTCGGCAGCTGACGGGCTTGGGGCGGTGAAAACCGGATCCGCGAGGGCTTCGCGCAAATCGGACACCATACGCTCGCTGTCGCCTGTGCTCAGCTCGGTCACATCGGTGCCGAACTCACGCGCCAGTGCCAGAACCACCGCCGTTGAAACCGGGCGGTTGTTGTTTTCCATCTGGTTGAGATAGGGCAGCGAGACGCCCAGACGCGCGGCGAATTCCTTTTGCGTCAGCTGCAGACGCGACCGGATTTCGCGCAGCTTGGCACCGGCATACAGTTTTTGCACGGCCATTCAGGCGCTCCCCCAGTTTGCAACAAGGGAAGGCTAGCTTTGCAAAGCCGCGCTGCCAAGCGGTATCAGAGGCCCAGCTGACGATTGCGACGGATGACCAGCAAGATCGCCAGAAACGACCCGAGCAGCGAGGCACCCATGATCACCAGAAGCGGCCAGGCGCCGGTTTCTTCGGTCAGCCAGGCACCCGACAGGGCCGACAAGGCCGCGCCGCCGCCGATCATGATGGCCCCGCCAAGCCCGGCGGCCGTGCCCGCCAGCTGCGGGCGTACCGACAACATCCCGGCGTTGGAGTTGGGCAGCACCAGCCCATTGCCCACACCGACCAGCAGGAAGGGCACAAAGAAGCCCGCCGCACCGCCCCAGCCCGTCGCGACACACAGCGCCTGAAGGGCGATGCCGCCCGCCATGGCCAGATTGCCCAGGACGATCATGCGAATGACCCCCATCCGGGTGGAATACCGCCCCGACAGGTAGTTCCCCAGCCCGTAACCCAGCCCGGTGGTGCCGAAATACATTCCCAGTTCGCTGGCGCTTAGGTCATAAAGCACGGTGCCAATGAAGGGCGCGCCGCCCAGATAGGCGAAGAACACGCCCGAGGCAAAGGCGGTGCACAGCACAAACCCCCAGAAGCGCGGGGAGGTCAGCAGCTCAGGGTAGTCGCGCATCTGTTCGCGAAAGCTGGTTTCCTTGCGGTCCATGGTTTCGCCCAGATCGGCCCAGGTCAGCCATGTGACCATGACACCCAGCACGGCCAGCAGCGCAAAGCTGGCCTTCCAGCCGAACACCTCGTCCAGCGCGCCGCCGATGATCGGGCCGATCATCGGCACGATCGACATGCCCAGCGTGACATAGGCGATCATCGAAGCCGCCTTGTCCTCATCCACCATGTCGCGAACGATGGCCCGGCTCAGCGCCATGGAGGTGGCGACAGCGGCTTGCAGCATGCGGAAAACAAGGAAGGTGGCGGCATTGGGCGCGACCAGCGTGCCAAAGCTGGCGATGCAGAAGATCACCAGCGACACCAGCAGGATATTGCGGCGGCCATAGCGGTCCGACAGCGGCCCGATGGCCAGCTGCAACAGGGCGCTGAACCCCAGATACACCGAGACCGACAGCTGCATCAGCCGATAATCGGTGTCGAAATACTCGGCCATATTCGGCAGCGAGGGCAGGAACACGTTCATCGACAGGGCCGAAACCCCCGAGAGCAGGATCAGTGTTGCCAGATGCGGAGGAGAGTTTCTGTCCAGAAACTTGGGCGTGGAACCATTCATTTCACAAGCGTATTGTTGCGCGCGTGCGGTGTCCATAGCTGCCATGCGGCTGTGTCCACTTTGTGGGCGAATGTTGCCTGCCATCCGGCGAGCGTGCCGCCCGGATCGCCCTTGGTGCGATCCGGGCAGCCGCCGGTCTCACAGCGCGCGGCGCCAGCGCTTCACCGGGCCGATCATCTGGGATGCGACGATGGCAACCGTGGCCAGCAGCAGCCCCGCGCTGATCGGGCGGGTGACGAAGGTCAGGTAGTCGCCGCTGGCCAGCATCAGCGAGCGGCGGAAGTTTTCCTCGATCATCGGGCCCAGCACGATGCCCAGAACCAGCGGTGCGGTGGGGAACTTCAGGATGCGCAGCACATAGCCCAGCACACCGAAGCCCAGCAGCTGGTAGATGTCGAACACCGACAGATGGACGGAATAGGTGCCGATCACGATCAGCACGATGATGCCGGGATACAGCAGCTTGTACGGGATGCGCAGCAGGCTGACCCAGATCCCGATCAGCGGGATGTTGAAAATCACCAAGAGCAGGTTGCCGATCCAGAAGCTGGCGATCAGGCCCCAGAAAACCTCGGGCGTGTCGTTCAGCAGGCCCGGGCCGGGCTGGATGCCGTGCACGATCATCGCCCCCAGCATCAGCGCCATCACCGCATCGCCCGGAACGCCCAGCGTGAGGGTGGGGATAAAGGCGGTTTGGGCGGCGGCGTTGTTGGCTGCTTCGGGCCCTGCGACGCCTTCGACCGCGCCCTGACCCATCTGCGCACGGTTGCGCGCGACCTTGCGCTCGGTCGCATAGGAAAAGAACGATGCGACGGTCGAGCCGGTGCCGGGCAATGCACCAAAGAACGACCCGATCGCCGAGCCGCGCCAGATCGCTGGCACACTGTCGCGCATCTCGCGCCCCGTCGGGATCATCGAGCGCAGCGAGATCTTTTGCGCCAGCGGCGAGCCGCGCTCTCCCTTGCCGATATTGGCGAGGATCTCGGACAGGCCGAACAGCCCCATGGCCGAGGCGACCAGACTGATGCCGTCGACCAGCTCCATGTTGCCATAGGTAAAGCGCATGGTGCCCGAGATCGTGTCCAGACCGACGATGCCCAGCGCCAGGCCCAGCACCACCATCGCCAGACCCTTGACCGCTGATCCTTCCGAGAGGGTCGACGCGGCGACAAGGCCCAGCGTCATCAGCATGAAGTATTCCTGCGAACCGAATTGCAGCGCGAATTCGGCCAGCGAGGGGGCAAAGGCCGACATCAGCAGGATGCCGATGGATCCGCCGATGAACGACGCCACCGCCGACAGGAACAGCGCCGCTCCGGCGCGGCCGTTCCGCGTCATCTCGTAGCCGTCCAGACAGACCACGGCGGACGAGGCGGTGCCGGGCAGGCGCAACAGGATCGACGCGACCGAGCCGCCATACTGCGCGCCGTAGTAGATGCCTGACAGCATGACCAGCGCGTTTGTGGGGGTGGTGTAATAGGTCAGTGGCAGCAGCATCGAGATGGCGGCGAGCGGGCCGACACCGGGCAGCACGCCGATGAACATCCCGATGGAAACGCCCATGAAGCACCAGGTCAGCGTCGAGAGCGAGAAGGCGACACCAAAGCCCAGAATGAGGTTGTCGATCATCCGCGATCTCCGGGGTACATCTGCAATTGCAGGTTCAGGCCAAAGCGGAACACCAGCCAGACCACCGCCACCAGCACCACAGCCAGCACCAGCACGCTGACCGGTTTGCGCCCGCTTTCGGCCAATGCCGCCAGGACCACCAGCGCGACAATCGCCACGGCGGCGCCGGTCACCGGCAGCAGCAGGCCAAACACCGCCACACTGGCAATGATCAGGCCAACAGGGCGCAACGGGCCGGTGTCGATGGGCTCGTCGTCCTTTCTGGCGTTGATCAGCAGGATCACGGCGAACAGCACAAACAGCCCGGTCAGGATCCACGGGAAATAGCCCGGCCCCATCATCCGCGCGCTGCCCAGTCGCAGACTTGAGGCCTGCAAGCCGGTGATCAGCGCGCAGAGCAGCAAGAGCGCCGCGCCGACACGATCCCGCGTGAGCAGCGCTGCGATCCGGTTTTGTGTCGGGGGTGAGGGCTGCGTCATGGCTGGGAACCTCCTGTCAGCGCCCGTTGAACACGGGCTTGCGCTTGGCCTTGAAGGCCGCCAGCGCGTCGGCGGCATCTTGCGAGTTCAGCACCGTATCGACGCGCGACATCAGTTCGTACTGGGTCTGCATCGGCGCGTCGCCCACGGCATCCAGCGCCATCCGCTTGAGCATCGTCACCACCAGCGGCGCATTCGCCGCGATGCCGGCGGCCAGCTTGCGCGCCTCGACGACATGCTGCCCGGCGGGCACCAGCCGGTTGGCCAGCCCCACGGCATAGGCGCGCTCGGCGGTGAGGGGCTCGCCGGTCATCATCATCTCAAGCGCCAGCCGCAGGGGCATGCGGCGCGCAAGGATCGACACCGCGCCTTTGGCGACACCGACCTTGGCCTCGGGGTAGATCAGGCTTGCCTCTTCGGTCATCACCACCAGATCGCACATCTGGGTCAAGACCACGCCCGCACCAATGACCTTGCCCGACAGCGCGGCGATGATCGGCTTGTCGCAGCGAAAGCCCAGTTCGGGCACGCCTTGCCAGAAATGTTCGGGCGGATCGTTCAGATCGGCCCCGGCGCAAAACACGTCAGTGCTGACCGATTTCAGGATCGCGACGCGGGCGTCTCCGGCGGCGAAAGTGTCAAAGCAGGTGCGAAGATCGCGGAACATCGCGGCGGTCAGCGCATTCTTCTTTTCCGGGCGGCGTAGGGTGATTTCGGCGATGCCATCGGCCTCGTCGTAGTCGATATTGTCAAACTGCATTGGGGTGCCTGTCAGATCAAAAAGGCCCCGCCAGCGCGGGCGGGGCCTGAGGGTGTCACTCGATCGAGATGCCAGCAGCGTCGCGGATCGCGCCAAAGGTGGTCAGGCCCTCGGCAACGGCGGCGTCGGTTTCAGCCGGATCGCGGAACTGAGGCAGCAGGCCCATGCGCAGCACTTGCTCGCGGTAGGCATCCGAAGCGACCAGATCCGCCAGCGGTGCCGCCATCGCGGCCAGCATCTCGGGGTCGGTGCCATCGGGCGCGAAAACGCCGAACCAGCCGGTGATCGCCACATCCAGACCCTGCTCGCGGGCCGTGGGCATGTCGGGCAGGTTGGGGTGACGCTCGGCGGTCAGGGTGGCGATGATGCGCAGGTGTTCGGCGTCGGATTGCGTTGCGGCGACCGGGTCGGCGAGGAATTCAACCTCGCCCGACATCACGGCGGCCATCGCGTTGTTCGAACCCTGATAGGGGATATGCGTGGCGTCAACGCCTGCGGCCATCAGGATCATCTCGGTGGTGAACTGTCCCATCGAGCCGACACCGGCGGTGCCGAATTTGGCCTCGTGATCGCCCAGATAGGCGATGAAGTCGTTCATGTCCTGGATCGGCAGATCGGCGTTCACGGCCAGGAAGCTGGCGGCATCGGCGACGGTGGCGATGCCGGTGAAGTCGGCCTGCGGGTCATAGCTGACCGCCGGGTTGATCAGCGGCTGGATCACCTGCGTGGCATTGTTGCCGAAGAAGATCGTGTAGCCGTCACCCTCGGCCTGCGCGGCCTGGGTTGCACCGACGACGCCGCCTGCACCGGGCCGGTTTTCCACGACGACCGGTTGGCCAACAGCAGCCGAGATCGCCTCGGCGGCAGCGCGGGCCAGAATGTCGGTGGTGCCGCCCGGATTGTAGGGCACGATCATGGTGATCGGGTGATCCGGCCACTCGGCCAGCGCGGCGGTTGCGGTGATCGACAGGCTCAAGGCCAGCACCGACGTAAAGGTCTTGTTCATGGTGTCCTCCCGTATGCACGCCCGATGGGGCGCTGTCCTCCCAGACGACTCAAAGGCTAGCACGCGGAAATTTGTCTCGCAATAAATGAATGAGTTCTGAATAATGGAACATATCGCCACCCCGTTCACATTGACGCTCGGCCCCGCTACCGCCTATCGTGAGGCGCGGGATACAGGGCGGATCATGGACAGCACACTTCTGAAAGGTCTGGATATTTTCGAGCGCGCGGTGAATGCCGAGCGCCCGGTGACGGTCTCTGAACTGGCCCGGGCCATGGGTCTGCCGAAAAGCAATATCCACCGCACGTTGACCACACTGACGGCTGCAGGCTACCTGCAGCACGACCCGATTGAGCGGCACTACACCCCGTCGCTCAAGCCGGTGATCCTGGGCCAGCAGGTCGCGGCGCGCTATCCGTTCCGCGCGTCGCTGATGCCGCATCTTGAGGCGCTGGCGGCCGAGACCGGCGAAACCGCCGCCTTCGCGCTGCCCATGGCGGCGGGGATGGTGTTTCTGGCCCACGCGCTGCCGGGCCGTTCGCTGGCCGCTGTCCTGCCCGAGAACGCGCGCTATGATCCCGGCGATACCGCCTTTGGTCAGGCGCTTGAGCCGGGCGCGGGCCACGCCCTGCGCCCCGATCACCCCGAGCGCCACACGTTCGAACTGGCGATCCCGCTGGCCGAAGGGGGACTGCCCGCGCTGGGCGCCATCGGGCTGGTGGGTCCGGCCAGCCGCTTTGATGCGGACAAGGTTCCGGCCCAACTGTCGGCGCTGATCGCCGCACGCGCGCGGGCCATGGCGCAGGCCGAGCCGGTGGCGCCATGATCAAATCCGTTGAGAAAGCCTTTCGCGTGCTGGACTCCATGTCGCTGGCCGATGGCCCGCTGCGTCTGAGCGACATCGCGCGGATGAACGACATGACCCGCTCGAACGCCTTCCATCTGCTGCAAACCCTGCAAGAGCTGGACTATGTGCGGCAGGTCGAAGACAGCACGCTCTATGAACTGACGCTGAAAACTTTTGAGGTCGGCGCGCGGGCGGTGTCGCGCAACTCGCTGATTTCGGTGGCACATCCCGAGTTGGTGCGGCTGTCAGACAAGGTGCCCGAGAACGTCATGCTCAACACCCGCGATGGGTTGATGAATTTGGTGGCCGACCGGATCGAAAGCCGCTCGGTGGTGCGCACGCTGGCCCATCTGGGCGCGCGCACGCCGTTGCAGCTGGTGTCGGGCGGCAAGGTTCAGCTGGCTTATGGCCCTGAGTCGCTGCTGGCGAAGGTCTGCGCCAATCTGGTCGCGGTGACCGAGCTGTCAGTGACGGACCCGGCGGTCCTGCGCGCGCAGTTGGCGCAGATCCGTGCGCAGGGTTACGCCGTCGCCATCGGCGAGGTGAACGAGGCCGCCAAGGGCGTTTCCTGCCCGCTGCGCAACCGGCATGGCGATGTGGTCGCTGCTGTCAGCATCTCAGGTCCGATGGACCGGCTGGGCAATGATCTGATCGCGCATTACGTCGCCCTGCTGCGCGAGACCATCGCGCAGATCGAGGCCGCCTGGGCCGATGGCTGGCGCGGTCAGTCCAGCGTGGCGCGACCGTCCAGCGCATAGGCACCCTGCGGCGTGGCGCGCAGCGGGTTGACCTCCAGATCCACCAGACGGTCGCCCAGATCCGCTGCCAGCCATGAGATCCGGCTGATCGCCTGACACAGCGACGCCAGATCTGCCGGGGCCTGCCCGCGCACACCTTCCAGCAGCGGCCAGATGCGCAGGCGGCGCAGCATGGCTTCTGCCTCGAGAGGGGTCACAGGGGCGCTAGCCTGCGTGACGTCCTTGAGCAGCTCGACATGGAGGCCGCCCGCGCCAACCACCAGCTGCGGGCCAAAGCCCGGCTCATTGGTCACGCCGACGATCAGCTCGGTGCCCGCGCCGATCATCTGCTGCACGTCGATGCGCACCGCGGTGCCGGGTGCGGCGTTGGCGATTGCCCCGGCGATGGTGGCGAAGGCGGCGCGCACGGCGTCGGCGCTGTCCAGACCCACCTGCACCAACCCCAGATCGGATTTATGCACCACGCCGTCGGCCACGCCCTTGAGCACCACGGGATAGCCGATCGCGTCCGCCGCCTTGACCGCTTCGTCGGGCGTTGCACAGGGGGTCGCGTGCGGCACGGCAACGCCGTAGCCGGACAGCAGGGTCTTCACCTCCGGCTCGGTCAGGAACCCGCTGCGGGGCGCGTCGGTTGCGACCAGCCCGGCAGGGCGCTCGGTCGCCGCCTCGCGGATACCCGTCTGCGCGTCGCGCAGCGCAATGGCGGTGCTCATCACCCGCAGCGCATCGTCAATCCGCGCCACAACGGGAACGCCCGCTGCCAGAAACATCTGGCGCAGGTCTTCGGCAAAGCGCGAGGTGTTGAGCACCATAAGCACCGGCTTTTCCTGCCGCTTCCACACGTCAATCAGTGCCTGTGCGGTTTGCGGCATCAGTGGCTGGGGGGTCAGCACATAGGTCAGCAGCGCGACGCCCGGGTCGTCATGGACCGCGTGGATCCCGCGCTCGAAAATGCCGAATTCCAGATCGCCGGTATGCGCGCCCAGATCCAGCGGGTTGTTCTGGTGGGGGCGCTGGAAATCGGCGTCCATGCGCGCGCGCGTGACTTCGGCATAGCTGGCCACCGGCAAACCTGCCAGATCCATCCGGTCGGCCAGCACCGCACCGCCACCGCCCGAGCTGCACACAACGCCGATCCCCCCGGCCCCCATCGCGGGCGCGCGGTCCAGAATGCCGGCGACAAGGATCATGCTGTCGGGATCGTCCATCACCTGGATGCTGGTCTCGCGGCACAGGGTCTCGAAGGCACTGAACGACCCGGCCAGCGACGAGGTATGCGAATGCGCCAGCGTCGAGCCCGCATCCGTGCGCCCGGCTTTGACCGCCAGCAGGGTCTTGCCCGCCGCACGGGCGCGCAGGGCAAGTGTGCGCAGGCGGGCGGGGGATTTGACGCCCTCGATATAGAGGCAGATCACCTTGGTGGCGGGATCGGCGATGAAGCCTTCAAGGAAATCGCACAGCTCAAGATCGGCCTGATTGCCGATGCTGACCATGCCCGCCAGCCCGACGCCGTGGTCATGCGACTGCACATAGAGCGAGCCCATCAGCGCACCCGACTGGCTGATCAGCGACACGCCGCCATGGCGGAACGGGCCGGAATAGCGCAGGGTCGGGGTGGACGAGAGCGCCAGATTGATCGACGGCAGGATGAAGCCCATGCAGTTGGGGCCGACCAGCCGCATGGTGTAACGCTTGGCGATGGCGACGATCTCGGCCTCAAGCGCCGCACCCTCGGCCCCGAATTCGGCCATCTTGGCGGTAACCACGACGCAGACGCCCACACCGGCCTTGCCGCATTCTTCGATCATCGCCGCCAGCTTGGGCGCAGGCACGGCGACGAGCGCCAGATCCGGGGCCTCGGGCAGATCCATGATCGACGGGTAGCAGGTCAGCCCCAGCACGCTTTCGCGGCGCGGATTGATCGGGAAGATGCGACCTTTGTAACCGTGATCGACGATGTGGTGCAAAAAGCGGCCGCCGAATTTGGCGTAATCCTCGGTGGCTCCGATCAGGGCGATGGACTGCGGGGCGATGACCCGGTCGATGCCAATGGGCTGTGTGCGCGTCATGTCGAGCCTCCCCGCTCAAGTGTTCCGCATATTGGAATGGCGTCCAATAATACGAAATATTTGACCGACGCCACGCCGGTGTCAAGCACCGACGTGACAGGCGGGCGCGACCCGCTGCGTCGCGCAGCAGGGTAACGTCGTGACGGGAGGAGGGCTTAGTGGTGCAGCAGCTTGCCCAGAAACTCGCGGCTGCGCTCGTGTTCGGGGTGGTCGAAGAAGGCGGCGGGCGGGGCGACCTCAAGGATCTGGCCGCGATCCATGAACACCACGCGGTCGGCGACCTGCCGGGCAAAGCCCATCTCATGCGTGACGCAGATCATGGTCATGCCGTCCTCGGCCAGACCGACCATGGTGTCGAGCACCTCTTGCACCATCTCGGGGTCCAGCGCCGAGGTGGGTTCGTCAAACAGCATCAGCCGGGGTTTCATGCACAGCGCGCGCGCGATGGCGACGCGTTGTTGCTGGCCGCCTGACAACTGGCCGGGCAGCTTGTCGGCCTGATCGGCGATGCGCACGCGGTCCAGCAGTTCGCGGGCATAGGATTCGGCCTGCGCGCGGGGCTGTTTGAGGCTGCGCATCGGGGCAAGGGTGCAATTGTCCAGCACGCTCATATGCGGGAACAGGTTGAAATGCTGGAACACCATGCCGACCTGTCTGCGGATCGACTCGGTCTGGCGCGCGCCTTTCTCGGTCACACCGTCGAGCACAATCGACCCCTGCTCGAACTGCTCGATGCGGTTGATGCAGCGGATCAGCGTCGATTTGCCCGAGCCGGACGGCCCGCAGACCACGATCCGCTCGCCACTGGCCACGCTCAGATCGACGTCGCGCAGGGCGTGATATTCGCCGAACCATTTGTTCAGCCCGGTGATGGTCAGCAGCGGTTGCGTCATGGGCGAGAGGCCTTGTTCAGAGGGTCGCGCCGCGCGCGAGGTCACGCTCAAGCCGGGCGCTGTAGCGCGACAGCGAGAAGCAAAAGACGAAATAGATCAGCGCGGCAAAGAGATAGACTTCGATCCCGGCGTTCTGCCACAGCGGATCAGACACCGCCCGTTTGGCCGCTGTCATCAGGTCGAAGATGCCGACAACCACGACGATCGAGGTCGCCTTGAAGAAGCCGATGAAGATGTTGACGATGCCGGGAATGACCATCCGCAGGGCTTGCGGCAGGATCACGTCGCGCATGGTCTGGGCGTAGGTGAGCGACAGCGCGGCGGCGGCCTCGTACTGGCCTGCCGGGATGGCTTGCAGCCCGCCGCGAATGACCTCGGCCAGATAGGCCGCACCGAACAGGGTAAAGGCGATCAGCACGCGCAGCAGTTTCGAGATCTGCCAATCGGCGGGCAGAAACAGCGGCATCATCACGCTGGCCATGAACAGCACCACCAGCAGCGGCACGCCGCGGGCGAATTCGATCAGCCCGACCGAGGCCGCCTGCAGCATCGGCAGTTTGCGCTGTTGCCGTGCCAGCGCCAGCAGGATCGCCACCGGAAAGGCCATGCCCAGCCCCAGCGTGGACAGGATCAGCGTCACCGGCAGGCCGCCCCATTGGTCATCGGTGACCGGGGACAGGCCGAACACGCCACCGCGCATCAGCACGATGACGGCCCCCAGAAAAACCACCCAGATCAGCGCCAGCGACGGCCGCCACAGCCGGCGCTGCACCGACAGGATGTAGAGCGCGATCATCAGCACGCAGGCCACGGCAGGCCGCCATTGCTCGGCATAGGGATAGACGCCAAACAGGATCAGCCGCAGCTTGTCGCCGATCACCGCCCAGCACGCGCCGGTCACGCCGGGCGCGCGGCAGGCGTCACTGGGGGACAGCTCGGCGGTGCCGGTGAAGACCGCGTCCAACAGCGCCCAGTTCAGCAGGTGCCAGCCCGCGAAGACGAGCAGCGCCAGCATGGCCAGCGTCGCCAGCGTCGCACCGGGGGAATAGAACAGATCCTCACGCAGCCGGTCGTGCCATTGGCGCGGGTCCTGCGGGGCAGGGCGGGGGGCGGCGATGGTGGGGGCAAGGAAGCGGGTCATGTGCGGGTCGCCCAGGCGGTGCGGGTGTTGAGGAAGTTCATCAGCGCGCTGAAGGCCAGCGAGACCGCGACAAAGAACGCGGCCAGCACCGCCATCACCTCAACCGCTTGGCCCGTGTCAAACAGCACCGTGTTGCCGATGCCGACGATCTCCTGATAGCCGATCACCACCGCCAGAGAGCTGTTCTTGATCACGCCGATATATTCGTTCGACAGCGCGGGCAGCGCGACGCGGATCGCCTGCGGATAGATCACCGAACGGCGCACGGTGCGCAGGGGCAGGGCCAGCGCCTCGGTCGCTTCCCACTGGCCGCGTGGGACGGACTGGATAGCGCCCCGGATGATCTCGCCCAGAAAGGTCGCGGTGTAGAGCGTCAGCGCGGCGACAATTGCGATCAGTTCGGGCGACAGTGACCAGCCGCCATTGACGCGGAACCCGGCGACGGCGGGCGTCACCATGTCCGGCGCGCGGCCCAGCACCAGCCACGGCAGGGCCATCGCCGCCAGCGTCAGCAGCACGAAGACCAACGCGCCCGGATGCCAGCGCCCGCCATGTCGCCGCCAGCGGGCGACCGCCAGCGCAGCCAGCAATCCGGTCAGGGCCGAGCCGAGCCAGAGCATATCGGGCGCAGGATAGGGCAGAAAGAAGCCCCTGTTGGTGATCAGCGCGCCCAGGAACGGCTCGGTCTCACGCGGGCCGGGCAGCGACAGGGCGACGGCGTAGCACAGCGAAATATGGATCAGCACCGGCACGTTGCGCACCAGCTCGATATAGCCCAGACACACGCCGCGTAAGAGCCGGTTGCGCGACAGCCGACCCAGCCCGAGGCCAAGGCCCAGCAGCGTCGCCAGCACGATCACCAACGCGGAAATCTTGAGGGTGTTCAGCCCCCCGGCCAGCAGCGCCAGCGCGTTGCTGTTGACGCCGGGGGTAAAGGTAAACGGCGCGTTGGCGATGGCCGTGCGCGCCGGTTCAAACAGAAAGCCAAAGCCGGTTTCGATACCACGGGCGCGCAATTCGGCGCCCGTGATGGCAAAGAGCCAGAACAAGAGCAGCCCGACCGCCGCGAAAACAACCGCTTGCGCGCTTGCTACACGAAGCTTGCTGGGGGATCGGGACTGCGTCATGTCCTGTTCCGCTCAGCGCATCGGGTAGGGGTATTGCTGCCCGCCGTCGCGCGCCAGACGGTTCGCGCCCCGGTCTGCACCCGACTGGCCAAAGCTGCGTTCCCACATCTCGCCATAGTTGCCGACCTGCGCGACGATGTCATGCGCCCAGTTGGGTTCCAGCCCCAGTGCCTGACCCAGCGTGCCGTCCAGCCCCAGGAAACGGCGGATGGCCGGGCTGGCCGAGTCGTCAAAGCTGTCGACGTTTTCCGACGTGATCCCCAGCGCCTCGGCGTTCACCATGGCGATGTGGGCGTAGCGCGCGATGTCATACCAGACCGGATCGCCCTTGCGCACCGCGCCGCTCAGCGGCTCGTCGCTGATGATCTCGGGCAGCACGACGTAGTTGGCGCTGTTCTCACCCAGCGAGGCGCGGAAGCTGATCAGTGCCGACTGGTCGATCATGTAAACGTCGCAGCGACCGGCAAGGAAGGCCGCGCGCAGTTCCTGACCTTCGGCGAAGAGCACCGGGGTGAACTCCATCCCGTTGGACGAGAAGAAATCGCGCGCCGTCACCTCGCCCGGCCCCTGGATCGAGCAGACATTCGCGCCGTCCAGTTCCATGGCCGAGCTGACACCCAGCGCGGTCGGAACCAGAAAGCCGGTGCCGTCGAAATAGTTGACCGAAGTCATCTGCACGCCCGAGTCCGTCTCACGCGACATGGTCCAGGTCAGCTGCGCGAACAGCAGATCGACTTCGCCGGTCTGCAGCGCGGTCAGGCGCTGCGAAGGCACCAGCGGCACCCAGCGCACGGCATTGGCGTCGCCCAGAACGGCAGCGGCGACAGCGCGGCACGAGTCCGCGTCCATGCCCTGCATCACGCCCTGCGAGTCCGGCAGCGAGAAGCCAAAGCTGCTGCCGATCACGCCGCAGGCAAGCTCGCCGCGTTCGCGGACGGCGTCCAGCGTGGGCGAGCTTTCTTGCGCAGCGGCGGTGCTGAGCGACGCCAGAAGTGCTGCCCCGGCAAGGCCATAGATCCCGGCGCGGTGGTAGGTGGTGGTAACTGTCATTGAGTGATCCCTCCCGGATGATGCCTTCAGCGCGGCGGGGGCCGTGGTTGAGGGCGTGTTGGTCGTTTCGTCAAGTTTCTACATTTTGTCGAAAGTTCACATGGAATTTCACATCCGTCAACAAAAATTCAACAAACAGACCAAGGCGGCCGGGTAAATTCACCCTTTGTCGAGATAATTGTAGATCGTGTGCCGGGTGACCCCCAACCGCTCGGCCGCCATTTCGACACTGGAGCGCACCAGAAACAGCCCGCGATCGTTCATCAGCCGCACGGCCTGTGTACGCTCATCCTTGGTCAGCGCGCCGGTGGTGGCGGCAACACTGGCGATGCTCTCTTCGATGATGCTGTGCACCATTGCATCGACCGAGGGGCTTTCATCGGGCTTGGGGGCGGGTTCGTCTATCGGGGCGAACAACCCTTCGATCAGTCCGCGCAATTGCAGCAGCCGGCTGCGGTCGGCGTTGGCACAAAGGGCGGCAAAGGCGCGGCCATCCTGATTGCGGAACATCAGGCTGAGCGAGTCCAGCTCGCGCCCGTCGGGCAGGCGGGTGCGGTAATCGGCGACGACGGTGCAGGCCTCATTCGCGTCGCCATTCTCGATCAGCGCTTTCAGCCCCTTGTCGTCGAACGGCCCTGAAAAGATCGCACTGCCAACGCCACGGCCGCTGATCCGGCCATTGGCGATGGCGACGACCGAGCTGTCCGGATGCGACAGATCATGCAGCACCAGCTCCAGATCGGGGCCAAGCAGGGTGCCGGTGTGGTTGACCACCCATTTCAGGGTCGACAGGACAAGGGCGCATTCACGCGGGGTCGAGGGTACAAGCACGGGGCCGGGCCTTTGTTGCAGGGTCATGGGGTCACCGCCACGATCATAGACACTTCCACGGGCAAGTTCATCGGTAATGCGGGGGTGGCGACCGCAGCGCGGGCGTGGCGTCCGGCGTCGCCCAGAAGGGCGACCAGCAGCTCTGAGGCGCCGTTGATCACCAGATGCTGGCTGAAGAAACCGGGGGCCGAGGCGACATAGCCGGTCAGGTTGAGCACCGCCTCGATGCGCGACAGATCGCCGATCTCGGCCTTGATCGCCGCCAGCGCGTTCAGGGCGGTCAGGCGCGCCGCTTCGATCCCCTGTTCCAGCGTCACGTCATCGCCCAGCCGCCCGGTGATCGTGGGTGCGCCGTCCTTGATCGGGCCTTGGCCGGACAGGTACAGCAACCCGTTGTGCACCCGCGCCGGGACATAGGCGGCCAGCGGTCCCTGTGCCACAGGCAAGGTCAGACCCAGCGAGGCGAGTGTCTGTTCAGGGGTCATGGCTGATGTCCTGCGATGGCGATCATGGCCGCACAACAGGCGTCGAGATCGGCTTGGGTATTGTAGATATGCGGCGCGATCCGCAGCACCGCGCCGCGCGCGCTGAGCTTGACGCCGCGTTTGGCAAGATCGGCGGCCCAGCGTTCCGGGTCGGGCACCGTGACCGAGACCAGCCCGGCTGCGGCGTCGCGGGGGGTGACCACGTCGAAACCGGCGGCGCGCAGCTGATCCGCCAGCCTGCATTGCAGCAGTGCTACCCGCTCAAAGATCGCTTCCCACCCGAGCTCCGCCAGATACTTCAGCGCGGCTTCAAGTGCTGCAAGACCGGGGTAGTTCACATGCGAGGGTTGCAGCAGTTTCGAGGGGGCGGGATTGGCATAGCCGCGCTGCTGCGGCGTCATCTGTGCGCGCAGCAGGGGTGACGTCACGCTCAGACCCAGCCCGAAACCGGCCATCGTCCATTTGAAGAACGATGTGACGTAGAGATCGGCCAGCGCCGCATCGACCGGCACCGCGCCGACCGCGTGCACACCGTCCACCACCAGCACCGCGCCCGCCGTGCGGCAGGCTGTGGACAGCGCGGCCAGATCGACCCGCGTGCCGGTTTCCCAATGCACATGCGACACGGCGACATAGCGCGCGCCGGGCAGGGCGGCGATCAGCCGGGCCGTGCGGTCGCTCTCGTCGGGAATGTCGATCAGATCCAGCACCGCGCCGCGCGTTTCCAGCCCCTGCGCGACCGCCAGCACCGAGGGGAATTCGTCCGCCGCCAGCACTATCTTGTCGCCGGGCGAAACAGGCACCGCCTGCATCGCACGGTTCAGAACATCGGTGCTGCTGGAACCGAAATCGAGCCAGTCGGGCGCCACGCCGAGCAGCGCCGCCAGCTCGCCCTCGACCCGGGTGCGCATCGCCATCCAGTCGGGGCGTCCGTCAAAGCCCCGGCTCTGCATCGCGTCATAGAAATGCGCCGCAGCGGCACCGGTGCCGGGCGCGGCCAGCCCGGTCGCGCCGCTGTCGAGATAGGTACACTGCGCCAGATAGGGGAAATCCCGGCGCAGTGCCGCGATGGTTGAGTCGTTGAACATCTGTCCCCCTTGCCCTGAGCGGGTCTTGGGGGACAGATTTACACAGACCGTAGAGTAAATCTACAGAAAGTAGATGTCGACTTCAGAGGTCGAGCATCCGGGGCAGGGCGCTGAGAATTTCCGGCCCGTCCTTGCGCAGCACGACGATCTCTTCCAGCCGCACGCCAAAGCGCCCGGCCAGATAGATGCCCGGCTCGATCGAGAAGACGTTGCCCTCTTCCAGCACGGTTTCGCTGGTCGCGGTGATATACGGGCCTTCGTGGACGTCGATGCCCAAGCCATGCCCGGTGCGGTGCACGAATTTGGGACCATAGCCCGCCGCCTCGATCACGCCGCGCGCGGCGGCGTCAACCTCGCGCGCCTTGACGCCCGGACGCGCCGCCGCCATCGCTGCCTTGACGGCGTGGTCCACCGTGGCGCGGATCGTGCGGTATTCGTCAGGCTCGGTGCCGAACCAGAAACTGCGCGTCATGTCAGACGGATAGCCGCCGATCCGGCAGCCGGTGTCGATCAGCACGGCCATGTTGTCTTCCAGCACGGCATCGCTGGTGTGGTGATGCGGGAAGGCCCCGTTCGCGCCGAAGCCGATGATGGTGAACTCGGGCTGCGCGCCATGGGCCTTGTAGTAGTCATGGATGATCGCCTGCACGTCCCGCTCGGTCATGCCGACTTTCAGCTGCGCCATCGCCGCGCGTACCGCATCGTCGTTCAGCCGGGCCGAGGCGATCAGGGCCTCGACTTCGGCGGCGTCCTTGTGGCCGCGCAACCGGCCCACGGTGTCTGCAGTGAACCGGCGGCGCGGGCTGTCGAGCGCATCGAGCACCAGAAGCGCGAAATCGGCGCGCATCGTCTCGTCCAGCACGACCGACAGGTCAGGCCGGGTTGCACCTGCTTGGGTCAGGACGTCACTCAGCGCCTGCGCCGGGCCGACCTCGTCGCCCCAGGTGTGGAACGGCAGGGCGGTGTTTTGGCGTGCGGCATCGGCATTCAGCGCGGGCATCAGGAACCCGGCGTAGTCTTGCGACACGATCACCAGCACCGGGCGCTCATCGCCATGCGGGTCAACGCCGGTGAGCCACAGCATGTGGCTGGACGGCCCCAGAATGCACAGGTCGGTGTCAGTCTTGGCCATTTCGGCGCGCAGAGCGCGCAGGCGGGTGTCGTGGATGCTCATGGGGGGCCTCATTCATGGAACGGGAAAGGCCGCCCGCACGGGTGGCGGGCGGCCCGGAAAATGTTGGCGCGGGGCCGGGTTATTCGGCTTTTTCGACCAGACGATAGTAGACGAAGTCCGAGGTCGCGCCGTTCACATAGCCGGTAACGTCTTGCGCCATCGCGACCTGATACGCCGCCTGGAACATGATGACGATGGGCGAGTTTTCCTGCACCTGACGCTGCAGGTCCAGATACATCTCCTGACGCGCAGCCGGATCGGCTTCGGTCAGGGCGGCCGTGGTCAGGTCGTTCATTTCCTGCGGCACCGCCCACGAGTTGCGCCACGTGGTGGTGGCGGCATAGGCGTCCTGGCTGTTGTCCGAGTTATAGGCGAAGGCCTTGGCGTTGGAATGCGGGTCCATGAAGTCGGGGCCCCAATAGAGCAGCATCGCCTGATGGCTGCGCTCGCGGTAGCGGGTGATCACCTGGCTGCCGCTGCCCGGCAGGATCTCGAAGTTGATCCCGGCTTCGGCAAAACTGGCCTGCAGCGATTGCGCCATGTCGGTGAAGGGGGCTGCGTTGATCACGTCCAGCGTGACGGTGATCGGCAGTTCGACCCCGGCGTCAGACAGGATCTGCTCGGCGCGGGCCGGGTCATAGGTATAAGGCGTGTCGTTCAGCGCGCCGGGGAAACCATCGGGCCAGAATGCCTGATGCACGTCCATCTGACCGGCGAGGAAGCTGTCGACCATGCCCTCGTAGTTCACCAGATAGCGCGCGGCTTCCCAGACGGCAGGGTTGGTCAGTTGCGCATCGGCCTGATTAAACGACAGGAAATGCACGGCGGCTTGCGGGAAGGTTTCGACGCTGAGCGCCTCGCCGTCCAGACCGGCGATCTGGTCGGGCGTCAGGTTGCGCGCCATGTCGACGTCGCCCTGTTCCAGCAGCAGCTGTTGCGTGGCGGATTCCGAGACGTGGCGGATGATCACGCTGTCGATCGCCGGGGCGCCGTTGAAGTAGTCGGCGTTGGCTTGCAGGCGGATCAGTTCAGCCGGGCGGAACATGCGCAGCGAGAACGGACCGGTGCCGGCCGAATTCGCGTTGAGCCAGGCGTTGCCCAGATCGTCGCCCTCGGCGTGCTCCATCACCGTCACTTCGTCGACGATGGACGCCGGACGCGCAGCCAGCACGTTCATCACGAAGGCAGGCGAGAAATCACCGGCGTAGCGGATGGTCACAGTGCCGTCGCCGGCGGTGATCATCTCGGCCACGTTCTCAGGGGTCCAGCCCAGCTGGGTCAGGATGAACGCAGGCGTCAGGTTCAGCTGAACCACACGCGACAGCGAGAAGACGACATCCTCAGGCCGGACCGGGTTGCCCGAATGGAACGTCACACCGTCACGCAGGGTGAAGGTGATGGTCTTGGCCTCGGCGTCGATTTCCCACGACGACGCAAGGCCGGGGGCCAGCGTGGTGGTGTCGGCGGCGTCGTATTGCACCAGACGGTCATAGACGTTGGTGACCAGCTCACCCGAGGTGAACTCATAGGCCTGCGCCGGGTCGATGGCGACGATATCGTCGATGTTCTGGGCGACGACCAGCGTGTCGGCGGGCGTATCGGCCAGCGCGGGCAGGGGCATGGCCAGCACTGCGGCAAGCAGGGCGGGACGGATAAGAGACATCAGGATAACCTCCGAGGTTGGGTCAGGTGTTGATATTGGCCGGGATCATTTCCGGCAGGCGAGACGCCCGCCCGCTCTGCAAGACCGACAGCGTGCCGGTCCACAGGATGCGTGCAGGTGCATCGGTCGTATTGGCCCAGGAATGGGGGTCGCGCCGCTGTAATGCAGGCTGTCCCCCGTCCTGAGTGTAAAGGTTTCGCCACCCAGCATCTGGGTGACCGCACCTTCGAGGATGAAGATGATCTCTTCGCCCTCATGCGAGGTGATTTCGGATTCAAAGCCCGGCGGGACATGCAGGATATAAGACGACAGCCCGGCGCCCGGAAAACTGGCGCCCAGCGATTCATACCCCAGCGACGAGGTGTCGATCGAGAATTGCGGCCGCTCACCGGCGCGGGTCAGCTGATCGGCAGGGCGGGTCGCGCCGATGAAATGCTCCAGCCCCACATCCAGCCCCTGCGCGATCTGCGCCAGCGTGCCCAGCGAAGGCGTGGCCAGCCCACGCTCGACCTGACTGAGGAAACCGGGCGACAAACCGGCCTCGTCGCAGAGCGCCTGCAGGGTCAGGCCCAACTGCTTGCGCCGCCGCCGTATATGCGCGCCGAGGTTCGGGTCGGTCTTGGGTTTGGGTCGGGCCATAGGGATTCGCTGTGTCCGTCCATCAAAATTTTTTGATTTAAGCAAAGTTTTTTGCTAGAGCCAAGAAAATTGTTGCACGCTTTGCTGGAAATTGCCGACAGTCGCCGGACGTTTTCAGACCCAGCGATCCAGAACAGGAGCCCCATGAAACCTCAACGCAGAGGCCCGTCCGCATGGTCCCGCCACCTTCGATCCGTGCTTGGATTCGCGGTGATTCTGGCACTCACCTTTCTGGGCTTGCTGGCCATCACGTTCTTCATTGGCCGCATCATTCCGATTGACCCGGTGCTTGCCGTCGCCGGCGACCGCGCCACCAACGCCCAGTACGAGGCCGCGCGCATCGCCATGGGGCTGGACCAGCCGCTGCCGCTGCAGTTCATCGCCTATGTCGGCGACGTGTTCAGCGGCGATCTGGGGCGCTCGGTCTCGACCAACCGCGAGGTTGCAACCGACCTGATCCGCGTGTTCCCGGCCACGCTGGAGATGGCGACCATCGGCATCATCATCGGCGTGCTGCTGGGGGTGCCGCTGGGTGTGCTGGCCGCGATCAAGCGCGGAAAGATCACCGATCAGCTGATCCGGGTGTTTGCGCTGCTGGGCTATTCGGTGCCCGCCTTCTGGCTGGGGCTTGTCGGTCTGGCGCTGTTCTATGCGGGCCTGGGCTGGGTTGCCGGACCGGGACGTGTGGACATCTATTTCGAGGGGCTGGTCGATCCGGTCACGGGCCTGTTGCTGGTCGACAGCCTGCTGGCCGGTGAGCCTGAGGTCTTTTTCAGCGCCCTGTCGCACATCATCCTTCCCGCCACGATCCTGGGCTTCTTCTCGCTGGCCTATATCGCGCGGATGACGCGCAGCTTCATGCTGGACCAGTTGGGGCAGGAATACGTCACCACCGCCCGGGTCAAGGGTGTGTCGGAATGGCGGGTGATCTGGGTGCATGCGTTTGGCACCATCCGCGTGCCGCTGATCACCGTGATCGGCCTCAGCTATGCCGCCCTGCTCGAAGGCTCGGTGATGATCGAGACCGTGTTCAGCTGGCCCGGCATCGGCAACTACCTGACCACGGCGCTGTTCAACGCGGACATGAACGCCGTGCTGGGCGCCACGCTGGTCATCGGGGCGGTGTTCATCGTCATCAACAAACTGTCGGACGTGCTCTACCGCGTCCTTGATCCGCGGAGCCGCTCATGACCCTGACAACCTGGTTGACGGATGACGCCCCGGCCTCGCGCCTGCAGGCCAATCTGGGCCGCGCCTATGACGTGACCCGGCGCTTGCTGCGCAATCCGCTGGCGGCGCTGGGCGTGGCGATCCTGACCGTGCTGATCGTCTGCGCCGCCTTCGCGCCGTGGATCGCGCCCTATTCGCCCATCGGGCAGGATCTGGGCGCGCGGCTGATGCCGCCCTCGGCGACCAACTGGATGGGCACGGACGAGCTGGGCCGCGATATCTTTTCGCGCGTCGTGCATGGCGCGCGCCTGACGCTGCTGATCGTTGGCATGGTTGCGGTGATCTCGGCCCCCTTGGGCCTGATCCTTGGCGCGGTGTCGGGCTATTTCGGCGGCTGGACGGACCGGGTGCTGATGGGGATCACCGACGTGTTCCTGTCGATGCCCAAGCTCATTCTTGCGCTGGCCTTTGTGGCCGCCTTGGGGCCAGGGATCGAAAACGCCATCATCGCCATCGCGATCACCGCCTGGCCGCCCTATGCGCGTCTGGCGCGGGCCGAGACGCTGACCTTCCGCAGCTCTGAATTCGTGCAGGCCGTGCGGCTGGCCGGGGCAAGCCATATGCGCATCATCGGGCTGCACATCCTGCCGCTGTGTACTTCGTCCACCATCATCCGCGTGACGCTGGACATGGCCGGGATCATCCTGACCGCTGCGGGCCTTGGCTTTCTGGGCCTTGGTGCGCAACCGCCGCTGCCGGAATGGGGCGCGATGATCTCGCGCGGGCGCAGTTTCATTCTGGATCAATGGTGGGTCGCCACCATGCCGGGCTTTGCCATCATTCTGGTGTCACTGGGCTTTTGCTTCCTTGGCGATGGTCTGCGCGACGTGCTGGACCCCAAGAGCGGGGACAAATCATGAGCGCGCCACTGCTTGAGGTCGAAAACCTCACCGTCACCTTTCCCACCCCCAGCGGGCCGGTCAACGTGGTCGATGGCGTCAGCCTGACGCTGGGAACCGAGCGGCTGGGCATCGTGGGCGAAAGCGGTTCGGGAAAGTCGATGACGGGCCGCGCCATCCTTGGCCTGATCCGCCCGCCGGGGCGTGTGACGGCGGACAAACTGGCGTTCGAGGGCACCGAGCTGCAAAGCCTGAGCGCCCGCCAGATGCGCAAGATCCGCGGTGCGCGGATTTCGATGGTGATGCAGGACCCGAAATTCTCGCTCAACCCGGTGATGACCGTGGGTCGCCAGATCGCCGAGGCCCTGCGCACGCACGAAAGCCTGCCGCGCCGCGATGTGAAGGCGCGGGTGGCCGAGATGCTGCACTCGGTGCGCATCACCGACCCTGAGCGCGTCATGGGCCTGTATCCGCACGAAGTCTCGGGCGGCATGGGCCAGCGCATCATGATCGCCATGATGCTGATCCCCCGCCCGCGCATCCTGATCGCGGACGAACCGACCAGCGCGCTGGACGTGTCCGTGCAGGGGCAGGTGCTGGACCTGATCGACGATCTGGTGCGCGATAATGGCATGGGCCTGCTGCTGGTCAGCCACGATCTGCATCTGGTCGGACGCTACTGCGACCGGGTGATGGTGATGAACGCCGGGCGCGTGGTGGAAACGCTGGACGCCAAGAACCTGCACGCCGCCCAGCACCCCTATACCAAGGGCCTGCTCGCCGCCGTCCCCCGGATGAACGAAACGCGCGAGGTTCTGCCGACCCTCGACCGCAGCCAATGGGCCGCCACATGACCGCGATCCACCTTCAAGACCTCGACATCTACTATGGCGAAAGCCGCGCCGTGCAGGGGGTCAACCTCGACGTCGCCTCTGGCGAGAGCTTTGCGCTGGTCGGCGAAAGCGGCTCGGGCAAGTCCACGATCCTCAAGGCGATCATGGGGCTGGCTCCGGACTGGACCGGCACCATTGAAGTGGACGGCGCAGCGCGCAGCCACGGCACCGACCGCGCGTTTTCGGCGCATTGCCAGATGGTGTTTCAAGATCCCTACAGCTCGCTCCACCCGCGCAAGACCATCGACGCGGCGCTGGCCGAGCCGCTCTTGATCCATGGCAAGCCCAACCGCGACAAGCGTGTGGTCGAGCTGCTGGCCGAAGTAGGCCTCGACGCGCGCTTCCGCTTCCGCTTTCCGCACCAACTGTCCGGCGGTCAGCGTCAGCGCGTCGCCATCGCGCGCGCTCTGGCGCTGGAGCCCAAGCTCTTGCTGCTGGACGAACCCACCAGCGCGCTGGATGTGTCCATTCAGGCCGAGATCCTGAACCTTCTCAAACGGCTGCGGCGAGAGCGGGGGCTGACCTATCTGATGGTCACGCACAACCTGCCCGTCGTGTCTTTCATGTGCGACCGGCTGGCGGTGATGCGCCACGGCAAGATTGTCGAGACCGCCGATGTCGCCACCCTGCGCTCGGGCCAGTTCGACAGTGCCTATGCGCGCGACCTCTATCGCCTGAGCGAACCTGACCAAACGGAGCAGACCCCATGACCCCCACCGCCACCTTCACCGCCGCTCTCGAGCAGGCCGCCACCCGGACCGAAGCCTTCGAGGCGCTGGGTCGTCTGGTTGCCGACACGCTGGGCATCAAGCTGGTCACCGTGATGACCATGGACTTCACCGCCGGTGTCGCACGGCGCGCCTATACCAGCCATCCGGTTGAATACCCGGTGTCGGGTGACAAGCCGATCCGCCGCGATGCGTGGTTCGATCAGGTGCATGGCCGTGGCCAGCCCTTCGTCGCCAACACCATCGAGGACATCGCGAACGTGTTCCCCGACGCCGACACGATTGCCTCGCTTGGCTGTGCTTCGGTGGTGAATATTCCGGTGCGGGTGCAGGGGCAGATCATCGGCACGCTGAACATGCTGGACGTTGCTGGCTATTTCGACCCCGCCACTGTCGCGCGCTGCGAAGAACTGCTGCGCCTGCCGGCGACGGCGTGCTTCCTGCTGCCTGCCTGATACGCCAAGCGCGGGGCAGGGGGGAACCCTTGCCCCGAGGCGACAGGACTTTGCTGATTTGCAATTCGCAACTTCACCTCTGCGGCGTCTTTGCAAATTTTCTTGTTTTTCCTTCCCTTGCTGCGCGTGCAAACGTAGATTGCGTCTCACATCCGAGGAGGCGTTGATGAAGGACATTCTGCAAGAGCTTGAGACCCGTCGCCAGACCGCCCGTATGGGCGGTGGTCAGCGGCGCATCGACGCGCAGCATGCCAAGGGCAAGCTTACCGCGCGCGAGCGGATCGAGCTGCTGCTCGACGAGGACTCGTTCGAAGAGTTCGACATGTTCGTCGCCCATCGCTGCACCGATTTCGACATGCAACAGGACCGGCCCGCCGGGGATGGCGTGGTGACGGGCTGGGGCACGGTCAATGGCCGCATGGTCTATGTCTTCAGTCAGGATTTCACCGTCTTTGGCGGTTCTCTGTCGGAAACCCACGCGCAAAAGATCTGCAAGATCATGGATATGGCGATCCAGAACGGCGCGCCGGTGATTGGTCTGAACGATTCAGGCGGTGCGCGTATCCAGGAAGGTGTGGCGTCGCTTGCCGGCTATGCCGACGTGTTCCAGCGCAACATCATGGCTTCGGGCGTGGTGCCGCAGATCAGCGTGATCATGGGCCCCTGCGCCGGTGGCGCGGTCTACAGCCCGGCGATGACCGACTTCATCTTCATGGTGCGCGACAGTTCGTACATGTTCGTGACCGGCCCCGATGTGGTCAAGACGGTGACGAATGAGATCGTCACGGCGGAAGAGCTGGGCGGGGCCTCGACCCACACCCGGAAGTCGTCGGTCGCCGATGGGGCGTTCGAGAATGACGTCGAGGCGCTGGCCGAAGTGCGCCGCCTGATCGACTTCCTGCCGCTCAACAACCGCGAAAAGCCGCCCGTGCGCCCGTTCTTTGACGAGCCGGGCCGGATTGAAGACAGTCTCGACACGCTGATCCCCGACAATCCCAACACGCCCTATGACATGAAGGAGCTGATCCTCAAGGTCGCGGACGAGGGGGATTTCTACGAGATTCAGGCCGATTTCGCCAAGAACATCATCACCGGCTTCATCCGCATCGAGGGTCAGAGCGTCGGCGTGGTGGCCAACCAGCCGATGGTGCTGGCCGGGTGTCTGGACATCGACTCCAGCCGCAAGGCCGCGCGCTTCGTGCGTTTCTGCGACGCGTTCGAGATCCCGATCCTGACGCTGGTCGACGTGCCCGGCTTCCTGCCCGGCACGGGTCAGGAATACGGCGGTGTCATCAAGCACGGCGCGAAACTGCTCTTTGCTTATGGTGAAGCGACGGTGCCGAAAGTGACGGTGATCACCCGCAAAGCCTATGGCGGGGCCTATGACGTGATGGCGTCCAAGCATCTGCGCGGCGATTTCAACTATGCCTGGCCCACCGCCGAGATCGCGGTGATGGGTGCCAAGGGCGCGGTCGAGATCCTCTACCGCAGCGAATTGGCGGACAAAGACAAGATCGCGGCGCGTACCAAGGATTATGAGGATCGCTTCGCGAACCCCTTTGTTGCGGCGGAAAAAGGCTTTATCGACGAGGTGATCCAGCCCCGTTCGACCCGCCGCCGCGTTGCCCGCGCCTTTGCCAGCCTGCGCAATAAAAAGCTGACAAATCCGTGGAAAAAGCACGACAACATCCCGCTTTGACGGCGGGATGGCCTTACCAGCGGCTGCTATTTTCCCGCTCGTTTGCGCTAGATGTTGTTTTTTGAACCCTGTCCCACCCGCGCCTTGGTGCGCCAAAACCACAGAACGCCGTGCAAGCCCCCATGTTTGAACACAAAAACTGGATTTGCCCCTTTGGATGGGGTATGGTCGCGAACAGCGCAGCCGCCGTGGTTTGTGCAAATAAGAGCATCCGGCGCTTGGGGGCTTCCCGGCGACCGGACCGAAACGAGAGCAGGAGTAACGCATGTCCAAGTTTACCATCGCCGCCTTCGCGGGCGTCGTCGGCCTGTCGTTCCTGGCCGGTTGCAACCAGAACCGCCAAGAAGAATTCGTCATGGTCGAGCCCGCGCCCGAGCCGATTTACGTCGAGCCGGTCACGCCGAAATACCGTTGATTTCACGCCTTCGGGCGTAATGCGCCGGGCGGGGCCGTTTCTGGCCCCGCCCGTTCGCGTCCTGAACACTCTGTCCGCAATTCACATGGGGGGTGCCTCGTGCTGAAGCATCGCGGTTTTCCCGGGCGTTTGCCCAGCACCGATTTCCAATTCACCATCCGACGCGCCAACCTAAAGGAAGGGGCCTCGCCCCTGATCGAGCGCAAGCGCTTCAAGGATCGCCGCCCCGCAGACCGGCGGGCCGACACCGGCTTCATGGCGGCGCTGTGGGAGCATTTCGGCGAAGAGCCGTTCGAGCGTGGCAATCTGGACGCCGGGCGTCTGTCGTGGCTGTTCGGCCGCGAGGTGGTGCCCGCCGAAGATCCCTTCGATCCCAAAAGCTATGACGCCCTGCTGCGGATCAACGTCGAGCAGGCGCGCATCTCTTTCCCTGAAATCTTCGACGAGGACGCCGAAGACTTCGACTGGGAGGATGACGACGAATGATCATCAACGCTGAGCACAAACTTTGGGGGCCCTGACGGGGCAGGGGGACTGAGCATGTTCAAGAAAATCCTGATCGCCAACCGGGGTGAAATCGCCTGCCGGGTCATCAAGTCGGCGCGCAAGATGGGCATCAAGACCGTCGCGATCTATTCCGACGCCGACCGCAACGCCCTGCATGTCAAGATGGCCGACGAGGCGATCCACATCGGCCCGTCGCCCGCCAACCAGTCCTATATCGTCATCGACAAGGTGATGGAGGCTGTGCGCAAGTCGGGTGCCGAGGCCGTGCATCCGGGCTACGGCTTCCTGTCCGAGAACATGAAATTCGCCGAGGCGCTGGAAAAAGAGGGCGTGGTTTTCGTCGGCCCCCCAGCCCCGCGATCGAGGCGATGGGCGACAAGATCACCTCGAAGAAACTGGCGATGGAAGCCGGGGTCAGCACGGTGCCGGGCTATATGGGCCTGATCGCCGATGCCGACGAGGCGGTGACGATCTCGAACCAGATCGGCTATCCGGTGATGATCAAGGCCAGCGCCGGCGGCGGTGGCAAGGGCATGCGCATCGCGTGGTCGGAATCCGAGGTCAAGGAAGGCTTTGAATCGTCCAAGAACGAAGCCGCCAACAGCTTCGGCGATGACCGGATTTTCATCGAGAAATTCGTGACGCAACCGCGCCACATCGAAATTCAGGTGCTGGCCGACAAGCACGGCAACACCGTCTATCTGCACGAGCGCGAATGCTCGATCCAGCGCCGCAACCAGAAGGTCATCGAAGAGGCGCCCTCGCCCTTTCTGGATGAGGCGACCCGCAAGGCGATGGGCGAGCAGGCTTGCGCGCTGGCGCGGGCCGTGGGCTATACCAGTGCAGGCACTGTGGAATTCATCGTCGATGGCGAGCGCAATTTCTACTTCCTTGAGATGAACACCCGCCTGCAGGTCGAACATCCGGTGACCGAGTTGATCACCGGCGTGGACCTTGTGGAACAGATGATCCGCGTCGCGAATGGCGAGGAACTGCCGTTCAAGCAAGAGGATCTGAAAATCAACGGCTGGGCGATGGAAAGCCGCCTGTACGCCGAAGACCCGTATCGCAACTTCCTGCCCTCCATCGGCCGCCTGACCCGCTACCGCCCTCCGGTTGAGGGCGCGACCCCGCGTGGCGGCATCGTGCGCAACGATACCGGCGTGTTCGAGGGCGGCGAGATCTCGATGTACTACGACCCGATGATCGCCAAACTGTGCACCTGGGGCAAGGACCGCGCCTCGGCCATCAAGGAAATGAGCCTCGCGCTGGACACGTTCGAGGTTGAGGGCATTGGCCACAACCTGCCTTTCTGCTCGGCTGTGATGGACCACCCGCGTTTTGTTTCGGGTGAGATCACCACCGCCTTTATCGCCGAGGAATTCCCCGAAGGCTTCAACGGTGTGGCCCTGCCCGACGCCATGCTGCGCCGGGTTGCGGCTGCGGCGGCGGCGATGAACCGTGTCGGTGAAATCCGCCGCACGCGCATCTCGGGCCGGATGGACAACCACGAGCGCCATGTCGGTGACGATTGGGTGGTGACGCTGCAAGGCGTTGATTTCCCTGTCGCGATCAACGCCGACAAGGGCGGCGCGACCATCGCCTTTGCCGATGGTCAGGCGATGCGCGTTGAATCGGACTGGGTGCCGGGTCAGCAACTGGCGCGCGTGCTGGTGGATGGCACGCCGCTGGTGCTCAAGGTCGGGCGGATCAGCGGCGGCTTCCGTCTGCGGCTGCGCGGCGCGGATCTCAAGGTGCATGTGCGCACCCCGCGTCAGGCCGAACTGGCCCGCCTGATGCCCGAAAAGCAGCCCGCCGATACGTCGAAACTGCTGCTCTGCCCGATGCCCGGTCTGATCGTCAAGCTGACCGTGGAAGAGGGCGACGAGGTGTTCGAGGGACAGGCGCTGTGCACCGTCGAGGCGATGAAGATGGAAAACATCCTGCGCGCCGAGAAGAAGGGCATCATCAAGAAGATCAACGCCACCGTCGGCGGCTCGATGGCCGTGGACGACGTGATCATGGAGTTCGAGTGACCGCCAGCCCCGCCCCTTATCGCCCTGCCGGCCGGCGTTCGAGCATCTCGTCGCGCCGAAGCGGGAAGTGGTCGATGGCCGAGGCAATCTCGCGCACGCTGCGCGGGGCGGGGCGGCGTTGCTTGATCTCGCCGTCTTTCTCGATGATCGCCAGCATGAACCCGTGCGGTCGCAGCCGCAGCCGCAACGGGCTGCCCGACGCGCGGTCGCTGTCGAACAGCACCACCACGTCGCGCAGCGCCAGCTCTTCGGCCCGGTCGCGGATGTCGCGCATCTGGCGCTGGAACGCGGGATCGTTGGGCGTATCGGCCATCACGGCCACGATGCGCGCTTCCCACAGGAAACTGGCGGGGTCGATCCCGGCGGCGTCGAGAATGCGCAGCTCTGCCACCGGCGCTTCGGTGTCGAGCGCAAGGTCTGACGGCGCGGGGGTGATCAGCACCTCTTGCGCAAAGACGGGTGCGGCAGTGAGGCTCAACAACAGCGCGTACAAGGCAAATTTCATCGGCGGCGGGTCTCCCTTCCGCTCTGATATAGGCGTTCGCGCCAACAATACACCCGTGACCCAACCGATTTCGCCCCGGCCCCTGTCGGCGGCGGCCTGACGAACCAAAGGAACGCACCATGTCCCAGAACGACAAGATGGCCGCTTGGGAAGCGCTGGCGGCGAAAGAGCTCAAGGGCAAGTCCGTTGAGGATCTGACCTGGAACACGCTTGAGGGCATTCCGGTCAAGCCGCTGTACACCGAGGCCGATCTCGAGGGGCTTGACCATCTCGGCTCGACCCCCGGTTCAGCCCCCTTCACCCGCGGCCCGCGCGCGACGATGTATGCCGGGCGTCCGTGGACGATCCGGCAGTATGCCGGTTTCTCGACGGCCGAGGAATCCAACAACTTCTACCGCAAGGCCTTGGCCGCCGGTCAGCAGGGCGTCTCGGTCGCCTTCGATCTGGCGACGCACCGGGGCTATGACAGCGACCATCCGCGCGTCGAAGGCGATGTCGGCAAGGCCGGGGTGGCGATTGACAGCGTCGAGGACATGAAGATCCTGTTCGACGGCATCCCGCTGGACAAGGTCAGCGTGTCGATGACGATGAACGGCGCGGTGATCCCGATTCTGGCCAACTTCATCGTCACCGGCGAAGAGCAGGGCGTCGATCGCAAGTTGCTGTCGGGGACCATTCAGAACGACGTTCTGAAAGAGTTCATGGTCCGCAACACCTATATCTATCCGCCCGAGCCTTCGATGCGGATCATCGCGGATATCATTGAATACACCGCCGCCGAGATGCCCAAGTTCAACTCGATCTCGATTTCCGGCTATCACATGCAGGAAGCCGGGGCCAATCTGGTGCAGGAGCTGGCTTTCACGCTGGCCGATGGTCGCGAATACGTCCGCACGGCGATTGCGCGCGGGATGGATGTAGATGCCTTTGCCGGGCGGCTGTCGTTCTTCTTTGCCATCGGCATGAACTTCTTCATGGAGGCGTCCAAGCTGCGCGCCGCGCGGCTGCTGTGGCACCGGATCATGACCGAGTTCGGTGCCAAGAAGCCCGGCTCGCTGATGCTGCGCACCCATTGCCAGACCTCGGGCGTGTCGCTGCAGGAACAAGACCCCTACAACAACGTGGTGCGCACCGCCTATGAGGCGATGGCGGCGGCGCTGGGGGGCACGCAGTCGCTGCACACCAACGCGCTGGACGAAGCCATTGCGCTGCCCACCGAATTCAGCGCCCGGATCGCCCGCAACACGCAACTGATCCTGCAGGAAGAGACCGGCGTCACCCGCGTCGTCGATCCTCTGGCCGGTTCGTACTATGTTGAAAAACTGACAGCGGACCTGGCTGACGCCGCGTGGGAGCTGATCTGTGAGGTTGAAGAACTGGGAGGCATGACCAAGGCCGTCGCCAGCGGCATGCCCAAACTCAGGATCGAGGAATCCGCCGCGCGGCGGCAGGCGATGATCGACCGGGGCGAAGAGGTGATCGTCGGGGTCAACAAATACCGGCTGGGCAAGGAAGACCCGATCGACATTCTGGACATCGATAACGTCAAGGTCCGCGACGGCCAGATCAAGCGACTGGCGACGCTGCGCGCGACGCGCGACGAAGCCGCCTGTCAGGCCGCGCTGGCCGAGGTCGAGCGCCGGGCGAAAGAGGGCGGCAACCTGCTGGACGCCGCCGTCGATGCCGCCCGGGCGCGGGCCAGCGTAGGGGAAATCAGCATGAGCATGGAAAAGGTCTTTGGCCGTCACCGGGCCGAGGTAAAGACCCTCGCCGGTGTCTACGGCGCCGCCTACGAGGGCGACGACGGTTTCGCCGCCATCCAGCGCGACGTCGAGGCCTTTGCCGAGGATGAGGGCCGCCGCCCGCGTATGCTGGTGGTCAAGATGGGGCAGGACGGTCACGACCGGGGCGCCAAGGTCATCGCCACCGCCTTTGCCGATATCGGTTTTGACGTCGATGTGGGTCCGCTGTTCCAGACCCCCGAAGAGGCCGCGCAGGATGCCATCGACAATGATGTGCATGTGATCGGTATCAGCAGCCAGGCGGCGGGTCACAAAACCCTCGCCCCCAAGCTGGTCGCCGCACTCAACGCGGCCGGTGCGGGCGATATTCTGGTGATCTGCGGCGGGGTGATTCCCCATCAGGACTATGAATTCCTGTATCAGAACGGGGTTAAGGCCATTTTCGGCCCCGGAACCAACATTCCGAACGCGGCGCGCGATATCCTTCACTTGATCAGGCAGGCGCGTTCCTGATAGGCAAGGGCACGAACCTGCGACATTTGGTTGCAACCCCGGGGAGGGGGAGCGACCCCAAGGGGCGGTCAGGAGGATGACCGCCCCTTTCTTTATGCGCCAACCCCGCGCAGACTGCCGGTGCTGCACGTAGGGGGTTCTCATGACATCCAAACGACCGGTGATCGCCGCTTCGATGGCGTTGGGCATGCTCTGGTCGCTGGGGCTGGTCTGGCTGGGTCGCGGGCCGGGCGATCCGGTGAACAGCATCGCCTTGGGGCTGATGCCCGGCGGGTTGATCATGGCCGCGATGATCGGGCGGCTGGCGCAGCGGCGTTTCTTTGACGACGCGATCATTGACGGCCAGCCCTTTGCAACCGGCACGGGCGCCGAGATCGACCAGCGCGTCCTGACCAACACCGCCGAGCAACTGGTGCTTGCCGCCGCACTCTGGCCCTTTGCGGGCTGGGTGCTGGGCTGGGGCTTGTTGCCCGTGCTGGGCGTCAGTTTCGCCCTGACGCGGGTGCTGTTCTGGCTGGGGTATCACCTGTCACCCCCTTGCGGGGCGTCGGTTTTGCCGCCAGTTTCTACCCCAGCGTGGTGGCCGTGCTCTGGGCACTGGTCGCGCTGTCCTGAGGGCTGTCACATGGCACTTTTCGATCATCTCGCCGTCGCCTGTGGTTCGCTTGAGGCGGACGCCCCGACCATCGAGGCCTTGCTTAGTGTCCCCCTGGAACCGGGCGGCAAGCATGCCCAGATGGGCACCCATAACCGGCTGTTATCGCTGGGCGACGGGGAATATCTTGAACTGATCGCCATCGACCCCGAGGGGCAGACCCCCGACCGCCCGCGCTGGTTCGCGATGGATACCTTCGACGGCCCGCCCGCCGTTCAAAGCTGGATTCTGCGCTGTGATGATATGGCCGAGACGCTGGCGCAGGCGCCGATGGGCACCGGCACGCCGGTGCCGTTTCGCCGCGACGCGCTGACCTGGGAATTTGCGCTGCCCGACAGTGGTGTGCTGCCCTTCGACAATTGCGCCCCGGCGCTGATCGCCTGGGGGCCGGGTGTGCCGCATCCCAGCACGCGCCTGCCCGACCGGGGGTGCGGCTGGTGGCGCTGACACTCAGCCATCCGCGTGCCTCGGCCCTGCAGGCCGCGCTGGCACCGCTGATCGACGATCCTCGTGTCACGGTGATCACGGGTGCGCCGGGTATCTCGGCGACCTTCGACACGCCAGGCGGGCGCAAGACGCTGTGATGATCCGCCCCGCCGTTCCCGGCGATGCTGCGGCTATCGCGGCCTTCTGGAACCCGCAGATCCGCGACACGGTGGTGACCTTTTCACCGCTTGAACGCTCGCCTGATGAGATCATCGCGATGATCACACAGAGGCAGGCCTTTGTGGTTGCCGACCTGGGCGACGGTCCCATCGGCTTTGCCACCTATGCGCAGTTTCGCAGCGGCCCCGGCTATGCCTTTGCGCAAGAGCACACGATCATCCTGTCGCCGCAGGCCAGCGGCAAGGGCGTGGGCCGGGCGCTGATGACGGCGATCGAGGACATCGCGCGCGGCCACGGGCACCGGGCGATGATCGCCGGGGTCAGCGGATCGAACCCCGCTGGCATCGCGTTCCACGCGGCGATTGGTTATCTGGAAGTCGGTCGCCTGCCGCAGGTTGGCTGGAAACTGGGCAGCTGGCACGATCTTGTGCTGATGCAGAAATTGTTGTGATCGTCGCATGTTCAAACCGCGCGCGCGCGGCTAGAATGTTCGCATGTCACTCTGGACCCGGATTACCGATGCAATCGAGGCTCTGCGCACGGGCGAACCGCTCAGCGCGGTGTTTGACCGCCTGCGCCAACGCCCTGAGCGCACGGTTGCCTTTACCATCGGTGTGATTGCGCTGGGGGCCAAACTGGCCAAGGCTGACGGCACTGTCACCAAGGGCGAGGTCGCGGCCTTCCGCGCCGTGTTCACCATCCCGCCCGAAGATGAACCCAGCGCCGCCCGCGTCTTCAATCTGGCGCGGCAGGACGTGGCCGGCTTTGATTCCTATGCCCGAAAGATCGCCGGGCTCTTTCCGCCGGATGATCCGGTGCTGCGCGATCTGATGGAGGGGCTGTTTCACATCGCGCTGGCCGATGGCGATTTCCATCCGGCCGAGGATGCATTCCTGCGCGAGGTTGCGGGCATCTTCGGGCTGGGTGAGTCGTGCTATCGCTCGATGCAGGCGCGCTTTGTGCCCGGTGCCAGCCCCGATCCGCTGGAACTGCTGGAACTGCCGCAGGATGCCACGCTGGATCAGGCCCGCGCCGCGTTCCGGCGCATGGTGCGCGAAACCCACCCCGATCAGCTGCGCGCGCGCGGGGTGCCGGACGAAGCGGTGCGTCTGGCCGAAGAACGGCTCAAGGCGCTCAACAGCGCCTGGGAAGAGGTCCAGCAACGGCTCGCGGCCTGAAGGGGAGGGGATCATGCACACACGCGCGATGATACTGGCATTGCTGGTCAGCTTTGGCGCGCCCGCAGCGGCGCAGGAAGCCGACGAACCCGGGCGGCTGGATCAGCTGTTTTCCGACATGCTGGGTGCGATCGACCCGTGGATGCGTGAGCTGAGCACGATGCTGGGCGATCTGTCGGGCTGGCACGCACCCGAGGTGCTGCCCAACGGCGACATTCTCATCCGCCGCCGTCAGGAGGATCAGGCGCCTTCAGAGCCTTCCGTCGAGGGCTCGGACGGCAGCTTGGAGCTGTGATTGCGCGCAACGCGCAGGTTGGTGGTCACGCCCAAGGTCTTGGCCAGCGCGGCGAATCGCTGCGCGGCGACTTCGCCGAACAGATCCTTGCGCTCGGGTTGCAGGATCAGCTCCAGCACCTTTTTCTTGGGGAAATAGCGCAGCTCACCCGACGCTTGCGGCCCGGCCAGTGAGAACATCGCGCCAAAGCGCATGGCCTTGCCCAGCATGATCGCGTGGCGGATTTCTTCTTCGTCCAGCAGGGTCAGCAGCGGGGTGATCCGGCTGTCCGCGCCGGGTGATTTATAGCGGTTCATCAGCGCCAGACCCAGATAGACCCGGCCTTTGTGATCCAGCCCGCCCAGATTGGCGCGTGTCGCTGTGTCAAAACAGCTTTCCGACCGGTAATCGGGGTGCGCGCGCCAATTCACATCATGCAGCAGGCAGGCCGCTTTGATCAGGCGCAGCCGCTCGTCCGAGACATTGCGATACAGCGGCATCAGGAATTCATACAGCGCCCGCCCAAAGCCCGGCATCCGCGCGTTGGTCGATTCCAGATGGCGACCGGCCTCGATCAGCGGATCGCGGGCGCGCAACTCGTCGGGCATCTGTTCGAACAGGATGCCCTCGCGGATGCCATAGCTGGAAATGAAGATCTCTTTGGGCCGGAAGATCGTCAGCATCTGTCGCAGCACCACCGTCGCCAGCGGCACCAGCGCGATGCGCTCGGGCGAGGTGCCGGTCTTGTTGCGCAGGGTTTTCAGGTCCTGCGTTGCCAGCCAGTCGATGGTCTTGCGGATCGACTTGGGCGTCATCTGGTATTCATGCAGCACGGTCAGCGGATAGCCGCGCCGCTCCATGTCCAGCCGGGCGAGGGCCCGCCATGACCCACCGACCAGATAGAGCGCGTGGTGATCCGCGCCGACCTCTTCGCGCAACTGCTTGAGGGTCATCGAGATATGGTCGTGCAGACCTTTCTTGCCGCCGGTGACCTGCTGCAGCCGGAACGGCCCCAGCGCCGAGCTGACACGGCGGCCCACGGTGTTGTCGCCGATCTCGGCCAGTTCCATCGACGAGCCGCCGATATCGCAGACCAGCCCGCGCGCGCCGGGCCAGCCCAGCAGCACACCCTGCGCCGATAGCCGGGCCTCTTCGGTGCCGGGGATGATCATCATCTCGATGCCGGTTGCAGCCTCGACCTCGGCCTTGAATTCTTCGCCGTCCTCGGCCTCGCGCACGGCGGCGGTGGCCACAACCGTCATGCTGGTCAGCGCCATGTCATCGGCCAGCAGCGCAAAGCGCTTGATCGCCGCCAGCGCGCGGGCGCGGCCCTCGGCGTTCAGGCGACCGGTATCGGTCAGTCCCCGGCCCAGACCGCACAGGATCTTTTCGTTGAAAAAGTAAGCAGGCGAGCGGGCGGCACCATCAAACACCACCATCCGAACCGAGTTCGATCCCACGTCGATCACCCCCACCCGGTCAAGGTGGCGCATGGCATCGTCGTCAAACAGGGGTGTCCCGCCGAAATAGCCACGGACGGGGGTCGGGGTGGTCATGGCTTCGTTACCGTCTTCCATGGCCTTCCTCTTCGATCTGTGGCGGCTGCTTGCATTTAGTCGGCGCTGCGGCGCGGCGTCAACCGCGCCTTCCGACATTCCCACCGCGTCAGTCAGATCCAAAGGCGTCACTCGGGCCCGTGCGCCAGTTCGGGAACGTCATGCGCCCCGGCCGAGCCGCGACCGGAAAGCGACGGGTTCTCCATGAAGAAGCGGTGACAGCTGAACATCGGGCGATCCTCGGCCCCGACATCCGGCGTGGCGCGCAGATAGCGGCCATTGCCGTCCAGTATCCAGCTTTGCGCCTCGTCAAAGTTGTTCGCGGCCATGATCTGACTGACGATCTGCGCCTTCACCGTGGCGTTCTTGATCTCGACCAGCGTCTCGACCCGGCGCAGCAGGTTGCGGCCCATCCAGTCCGCCGAGGACATGAAGACCCGCGCGTGTTCCGACGGCAGCCCGTGGCCCGAGCCGAAACAGACGATCTCGCGAGTGCTCGAGGAAGCGGCCAACGATGGACTTGACCCGGATGTTTTCCGAAAAGCCCTTGATCCCCGGCCGGATCGCACAGATCCCGCGGATCACCAGACTGATCTGCACCCCCGCCTGACCCGCCGCATAGAGCGCGTCGATGACGTCAGGATCGACGACCGAGTTCATCTTGGCCCAGATCTGCGCAGGCCGTCCGGCGCGGGCGTGATCGGCCTCGCGCGCGATCAGCTCGATCAGACGGTCTTTCAGCGAGATCGGCGAAATCGCCAGATTTTCCAGCATCTCGGGCTGCGCATAGCCGCTCAGATAGTTGAACACCCGCGCGGCATCGCGCCCGAGCGCAGGCTCGCAGGTGAACAGGCTGAGGTCGGTATAGATGCGCGCAGTGATCGGGTGATAGTTGCCCGTCCCCCAATGCGTATAGGTGACCAGCTTGTCACCCTCACGCCGGACCACCGCCGAAATCTTGGCGTGCGTCTTGTAGTGGATGAAGCCGTAAACGACATGCGCACCGGCCCGTTCCAGACGGCGCGACTGGCGGATGTTGGCAGCCTCGTCGAAACGGGCTTTCAGCTCGACAAAGGCGGTGACGGATTTTCCCGCCTCGGCCGCTTCGCACAGCGCGTCGACAATCGGGCTGTCGCGCGAGGTGCGGTAGAGCGTCTGCTTGATCGCCAGCACGTTGGGGTCGATGGCGGCCTGCTTGAGGAAGCGCACCACCATATCGAATGTCTCGTAGGGGTGGTGCAGCAGCATATCCTTTTGGCGAATCGCCGCGAACATGTCGCCGTCGTGGTCCTGGACACGCTCGGGCACGCGCGGGCTGAACGGCGGCCATTGCAGATCACGCCGCCCGTCGACCACCAGTTCCTTGACGTCGGACATGCCGACCAGCCCGTCCAGCTCGATCACCTCATCGGGGGTAACACCCAGTTCGTGCATGATCAGCGCGCGCAGCGACGGCTCGGCCCCGGCGGTCAGGGTCATGCGGACCACTTCGCCCCGGCGGCGGCGTTTCAGCGCGACCTCGAACTCGCGCACCAGATCCTCGGCTTCTTCCTCGACCTCCATGTCCGAGATCGCGCAGCACGCGGAAGGCACAGGAATTACGGACGACATAGCCGGGGAAAAGGGCGTGCAACTGGTCGAGCAGCAGCTCTTCCAGCGGCAGGAAGCGATACGCCAGCCCTTCGGCGGGCAGGCGGATGAAACGGTCGATTTGCTGCGGCACCGGCAGCAGGGCGCTGCGGCGCAACCCGTCGGCCTTGCGCTCTATGGTCAGGGCCAGACAGAAACCGGCGTTCGGGATGAACGGGAAGGGGTGCGCCGGGTCGATGGCCAGCGGCGAGAGCATCGGGAAGACATTGGACAGGAAGTATTCGTCCAGAAAGCTGCGGTCCTGCGGCGTCAGCGCCTGCCGGTCGAGGATGAACATGTTCTCCTCTTCCAGCTTGGCGCGCAGCACGCCGAAGGTTTCCTGCTGGCTGGACAGCAGTTGCCGCGCGTCCTCGTTGATCTGGTCGAGTTGTTCTTGCGGCGTCAGACCATCGGTCGAGGGCGTGGTGTTGCCCGCCCGGTACAGCTCGCGCAGGCCCGCGACGCGGACGGTGTAGAACTCGTCCAGATTGGTCGCCGAGATCGACAGGAACCGCACCCGTTCCAGCAGCGGCACGCGCGGGTTTGACGCCTCGTCCAGAACCCGCCAGTTGAAGGCGACCCAGGACAGCTCGCGGTTGAAAAACCGCGCGGGCGAGGCCGGGTCGAACCCCTCAGGAGGGTCGATCGGATCGGGGAACGGGCCGTGGAGGAAATCTGAGGTGCTCATAACGCTCCGATATCCCGGAATTGCGACAGTTTGGTGATGGTCGCTCATGATGCTGCGTCTGGGTCGGGATTGTCGAGATCCGCGGCCAGAACTTGACGCGCAAGATCACGGGTGATGCGGCGCTTGGTTTGCAGGCCAAGCCGGTCCAGCCGGGCGACAACGTCACCGGCAGCGGCCAGAGAACGCTCCATCCGGCTGAGCAGGAAGTCGATCAGCGCAGGCTCGACCCGCAGCTGGCGGTCGGTGAACAGCTTGACCAGCACGGCAGCCAGCAGCCCCTCATCCGGTTCGGCCAGCGCGGGATGCGCGGCGGCGGACAGACGCGAGACCAGATCGGGCAGCAGCAGACCCCAGTCGCGCACCGGCACGGGCGCGGTCAGCAACAGTTGCCCCTTGCCGCGCAGATGGTTGACCAGATGGAACAACGCCTCTTCGCCCGGCGTCTGCGCCAGTCGCTGCGCGTCGTCGATCACCACGCAGCGGGGGGCCTCTTCGGACAGAAGGGCGGGCAATGTGTGGACCAGCGTCTCGGCTGTCTGCCAATGGGCGCCAACCCGCGCGGCCCAGACATGGGCCAGATGTGTCTTGCCCGAACCGGGCGGGCCGATCAGCACGGTCAGTCCGGCGGGCAATCCGCGCGGGTCGTCCAGCGCCGCCAGTGCGGTCGCGTTCGAGGGCGCGACAAGGAAATCCTCGCGCCCCATGGCCGCCGCGCTGGGCAGCGCAAGCGACAGTTGTTCGACGGGTTTAACCACGGGGATCGGGCTGATCCGCGACGCGCGGTGTGCTGGCACGGGCGCTGCGCCGCGCGGCGGATTCGGTGCCCTCGTAGAGCGAGCTTTCCTGATACACCTCGGTGGCATGGCGCACCATGACGCCGATGGCGGCAGCGACCGGCACGGCGACCAGCATGCCGACAAAGCCGAACAGCGCACCAAACACGCTGAGGGCCAGAATCAGCCAGACCGGGTGCAACCCGACCGATTTGCCGACCAGCTTGGGCGTCAGGACGTTGCCCTCGATCGCCTGCCCGCCGATATAGACGGCGGCGACCAGTCCGACCTGCACCCAGTCGCCCCAGAACTGCACCAGACCCAGACCCAGCGCCAGCGTGCCGCCGACCAGCGCGCCGACATAGGGGATGAAGGTGATCAGCCCGGTGATCGCCCCGATCACCAGACCGAATTGCAGCCCCACCAGTCCCAGCCCGACGGCATAGTAAACGCCCATGACCAGACAGACGGTGCCCATGCCACGCACGAAAGCGGCGACGGTACGGTCGATTTCCGAGGCCAGACGCCGGATCACCGGGGCGTGGTCACGCGGCAGAAGTTCGTCGATGCGCGCAACCATATGGTCCCAGTCGAGCAGCATGTAGAAGGCCACGACCGGCACCACGACAATCAGCAGCACGATGTTGAGCACCGACGCGGCCGAGCCCAGGATCGCCTGCGCCAGCTCACCGCCACGCGACTGAACCGCTTCCGCCAGCGAGGCCAGCGACTGACGCAGGGTTGAATTCTCGTCCATCAGCGATGGGAAACGTTCGGTCAGCAGATCGGTCAGCTGGGTTGTCCGCTCGGGGATCGAGGTGAACAACGCCTGCAACTGCTGCGCCAGCGTTGGCACGATCAGCAGGATGCCCAGCACGAAGATCAGCGTCGCGCCCAGCGAGATGGTCACCGTCGCGGCGGTGCGCCCCATGCCCAGCTTTTCCAGCCGGTCAGCGATCGGGTCGAGGAAATAGGCCAGTGTCATGCCCAGGACAAAGGGCAGCAGGACATCGCCCAGAAACCAGAGAACCAACACCAGAAGGGCCGCAAAGACCCCCCAGAACTGCAACTGGCGTCGGACAGGCAGGGCCATGGATCAGATCTGCTTTTCCGGCATGCGCACGATCAGACCCTCAAGCGCGGGGGTCACCTTGATCTGGCAGGTCAGGCGCGACAGGCGTTGGTCGGGTTCGAAGGCGAAATCGAGCATGTCTTCTTCCATCGGATCCTTGGCCGGCAGCTTTTCAACCCAGCTGTCGTCGACATAGACGTGGCAGGTCGAGCAGGCGCAGGCGCCGCCGCAATCGGCCTCGATCCCCTTGACGCCATTGTCGCGCGCGCCTTCCATCACCGTCAGGCCGACGGGGACGTCCACGACATGCTCGGTGCCGTCAAATTCCAGATAGGTGATCTTGACCATAAGTGCCTCGTCCGTCCGTCGTGGGAATGCGGTTGCGTGTGGTTTGGTTCCGTTCCGACATAAGGCACGCGCCGGGCTTTTACCAGACATGCGCGCCGGGCGCTTCGCCGCAAAATCGTGCGGCAAGCGCCCGCTGCCCGCCGTTTCCTTGCCCGGAAAATGCCCGCTTTCAGCAGCAGATTGGGGGCAACAATAGAAACAATGCGCCGAATCGGTGCCCGGGGTCTCATGACGCGTCTTGTCCTCCCACTCATCGTGTCTCTCGCGCTGGCGGCTTGCCAGTCGACGCCTGCACAGCCTGAAGCCCAACGCGCCGAAGTCACGCCGCTGATCGGTCAGACGCTGACCCCGCCGGACGGTGCCTGCTGGGCCAATGACCGCATTCCCGCCGTGACCGAAACCGTGCTGGTGCCGGTGGCCGGCCGCGAGGGCGTGCATCCGCAAGAGCGGCTGGTCCATCCGGCCGAAGATCGCCTGTTCGCCGTGCCGTGCCCCGAGCAGATCGACACCGACATGATCGCGTCCTTGCAGCGCGCGCTGGCGGCGCGCGGGCATTATGCGGGGCCGATCACCGGCGAATGGGACAGCGAGACCTCGCAGGCCGTGCGCCGGATGCAGGCGCCGCAGGGCTTGGACAGCGGTGTGCTGTCGCTGCAGGCGGCGCAGATGCTGGGGCTGGTGACGGTGTCGCGCGCGAATATGTGACGGCAGGTGTCGGGGGGCTGCCGCCCCCCGAACCCCCTGCCCAAAGGGGGAGCACGCTCCCCCTTTGGAAACCCCCGTGGATATTTTTCAGACAGATGATGGGCGCAGCGCAGGCTGCGCTTTTGGCGTTCAGCGCCAGAGGTGGGCGTAGCTGGCGAAAGCGCCCTGCAGTTTGGCCAGTGCGCGCAGGCGCGGCGAGCGGCGGGCGGTCTGACCGGCGGCGAGGCGCTCGACGGCCAGTTCGGGCGGGCAGGGCTGGCGGGTCAACGGGTCGAGATACCGCGGGTAGGCGATCAGCGCGGCATGGGTGAGGCGGGTCAGGTCGGGGCGCGGGAAGACGCTGGTGCGGCGTTCGGGCACGGTGCCGCGGTCGTTGGTCAGGCCCCAGCCCGCGTAGAACGGCGCGCCGAGGGTGGTGACGGGGATGCCGCGCAGCAGGGCCTCGAAGCCAAGGCCTGAGGTGAGTGTCCAGACGCGGTCGGCGAGGGTGAGGGCGGATTGGGCGTCGGTATGGTCAAGGACCAGATCGGCGAGCGTCTCGGCGTCGTCCACCTTGCCGGGGCGCAGGCCCGCCTCGACATCGGGGTGGGGTTTGTAAAGCACGATGGCCTCAGGATGGGCGCCGCGCACGGCCTGCAGAAGCGCGCGGTTGGTGCGGATGTCGGTGGTGCCGAGGCGGATCGAGGCGTCATCCTCGACCTGACCGGGGACGAGGATCACCGGCGCGTCCTGGTGCGCGGCGCGCAGAGCGGCGACCTGGGCCGCGATGTCCGATGTCGCAGGCGCGAGATTGTACTTCGTCACCCCGCTGGCAAGAATCGCGGCGCGCAGCCGCTCGGCCCGCGCCGCGCCGCCGGGCGGCAGGGGCGCGGCGATCAGCGCTTCAAGGCGGCTCTCGCGCGTGGGATCGTAGTAAATGCCGCGATCATCCACCGCCAGCGACAGCGGCGGGACCAGATCCGCCCCAAGCCCGCGCGAGCGCAGAAAGCCGTCCTCAATGCGCAGGCCCGTGAAGTCGCTGGGTGCGGTTGAGGCCCAGGCGAGTGTCGCGCCCTCATCACCAAAGCGTACCGGCCTTTCGCGGCCAAAGAACGCCTGGATCGCGCCGCGCTTCCAGCGCCGCATGCCGCAGGCGATGTGGCCCTGCCGGTCCTGACGGTAGGCGGTGAGGCGGGCCTCCATCTGATCAACGACGTCTTCGAACGCGCATAGGCGGTCACGCAGCGGGTCATACCAGAGCGGATATTCCAGCATCGCCAGCGCGAAAAGCTGGGTGCGGGTCAAGACGCGTTGGCGGCGCGGGACAGGGTTTTCATCGGCGCTCAGCCCCCAGCCCGCGTAGAAGGGCGCGCCAAAGACCCGCGGCCGGTGGCCTGCGAGGATCGCCTCGAACCCGACCTGAGAGGCGACGGTGTACACAGCCACGGCCCCTTCCAGCAGCGACCAGGGTGAATGGGGGCCGTCAACGAAGGACACATGGCCCTGCGCATCCTGCGCGCCGTAATAACCCGGACGCCCGCCCGCCCTGCTCTCGGGATGGGCGCGGATCAGGACGCGGGCGCCGGGGTTTTCCTCTTGCGCGATGATCAGCATTTCGCGAAACAGCCGCTCGGCGGGTTGCGGCGCGCCGTGCGTCAGCGAGGCGTCGCCGCGCACCTGATCGATGATCAGCACATAGCCGGGATCGGGCGCGGTCAGCGCGAGGTCGTGGGTGTTGTATTTCGACAGATGCAGCGTGCGCAGGCGGTCAATCCCGGTGCGGGCACGGGCGATCAGCGCGCCGTCGTCCAGCGGGTGTGTCGCTAGAAGTCTTTCCAGATCAGAGGGTTGTGCAGGATCGTAGTGCATCCCGGCGCGGTCCAGCAACAGACCCATCGGCGGCTCGCCCCGCGAACGGCCCGGGTGGATCGAGCGGATCCATGCATCCTCGATGCGCCAGAGGGGTGCGCCCGAGCGCGCGGCGAGGGTTTCAGCCCGGTGCGCGCGCGGGCTGTGGCCCCAGGCGAGCACGGCATCCCCGGCACCCGGCCAGCCCAGACGCGGGCGCGCGACGGCAAGGTCAAGAATACGGCGGATGCGGCGGGCCTGCGCCGACGGCCCCAGAAACCCGCCGCTGGCGGCAAGCAGGCGTCCGGCAAAGGGGGAGGGGTCAGGGGCCATGGCGAACCGGGCGCGCCACCCAGGGCGCGCCCGCTGCGATCACGGAGTGGTTACGTCATTATACGCCCGCACCGCCGACCCGGTCAGGCTGAGCGAGCCGGACAGGGCTGCGATCTGACGGTTCCAGGTCACCGCCGAGGCTTCGGTGACATAGAGCGTGTCGCCGTCGCGGATCTCGAAATCGCGGGCCAGGAACATGCCGTTGGGTGCTGTCAGGTCCAGAACATAGGTGATGCGCTGATCCCCCACGAGACCCTGCTGACCCAGCACGTTGCGCGCAATCTCTGCCGGTTCGTCGCGGAACACGAAAACGCCGGTCGGATCTGCGCGGGTGGCGTCCAGACCGCCGACCTGTGCCAAAGCCTCGATCGCGGTGATGGTCGGTTGATCGAAGGTGATCAGCGCCTGCGATCCGGTCGCGCCTAGCACGGTAAAGCGTCGGTTGTCGGCATCGACCGAAATCCGGTCGCCGCCGCGCATGGCAATGTCCAGTTCGGGGTGGGCGAAGAGATCGTTCAACCAGACGCGGTCGGTGATGCCCCCGCGCGCGACGGTGACAACGGCTGTTTCGCTGGGCACGCTGATACCGCCCGCCGAGGCGATCATCGCCGTCAGGCGCAGGTTGGGCCGCGCGATCGGATAGACGCCTTGCGCACCCACGCGCCCGATGACGCTGACGGTTGCGCCGTCGCCAGCGGTGCGGCTGACATAGACCTGCGGGTCGGGCGTCTGCTGGTCAAGCTGGCGCGCGATGGCCGACCGCAAGGCTTCGGGCGACTGGCCCGAGGCGCGGACGCGACCGGCGAAGGGGACATAGATATAACCCTGATCGTCGACCTGCAGTTCGGTCAGGCGTGCGCCGGGTGTATCGGCCGAGGTCAGCAGACCTTCGGGCACGTTCTCGAACACGGTCACAGAGACGGTGTCGCCGGTACGGATGGTGTCGCCCGCAAGAACGCGTGCTGACCGCAGCGCATCCGAGAAACCGAGCGACAAGGGGACGTTGGCGGCACGGTTCACGCGGTCACCCACGGCGACGATATAGGCGTTGCCTTCCCGCAGGACCGAGCCTGCGAAAATCTCGTTCATGCTGGGCCCGGGACGCGGTATGCCGCAGGCGCTGAGGCCCGCCACAAACACACCGAGCGCCAGCGCTGATGCGCGGCGATAATGTCTGACATTCACTGCTCGGGCTCCTTTGGTGGATCTGCCTCAAGTTTTTTACGCAAGTATAGACAGAGATAGAGAAATTTCCAAGTGGGATGTCGCTGTCCCCGGCAGGGCACGCGCCGTGGCGACGCAAGCGCTTCCTGGGTCGTTTCGATCCGACAATCGTGCGGGGTAGAGCAACAGCACGGCGTAGCAAGATGAAGGGGGCGGGACGCTGGCAACAGCCCGGATATTGTGGCCGGTGCTATGCGGCGATGGACTGACATTGGATGTCAGACGTTCTTCAGGGCACCAGCCGCAGGTGTTGCCGCGGAGCCGCACGTCCGGCGATCAGGGCACTGTACGGGTCTTCCGGCGACAGGATCAGATCCACCACTTGCCGCAGCAACTGACGCCGCCCGGCTGCCGAATAGAATCCACCGGGAAGCTGCGACGTCTCCAGCAAAAACCGGCGATAGTCGCGATAGGCCTTCAGATCGGGCCGGGTTGGATGGGCGAAAAACTCGGGCAGCGGCTGGGTCGAAACGAATTCGGGCTTGTCATAGACCGCGCTGCCAAACACTTTCAGCGGCATCCCCCGCCAGAGCACCTGCTGGGCCGCGGTCGAGTTCACGGTCACAGCCGACCGCGCATGGTTGAGCAGTGCGGCCAGCTTGCCACCCCGGATGAAATGCACCCGCTCTGCGACACCCGCCGCAGCCGCCAGCCGCATGATGTCCGCCTTGAGCCGTGTGCGCCCGTCTTCCAGCGGATGCGCCTTGAACACCAGATGATGGTGTTGGGGCGCGCCACTGGCAAAGCCCTGAATCGCCATCTCCAGAAACTCGGTCATCGTGCGAAACGGGGAGTGCTGCTGAAAGCTCGCGTCATGCTCCAGCTGCAACAGGGCCAGATGATAGGGGAAGCCGCCGGTCCGTACGCGCCGGGTCGCCAGGCGGCGCTCGATGGCGTGGAACGGCATAGCGATCAACCGGTTGAGGTGCAGGCGGAATTCTTGCGTGACGGTCAGGGCGCGGTGCGGGCGAAAGCCACGGTAGGCGCCGTTGGCCAGCAAAAGCCGCGCATGATAGGCAAAGCCGTAGAAAACGTGGTGCCGCATGTCGCCCCAATGCGCCGGGGCGTCGATCAGGTCGGTTTCGCAGGCTTCAAGCGCATGGCGCATTTCCGAGATCGACAGATCCATCAGCCGCGAATGCCCGTTCGAGCCGCCGCGCTCATAGCTCACCCACCATGGGCGCAGATAGCCTTCCTCGAACACATGCACGGTGATGCCGCGCGTCTGGGCGCGGGCGACCGCCTCGGCATGGATAAAGCGCGTGTCGCCGTACAGCACCAGATCGGTGATGGCGAGGTTGTCAAAATGGGTTTCGACGGCTGCAGGCCAATCGTCTTGGCGGCCGGTATAGGGGATATAGCCCTGCCGCCCCCAATAGGCCTGATCCCCCCGGTTGAAGCCGACGCGCCAAACCTCGGCCCCAGCGCGGCGCAACATGGCACCCAGCTGGTTGAAAAACGGACCATGCGGCCCCTGCAAAAACAGGAAGCGCCGGTCATCGCCGGTCGTTCTGATCATGGGTTGGCCTGCCTGCTGCCTGTGGGGTGTTCCCCTTTTGCGAAAAGGATGCCAGAGATTGACCCAAGCATAAAGCCCGAAGGTGACCAAAGCGTGGCCTCTCGGGCGTCGGATCGGGGAAATACGCTCATGTTTACAGGCATTGTAACGGATATCGGCCAAATCCTGGCGCTGGAAGAGCGCGGCGACCTGCGCGCGCGCATCGGCACCCGGTACGATGTCGAGGGCATCGACATTGGTGCCTCGATCGCCTGCGACGGGGTCTGCCTGACCGTTGTGGCACTGGGCAAGACGCCGCAGAACTGGTTCGACGTGGATATCTCGGCCGAGACGGTGAGCAAGACAGCCATCGGGCCCAACAGCTGGGCCGCCGGAAAACGCGTCAATCTGGAACGCGCGCTGAAGGTGGGCGACGAGCTGGGCGGGCATATCGTGTCCGGCCATGTCGACGGCGTGGCCGAGGTGGTCGGCATGGCGCGCGAAGGCGACAGCACCCGCGTCACCTTCCGCGCGCCCGAGGCGCTGGCGCGCTTCATCGCCCCCAAGGGTTCGGTGGCGCTGAACGGCACGTCGCTGACGGTGAACGAAGTGAACGGGCGCGAGTTCGGCATCAACCTGATCCCTCATACGCAAGAGGTGACGACCTGGGGCGATGTGGCCGTTGGCGACGCGATCAACCTGGAGATCGACACCCTGGCCCGCTACGTCGCCCGCATGCGCGATTGGGACGCCTCGCTCTGACCTGAGGGACCGGGCGGAGAGCCCTGCGGGCTCAAGCCTTTCAGTGCGTTTGAGGGGCGCTGCCCCTCTGGCGCGTGCCGCGCCATTCACCCCGGGATATTTGGGGACAGATGAGGCGCATGGTTAACAAAGCCTTATCATCTGTCTGAAAGTATCCTCGGGGGGTGAATTCGCTGAAAGCGAAGAGGGGGGCGGAAAGCCCCCCTTCTTTTCCCATGCGAAAAGGCCCCGCGCGAGGGCGGGGCCTTTGGGTCATTGTGTCAGCCGGTCAGCTCTTGGCGAGGTCGCGCAGCACATAGTGCAGCACGCCGCCGTGTTTGACGTAATCGACTTCGATCTCGGTATCGATCCGGCATTTCAGCTGGATCGTTTTCACCGTACCATCGGCATAGATGATCGTGCAAGGCACCGTCGACAGCGGTTTGATGTCGTCGGACAGGCCTTGGATGCTCACGACTTCCTCACCGGTCAGACCGAGCGATTTGCGGGTGTCGCCGCCGGTGAACTCGAACGGAATCACGCCCATGCCGACGAGGTTCGAGCGGTGAATACGCTCGAAGCTTTCAGCGATCACGGCCTTGACGCCCAGCAGGTTGGTGCCTTTGGCCGCCCAGTCGCGCGATGAACCGGCGCCGTATTCGATGCCGCCAAAGATCACCAGCGGGGTGCCGGCGTCCATATAGGCCATCGCGGCGTCGTAGATCGAGGTTTGTGCCCCGTCCGGCCCGTTGGTGTAGCCGCCCTCGACGCCGTCCAGCATCTCGTTCTTGATGCGGATGTTGGCGAAGGTGCCGCGCATCATGACTTCGTGGTTGCCCCGGCGCGAGCCGTAGCTGTTGAAGTCTTTCACCGCGACCTGACGCTCGGTCAGGTATTTGCCAGCCGGGGTCGTCGCCTTGAACGAGCCTGCAGGCGAGATGTGGTCGGTGGTGATCATGTCACCCAGCACTGCCAGCACGCGCGCGTCGGTGATCGGGTTGATATGACCCTTTTCGGCCGACATCCCGCGGAAATACGGCGGGTTCTGGATATAGGTCGAGGCGGATGGCCAATCATACGTCTCGGCGCCCGAGACTTCGACGGCCTGCCATTTGGCGTCGCCTTTGAACACATCCGCGTATTTCTCGAGGAAGGCTTCGCGGGTCACGACCTTGTCGACCAGTTCGGCGATTTCGGCGTCGGTCGGCCAGATGTCCTTGAGATAGACATCCTTGCCATCCGGCGTCTGCGCCAGCGGTTCGGTGGTCAGGTCGATGTTCATGTCACCGGCCAGCGCATAAGCCACCACCAGCGGCGGCGAGGCCAGATAGTTGGCGCGCACGTCGGGCGAGATGCGCCCTTCGAAGTTGCGGTTGCCCGACAGCACCGAGGTGGCGATCAGGTCGTTGTCATTGATCGCTTTCGAGATCTCAGGCTGAAGCGGGCCCGAGTTGCCGATGCAGGTGGTGCAGCCAAAGCCGACGATGTTGAAACCGACCGCATCGAGGTCTTCCTGCAGGCCGGCGGCTTGCAGATATTGCTCGACGACCTGCGAGCCGGGGGCCAGCGAGGTTTTGACCCAGGGCTTGCGGTTCAGGCCCAGAGCGCGCGCCTTGCGCGCCACCAGACCGGCACCGATCAGCACATAGGGGTTCGAGGTGTTGGTGCACGAGGTGATCGAGGCGATCACCACCGAGCCGTCGCGGATCGCGTAATCCTCGCCCTCGACCGCCGCGGTTTTGCGGATGTCGACGGGTTTGGCCGCGACCGGGCCCTCATCAGCCATATCCTTGGCCGCTTCGGTGATGTCGATGCCGCGGTACCCGGCGACGACTTTCTCGAACTCTTCAGCCGAGGCGGTCAGCGCGACATAGTCCTGCGGGCGCTTGGGGCCCGAGATCGCGGGGACGATGGTGTCCATGTCCAGCGACAGGGTCGACGAGTAGATCGGGGCGTAATCCGCGCCGCGCCAGAAGCCGTTCTCTTTGGCATAGGCTTCGACCAGCGCGATGCGGTCCTCGTCGCGGCCGGTCTGGCGCATGTAGCGCAGGGTCTCGGCGTCGATCGGGAAGAAGCCACAGGTGGCGCCGTATTCCGGTGCCATGTTGGCGATCGTCGCACGCTGGGCCAGCGGCAGATTGTCCAGACCTTCGCCGTAGAATTCGACGAATTTGCCCACAACGCCGTGCTTGCGCAGCATTTGCACGACTTTCAGCACCAGATCGGTGCCGGTGGTGCCTTCCAGCATGCGGCCGGTCAGTTTGAAGCCGACGACCTCGGGGATTAGCATCGACACGGGCTGGCCGAGCATCGCGGCCTCAGCCTCGATCCCGCCGACGCCCCAGCCCAGAACGGCCATGCCGTTGACCATGGTGGTGTGGCTGTCGGTGCCGACCAGCGTGTCGGGATAGGCGACCTGCTCGCCGTTCTGGTCCTTGTCGGTCCAGACGGTCTGCGCCAGATACTCAAGGTTCACCTGATGGCAGATGCCGGTGCCCGGGGGCACGACGCGGAAATTCTCAAACGCGGTCTGGCCCCATTTGAGGAATTCGTAGCGCTCCATGTTGCGCTCGTATTCCAGATCGACGTTGCGCTGGAAGGCGCGGGGCGTGCCGAACTCGTCGATCATCACCGAGTGGTCGATGACCAGATCGACGGGGACCAGCGGGTTGATCTTCTGGGCGTCGCCGCCGAGGCCCTTGATGCCATCGCGCATGGCGGCAAGGTCGACCACGGCTGGAACGCCGGTGAAGTCCTGCATCAGCACGCGGGCGGGGCGATAGGCGATCTCGCGGGCGCTTTTGCCGCCATTGTCGGCCCAGTCAGAGAACGCTTTGACGTCATCGACCGAGACGGTGAAACCGCCATCTTCGAAGCGCAGCATGTTTTCCAGAACGACTTTCAGCGAAGCGGGAAGCTTGCTGAAGTCGCCCAGGCCAGCGGCCTGAGCGGCGGGGATCGAGTAATACGCAATCGATTGACCGCCAACAGTCAGCGTCTTGCGCGTCTTGGCGGTGTCTTTTCCGACGAATACAGTCATTGGGGGAGGCTCCCTTCGGGTCAAGAGGGGTTTGGCTGAGGCTGCTCATGCCTTATCTGGCCTCGTCGATCAAGGGGGTGAGGGTGTTTTTGTATACCATTGTGCACAAAAAGAGTCGCGCGACCGGGGCGCAAGACCACCCAGACAGGACGCGGGGCAGGGCGTGAGACCCTTGCCGTAAAGGGTGGCGGGCGGTCACCGGGTCACGCATCGTTGCCGAGCTGTCACAAGGCAGTGTAACGCAGCGCCAAGCGGTTGCCGTCGCTTGCACCTCGGCGCATTTGCCGTTTGAGTAGCCACAAGTTGCAGGAGTGGGGAATGACGCTGATCGCATGGATGCGGACAGGCATCGGATCGCGGACCAGAAACGGATCGATGCGCGCAGGCTTGGTCGGCGCGCGCCGGGTCTGTGGTACGGCGGCGCTGGCTGTTGTTCTGGCCTCGGGCGCTGTGGCACAGGACACGCCGTCAACCACGGTCGATCATCCTGTTCTGCTTGAACTCTATACCGCGCAGGGCTGCGCCTCGTGCCCGCCCGCCGATGAGATGATGCTGGAGCTTGCCGGTCGCGACGATGTCGTCGCCCTGTCGCTGCACGTTGATTACTGGGATTACATCGGCTGGGCCGACACTTTCGCGCAGCGCGCCTATACCGAGCGTCAGCAGCGCTATGCCCGCCGGTATGGCCATTCGACCATCTATACGCCGCAAGTGGTGATCAACGGCACGCAGATCATGGAAGGCTATCTTGTGATGCAGGTGATGGATGCCATCACCGCGCAGCGCGATGATCAGGCCGAGGTCGCGCTGACCCTTGCGCGTACCGAGGACGGCGCGTTGCAGATCACCGCCACGCCGACCAGTGCCGCCGCGCCGCAGATCGCCATGGCCTCGCGCCGCGCGGCGATCACCGGGATGCAGACCAATACGGTTGTCGGCACGCTCAGCATGGGCGGCTCGGCGCAGGCGGGGTCCGAGGCAGCGGGCGCCGTGCCCGCGCCCCGACCGGCCGTCGGCCCCTACACGGTGCAGCTTGTGCGCTATCATCCGATGGAAACCGTCGATATCCGCGGCGGTGAAAACGCCGGTCGCGTGGCGCAATACGCCAATATCGTCACCAGTTGGGAACCGGTGTCGAGCTGGGACATGCTCTCGCCGCTCAGCCTGACGGTGCCGCTGGAGGGGGACGACCCCGCCGTGGTGATCATTCAGGAAAGCGGGCAGGGCGCGGTCATGGCGACGGCGCGCATCCGCTGAACGTCAGGCGGTATGCCGCCAACGGCGGTGAACCCAGAACCATTGCCCCGGATGCGCGCGCACCTTGGCCGAGACGCTGTCATTGACCGCCTGCGTCATGGTCAGCGCGTCGCTGTGCGGGATCGGCTCTTCAACCTCGACCGTGAAGGTCAGCCCGTCAGGGTTGCGCGTGGCATAGAGCGGCACCAGCAGCGCGTTGTATTTCAGCGCCATCTTGGCCGCCGAGGTGGCGCTCGCGGCGGGCTTGCCCAGAAAATCCAGCATTTCGCCATGGGCCATGTGCTGATCGCCCAGAAACCCCAGCATCCCGCCCGATTTCACAAAGCGGATCATCGCGCCCAGCCCTTCATTGCCGCGCGGAAACAGCGGCGTGGCTATGCTTTCGATGGTCGCGACGTACCGCTTGTTCGCCGCCGGGTTCGACAATGGCCGGTAAAGGCCGCCAACGCGGAAACCGCGTGCCGTCAGGCCAGCGCGCAGCACGTCATAATTGCCGTAATGCGCCGAGGCCAGAATCACCGGGCGGCCTTCGGCATGGGCCCGATCCAGCGCCGCAAGTCCGGGGCCGCCGAGGGGCTGCGTGGCGACAAAGCGGGCGAACTCGGCGCCTGAATGCAGTTCGATCAAGGAGCGGCCAAAGTTATCGGCCACGTCGCGGCAGATCTGTTTGACCTGCGCCTTCGGCATGTCGGGAAAGATATAGGCCAGATTGGCCTTGATCCGCCGATTCATCGCCAGCGGTCCCAGAATGGTCCGGCTGAACCAGCCCATTGCGGGGATACGCCGCCGGTAGGGCAGCGCCAGAATCGCACGGAAGATTGCCGCCTCTGCCCGGTCTTCGACCCAATGGCGAAACGAAAGGCGGGCGGGGGCGGGGGTATCTGACATGCGATCGTATCTAGTCACGGGGCGCGGCTGTGTCCAGCGCGCCCACCGTGGCGTCACGGATGCGAGCCCTTACGGCGGTTGTGCCACCAGATCCACTGCTCGGGATGGGCACGAACCTGCGCAGCAAACGCATCGTTGAGCGCCTGTGTCATCGTCTCGGCATCCGACGCGGGCACCGGTGCGTCGATCTGCACGCGAAAGCCCGGCTTGCCGGGCGTGCGGATACCCCAGATCGGCACCAGGAGCGCATCATAGCGCAGCGCCATCTCGGCCATGGACAGCACGGTACGGGTGGGCTGGCCTAGGAAATCGAGCATCACCCCCTGCGGGCGGTCCAGATCGCACAGGATGCCCAGCATCCCGCCACCGCGCAGAAATTTCACCAGCCGCCGCAGGCCTTCGCCGGTGTCGGGAAACATCGGCGCGCCCGAAGCCGAGACGGCCTCGACATAGCGGGCGTTCAGGGCCGGGCTGCCCAGTTCCTTGAAATACCCGCCAATGGCAAATCCGCGCGCGATCAGCGCCAGCCGCCAAGCGTCATAATTGCCGAAATGCGCCGAGACGAGAATCACCGGGCGACCCGTTGCGTGCGCGTCGTCCAGCGCGGCCAGACCGGGGCCTTCAAGCGGCAGGGTGGCGGCAAGGGCGGCAAGGTCGGGGCCGGACAGAACCTCGGTGATCATCCGCGCCATCGAGCCGGGAACTTCACGCGCGATGCGCTGCACCTCGACCTCGGGCAGCTCGGGGCGGAAATGGTGCACGGCCTGCGCGACTCGGCGCGGCAGCGCGCCAAAGCGGCCGATCACGGTGCGCCCCAGCCAGCCCGCCAGCCGCACGCGCGGCCCGAAGGGCAGGCGCATCAGCAGGCCCACCAGCGCCAGCGTGGCGCGGTCGCGCGGCGTTACGCGCCGGGGTGTGGGGGCAGGGTTTTGGGTCATGCGGGGTGCGCCCATGAAAAACGCGGCCGATCCGGATAGGGAACGGCCGCGCAATCATAGCGTCAGGGGTCTTGCGGCAGCAAGGCCGCCAGACCTCAGACCGCTTCGCTGATGAATTTCACCGCGTCGCCAAAGGTCTGGATGTTCTCGGCCGCGTCATCGGGGATCTCGATGCCGAACTCTTCTTCGAAGGCCATGACCAGCTCGACGGTGTCGAGGCTGTCAGCGCCCAGATCGTCGATGAACGACGCGTTCTCGGTGATCTTGTCTTCCTCGACGCCGAGATGTTCGACCACAATCTTCTTAACGCGATCAGCGATATCGCTCATGTTCTGTCCTCGTTTTCGTTCGGCGGAACCCGCCCTGATGTTGAATTGGCTCTCGCAAGCTGTGACGGCCGCGACGGCGAACAAGGCGGCGGGCCGGACCAGCACGGGCAGGCCCCGGCTCAATCAGCGCCGCCTATAGCACAAGCCGGCAGATAGGCAAACGCTTTCCCTCACCGCGTTGTGAGCCCCTTCCGGTGCCCTGCGAGACTCTAGTTGGGGTTGAAAACCGTGGATTTCAACGGCTGGGGGTGGAGTCCCGCCACCCCCTTACGCTGCCTGTCACCCTGCGCTTTGCAGGCCCGGCTGTCGAGGGTGAGTCTGCGACCCGCCCCGGCGTCACAGCATCGCCATGCCGCCGTTCACATGAATCGTGGTCCCGGTAACATAGGCCGCCTCGGGCGAGGCCAGATAGAGCACCGCTGCCGCGATTTCTTCGGGCGTGCCCATGCGGCCGGCGGGGATCTGGCCGTTGATCTTGGCCTTCTGGTCGTCGGTCAGCTTGTCGGTCATCGGCGTGGCGATAAAGCCCGGCGCGACGGCATTGGCGGTGATGTTGCGCGAGGCGACTTCAGCCGCAATCGACTTGGTCATGCCGATCATGCCCGCTTTGGACGCGGCATAGTTGACCTGACCGGCGTTGCCGGTGGCCCCGACGATGGAGGAAATATTGACGATCCGGCCCCAGCGCGCCTTCATCATCGGGCGCATGACCGCGCGGCACAGGCGCATGGTGGCGGTCAGGTTCACGTCCAGCACCGAGGCCCATTCGTCATCGGACATGCGCATGAACAGCTGATCGCGGGTGATGCCGGCGTTGTTGACCAGAATATCCAGACCGCCCATCGCCTCGATGGCGGCTTTGGGCAGGGCCTCGACGGCGGCCGGGTCCGACAGGTTGCACGGCAGCACATAGGCGCGCGCGCCCAGTTCGGCGGCCAGTGCCTGCAGCGGCTCTTCGCGCGTGCCCGAGAGGCCGACAGTGGCCCCGGCGGCATGCAGCGCGCGGGCGATGGCGGCGCCGATGCCGCCCGAAGCGCCAGTGATCAGGGCGCGTTTGCCGCTGAGGTCGAACATGGGATTTCCTTTCGTCGTTGCGTCGGTATCGGCCGGGCAGGGGGCCAGCCCCTCTTGGCCATGCGGCCAATTCACCCCCGGCGTACTGGGGGCAAGGTGAGGGGCAAAAGCCGGGGTGCCCGGTGCTTGGACCCGGTTTTAGCAGTCCGCCGGGCGGCACGCCAGCGGGCAGGGTTCCGCCACCCATTGCGGTCGGGCTTTTCCCGACGCTAAACAATGTATATGTCGCAAAGCGAAGCCCTAGTCGGAGGATGACAAATGCGCCGAGTCGTGGTGACGGGTCTGGGAATGGTGACACCGCTGGCCTGCGGGGTCGAAGAGACCTGGAAACGCTTGATTGCCGGTCAATCCGGTGCCGGGACAATCACCCGTTTTGACGCCAGTCATCTGGCGACGACTTACGCATGCGAAATTCCGCGCGGCGACGGCACTGACGGCACGTTCAATCCCGATGACTGGATGCAGCCCAAAGAGCAACGCAAGGTCGATGATTTCATCCTGTACGGCATGGCCGCCGCGACCATGGCCGTGCGCGACTCGGGCTGGGAGCCCGAGGATGAAGAGGGCCGCTTGCGTACCGGCGTCATGATCGGCTCGGGGATCGGTGGTCTTTCGACGATTGCCGAAACGGCGCTGCTGATCAAAGAACGCGGCCCCAAGCGGGTCTCGCCGTTTTTCATCCCCGGGGCGCTGATCAACCTGATCTCGGGCCATGTCAGCATCCGCTACGGGTTCAAGGGCCCGAACCACTCGGTCGTCACTGCCTGCTCGACCGGCGCGCATGCCATTGGGGATGCGTCGCGGCTGATCATGCTGGGTGACGCGGATGTGATGGTCGCCGGGGGGCTGAATCCCCGATCAGCGAGATCGGCATCGCGGGTTTCAACGCCTGCAAGGCGCTGTCGACCAAACGCGGCGAATCGCCCGAAACCGCCAGCCGCCCCTATGACGCCGACCGCGACGGCTTCGTGATGGGCGAGGGCGCGGGCATCGTGGTGCTGGAAGAATACGAGCACGCCAAGGCGCGCGGCGCAAAGATTTATGCCGAGATCCTGGGCTATGGCCTGTCAGGCGACGCCTATCACATCACAGCGCCCGCTGAAGACGGCGACGGCGCGTTCCGCAGCATGTCGGCGGCACTGGCCCGCGCGGGCATCAGCCCGGCCGACGTGGACTACATCAACGCGCATGGCACCAGCACGATGGCCGACACCATCGAGCTGGCCGCCGTTGAGCGCCTGTTGGGCGACGCGGCGGAAAAGGCGACGATGTCCTCGACCAAATCCGCCATCGGGCACTTGTTGGGCGCTGCGGGCGCGGTTGAGGCGATCTTCTGCATTCTGGCGCTGCGCGACCAGATCGCCCCGCCGACGATCAATCTGGACAACCCCGCTGTGGCGCCGCGTCTGGATCTGGTGGCCAACACCGCGCGTGAGCGCAAGATCGACATCGTACTGTCGAACTCGTTCGGCTTTGGCGGCACCAACGCAAGCCTTGTGATGGGCAAGGTCCGCCCCTGATGTGGAAGCACGTCGTTGCGAATGTCTTCACGCTGCTGATCGTGGCGTTTGTTGTGCTGGGGGGTGTCGTGGCCATGGGGCAGCGCGCCTTTGTCGCGCAGGGACCGCTGACCGAGGCGATCTGCCTGCGCGTCGATCAGGGGGCAAACCTGCGCACAGTGGCGGCCTCGCTCGATGAGCAAGAGGCCGTCAGCAGCCCGATGATCTTCCGTATCGGCGCTCAATACGACGGGCGCGACGGGCGGCTGCGGTTCGGCTCGTATCTGGTGCCCGCCGGGGCGTCGATGGATGAGATCCTCGACATCGTGACGCGCGGCGGCGCCTCGACCTGCGGGACCGAGGTGGTGCTGCGCATCGGCGTGACGCAGGTCAGCTATCTGGTGCGCGAACTGGACCCGGCGACCAACCGCTTTGAAGAAGCGGTGACGCTGCCGCTGGAGACCGAAGAGTTTCCCGCTGAATATCAGACGGTTGCCAACCTGCCCGACACCCGCTTCCGCATCACCGTGGCCGAGGGCGCGACCAGCTGGCAGATCTGGAATGCGCTGAACACGGCCGAGTTCCTCGAGGGGACGATCCCCGAGGTTCCGGCTGAGGGCGTGCTGTCCCCCGACAGCTACGAGGTCCGGCGCGGGGCTGACCGGGCCGCCCTGATCGCCGATATGGAAGAGCGGCAGGCGGGGATTCTGGCGACGGCGTGGGAGAACCGGGTCGAAGGCCTGCCCTTCGAGACGCCCGAAGAAGCGCTGATCCTTGCCTCGATCGTGGAAAAGGAAACCGGCGTGCCAGAAGAGCGGCGCGTGGTGGCCAGCGTGTTCCTCAACCGTCTGGCCGTGCCGATGCGGCTGCAGACGGACCCGACGGTGATCTATGGCATCACGCTGGGTCAGCGGGTGCTGGGACGCGGGTTGCGCCGGTCCGAACTGAACGCCGACACGCCGTATAACACCTACCGCATCGACGGCTTGCCGCCGACACCCATCGCCAACCCGGGCCGCGCCAGCATCGAGGCGGTCCTGAACCCGGACCAGACTGACTTTATCTACTTTGTCGCCGACGGGACGGGCGGGCATGCCTTTGCGGTGACGCTGGCCGAGCATAACGATAACGTCGCGCGCTGGCGGCGGCTGGAAGCGCAGCCGGATAACTAAACTTTTAGCGACTATCCCGGGGGCGTTGTTGCGCGCCCGGATTGACTTTTTGCACGCTAAAGTGTAGTAGTTTTCGCACGCTGGAAGAAATGAACAACGGCCCGGGTCCTCCCCGGGCCGTTTTCGTTTTGCTCGCACGGGCAGCGAAGCAGCGGAACAAAGCGATGACAAACGGCAAGACCCCTCCGGGGGAAGACCCGCCGCGCCACCTTGTGGCGCAGGCGGAACGGCAGCTGGCTGCCTGCGGTGCAGAGCTGGATGCGGTTATCGAGAGTATCAAGGCAGGGGATCTGGGACCGGCGCGCGATCTTGCGTCGGCGATGGCCGCCCTGCGCAAGGCATTGGAGGCAGTGTTCAGTGAACGCGCGAAACTTGAGAAGATCACCGAGCCGTCAGGACCCCGGGACGGAGAGCTGGATCTCGCCGCCGCAAGCGCCGAGGTGCGACGCCGAATGGCTTGCCTGCGCACCGCACAGTCTGCGCGAGGCGTTTCTGGCGGGGCTGAGTGACAGCGCCCTGACGGCGCTGCCCTGGCTCTTTGAGTTCTGGGCCTTGCCCCATCAGCGCGCGCCTGAGGGCGCGTGGCGGACATGGGTCTGCATGGGGGGCGCGGCGCGGGCAAGACCCGCGCCGGGGCCGAATGGGTGCGCGCGCAGGTCGAAGGGGCAGGGCCGCGCGATCCCGGTGTGGCGCGCCGCGTGGCGCTGGTCGGCGAGACGCTGGATCAGGTGCGCGAGGTGATGATCTTTGGCGATAGCGGGATCATGGCCTGCTCGCCACCCGACCGCCGCCCGACATGGGAAGCCACGCGCAAGCGGCTGGTCTGGCCGAACGGGGCGGTGGCGCACTGCATCTCGGCCCATGCGCCCGAGTCGCTGCGTGGGCCGCAATTCGACGCCGCCTGGGCGGATGAACTGGGCAAGTGGAAAAAATCCGAAGAGGTCTGGGATCAGCTGCAGTTTGCACTGCGGCTGGGTGATGACCCGCGCTGCGTGGTGACCACCACACCGCGCGCGCAGGGGGTGCTCAAGGAGGTGCTGGCTCTGCCCTCGACCAAGGTGACCCGCGCGCCCACCACCGCCAACCGCGCCTTTCTGGCCGCGTCGTTTCTGACCGAGGTCGAGGCGCGCTATGGCGGCTCGCATCTGGGGCGGCAGGAACTGGAGGGGCAGCTTTTGGAGGATGCCGAGGGCACGCTGTTTCCCGTCTCGCTGCTGGCCAAGTGCCGGGCCGAGCGCCTGCCCGACTTCACCCGCGTTGTGGTGGCCGTCGATCCGGCGGTCAGTGCCGGGCCACGCTCGGACCTGTGCGGGATCGTCGTGGTCGGGGCGATGACGAAAGGCCCGGTCAAGGACTGGCGGGCGGTGGTACTGGAAGACGCCAGCATCCGCGCCACCAGCCCGACGCAATGGGCCGTGGCCGCGATAGCGGCGATGGACCGACACGGGGCCGATCGGCTGGTGGCCGAGGTCAATCAGGGCGGCAATCTGGTGGAAAGCGTGCTGCGCAGCGTGGACCCGCTGGTGCCGGTGACGCAGGTGCATGCGACGGCCAACAAGAAGGCGCGTGCCGAGCCAGTGGCGGCGCTCTACGAGCAAGGCCGGGTCAGACATGTGGCCGGTCTGGCCAAACTGGAAGAGCAGATGGCGCTGATGACCACCAAGGGTTTTCAGGGCAAGGGCAGCCCCGACCGGCTGGACGCACTGGTCTGGGCGCTGCATGCGCTGATGCTGGAACCGGCCAGCAAGGCGCGGCGGGTGCCCAGCGTGCGCTCGGTCTGAGAGACGAAAAAGGGGGCCAACGGCCCCCTTTCTTAATCAGCTTTTCGGACGAAACGGCTTGCCGCCGGGACCACCCGAGCCTGACGGCTTGCCCCCGAAGGGTTTGCCACCCGGTTTTCCGGTCGGCTTGCCCGCAGGTTTGCGTGCGGGCGGTTTGCCCAGACGGGCCGAAGGATTGCGCGCGGCATCGGGGTCGATGCGCGGGCGGGCGGGTTTTGCACCCTCACCCGCCGGACGCGGTGCGTATTTCGCCGTGCGCGGTGCACCTTCGCCCGCAGCGGCGCGGGGCTTGCGCGGACGCTCGCCATCGGCATCCGCCGAGCGGGGCTTGTAGCCCTCGCCAGCAGCCGCACGCGGCTTGTAGGGGCGGTCACCATCGGCGCTGCGGGGCTTGTAGCCATCCTCGCGCGGGGCGCGGGCCTTGTAGGGCCGGTCACTGTTCTCGCCAGCGGCGCGCGGCTTATAGGCCGGGCGGTCGCTTTTCTCACCCGCAGCGGCGCGGGGTTTGTAGGCGGGGCGCTCAGAGCCCTCACCAGCCGCACGCGGCTTGTAGGCCGGGCGATCCGCATCATCACGCGGGGCGCGGGGCTTGTAGGCCGGACGTTCGGCATCGTCTCGCGGCGGGCGCGGCGTATAGGCCGGGCGTTCGCCGTCCTCACGCGGGGCGCGCGGCTTGTAGGCGCGCTCGCCGTCTTCGCGCGGGGCACGGGCCTTGAACGGGCGGTCACCTTCCGGACGCGGACGCGGGGCCGGGCGGTCGCCTTCAGCCGGGGCTTCGGCGGGTTCCACCGGGATTTCCTGCTCCAGCGAGCGGGCCTCACCCAGCGCGTTCCAGAAACGCTCGGCGCAATCGTCATGCAGCTGGGCCAGCGTGTAATCCGGGTAGATGCGGATCGCACCGATGTCGGCTTTGGTCAGATCGCCATTGCGGCACAGCATCGGCAGCAGCCAGCGGGCTTCGGCGCGACCCGTGTGGCCAACACCCAGACGCACCCAGAAGCTGCGCTCGAACTCGGTCCGGGCGCGCGGCTTGGCACCATCCGCCGACACGGCAACGACATCCTCAGGGGCCGAACGGGCGGCGAAGTAAAAGCGCGAGACGGCAGCGGCCAGCTCACGCGAGCTGAAACGCTCGGTCAGCATGGTGATGATGGGCATCTCGTCGGCCTGCTCGGCGGCGCCCAGAATGGGGTCGGTCAGCAGACGTTCGGTATCGCGGGCCGAGACCTCGGCAGCCGTCGGGGCCGAGGCCCATTCAGCATCCAGCGCGGCCATGTTCAGCAGGCGTTCGGTCTTGCGGCGGGCCGAAGACGGGACGATCAGCACGCTGACTCCCTTGCGCCCGGCGCGGCCGGTACGGCCAGAACGGTGCAGAAGGGTTTCCTTGTTAGACGGCAGATCGGCGTGGATCACCAGTTCAAGACCCGGCAGGTCGATGCCGCGCGCCGCCACGTCGGTGGCCACACAGACACGGGCACGCCCGTCGCGCATCGCTTGCAGGGCGCGCGAACGCTCTTCCTGCGCCAGTTCGCCCGACAGCGGCACAACCGAGAAACCACGGTTCAACAGGCGGGCGGTCAGATGATTCACCGCCACACGCGTCTTGCAGAACACCAGCGCGTTGGGCGCTTCATAGAAACGCAGCACGTTGACGATGGCGCGCTCGGATTCCTCGGCCGCGACCATCAGCGCGCGGTACGAGATATCCCCATGCGCTTCGCGCGAGGTCTCGGTGGCAATGCGGTGCGCGTCGCGCTGATAAGTGCGGGCCAGACGCTCGATCTCGGGACGGACCGTCGCCGAGAACAGCAGCGTGCGGCGTTCTTCGGGGGCGGCTTTCAGGATGAATTCCAGATCCTCGCGGAAGCCCAGATCCAGCATCTCGTCCGCTTCGTCCAGCACAGCCGTGGTCAGCGTGGTCAGATCCAGCGCGCCGCGCTCGATATGGTCGCGCAGACGACCGGGGGTGCCGACGACGATATGCGCGCCCCGCTCCAGCGCCCGGCGCTCGGACCGGGCATCCATGCCGCCAACGCAGCTGGCGATCACGGCACCGGCTTCGGCATAGAGCCATTCCAGCTCGCGGCGGACCTGCAGCGCCAGTTCGCGCGTCGGCGCGATGACCAGCGCGCGCGCGGTGTCGGGCGGGGGCAGCATGCCGCCGTCATCAAGCATGTTGTCGGCCATCGCCAGACCAAAGGCTACCGTCTTGCCCGACCCGGTTTGAGCCGAGACCAACAGGTCTTTGCCCGCGACGGAAGGGTCCACCACAGCCGCTTGCACCGGCGTCAGAGCTTCGTAGCCTTTTTCGGCCAAGGCACGGGCGAGCGGTGCGGGAAGGGGGGAAGAGCGGCGGTCATGTGGCGGTATCCTTGAAACACAAGCCGCCCCCATACGCTCCGAGGGCGGCGCTGTATAGGGTAAGAATAGCAAGACATGCACAGGACGGCTATGCCAGAACGCCGCAAGAGAGGTGTGAATGACGGTTGATTACAAAGCAAGACTGAAAAGAGTCTACGCGGCAATTCACGATGACCCGGCGCGCGAGCACTCGCTGGATGAACTGGCAGACGTCGCGGCATTGTCACGGTTCCACTTTCACCGGGTCTTTGCGGCGATGACGGGCGAGACCGTGTCCGAGGCCGTTCGACGCGTCCGCCTGAACCGCGCGGCGCATGCGCTGGCGCGCAGCGATACGCCGGTGGCAGCGGTGGGGCGGGCGTGTGGTTATGCGAATGCCGCCAGTTTCACCCGTGCGTTTCGGGCGGCGTATGGCATCACACCCGGCAATTTCCGCAAGGCGGGGCAGGCGCTGCCGCTGAAACTCAGGGCCATTGGACAGGAAGGACACAGTATGTTTCCAGTCACCATCACCAACGAGACCGCGCGGCGGGCCATCGGCCTGCCGTTCACCGGCCCCTATATGCAGATCGGCGCGGCCTATGATCAGCTGAGCGCCGAACTGGCGGCGCTGGACTTGTGGCAGCAGACGCGCGGTCTGGTGGGTGTTTATTTCGATGACCCGTCGATTGTCGCGCCGGAAGCGCTGCGCAGCTTCGCCGGCGTGATCGTCGATGCGGACCTGCCGCTGCCCGTTGGCTTGGATGAGCTGTCGATTGCCGGGGGCCGCCATGCGTGCATGGCGTTCAAGGGGCCCTATACCGGCTTTGGTCTGGCGTATGAGTGGCTCTTTGGTGACTGGCTGGCAGCAAGCGGCGAAGCGATGCGGGATGCGCCGTCGTGGGAGTTCTACCTCAACACGCCGATGAACACCGCGCCCGAGGATCTGCGCACCGACATCCTGCTGCCGCTGGAGGACCGGGCATGAGCAAAGACCCGCTGCTCGGCGGCAAGCCCGGCATCATCCAGCGCGTTCAGGTGCCGCCGCTGCGCTATTTCGCCATCGACGGGCAGGGCGCGCCGGGTGGGGACGTCTATGGCACCGCCGTGGCCGCACTCTATGGTCTGGCCTATGGCGCGCGGTTTGCGGGCAAGGCACGGGGGCATGACGACAAGGTCGGTCCGCTTGAGGGGCTGTGGTGGGCCGATGACATGGCGGCGTTTCTGACCGGCGACCGGGCGGTGTGGCGCTGGACAATGATGATCCGCGCACCGGGCTGGCTGGATGAGGCAACCTTGACGCCGTTGCGCGCGGCGGCGATTGCCAAGCGGCGCAAGGACAAGCCGGAAGTGGCAGAGGCGCTGGCCGAGGTGACGCTTAAGGCTGTGGACGAGGGGGAGTGCCTGCAGGCCCTGCATCTGGGGGCTTACGCTGACGAGGCCCCACTGATTGCCCGCATGCACGCGCAGGCGGCGGAGCAGGGTTTGTCCCTGCACGGGCAGCATCACGAGATCTACCTGTCCGACCCCAACCGCACCGCGCCCGAGAAACTGAAGACGATCCTGCGGCAGCCGGTGCGGGCGCTGACTTAGACTCTTTCAACAATTTAAGCGCTTGGTAGTCGGCAGCGAGCAGTATCGCTGCACGTTTTTCAACATCGCTTAAATGCCAGACTTACAGCACGCAAAACGGAAGACGCGCGCCGGTTGCCCGGCGCGCGTCCCTCCTCCGTAGCCCGCCAGCCCTCCCCGGCTTCGGGCCTCGGTACCTCTGTCCCGCGCTTAACCGCGTGCGATCAGCTCGGATTGTTTCACGATCACTTCGGCCTGCTTCATCGACGCGATGTCGATCAGCTTGCCCTTGTAGGTCGTCGCGCCCTGACCGTTGGCCTTGGCCTCTTCCATCGCGGCCAGAATGGCGCGGGCATCGGCAACGGCCTCGTCGGACGGGGTGAAAACTTCGTTGGCCAGCGCGACCTGCTTGGGGTGGATCGCCCATTTGCCGACCATGCCCAGCGTTGCCGAACGGCGCGCCTGCGCGCGGAACCCGTCGCCATCGCTGAAATCGCCGAACGGTCCATCGACCGGCAGCACGCCATGCGTGCGGCAGGCGGCGACGATGGCGGCCTGCGCCCAGTGCCACGGATCGGACCAGTATTTCGCGCCCTCGCGGGTCATGTAGTAGTTTTCCTGCGTGCCGCCGATGCCGGTGGTCTGCATCCCCATCGACGCGGCGAAATCCGCAGCGCCAAGGCTCATCGCCTGCAAGCGGGGGGACGAGGCGGCGATCTCTTCGACATGGGCGATGCCCGCAGCGCTCTCGATAATCACCTCAAGGCTGATCGGCTTGGTGCGGCCCTTGGCACGCTCAACCGCCGTCACCAGCGCATCGACCGCATAGACATCCGCCGCACAGCCGACCTTGGGGATCATGATCTGGTCCAGCCGGTCGCTGGCCTGCTCCAGCAGATCGACCACATCCTTGTACCAATAGGGCGTGTCCAGACCGTTGATGCGCACGCTGAGATACTTGGTGTTCCAGTCCACGTCATGGGTGGCCTGAATGATATTGGCGCGCGCGCTGTCCTTGTCCGACGGCGCAACCGAGTCCTCAAGATCCAGATTGATCACATCCGCCGCCGATGCCGCCATTTTCTCGAACAGCGCAGTCCGCGAGCCGGGGCCGAAGAGTTGGCAACGGTTGGGACGGGCGGGCGAGGGGGCTGGATGCGAAAGGACATGCAGTTCCTTGAGTAAGGATATTACGTTTGACTCGTGGCGGTGGATATAATGTTGCGTACATGTGCGCAAGGGGGATTCTGCACCTGCGAGGCGCGATGCTGCCTGCGCAGCACGCGCGACATCGGTTCGATTGACGGAGCGACACAAGCGGGTCTATGCGGTGGGGCGCTCAGCGAGAGGATCCGTGATGACCCAAGCCACCGTAAAGCCTGTAAACCAGAAGATCCGCGTGTGGATCGCGCGGGGGGTGGCGCTGGCCTGCATCCCTTTCATCGTCTTCATGCAGTCAGCCTGGTCTGACACCCTGCTGCAGCCGGTGTTCGAGGTGGTCGGCGCGCTGGTCGTGGTTGCGGCGGTGCTCGGGCGGTTCTGGTCGATCCTCTATATCGGCGGGCGCAAGAATAATCAGGTGGTGCAGGACGGCCCTTATTCGATGTGTCGTCACCCGCTCTATCTGAGCACCACCATCGGCGCGATCGGGCTGGGGTTGATGCTGGGTTCCTTTGTGCTGGCGGCCTTACTGGGGGGCGTGGCGTTTGTGATCCTGAGCATGACGGCGGCGCGCGAAGAGGCATTCCTGCGCGCCGAATTTGCACCCGACTATGATCGTTATGCCCAGCGTGTGCCCCGGATCTGGCCGAAGCCGTCGCTGTTCCGGACCCCGGATGACGTGACCTTCAACGCCCTGGTCCTTCGCCGCAACCTGGCCGATGCGTTGGGTTTTCTGGCGCTGATCCCGCTGGCCGAGCTGATGGAAACGCTGCGCGAGAATGGCATTCTGGGCAGTTTCATCCTCCCTTGACGACGCGCTGCACGTTTCTTCTGCGGTATTGCTGAAAGATCGAACAATCTTCGATATCAGCCGCCATATTGGCGCAAGAAATCAAAGACATTCACCGCGCCTCGCGGCATTCTTCGATGAACCTGCGCGATGGAGTCCGCTATGATCGAAACCCCCTATCTGCTGTTTCTGGGCGATGCGCCCGACATGTTGGCCGCCAAGGTCGCGCAAGGCATCAAGGACTGGCGCCCGGAATACGCGCTGGGTCAGTTGCGGCTGGACGGCTGCAAGGCCGACATGGGCCTGCCCGACATGACGCTGGCCGAGGCCAAGGCAGCAGGCATCAAGACCGTGGTGATCGGCGTTGCCAACCGCGGCGGGGTCATCAGTCAGATGTGGAAAAAGGTGCTGGTCGAGGCGCTGGAAGAGGGCTTCGATCTGGCCTCGGGCCTGCACAACCTGCTGCGCGACGAGGCCGATCTGGCCGCTGTCGCCAAGGCGACCGGCCGTACCTTGCATGACGTGCGCATCCCGTCGGTCAAATACCCCATCGCCAATGGCGAAAAGCGCAGCGGCAAGCGCATGCTGGCTGTGGGCACCGATTGCTCGGTCGGCAAGATGTACACGGCGCTGTGCATGGAAAAGGAAATGCGTGAGCGCGGCATGAAGGCCAGCTTCCGCGCCACCGGCCAGACCGGCATCCTGATCACCGGCGGCGGCGTGCCGCTGGATGCGGTGATCGCCGATTTCATGGCGGGGTCGATCGAGTATCTGACGCCGGACAACGACCCCGACCATTGGGATCTGATCGAGGGGCAGGGCAGCCTGTTCCACGTCAGCTATTCCGGCGTGACGCTGGCGCTGGTGCATGGCGGCCAACCCGATGCGCTGGTCATCTGCCACGAGCCGACCCGCGCCCATATGCGCGGTCTGCCGGGCTATCAGCTGCCCAGCATCGAAGCCGTGCGCGACGTGGCGCTGACGCTGGCACGGGTGGCGAACCCGGCCTGTGTGGCGGTGGGTGTGTCGGTGAACACGCAGCATATGTCCGACCCTGAAGCCAAGGCCTATCTGGCCGAGGTCGAGGCGCGCGTTGGCCTGCCGACGACGGACCCGTTCCGCTATGGCGCGGCCAAGCTGGTGGACGCGCTCGAGGGGATCTGAGCGTCGTGTCGGGGGGCTGCTCGCCCCCGAACCCCCTCGCCAAAGGGGAGCGCACGCGCCCCCTTTGGAAACCCCCCGTGGATATTTTTAGACAGAAAATGAGGGTGCGCATGATCACCGTGACCGCAGAGAGCTTTCGACTGGCCGAGGTGTTCACCATCTCGCGCGGGTCGCGGACCGAGGCAAAGGTGCTGACGGTTCGGGTGGAGCGCAACGGTCTGGTCGGCTGGGGCGAATGCGTGCCCTATGCGCGCTATGGCGAGTCGCTGGAGTCGGTGGCGGCACAGGTCGAGGGCTTGCCGGCCGGGATCGACCGGGCAGCCCTGCAGGACGCGCTGCCGGCGGGGGCGGCGCGCAACGCGGTGGATTGTGCGCTGTGGGATCTTGAGGCGAAAGCAGCGGGCAAGCGGGTCTGGGAACTGGCCGGGCTGGCCGCGCCGGGGCCGATGATCACCTGTTTCACCTTGTCGCTGGGCTCGCCTGAGAGCATGCAGGCGGCGGCGGCGCGGCATGCGCATCGCCCGGTGCTGAAGATCAAGCTGGGCACGCCCGACGACATGGCGCGGCTGGAGGCGGTGCGCGCGGGCGCACCCCGATCGCGCATTGTGGTGGATGCGAATGAGGGTTGGTCGGCCGAGGTTTACACCGAGCTGGCGCCGCATCTGCTGCGTCTGGGCGTGGCGATGGTCGAGCAGCCGATGCCGGCGGGCAAGGACGATCTGCTGGCCGAGATCGCGCGGCCCTTGCCGGTTTGCGCCGATGAGAGCTGCCACGACCGCGACTCGCTGCCTGACCTCAAAGGCAAGTATGACATGGTGAACATCAAGCTCGACAAGACCGGCGGGCTGACCGAAGCGCTGGCGCTGCGCGCCGCCGCGCAGGCCGAGGGCTACCGCGTGATGGTCGGCTGCATGGTCGGCACCTCGCTGGCGATGGCCCCGGCGGTGCTGGTGGCGCAGGGGGTTGAGGTGGTCGATCTGGACGGCCCGCTGCTGCTGGCCGAGGATCGCACCCCGCCGCTGGCCTATGACGAAGCCGGTGTGCACCCGTCGGTGGCGGAGCTCTGGGGCTGATGCGGATCGCGGCGCTGGCCGATATTCACGGCAACGCCGACGCCCTTCGTGCCGTGCTGGCGGATCTGGCGGGGCAGGGGGCGAACCGGGTGGTGGTGCTGGGCGATCACTTCAGCGGGCCACTGGCGGCGGGTGAGACCTGGGCGCTGCTGGCGGCGCGGCCTGAGTTTGACTGCCTGCGCGGCAATCATGACCGCTATTTGCTGGAGACCCCGCGCGCCACGATGGGGCGCTCGGATGCGGCGGCGGCGGATGAGCTGGACGGCCCGGCGCTGGACTGGCTGGCCAGTCTGCCGCAGACGCTGCGCCTTGCCGATGTGTTTTGCTGCCACGGCACGCCCGCCAGTGACGAGACCTATCTGTGCGAGCGCATCACGCCCGATGGCGGCGTCGCGCAGCGGGATGCGCCGACCATCGCGCGGCTGCTGGCCGGGATCGAGGCCAAGCTGATCCTGTGCGCCCATTCGCATCTGCCGCGCGCCCTGCGCCTGCCGGACGGGCGGCAGGTGGTGAACCCCGGCAGCGTCGGCTGTCCGGCCTATACCGATGCCGAACCGGTGCCGCATGCGGTCGAGGCCGGTTTCCCCGAGGCAAGCTATGCGCTGCTCGACCAGACGCCGCTCGGCTGGGAGGTGACGTTCCGCCGCGTTCCCTATGACAGCCGCCGCATGGCCGCGCGCGCCACGGCGCAGGGCCGCGATGAGTGGGCAAGCGCGGTGAAGACCGGCTGGATCGCCGCGTGATCCCCTCTTGACGGGGCGACCCGCAAAACCGATGAAACCCGAAACCCCCTGCCAAGAAACCCTCTGACGGAGAAGACCCCATGACCCGCACTGTTTACGTCAACGGCGACTACCTGCCCGAGGATCAGGCGCGGGTTTCGATCTTCGACCGTGCCTTTCTGATGGCCGATGGCGTCTATGAGGTCACCTCGGTGCTGGGGGGCAAGCTGATCGACTTTGACGGCCACCTCAAGCGTCTGGACCGCTCGTTGGGTGAGCTGGAGATCCGCAATCCGTTGAGCGCTGACGACTGGCTGGCGATCCACCGCGAGCTGGTCACGGTGAACGAGATCACCGATGGCATGATCTACCTGCAGGTCACCCGCGGCGCCCCCGGCGACCGCGATTTCGCCTGGCCGGACCCGGAGACGTGCCCGCCGACGGTGGTGCTGTTCACCCAGTCGAAGCCCGGTCTGGCGGAAAGCCCGGCGGCCAAGGTCGGCATGAAGGTGATCTCGATCGAAGACCTGCGCTGGGGCCGTCGCGACATCAAGACCGTGCAGCTGCTCTACCCGTCGATGGGCAAGATGATGGCCAAGAAGGCGGGCTGCGATGATGCGTGGCTGGTCGAGGACGGGTTTGTGACCGAGGGCACCTCGAACAACACCTATATCGTCAAGGGCAACAGCATCATCACCCGCGAGCTGTCGCATGACATCCTGCACGGGATCACCCGCGCCGCCGTGCTGCGCTTTGCGCGCGAGGCGCAGATGGAAGTGATTGAGCGCCCCTTCACCATCGCCGAAGCGCAGGACGCCGATGAGGCGTTCATCACCTCGGCCTCGGCCTTTGTGATGCCGGTGGTCGAGATTGACGGCGCGGTGCTGGGCGATGGCAAACCGGGCAAGGTGGCGGCGCGGATGCGCGAGATTTACCTCGACGAGATGCGCAAGGCGGCGATCTGAACCGCCGGGGTTAGAAGGCCCACGGATTTCTACCGGCGACGCGCAGCTCGAGCGCGTCGTCCGGCAGGCTGGAGGTGCCCTGCACCACCAGCACCGGCTGGCCGTCGACCAGCACCCGCACCTCGTTGTTGACGGGGTCTTCCTCGATTGTGACCTCAGGCTCAGGATAGGTGATCGAGGGATCGTTGGAATCCACCGTGTTGTAGCCGATGGTCACCGCGACACTTTCGCCGCTCTCATAGTCCGTGATCAGGTTCGGCGCGAAATCTGGGGGCAGGCCATTGCCGACCCCAATGCGCGCGATGAAATGATCGGTGCCCTCGCCGCCGGTCAGGGTGTCGCCGTCCAGTGTGTCGTCGCCCTCGCCACCGTCGGCGATCAGCGCCGTGATCGTATCATTTCCCGCGCCGCCCTCGGCGGAATAACTGTCCAGGATCAGGTCGTCTCCGTCCCCGCCGTAGACCTCGTCGCCGTTCAGCGTATCGTTCCCGGTGCCGCCGAACACCGTCCCCTCGCCGCGGGTATCGATATCGACGCCGAAGCTGGTGGCGGACGCATCGACTGATCCGACAATTTCAAAGGCTTCGAAATTCTCGAAGGTGGCGGTGTTGCCGTCGGCATCGCTCGCAACGCCGGATCCGCTGTCATCGATCACCATCGAAAGCGGGCCGTTGCCAAAGAGATGCAGGCTATCCACGTCCTCGCCACCGTCGAGGAACAGGTCGTCGATGAGTTCGACACTGATCAAATCGTCACCGCTGCCGGTGTGGACCTGATGCGCACCCGCTGTGAGATAGAGCGCATCACTCCCGGCGCCGGTGTTGATCTGGAGGGCGATGTCCTCGCGGTGATATTCGACAACGTCATGGCCGGACCCCAGCGCATAGCGTTCAAAACCGTTCAACAGGACGGCGCGTTCGAAATGCGGGCTGGTGGCAATGAAGTTTGTGTTGCCTTCGGCATAGAGATGCATCGCCTGCGTCATACCCGAGGCGTCGAGCAGGTCGCCCTCGGTCTCGCCGCCGTCGCCGCCGGAGAGTTCCGAGCGTTCCAGCAGCGGGCGTCCGCCGTCGGGGTTGTCGATGGTGCGCATCTCGAAATCGTCGGACAGGGTGAGGGTGTCGTCGCCCTCGCCGCCGTCCAGCGTGTTGATCCCAAGGCCCTGTTCGAGCAGGTCATTGCCCGCACCGCCCTGCACATCGTCGTCGCCGTCCCCGCCCAACAACCAGTCGCCGCCTTCGCCGCCGATCAGCGTGTCGTCCCCTCCGCCGCCAGCCAGCGTGTCATTGCCGCCCAACCCGTCGATCAGGTCAGCGCCGTTGGTGCCGGTCAGGCTGTCGTCGCCATCGGTTGCCTCTTCTTCGGGGTCAACGGGATCGGTGGTGTCGGACTGACCACCCATGCCAAAGCTCAAGGCAAGGGCAAGCAACATAAACGCGTAAATCATGGCACACTCCAGCGATACAAATGAGGCGAGGTCGGTTCGCCATCGGCACCGCGCAGGGTGCCAGAATACGGGTTGCAGGTGAGGGTCGGCAGACCGGGGGCGTGGTTGGTCACCCCCTCAAGCACCGTCGCTTGTTGGTCGCCAACCATGATGAGGGTCCGATTGTTGCCGCGATCGTCGATGACGCTGGCCTTGGCCGGATCGATACCGATGATCTGGCTGGCCAACAGGGTGTCATCGCGCGCACCAGCGTCCCGAACCGTGCCGCCCTGTGCGTCGCTCTCCACGCCCGAGCCGGTGGCGTCAACGATCAGCGTGGTCAGTGCATGCCCCTTGCCGCTGTTGATCGCCAGCAGATCGCGCGCTTCGCCGCCGTCGAGCACCGATTGCCCGGACACGCTTGGTTTGCCGTTCGCGTCGGCGCGTGTGATGGCGTCGAAGCCGTCATTCAGCGCCAGCGTGTCGCCGCCTGACAAGGACACGGTCAGGCCAAGAGCGAGAAACGCAAACGCAATACCCATCACAAACTCGGATTTACACACCACACAGTTGCAAAACTGAGGACATTGCGCGCTTGAGTCAATTTAATTCAACATTATGAAATTGCGTTGCAAAATGCGATTGGAAGAGCTGCAGCGGCCAATGTTTCCATTTTTGAAACCAATAGGCGCATGGCGGATAATTGTTGCGCGAAAACCTCGAATCCCGGAGCATCCGGCACCCGCTGTCCCCGCAACACCCGCCTTTCGCCCGCGCATAAAAAAACGCGAAGGCGCTTGCGCTGCCTTCGCGTTCTGTCGTGATCGGGGCTGAGGGGCGTCAGGCCGCCGCTTGGTTCCAGCTTACCTGCAGGTCGGTGTTGGCATCGAAGGTGGTCGTGCCATTCAGCGTGGCCCACAATTGACCGCCGACATAGACGTTCACCAGATTGTTCTCGGCGTCGGTTTCGGTGGTCACGTCGGGGGCGGTGTCGCCGGTATGCTCGATGGTCAGCACCAGCGTATCGGTGCCGGACACGAAGTCGGTCACCACCAGAGACTCGCCGCTGTCGGTGTTCGAAAAGCGCTCGTCCATCTGGATGACATCCGCGCCGCTGCCGGTGGTCACGGTGTCCAGACGATCGGCCAGCAGCGTGTCGTCGCCGATGCCTCCATCCAGCACATCCACGCCCGCGCCGCCGTCCAGACTGTCATTCCCGGCGTCGCCCATCAGCGTGTCAGCGCCCGCGCCGCCCAGCAGCACGTCGTTCCAGTCGCCGCCGCTCAGGCTGTCGTTGCCGTCACCGCCGTCCAGCAGGTCACGTCCGGTGCCGCCCAGAAGCGTGTCATCGCCGTCGCCGCCATAGAGCGAATCGTCGCCCGCGCCGCCGTCCAGCAGGTCATAGCCCGCATCGCCGAACAGCCGGTCATTGCCCTGACCGCCGTTCAGCGTGTCGATGCCATTGCCGCCATAAAGCGAATCCCAGCCATTGCCGCCGTCAAGCGAGTCATCCCAGTCGCCGCCATAGAGCGTGTCGGCACCGTCGCCGCCGTCCAGCGTGTCGCGGCCACCTTCACCCCACAGCAGGTCATCCCCTGCGCCGCCCAGAACCGAATCGTCGCCCCGCTCGCCGCGCAGGAAGTCGTCGCCGTCGCCACCGTCCACGGTGTCGTTGCCAGAGCCTGCGTTCACCTCGTCCTGACCGTCGCCGGCAGCGATGTCGTCGTTGCCGCCAAAGCCATTGATCAGATCATCGCCGTCGGTGCCGATCAGCGAGTCGTCGTCATTGGTGCCGTCCAGACTGTCAACGGTGTCGACCTCGCCACCATCGCTTCCCGTACTGCTCAGCCCCAGAACAACCGCGAGCAAGAGAAAAACACCGATGTAAGCCATTGAACACTCCAAGCGTTGCAGCGGCAGCGGTGGCTACCGTTATAAAATGGGACGTTAATCTTTCGTTAACAATTGGGATCGCGGCCGTTAGGTCAAGCGATTCCATGGATTTACAACCGCAAGGGCATGTGTGCGCCTCTTGGATCGTCTCCAATAGCATCAAATTGATCTTATTGTCGCTAAATCGGAAACGATTCGGGCCGTGCGCTGCAAGTGTCTAAAAAGCCCTGTAAAATGCGCGGCGCCTCCAGCCTTTGCGGGGTCAGTCCTTCTTGCCGACATTGGCAGCAAAGCTCTGGTCGAACGCCTTGAGCTGATCGCCGGTCGCTTCGGCCTGATGCTGCGCGCGCCAGTCGTCATACGGCATGCCGTAGACCACTTCGCGCGCCTGCTCCTTGTTCAGCGCGATGCCTTCCTCGGCGGCTGCCTCGCCATACCAGCGGCTCAGACAGTTGCGGCAGAACCCGGCGAGGTTCATCAGGTCGATGTTCTGCGCATCGGGGCGGTCCTGCATCAGGTGCTGGATCAACCGGCGATAGGTGGCGGCTTCGATGCGGGTGCGGGTGGCGTCGTCCATGAGGGCCTCGCGAGGTTGCAGATGGTTGACAAAGACCTGTGCTCTTCTGCGCATGGGGTCAAGCCGTCCGGCCCCGGATGCGCTGCGTGCCTATTCACCCGGCAGAGACAGGTTTTCGCGTTAGCGATACCGGTATTGCCCCCGGCACGGTTGCCGCTTGGTCATAATTGGGCGATACCAAGTGAAATTGACCCGTTTGAACGGGACTGGCTTTCAGAAAAGGACGCGCCATGCGCCGCAACCGCAATGTCAAGATCGTGGCCACGCTGGGCCCCGCGTCTTCCGATCTCGCAACGATCCGCGCCTTGTTCGAGGCCGGGGCCGATGTGTTCCGCCTGAACATGAGCCACGGCACGCATGATGAAATCGCCGCGCGCCACGCCATCGTGCGTCAGGTTGAGCGTGAAGCAGGCCGCCCCATCGCGCTGCTGGCTGACCTGCAGGGGCCCAAGCTGCGCGTCGGCACCTTCGCGGTCACCTCGGTCGAGCTGGAAGAGGGCCAGAAGTTCCGCTTCGACCTCGACTCGGCGGAAGGCAACCACCAGCGCGTGACCCTCCCGCATCCCGAGATCTTCGCCGCGCTCGAGCCCGGTGCGCGGTTGCTGGTCAATGACGGCAAGATCTGTCTGGTCGTCGATGACTGCGGCGCTGACTATGCGAATTGCACCGTCACCGTGGGCGGCGTCATCTCGAACCGCAAGGGCGTCAACGTGCCCGATGTCGTGCTGCCGCTGCGCGCGCTGTCGGACAAGGACCGCGCCGATCTGGAATTCGTCTGCGAACTGGGCGTGGACTGGCTGGCGCTCAGCTTTGTGCAGCGCCCTGAGGACGTGACCGAAGCGCGTGAACTGGCCAAAGGCCGCGCGGCGATCCTTGCCAAGATCGAGAAACCCGCCGCCGTCAAAGCCTTCGATGCCATTGCCGAGGTCAGCGACGGCGTGATGGTTGCGCGCGGCGATCTGGGGGTCGAGCTGCCGGTGCATTCGGTGCCGCCGATCCAGAAGCGCCTTGTCCGCCGCGCCCGCGCCCTGGCCAAGCCGGTGATCGTGGCGACGCAGATGCTGGAATCGATGATCGAAAGCCCGATGCCGACCCGGGCCGAAGTGTCCGACGTTGCCACGGCGATCTATGAAGGTGCCGATGCCGTCATGCTCTCGGCGGAATCGGCGGCGGGGAACTACCCGGTCGAGGCCGTGCGCACCATGCACAATGTCGCGCTGTCGGTTGAAGGCGATCTCGACCTATCGTCAGGTCATCGCGGCCTTCCGCACCTATGAGCGCGTCTCGGTCGCCGATGCGATTGTCTCCGCCGCGCGCGAGATCGCGGAATCGACCGACATCAAGGCGATCTGCTGCTTCACCGACTCGGGCACCACGGCGATCAAGGTCGCCCGCGAGCGCCCGCAGGTGCCGATCCTGGCACTCAGCCCGTCGATGCAGACCCTGCGCCGTCTGTGCCTTGTCTGGGGGGTGATCTGCGTCGAGACCGGCACAGTCGACCGCTTCAAATCGGCCGTGGTCAATGCGGCCCGCGCGGTGCGCGAACTGGGTATGGGCACAACCACGGATCAGATCGTGGTCACGGCGGGCGTGCCCTTCAACGTGCCGGGTACGACGAATATCCTGCGCGTCGCGCCCTGCGATGAGCGCTTGATTTACCGGGCCGAGGCGGATTGACTCGGGGGCCACAGGAGGCCCCCGCATGGACCGCGATCTGCTTTTTCTCACCGGCCTGATCTTTTTGCCGCTCGCTTTCGTGGCGCTTGTATCGGCTTGGGCCGACCGGCGCTTTCCGACGGCTGCGCTTGTCCTGACGGTGATCGGGGTGGGCGTGGCGGGCTGGGCCTATGCAACCCATCCGGGGGGCTACGACTGGCGCAGCCTCCCGGATCTGGCGGTCGAAACCGTCGCGCGCTACTGGCGGCGCTGATCAGCCCTTGGTGCGTGGCACCGGCCGGTCGATGACCGCCAGCGTCATGCGCGAGATGCACACCAGTTTGCCGGCCTCGTCGGTGATGTGGGTTTCCCAGACCTGACTGCGCTTGCCGATGTGGATCGGGCGGGTGATGCCGGTCACCCAGCCGCTGAGACCCGGGCGCAGGTGGTTGGCGTTGATTTCCTGACCAACCACGCTTTGCGTGGTGGCATCGACGACGAAATTCCCGGCCCAGGAAGCCAGCGTCTCGGCCAGCAGGACCGAGGCCCCGCCATGCAGGATGCCCGCCGGTTGCTTGGTGCGGTGATCGACCGGCATGCGACCGACCAGATAGTCGGGACCGGCCTCGGTGATCTCGATCCCCAGATGGGCATTGGCGGTGCCTTCGCCAAAACGGTTGGCCATCTCGATGGTGAACGGGGTTTTCCAGATGCCAGCGGGGGCGGGGGTCTCGGTCATGGCGGATCTCCTGTTTTGCGCTGGAAGTGCCCCCGCGCGTGGCCTACGACAAGCCCTGGGCACAGATGACCCTGCGTCGGGATTTATTCCGGTGCAAAGCGGGATCATCTGCGCGCAAGCCCTTGCCAAGCCCTTGGGTGCGCGGTAATGGGCGACCTTCTTAAGCCCGCGTGGCCGGCCAGTGTGGCATGCCGAGTCGCGCGTTATCACCGCTCGAATAGACAGGAGACGGAAATGCCCAAGATGAAGACCAAATCAGCCGCGAAAAAGCGGTTCAAGGTCACCGCGACCGGCAAGATCAAATCGGCCCAGGCAGGCAAGCGCCACGGCATGATCAAGCGGACGACCAAGTTTATCCGTGACGCGCGGGGCACCATGGTGCTGAGCGAGCCGGATACGAAGATCGTCAAGACCTACATGCCCTACGCTCGCTGAGGAGACCAGACATATGGCACGCGTCAAATCCGGTAAGGTCACCCACGCCCGTCACCGCAAGGTCGTCAAGGCAGCAGCTGGCTATTACAGCGCACGCTCGCGCAACTTCCGTACGGCGACCCAAGCGGTCGACAAAGCGAACCAATACGCAACCCGCGACCGCAAGACCCGCAAGCGCAACTTCCGCGCCCTGTGGATCCAGCGGATCAACGCGGCTTGCCGCGCCATTGACCCGGCGCTGACCTACTCGCGCTTCATCAACCTGCTGGCTCTGTCCGGGATCGAAGTGGACCGCAAGGTTCTGGCCGATCTCGCCGTGCACGAGCCCGAAGCCTTCGGCCAGATCGTGGCGCAGGCGCAGGCAGCGCAGGCCTGATCCTTTCGCGGATCGGTTGAGAGTTCAGACAGGGCCGTCCTTCGGGGTGGCCCTTTCGCATGGGGCGCGCGGGCAGGGGGCTTTCCGCCCCCTCTTCGGCTGTCGCCGAATTCACCCCCTGAGGATATTTGAGGACAGATGATGGCGCGGTCAGAAGGGCTTCGAGAGATACTTTGAGCCGGGCAGGCCGAAGCGCATCGGCCAGTCGGCGGCTTTGGTGATGCCGATGCGGGGACCGGTGAGCCAGGTCTCGGGCGGGTTCAGCGCGAGGTGGAAGTCCGGCGGGCCGAAAGGCCGGGTGTCATCGTCGCCGGTGATGCCGAGGGCCTGCGCGAGCATGCCGGGGCCCTTGCAGAGCGCCTTTGCCGGACCGCGGCGGGTCTGCATGGTGGCGAGGCCGGTCAGCGGCTCAAGCGCCCGGATCAGGACGGCGTGGCCGGGCAGGCCGACGACGTTGAGGCACCAGTGCAGCCCGTAGATCCGGTAGACATAGGCGTGGCCTGCCGGGCCGAACATCGCCGCGTTGCGGCGGGTGGGGCCGGGGAAGGAATGCGAGGCGGGATCGTCGGGGGCGTAGGCCTCGGTCTCGGTGATGCGGCCTGTGCAGCCGCGCACGGTGAGGGTGGCACCCAGCAGGCGCGGGGCGAGCCGGGCGGCGGGAAGGGCAAAGCTCACCGCAGCAGGGCGGCGACCTGACGCTTTTGCGGCCGCGTCCGGTGCTCGACAACGTAGATGCCCTGCCAGCTGCCCAAGGCGAGCGACCCGGTGATCACCGGGATCTGCAGGCTGACCGGCAGATGGGCGGCCTTGATATGGGCCGGCATGTCATCGGGCCCCTCAAGCGTGTGGGTGATCCAGCGCATCGAGGGGTCATTGGCCGGCGGCACCAGCCGGTTCAGCCATGTCTTGAGGTCACGCTGCACGTCGGGATCGGCGTTTTCCTGGATCAGCAGGCTGGCCGAGGTGTGGCGGATGAAGAGGGTCAGCAGGGCTTCGTCCACGGTCTGGCGGGCGAGCCATTGGGTGATCTGCGGGGTGATCTCGTAAAGACCGGGGCCCTGGGTTTGCAGGGTGAATTGGCTGTGCATGATGCGGCCCAGCCTAGCGGGTTTGCCCTGCGCCGGGAAGGGGGCGCAGAGCGGCTGTCCCCCGATGGGACATTTTCCTGCGCGTTGTATTTCAGCGGGTTGCGGGGCGCGATTTATCAATTGTTAGGGTTTGGCCGGGCAGGCGCGGGGTTTTGCACCCGACACAACCCTTGATCCGCGTGCAAAACAACCGCAGCGTGGGGCCTGCTGCCGCAGGGGCGGCGCGCAGGCAGGGAGAGCGCCATGCATATCGGTCTGATCGGCGGCATCGGCCCTGCCGCGACGGTGGTCTATTACGAGCGGCTGGTGGCGGCGTTTCGCGCGCGCGGGCGGGTGCTGGAACTGACCATCGCGCAGGCCGATGTGCAGGTGCTGGCGCGCAACGCCGAGGCTGACGACCGCGCGGCGCAGGCTGCCGTCTATGCAAGGCATCTGGCGCAGCTGAAGGGGGCGGGGGCGGATTTCGGCTCGATCACCTCGATCGGCGGGCATTTCTGCTATGCCGAGACCGAAGCGATCTCCCCCTGCCGCTGGTCAGCGCCATTGCGCCGGTCGATGCCGGACTGGCGGCGCGCGGCCTGCGCTGCGTCGGCGTGCTGGGGACGCGGCAGGTGACGGGATCGCTGCTCTATGGCCAACTGGTGCAGACGCAGGCGCTGGCCCCGGCCGAGATCGAGGCGGTGCACAGCGCCTATGTCGGCATGGCGACCTCGGGCGCGTGCACGCCGGACGCGCGGGCGCTGCTATTCGACGAGGGGGCGCGGATGATCGAGCATGGGGCCGAGGCGGTGCTGCTGGCGGGGACCGATCTGGGGCTGGCCTTTGACGGGTATGATCCGGGCTATCCGGTGATCGACGCGCTCGATCTGCATGTGGCGCATCTGGTGGCGTTGGCGATGGGGTGAGGGCGGTCCCGATGGACGGGGAGGGGAGTGTCGGGGTGAACCCCGACCTATGGGGAGGTGCGCAATGAATGCGCTGCCTATGGCTGGCTGCATGTGGCGCATCTGGTGGCGGTGGCGGCGGGGTGAGGGCGCACCCGGTGGACGGCGGGAGGGGAGTCGGGGTGAACCCCGACCTACGGGGGCTGCTGAGCGCGTCAGCGGCGCAGGCCTCAGCCCTTCCGCCGCGCCAGCAACGGCCCGATAAACGCAATCACGGCGTTCGCATCTGCAAGTGTGTGCAGGTTGGTCATCAGCTCGCCCGAGCTGTCGTTCACGTCGCATTCGAACCGGCGTTCGACGTCGGTCTGGTCGCAGAGCCCGGTGTCGAAGCACGGGCCGCGGAAGATCCAGCGCAGGTGGTCGCGGGCGCCCAGAAAGCCGAAGGGGCAGTCGGCGTATTTGCGGGATACCGGGCGGGCGGCGAGGTAGATCGCCGACAACGGCCCCCGGCTGAGCGGGTAGACGAACACCCCGCGCGTAGAGTCGCACCACGCCATGAGGCGCTCAAAGGCGGCGAGAGCGTCTTCGCTCTCGATCCGCCCCTGAACGCGCTCGATGTGATAGCGGTCCTGTTCCGAGGTGTTCACTGGTCCAGGAAGCTCCGCAGCTTGCGCGAGCGCGAGGGGTGCTTGAGCTTGCGCAGGGCCTTGGCCTCGATCTGGCGGATGCGTTCGCGGGTGACCGAGAACTGCTGACCGACCTCTTCAAGCGTGTGGTCGGTGTTCATACCGATGCCAAAGCGCATGCGCAGCACACGTTCCTCACGCGGGGTGAGGGACGACAGCACCCGCGTCGTCGTCTCGCGCAGGTTCTCCTGAATGGCCGAATCCAGCGGCAAGACGGCGTTCTTGTCCTCGATGAAGTCGCCCAGCTGGCTGTCTTCCTCGTCGCCGATGGGCGTTTCGAGCGAGATCGGTTCCTTGGCGATTTTCAGGACCTTGCGGACCTTGTCGAGCGGCATCTGCAGCTTTTCGGCCAGTTCCTCGGGCGAGGGTTCGCGGCCGATTTCGTGCAGGATCTGGCGCGAGGTGCGCACCAGCTTGTTCATCGTCTCGATCATGTGGACCGGGATGCGGATGGTGCGCGCCTGGTCGGCGATCGAGCGGGTGATGGCCTGACGGATCCACCAGGTCGCGTAGGTCGAGAACTTGTAACCGCGGCGGTATTCGAACTTGTCGACGGCCTTCATCAGGCCGATGTTGCCCTCCTGGATGAGATCCAGGAATTGCAGACCACGGTTGGTGTATTTCTTGGCGATCGAGATCACCAGACGCAGGTTCGCCTCGACCATTTCCTTCTTGGCCTGACGCGCTTCGCGTTCGCCCTTCTGGACCTGAGACACGATGCGGCGGAATTCCGAGATGTCGACGCCAACGTAGCGCCCGACCTCGGCCATATCTTCGCGCAGTTCGACGACCTTGTCGCCGAACTTGTCGAAGATGGTCTGCCAGCCGCGACCCTTGGCCTTGGCCATGCGGTCACACCAGGTCGGGTCCAGCTCATACCCGCGGTATTCGTCGATGAATTCGCGGCGGTTGATGCGGGCCTGATCGGCCAGTTTGACCATGGCCGAGTCGATGGTCATGATCTTCTTGTTGATGCCGTAGAGCTGGTCGATCAGCGCTTCGATCCGGTTGTTGTGCAGATGAAGCGAGTTCACCAGCACAACGATTTCCGAACGCAGCTTCTGGTAGGCGGTCTCTTCCGAGGCCGAGAAGCGGGCCTGTTCCTGCAGGGTGGCCTGCATGCGCTGCTGCTGCATCTGTTCGAGCAGGTCGTAATCATGCGCGATCTGGTCGAGCGTTTCGAGCACGCGCGGCTTGAGCGAGGCTTCCATCGCGGCCAGCGACATGCTGGTCTGGTCATATTCGTCGTCGTCGTCGTCATTGTTCGACAACGGGTTGCCGTCGGCATCCATCTCGGGATCGGCGCGGCGGGCGGGACGTTCGGACGTGGTGCCATCGGCGTTGAGGCTGCTGACGACGGGCTCGTCGTCCTCATCCTCAAGCGAGTTGCCGAAGGTTGCTTCAAGGTCGATGACCTCGCGCAGCAGCACTTCTTCGGTCAGCAGTTCGTCGCGCCAGATGATGATGGCCTGAAAGGTCAGCGGGCTTTCGCACAGCCCGGCAATCATCGTGTTGCGACCGGCTTCGATCCGCTTGGCGATGGCGATCTCGCCCTCGCGGCTCAGCAGTTCGACCGAACCCATCTCGCGCAGGTACATGCGCACCGGATCGTCGGTGCGATCCAGCGTTTCACTGGTCGAGGCGGCGACGACAACATCAGTCGTCCCCGACGCGGTGACGTCGGGCACCGAGGGGCCTTCGCCCTCTTCGGTTTCTTCTTCCTCGACGACGTTGATGCCCATTTCCGAGAGCATCGACATCACGTCTTCAATCTGCTCCGACGAAACCTGATCCGGGGGCATCACCTGATTGAGTTGCTCATAGGTGATGAAACCGCGTTCACGCGCAGCTGCGATCATGCGCCGGACCGAAGCCTGGCTCATGTCGAGCGTGAATTCGTTTTCCTGGTCTTCGGGTTTCGCGTCGTCGTTATCTTTGGCGACCATGGTTCCTCCGGCAGGGGGCGCGGCGTGATTCGTGTTGGTCCAGAGATAGCGTTCCGATGGGCCGAATCACAGGGGTATCGGTTAAATTCAGTGAGTCGCGGGGCGAATCACCTCTAAGTTGGGCCGTCTCGTCGCTTTTTCTTCAGCCAGATCTGCGAATCGAGCATGGATTGAAGCTGTGCAGACAGGCTGGCGCGGTCTTCGCCCAGATCTGTGGCTGATTCGCCCAGATCGCCGCGACCCGCGCGATCCATCCGGGCCGAGGCATCGCCCAGCCGGTAGGTCAGCGTCTCGTCGGCGATCCGGTCGACATCGGCGGTCAGTTCCGCCAGCTCGCGGCGCAGGGCGCGACGGCTGCGCAGGATCTGGAAATCCTCGGCCAGACAGCGGCGCACGAAGTCGGGTTCGGCCTGGCTGCGCAGCATCGGTGCGATCGAGACATGCGGCTGGGCGCGCAGGTCGCTGAGGGTAGTGCCCGCGCGGGCGGCGAGGGTGTCGGCGTCCGGCTGCGGTTCTTCCTGCGCGGCCCGCAGCAGGATGGTCTGCAGCGCGCGGTGCTCATCGCGGCGGAAATCCAGCTCGACCAGACGGTCGTCGAATTCGACCAGCAAGGCCGGGTGGGCAAAGAGGACGGCAAGGATCAGCGCCTCGCGCAACTCCTCATCCGCGCCTTCATTGCCCCCGGCAAGAACCGAACCCCGGGTGCCGGGCAGCGGCAGACCCGGCGGGGCCTTGCCCTTGCCCTTGCCGTACCCGCCCGAACCGTAGGGCTGGCGGAAACCGGGCTGAAACGGGCCAGCCTTGTCGGCAAAGAGCGTGCGGCGTTGCTGGCGGAATTCTTCGGAATAATGCTCGCGCAGATGGGCGTCGGTGATGCGGGCCAAGAGCGCGCGCAGGCGCTGGTCGAGCGCGGCGCGGCGTTCGGGGCTGTCGAAGATGTGGCCCTGAATCTCGGCCTCCCACAGCAGTTTGGCCATGGGGACGGCCTTGTCGATCACCGCTTTCATCGCGCCGGGTCCGCCGGATTTGATCAGGTCGTCCGGGTCTTGCCCGCCGGGCAGCAGCGCAAAGCGCAGGCTTTGCCCGGCGCTGATCAGCGGCAGCGCCAGATTGGCCACGCGCAGCCCGGCGCGCAGGCCCGCAGCATCCCCGTCCAGCGCGATGATCGGCTCGTCATGCAGGCGCCAGATCAGGCGCAACTGGTCTTCGGTCACGGCGGTGCCCAAGGGGGCGACGGCGCTCTCGAACCCCGCGCCGACCAGCGCGATGACGTCCATGTAGCCCTCGGCCACGATCAGCGGGCCGGTCTTGCCTGCGGCGGCACGGGCAGGGCCCATGTTGAACAGGTTGCGGCCCTTGTCGAACAGCGGGGTTTCGGGCGAGTTCAGGTATTTGGCGCGCGCGTTCTCGGCCATGGCCCGCCCGCCAAAGGCGATGGCGCGGCCACGGGCGTCGCGGATCGGGAACATGATGCGGCCGCGAAAGCGGTCGAAGGGCGCGCCGCCGTCGCCGGGCTTGGCGCAGAGACCGGCCTCGATGATCGCTTCGGGCTTCACGCCCGACTGCGTCAGATGGTGGAACAGAACCTGCCGCTGATCGGGGGCGAAGCCGATTTCCCAACGCTCACGCTGGGCCTCGGACAGGCCCCGGCGGTCGAGATACGCGCGGGCCTCGGCGGCCTGCGACCCCATCAACTGCATGCGGTAGAAGCGCACGGCCTTTTCCATGACCTCGACCAGGGAGCCGCGCTTGTCGTCGCGCGCTTGTGCGCCGGGGTCGCGTTCGGGCATGGGAAGCCCGGCTTCACGCGCCAGCGCCTCGACCGATTCCATGAAGCTGAGGTTCTGGGTTTCTTGCAGGAAAGTCAGCGCGTCGCCTTTGGCCTGACAGCCGAAGCAATAGTAAAAGCCCTTGCGGTCATCGACGTGGAACGAGGCGTTCTTTTCGTGATGGAACGGGCAGGGGGCCCAGAAGTCGCCCTTGCCCTGATTGGATTTGCGCAGGTCCCAGGTCACAGCACGGCCGACAACCTGCGCGATAGAGACGCGGTTGCGCAGTTCGTCAAGAAATCCGGGTGGCAAGGACATGAACGGGGGCGATTCCGGGGCTGAGCATGGGGCGAGAGGAGTCAGATATAGGGCGCAGGGGGCGTTGCGCTACTGTTGGGCGATCACGATCGGTGATTCAGCGGGCTGGATGCGCGGGCTGGGCGGGAAAGGGCCGCCCAAGACGAAAACAGGGGCCCGAGGGCCCCCGTCTTGATCACAGTGCAGACGCCGTTATTCGGCAGCGTCGGGGGCAGCTGCAGGCTGGTCACCGGCACTGTCGGCCTTGTCGGCGGCGACACGCGGTTTGCGGGCGCGGCGCGGCTTGGGGGCGGGCTTGGCGGCCTCGTCCGTGGCCTCAGCAGCGGGCTGGGGCGCGGGGGCCGCAGCGTCGGGGGCCAGAGCCTGGGTCGGAGCCGGGGCGGGTGCAGCAGCAGGGGCCTGCTTGGCCTCAGGCTGGGTCTGGACGCGCGACTCCGGCGTTTCCACCAGCATCGACTCGCCCTCTGACGCCGTGCCCTCTTCGCGCGGATCGCCTGAGTCGCGCTTGCTGCGGCGCTCGTCGAAACGCTTGTTGCGGCGCTCTTTCCACTCGGGGCGCGGCGCGTCGGACTTTTCGGCGCGGGGCTGATCCGAGCGGGCGTCGGCGCGCGGCTCAGAGCGGTTGTCGCCCCGGTTGTCGTCGCGGCTATCCGACCGGTTGTCGGCGCGATTGTCCTGACGGTTATCGTTCCGGTTGTCGTTCCGGTTATCGCTCTGGCGGTCGCCGTCGCTGTCGCCATCCGCACGACGGTTCTGGCCATTGTTCTGGCCGTTCCCGTTGTTGTTGCCGTTGTTATTGTTCTGGCCGTTGTTCTGGCCATTGCCGTTCTGACCGTTCTGGCCATTGTTCGGCTGGTTCTGACGCTGCTCGGCCTCGCGGTTCATTTCGGCCTGCGCTTCGTTCAGCATGCGCGTGTAATGCTCGGCATGTTGCAGGAAGTTCTCAGCCGCGACGCGGTCGCCCGACAGCTGCGCGTCGCGCGCCAGCAGGGCGTATTTGTCGATGATCTGCTGGGGGGTGCCACGCACCTTCCCCTCAGGCCCCGAGCTGTCAAACACGCGGTTGATGATATTGCCCAGCGAGCGCGGACGATTCTGTTTGGATCGCGAACGTTTGTTCGATGGTCTCATGAAAGCGGGTTCCGGCCTTGGTCGGGACGTTAGACCCACAGGCGGCACCAGGAGCGGCGCGACAGGGTCAGGCTGTCTGAATGATTGAGCGGCGTGGATCGGCGATCGAGGCGCGAACAGCACCGGCTCTGCTTCGACTAATCACGCCACTTTGGTCTAGACAAGTCCGAATGTGTGAAAAACCTGCTAAGTTCTGCGTGTTTTCACTAAAACGTGGCGGAAAAAGCATAAATCCGCCGCATGGGACGGGGTTATGTCGCGCGGTGCGCGCTCACGACGCGGTCCCGGCCATCGAGGTCCGGCAAGATCTGCACGGCCTGCAGACCGCCACCGGCGAAGAGTTCCGCGACCTGTTCGCCCTGTGTCGGGCCGATCTCGACCATCAAGCGACCACCGGGGGTCAGGTGGCGCGGGGCGGCGCTGGCAAGGGCCCGGTAGGGGGCCAGCCCGTCGCCGCCGGGGGTCAGCGCCATGCGCGGCTCGTGCAGCACTTCGGGCGAGAGGGCGGTCATCTCGGACTCGGCGATATAGGGCGGGTTCGAGACGATGAGGTCGAAAAGACCCTCAACGCTGGCCAACCAGTCCGAGAGGGTGAAGCGGGCGCGGGGGGTGAGGGCCAGCGCCTCGGCGTTGACTTGCGCCACGGTCAGGGCGGCGGGAGAAAGGTCGGTGGCAAGGCCGGTGGCCAGGGGGCGCTCGGCCAGCAACGTCAGCAGGATCGCGCCCGAGCCGGTGCCCAGATCGAGCACGCGGGTGAAAGGGCGGCTCAGCGCCTCGGCGATCAGCGTTTCGGTTTCGGGGCGCGGGTCGAGCACATCGGGCGTGACGCGGAACGAGCGGCCCCAGAACAGCCGCTGGCCGGTGATGTGACTGACCGGGTGACGGGCGGATCGGCGGGCGAGGGCGTCGGCGTAGCGGGCGCTGGCGTCCGGCGAGAGTGCGTCGGGCAGGTGCAGGGTCACGCGGTCCGGCGCGATGCCCATCGCGTGGGCCAGCAGCAGGCGGGCGTCGCGGGCGGGGTCCGGAACCCCGGCAGCGGCCAGTTGCGCCACAGCGGTGCGCAGGGCCTCGGCGGCAGTCATTGCTCCAGCTCGGCCAGACGGTCGGCCTGATCCTGCGCGATCAGCGGCTCGATTACCGGGTCCAGATCGCCCGCGACGATCTGCGCCAAGGCGTAGAGCGTCAGGTTGATGCGGTGGTCGGTCAGGCGGCCTTGTGGGAAATTATAGGTGCGGATGCGCTCGGACCGGTCGCCCGAGCCGACCTGCGCCTTGCGGTCGGCGGCGCGGGCGTCATCCTGACGGCGGCGCTCAAGGTCGAAGAGCCGCGCGCGCAGCACCTCCATCGCCAGCGCGCGGTTGCGGTGCTGGGATTTCTCGGAACTGGTGACGATGATGCCGGTGGGCAGGTGGGTGATACGCACGGCGGAATCGGTGGTGTTGACGTGCTGACCCCCGGCGCCCGAGGCGCGCATGGTGTCGATGCGCAGATCGCTGTCGGGGATGTCTAGATCGACCTCGGAGGCTTCCGGCAGCACGGCGACGGTGGCGGCCGAGGTATGGATCCGGCCACCGGATTCGGTGACGGGAACGCGCTGGACACGGTGGACGCCGGATTCGAACTTGAGCCGGGCGAAGACACCGTCGCCCACAACCCGCATGACGGCTTCGCGCAACCCGCCCAGTTCGGTCTCTGCAAAGGCGATCATCTCGCAACGCCAGCCGCGGGTGTCGGCATAGCGCTGGTACATCCGCAGCAAGTCGGCGGCAAAAAGCGCGGCCTCGTCGCCGCCGGTGCCGGGGCGGATTTCCAGAATGGCGGGGCGCTCGTCGGCGATGTCCTTGGGCAGAAGCGCGCGCTTCAGCTCAGCCTCCAGCGCGGGCAGGCGCTGGTCAAGCGCCCAGAGCTCGTCTTGCGCAAGAGCCCTCATTTCGGGGTCGGCGAGCATCGCCTCGGCCTCGACCCGCTGCGCCCGGGCGTGGCGCCACTCGGCAATGGCGGCGGTGACGGGCTTGAGCTCCTGATACTCCCGGCCCAGATCGGCCAGCCGCGACGGATCGGCCCCGGCGGCAAGCTGTGCTTCGAGATACTCAAAGCGGCGGGTGATCTGATCGAGCGTGTCTTTGGGCAGCATGCAGCGGATGTGCCGGTGCGGGGCGGTTACGTCAAGGGGAGCGGCGCTCGGCCCCATCGAGGGGCCTCGCGCCGCGCCGGGCTGCCGCCCGGACCCGCCCGGGAGGATTTTCCATCCTCCCGGACCCTCCTGGAGGATATTTTCAGACAGAAAATGGTGGTTAAGGAACGGTTAACCGCGCTTTCTTTGCTCTTGAAATATCCTCAGGGGGTGAGGCCCGGCACGGGCCGAGGGGGCAGAATGCCCCTGCGCCGCCGCAAGGCGGCGCGTGGGTCGCGTGAGGGCGGGACGGCGTCAGCCGTTCTGGCCGAAGGCGAAACCCCTCGCCCGTTTACTGCAGATAGGGCATCGGGTCGACGCTTTCAAAGCCCTCGCGGACCTCGAAATGCAGGAACGACGGATCGCCGCCGCGCACGGTGGCGATGGTCTGGCCGCGGGTCACGCGGTCGCCGCGGGCGACACGGATGTCGTCGATATTGGCGTAGACCGTCAGCAGGTTGTTGTCATGGCGGATCACCAGGATCGGCACCTGATCGGTGTCCTGGGTGATTGCCGCAACCGTGCCTGCCGCCGCCGCGGTCACCGACGTGCCCGCCGGGGCGCCGATGCCGATGCCGTCGTTGCGCCCTTGCGCATAGGCGCGGATGATGCGGCCCTGCACGGGCATCGCCAGACGCGAGGTTTGCGTGCGCTGGCTGCTCATGTCGGCGACCGGTGCCTGCGGCGTGGTGGTGCCCTGACCGGCCGGTGTCGGGTTGGTGTTGGTCGGCAGCGGCGTGGTGGCCGAGGGCGGGACCGGGGTCGGTGAGCCCATGCCGGGCTGCGATGTCGTGGCCGGCGCCGTCTCGGTGGCCGGCAGCGCCACAGGCGTCGGGGTGGTGACGCCGGCCGCGTTCAGCGGTGCGCCCGCGACAGCCGCCGTTTGCGTGACCGGGATCACCAGGATCTGGCCTTCGCGCACGCTCATATCTGCGGGCAAGCCGTTCCAGTCGGCCAGCGAGCGCGGGGTGATGCCGTAGAGGCGCGCGATGGTAAAGGCGCTTTCGCCGCGCTCGACCGTGTGGCGCAGCGGTTCGCTGCCAGCCGGGGTCATGGGGGCCAGGGGCGTCGAGGTTATGGAGTCGGTGGCATCGCCGACGCGCGAAGGCAGCACGAGCAGCTCGCCGCCGCGCAGGGCGGTGTCGGGGGCGATGGCGTTATGCCGGGCCAGCGTGGCCGCATCCAGCCCCAGTCGGGCGGCGATATCGCCGACGCTTTCGCCGCGCTGCGCCACCGCGACCTGATAGCCCGGGTACGAGATCACGCCGCGTGCATCCGGCGCAGGCCGCGAGCCGGTGGCGTCGCGGGCGGCGTCCGAGGTCGAGAACCGGTCCGACGGCCGCAGGTCCCAGTCGAGGGTCGAGCTGGAGCCGCAAGCGGCCAGCACGAGGCTGGCCGACGCAAGCAGCGTCAGGGTGCGGGTTGCACGGATCGGGGTTTTGCCGGAGGTGCCCAAGTCTTGTCTGCTCATTCTGTCCACGCCGTTTCTTGTCCCGTCTGCAACCAGACATCCGGCATGCGCGGGGCTTTCGCCTTTTATAGCCGAAAAATAGGGGTGATACACCCCATCACCACAACGTGTAGTGGATTTTCGCTGAGGATATCGTGAGGAACGCCCTCTTCCGCCCCGCGTCAGTCCTTGGCCATGCCTTCCAGCAGCGGCACAAAGCGCACCGGGCGCAGTTCTTCATAGTCAAAGCCGCTGTCGAGTTTGCGCACTTTGATCAGGCTTTGCACGGCGTCCGACTGGCCCACCGGCACGATCATGATCCCGCCGACGCGCAACTGCGCCAGCAAGGGGCCGGGCGGGTCTTCGGCGGCGGCGGTGACGATGATGCGGTCAAACGGTGCCTGATCGGGCAGACCAAAGCTGCCATCCGAGGCAATCGCGGTGATGTTGTGCAAATTCAGCCGGTTAAAGGCCGCGCGTGCCTCGCTGATCAGGGCGCGGTGACGCTCGACCGTATAGACCCGGCGCGCCAGCTGGCTGAGGATCGCGGCCTGATAGCCCGAGCCGGTGCCGACCTCGAGCACCTTGTCACGGGCGTTCACTTCCAGCGCTTCGGTCATCAGGGCGACGATCGAGGGCTGCGAGATGGTCTGACCGCAGGCAATGGGCAGCGGGGTGTCTTCATAGGCACGCTCGGCAAAGATGCCGGTGACAAAGGCGCCCCGGTCGATCTTTTCCATGGCGCGCAGCACAGCAGGGTCGGTCACGCCGCGCGAGCGCAGCGTGTAGATGAAGCGCATGATCTGCTCAGCGCGTTCGGCCTCTGTCATTCGAGTCGCTCGCGCAGCAGGTCGAGCGTGTCATGCGCCGTCAGATCGCAGCGCATCGGCGTGATCGACACCCAGCCGTCCAGATCTGCGGCCGCATCGGTGCCGGGCTTGGTGGCGACGTTCTGCGGGCCGCCCTTGATCCACAGGAACTTGCGGCCCGAGGGCGAGATATGCGGCTCGACCCCGAACGAGGTGTTCTTGCGAAAGCCCTGCGCTGCGACCTTCATGCCCTTGACCTCATCGGCGGGAACCGGCGGGAAGTTGACGTTATAGAAGACGCGGTAGTCTTCGTCTTCCCACAGGCCCTTGTCGATCAGTGCCCGCACCACCGAGACGCCATGCGCTACGGCGGGTTCGAACATCCCGCCGTCCATGTCCTGCGAGCGCGGGCCGATGTATTGTGACAGCGCGATGGCCTTCAGGCCTTGCAGGGCGGCTTCCATCGCGCCGCCGATGGTGCCGGAATAGAGCGTGTTCTCGGCCGAGTTGTTGCCCCGGTTGACCCCTGACAGCACCAGATCAGGCCGCGCCCCGTCGAGCACGTCGAAGATCCCCGCCAGCACGCAGTCGGCCGGGCTGCCCTCGGCCGCGTAGCGACGCTCGCCCAGTTTGGCGATCATCATCGGATGGGTGTAACTGATCTTGTGGGCGACGCCCGATTGCTCAAAGGCCGGGGCGACGGTCCAGACCTCACCGCCGGGTCCGGCGATTTCGGCTGCGATCGCCTCGATCACCTTGAGTCCGGGGGCGTTGATGCCGTCGCCGTTGGTCACGAGAATGCGCATGGATCGCCTTTCCTTTTGTCGCGTTCTGCTTAGTGCAGGCCGGGACAGGCGGCAAGACAGAGGCGCGGCTCAAGCCGTGAACAAGGCGCAAAGCGTTGAAAAGGGCGGTATTGCGGTCACAGTTGCGCGCACGCACGCGGTGACGTGATGGCGCGCGCTATCGCGATGCCCGTTTTCGTGCAAGATTGCCGCGACCCGTATTTCTGAAAGGACCGTTCATGCGACTGACTGCTGCACTTTCGTTGTTTGCCGTCACGGCGCTGGGCGCGCTGCCTGCCCTTGCCGACGAGGTTTGGGACACGAATATGGGCGAGATCGCCTGGGAAGAGTCGCGCGGCGACGACGCCATTTTGCGCATGGGTGACGGCGACGGCCTGCTGCGCCTGATCGTGCCGGGGCTGGCGCGCGACATGATGGGCGGGCGCGGCTCGTATACCGGGGTGTGGATTGCAGCGGAAAGCGACACAGCCTGCGTGACGCAGATGGTCGATCCGCTGGGCAGCAAGTCGGATTTCTGGGGCACCTTCACCATCACCTTCGTGAACGACGGTTTCCCGTCCGATTTTGCCGGGGTTTACGGCACCTGTCTGGACACGCCCTCGATGCCCCTTCAGGCGCACGCCCGCGTGGGCAACTGACCGGCCTTTGCCGGTCAGCGACACGCGTATGTCGCGGATAAGCGCGCAGCCCTGCGTGTCTGTGCCAGCCTGAGAGCGGGCAGGCACGGAGGGCGCGATGCGCTATGCATTCATCGGATTGGGAAATCTGGGCGGCCATCTGGCGGCCTCGCTCGCCGGGGCGGGGTTGTCGCTGGTGGTCCACGACCGCGACGCCGGTCTGCGCGCACGGTTCGACGCCTTGGGTGTGGACTGGGCCGAGACGCCGGCGGAAGCGGTGCGGGGCGCGGATGCGGTGATCACCTGCCTGCCGTCGCCCATCGTCAGTGACGCGGTGCTGGAACAGATCCTGCCCGCGATGCGCCCCGGTGCCGACTGGATCGAGATGTCCACGCTGGGCCGCGAAGACGTGCTGCGGCTGGCCGCGCGGGCGCAGACTGCCGGGATGGGGGTGCTGGAATGCCCGGTGACCGGCGGCGTGCATCTGGCCGCGCGGGCCGAGATCACCGTGCTGGTGGGCGGTGAGGCGGCGCTGTTCGCGCGCCACCGCCCGGCGCTTGCGGCGATGGGCAGCCGGATCTTTCACATGGGGCCGCTGGGTTCAGCGGCCCTGATCAAGGTGATCACCAACATGCTGGCCTTCATCCATCTGGTCGCGGATGGCGAGGCGCTGATGCTGGCCAAGCGCGGCGGGTTGGATCTGAAAACCGCGTGGGAGGCGATCGCGGCGTCATCGGGCAGCAGTTTCGTGCATGAAACCGAAGGGCAGCTGATCCTGAACGGCAGCTATGACATCGCGTTCACCATGGACCTTGCGCTCAAGGATCTGGGCTTTGCCATGCAGTTCGGCCGGGCGTTCGGCGTGCCGCTGGATCTGGCCGCGATGACCGAACAGACCTTTGTGAAAGGGCGCGCGGCCTATGGTGGCGGGGCGCAATCAACGCAGATCGTCAAGCTGCTGGAGGACGCGCTGGGCACCGACCTGCGCGCTGCCGGGTTCCCGGCGCGGCTGGAGTAACGCCTATTCCGCCGCCGAGCGCCGCTCGTCCAGCGCCTGCCGCACGGCGGTGCGCTGGCCGCGCGCGACAGGGATGATCTGTCCGTCGATGGTGGTCACTTCCATGCCGCCGCCGACGGTCCGGGTGAGATCGCACACATGGTCCAGATTGACCCACCACGAGCGGTGAACGCGCATGCCGTTGAACGGGATCAGGTCGCGCTCGGCATCCGACAGGCGCAACAGGACGGTTGTGGTGCCAAGAGCTGTCGTGACTTCGACATAATGGTCTTGGGCGCGCAGGCTGATCAGGTCGCGGCCCAGTGACTCGGGCAGTTTTTCAAACAGCAGCGGCACCGGCGTGTCGGGGCTGTCGCCGCGATCCGGGGAATGCGGCTCTGTTGGCAGCGGCATACGGGGATGCCGGGACAGCGCGGCTGCGACGGCGTGGTCCTGCACGGTTTCCAGCCGTGTCAGGGCGTCATGCTCTCTTTGCACAGAGTGGCGCCTCGCGGCGAAAAAGCCGTTGGTGGTCAAATGGATGGCGACGAGGGGGACCGAAACAAAGGGAAACAGGCTCCAGAATCCGCCCGCGGGAGGGCCCCGCTGGTGACCAGGTTTGCCAGATAGACCAGGCTCATGACGGGCAGGATACCCAGACTTGCGGTGATCAGCGCCGGAACGAACCAGGGCAGCCCCCAGCGCTGGTTGAGCGCGTTCGAAAGGGTCGACAGCGAGGCCATCAACAGCGTGGCGAAGATCCCGGTCAGGGACCAGAACACCAGCCGATCGAACAGCGCAAAGCGTTCGAGGGTGTAAAACGGCCCGGAAAGTGTGACCACGACAATCCCGCCGGCGAGGATGGTCCAGAACGAGCGGCGGCTGAACAAGGCGCGGATTTCGCGCAGGGCATGGCGCAAAGCCGAGTGCGTCACACTGGATTCTGAGGCGGTTTCAAGTGGGGTCTTGTCCTCCGGCATAGTGATACATCACCCATAGACTGCTGATATACAATGGTTTTGCAGAACGCGCGGGCAGAACCGCGCCTAAAGTAGTATTATTTTATCGACAAATGAGGCTTATTAATCAGATTGCACCCTTTGGGTGCGTGAAATTAAAGTCGTCAACCATAGGTTGATATGTTGCTGCAACTCTGTGGCGTGCGGGGATCTCGTCAGGTGATTTCGGGGGCGCCGCGTTTCGCGGGCTTACATCTGTGCGTCGCGCCAGCGTGACAGGATCATGCGGGCAGTCATCAGGTCGAGATGCGCGCCGCCGCCGTTCTTGAACACGGTGATGTCCTGCGGGCTCTGCCGTCCGACGGACCCTGTGGAAAGGTCGTGGAAATCGCCCAGCACATCGGAGTCCTTGATGGCACCGCTGGCCAGAGGGATCATCAGCTCGCCGATATGCCCCAGCGTGGTCGCCCGGCTGTCGACGAAAAGCCGCCCGCGTTGCAGCGCTTCGTCATCGGCCTCGCGCATGGTGGGGGTATAAGCGCCGATCAGGTCCAGATGCTGACCGGGGCGCAGCCATGCGCCATGGATCAAAGGGTCGGTGGCCATGGTGCAGGTGCTGACGATATCGGCGGCGGCCACGGCGGCGGGCAGATCGGTTGTGGTGCGAACAGCCCGAAAGCGGGCGGCGAGGGCCTGCGCGGGTTCAGGCCGGCGGGACCACAGGGTGATGGCGAGATCGGGTTTCCAGGCGCGATACGCCTCGATCAGCGAGGCCGCGACGGTGCCCGCGCCGACGATCAGCAGGCTTTGGGCGTCAGGCCGCGCCAACAGCCGCGCGCCCAGAAGCGAGTCGCCGGCGGTCTTCCATTTGGTGATCAGGGCATTGTCGATCACCGCCTCGATCGCGCCGGTCTGATCGTCAAACACCAGCATCGCGCCCTGCACGCTGGGCAGGCCCTTGGCGGCATTGCCGGGAAAGACCGACACCGATTTTACACCCAGCCCCATGCCGTCGATCCACGCCGCGCGCGACAGCAGGCGGTCGGCCCCGCGCTCCATCAGCACGTCTTTGATCTGGGCCGGGGCGCGGCGGTGGGCGTCAAGAATCGCATCGCCCAGCGCCATCCAGTCGAGCAGGGGTTCAACGGCCTCAAGGGTCAGGACAGGGATCATGCGCGCCTCCGTTTCGCGACAGGGTGAAGCGGGGAAGGGGGCGTGTCAACTCTTGCACATGTGTTGGAAAAGGAAGGGTCTGGAGAGCGCGCAGTTTCAGGGGGCGCCGGGCCTGCGGGGGTCCAGATGTCAGGCGTTTGAAGGCCTGATATTTTGGCGGATGCTGTTCTGTTGATGGGTTTGCGGGCGCAAGCTGCCGCTGGCCGTCGCGCCTTAGCCGTACCGAGAGGACGTGCAATCACCGCGCGAGCCGGTCTTCAAGCCCGGAATGTTGGAAAACTGACAGTCAGCGCTTTGGGCCTTTGGTCGGCGCGAAGTCGATGCAGAGCGATTTCATCTCGATCCCGGAGAGCATCTGCTGGGTGCAATGGCAGAACGACTCGTCCGAGTCGGCGGCGTCGCAATGGCCGCAGTCACCGCATTGTCCAAAGGTCGGGGCCGAGCGGCGCTTGGCCAAGGCAACGCCAAGGGTGGTGATGGTATCGGTCAGCGCCTCGCGTTGCGGTTCGGGCAGCGCGCGGATGCATTCGATCAGATCGCTGAGCGGATCGGCGCAAAGCTTGGAACGCCCGGCGTCGGTCACTTCGATCAGCGCTGAACGGCGGTCGCTTTCATGGACCCGCTTCTCCAACAATCCCATCGCGATCAGTGACTTTACCGTCTGCGAGGCGGTGCCGCGCGTGGTGGCGTTGAACTCGGAAAAGCCCGACGGGGTGCGCGAAAACCGGTTGGCGCTGGCGAAGTAGCGCAGCGCCGTCCATTGCGCGGGCGTCAGGCTGGGATCCGCCGCCGAGCCATGCACGAGGCGTGCCAGATGCACCAACAACTCGGCCGTGTGACACGGGGCCGAAATGAAGTCGGGGCTGACAGTCCGGGACTTGAAGGCAAAGGGTTCGCTCATGAGGGCTGAGGTAATGTCGCCTTGGATTGTTGACAAGGGGGACGGCGCCTTGACAACCACGGACCCAGATAGTAGCGTAACAACATCAAATGAATTCGACCCGCTATTATCTGGGCCGCAAAAGGACAATCGTCATGGGTTTCCAGGATCCGCATATCCGTCGCTATGTTCGGGCTTCGATGGCCGAGGAGATCCTCAGCGCCGAGCTTGAGACCGAACTGGCTATCGCGTGGCGCGATCATCAGGATGAGTCGGCGTTGCACCGGCTGATTCAGGCTTATGCGCGTCTGGCGGTGTCCTTTGCTGGCCGGTTCAAGCGCTATGACGTGCCCTATGAGGATCTGATCCAGCAGGGCAATCTGGGCCTGATGCGGGCAGCGGAAAAGTTCGACCCCGAGAATGGGTCGCGCTTTTCGACCTATGCGGCCTGGTGGATCCGCGCGTCAATGCAGGACTACGTGATGCGCAACTGGTCGCTGGTGCGGACCGGGACCAACGCGACGCAGAAAAAGCTGTTCTTCCACCTGCGCCGCGCGATGCAGAAACACGCCCGCGATGAGAGCGACGAACCGCTGTCGGTCCGCGTGGCGCGTGAGCTGGAGGTGTCGGTCGAGCATGTCGAGGCGATGATGGGCCGGATGGCTGGCCCCGATCTGTCGCTGGACGCGCCGCAGTCGTCGGACGAGGACGGGCGGTCCTGGGTCGATACGATCGAGGATCAGGATGTCGCGACCGAGGCCGATGTGGTCGAGAAGCTGGACGGTCAGCACCGCCGCAAGGTGTTGTATTCCGCCGTGGAACAGCTGCCCGAGCGTGAGCGCCGCATCGTGGCGGCCCGCCATCTGTCGGAAGACCCGGCGACGCTGAGCGATCTGGGTCTGGCGATGGGCATCTCGAAAGAGCGGGTGCGTCAGCTGGAAGAGCGCGCGCTGTCGCGGTTGACGGCGCTGGTCCAGTCGGCGAGCGCGATCCAGGCTTAGGCCCTTGTTTCGCCACACGGTTCCCGTGTTTCTGCTTAGGTGTTAAGGGTAGGTTAAATCCTGTATGACGCCTTTGTTCCTGAAACGGGTACGGTATGACCGAGAGCGACCAGAATGAGGCCCGTCTGAAAGCAATGCGCGATGCCCCTTCGGGGGCGCTGCGCACGCTCTTTGTGCATCAGATCTGGCTGTGGCGGTGGTCGGGGCTGGTCGTGGGGCTGTTGCTGGCGATCCTGATCGCCTTCATGACCCTGACGCCATTGCCTGCGCCCAACCTTCTGACGGGTGGCATCGATAAAGTGTATCACTTTATCGCTTTCGCCACGCTGATCTTTCCCGTCATCGTAACCGATTCTGCGCCGCTGGGTCTGGGCTGTGCCGCTGGCGATTGCGTATGGCGGCGCGATCGAGCTGATCCAGCCCTACGTCGGGCGCGGGGCGGAATGGCTGGATTTCGGTGCGGATATCACCGGCGTTCTGGCCGGGGCTGCGCTGGCCGAACTGCTGCACGACCGCATTCGCGACAGGTTCTTTGCCGTCGATGCGCCGCTGGAGGCCGGTGATGAATTGGCCAGCGAAGCGCTGCGACTTGAGGCGATGCGCACCGAGCTGATGGACGAGCTGCGCGAGGTCTTGCGCGAGGAGTTGAAAGGGTTGAGCCGCGAACAACCCTCGGCCTCGTCAGAGCCGCGTCCCGATGAGGAACGCGGCTTGCCTCGTCACTGATCGGGCTTCAGACGGAAGCGTTGGATCTTGCCCGTCTGCGTCTTGGGCAGGCTTTCGGTAAACACCACCCGGCGCGGGTATTTATACGGCGCAATCACCGCTTTCACATGATCCTGCAGGCGTTTGACGCAGGCGGCATCGGGTTCGACCCCTTGTGTCAGCACCACATGTGCCTCGACCACCTGACCGCGATCCGCGTCGGGTACGCCGATCACGGCGCATTCCAGCACATCGGCATGGGCGAGGAGGGCGGCTTCGACTTCAGGCCCGGCGATGTTATAGCCCGCCGAGATGATCATGTCGTCCGAGCGCGCGGCGAAGTGGAAATAGCCCTTGTCGTCACGCCAGAAGCTGTCGCCGGTCAGGTTCCAGCCGTCTTTGACATAGACCTGCTGGCGCTCGGGATCGTCCATGTAGCGGCAGCCGATGGGGCCGCGTACGGCCAGACGACCGACCTCGCCATCGGGGACGGGCTGCATGTCGGGGCCGACAATGCGCGCCTCGTAGCCGGTGACAGGCCGGCCGGTGCAGGCGGCCTGGCTGTCGTCAAAGCGGTTGGTGACGAAGATATGCAGCATCTCGGTCGCGCCGATCCCGTCCAGCATCGGCTTGCCGGTCTTGGCTTTCCATTCGTCATAGACCGGGCCGGGCAGGGTCTCGCCCGCCGACACGGCGGCGCGCAGGCTGCTGAGGTCAGCGCCTTCCTCCATCGCCTTGAGCATGACGCGGTAGGCGGTGGGCGCGGTGAAGCAGACGGTGGCGCGGTATTTCTGGATGATCTCGATCATCGAGGGCGGCGAGGCGTTCTCCAGCAGCACGGCGGTAGCCCCAAAGCGCAGCGGGAAGATCGCCAGACCCCCAAGGCCAAAGGTAAAGGCCAGCGGCGGCGAGCCGACGAATACGTCATCCGAGGTCACGCCGAGCACTTCCTTGGCGTATCCATCCGCGATGATCAGCAGATCGCGGTGGAAATGCATCGTCGCCTTGGGAGTGCCGGTGGTGCCGCTGGTGAAGCCCAAGAGGGCCACATCGTCGCGCCCGGTCTCAACCGCTTTGTAGCGCACCGATTTCGACAGCGCGACGCGGTCGAGTTCGGCGTCATGGTTGGCGGTGCCGTCAAAGCCGACCACGGTTTTCAGCGTGGCCGAGGTCTTGGCGCAGGCCGTCATCTCATCCATCAGCCGGGTGTCGCACAGCGCGTGGGTGATCTGCGCCTTGTCGACGATGGCCGCCAGCTCGCCTGCGCGCAGCATCGGCATGGTATTGACCACCACCGCGCCAGCCTTGGTCGCCGCCAGCCAGCAGGCCACCATCGCCGGGTTGTTGGCCGAGCGGATCAGCACCCGGTTGCCGGGCTTCACGCCGTAATCCTCAACCAGCGCATGGGCGATGCGGTTGGTCCAGTCGCTGAGTTCCTTATACGTCCGGCCCCGACCATTGCCGATCAGCGCCGTGTGGTCGCCGAAGCCCTTCTCGACCATGCGGTCGGTCAGTTCGACGGCAGCATTGAGCCGCTCAGGGTAGGGGAAACCGCCCAGCAGCAGATCTGGCCAGAGGTCAGCGGGCGGCAGATTGTCTCTGGCGAAAGTGTCGGTATGTGCGCTGGGGCCCAGCATTGAGGTAACTCCCTGGTTACGCGGTCTTTATGCCGCTTCAGTCTGGAATAACGGCGGTGGCTTCGATCTCGACCAGAGCGCGGTCTTCGACCAGCGCCACAACCTGCACGAGGGACATCGCCGGATAGCTGCGGCCCATGTGTTTGCGGTAGACCCGGCCCAGTTCGGACAGCGCGTCCAGATAGGCGCGCTTGTCGGTGACAAACCAGGTCAGACGGGTGACATGCTCGGGGCCCGCGCCGCCTTCGGCCAGCACGGCGACGATATTGGCCAGCGCCTGATCGACCTGGCCCAGAAAATCATCGGTTTCAAATTCCTGATCGGCGTTCCAGCCAATCATGCCGCCCAGAAACAGCGTCTTGCCCCGCGCGCCGATGCCATTGGCATAGCCCGGCGTGGCTTTCCAGCTTTTCGGGTGAAGGATGTCGTGAATGCTCATAGGGCACCTCCCAATACCTGTCGCGCTATGACCACGCGTTGAACGTCGCTTGCGCCCTCGTAGATCCGCAGCGCGCGGATTTCGCGATAAAGGCTCTCGACCATTTCGCCTGTGCGCACGCCGTCGCCGCCAAAGAGCTGCACGGCGGTGTCGATGACCTTCTGCGCGGTCTCGGTGGCGTGCAGCTTGGCCATCGCGGCTTCGCGGGTGATGCGCGGCGCGCCGGTGTCGCGGGTCCAGGCGGCACGGTAGACCAGCAGAGCCGAGGCATCGATGCCCAGCGCCATGTCGGCGATGTGGCCCTGCACCATCTGCAGATCGCTGAGCGGCGCACCCTGCACCCGGCGCGATTGTACCCGCGCCAGCGCCTCGTCCAGCGCGCGGCGGGCAAAGCCGAGTGCTGCGGCGCCGACCGAGGGGCGGAAGACGTCGAGCACGGCCATCGCCTGCGCAAACCCCTTGCCGGCCGTGCCGATCAGGGCGCTGTCGGGCAGGAAGGCGTCGGTCAGGCGGAAATGGGCCAGCGGGTGGGGCGCGATGACCTCGATCCGGCTGACGATCTCGAAGCCCGGCGTATCGGCGGGTAAAAGGAAGGCCGACAGCCCCCGCGCGCCCGGCGCTTCGCCGGTACGGGCAAAGAGCACATAGAGATCGGCAATCCCACCGTTCGAGATATAGGTCTTCTCGCCGCTGATCTTCCAGCCCCCGGCGACCTTTTCGGCGCTCATCGCCGTCGCCGCGACGTCCGACCCCGAGCCCGGCTCGGTCAGCGCGAAGGCCGATACTGCTGTGCCGCTGCGCGTCTTGTCCAGCCACGCGCGTTGCTCGGGCGAGCCAAAGAGACTGATCGCCCCCATCCCCAAGCCCTGCATGGCAAAGGCGAAATCTGCCAGCCCGTCATGGCGCGCCAGGGTCTCACGCGACAGGCACAGGGTGCGCAGATCAAAGACCTCGCCCGCCGCCAGCCCGGTCGGCTTCAGGAACCCCGCCTTGCCCATATCGGCCACCAGCGCCCGGCAGGCACCATCGACATCCCGGTGATCCACCGGCAGGTTCAGCGCGCACCAATCCTCCAGCGCGTCGGCCCACTCGCGATGCCGCGCCTCAAAGAACGGCCAGTCCAGAAAACTACGATCCGCCATTTCATCTTGCCTCAAATACGCACGGGAGGATTTTCAAGGAGGGTACGTGTACCCTCCTTGAAGCGGGGGGTCCGGGGGCGGCAGCCCCCCGGCTTCCCCCTCAATTCCCCTCGAAAACCGGTTTCTGTTTTGCCGCAAACGCATAATACGCCCGCGCGAAATCCTGCGTTTTCATGCAGATCGCCTGCGCCTGCGCTTCGGCCTCAATCGCTTGCTCCAGCCCCATCGACCATTCGTGGTTCAGCTGGGTCTTGGTCATCATATGCGCGAAATTCGGCCCCGCAGCGATGCGGCGGGCCATCTCGGCGGCGGCGGCCTCCAGCGCGTCGCTGTCGTGCAGCGCGTTCCAGAAGCCCCAGGCGTGGCCCTCGTCGGCCTTCATCGCGCGGCCGGTGTACAGCAGTTCCGCCGCCCGGCCCTGACCGATGATCCGCGGCAGGATCGCGCAGGCACCCATATCGGCCCCGGCCAGACCGACGCGGGTGAACAGGAACGCGCAGGTGGCTTGCGGCGTGGCGAGGCGGAGGTCCGCGGCCATCGCCAAAATCGCACCGGCCCCGGCGCAGACGCCGTCCACCGCCGCGATCACCGGCTTGCCGCAGGCGATGATCGCCTTGACCAGATCGCCGGTCATGCGGGTAAAGGCCAGCAGTTCGGGCATCTCCATCGCCACCAGCGGGCCGATGATCTCATGCACATCACCGCCCGAACAGAAATTCCCGCCGTTCGGGGCCAGCACCACCACATCCACATCCGTGGCATAGGGCAGGGCGCGGAACGTGTCGCGCAGTTCGGCATAGCTGTCGAAGGTCAGCGGGTTCTTGCGCTCGGGTCGCATCAGGCGGATCGTGGCGACCCGGTCCTCGACGGACCAGAGGAAATGCTGCGGTTTGAGGTCAGCGAGCAGGGTCATGTGGGCTCCTTGTCGGCAACGGCATGGGCCGGGGTGTGGGACGGGTCGGCGTCGGGCAGGGCGCGGCGCAGGATATCGCGCAGGCTGTCGAGATCGGCCTCGGTCAGCCGGTCGAGCAGCCCGTCGAGCTTGTCTTCGTGCCCGGTTGCCATGGATTCGAAGGCGGCGATCCCTGCATCGGTCAGCGCGACATGCACGGTGCGGCGGTCGCCCGGTGACGGCGTGCGGCGCGCAAAGCCGTCCTTCTCCAGCCGGTCCACCACGGCCGTGGCATTGCCGTTCGACACCAGCAGCATGCGCGAGAGTTCGGACATGGTGACATCGCCGTGCTGACGATAGAGCGCGGCCATCACGTCAAAGCGCGGCAGCGTGGTGTCATGGGCCGTGCGCAGATAGTCGCGCAGATCCGCCTCGACGCTGCGGGTCAGGCGCAGCAGGCGGATCCAGGTGCGCAGGCGGCGTTTGGACAGCGCGCTCATATTTCTCCTCCGGTGACGGACAGGGCGTGACCGTTGATCATTGAGGCACCGGGCGACGCCAGAAACAGCGCGGCTGCGGCCACCTCGGACACGTCGATCATGCGTTTCATCGGATTGTCGGCGACGAGTTGCGCCTCGGCCTCGGCGCGGGTCAGGCCATAGCGGTTCTGGACCGCCTCGACGGCGACCTGTGCCAGCGGCGTGTCCACGAATCCCGGACAGATTGCGTTGCAGGTGATGCCCCTCTTGGCCACATCGAGCGCGACCGAGCGCACCAGCCCGATCACCCCGTGCTTGGCTGCCGCATAGGCCGGGATCGTCGCCCCGCCCTTGAGCCCGGCGACCGAGGCCATCGCAATCAACCGGCCGCCCGGCGCCATTCCGGCGCGCAGGGCCTCGCGGAAGGTCAGGAAGGTGCCGGTCAGGTTAACGGCCAGTGTGGCATTCCACTGCGCGAGCGTTACCGATTTCAACCCGCCTGCCGGGCCACCGCCCGCGTTGGCGATGACCACGTCAAAGGGTGTCGCGAACAGCGCTGCGACCTCGTCTTCGTTGGTCACATCGGCGGCGAGGCAGGTCATGCCCCGTCCGCCATCGGTTTCGGCAAGGGCATCGAGCCCGCGTCCGGTGATCGTTACCGCGTCGCCCTGATCGGCAAAGGCACGCGCAACCTCGCGCCCGATGCCCGAGCCGCCGCCGGTGATCAGCACCCGCTTGCCGGTCAGATCCGTCATGCCCGGATCGCGTCTTGTTGCGCGCGCTCGGCCAGACGGCGGGCCTGATCCGCCCCCGCCAGATAGGGCTGCGGCCACTGCGTGCCGGTGTCGCCCAAGGCCACGGCGGCGTGCAGGGTCCAGTAGGGATCGGCCAGATGCGGGCGGGCAAGGCAGACAAGGTCCGCGCGCCCGGCCATCAGGATCGAGTTGACGTGATCGGTCTCGAAGATATTGCCGACGGCCATGGTGGCGATGCCGGTCTCGTTGCGGATGCGGTCCGAGAACGGGGTCTGGAACATGCGGCCATAGACCGGCTTGGCGTCGGTCGTGGTCTGACCGGCGGACACGTCGATGATATCCGCGCCAGCGGCATGGAACATCCGCGCGATGTCAACGGCATCATCGGGCGTGACGCCGTCGTCGCCAACCCAGTCATTGGCCGAGATGCGCACCGACATCGGCTTGTTGGCAGGCCAGACCGCACGCATGGCGGTGAAGACCTCAAGCGGATAGCGCATGCGGTTTTCCAAACTGCCGCCGTATTCATCGGTGCGGATGTTCGACGTGGGCGAGATAAAGGCCGAGATCAGATAGCCGTGGGCGGCGTGGAATTCGATCATGTCGAAGCCCGCGCGTTCGGCCATCTGCGCCGAGGCGACGAACTGATCCCGCACGATATCCATGTCGGCGCGGGTCATCGCGCGCGGAATGGCGTTATCGGGCGACCACGGCAGGGGCGAGGGGTTGATGATTTCCCAGTTGCCGCTGTCGAGCGGCATATCGGTGCCCTCCCAGCCCAGCTTGGTCGAGCCTTTGCGGCCCGAGTGGCCGATCTGGCAGCAGATCTTCGCTTGGGTTTCCGCATGCACAAAACTGGTCAGGCGTTTCCATGCGGCCTCGTGTTCGGGCGCATACAGGCCGGGGCAGCCGGGGGTGATGCGCCCTTGCGGCGAGACGCAGGTCATTTCGGTATAGACCAGCCCCGCGCCGCCCTTGGCGCGCTCGGCGTAGTGGCTGAAGTGCCAGTCGGTCGGGCAGCCATCCACGGCCTTGTATTGGGCCATGGGCGAGACGACGACGCGGTTGGCGAGGCGCATGTCGCGCAGCTGGTAGGGGGCGAACATCGGCGCGCGGCCTTTCTGGCCACCGGATTGTTCCTGAAACCAGTCTTCGGCCCCGCGCAGCCATTTGGGATCGCGCAGGCGCAGGTTCTCGTGGCTGATGCGCTGCGAGCGGGTCAGCAGGGAATAGGCGAACTGCGGGGCGGGCATGTCGAGATACCGCTCGACTTCCTCGAACCATTCCAGCGAGTTGCGCGCAGCCGATTGCAGGCGCAGCACCTCAACCCGGCGCTCTTCCTGATAGCGTTTGAAGGCGCCTTCAAGGGTGGGTTCGGAATGCAGGTAATCGGCCAGCGCGATGGCGCTGTCGAAGGCCAGACGCGAGCCTGAGCCGATCGAGAAGTGGCCGGTGGCCGCCGCATCGCCCATCAGCACGACGTTCTCGTGATACCACGTCTCGCAGATCACGCGGGGGAACTGCATCCACACTGCCGAGCCGCGCAGGTGTTCGGCGTTCGACATCAGGGTGTGACCATCGAGATGATCGGCAAAGATCTCGCGGCAGGTCTCGACGATCTCTTCCTTGGACATGCCCTCAAAGCCCCAGCGGTCCCATGTCTCGGGCAGGCATTCGACGATGAAGGTCGCGGTCTGGTCGTCGAATTGGTAGATATGCGCCCAGACCCAGCCATGCTTGGTCTTCTCGAAGATGAAGGTGAAGGCGTCGTTGAATTTCTGATGCGTGCCCAGCCAGACGAACTTGCATTTGCGCATGTCGATGTCGGGTTGGAAGGCGTCGGCATATTCGGTGCGCACACGCGAGTTGATGCCGTCGCAGGCGACCACGATGTCATAGTCCTTGCGGTAGCTTTCGGCGGTGGCGAATTCGGTCTCAAACTGCAGATCGACGCCCAGCTCGCGGGCGCGCTGCTGCAGGATGATCAGCATCTGCTTGCGCCCGATCCCGGCAAAACCATGCCCGCCCGAGACGTTGCGCTGGCCCTGATGGACCACGGCGATATCGTCCCAATAGGCGAAGTGATCGCGGATCGCGTCGGTCGAGGTGGGATCGTTTTTCTGCATGCGGGTCAGCGCGTCATCTGACAGCACAACGCCCCAGCCAAACGTGTCATTGGCGCGGTTGCGTTCCAGCACCGTGACCTGATGCGAAGGGTCGCGCAGCTTCATCGAAATTGCGAAATAGAGGCCCGCAGGGCCGCCGCCGAGGCACAGAATTTTCATCGATCAGGTCTCCCTCTTCACCCAGAGCGTGACATTTCGAACTTTAAATTTCAAGCTTAAAATGAATCGGTGCCGCAGAGCGCGCTCAGGCCGGAAAAGCCCTTGGTTTGCAGGTCAGACGCGGGGAGGGTGCCCAGCAGCAGCGGACCGATATGCACATCGCCATTGCGCACCGAAAGCGGTGCTTCGATGGTATCGCCCGACTCTCCCACCGCCATCGCGGCGAGCGTTTCGGTCAGCAGCCCGTGGTATTCCGGCGTCAGCAGCCCGGCGGCGCGCGCACGTTCCAGCAGCAGCCGCCAGCCGGTGACGGTCAGCGTCACGTCGCCCGACAGCATGCCGTCGTCGCCGGGGGTCAGCCGACCGGCGGCCAGAATGTCATACTCGGGCGATTTGATCCGCCCGCCGGTCAGCGTGACGCGGGTCAGGCGCGGCTCGGGGCCGTCAAAGAGGTGACGGTCGAGAGGGCGGTCGAACTCCAGCTCGGCATCGGCACGCAGCACCTCGAAGCGGCGGGGCCACAGGCCGTCGGGGTCAAACCCGGTCATCAACGCGGGGTCGGGGAAGACGTTCTCGGCCAGAACGGCCAGCTCATGCTCGTTCCCGGCGACGCGGCGGGTGGCAAGGCGCAGGGCGTCAAAGCTGTGCGTGCTCTGGTCCAGCTGCAGATCCAGATCGCGCCCGACCAGCGTGAAGCGGTCCAGCGGCAGGTCCAGCCCGGCCTCCATCTGCAACGAGGCGCGCAGGTCGCTGCTGTGCAGCGTCGCCTGAACGCCATGGGCGCTGATCGCCTGATCATGCGCGAAGACCGCAACCAGATGGTTCAGGCGGTAGGTCAGCGCAAAGAGCTGTACGAAAGGCGCGGTCCATTCGACCCCGTCCACCGCGAGGCGGGGCTGGTCGAGCGTGACGTCAAAGCGGTTGGGGAAGCCCTGTATGTGATGCGCTTCAGCTGACACCTCGGGCACATGGGCCAGTCCGTTGGTGATCGCACGGTCCAGCGCGCGCATACCGATGAACCAATAGCCACACCAGGCCGCAGTTGCCAAGACGGCCAGCACCGTCAATGCCTTGATCGCTCGCATCCCTGGTCCCCGTTGCTTTTTGGTGCCCTTGCTGTGTACATGCCCGGCAACGGCGCTGCCAGACCTGCTGCGCTCACAAAAGGCCCATGATGCAGTCGCTCTGGATATTTGGATACGGATCGCTGGTGTGGAACCCCGGTTTCGCGTGGTCCTCACGCCAGTTGGCGCAATTGGCGGGGTTTCGCCGGTCGTTCTGCATGCTGTCGATCCACCACCGCGGCACCGAGGAAAAGCCGGGGCTGGTGCTGGCACTGGACGCAGCGGAAGACGCCCGTTGCAACGGCGTCGCGTTCGAGGTGTCGGGCGAGATTGCCGAGGAAACGCTGGAGTATCTGCGGGCACGCGAGCTGATCTCGGCGGCGTATCTGGAACGGGTCGAGACGCTGAGCCTTGAAGACGGGCGGCAGGTTCAGGCCGTGGTCTATGTGATCGACCGCGCGCATTGGCAATATTGCGGCGCGCTGACGCTGGAAGATCAGGCGCAGCGCATCGCCGGGGCGGTTGGCGGGCGCGGGCCCAATTGCGAATATCTGCACCAGACGGCGGCGCATCTGGCCGCGCTGGGGCTGCCGGATGACGAGCTGGAGTGGCTGTCGGCTCGCGTGAAGGTGTTACAAGGCCCGTAGTTCTATATTGGCAAATCCTTGCCAGACCTCTAGATTTTGTGGGGACACAAGCAGGTGGCACGAATGGCGAGACCGTTGAGAGCAGGGGCTCTGGGACCGATTGACCGGGTCCAGTTCACCCCGCCGTTGCGCCAGCTGACCCTGATGGTGATCTCGCTGGCGCTGGTCAGCGCGGGCGTGTCTTTCGCCTATCCGCGCGTCTCGGGGATCTTTCTGGCCAACGTCTGGCTGAACGGCTTTATCGCGCTGGTCTTTGTGATCGGCGTGTTCGCGACGATCTGGCAGACGTCGCAGCTGTTTTCTTCCGTCCGCTGGATCGGCGGCTTTGTGGCGGGAACGCCGGGCCACCAGATCACCATCGCCCCGCGTCTGCTGGCACCGCTGGCGTCCTTGCTGCGCTCGCATGGGACGGGCGGGCATATCTCGGCCACCTCGGCGCGCTCTATTCTGGAATCGGTCGGCACCCGGATCGAAGAAGAGCGCGACATCACGCGTTATCTGGTCAACCTGCTGATTTTCCTTGGCCTTCTGGGCACGTTCTATGGGCTTGCCACCTCGGTCCCTGCCGTGGTCGAAACCATCCGCTCGCTCGCCCCGCAAGAGGGGGAAAGCGCGCTGAACGGGTTTGGCCAGTTGATGACCGGGCTAGAGGCGCAAATGGGGGGAATGGGGACCGCGTTCTCGTCCTCCTTGCTGGGTCTGGCCGGGTCGCTGGTTGTCGGCATTCTGGAACTCTTTGCCAGTCAGGCGCAGAACCGCTTTTACCGCCAGCTTGAGGAATGGCTGTCCTCGATCACCCGTCTGGGCACGGCGCAGAGCGACGGCGAAGGCGGCGAAGGGCTTGGCATGATCGCCGAGGTTCTCGACAGTCTGGCCGAGCAGATGGAAGGCATGCGCGAGTTGCAAACGCAGGCCGAGGCCGGGCGCGCGCAACTGGACGGCGCACTGGAAACGCTGGCCGGGGCGGTGTCGCGACTGGCGGACCGGGGGCAAAGCGACGGGGCGACAGGCCGCGCCTTGCAGCAACTGGCCGAGGGGCAAGAGCGTCTGATCGCCTTGATCGAGCGTCAGGGCGTGAGCGAAGACGAGCCGCATATCGAGGCGGAAACCCGGATGCGCCTGCGCTCGATGGATGTGCAACTGGTTCGGATCCTTGAGGAACTTTCGGCCGGGCGGCAAGAAGCGATGGCCGATCTGCGCGGCGATCTGGCCAGCCTGACGCAAGCGGTGCGCATGCTCAACCGACAGCAGCCGCCCAATGTCGGATACGAGGACAATTACTGATGGGACTGTCCCGGCGCGGCGGCGGGCAGCGGTTCTCGGCCTCGATCTGGCCGGGATTCGTCGATGCGATGACGGCGCTGTTGCTGGTGCTGATGTTCGTGCTGTCGATCTTTCTGATCGTGCAAAGCGTGCTGCGTGAGACGATCACCACGCAGGACCACGAGCTTGAGGGGCTGACCGCGCAGGTGGCCAGCCTGACCGACGCGCTGGGCCTGTCGCGCACCCGCGTCGGGGCCTTGCAGGGGCAGGTGGCGGGGCTGAACAGCGATCTTGAGGCGCTGCGTGACACGGCGCGGCAGCAAGAGGCGTCGATTGCGGCGCTGGGGCGCGAACTGACCGCGCGCGAAACGGATCTTGAGACGGCCCGCACGCAGATCACCAGCTTTGAAGCACAGGTCGCCGCGCTGATTGCACAGCGCACGGATCTGACCGAACAACTGGCCAGCACCGAAGCGCGGCGCGACGAATTGCTCAGCGAATCCGAGGCGTTGAATGCGGCGCTGGCCCGCTCACGCGATGAGATGGACGCGCAGGTCGAGGCCGCGCGACTGGCTGCTGCCGAACGCGAAGCGGTTGAGGCGGCACTGGCCGAGATGCGCGCACGGGCCGAGACCGGCGAGGCGTCGCTGGCCGAGATGCTGACCCGCCTGTCCGAGACCGAGGCGGCGCGCACGGCAGCGACAGCGGCGCTGGATGCGACCTCCGAGCAACTGGCCCTGCTGCGCACCCAGCAGGCCGAGACCCTGACGCAGTTGCAGCAGACCCAGACCGCCCGCGACGACGCGCTGCGCCTGCAACAAAGCGCGGCGGCGACGCTGGCTGAACGCGAAGCGGCGCTGGCCACATTGGCGGCGCAAAGCGAGGCTCAGGCGGCGCGGATTGCCGAGCTGGATGCGACCCTGAGCGACAGCGCGCTGGCCCGGCAGCAGGCCTTGGCCGAGCTGGCGGCGCTGGACGAGAGCACGCAGACGCGGATCGCCGAACTGGAAGCCTCGCTCAGCGACGCCGATCTGGCGCGGCAGCGGGCGCTGGCTGAACTGGCGACCTTGGATGAGGCCAGTCAGGCGCGCGTTGCCGAGCTGGAAGCCTCGCTCAGCGATGCCGATCTGGCGCGGCAGCGGGCGCTGGCTGAACTGGCGACATTGGATGAGGCCAGTCAGGCGCGGATCGCCGAGCTGGAAGCCTCGCTCAGCGATTCCGATCTGGCCCGTCAGCAGGCGCTAGCTGAACTGGCGACGTTGGATGAGGCCAGTCAGGCACGGATCGCCGAACTGGAAGCCTCGCTCAACGATGCCGATCTGGCGCGGCAGCGGGCGCTGGCCGATCTTGCCACGCTGGATACCGCAACGCAGGCGCGGGTTGCCGCCCTCGAGGCCAGCCTGAGCGACGCCGATCTGGCGCGGCAGCAGGCATTGGCGGATCTGGCCAGCCGTGATGCGCAAACTCAGGCGCGGATCGCCGAACTTGAGGCGAGTCTCTCGGCCACCGATCTGGCGCGGCAGCAAGCGCTGGCCCAGCTTGCCACGCTGGATGACACGACGCGTGCGCGCATCGCCGCGCTGGAAACGCAACTCAGCGACAGTGATCTGGCCCGGCAGCAGGCGCTGGCCGATCTGGCCACGCTGGATGCGGCGACCCGGGCGCGGGTGGCCGATCTTGAAAGCCAGCTCAGCGAAGCCGACGTGGCGCGGCAGCTTGCGCTGGCGCAACTGGCGCAGGCCCGTGACACGCTGGGCACCGATCTGGACGAAGCCGAGCGCGCCCGTCTGGCCGAGGCGGCTGCAGCCGAAGCGCTGCGCCAACGGCTGGCCGGGGTGCAGGAAACGCTGGATGAAGCCGAGCGCGACCGCCTCGCGCAGCTCGCTGCCGCCGAAGCGCTGCGCGAGCGGCTGGCCGGTGCCGATGCCGAACTGACCGCGATGACCATGGCACTGGAAGCGCAGCGCGCGCGGGCCGAGGAGACGCTGACCCTGCTCGCCGCCGCGCAGGCGGCGCGGGACGAGGCGCAGACCGCCCGCGACCAGCAACTGACCGAATCCGAAACCCGCAATGCCCTGCTGCAACTGGCCCAGCAACAGCTGAGCGATGCCGAGAGCGCCTCGACCGAAGATCAGCGCCGGCTGGCGTTGCTCAACGAACAGGTCGCGCAATTGCAGCGGCAGGTGGCCGGGTTGCAGGATCTGCTGGGCGAATCGCGCGAACGGGAAACCTCGGCGAGCACGCAGATCGAATCGCTGGGCTCGGATCTGAACTCGGCCCTGGCCCGCGTCGCCGCAGAAGAGCGCCGCCGGGCAGAGCTGGAAGAGGCCGAACGCCGCAGGCTTGAGGCCGAAGCACAGCGTCTTGAGCGTTATCGTTCTGAATTCTTTGGCCAAATGCGTGACATTATCGGCGGGCGTGAGGGCGTGCAGATCGTCGGGGACCGTTTTGTGTTCCAGTCCGAAGTGCTGTTCGAACAAGGCTCGGCGGATCTGTCGGCAGCCGGTCAGGCGCAGATCGCCAATGTCGGGCTGATCCTGCTGGACGCCGCGCGCGAGATCCCGGACACGATCGACTGGGTGCTGCGTGTCGATGGCCATACCGATGACGCGGCGATCCGTCCGGGCGGGCGCTATGCCTCGAACTGGGAACTGAGTCAGGCGCGCGCCCTGTCGGTGGTGCTGTATCTGATCGATGCGCTGGGCTTCCCGCCCGAACGGCTGGCGGCAACCGGCTTTGGCGAATACCGGCCCGTCGTGCCGGGCTCTTCGACCGAGGCGCGCGCGGCCAACCGGCGGATTGAGCTGAAACTGACTGAGCGCTGAGCGCGGCCTGCGACGCGGCAGGGCTTGCCCACGCGACCGAACCTGCGCGGCGCGCTGATCGTCCCCTCGGCTAGTGCGCTGTTCTCGCTGTTCACCCTTCTCGGCCGGGCCCGATCCGGCGGCTCTGGCCCGCCACATCACCCTCGCCACCGTTAACCATGACGCCGGTCGCCCGTTTCCACCCATCACGATGACCGACAGGATGATCCGTGGTCTGTCGCAGCGTCTGCCGATGGATCGGCAGGCCTATGGCCGTGACGCCGAGGGCCGAGCCGCGCGCGCGGCCGAGGGCGTGCAGGCGGTGTTAGTCTTCCCGCAAGAGTTCTCGCATTGCCTACCGGGCAGCGAGCCGGCGCTGCTGACCCTGATCCGTTCGGGCGGTCTGACCATGGCAGAATCGCCGGTGACCGGCGCGTTGCCGGGGATTTTGGAACCGGCGCAGCCGCGGCGGTGCCGTTGGTCGGGCAGGCCATGGTAGGGGGCGGATGCCGGCCATGCCGCCACCTCGACCCGCGAGATCGCGCATAGGGCGGGGTGGCCGCGGCAACAATCCTCCGACTTTTCGCACCGACATCCGATCTGTAGCAGCGCATCGACCGGCCACTGGCGCGGCGGATGATCCTGCCCTCGATCAACCGCTCCTGCGCGCTGCTACGCGACGCGTCCGGCGATACCCAACAGGTGATTCGCCGCGTCCTGCGTTCGCCGACGCGCACGCCCCGCTTGTCCGCATCCTGCTTCAGGAACCGCCGGTGAACCCGGATGCTCAGGACCTGATGCAGGAAGGACCGGGCGCTTCGGCGGTGGCGCTCGCCGGGGCGGTCATCACGCAAGGGGTGACGGACGGCCAGCTGCGCCCGATCCCGGTGCACCGGCTCCTGCTTGCTTCGTCCATCATCGGCGATTGGGTCCGTCGTGCAGGGATCGCGCCGGGCGACGAGGAACGACGCGGCGGACATCAACGCCAAGGCCAAAACCCTTGTTCAGGGCCTGCGCCCATCATCTGTCTGAAAATATCCTCGGGGGTGAATTCGCTGCAAGCGAAGAGGGGGCGGAACGCCCCCTGCCTTGCGCCGCGCGCCGCGCGGCGCCGGGTCGGGTGAGCGCGCCGCACCCGACAGGGTGTGGCGGGCGAGGCCGAAACCCCGCCCGTTCTGTGATCAGTCCGCGGTCAGCAACGGCGGCTTGGACCCTGCGATCCGCGCCTTCTCGGTCTCTTCGACTTCCAGCACGATCTTGTCGTCGCGCAGGACAACCCGGACCAGCCCGCCCTTGGTCAGGCGGCCAAACAGCAGCTCTTCCGCCAGCGGTTTCTTGACGTGTTCCTGGATCACGCGGGCCAGAGGCCGCGCGCCCATCTTGTCGTCATAGCCCTTTTCGCCCAGCCATGCTGCCGCTTCGTCGCTCAGCTCAAACACCACATTGCGGTCCATGAGCTGCGCTTCGAGTTGCAGCACGAACTTCTCGACCACTTTCATGATCGTCTGCTTGGCCAGCGGGCCGAAGCTGATCACCGCATCCAGACGGTTGCGGAACTCGGGCGTGAAGGTCCGCTCGATGGCGGCAGTATCCTCACCCTCGCGGCGGTCGCGGCCAAAGCCGATGGCGGCTTTCGCCTGTTCCGAGGCCCCGGCGTTCGAGGTCATGATCAGGATCACGTTGCGGAAGTCCACTGTCCGGCCGTTGTGGTCGGTCAGCTTGCCGTGGTCCATCACCTGCAGCAGGATGTTATAGACATCCGGGTGGGCCTTTTCGATTTCGTCGAGCAGCAGCACGCAATGCGGATGCTGGTCCACGCCATCGGTCAAAAGGCCGCCCTGATCGAAGCCGACATAGCCCGGCGGGGCACCGATCAGGCGCGAGACCGCGTGTTTCTCCATGTATTCCGACATGTCGAAACGCAGCAGCTCGACCCCGAGCGAGGCCGACAATTGCTTGGCCACCTCGGTTTTACCCACACCGGTCGGCCCTGCGAACAGGTAGTTGCCGATCGGTTTCTCGGGCTCGCGCAGACCCGCGCGGGCCAGCTTGATTGCCGAGGACAGGGCGCTGATCGCCGAATCCTGTCCAAACACCACCCGCTTGAGCGCCGCTTCCAGATCGCGCAGCACTTCTGCGTCGTCCTTGGAGACGTTCTTGGTCGGGATGCGGGCGATCTTTGCCACGACGCCTTCGATCTCCTTGGGGGTGATCGTCTTGCGCCGTTTGCTGGCCGCAACCAGATGCTGCGCCGCGCCCGCTTCGTCGATCACGTCGATCGCCTTGTCGGGCAGTTTGCGGTCGTTGATATAGCGCGCCGACAGCTCGACCGCGGTGCGGATCGCGTCGTTGGTATAGCGCAGGTCGTGGTGCTTTTCGAAATACGGCTTCAGACCCATCAGGATCTTGACCGAATCCTCGACCGTCGGCTCGTTCACGTCAATCTTCTGGAACCGGCGCGACAGCGCGCGGTCCTTTTCAAAGTGCTGACGGAACTCTTTGTAGGTCGTCGAGCCCATGCAGCGCAGCTTGCCGCCCTGCAGGGCGGGCTTGAGCAGGTTCGAGGCATCCATTGCCCCGCCCGAGGTCGCGCCCGCGCCGATCACCGTGTGGATCTCGTCGATGAAGAGCACGGCGTCTTCGTGGTCTTCCAGCTCTTTCATCACGGCTTTCAGCCGCTCTTCAAAGTCGCCACGATAGCGCGTGCCCGCCAGAAGCGAGCCCATGTCGAGCGAGTAGATGGTCGAGCCCGCCAGAATGTCGGGGGTTTCCCCGTCGACGATCTTCTTGGCCAGACCTTCGGCAATCGCGGTCTTGCCCACGCCGGGATCGCCCACCAGAAGCGGGTTGTTCTTGCGGCGGCGGCAGAGCACCTGAATGCAGCGCTCAACCTCGGCGGCGCGGCCGATCAGCGGATCGACATCGCCCTTGCGCGATTTGGCGTTCAGGTCGACGCAATACTTGGCCAGCGCCGAATCCTTGGGGTCGGTCTTGGGTTGCTGAGGCTCGGCTGCCGGTTCATCGGCGCCCGAGACCGGGCGGGCCTCGGAATAGTCGGGGTTCTTGGCAACGCCATGCGCGATGAAATTCACCGCGTCGTAGCGGGTCATGTCCTGTTCTTGCAGGAAATACGCCGCGTTCGATTCGCGTTCGGCAAAGATGGCGACGAGCACATTGGCACCCGTAACCTCATTGCGTCCCGAACTTTGGACATGGATGGCCGCGCGCTGGATGACGCGCTGGAAAGCCGCGGTCGGAACCGCTTCAGACCCTTCGACGGTGGTGATCAGCGTCGCGAGGTCATCATCGATGAACTCTTCAAGCGTTTTTCGCAGATCTGTTACGTCGACGTTGCACGCCTGCATGACGCGGGCGGCATCGGGTTCGTCGATAAGCGCGAGCAGCAGGTGCTCGAGCGTGGCAAGCTCGTGCCGGCGCGTGTTGGCCAAGGCCAGCGCACCGTGGATCGCCTGTTCAAGGGTCGCAGAAAACGAGGGCACGTCCTTGCTCCTTCACTTTGCGCGGCTTTCGCCGCTGGGGGCGGATCGACGGGGGAGCGTTCTGTCCCTGTTTCGATCCGGGTCACCGCAGGGTGGGTCCATGAGATTAAACTTTGGTTTTCCCGGCGGCGCTTCAAGTCTTTTCTGGTAGAGAATTGCGTCACATTTCAGTTTGCTGCCTTTTAGGGCGGCAGCGTGGGGGCCTCATGTAGCCAATAAGGCGCCGCGATTCCGGGGTTTGCAATCACGCGTTGTTCTTCTGGCGGCGGATTTCAGCCAGAACGCGCCGGGGGTCTGCGCCGGGGCAACCGGCGGCTTGCGCCACCGCGGGAAGGTGACAGCGCAGATATGGGTTCAGTTGCTTCTCACTTTCAAGGGTCGTGCCGGTTGTCGGCAGTCCTTTGTCTGCCAACTGCTGCAACTCGGCCTGCCGGGCGGCCAGTGCCGACGGCTCGGGCGCATACTGCGCCGCAAAGTTCAGGTTGGCACGGGCATAATCATGCCCCGAATAGATCCGCGTGTCATCGGGCAGGGCGGCGAAGGCGGCGATGGTGTCAAACATCTGGTCCGGCGTGCCTTCGAACAGACGACCGCAACCGTGGGTCATCAGGCTGTCGGCGGTGAACAGAGCCTTGAGCGCAGGATAGTAAAAGGCGACGTGGCCCACAGTGTGACCGGGCGCGTCCATCACCTGCGCGCCACCGGGCAGTGTGTCGCCGGGGGCAAAGGCGTGGTCCAGCGGCGGCAGGCGGTGCGCATCCGCCGCCGCGCCGTAAACCTCGGCGGGGGCCTGGGCGAGGATCTCGGCAACGCCGTCGATATGGTCGTTGTGGTGGTGGGTGATCAGGATGCGCGTCAGCGTCCAGCCCTTGCCCTTGAGCGTGGCAAGGATCGGCGCGGCCTCGGGCGCGTCGATCAGTGTTGTTTCGCCACGGGCGGCATCATGGATCAAATAGGCATAATTGTCGGCAAGGCAGCGAATGATCTCGATGGTCATGGCGTCTCCGTGGGGGTCAACGGCGGCACACACGGGCTTTGCAAAGCCGGTGCGATGGGGCAGGGTACAGTTTGGCGCAGGCCGCTGCGGGGTTCAATGCATCTCGACGTGCATCAGTTGCGAGATTTCTATTACCGCAGTCAATTGGGGCGCGCGGTGCAAAAAGCTGTGCGCGATCGGGTGGTTGAGCGTTGGGGCGATGTGCGCGGCCTGTCGCTGGCGGGCTATGGCTTTGCCGTGCCGCTGCTGCGCCCGTTTCTGGGGCGGGCCGAAGGCATCATCGGTCTGATGCCCGGACCGCAGGGGGTCATGCACTGGCCCGCCGACGCGTCCAACCATTCGGTTTTGTGTGACGAGGCCCGCTGGCCGCTGGCCAATGACAGCATTGACCGGCTGGCGCTGATGCATGGGCTTGAAACCAGCGATCATCCGTTGGCGCTGCTCGATGAGATGCACCGCGTGCTGTCGCCGCAGGGCAGGGCACTGATCGTGGTGCCCAACCGGGGCGGGATGTGGGCACGCTCGGATGCGACGCCGTTCGGCTTTGGCCGGCCCTATTCGCTCAGCCAGCTGGAGCGGCTGATGGCCGAGGCCGGATTCGTCTGTTCGGCGCATACCTCGGCGCTGTTCTTTCCGCCGTCGCCCAAGCGGTTCTGGTTGCGCTCGGCGCGCGGGCTGGAGAAGGCGGGCAAGCGCTGGGGCGTCGAGCGTCTGGGCGGGGTGCTGATGGTCGAGGCCATGCGCCGCGACACCGCCACCCCGCGCGGTTTGCCGGTCAAGGACCGCCGTCCGCTGCGGGTGCTCGAGGGCATACCCACCAGCGGCGCGCTGCCTGCGTGGCCGCGCGCCAAGGATGACGACCCGGCGCGCTGAGCGGGAAAAGCCAGTGTTCCGCCCGGCTTGGCAGGTCTGAATACGGCCGGTCTGGCGCAGGGATGGCCGACCGAATCCGTGGCGCCCTGCCGGTTGTCGGCAAGCCCGCCGAGAGGGGGCGAATCCGCCGTCAGTCCCTCGGTTTGGCGGCTGCAACCCCCTGATGGGCTTGCTCAATCGCTACAAAGAGTCGCAGCGCCGGGCCCTGCGCGGCATGCGGGTCCAAATGTTGCCGCCAACGGTCACGTTTTAGCGACCAACCCGGTTGCGGGGTGGGCATTGCTCTGCTAGAGAACCGCCCAATTCATGACGCGCGTTCAAGCGCGGCAAACGGACCTGCGCCCTGCTCATTGGGGGGCTGTGTTTTCAGAACGAAAGGGTTGACGTGTCCGAACCTGCTTCGATTTCCACTGGCATCGCGAAACGCTATGCCACCGCGATCTTCGAACTGGCGAATGAAGGCTCGGCTCTGGCCGCGCTCGAAGCCGATGTCGACACGCTGGAAACCGCTCTGAACGAGAGCGCCGACCTGCGCGCGATGTTGTCGTCGCCGGTCTACAGCCGCGATGACATGGGCAAGGCGATCACCGCCCTGGCCGACAAGATGTCGCTGTCGCAAACCATGCGCGGCGCGCTGGGCATGATGGCCCAGAACCGCCGCCTCTTTACGCTGCCGCAGCTGGTTATCGTGCTGCGTGAGCTGATTGCCGAAGCCAAGGGCGAAGTGACCGCTGATGTCACCTCGGCCACCGTTTTGACCAAGGCGCAGGCGGACCAACTGGCCGCAACGCTGAAGGCCAAGCTTGGCAAGACCGTGAAACTGAACGTCGCTGTTGATGAAAAGCTCATCGGCGGCCTGATTGTCAAAGTGGGCTCGAAGATGATCGACACGTCGATCCGTTCCAAGCTCGCTGCCCTCCAGAACACCATGAAAGAGGCCGGATAAATGGGTATCCAAGCAGCTGAGATCTCTGCGATCCTCAAGGAGCAGATCAAGAGCTTTGGCCAAGAGGTCGAAGTTACCGAAGTTGGTCGCGTTCTGTCGGTCGGGGACGGTATCGCCCGTGTGCACGGTCTGGACAATGTTCAGGCTGGTGAGATGGTCGAATTCCCCGGCGGTATCCGCGGGATGGCGCTGAACCTCGAAACCGACAACGTCGGTATCGTTATCTTCGGTGATGACCGTTCGATCAAAGAAGGCGACGTCGTCAAGCGCACCAAGTCCATCGTGGACGTTCCCGCAGGCCCCGGCCTGCTGGGCCGCGTCGTCGACGGTCTGGGCAACCCGCTGGATGGCAAGGGCCCGATCGAAGCCGCCGAGCGTCGCGTTGCCGACGTGAAAGCACCGGGCATCATTCCCCGGAAATCGGTGCACGAGCCGATGGCAACCGGCCTGAAATCGGTTGACGCCATGATCCCCGTTGGCCGTGGCCAGCGCGAGCTGATCATCGGTGACCGTCAGACCGGCAAGACCGCTGTGGCGCTGGACACCATCCTGAACCAGAAGTCGTACAACGAAGCCGCTGGCGACGACGAGAGCAAGAAACTGTATTGCGTCTATGTCGCAATCGGTCAGAAGCGCTCGACCGTGGCCCAGCTGGTGAAGAAGCTGGAAGAAGCCGGCGCGATGGAATACTCGATCGTGGTTGCTGCAACCGCGTCCGAGCCTGCCCCGCTGCAGTTCCTGGCACCCTATGCCGCGACCGCGATGGCGGAATACTTCCGCGACAACGGCAAGCACGCGCTGATCATCTATGATGACTTGTCCAAGCAAGCCGTCGCGTATCGCCAGATGTCGCTGCTGCTGCGCCGCCCGCCCGGCCGTGAAGCCTATCCGGGCGACGTGTTCTATCTCCACTCGCGCCTGCTGGAGCGTTCGGCCAAGCTGAACGAAGACAACGGCTCGGGCTCGCTGACCGCTCTGCCGATCATCGAAACCCAGGGCGGCGACGTGTCGGCCTTCATTCCGACCAACGTGATCTCGATCACCGACGGCCAGATCTTCCTGGAAACCGAACTGTTCTATCAGGGCATCCGTCCTGCTGTGAACACCGGTCTGTCGGTGTCGCGCGTGGGCTCGTCGGCTCAGACCAAGGCGATGTCCTCGGTTGCGGGTCCGGTGAAACTGTCGCTGGCTCAGTACCGCGAAATGGCTGCCTTTGCGCAGTTCGGCTCGGACCTCGACGCCGCAACGCAAAAGCTGCTGAACCGGGGTGCGCGTCTGACCGAGCTGATGAAACAGCCGCAGTATTCGCCGCTGAGCAACGCCGAGATCGTCTGCGTCATCTACGCCGGTACGCAGGGCTATCTGGACAGCGTCGCACTGAGCAACGTGAGCCGCTTCGAGAAAGAGCTGCTGTCGCACCTGCACAGCAAGCACGCGGATCTTCTTGCCGATATCACCAACAACGACCGCAAGGTCAAAGGCGAGCTGGAAGACAAGATCCGTGCCGCTCTGGATGAATTCGCGAAAGATTTCGCCTGAGGGCGGGAGGAGAGGAGTCGGTAGATGCCTAACCTCAAGGACCTGAAAAACAGGATCACGAGTGTCAAGAACACTCGCAAGATCACCAAGGCCATGCAGATGGTCGCGGCGGCCAAGCTCCGCCGTGCCCAGGAAGCTGCTGAAGCCGCACGGCCCTATGCCGCGCGGATGGAAGCTGTCGTGAACGGTCTGGCAACCTCGGTTGCCGGGTCGGACAGCGCGCCCCGGCTTCTGGCCGGGACGGGCGACGACAAGGTGCATCTGCTGGTCGTGATGACCGGCGAGCGGGGCCTCTGCGGTGGCTTCAACTCGTCGATCGCCCGGCTGGCCCGCGCCCGCATCCGTGAGTTGACGGCCCAGGGCAAGACGGTCAAGATCCTGACCGTTGGCAAAAAAGGCCGTGAGCAACTGCGCCGCGATTTCTCGGGTCTGATGGTCGGCCATGTCGATCTGTCCGAGGTCAAGCGCATCGGCTACGGCAATGCGCGCTCGATCGCACAAGACGTGCTGTCGCGCTTTGACGCTGGCGAGTTCGACGTTGCGACGATCTTCTTCAGCCGCTTCCAGTCGGTGATGACGCAGATCCCGACCGCCCAGCAGGTCATCCCTGCTCCGGTGGGCGAGGCTGCCGACGCCGATACGGTCTATGATTACGAACCGTCGGAAGAGGCGATCCTGGCTGACCTGCTGCCGCGCGCTGTGGCAACGCAGATCTTCACCGCGCTGCTCGAGAACAACGCTTCGTTCAACGGCGCGCAGATGTCGGCGATGGACAACGCAACGCGCAACGCAGGCGAGATGATCGAGAAACTGACGATCGAGTACAACCGCTCGCGTCAGGCTGTGATCACCAACGAGCTTATTGAGATCATTTCGGGCGCCGAGGCGCTCTGAGGAACCGGAGAAACACAATGGCCACAGCGAAAGCCCAAGGCAAGATCACCCAGGTGATCGGCGCGGTTGTCGACGTTCAGTTCGAGGGTGACCTGCCCGCGATTCTGAACGCGCTGACCACGGAAAACAACGGCAAACCCCTGATCCTCGAGGTTGCGCAGCACCTCGGCGAGAACACCGTGCGCACCATCGCCATGGATGCCTCGGAAGGTCTGGTTCGCGGTCAGGCTGTCAGCGACACCGGCGCACCGATCTCGGTTCCCGTTGGTTCGGCGACCCTCGGCCGCATCCTGAACGTCACCGGCGCGCCGGTTGACGAAAAGGGCCCGGTTGACGCCACGCAGACCCGCTCGATCCACGGCAAGGCCCCGGAATTCTCGGAGCAGTCGACCGCGACCGAGATCCTGGTAACCGGCATCAAGGTCATCGACCTGCTGGCCCCCTACACCAAGGGCGGCAAGATCGGCCTGTTCGGCGGTGCCGGCGTGGGCAAGACCGTTCTGATCATGGAACTGATCAACAACATCGCCAAAGTGCACTCGGGTGTGTCCGTGTTCGCCGGTGTTGGTGAGCGGACCCGTGAGGGCAACGACCTGTACCACGAGATGATCGAATCGGGCGTTATCAACATCGATAACCTGGCGGAGTCGAAAATCGCGCTGGTTTATGGTCAGATGAACGAGCCTCCGGGAGCCCGTATGCGCGTCGCCCTGTCGGGTTTGACGCTGGCCGAGCAGTTCCGCGATGACACCGGGTCGGACGTGCTGTTCTTCGTGGACAACATCTTCCGCTTCACGCAGGCCGGTTCGGAAGTGTCGGCTCTGCTGGGTCGTATCCCGTCCGCCGTGGGCTACCAGCCGACGCTGGCGACCGACATGGGTATGATGCAGGAACGCATCACCTCGACCAAGAACGGCTCGATCACCTCGGTTCAGGCCGTGTACGTGCCCGCCGATGACTTGACCGACCCGGCCCCGGCAACCTCGTTCGCCCACCTGGACGCAACGACGGTTCTGGACCGCGCGATCTCGGAAAAAGGCATCTACCCGGCTGTGGACCCGCTGGGTTCCAGCTCGCGTCTGCTGGATCCGCTGATCATCGGTGACGAGCATTATTCGGTGGCGACCTCGGTGCAGCGCGTGCTGCAGCGCTACAAGTCGCTGCAGGATATCATCGCCATCCTCGGCATGGACGAACTGAGCGAAGAAGACAAAGTGACCGTGGCCCGTGCCCGGAAACTGGAGCGCTTCCTGTCGCAGCCGTTCGACGTGGCGAAAGTGTTCACCGGTTCGGACGGGGTTCAGGTTCCGCTCGAGAAGACCATCGCCTCGTTCAAGGCTGTGGTTGCGGGCGAATACGATCACCTGCCGGAAGCCGCTTTCTACATGGTCGGTGACATCGACGAAGCGATCGCCAAGGCGCAGCGCCTCGCCGCCGCCGCCTGATCTGACGCGCAAAGGAGGCCCTCATGGCCGATACGATGCAGTTTGACCTCGTCTCGCCCGAGCGGAAACTTCTTTCCGCTCAGGCCAGCGAAGTGCAGATCCCCGGCGCTGACGGTGAACTGACGGCGATGCCCGGTCATACGCCGATGATCACCACCCTGCGGCCCGGTTTGCTGAAGGTGACGGTGAACGGTCAGGTGACCGAATTCGCCGTGACCGGCGGCTTTGCCGAGATCTCGCCCGAGGGCGTCTCGGTTCTGGCCGAGCGCTCGCTGCCGAAGCCGGAAGTGACGCAGCCGGTGCTGGATGAATGGGTTGCCGAAGCGCACAAGGCGCATAAGGAAGCCCACCACACCGTGGTTGACGATGCGGCGCAGATGCTGGCCGACATGGTCGCCATGGGCACGCATATCGGGCTGGACCCGACCGTGCCGAACTTCTGATCTGCTTTCAATTTGGGAAGGGGCCTCGCGATTGCGGGGCCCTTTTCGTTTGGGCACGGCCGTGGGGTTTCGCCCTTGGCCAAGACGGCTGTCGCCGCCGCGCCCGCGGGCGACCGGCCAGGGGGCCTTGCCCCCTCTGCGGCTGGCGCCGCATTCACCCCCCAGGATATTTAGAGCATAAAGTTGGTGCGGCGTTGACAGGGCGATCCCGGCGGCGCTAAAGCGCGGCATGGTAACCGGCACCTGCCGCCTGCGGACGAAAGTCGCGGTGAAGCCCGGTCTGGACGATCTACTCACCCTCGATGCATTTCGCTGGTGGGCAATGCAGGCGCCCCTCCGATCTGGAATGCTTCATCTGTGAGGAGTGAGCGATGCCGTCTGCGCGCGCTGTCCAAAATTCATTTCTGACCGCCCCGATCGGGCGGGTGTTTGTTCGCAACGCGGTGCCGATGACCCTGGTCATGGCGATGAGCGGGTTGCTGACGGTGGTCGATGCCGTCTTTCTGGGCCGGTTTGTCGGGTCCGAGGCGCTGGCGGCCGTCAGTCTGGCGTTTCCCGCAGTGATGGTCACCCTTGCGCTGTCCAGTCTGGTGTCAGGCGGGATGGCGAGTCTGTATGCGCGGGCGCTGGGGGCTGAGCGGTATGGCGATGCCGGTCGGGTCTTTGCGCAGGCGCATGGGTTGGCGCTGACGGTGGCGGCGCTGTTGATTGCCGGGTTCGCGCTGGTGGGGCCCCGGGTGCTGGGCTGGCTGTCAGGCGGGCAGGGGGCGATTGCGGCGCAGGCAGGTGCATATATGCAGATCCTGATCTGGGGAACCCCGGTGCAGTTTCTGCTGGGCCTGCACGCCGATGCCTTGCGCAGTGAGGGGCGCGCCGGGCTGATGGCGTTGCTGTCGCTGTCGGTGACGCTGGCCAATATCGCGCTGAATTATGGGCTGATCGTTCAGCTTGGGTGGGGCGTTGCGGGCTCGGCCTGGGGCACGGTGGTGGCGCAGGGGGCGGGTCTGGGTCTGTTGGTCGGGTTCCGGCTGCGGGCTGCCTGGGTGGTGCCGCTGTCGGCGCTGGTGCGGCACGGCTGGGCGCGCGGATGGGGGCGGTTGCTGGCGCTCGGTGCGCCGGTGAGCCTGAGCTTTGTGGGGATGGCGCTGGTTTCGGGCACGGTGATTGCGGTGCTGGCGGGCGCCCCTGAGGCGGGGATGACGATCGCTGCGTATGGCGTGACGACGCGGTTGCTCAGCTTCGCCTTCCTGCCGCAGATGGCCATCGCGCTGGCGACGCAGAGCATCGTTGGCAACAACCACGGGGCCGGGCTGCATGCGCGGGCCGCGGGTGCTCTGCGGTTGGCGATGATTGTGGCCGGGGTCTATTGCGTCGGCGTTGAGCTGATCCTCTTGGCGGCGAGCGGCTGGATCGGTCTGGCGTTCGTCGACGATAGCGCCGTGGTGGCGCAGGTCAGCGCGATCCTGCGGGTGCAGGTACTGCTCTATGCCGCCTCGGGGCCGGTGCTGGTGCTGGCGCTGTACTTTCAGGCGGTGGGCCTGCCGGGAAGGACGGCGGCGCTGACGCTGGTGAAGCCGTTCCTGCTCAGCCCGGCGCTGGTCATCGGGCTGGCGGCGGCGTTCGGGCCGGGTGCCCTGTGGGCAGCGTTTCCGGTGGGCGATGCGGTGGTGATCGCACTGGCACTGGGGCTATGGTCAACGGGCATCGCCAGAAAGGTCGCCCCATGACGCCGTTAACCTTAACGCAAGCCAAGGCGCTGGCCCGCTCCCTGCGGCACGCGATGGCAGCGCAGGGCCAGCCGATCAGCCATGCCGCCGCGTTGGAGCACATCGCGCATCACAACGGCGCGCGGGACTGGAACACCCTGCATGCGCGCCTGTCGCAAGCCCCTGAGATGCCCTTCGCACCCGGCGACCGGGTTGAGGGCGCGTATCTCGGGATTGCCTTCACCGGCACACTCCGGGCGATTGCCCCCAAAAGCGACGGCTTCCGCGTGCAGATCCGCTTCGATGCGCCCATCGACACGGTGCGCTTCGACAGCTTCTCGAACCTGCGCCGGCAGGTGCAGAGCATTATTGACCAGACCGGGCACTCGCTCGCCCTTACCTCAAACGGCGCGCCTCAGCTGGTCATCCGCCGCGCGCCGTGATCATTTTCTGTCTGAAAATATCCACGGGAGGTGTCCAGAGGAGGGGGCGTGCCCCCGCCTCTGGGCAGGGGGTCCGGGGGCGGCAGCCCCCGGCTTTCGCGCTCAGATCGGTGAATACAGGCCTTCGTAGATCGGCGTCAGCGTTTCCATGTCGAACAGCGACGACACCGAGGTGCCGTTCCAGGTGTTCAGGATCGCCTGGGCAAACATCGGGGCGGTCGGCACGATGCGGATATTGGACGTGGCCTTCACCGCTTCGGTTGCTTCGATGGAATCGGTGATCACCAACGATTTCATCACCGAATTGCGGATCCGCTCGACCGCAGGGCCCGACAGCACGCCGTGGGTGATGTAGGAATGCACTTCGGTCGCGCCAGCTTCCATCAGCACTTCCGCTGCTTTGCACAGCGTGCCGGCCGTGTCGCAGATGTCGTCGACGATGATGCAGGTCTTGCCGCGTACGTCGCCGATCACGGTCATCTCGGCAATCTCGCCGGGTTTCTCACGGCGCTTGTCGACGATCGACAGCGGGGCGTTGATCCGCTTGGCCAGTTCGCGGGCGCGGGCCACGCCGCCGACGTCGGGCGAGACCACCATGACATCGGCCATCCGGTCGCGGAACGTGTGCATCACGTCCAGCGCAAAGATCGGCGCGGCGTAGAGGTTATCGACCGGCATGTCGAAGAAACCCTGAATCTGCGTGGCGTGCAAATCCAGGGTGAGGACGCGGTCGATACCCGCCTGCGCGATGAGATTGGCCACCAGCTTGGCCGAGATCGGCGTGCGGGCCTTGGTGCGGCGATCCTGACGGGCGTAGCCGAAATAGGGGATCACCGCCGTGATCCGCGCTGCGGACGAGCGCTTGAGCGCGTCGGCGATGATCAGGAGTTCCATCAGGTTGTCGTTCGCGGGCCGCGAGGTCGACTGGATGATGAACATATCCTCGCCGCGGACATTCTCATAGACCTCGACGAAGATCTCCTGATCATTGAACCGTTCGACACGGGCGTCGACGAGGTTGACGCTCATCCCCCGGTGCAGCGACATGCGCCGCGCGATGGCTTTGGCCAAGGGTTTGTTGGCATTGCCAGAGATGAGTTTCGGTTCTGTCATGGCAGGCATCTGCAACCTCGAAGGGGCGGGGATTCGGGATGTTGACACCGCTTATCACCCCGATAGGGTCTTGCAAACCCGAGGATCCAGGAGCGTGCGCGCGATGCGACAGATTGATTACTACCTGACGGTCATTTCTCCCTGGACCTATCTGGTGGGCAAGCGCGCCGCCGAGGTAGCGGCACGCCATGGCGCTGTCCTGCGGTACAAACCGGTCGATCCGTCGGCCTTGTTCGCGCGGACTGGCGGGGTCGCTTTGCCGGACCGGCATGAGAGCCGTCAGGAGTATCGCCTGCAGGAATTGCGCCGTCAGTCGGCCAAGCGCGGCATGCCGCTGACGCTGAAACCTGCGTTCTTCCCCACCAACCCGGCGCCTGCTGCCTATGCGATCATCGCCGCGCAAGAGGCCGGGGGCGGAGATCTGGACGGGTTGGTGCAATCGCTCTGCGCGGCCTGCTGGGCTGAGGAAAAGAACGTCGCCGATGACGCGGTGATCACCGAGTGTCTGACGCGGGCCGGGTTCAATCCGGGGCTGACGATGTCCGGGCTGATGCTGGGGGCGGATCTGTACGGCAAGTATCTGGAAGAGGCACGGCTGGCCGGGGTGTTCGGCTTTCCGTTCTTCATCGTCGAGGGCGAGCGCTTCTGGGGGCAGGACCGGATCGAGGATCTGGACCTGTTTCTGGCCGGCACGCTGTGACGCAGGCGGCCAGCGTGGACGGGATCTACAGCCGCAGGCTGGGCCAGCCCGACGGGCAAGCGGCGGTTCTGGCTCATTGCTTTCTGGGCTACAGCGGCAGTTGGGCGCGCATGGTCGATCTTCTGGCCGAGCCGCTGGACGCGCTGGCGCTGGACATGCCCGGCCACGGACGCAGTGCCATGCCGGTCGATCCCGGTGATTTTCACGCGCTGGTCGCGGCGGCGATCACTGCGCATGTGACACGGCCGTCACTGCTGATCGGGCATTCTTTCGGGGCTGCCTCGATGCTGCGTCATGCCCTGCATCATCCCGACACCGCGCAGGGGATGGTGTTGATCGAACCGGTGTTCTTTGCCGCCGCCAAGGACACCGATCTGGACGCCTATGTCCGCGGGCGGCAGCCGCTGCAGGACGCCTTTGATGCCGGGGATTGGCCTGCTGCTGTGCGGCTGTTTCTGGGGCAGAACGTCGGCTCGCCCGATTACGACACGCTGGCCGAACACGCGCAGGCGCTGATGGCGGCGCAGATGAAGCTGGTCGCGGCGGGCGAGGCAGGGCTGATCCAGGACAGCGGCGGGTTGCTGGCGCCGGGAATGATGGAGCGTTTCGAGGCGCCGGTTTTGTTGATCGTCGGCAGTGAAACGACACAAATCTTTCACGCAACTGTGCAAGGGCTGCAGCGACGTTTGCCGCGCGCCGAGATCGCGGTGGTCGATGGGGCAGGGCATATGGTGCCGATCAGCCATGCAGCACAGACGGCAGCGGTGATAGATGAGTGGCGCGCACGCACGCGGTGATACGAAGAAAAGCCCCGCGTCCGGTGGTGGGACGCGGGGCTTTTCTGCGGTACGCCCCAAGCGGGGGCGTCAGAGCGTTCAGGCGGCTTCGGCCTGCGTTGCGGCCATGCGGCGCTCGCTTTCTTCGCGCGACAGAGCAACCGAGGTGCGAACACCAGCGGCAACAAAGTTCATCAGGCCCGATACGACACGCTCGTTGGGGTCGATACCGGCACAGCTCAGCACTTCACGGCCATCACGCGAGCGTGCCCAACGGGCGATCTGCTCGGGACCATTGCCGTATTTCTTGTCATCAGCGATCGCATCATCCAGCGCAGCCAGCACGACTGCAGCGAACAGTTTGCGCGCCCGCGTACCCTGCTCATGGTTGTACGCCGTGGCGTCCACGGAATCGAACATTATACCGTCCTTATTCTTGCTCTTGCATTTTTTGGCGTCCGCCTCTCTACCTGTATCAGCATGCGATTCGCTACCGATCTGTTGCATGCCCGCCATGCGTATAAAGCATGGCTGTGCAAAACCCCTAGCTTTATTTGGTTGGCTTGCGCGGTTGCACTGCGCAAGATATAGGCTTGGCCAAGACGATCTCAACGATTTCCTAAGAGTTTTCTCATGGCCAAGATCAACGGTAACGAAATCCGCCCCGGCAACATCCTTGAACATGACAACGGCCTTTGGGCTGCGGTCAAGGTCAGCCACGTCAAGCCGGGCAAGGGCGGTGCCTTTGCTCAGGTCGAGCTGAAGAACCTGCGCGACGGTCGCAAGCTGAACGAGCGTTTCCGTTCGGCTGACAAGGTCGAACAGGTGCGTCTGGACCAGAAGGACCAGCAGTTCCTGTTTGAGACCGACGGCATGCTGACCTTCATGGACAGCGAAAGCTTCGAGCAGATCGAACTGCCGGCCGACCTGCTGGGCGACCGCCGCCCGTTCCTGCAGGACGGCATGACCGTCACCATCGAATACTATGGTGAAGAAGCGTTGAACGTGTCGCTGCCGCAAAAGGTGACCTGCACCATCGTCGAGACCGAGCCGGTCGTCAAAGGCCAGACCGCCGCCAACAGCTTCAAGCCCGCTCTGCTGGACAATGGTGTGCGCATCACCGTGCCGCCGTTCGTGGGGCAAGATGAGCGCATCGTAGTGAACACCGAGACGTTCGAGTACTCGGAGCGCGCTTGAGCCATGCTGCGCGCCGCCCTCTTTTCTTCGGTGGTGCTGGTCAGCGCGATGCTGGCCGGCTGCACCATGGGTGAGCCTGCCTCGCCCGAGGGAGCGTGGCGCGTGGTCGCGCTGGATGGCACCAGCATCGAGCCGGCGGATGACGTGACGCTGACGTTGCAGGACGGGCAGGCCAGTGGCCGCTCGGGCTGCAACCGCTATAGCGGCAGTTATACCGTGGAGGATGGCTTCGCCTTCGGCGCGCTGGCATCGACGCGGATGGCGTGCCGGGGCCGGGGCGGCGAGATCGAGGCGCAGTTCAACACAATCGTCGATCAGGTGAACGGCTGGCGGTTGGACAATGGCGTGCTCGAGCTGCTCGACGGCGAGCGTGCCGTGCTGCGCGCCGTTCTCGAACCCTGAGCCCGGGCGGCCCGCCATGCTGGACCGCCACCTGCGCCCCCTTATCGACCCACCGCTGAACCGGATCGGTGTCTGGCTTGCCCGCGCCGGGTTCGGCGCGGATCTTGTCACGCTGATCGGGCTGGTGTTTGGCCTTGCGGCAGCGGTGGCGATTGGTGCGGGGCAGGTCTGGTGGGGGCTGGGGCTGATTCTGGCCTCGCGGTTGGCCGATGGTCTGGATGGCGCGGTGGCGCGCGCGACGCAGCCCAGCGATAGGGGCGGTTATTTCGACATTCTGGCCGATTTCGGCTTTTACGCGGCGATCCCATTGGGGTTCGTCTGGCTGGAGCCTGCCGCCAACGGGTTGGCCGGGGCGGCGCTGCTGGGGGCGTTCTATATCAACGCGGCCTCGTTTCTGGGCTTTGCGATCCTTGCAGCCAAGCACAATCTGAGCACCGAAGCGCGCGGCAAGAAGTCGTGGTATCATGCGGGCGGCTTGCTTGAGGGCAGCGAGACGATTGCGTTCTTCGTCGCCTTCTGTCTGTTCCCGGCGGCCTTCGTGCCCATCGCCTGGGTCTTTGCCGCGCTCTGTCTGGTGACCGCGCTGGCCCGCGTCGCCGCGGCCGCTGCGCAGTTCCGCGATCAGGGCTGAACCACGCGCTCCAGCAGCGCCGGGTTATAGCCATTGCGTTTGAGCACTGCCTCGGCGTGTTCCATCAGCTCGGCGCCGGGGTGGGGGTCGCGCGACAGCACCCAGCCGTATGTGCGCCCGGGTTCGCCGACCACGGCCAGATGGTAGTCGGACGTGACATCCAGCACCCAATAGTCGCCGCGAATGAACGGCAGGTACTTCACGAAGCCCACCTTCAGCTGTCCCGGACCGGTCACCTCGGCCTTGCCCGTTACCCCGTCCTCGGGTCCGTTGAGCGAGCCTTTGCGGCACCGGTTCTCGACCGTGACGCTGCCGTCGGGGTTCAGGCTGTAGGTGGCGGTGGTGGCGTAACAGTCGCGCTCGAACCGGTTGGGGTAATGCGCCAGCGCGTACCACAGACCCGCATAGCGCTGCAGGTCCAGATCCTGCACGCTGCGGATCGGGGCTTTTGGGTCGCCGTGGCGGTCTTGCTGCGGTTTGGTCGCAGTGATGCCCATCGCAAACAGGGCAGTGGAAAGCGTGGTGCGCATGGCGGGCCTCTTGGTTCGCAGGGCAGGGGCGGGTGGTCACCAAAGCAAAGCGCTGATGCGGGGAAGGGGTTCGGCGGGGCAGGCTCACGAATGCGTGAGCGGATCTAGACGACCGGTCTAATAGTGCCTAGATGCCGATCATGACCGAACAAACCAAATCAGATCAGACCCGACACAAGATCCTGGAAACAGGCCGCCGACTGGTGGTGAAGCACGGCTTCGGCGGTGTCGGCCTGTCGCGGATCCTGACCGAGAGTGCGGTGCCCAAGGGCTCGTTCTACTACTACTTCGCCTCGAAAGAGGCGTTCGGTGAGGCGTTGCTGCAGGACTATGTCGACGGCTACCTGACCCGCATCGACGCGCTGATCGGCGGTCCCGGGTCCGCCGGTGCCAAGCTGACCAGTTTCTGGAACGCCTGGCTGGCCCATTCGGGCACCGAAGGCATCGCCACCCAATGCCTTGTGGTGAAGCTGGGGGCCGAGGTGGCGGACCTGTCTGACGGCATGCGCCAGATCCTGAATGACGGGGTGGACCAGTTCGTCCAGCGCCTCGCCACGCTGCTGCGGGCCGGGGCCGAGGATGGCTCGGTCCGGGTCTTCGATGATCCCGAGGCCACGGCCCAGACCCTGTACGCGACATGGCTGGGGGCCGCCATTCTGGCGAAACTCGCCCAAAATCAAACCCCTCTGGAGCGCGCGCTGGCCGAGACGGTCCGCATTCTCGCGCCCCAAACGACTTCCTGAAAGGACTATCCCATGAAAGCTGCCCTGCATGACGTCTTCGGCGAACCGGCCGAGGTTCTGATCACCCGCGATGTGGCGCAACCCGCGCCGGCCACAGGAGAGGTTCTGGTCAAGATGACCCTCTCGCCGATCCACAACCACGACCTGTGGACCATCCGTGGCAACTACGGCTACAAACCGCCGCTGCCTGCCGCGATTGGTGGATCCGAGGCACTGGGCACCGTTGAAGCGGTGGGCGAGGGCGTCGACGCCGCGCTGATCGGCAAGCGGGTGGCCGTGGGCGGCCTGCACGGCGCGTGGGCCGAATACTTCGCGGTTCCTGCGGCTGGCGTGTTGCCGCTGCCGGACGCGATTTCCGACGCCGCAGGCGCGCAGTTGATCGCCATGCCCTTCAGCGCCCTGTCGCTGCTGGAAACCTTGAAGGCCGGGAAAGGCGACTGGATCATACAGACGGCGGCCAACGGGGCGGTCGGCAAGATCATGGTCACGCTGGCCAAGGCGCGCGGCATCAACGTGCTGAACCTCGTGCGCCGGGATGAAGCGGTCGGGGACCTCAAAGCACTGGGGGCCGAGCATGTGCTGTCGACCTCGGACGCGGGCTGGAAGAACGCTGCGCGCGCGCTCATCGGGGCGGCAGGGGCCACGTCTGCGATCGACTCGGTCGGCGGCGAGATTGCCGGTGATCTGGTCGACCTGCTGGGGATGGAGGGCGAACTGGTGGTGTTCGGCACTGCGACCGGTGCCGTGATGCCGCTGTCTTCGGGCGCGTTGATCATGAAACACATCACGATCAAGGGCTTCTGGGGATCACGCGTCAGTCAGCAGATGGCGCCCGAGCAACGCGTTCGCCTGATTACCGAACTGGTGACGCTGGCCGCCAGCGGACAACTGGCGCTGACCGATGGCGGGGTCTATCCGCTGGAGCAGATCACCGACGCGGTGAAAGCGGCCCTGACACCGGGGCGCGCCGGCAAGGTCATGCTGCGCGCCTGAACTTGGGCAGCGGGGGCCACGCCTGTTCCTTTGTGGCCCTTACGCTGCGCCAAGGCCGCAGCAGCACTGGCGCTGTGCCGCCGCGCAGCGCGTTTTTCGTCGACCGCGGCGAACCATGGGCGCCGCCGCAAGGCGTGAGCGTGCTGCGCTCCAGGCTAAGCAATCAGCGCAACAGCATTTCTTCATCACAGACCACATCGAGTTGACGTTGGTATTCGGCATCGACGCCAAACTGGGGTAAGTGCTCTTCGGTGCGGATCTGCTCCGTCCGCCCGACAAGAACCGCCCGGAAGACTTCCATCACATGTGCAACACCTTCAGGTCGGATCGATCGAAGATCCGCCTCATAATAGGCACCGCGGTTGAACGATCCCGTGATGATCTCGTATGAGGGGAAGTAGAAGACATTCGGAAAATTCTGCGCAAGATCACCAGCCACCGACCGCAGAACCGATTTTGAATAGGTGGTGGCGGTCAGCGCGTCTGTATCGCTATAGGTGGCGATCAACGGAACCGGAGAAACTGTCAAAACAACGCGGGCGTTCTTGTTCACCCTGCCAAGGCGCACAAGAAACTCAGTCATTTCAGCTGAAACCGCAGTGTAACCAGAGTTGACGAATTCGTAGTGCTTGGAATCTATTTGATCACTGACAGCACCCGGAGCCACCGGAAACGCGGCACCGTCGCGTCGGTCTACCCAGCCCTCTGTCAAGCCCATCGTAAACACGAATACGTCGAGATTTTCAAACATTTCCCTGACGCAAGCCATATGTGTCGCGCGTTCGGCTTCGACGGCTTCAAGGCTTTCAAAAACCTGCCCAATATTTGGTCTGAAAGGATCGACAAACCCTTCCTTTACGGGCCAGGCCGTGTCGAAAGGAACGAATTCGCCATACGCCCGCTTAATAAGCTGCAGCAGTTGCCGACTTGAGTAGATATTGCCAAAGCGTGCCGAAAAAAGTCCGTATCCACGCTCTGTTGCTATGTCTTCGGGCATGCCCGAAGGTGCCTTTTCGGGCACATAGTAGTCAAGACCGTCGGCTATCATCGCGCGAGCCACATGCTGTGCAAAGCAGCTTCCAGCAGTCGCAACGCGGGTTTCTGGCCAAATTATAGCCTTGGTATCGCCAATCGGATGCACCTCATGTGGTGCGGGGCGTGCGACCGATTCTTTCCAGAACGCGCGCGTGGGTTGACTGCGATAGGGGTTTCTTGCCTTTTCCAAAGGCGCCCTGTTTTTCCAGCGGAACAGTGCACTGTCAAACTGTGCGTTGGAGGCCTCGCTGTAAGTAACTGTATCACCTAGCTTCGATAGCCTTGAATAGCAGAAATCGACAAAGTCAACGCAGCTGATGAGCTTTGACCCTAGTTTTCTAAGATGGTTCGGGCTTGTCAGGGCATTGCGGACATTCGGGTGGTTCATCTGCGGCGATGCGGCGTAGTCCTGCAGCGGGTCAGGGCAAAAACTTGAGAGATTCTCTTGCAGCACTATCCCCGCTTTTATTTTCAGGACGTTCCGAAACATATCCTCCACAACAAAGAGTTTTGGATGATTTCCTGTATAAAAGAAAGGACCCTGAGCGTACCATTTTGCGTATAGCTGTTCGACTTCCGGTATATAGGGCGTCAAGGTTCGAATGATATTATTTTTTGCTCGTTCCAAGGCCTGGGGATAGCCCATAAGATCGCAAAACTTAGGCGAGTATAGTGCCGCGGCCTCGTCACGGCTTAAGTTGTGACGAAACGCCCCCACTGCTATGCGCGAAAGCTCGATAACCGTGCCGCTGTTAAAAGTGACTCCGCCCAGTTCATCATCGGGGGTGAACCCATTAAAAAACAGTGGCGGTATAGTAATGAGATTGGGCTTATCCGCCAATGCGGCGGCAAAGGTTGGACGGTTTCTGAACGTTTCGTGCGCAACGATGAGATCATATTGCTTGACGCGATCAGGCGACAAGTCTTCAGGGTTGATCTGACTGAACCTGTGGGCCGTGACATCGGTGAACCCGGCTGTCCGCAGAAGCGCAGCACAGGAGATGACCTGACAATTTCCTACTAGCAAAACCTTCATCGCACCGAACCTGCCTTCTTGCGCGTTTCAACATACAGCGACACTACACTTTTCAGCTTTCCAAAGAGTGACTTTCACTGGAAAGAGCGGTCAGTCTAGCACACTTTCGCCCATTGTAAGTCATCCTTTTGGCAAGTGACTCTGTGTCAGAAGGCGTTGTTGCGCTAGGTGTTCAGTCCCGGCATCTGGTGGATCGGATCGACAATGATTTTTTCCGGCTCTGAAGTCCAGATTTTGCAGTTATATTGGTAAGGCACTAGGCGCCAAACCCAATCATCCTGTTGATCTGTATCTATATCTCTGATGCACTTCTCCCGGTCATGCAGGGGAGCTTGGCAATGTCGGCAGGATTTTGGCTTTTGGACCGGGCTTGAGCGGCAATCGAGCCGCTTTTGCCGCCTCAAGGACCGGCGGCGCATCGCGACACGCTACGGCAAACTCGCCATCAACTTCGCCTCAGCCGTCGCCACTATCGTCATCTGGTGGACTTGATTGAGTCTGGGGCCTCAGAGTTTGTTGATCGAGTTCCCGCCATCCGCGATCATTGCGGTCCCGGTCACGAAGGACGCATGATCGGAAAGAAGGAAGAGAGCCGCCTGCGCGATCTCGGAGGGATCAGCCATACGCTTCAGCGCGTGGAAGCCGCGCACGACCTCGTGAAAACCGGCATCCTCGCCAGCCATCGCCGTCATGGTGCCTCCGGGCAGGAGCGCGTTGACGCGGATGTTCTCGGCCCCGTGTTCCGCCGCCAGAACCTGAGTCATGCCGATCAGGCCCGCCTTTGCCGCGGCATAGGCGCCCATGCCAGGCAGTCCGATCGTGTGCCCGACGAAAGACGAGGTGAAGACAATCGAGCCGCCGCCGCGTTTGCGCATCGCCGGGATCTGATGCTTTGCCGCATAGAATCCGCTGTTGAGGTTCACGGCCATCACTTTGTGCCAGTTGTTCTCATCCATGTCGGGGATCGGTCCGAGGTCGCCTGTTGTGCCTGCATTGTTGAACGCACCATCCAGGCCACCGAAGCGCTCTTCGGCGCGATTCACCAACGCTTCGGCATAGCCATTCTCTTCAACGTCCCCGACAACGAAATCCGCTTCGCCACCGGCAGCCGAAATCTCGGTGACGATTTTCTCAAGCAGTTCAGCACGGCGCGCACCAAGGACCAGCTTCGCGCCCTGCGCCGCGAAAATTCTCGCTGCCGAGGCACCGATGCCGCTGCTTGCGCCGGTAATGATGATTGTCTTTCCTTCGAGAAGCATTTCCGTCTCCGTCTGATGAGGTTTCGGGAACTGCATAGGCAATGCGTCGCTGCGCGCTCGACCCGATTCTTGCGCAAACGCCCGCGTTTGACGGGGAGATCGGCCTTTCGCCGACTGTGCGAAATTCGGGAGGTTGCGCGCCATGTTGCGCGGATCATGCAAGTCGCCTACGGGCTCGACGCGGCCATGCGCTGCGGCATGCACGAATGGCCGCGCTCGGCCGATCATGCCCGTGTGGAACGGTTCACGAAGGCTCAAGGCACTGAGTTGCCTTGCGCCCTACGAAGGCATCTACACATTTTGAACATCAGAGCCAGATCGGTGCACGCTTGACCCTATTCACCAGATGCCGGGACTGAACACCTGAGAGCCAGAGCATAAAAATTCATTATGCACACCCCAATCAAAAGCGAAACCACATTCAAGAACAGCGCAAGAAATGGCGACCCATAGAAAAAGTGTCCCGTTGCGGAATATCGTTCGCCGCCAATATCGACAAAATATACATAAATAAGTGCCGGGACGAGAGCGATTGAAATGGATGCTCCCAGAAGATGGCGAGCCTGCACGGGTTGAAACTCCTGGGACGACGCCACTTTGCGCAGATACAATGATCGGAGCATTACAAAAAGGACAACTTGGTAGGGAATGAACAATACGATCCCCGCCATATAGTATCCGTATGAGGAAGAGCCAAACCTCATCAGATACTCGTGCTTCGTTTCAAAAACAGAACTCAATCCAAGAATAAAGCCATGCAGTAGCGCCACCGAATCCATGTGGCTAAATCTCTCAAGGACCAAACCAAAAATCGTAAACGAAACCGAGCCGAGGAAAAGCGCCCCCAACGCGATGCTCGTAAATCCAACTGAATGCTCAGGCGATTCTGAAATGTTGTATGGCATAAAGCTATAGCCATTCTCCTCCTTTTCACTCATTGCGTTCCTCCTGCGTGGGCAATGAAACGTACCTCTTCATAAAATCATGCGTCGCGGGCTCTACTCTTCATGCTTCGTAGCGAACTCAGGGTGTTCAGTCCCGGCCTCTGGTGGATCGGATCGACAGTGAATCTTTCCGGCTCTGAAGTCCAGATTTTGCAGTTGTATTCATCGGGCATGATCCCATTCAGTGTCTTGATCCTGCGGGCGAAGGTGCAAGCTGCCATGGACTCCGCAAGATGGGTGCGGATCTGGTCGTGGCTGTCATAGTGAAAGCGCTTGACGGTCGCGTCCTTGATCGTGCGGTTCATCCGCTTGACCTGGCCGTTAGTCCAAGGATGGTTGGGCTTGGTGAGCCTGAATGCGGCGTGCGCGGTCGTGGCGCTGCGGTGCCGAACTTGTCCCACAATGCTTGCTTCCTCGCTTGAGAAAGGGTCACACCATCAAACCGTGGGATCAAACACCTAACCGCCAGAGCACCCAGAAGTGGCTATGACCTGCACCAACGCACTCTCAAAATTTTCAATCGCACTCTCTTCAAAGTATGCTATTGAAAAGTCATCCACCACATAAGGTATTGCGCCGAATTGAGTGTAAAAATAGTATGAATTTATCCTTTCCGCTGCACTAATGCTAGAGAGTAGCTCGTAATTTACTTGGGCGGCATATCTGTTCATGACGGACGGGTGATAATACGGGTAGCTGCTTTCGGGAAAATTGACTTCTACCAAAGATCTAAATCGAGAGAGCCGCAGAAAAATTGGTCGATCGTAGCATTGATGGCTAAAGACAAAGGTGACCTGATAAATTGTCATATCGCCATCCTGAATAACGTGCACGTCGCGCCGTGGACTCAAGTCGAACGATCTCAGGTCAAGACGGCGCGCTTACCTGAAAAAGAGACTGTTCTGCTCAGTTGGCTCCACGGACCTTTCAAAGGTCAGGTGGCAGTCATCAATTTCTATGCTTTCGTACCCCATGTCTTGAAGTAAAAAACTAAATCTCTGTAGGGTCAAGATCCATTGATTGCAGCTGCCGCAGTTGATTTATCGTTCGAAAAACAAGCGGTGACAGGTCTGATCTCTTTTGGCTGCATTCCCGGTCGAAAGCAACGAAGCAAGCCTCCTCGTCTTCTTCTTCAGTCCTGTCACGCTTGTTTTCGGAGTCAATTCCGATTCTTGATTCATTCTTCATCCCCAGAGGGGTCTGGATGCGATTGACAAGCGACGCATTGGTCATCGGGATGCGCCCCTTTTCTTGCAGTGCTGCCGCACAGGCTCGGGGTGTGATCCAGGCGCGTGCGCTCGTTAATCTCAGCTTTCGCGTCGCTCCGAAGAACGGGATGCAGTCGCGCGGCAGGTGAACAGCTTTAGTCGTCAGAGCGGCGTACATTTATCACCGGTATCACGCATTCTGTTTTCCCTTGCCCACGATTCTCGAGGCCAAGGTTAGTATATTCACCCAACACACCGATGCAATAAGACAACATAACGTAAAGAAGAACGGATAGACAGGCCAGGAACACATAGCTTCCCACAAACTGCTTCTTCCACTATCCTGCCCCATTTCCACATAAAATAGCATTAAATAAATCGTCGAGATCATCAGAAAACTAACTCCGGCGACCTTGACATGCTTTTTAAATTCTACACTTTTTCCCAAGCTTGAGACATTTCTTCGGTATCTTCGCAGCAGCAATGCCGTTCCAAGAATTTGATATGGAAGGAAGGCAATCGCGCTTATCAGAAAAAACTCGCCGGACACAGGACTAAGTCCCCGAACAAACACATAGCGCGCCCAGATCCGCCTGAAAATTTCGTTGCCAGATTTAAGAAAGTAAAGCCGATTGAAATCAAATTCGAACAGCCACAGAGCCAACCACGAAAGGATGATAAGGAGACCGCCAAGAATCGTGAGCCTGTTGAAGAGCGTATTGGCGCTCATCTTACTTCCAGGCTTTTCGTCAAAGAGAAATGGCAAGATCGTGGCAAGCCATCGTTTCTCTAACCCATCTTTCTGTTCTTGGTTATCCACCGTCAACATCCCCCAAAACTTTTGCAACATTATCAGCGTTCCTCGCCGTATTCCGATGGTGCGCTTTCTCAGCTTCACGGCCAAACATATCAGACGCCATAGTATCGGCTATTCCAACTCGTACGTCGAAAATCGCCACTTGCAATAATTAATTAAGCTCCTGCGATGCCGGAAGTATTTCAGAGAGTTTGGTTTCAGTTGGCAAGAATCCAAGCATTCGTCATGGGGAGTCACTGTCTCTCGTCAGAGTGCGCTACAGGCTCAGGGTGTGCCGGGCTTGGGCGCTCAGGTCAATTCCAAGATTTCCCGAACGCTTAGAGATGAGGTGTGACAAACAGAGCACCCGCCAACCAGGGGTCAGCGGGCGTTGTATTTCCATGTTTCGGCGCATTCACCGTCAGAAGGTGAGGGCGACCTCGAAAGACAGGCCGTAGGCGGAGGCGTCGGCATCGCGGCCCAGACCCTCGACAAAGGCAGCGGCGGAGGAGAGAAGCCCTTGTCCGTTGTCATAACTCAGACCGAAATCCATGCGCAGGCGATGCCCTTCTTCTTGCGCAATATAGGCACTGGCAGCCCCACTACCCTCGGTGCGGCTGTAGATCCCCGAGACCCCGAAATCGAGCAGCAGATCGCCTTGGGACACAAGGATCGGAACTTCGAAATCCATTCCGAGTGCAAGCTCGGTCAGGGTCACCCTTTGCTCAGGAACAACCGTACCGGCGCTGACATAGGCATTTTGCGCGTCGCTGACATGGCTCAGTTTCAGATTGGGGATGAGGGTCCATCCCGTCTCCGTCGCGATGCGCCCCTGCGCCCCCAAGGTGGCCAGCAGACGCTCACCCGAGAAGCGGCCGCTCTGTCCGGTGGACAGGGTGATGTCGTTGTTCGTCTGCCCGAACAGTAGCCGCCCATCGACAAAGAACGGATGATCGCCGATCTGGGCAGCGAAATAGGGGCCGACAAGCCAGCCCGTCCCTTCAACCGTGGTTCCCCGCGCGTCTTCTTGTTGCGCGAAGTCATATTGCAGCATCGCGCCGACGATTGCTCCTGAAGACAGCTGCCTGTGATAGCCAAGGGACGCGAGGCCATAGCGCAATTCTTCGCTATCGCTTTCGGACCACGAACCGGAAACGGCCAGCCACAGCGGTCCGTTCCCGCGCGAGCTCAGGGTGAAGTTTCCGCCCGCACGCGTGACACTGACAGAGGCACCGCCCGAGTGCTCCCCTGTGACAAAACGCGCGACGTCCGGTTGGTTCTGGATCAGGCTGCGCGCGCGTCCTTGCAAGAAATGCGCGACCGCTTCGCTTTGCTCGGCCGATGTGTCGAGCTGCGCGACAGCCGTGGCCCCGACAGACGGCTCCCCCGTGATGTCGCGGGCCGCACCGTCTGCAACCGCCACGGTGACGTTGCCGCGATCATTCGGCGTGAGGGTCGCAGAATAGACCGCGCCACTTCCCCTCAGCGTCCCCATCGACGCGTTGGTGAGGGAAATATCCGACGCCTCGAACCCGATAACAGTCTCGCTGAAGGTAAAGGTCACATCGAAGGTCTGGCCGCGGGTGATCCTGTCCGGGACGCCCGCTATCGTCAGACCCGGCGTACTGCCATCAGGCACCACGACAATGGTGTTCGACGCGAGATTTCCATTGCCCGCCGCGTCGAGAACCGTGCCGGCAAGTAGCTGGACCGACTGCGCGAAATCGGTGCCCGTTGCCTGAAGCGTGTAGCTGTCGCCCGTGCCTGACAAGTTGGAAAGATCCATGTTCGTGGTGGCGAAATCCCCCAGCGCCAGGCCGGTCACATCCTCATCAAAGCTGATTGTCACCGTATAGGGTGTTCCGGGAAAGCCCGGCGTTGCGGTAAGCGTCGGCGTCGGGGCGGTCAGGTCGGCGGTGTTGGTCACAGCCGTCGCCGCCTCGTTGCCAAGACCGGCGAGGTCCGTCACGGCGTTCTCGGCGAAGTTGACCGTCACCGTGCCGTCTGCGGTGGGTGTGATCGTCGCCGTGTAGAGCGTGGCGCTCGTCTGTTGCAGGTTGGACGCCGTGCCGTTGGTGACGCTGATGTCTCCAAGCTCGAGCCCGGCCACCTCTTCGGAGAAGGTCATTGTCAGCGTGAAGGCCGCGTTCACCAGACCCGAGGGCATATCCAGCGTCACCGTCGGGCGGGTCACATCCGCCGTGGTGCTTGCCGTGTTCGAGGCAATGCTCTCGTTGCCCGCCGCATCGCTGGCGACAGCCGCGGCCACCGACACGGTCATCATGCCGTCCGCCGATGGCGTGATCGAGGCCGAATAGAGCCGTGCCGAGACGGTTTGAAGCCCGGAAGCAACGCCGTTCGTCACGGTGATGTCGCCAAGCGCGAAGCCCGTCACATCCTCATCAAAGCTGATCGTGGCGGTATAGGGGGCGCCCGGTGCGTTGGCGGTCAGGCTTACCGTCGGCGTCGGGGCGGTCAGGTCGGCGGTGTTGGTCGCTGCCGTCGCCGCCGTGTTGCCAAGACCGGCGAGGTCCGTCACGACGTTCTCGGCAAAGTTGACCGTCACGGCCCCGTCTGCGGTGGGCGTGATCGTGGCGGTGTAGAGCGTGGCGCTCGTCTGTTGCAGATCGGACGCCGTGCCGTTGGTGACGCTGATGTCCCCAAGCTCGAGCCCGGCCACCTCTTCGGAGAAGGTCATTGTCAGCGTGAAGGCCGCGTTCACCAGACCCGAGGGCATAGCCAGCGTCACCGTCGGGCGGGTCACATCCGCCGTGGTGCTTGCTGTGTTGGAGGCGATGTTGCTATTGCCCGCCGCATCGCTGGCGACGCCCGCGGCCACCGACACGGTCATCGTGCCGTCGGCCGATGGCGTGATCGAGGCCGAATAGAGCCGTGCAGAGACGGTTTGCAAGTTCGAGGCAACGCCGTTCGTCACGGTGATGTCATCGAGCGCGAAGCCCGTCACATCCTCATCAAAGCTGATCGTGGCGGTATAGGGGTCGCCCGGTGCGTTGGCGGTCAGGCTGACCGTCGGCGTCGGGGCGGTCAGGTCGGCGGTGATGGTCGCCGCCGTCGCCGCCTCGTTGCCCAGCCCGGCAAGGTCCGTCACGAGGTTCGCAGGGAAATTGACCGTCACCGTGCCGTCTGCGGTGGGGGTGATCGTCGCCGTGAAAGTGGTCGTGCTGGTTTGTTGCAAGTTCGAGGCCGCGCCATTGCTGACCGAAATGTTGCCCAAAGCCACCGCGCTCACCTGCTCGGATAAGGTCATCGTCAGCGTGAAGGGCGCATTCACGGGCCCGGTTGGCACATCGAGCGTCACCGTCGGGCGGGTCACATCCGCCGTGGTGCTCACCGTGTTGGAGGCGGTGTTGCCATTGCCCGCCGCATCCGTGGCAGCGCTTGCAGGCACGGACACGGAGACCGTGCCGTCGGCGTCGGGCGTGATCGTGGCAGAGTAGACCTGTGCCGAGACGGTCTGAAGGTTCGACGCCGTGCCGTTCACAACGGTGAAATCGCCAAGTGCAAATCCGGTCATGTCCTCGTTGAAGGTCACGGTCACATTGAAAGGGCCATTCACCTCAGTGGGGATCGCGGAGATCACAGCGCTCGGCGCTGTCACATCCCGCGTGCCGCTGAATGTCGCGCCCGTGCCCAGATTGCCGAGCTGATCGGCGGCTGCCGCATCGGCAACGGAGACCTGAAACGCTCCTGTGGAGCTGAGGGTCAGATCGGCAGTATAGGTATTGCCGCTGCCGCTGAAATTCGAAAAGGAGCCGGTGCCTGAAACCAGGGTCAGGTCGCTTACGTCGAACCCGGTCGCGGTTTCGGAAAAGGTGAATGTCAGCGGGACCACGGAATTGTTGGTCGGCTGGCTGGACGACGAGGTGATCGACAGCGTCGGGCCCATATTGTCAATGCGGTAGCCCTCACTCGTGCCGATCACTGAAAAAATGGTCATGGCATTACCCGCAAGATCGTAGATGGTCGCTGTGGAGAATAACCCTAAGGTTACAGTGCCCGTACCATCACTCGCGCCAACATCGAATGTAAGTCCCAAACGATAGACAGATGAAGACACTTCGGTTTCTGTCGTTGATAAGGCAGAGCGCAATGGAAGGCCGCTTGAGGTATATATGCCAAAATCCGTTGAGAGATTGACGTCTGTCACCGGTTCGGAAAAGGTTATTTCCCACATCAATTCGCTTTTTGCATCGACACGTTCCTCTAAAGGATCATACCGTGTAATCGACACGACGCGTGGTCGCGTGGTGTCTTGGGCATGGGCTTTCTGGATAAAAGCGCTGGTGCAACACAGCACCACCAAAGCCATCGCGATGTGTTTGAGAAAACTTCGTACGTTCATCTTCTTCCCCTTAAGTCTGGGGCATGAAGAACAAGCAACATACCCCATGGGTGACACAGTCCTTCGACTGCGCCGCATCCATTGAGCCAGTTGCTTGCGACGGAAAGACGCGAATACGCGTCTTCGGATCTTCCCGAAAGCCGACATCTTACCGGTGAGGCTGTTTACACCGGGGGTTCTCAAGCAGCAGCAATTTCCACAATTCAAGGAAAAAGGGAAAGAGCCTGTTGGCTTAATATGAGAAAACAACGGCTTGTGCGGCGTTTGGGTCACAACTGCAGAAACCGCAAACTCTGTTGCGGCCGCTGCTCTGCAGACCTCAACGGGTTTTTGCGTCTTGCAAACCATACCCGTTTCCTGGACCAGAATAGTCACCCGCGAGGTATTTCGTGGCTGTCCGGTGTGGGCGGTTCGCGGCACCAACTGGTCAGTTTTGAAAACGAACTCCGTGCGTAGCGCGCGCCACCGCGGCCGGTGGCGCTTTGGGTCTCTCTGCTCGCAACACGCGGCCTCAGCTCTGCCTTCAACATCCCCCAGCCGGGAGGCTTCCTCCGCCGTGATCACCATGCCGGGCTTGGGATCGACCACGCTCGAGGCCTTGGTCAGCCCCGCGCCGATGGTCCACTGGCCCGCCGGGCAGAGACAGGCCTGCAAGACAACGCCCTCGAGCCGTTCGTTGAAAGCAATGCCCCGCTCGCTCGTTTGCATGCCGGTGTCCACATTTGGTTCGGGGTCAGGATGAAGGGTTCGGGCGAGGGGAAATACGCACTACGGTTTGGGGGGCGGTCGGGCAGGGCGTGCGGCCACGTCGATGTGACTCAAGGCCGCCGCATGAAGGCGAAAAAAGCCCTTACCGCTTGCCGTTTCGCTCATTGGATTTCGTGATCGCCGCCCGTGCACATATCAGAATGGCTACAAAAACCCAGACTGCAAGGAAGCCCACCGAGAGCAAGTAAACTGGAACCAAAAGATTTGCGACAAAGTCTGAAATGAACTTGCACTCACCGTAGCCCTTAACAGCGCTGCCGCCGCAAAGGATCTCCGCGGCGACTGCAAACATCGACAACGGAATGACGATCAAGGCGCCAATCTTGGCGGTTAGGGTCATGACGCTCTTAACACGCGGAACAGTTGAAAAATGCGCCCAAATCAAGGCAATCGCCGTTGGTGACATATGAACTGCAAATGCGTAGATCCCCATCAGCACATCGAACAAATGAATTCCATCCTCGCGGCGTCTCAAGGCGCGCAAACTGCGATACGAGGACTTGCTTGGTCAAGCCAGACAAAGGCCAGCATATCGGACGTTCCCGACCTCCCCCTCAGAACAGCGGCAGCTGCCTGTGATCGCTGCGCCGTGGCCTCTTCGCCTCCTTCAGCCACTTCCGCACGCTGACATCGGTGACATGCAGCTTCCGGGCGATCTCCGACACCCGCAGGTTCTCGCTGCGGAACACGCGGGCGAGCCAGGGCTTGGCGGTGGGGATGCGGCGGTGGCACGCCCAATCGGAGGCGAGGCGCTGCGCGACAAGCGAGTGGGCTGCGAATGTGGCCCTATTCGGAAAGCCTGAGGCTGTCACTGTTAAGCACGCGGGTGATGCAAATGGGCATGCGAACCACTAAAGGGTCGAGTGGGAGAGTGACCACATGATATGAAGTGTCGCCAATTTCCGTGTGATACATCGAGCAGATATTTATCGGCCAGTGCGCTGGGTCTTGCCCAAGCTTCTGGGTGCGATCGAGTGGCCACTCCTGCATCCCCTCTTCCAAGAGCAACACGATGCCTTCGTCGAGGCTGGCACCGAGGCAATCGAAGATGTTTCCATCCCGATCTGCGAACAAGAAGGGCTCGCTCGCTGCTTGGAGGTCAAGTCTGCTCTCGACCTCAATGACTATGTCTTGCCAAAGCGCAGGGCACGTCGGGGCGTCGCTCATCGAATGCGCGGGTGAAACATAGATCACGATGAGCAAAATCAGCGAAATGAACCGTGAGTTCACCATAGTCTTGAGCGCTTGCGACATTCCTGGGACCCTATGAAACGACCTTAGCAACGCGCAGTCTGCGTGAAATTTGGATACGCGCAAGTGGGGGCTGGAACACCTAGGCCTGTCCGACTTCGGCAGTGCCACACGTTGCACTGTCAGTTTTGATGGCTCGCCCGGCATCTCCGCTCAGAACAGCGGCATCGGCCCACCGCGCTCCGTTCTCATGCAACTTGCAAAGTGCTCGGGCGGCTCGTTCTCTTGGAGGGCGTTTTCTCTGTGCCATGGCTGATCATCGCTGCGTCCGGGCAGATTCGGCAAGGGTTGCAGTGACCGATCGGCCCGAAAATCGCGTGCATGTTCGCAAGCTGGTAGCGGCATGTCGCGCAAAGACGAAATCGATAATTTTCAATGGGATATCCCAAACATGCACGCCGGTCGGGTAACTTGCGCGCTCGCGTGCATGTTCCAATTTTCGTGACCAGGGCCGTTTGCGCACAAAACCCTTTGAAATCAGCCTTCAAACCGCGTTAAAGGGCGTTGCGCGCAGAGTGCCTTGAGCAGGGAAGATTGTTTTTTCTCGGTTTTTCTGCAAGTTTGCCGGAGCGGCGTTCAAGCCTCGCGGACTACCGGCAAGTCTCTGAAAACCCTAGCGGATATCGCCTCTAATCGTCTTTTCTCACCTGTTCCCGCCTTTCTGCAAGAATTGCTGGCGCGCTTGTAGCGCGCCACCTATTTTTGCAGAGTTTGTCACGGAAACTTGCAGCAGGTGTTTGCCTCCTCGACCTGGTCGTGGCTACCTAGTCTTCCTCCGTAGCGCGTACTGACCATCATGATCGATCCGAACGATCTCGAACGGCTTAGTCCTGCAGAACTCTTGCACCGCGCGAAATACGCCGAAGTGCTTAGAGTCACGATTGGTCCAGCAATCGTCACCGAGGATCAGCCCTTCATGCACCAATCTCGTTGAGATCGCAGTCAAGTCGGCTAGCACTGCGTCAAACTTGTGAGCTGCGTCGAGGTACACCCAATCGAGCTTTACCTCGGGCGGCAGTGACCGCAGCCAGCTCTCGCCGCTGTCGACAATGACTTCGACGTTGCCCGCGCTTCGCTCTGCTCGATACCTTGCAGCTGCTTCACCGGCAGCGCACGTCAGTTTTCCGAAGGCTGTGTATTTGCCCCAATTTGGGTAGAACTCTCCGAAGGCACGGCTCCAAGGATCGACCAGGAATAGAGTCTTCGGGGTCGCTTTTTTCGCTAGATACTCCGAGAAAACGCCCGTGAAGACGCCTATCTCAGCGCCGATGGTGGAGGGCGGTATCATCTGAACAATGCCGCTTCTCGCTGAAATCCTGTGATCTACTGTCGCTTCGACGTCCTTGAGCACAGGGTGCATAGCATAGACCGGGCGCATGTCGACCGGCGACAAATTCCGATTTAGGGGGATCCGGAATCCGTTTGCGCGCGCCGATTTCGCCAAGATTGCAATCTGCGAAACATCATCGATCTCCGAATAGCCGTGGCGCGACGGCGCTGACGCTATTTGTCGTAAGCAAATATCTGGCTGGTCCGTGGAATCTCTTGGGAATTGGACGGCTTTTCGTTGGTCCAGTACTTCCAGGTTCGATGGGTCAGCCACATGTCTCGTTTGTACACTCTGGCTATCGTGTCGCGCAGCTCTTCAGTCATCAGCTCTTTTCTAGATACCGGCCTTCGCGACGCATTTTTTCTACTGCAAAGATCTTGGGGTCGAGTGACGGGACGGCGGGCTCAATCAGCATCTTGAGCGTTTTATCGACATCGGCGAGCATCAGCAATTTAAGGTCGAGAGACTTCATGATCGGCAACCGATCGCTCTGAAGGGTCCAATGAGGGTCAGCTACGATTTCGGCATCGCCCATCAGGCTCACCTCAATCCAGTTGATAAGGATCTCGCAATTTCGGCGGTGAGCCTCGGCCGTTCTCGCCTCCGGGTTCAGGCGATGGTACTCGACCAAAACCCCGCGCAGGTTGACAAAATTGTGCCAGCCCGTCCCGACCACCTTGTCGAAGTACAGCGAAAGAAAGCGCTCGATCGGGTTCCTCAGAACCGTGAAAGCGTATTCGTTCTTGCGTATCTGTTCGCGCGAAAAGCCCTTGTCGCCTGCTCTGCCGAAGTCCTCGTCGTTGTCGTGCACCCTGTTCGGAACAGGATGCGGCGCTCCATGATCCAGCTGCCACAAGACGTTTTTTACATAGGTACAGCCGCACTTGGGTATGACCAAATACTGGATCTCAGGGTACTTGTTGGAGCAGAAGAGGCGGTTTTCGGGACTTATCACGCGGTCTCTCCGATGGGAGCGTCGATGGGTGGGCACAAGACGCCCCTGGCCGATCTTAGTCCGACCCGCATGCTGTCCGAAAGGCACTTTTTGCCCATCATGTCTGGGTCTCCGCTTCCTTCCAAGAGTTGGCGTCGCTGAGCACAGGCGATGGCGGCGAACTCTGAGGCGTTAACGGTTTATTAACCTTTTCAAGGGAAAGTGGACGAGGTCGAAGTCGGCCCCCGCGCCCGGCAGCGATCATCTCGCCTTCAAAGCCTACTTCAGGGGGCACCGCCTTCATGGCTCGGTTCCAGTAGCGAGGCTACAGATGACAAACGCTGATCACATCAATCACATCTTCAAGGCACAGCCTGGCGAAATGCTGATAGTTGCAGAGCCCGTGAAGGCAGTTGATATGTGCAGGGGAGGGGCCGTGTCCTACATTCTCGGCGATACGCTAAGAGTGGAGTTCACAGCGGGACGTTTCATATGGTGCACAGATGATCTCGGGCGAGGTGTTACCTTTGATCGGGAAGACGCTGAATGCCTTGATAGGCCGGGATGCAACGTTCCTCGCTAGGATCCCCCAATTGGTAGAGCGACACCTTGTCTCTGTTCCCTTATCCTTGCGGCCATCTGAACATGTTTCTACGTTAGGCCCTGAACATCGCAGACAGGAGAACACTATACCTATGGCAATAGAACGTGAGGTCCGCTCCACTGTTGTCGGTGCGAGAGTCTCGCCTTCAGTGAAGTTAGCCCTTCGCGAAGCGTCCAAGGACAACCGTCTCACGATTGGCTCTATGGCAGAGAGAATTCTGAGCGAATGGCTGGCAAGCAACGGCTACCTTGTGCAGGGCGCAGATTCTGACAGGTCTAACTGGATGTAATTGGATCATGACATTGTCCCTGTTCAGACGTTGCGAACCCATGACGGTGAGGAGTTGGCATTTTCTGTCACGGTCTCGCAGCCGCGAGCGCTTCAAACAGAATTTTGCGATTTAGCGGTTTGACGACATAGCTCACAAAGCCCTCGTTCAAATATTCTGTGATCTGGTGCGACATGACGTTTGCGGTGAATGCGATAGCTGGCGGCAGAGGCCGACCCGTTTGACTGGCCGTAAGCGCAATCTGACGAAAGGCTTCGATGCCGCCAACGACCGGCATGGAAATGTCGAGCAACAGAATATCGAATTCAGCGTTGTCCCAAGCATCTACCGCCTGTTGCCCGTCTTCGACCAGCGTCAGCTCGACACCTGTGCCGCGTAACATCGTTTCGAGCACCAGCCGATTGGTGGCATTATCGTCAGCGGCCAGAAGCCGAAGCCCGGTGAGGTTATGCGACAAGGATTTCTCGGTGCGCAAAGTTGGGACCAATTTTTGTTCCGTGAGCGGAAGAGTTATTGAGATCGATGTCCCCTCGCGTAGAACTGAGTGGACCTCAATGTCTCCCTGCATCAAATTGACTAATTGGTGTACGATGGACATCCCGAGCCCGGTTCCGCCATGGAGCCGCGCTATAGATCCGTCGCCTTGAACAAATGGGTCGAAAAGTCGTTGCTGCTCATCTTGCGACATACCTGGTCCGGTATCCGAAATCCGCACAGTAATCGGCTCTCCGCACACGTTCGTAATCGAGATTGACACTTCCCCATGTTCGGTAAACTTGACCGAATTGCCGACCAAGTTGTGCAAGATCTGTGCGAAGCGATGGGCATCTCCCATTCGCGCCGGTCCCAGTTGAGTGAAGCTCGCAAGGTTGAGCTTCAGGCCCTTTTCTTCAGCGCGTAGCCGGTGGAGATCAAGAATGCGCTGAATCGCTGTTTCGGGTTGGAAGGGAACCGTCTCTAGTTCTAGCTTTTTGGCGTCGATCTTTGATAGGTCAAGAATGTCGTTCAGGATGTTGTGCAAACTCTGCCCGCTTTCACGGATCGTGGTGATCATCGTAAGTTGCTCTGGGTCGTTGTTCATACTTTCCAGCACCTCAGCCATCCCCAGTACGCCGTTTAGCGGCGTTCGAATTTCGTGGCTCATGTTTGCGAGAAAGATGGACTTTGCACGGCTTGAAGCGTCGGCTGCTTGTCTGGCTCGCTGCACGGTTGTTACGTCCATCCCTGCGCCCTGATACCCAAGAAATGCGCCGTGATCGTCAAACACCGGGCTACCTGACAGCTGAAGCCAGATCTCGCTGCCGTTATCTGTTACGGCTAAGCACAAAATGTCGTTGAAAGTTTCCCGCTTGCTGAGGTGCTCTTCGAGTGTGGCCCAAGTAATGTCTGACCGATCGTCTGCGCAATTGCGCGCCAGTTCGCTTAGGCGTTGTCCCAGAACGACTTGGCGTAGGCGGCCAGTGATGTGATGGTAGCTGCCCGAAAGATAGGTCAGCCGATGATCTGCATCTTGCTCCCAAACAAATGTTCTACTGACGCGAGCGACACTCTGATATCGTCCGTTCACCTCTCCACGCCGCTGCAAAGCGAAATGCAGACGTTTGACATTGCTGGCTCGCTCATCGAGCAGCCGACCCATGACTAAGTTGGGGATGACGATTAGTGCCGCACCGAGAAACAGCCAAATGCGAAGCGTCCAGAGATTTTGAGGGGTGTTTTGCCATCCGCCTTGCGGAATCGCCGCAATATCCCAATTGCCAAATGGCAGGGTGATCGGCATCTGCACCGGATCCCGATCCAAGATCGCCGCGTCTCCAAAGAAGACGCGCCGTTGAGCCCTCCCGGCGCCATGTTCGCTCAACGCTACTTGTATCTCCAGGCTATCGTCATTCAAGCCCGAAACGGCATAAAAACGATCAGCATCGATCACAACAGACACCAAGCCCCAGAACTGATCGTCATTTGTGCCATTGTCGACGAATACGGGAAAGCGGCTGATAAAGCCAACCCCACCTTGAACGAGGTCAATTGGTCCGGCAAGCACTAAGGCACCGGTGTCGCGCGCCAACACTGCGTCGTCGCGCTGAAGATCGTTCTCAAGGTAGTTCAAACCTAAAACTGCTTCGTTTCCTTCAAGGGGGTAGACATAGCGGATCACCATGTCGGGAGCAGCGACAAGGTTGCGAATTATTGAATTCTGATCCATCAGCCCTGCTGCGAGCGTGGAAAAGCGAGCAAAATTCATATCCGGTTCAGTTTTCAGCGTGGCAATAAGCCCGCGGACCAGCTGAATATTTGAGGAAACGGTGCCTTCGATATGCGCACGAACGACGCTTGCACTGCCCAAAACTTCTTGGCGAATTGCGAGTTGATGCTCACTCCTGTTTTGGGCTTCAACCAAGGTCCAGATTATGCCGACGACCGCCAAAGATATTGCGGTGGGGAGATTGGTCAGTCGAAAGATACGTCGCAACTTTCACTTCCTACGGGATGTTTACATGACACCATGTTGATGCATTTCCATGATCGATCTGTCATGTTGCTACAATCGGTCGCAACGGCGGTTTGGACTACTTTATCAGCTACCGTGCAACATATGAAACTGTTTGTCCTTGGACCACAGCTTTCCTAGCGCGATGAGCTTCAGTCGAGCGCGCCTCCATCCTTGCGCAAGCGCTGACCGCTTGCGCCCGATGCTGAAACGCTCACAACGAGATGGGCGCCACGCGTTGAGGCAAAGCAGGCCTACAGCGCAGTAGGCGCGCTCACGATCAGCAACTCCCCACGCTCCGGCACTGCGCCCTTCGCCGCGATCGAGTAGCTGGTCTTCACCTCTGTCATCTCGAAGCGCCCGAAGATCTCGCGCACCTCTGGCACGTCGTTCAGCGACAGCATGAAGCGCCCCTTCAACCGTCCCAGTTGCTCGGCCAGCTCGACAAACCGCTCACGGCTGAAGAGTGCCCGGCCGTAGTCGCCCTCAGAGCCGTAGTAGGGCGGGTCGAGATAGAAGAGCACGCCCGGTCGGTCGATGCGATCGATGAACTCGGCATAGTCCATGCAGGTCACGGTGACGCCGGAAAGACGCTCGTGCAGCGCTTCGAGATCTGGCTCGAGCGTCGTCAGGTTGAAGCGGGCAGGGCGGTCCGTCGAGATCCCGAAATTACGCCCTGAGATCTTGCCGCCGAAAGCGGTGCGCTGAAGGAACAGGAACCGCGCGGCGCGCTGCAGATCGGTCAGGGTGTCGGGATCGACGACCACCAGGCGCTCGAAATTTGCCTGCGTGGTGATCTGGAAGCGCAGCAGGTCGAGGAAGGCGACGTAGTGCTCCTGGAGGATGCGGAAGAGGGTGTGCACGTCGCGCTGGCGATCGTTGATGAACTCGGCGCGCGGCCGCACTGTGCGGCGCAGGAAGATGCCGCCCATGCCGACGAAGGGCTCGGCATAGGTCGTGTGCCGACCGGCGCGGGCATCGGCATCGATGAGCGCGCAGAGGCGTTTGGCGAGGTTGCGCTTGCCGCCGAGCCAGGGGGCTGCGGGGCGGGTCGCGGTGACGGTTTGGGTGTCGGCGGCAGAGGCGGCTGGATTTGGGGTTTTCTTAGGCAAGAGAATCAGCTCCAACTGGCCGTTCCTCGCGAGGGGGCGCGGCCTTGAGCTAGAACGGGTCGACGGGGTCAGGTGTGAGAGCTTTGGCCCCGTGTCGGGGGGTGGTGAGACACCCTCCGGCCGCCTTAGGCGATGCCGTAGAGATCCTTTATCCAGTCGATGATCGCGGTGTGCTGGGCGTTCGTGAGGATGCCGTTGCCGACACAGCCCAAGTGGAAAAGCCCATTGTCATTGGTAAATACCGCAGCCGTGCCGATGGCGCCGACAGCACCAATGCCAATGGGGCCTGTGACCATCTGCGCCGTTGGGTGCATCGACGTGAGGTTCCAGTTGTTGGTTTGCACGCCGTCCCGATAGGTGCGGGCATAGCCGGTCGTCACCTCGTATCGCACCGAATACACGTGCGGCAGCTCAGGGCTCGCCTCTTCGTTCACAATGTCCAGCGTGTGGGTGCTGTCGACGGCGAAAATGATCTTGTCGAGCGCATTGGGGCGATAGATTGCCGTTCCGAATCCGCTGCTCGCGAGCACCGACATCATGACCGTGGGGCTGTCTTGATCCCCTGGCGTCACGCAGAGCACCATCCACAAGTCCGGGTTGTTGGCACCATCATAGCCATCGACCTGCTCTGCGATTGTCGAGCGCGCCCCGTTCGGCGACGCAGGGACTGTGAAATCAAGCGCTGGATTTGTGGCAGATGCGGCCCCGGCCGGGGCACCAGCGGCGAGCGGAAATTGGTACTCCACATCTGGGAACAGCGCGTCCTGGATGAAGGCGTCATAGGCCGACTTTTGGTAGTACCGGTCAGCCGCGCCAGAAGTGGGATAGATCAACCCCCGTGCGCCACCGGCAATCATCGCCTCCAGCGCCGCTGATTGCAGCGCCGAACTTTGAGCGCCGCCCGCAGGTCCTGTCAGGCCTACCGGCCCTGAGAGTTTAAGCAGTCCAGCCATATCACCAGCCCTTCGTTTCGAGTTTCAGTTTGATGCGCTTGGCGAGCGCGATGTTGCCGACATCGGGCACCATGTGGATCTTGTTTGCGATGCTGTGCGTGACCCAAACCCCGGCCTCTTTGACCAGCAATTGGCCGACAGGGTTCGATCCGTCGGCGACCGACCGGATGTAGTAATCGAGGTCACTTCCTGTGCCGTTACTGGGCAGCCCGGCTGCAGAGCGATACCCGCTGAAAGTCAGATCGTTGGGGCGCCAGCTGACGGCGGAATAGTCAAAAAAGTAGCTGAAGGGGACAATGCCCCAGGTGTCGGCGGTCTCCTTCTCTCGCTTGCCGGGATGCCAAAGATCGGGAATGGTGGGGCTCGCCGTGGCACAAAGCTCTGCCCGCGTGTCGAAGAGGAACTGCGGGTAATAGTCCCGGATGAAATCCCGCATCCGAGCGGTGTTCGACCCCGAACCGTTGGCGTAAGCTTGCTGCTCCTGGTCGACCACCACGATGCGACCGCTGAACGTGGCCTCGTACTGCCCGAGCTTGCTCATCAACAGCACGCGCGGTTGAGTGGAGCCAGAGATTGCTGCCAGGCGGGCATTGACCTCGTTGACCTGTTCGAGATCGCCGCCGTTGTTCTGGCCGTGCCAGGCGATCATAACCCGATCCCGGTAAGGGTCTCCGAGATCGCGAGATCGTGCGCTCGACATGGCCGAGGATCTCGTAAGATTGCGCCCCGCTCATACTTTGCACTGTCACCGTGCGGTCTGACAGGATGCTGACGATCTCGGCAGCGGCGTATCCGGGCATGGAGTCCCCGACCCACCAGATGTTGCGCGACAGCACAGCAGGGGCCTTCGGCTCTACAACGGCGTTGAGATGGACCGCCGCCTGCGTCGTGGATTTGTCGGCGCGGCGCACTTCGATCTGATCGGCGCGCTCGCACAGCAGGCACAAGGGGCCATCGTCGAGCACGGTGGTTACGGGTTCGCCGGGGATACGCACCCACCCGCCACCTTCGCGACGCAGACCGTCACCTTCGACGAAATCGCCGTCACTGGCGGTCACGTACCAAAGATCACCGTTCTGGGGATCGACAGGAGGGGCAGCGGCAGGTGTTGCTGTTTCGCCCATCAGGCAAATGTCGCGCAGGCGGGCTGCACGCGCCCAGTTTCGGACGTCTGTCACGCCGGAGTTCCGCGTGCGCCCGGTATAGATCAGGCGATCGCCAACGCTCAACGCGATACCCTTGAAGGTCCCGGCCTCGGTGATTGTCACGAACTGACCCGCCAGCAGCGGGTCGACGGTTGGGGCTGCTTGCTTGATCCATGCCGATCCGTCGGAGACTGCCAGGTCACCTTGGGCGTAAACAACGCCGCCGACCTCGTTGCCAGACACCGCGGATTGCTCGAAATACTGACCCACCGCGTAATCGCTCGCCGCATCAAGCGTCGTTGTGAAGGTACCGGCACTGAGCAGTGACCCCGTCACACCGGGAGCGAACGTGCCAACGTAATGGCGCCCACGAATGACCAGGCCCCAGGAGCGGCGAAACTCGAGGGTTGTGCCGCTGTCATTGGTGCCGATGATCTGCGACGCGACAAGGGAAGGCAGGCGCACCCAGCCAATACCGGAGGCATCGGTCTTCACGTCCAGCTTTGAGCGCCGAGCCCGCACGCTGGTCGCTGGTGCTGAAACGACTTCGCCTGGCTTGAATACGGTATCTTCGCCGCTCAGCGCATGACCTTGCCACCGCGTTTCATTGCGGACGCGGTCATAAACCAGATCCTTGGCGACGCGCCCCATCGCATCTTGCAGCCGCAGGGATACGCCCCGTGGCAAAAATTCTGGACCACCAACCCGCGCTGACAGGGCTTCGACGTCCGTCGCCAGCGCGTGCCCCGTAAACCGCCAGGTCGCCTTGTCTCGGTCCCAAAGAAGATCGGTCATGACCTTTCCGTTCGCGCCCGACAGGCGCAACCCGACCCCCGAGGCAAAAGTTCGACGCCGCCAATCTGTTTGATGGTCAACAGCATCTGAGCAACGGTCGCTTTGAGATCGAGTGCCGCCTGTTGCGCGAAGCTCACCGGCTTGTTTACATCCGCCGTGTTGTTGACGTTGCCGAGGCCGAGGTTGTTGCGCGCTGTCGATGCGCTTGGCAGGTCCGACAGGTTCGATGCCGCCGCCAGGCGCGTCGCCAGCAACGTCGCCAGGCCAGAGATATCGTCGGTCGTCAGCGTCACCTCCCCCGTGCGGCCAGCGACGCTTTGGACCTGATTGGTATAGGCCTCGCGCAGCCAGTTCCCGGCATAGGTGCCGGTCGACGCATTGTTGACGATCGCGACCAGTCGATCGGAAACCGCGAATGCCTGCCCGTCGACCGTCCCCGCATCGGTTACGAGATAGATGAAACCGGCCTGAGCCGTTCCGTCGCCAGGGAATGTCCCGGACGATGCGTCCCACCCGCCCTTGAGGACGAGAGCGGCATTGAGCGAGGCTACCTCGGCCGCCAAGGTGTCCAGATCGATGGTACTGGTCACCGTCAACAGCCCAAGCTTTGCCGCGAGCGCGTCCAGATCGACATCACCTGTCACCGTCAGCAAATCGACCTTTGCGGCCACGTCATTGAACACGTCCTGGTTGGGGCCGCCGCTTGGCAGGTCACCGATGCGCGTCCATGTGCCCGTGCCAGCGGCCCCGTCCTTGCGATAGCGGCCGTCATGCCCGGGCGTCTCGTCGCCGGTGACGTAGCCCTGCGATCCGTTTGGCCAATCGAGATCGCCCTCGAGTTCGGCAAAGGTCGCGTAGCTCGGACCCTGAAGCGCGGTCAGCGCGGCCAGCAGCCACAGGAGGGATACCCGGACGGTCGAGCCGTTGTAATTGCCAAGAAGCTCATCGACGAGCGCGCTTTGATCGAGGTTGGTGGTGCGGATGCCCATGGGTGCGGTCCTCAGATGATGGTGACGGGGAACGGCCCGACTGCCGGGCCGGGGGATCCGTCGGCGTTTTGGGGCTCGACCCAGACGTAATGGATGCCTTGGGAGAGGCAGGCGGCGGTCTCGAGGTAGAGGACGGCATCATCGATTGCGCCGTCGAAGGTCGCGGAGGCGAGGAAGCCGACGGTGTCGTTGCCGCTGACCGCCTGAAGGCGATCGAGGTGTTCGGCGTTTGTGGTGGCGACGGTGCCGGAGATCGTCGATCCACCGGTCAGCTGCGGGGTCAGGGTGCCTGCGGTGCGGTCCTTCACGGTGACGGCGGCGCGGTACCATTTGCCGGTTTCGGTGGTGATGCCTTGGGTGATGGCACCTGAAGCACCACCGGTATGGGTCGCAACGCCCGCCGCGATGGCCCAGCCCGCGCCGGGCACCCAGGCGGCCTCCGTCGCGAACCCGCCATTGGTCACCAGGTTGCTGCGGGTCGTGTCGCCCAGGGCGAAGGAGTAGCTGGTCAGCGGGCTGACGGGGTGGGGGGTGCCCACGGCGTCGGTGGCGCGATCAAGCACATCGGAGGTCGAGCGGTAGATCTGGAGCCTGGTCGTTGCGCCGTCGCCGCCGGTTGCGAGCTGGATCAGGGCACCGCCCAGAAGCGGGGTGATGTTGATCGACTCGGGATCGAGGGCGGCCGGAATGGCCGCAGCCCCCGCGCCGATCACAAGCGTGATGGGGGGCGACCAAGGCCCGGCGACGCCCGCAAACGAGATCGCCTGCGCCCGGATCTGGGCGGTGTAGCCGTGGGGATAGGGGGCTATGCTCCCTCCGCTGCTGGCGGCGGGCAGGTCGAACTCGGTCCAGTCACTTACCGTCCCGAGGCGATGCCCGATCCGATAGCTGGCCGTGTAGACAAGGCCTGCGCCGGGCTTGAGGAAATAATTGATCTCGCCCGGCTCCCAAAACCCGACAGGCTCCCGCCCTTCGCCCGGGTTCCAGACCACGGTGCTCGACACGCTTGTGAAGCGCGGCGCTGGCGGCGCCAGCAGGCTCGCATCGATCTCGGCACCGACGCGGCTCGACCAGTCCGGGATCTCGGCGGCATCGGTGAGGGTGTCGATCTCGGGCGCGGCGGCGACGGCGCGCAGGATCGAGCATTGATCCTCGGTGGTCTCGACCCGGCTCACGATCACCTTGAAGCTCTCGCTGCCCGCCTCGCCGAAGAGCACGAGGTCACCCGCCAGCGGCATCGGCCCGTTGCCGGTGAGCGTGACGAGGTCGCTCTCACCAGGAAGGGTCGCAACCGCGCGGATGACCGAGGTGCCGACCGTGTCGGCGTCGCCCTCGAACACCCGGAAGCGCAGGGCGTAGCTCACACCCTCGGCCATGGTGACCGCTTCGTCGAGATGCACGGCCGTGCCGACCACGGCGCGAACCCGCGCGGAGCCTTGCGTGTTTGAGAGCACGTCATGGCTGATCACCACGGCGTCACCCCGTGTGGCGACGCGCACCGCGCCGTCCTGGGTGACCTCGATCAGATCGGGGCGCAGGGCGGCTTCATGGAAGCGGCGGATGCCTTCGCGGTAGACGATGGCGGCGTCGGTCAGGCCGGGCATCTCCAGCGGTTCGGTCAGCGTGATATCGCCCGCATAGCCGGGGCGGCGGATCACCCGCTCGGCGGTGGCGTAGTCATTGCCCTGATCTTGAAACCGGGCAATCCAGGCGTGCGGCTTCTCGGTATAGGCGCGGCTCACCGAGACGTTCCAGCTGTTGCGCGGCGAGACGTGATCGACGATCAGATCGGCGGGGCGGTCGATGACCACGCCCCAGCGCAGGCCGTCATGGCGCGGCGAGGCGCGGCCTGCCACGGCGATCTCGGTGAGCGCCTCGCGCAGGGTGGTGCCCGCGCGGTCCTGGACGCGGTTGTAGTGCAGGCCCTTGAGGCGGCAGAAGTCGTGCCAGTCCGCGAGCTGGGCGAGGTCGATCTCGGCATCCGGGGCGGGCTTGGGGTTGGCCGGGCATTGCAGCACGTAGCGATAGAGCGAGGCCGGGTTCGAGGTGGCACGGGTGAGCCAGGTCTCGCTCTCATGGTCCCAATCGAGACAGATCCGCCGCCCCATGGCGCTGAATGTGTCCAGCGCGCCCGAGAGCTGATAGGTCGCCTTGGCACGGACCGCCACCAGCGCCAGGGGCCGGTGGTAGTTCAGCGGATATTCCGGCCGGATCGTCTGCAGGCCCGCCCAGACCAGCCGCTGCAGGACCTTGGTGTCCTCGGTCTCGGCACTCAGCATGGTCAGACGGATTTGCCACCGGCCGCGTTCGGGAAATGTCCAGGTGTGTTGACGATAGAAGCCTTCGGCCTTTCTGCCGACGAGGGTGAGCACGGTCGTTTCGGTCCATTCTTCTGCGGTGACCAGGCGCTGCTCGACGCGCACATAGATCGCCATGTGATGCTTGTCGCCATCGTCGTCGAACCAAGCGAGGCCGGACGGGAAGGCAAAAATCACCGAGGCGCCGGACGCATCGCTGCCGGTGGTGCGCACGACGGGGGTCTCGATCGGCGCGCCGCCGGTGACCTCACCGGCATCGTTGCGCGGCAAGGGACGGGTGAGCTCGACGCCAATCTGCTCCTCGAGGATCTGCAGGGGGTAGAGGCTGCACGGATCATCGCCCGCATGCCCCTGGCGGACTTCGATGTCGATCTCGTCGAACTCGGAGATCGAGGTGTCACCGATGCGGAAGTCGCTGAGCTCGATCGGCCCCTCGCCGAAGTTGAAGAGCGCGTGGATGTACTGCAGATCGCCCGAGATCTCGGTCCAGCTTTGCGCGGCGAAGGGCGGGGTGTAGCGGATCTGGCCCAGCAGAACGGGGACTGCGCCGTTGGGATCGAGGCGGTTGCGCCAGCCTGAGATGCTGAAGCTTGGGCGTTCCTCGTCGGGTTTGACCGGCGGGATCAGCGCGTTGATCAGCAGGTTGCCCAGCAGGTTGGCTCCTATGGTGACAAGCGCCGTCCCGGCGATTTTGCCAATGCCAAGGAACGTCCCCACTGCCGGACCGAACATCGTGCCCAGAGCGAGGGCCGCGATGGAGACGACGATCGACAAGATGGTGCGCAGGGCATCCTTGCCGGGGATCAGGCGGATGACGATGCGCACGCCGGGCTTCGGGCGCACGCGGTGCCAGAGCGCGCGCGGCACGATGGCAGATCCCGTCGGCGTGACGAGGGCGACGCGGGCATGGGCGAGATCCGCCTGTGATGCGGCGGGCAGGGCGGCCGCGACGATCTCGGCGACGGTGAGGCCCTCGGGGAGGGTGATCTCGAGGCGGGCCGCTCCGGGATCGAGCGCGGGGGCTGTGAGGATGCGAAGGCCGCTCATCGGGGGGCCTCGCTGATCAGTTGAACGGGCCGTTCAACAGCCCTTGAAGCGTGCCGGAAATGCCCGGCAAACCGGCTGTGCCACGGCCCCTCGGCGTAGCGCTCGACCTTTGATTGATCCTCACCGGCCATGTGGATCATGAGGCCGGGGCGGATGACGACGCCGACATGGGTTGCAAAGCGGCCGCGCCGGAAGACGGCGATATCGAAGGGGGCGGCGGGACCGGTGACCGGCTGCCAGAGCGGCGCGGCGGTCTCGCCAGCGATCAGCGCCGCGATCTCGCGGTGCTCGTCGGCCGAGGCATAGCCGCCGAGATAGTCGGGCAGGGTGATGCGCAGCTCGTGCCGATAAATCACGCACGCCAGCCCCCAGCAGTCGCAGCCCGCGCGGGTGCGGCCGAGGTCGGCGAAGGGGATGCCGAGGAAACGATCAGACCAGCTCATGGATGGTGCACACCTCATGGATGCAGCCCCGGAAAATTCAGCCGGGTCATGCGGCCGGGTGGGAAGGGTTCGAGCTCGATCTCGTCGCGGCTGAGTGTGAGGGTGATCTCGGCGGCGGTGATGTCGGCCGAGGCGAGCTGCAGCCCGGTCCATTCGGCCTCGATGGTGTCGGGACTGTCGGCGAGCACGACGGCGATGCTGATCGTCGGCGGCTCGGTGAACGAGCGCAGCAGGGCAGTGAGACCGGCGTCGAGGTTCTCGATGACAAGGCGCGCGCTGGCGGGGGCCTCGTCGTCATCACCGGGCAGGACGGCCGAGGCGACGATCCAAAGATAGGGGTCTGTCACCGGGTTGGCCCCGCGCCATGTGGAGCGGGTGCCGTAGGTGAGCGGGTCCACGGACAGCCGTTCGGTGTTGTCGGTGGAGAGCCGGATCGGCGCGTCCAGATCGGGATGCTCGATCAGGAACAGGGCCACCTCGATCTCGGCCGAGGCGGGGGCGTCGAAGGCCAGACGGGCGTTGAGCGAGAGGCGTCTCATGGCATCACCACGACGCTGAAGGATTTGCGGAACTCAAGGCCGACAAGGGTCTCCGTGGGCAGGGTATCGCCCCAGGCGCAGAGCCACGTCGCGCTGAGCAGCAAGGGCGTGACCGCGTCGGCCAGTAGCGCGTCGCCCCCGGTTGAGAGCACCGGCCAGCCGTCCGTCGTCGGGTCGGGCATCTGGAAGAGCAGCGCGCCTTCGTTGCAGTCGTCGTGGAAGAACCCATCGAAGACGGCCTTCTCGTCGCGCGAGAGCAGGACGGAAAGCTGCACCATCCTGGCCACGGAAGAGAACCGGCGCCGGTAGGCGGGCGGGCCTGCGTCGGACTGGCGCTTGCGGCGCGCGTCCTGCGGCTGGACCTGCCAGCTGTCGCGCTCGGGGTGCGGAAGGGTGTCGGGCCAGATCCGTATCATGCCTGCCGCCTCCGGCTCATGCGGCTGAGGCCGTAGACGCTGCGCAGGGTTTGCCCGCCGCGCCCGCCCGGCGTTGCCAGGCCTGCGCTGACCGCCTCGGAGAGGATGTATTTCTGCTGGCGCTGGCCGCGCGCGTCGGTGGTCTCTTCAGTCTCAACCTGCATCGGCGTGCCGGTGTTGTTGACCAGCACCGGCTGCAGCTGGACCACGGCGGGCGTTGCCGCCTGGGCATTCGCCGCTGCCCGGGTCGGCGGTGCAGGGATGTGGCCAAAGCTGCCGCCTTGCGCGAAGGGCTGCGGCGCAAAGCCCGAGGGCATGGCGACGCCGAGCTTGCCCGAGGCCAGCCGGGTGAGCGGCAGGGTTGTCTCACGACCGTCGATCAACGCGCCAACGCCTGCGCCCATGGCGTGCGACAGCGGCATGATCGCCTCGGGGCCTGCCTCGCCCATCACGCCGAGTTGGCCGGGCTGATCGCCATAGGCAAAGAGGGTGGGGGCACCGACGACGGCCCCCTTGGCGTTGAACTTGACGCCAAAGAGGCTGCCAAAGAGCTGCCCGAGCAACCCGCCCGAGGAGGAGCCGCTGGCCCCGAACAAACCATCCGAGAGCTGCTCGGTGCCGATCTCGATGATCTTGTCGAGCACGCGGTCGAGCACGTTGGTCAGGATCTCGCCTGCCGAGGCGCCGCTGCGCAGATCGTCGATGATGCCCCGCAGGGTCTCACGGCCGAGATCGCGCACGCCTTCCATCGCCCGCGTGCTGGCCTCCTGCGCTTCTGTCTCGCGCTGACGGGTGGCGATGAGCTCCTCGATCTGGTCGCGCTCGGCCTGCGTTGCGGCGGCAAGCACCTCGCGCTGGCGGATCATCTCCTGCTGGACGGGATCGGTCTCGCGCAAGAGGTCAATCTCGGTCTGCAGCCCGGAGATCAGCTCGAGCACGGCCTCGCGTTCCTGAGCACTGGCGCGGGCACCATCGCGGCGGGAACGGTTAAGGGCGGTGCGCTCCTGATTGAGGCGGGCGACTTCGGCGGCGGCGCGCCCGGCGGCGTTGACCTCGGCATCGAGCGCGGCGAGTTCCACGCCCTCGGCGCCATCGCGGCGCACGCCCTGGGCGCGGCGCATGCTTGCAGCGGCGAGCTGATAGGCCTGATTGACCGGGTCGGTGTAGCGTGACCGGATCCGCGCGTCTTCCAGCGCAGCCGCCCCTTGGGCCGAGAGGCTTTGCGCCGCATTCAGCGCGCGCATGATCTCGTCGGCCATCGCCTGCGCCTCGGCGCGGGCACGCGCCACGCCCGAGGCCATGTCGGTGCCGGCCAGCCCGTTGGCGGCCTCCCAGGCCTGCCGCAGCTGGTCTTTGAGCGCGTCGCTGATATCGAGCGTGCGCAGGGTCTCGCCAAAGGCGCGGCGCTCGGCCGCAACGCGGAGTTCGGCGACGAGGCGGCTGTCCTCACCGTAGCGGGTGATAGCCTGACGGATCGCGGCCTCAGCCTCAAGGTCGGCGAGCATCTGCGCGCCGCGCCGGGTGTCTTGCTGGCCCCGGCTCTCGAGCAGCGCGACGATCTGGCGCGCGCGGTCCTCGGCGGCGAGCAGATCGGCGAGGAACTGGCGGCGCTCATCGGTGGCACCAAGCCCGGTGATCACCGCCTCGACCATCCGGGCGAGCTGGCCGTATTGCTCGGCGAGTTCGGCAGGCTCGTGCAGGGTACCCAGCCGGGTGATCTCGGCGCGCAGGATCTCGGCATCGCGGCGCCCGAGATCGAGGTTGCGGCGCAGGGCCAGCACGCCGCTGGCTTCATCCGTAAGCGTGAAGTCATACCAGCGCCCGCCTGCGGTCTGGCCAATGGTGGCGCTGGCGGCATCGAGGGCGGCGCGGGCGTCGATCAGCGCGAGCCGCTCGCGGGCCTCGATCAGGCGCTCGACCTCAGCTGTGATGCGGCCATAGCGCGCCTCGGCCTCTTCGAGCCCGCCGGGTGTTGCGAGGCGCGCGGTCTCGCGCAGGGCGGTGATGCGCTCGTCGAGATCGGCCAGTGCGTCGTCAACAGACGCGGCACCGTCGCGCATCGACAGGAGCGCCTGCACGCCCATGGTGCCGAGGGCGATCATGCCGATGGTTGCCAGCGAGGCCGGGCTGACGATCGACATCAGCGCGGGACCGAGGCCGCGGATCGCGGCCCGGTGCCCGCCCATCTGGGTGAACACCTGGTTGATCTGGGTGCCTTGCTGCATGGCGAGTTGCAGCGGGTTTTGCATGGCCAGCGCCATGACACTGATATCGTTGAACTGCGCGGCCAGGTTGGCGGTGTGCATGACGTTGACCGAGGTCGCGCGGCCAAGCCCGGTCATGGTCCCGGTCATCGGCGCGAGGCTGGCGCTGGCGCGGTCGCGCGCGGCGGCGGCTTCTTGCGCCCCCAGCGCCCCCAGACGCTCGGCGTCGGCGATGTCGCGCAGCTGCTGCTCATAGGCGCGGGATGCCGCGAAGAGCGGATTGAACTGGGCGCGCACCCGGTCGAGCTCGGCGCGGTAGGCGGCAGTTTCCGTCGCCGTTGCGGCCAGCTCGGCACTTTGCGCGCTGGTCTGGCGGTTCAGACCGGCGACGGCGCCCTGCAGGGTGTTGGCGGCGGTGGCGGTGCCGGTGAGGGTGGTGCTGAGGGGCGCAAAGGCGGTCGCGACAGCGGGGGCGACGGTGCGCAGGGCTTCGGCGCTTCTGGCGGTGCCCTCAAGTGCCGTCTTCGCCGGTGCCATCGCGCCCGTCACCTCCGGGCCTGCCTTGGCGAGCTCGCGTGCGGCCTGAGCGGTAGCCGCCAGCTCGCGCCGGGCCTGATCGGCCTGCGCGGTCAAGAGCATGCTCAGGTGCAGATTCTCACCGGACAAGGTTCAGCTCCTCGATGGCCCCGGCTTCGATCTGCCGGAGGTCGTTCCATGTTTCTGCGCAGGGCGCGAGGCCAGCGAGCGTCAGCCCGGCCTGCGCGGCGGTGTAATCGAGGCCCATCCAGATCAAGGCGCCGTTGGGAAGCGCCGTGCAGCGCCATTGACCGGCGACGGCGAGGAAGGCAGCGAAGGCGTCGACGTGCTCGGGCCAGAGACCGTCATCGGGGGGGTCTTCGGCCGGGCACGCGGCGCAGGCCCCAGCGCCTTGCGTCCTCGGTGGCCTCATCGCGGGGGTCTTGGGCCAGATCCCCGCGCGCCCAGTGCCGCCCGGCCTGCGTCAGTTTCCCCGCTTGGCGCCCGCGACCGCGTCGACATAGGCGTTCAGCACCGCCATGCGCACGAAGGGCAGGCTGATCAGCGTGTCGCGCATGCTGTCCGAGAAGGGGATCGGCACGTCCGCGTCATCGACGATGCCGTCCCAGCCGACCCAGACCATACGGGTCTGTTCGTCGGCATCGCGCTCGAAGACGTTGAGCTCGGCCCACGGGATCACACGAAACCGCGCCTTGAACTTCTGGTCGGCAAAGCCGCCATCGACCGGCACGCGGACGGTGACGTCATGGGTGAACTCGGGGTTGCGGGCGATCTTGAGCATAGGGGCTCCTGTAACTGGGGTCAGGTGAAGGACAGCGTCCACTGGTCGTTGCCGGCATCGGGCTGGGGCACGAGGCGCAGGGGCCACTCGGCGATGCCCTGCTGCTCGTCGATGCCTTGCAGGCGCTGCATCTGGGCGCGCGGTACCGCCAGGGACACGATGTTCCCGGCAACGGTCCCATGGGTCAGCGCAACCGGCACCTGCGTGCGGGCCTTGGCCAGCGCGAAGGGGTTGAGCGTGGTCAGGGGCAGAGCCTCGACGGTGGTCTCGAGCGTTTCTTGCCGTCCGGTGATCAGCACGCGCTCGGCGCCGATCAGGAAGCGCGGCTCGACCTGGTTGCCGAGAGTGAGGGCGAAGCTGCGCATCACCAAGCTGACGGCGTTCACGGTGAAGACGGGCGTGTTGGCCGTCGTGGCGGCCATGACGTCGGCCTCGAGCTGATCGTCGAGATCGGGCTCAACGCGGACGGCCTCGGACGGCGCGGTCCAGAGCCCGGTCAATTCGACCTCGAGGACCGGAATGCCGCTGGCGTTGACGCGGATCGTGCCGGTACCGCGCGCGCCGATCAGCGCAAAGCGCGTGTCGCCGATCCACAGATGCGCGGCGACGCTCTCGTGGCTGCGGCTCACCGGGTTGTAGGTGACCGAGGTATCGACCACGATGGTCTGGGCACATCCCAGCGCGCGCAGCAGCTTACCGACCACGGGCGGCGTGCCAGCGGTGCCGGAGCCCACCAGCTCGACCTTGAAGCTCATCTTGGCGTGCAGATCGACGGGGATCGTCGCCTGAGCCCCCAGATGCGGGCGTTCCAGATTGCGCGACAGATCCTGGCCTTCCATCGGCATGATGCGGATCTCGGTGGCGAGGATCGCGTCCGAGGCGGCCAGGGCAGGCGCCGTGCCATAGGTGCTTTCCAGCGCCAGCAGAAAGATCTTCTCATTGAAGTAGATCATGGTTTATTCCTTAGAGACTTGTACGGGTTGGCGGCGGTGTTCGGGGCGGGGTGCGTCAGCAGGTGCCGCCCCGTGCTCGCTTACCGGCACCAGCTCTGGCACCAGCGCGCCGCCTTTCTCACGAACGTAGCTGCCGCCCTGGCGGGGCTGTTCTTGCTTCGCGGGTGGGGTTTTGCGCCTGGTCATCGCGGATCGATCCTGAGTTGGGAGGCGACGGCGAGGTCGAGCTGGTAGACCAGCAGCCCGCGCGCCACGTTGAGCATCTGGCCGCGCTTGAGCCGCATCGGACCCGGCGCGCCGGTGGGGACCCAGCCAGCGAGCGCCGCAATCACCGCGTCGCGCTGGGTGATGATCCAGTCGCGTCCCGTGCCGCCGAGCGGATCTTCGGCGCGCTGGGTGAGGATGACGCTCAGGCCTTCCTCAACCTCCTGCACAAAGGCCCCGGTGGCGGCGCGCGCCTGACCACCGGCCAGCGACATGGCCAGCACATAGGCGCCCGCTTGCACCTGGCGGATGTCGTTGGACGCGACGAGGGCGGAGAATTCGGCCGCCCCGCGCAACCGGCCGACCAGACCGGGTACGCGCGCTGCAAGGCGCTGGAGGGTGGCCTCCAGCATCAGATGAAGCCCTTGAGGTTCTGCGCCGTGAAGGGCCGCTCGCGGTCGGTCAGCCGCGCGCCGGTCTCGCCGGTGGCGGTCGGCTCCACCGTCAACGCGGTCAGGCGGATCGTGCCGCTGGCGATCTCGCGCAGGCTGCGCAGGGCGTCGTCATAGTCGCGGCGGATCTTGGGATCGGGTTCCCAGCGGTGCAGGCGGTAGAAGGCGATGGATAGTGCGATGTCCACGATCTGCGGCGGCACCTCGACCAAGGGCGTGACGTACCGCGCCCGCAGATAGCCATCGATCACCCCGTCCGTATCGGCGAGCGCGCGGTCCACGACGCCCTCGTCGATCGCGCCCGAAGGCGGATCGGCGCGATCCGTCAGGCGTTCCAGCGTCTCCGCGCCAAAGCGATCGGTGAGCGTGAGCAGTGTGGCGTAGGTCATGAACGGGGCCTTCAAGCGGCATTGAAACGGGGGTTGAAACGGCGATGAAAAGACGGGTGAAGCGGGAGGTGATCAGGCTTCAGGCTCGGCCTCGAACTCGACAGTGAGCGTGGGGTCGGCCTCGATGGCGGCGCGTTCCTCGTCGGTGGGATCGGCCAGGGCCAAGCGCACCGGCTCCGGGCCAAAGTGCCAGCCCGCGCGCCAGCGGCCGCGCTTCGGGCCGGTGACGAGGAGGGTGCCAGTGGCCGGGGTCGGCTCAGGCGTTGAAGCCGGTGGCATGGTGGCCGGGGCGGTGTGGGGATCTGTGCCCCCTTGGTCCGCCCCGGTTGCCGCCAGCGTTGCTGCCTGCGCAATCCATGCCGCCCAGTCCGGGCTGCGCAGACCTGCAACCTCGGGCGGGGCGGCGGGGTCAACACCGGCCAGAGCGGCAAAGCTGGCGATACCGGCCCCGGCCAGCGCCTTCGCGCTGCCCGTGCCGATCCCCTTGATGCGGGTCAGATCATCCATGGGGGTCTCCCTCACGCCAGCCAGGGCACGACGAGCAGCTCGGCGGTGCCTTTCCACTCGTTGGTCTCGCCCCCGGCGGCGAACTCGCTGTTTAGGATCTTGCGCGCGGCACTTTCCAGCGCGGGCGGCACGACCAGCAGGTTCGGCATCAGCCCCAGCGGGCGGCCGTGATCGCCCTTCAGGCTGGAGAGCGATGCGCGGGCGGCGGCATAGGCGGCGGCGTTGAGCGTTTGCTTCGAGCCATAGGCAAACTGCCAGAACCCGAAGCCGACATTGGCGCGGGCATCCGTGCCATAGACGAACTCGCGGTTCATGAAGACGTTGGGGCTGCTCAAGTCGGTGATCGAGGTGAAGGTGAAGTCGCGCCGCTTTTGCAGGATGATCGGCTTCAGCGCGCGGTTGGTATCGAGCAGAAACCACGGCGTGCCCGAGCCGCCGCCGGTGTTCGACACGGTGAGCATGGTCTGGCCGTCCTCGGCCAGCACCGGATGATCGGTGTCAAAGAACGGCTGGCCGTCGTAGCACTCGGTGGTGAAGCCGTCCTTCAGGAGCGCGAACACCAGCTGGTCCCACTTCGAGCCCGCCGAGAGGCCCATCTCGGCAAAGAGCGGGGCATAGATGCCGAGATTGTCGGTCTCGATGTCGTCCTTGTCGACGGCGATGGTCAGCTCCCAGGGCTTCTCGCGGATCGAGTAGTCGTGCTGGGCGAGGTTCTGCACGGCGCGCGGCCCGAGCCATTCGCGCACATTGGGGATCTTGCCCAGCCAGCCGTATTTCTGCTCCTTGGTCGAGGCAGAGACGACGGTGGACACGCGCAGGTGCTGGGACGGGGCTTGCGACAGCGCGCCCTGGAAAGTGGATTTGTAGCCGACGCGCAGGGCGTCAAGATTGGCGGCATTGACGAGCATGGGCTCAGTCCTCTCAGGAAAGGGCGGCTTTGGTGAGGGCGGCGTCCACGCGGACCCAGACCCCCAGGTCGTCGACGTCATCGACGACACCGGCAGGGCTGCGGGTGTTGGTGGCATGGGTCTTCGCCACGGTCTGGTCATCGACCGCGTAGCAGACGGCACCGATGTCAGCGGCGGTGATCAGATCGCCCGAGGCCGAGTTGGCAAAGCGGTAGATGCCGGGGCGGTAGCGCAGCTGCTTGTCGCCTGCGTCGCCGCTGGCGTTGTCCACGCGCTCCTCGGCGCGGCCGACGCCGATCAGGCCAGTGGCGGTGCTGGCCTTGACCAGCGTGCCGGCTGCGTTGCGCATCACCAGCGCGCCCGCGTAGATCAGCTGCGAGGCGGCCACATTCCCGGTGCGCAGATCACCGGCAGCCTGTTGCGTGTTGCGGTCAGACGTCAGGGCCACCATCAGCGGGCCTCCTCTTGCTCGGATTTGAGAACGGCGGCATAGGCCTCGGGGTCAAAGCCGCCGAGGCGCACCGCCTCGCGCTGCTCGGCCTGCAGGGCGATCTTGCCGTCGGCGGAGGGGGCGGGGGTGGTGGCCAGCGTGCCGCCCGAGCCCAGAATGGGCAGGGCGCCCAGCTCTTTCTCGACGCGGGCGGCATCCGTCATGTGCATGGCGATGTAGTGCTCGCGCAGGGGTTTGACGCCGACCCGGCCACGCTTGATCTCGCCGTCGACGAACACCGTCGCGCGCTCCTGGGCGGCGGAGTCGCGCAAGGCGTTGAGCTGGGTGGTGACGGTGGCGAGCTCGGTCTGCAGCGCGACGACGGCGGTGTCGCTGCTGGGTGCTTTGGCGCGCACGGCGTTCAGGATGACTGCGGGCTCGGCATCTTGCGCGACCCCCAGAGCGGTGCCGATCTCGGCCATCTGCGCTTGCAGGGCGGTGGCTTGCGGCGCGGCCTGGTGCAGGGTGGTGACGCGCTCGACCAGCACATCCTCGGTGGCATCAGTCTGCAGGCCGAGCAGGGCGGCCAGGCGTTGGGACAGGGACATAGGGTCCTCCTGGTGAAGCGCGGTCAGCCCGCGCAGATTGGGACGGTTGACGAGCGAGGCGCGCAGGATGCGCAGCACGCGGCCGGTGGCGTCATGGGCAATGGCGGGGGAGAGGGCGAGATAGGCGCGGTCCGAGAGCAGCGCCCGCCCGGTGGCGGTCCAGTCAACCTTGCCCCAGATGCCGTCGGCGCGGGCTTGCAGCTCGACAATCCAGCCGCGTGACGGCGAGGCCTCGCCGCGCGGGGCGGCGAGATCAATCGCGTGGTTCTCGTCGATGGGGAGTTTGGCCGTTCCCCCGCGCTCGCCCTGCAGACTGTCGGCGATCAGCCGCGCCGGATCCTCGACGCGGTACGGCCCGCGCCCGTCTTGCGTGGTGATGGTGCCAGCGGGCAGCAGGTGCACCCAGGCGACGGCGGTGTCGTCGGGCAGGGGGGCAGCCTGCAAGAGGGCGATGGTGGGGCTCGTGTTCATGCCCACAGATTCGCGCAGGTGGCGGGAGCAAAATAGGCACTACGGTTTGCGGGAAACGGGTCGAAACCGAACCGCGCCTGTGCGGGCCGCTGAGCGGGCGTCCTGCCTCAGACGCCCGGTAGGCGCTCAAAACCCGACTTGGGTATTAAATAGGTATTTAACGGCGCTCTCAGAGGGTAACGCGCCTCACTCCGAGCCCCACGCCTGCATCAGCCAGTCGTTCAACGCCGAAATGATGCTGTTTCGGTCCTCATCGGACACCCCGAGGAAGGGTCGGGCGGGGATATCGCCCCAGGGGATCGGATACCCGGCGGCGTTCTCGCCAAACTCCCCCTTGGTCGCCCCGAATTGCATGACGGCGGAATAGATCACGTTCGTCCCCCAGCTGACCTCGGTGGCACTCGCCTGCGCGGCGAAGAGCGTGTGCAGATCGCCACTTGGCCCCCAGAGTGGGCGCGTGTCGGTCTTGCCCGGCAGCCTGCGGTACCGTGCCAGCGTGGCCTCGGACTTTGGCGCCCAGGCCACGCCGTCAGGAGAAACGCCGGTCATAAACCGCTCGCGCGTGGTCTCAACCATGGTCTCGCCGATGTCCTGCAGAACGGGCTGCAGATCGGTCACCGCCCGCGCCACCCGGTCGAGGGCGCTCAGGATGGCGTCGTCGTCAATGTCGATGGTGATCATGTCAGGGTCCCAAGGATCAGGCCGAGCGCGCCGCTGGCCAGTTGGGCGATCAGCGCGCCCAGATCGAACGGGCGCAGGCTGTGCAGCGCGGAAGCCCTGTCGCCTGATCTGACCCGGGCTTCCAGCACCGGCAGCCCGTCGCTATCGGTGAGGACATAGATCAGATCGCCGCTCTCTTGATCCACCAGCACGGCCATGGGGCGGCGCATCCGGTCAGGCAGATCGGTGATGGCGGGTATGTCGACGCGCACGGCAGCAGGCGGCGCGAGGATCGCGGCGGCGTGGGGTGATGTATCCGGCACGACCCCGAGCAAGGCGGGCTGGTTGGTGCGACCTGCGCGGGCGTCGGCAAGCCAAACCGGCCAGGCGCGATCAACGACCCTGTCCAGCGAGCGCGCGAAATCCGCCGCGATGGGTTCCGGCAAACCCGCGGCCTTTTGCGCCGCCGTGATGATGGTGTCGGTGGCACTGGCCCCCGGCGCATAGCCCCAGCCGCGATCGACGCCCTCGGGCGCGCCGGTCTTCGGGTTGATCTGGTCCCAGCTGTCAGGGAGGGTGACGTCTGGCTTGCCGCCTCGCCGCTGCGCCGCGTTCATCGTATGCGCGCCGGTGATCCAGCAGCTGCAGCCCCAGCCGTTCGGCGGTGCCCAGATGTCCCAGAATGGATGATCCGAGGGCAGGATCAGCCCGTCGATCGCCAGATGCTGCTGGCGCGGTTCCATCGAGCCGCCGTGGCGATAGATCCAGTACCTGAACCCGGCCTCGCGCAGCTGCGCCATGCGTGCGGCGGCGTAGCTGGTGCGCATGTTGGTCTGGTAGATCACCCGGGTGCGCCAGGCCTCACCGCCGCGCGTGCCCTCGCCGGTCCATCCGTGCCAGCCATGCCGCACCACCAGCGCGCGGAAGTCGCGGCGGAACGCCTCGAGCCCGGTGCCCTGCGCGATGGCCTTGTCCATCGCCAGAGCGAGGTCGGCGAGCAGATCCGCCTTCATCGCCCCGGCGACGGTGAACGCGCGGTCATGCGCGGCGCCCTGCAGGTCTTCCCAGTCTTGCGTCGGCAGCAGGGTCCCGAGCCGCAACCGGAACGCCGCGATCTGCTCGGGGTAGGGACGGCGAAGGAGCGTGCGCAGGGGGGCGTCAGGCGGGGCCATCGGCCTCGTCCGCGACGGCAACGCGGCCCGCCAGATCGGCGGCGACCATGCCTTCTGCCAATCGGCTGGCAAGCGCGGAGGTGTCGAGATCCGGCCAGGCCGCCAGCACCATGGCGCGCAGCTCCTCGAGCGAGCCTGCGGTGTCCAGCATCGCGCCCAGCGTCTCGATCATCGGCGCGATTGTCGGTTGCGCTGACCGGGCGAGGGTATCGGCAAGGATCGTGTCCACGGGCGCAGCATCATTCCCACCACGCGCACCGGCATCGCCTGCCGCCTGCAGCGCCGGATTTTTGGACGGGCTTTGTCCGGTCTCGTCGTCGTCCTCGTCTTCCTCGTTTGCGTCGCCCCCGGACTTCGCCACTTCCTTTCCTTTGGTCGTCGCGTCCTTCTGCTCATCCTTCGGCGGCGCGGGCGCACCCAGCACCTCCTCCCCCGCCTCCGGGTCACTCAGCCCAAAGCGATCACGGATCTCGCTGGTCGCGACCTTCAGCCCCAGCGGGATCAGCACACCGAGGCTGCGCGCCAGCCGGTCGAGATCCTCGGGCTCGGGCCGGGCAATGACGATGCGCGGATAATGCGCGCGCGGGCCGAACTCGAGCTGCACCCACGGCCGCACCAGGTCGCGGTTGAGGATCCCGGCCAGGGCGCGGGCATCGGCGCGCTCGATGTCCTCTTGCACCTGGCGGTGTTCCTGCGCGACGGCATGCCCGCCGGATACCGCGTCGGTGGTCGTGGTCTGGCCCAGCACCGCCTTGGAGATCTGCCGATCAAGCCAGTCGGCGCGGCGCTCATAAAGATCGACCGAGGCCCCGACCGTGCCGGTCTCCACAAACTCGATCGACATGCTCTCGGGGATGATCGCCGCGCAGTCGCCTGCGATATTGGCCACCGCCCGGAACAGCGTGTCCTTGTCTTCCTTCGAGGCCCCCGGTGCCCATTTGCCCAGGCGCAGCGGCTGGCCATAGGTCTGCGCAAAGATCGCCCAGTCGCGCTGGGTGAAGGCCTTGAACATCCACGCCCAGCTTGCGACGCGGGCCAGACCCGACCGCACCGGCAGCCCCGATTTGCCCCGGATCACCGCGTGGATGAATTTGCCACCGGGCAGGGGGACTTCCTCCCCGCTCTCGGTGATCAGCAGCGGCGTCGTCAGATCCTTTTGCGCCGGGCGGAACCAGCGCGGATCGCGCCATTCCAGACGGCGCGGCATCCATTGCCCCTCGGACGTATCCCACAGGATCTCGGTGAAGCTGTAGCCCTTGCCGATGGCATCGAGGATATCGAAGAGCTCGTCCGACAGCTCGTCGCGCGCCAGCCAGTCGCGCACCACCTCGGCGATGTCCTGGTCGAGCGGATCATCACTGCCCGCTTCCACACTGATCTCGATCTGCGCCACCGAGCGTTTGCGCGTGGACAGCACGCCCAGATAATGCAGGTCGCGCTCTTCGATGGTCTCGGCCAGTTCCAGATAGCGCAGCGGATCGCCGCGATCTGCCTCGCGCAGGATCTGCGCCAGCCGCAGCGGGTTCAGCCCATCGGCGGGATAGCCCGCCATTGGCGAGCGTACCCCGCCCAGGGTCGCTCCGGCGACCTCGGTGGTCAGGGTCTTGCGCTGGATGGGATTGCCCCAGCGGTCGAGGAGTTGCGGTGTGCGCGCCATCAGATCAGCCCTCCTCGCAAGCCTGCCCCCAGCGGCGGGGTCCACCAGCCGCGCCCCGCGATGTCCGCGTCGTCGGCGTGATCGGCGTGGTCATACATCTGTCCCGCGCCGCCCTCGCGGCGCTGATCGGGCACCGCGCGGTAGCCCACCTCCGACCAGCGCATGCGGCTGGCAAAATGCGCGAGCGCCAGCGCGATGGCATAATCGCCGTGGCGCATCTTGCCCTTGGTGCCTTCGCGCAGGGCAGGCACGCGGGGGATGCCGCGCACCAGCTTCACCGCGCGCAGATCGCTCAGCAGATATTCGTCGCGGTGCAGCGCGATGGCGTCATCCTCGAACGCGGCCTTCAGCGGCGGCATTTGCAGCCGGTACCAGTCCTCGGTGAACTTGATCGCCCAGACGAGGCCCGCGCTGTCTTCGCTCTCGCGCAGGCCAAAGATCCGGCCCATGTCCTCGGCCACGGTCCAGCCCATGCCGGTGGCGTCAAAGGCCGCGCCGACGAGCCGCTCGCGCACCTTGCCCAGGATCATGCCGACCACCGCCTTTTGCTCGGCGCCGGGGACGTTGCGCATCTCGACCACCAGCTCTTCGCGGCGTTTTAACCGGGCTTCGATCGCCAGCAGCGAGGCGACGGAAAGATCGGCGACGCGGGCGAAGTCGAAGCCGAAGGCGTAGTGCGGGGTCAGATCCAGCCCGCCGAGCGCCTCTTCCAGCTCGGCCATGAACGGCGCGAGCAGGGCCGCCTGATCGAGCTTCGGCCGCTGCATGAAGTCGGGAGGCAGATCCAGCCGCAGCACCGGGCGCTCCACCGTCATGCGCGCCTCGATCAGCGGGCCGGGCAGCCAGGCACCGGAGGAGGCGGACGGGATGCAGAACAGCTCCTCGTCGGCGCCGTCACCATAAAACGCCACGATCTTGGCGCGCCACTCGGCTTCGGCCTCGGGCGTCCAGTCCTCGCCCTTGACCAGCGCAATGCGCTGATAGAGGCCTTCCCTCAGCGCCTCGTCGAAATCGATGCGCATGTGCTTGTAGGGGGCGCGGCCCGCCAGAATGTCCTGGACCGTCTCGTTGAACGGATTGTCCACGCCGTCATGCGTGGAGCAGACCACGACCTGCCCGCCCCACATCAGGAACGCCATCGCCGCCTTGATCAGCTCGGCCAGGTTGTCGACGAAAGCCGCCTCGTCGATGATCACCACGCCCTGCTTGCCGCGCAGGCCCCGGGGGCCGAGGAGAGCGCCAGCAGCTCGAAGCCCGAGGCAAAGCGGATGCGGAACGCCTGGATGGATTTGTCGCCGTCCTCGTCGCCCTGATCGAAAAGGAACTCCTCGGCCTCATCGGCGGCGAGGTTGAAGGCGCGCGCCCACATCGCGCAGGCGTCGATGAACTCGCGGGTCATCTCGCGCGAATAGGAGATGTACATCACGTCCATGCCGCCCGCGACGCGCTGGCGCGCGGCGCGCAAGACGCCGTAAGCCGCCAGCCCCCAGGTGAGGCCGATGCGGCGCGACTTCTCGATGAAGAGGGCCGAGCAGTCGCGCACCGAGTCCAGCATCGACATGGCACGGGCCTGATAGGGCAGCAGGACGGAGGGCAGGCCGACGGCCGATACGATGCTGGGCATGGCCTCGGTCGCCTCGCGCCGCTGGCGCGCCCAGTCGGCGGCGCTGACCGGGGCGCTCATGCCGACACCCCGAGGATCTGCGCCTTGATCGCCTGCGCCGTCTCGGCGGTGATGCCCTTGGCCTTGGCGACGGATTTGACCGCGTCGTCCACGCGGGTGGCGAAGTCCGCCTCGGCGCGGCGGCGGCGGTCGGTGGAGATCGACTGCGCCTGCACGGCCTGTTTGAAGGCGGCGGCAAGCTGCATGACGCTCTTGGCGTCGATGCCGTCCTCGTCGGCCTCGGCCAGCATGGTGAGCACCAGCGACTTGACCGTCTCGGCGGCCATGATGGTGAGATTGTCGGCGTCGGTCGGATCGAACTTGTCGGCGAGCGTGGCGACGATGGCGCGGGTTTGATCGAGCCGCCGGGTCAGCCGCGCCAGCCGCATCGAGTAGCGGTTGAACGACGCGAAGGCCGGGATGGCGAACTCGAGCTCACCCCGGTGCTCCTTCATCAGGTCTTCGCAGCGCAGCACGAACTCGGCGTAGATGTCGGTCTGGGTGCGCTCGCGCGCGGAGAGCTCCTGCGCCGCCCAGGCGATGAGGCCATCGGCCTCGGGCGGCATCAGATCAAACGACGACAGGCGGCCACGGCCGCGCGCGGTGCCAGACATCTTGCTGGCCATCTCAGGCGACCGGGCGCGACGGGCGCTGCACGCCCTCGATGGCGATCTCGCGCTCGAGATGGCGGGCGCCCTTGGCGGCGAGCGTCGCGACCAGCAGGCTGCCCACCGGCAGCGCGACCAGCGCCCCCATCTCGGCAAGATAGCGCAGCTCGTCATGCACCCAGGCACGATCCTTGCGGATGCCAAAGCGTTGCAGTTCCAGCACCAGAAAGTCGCTGTTGAGCGTCTCGTCGACCTGAGCGGCGAGCGCCTTCAGGATGATCAGCCGCGCCTGATCGCGGATCAGTTCGGCCATGTCCATGGCTTACCTCTTTGATTGTTGCAGCAGGAGTTCCTGCATCCGCTCGGCGATGGCGGCGACGGGCTGCAGGCGTTGGCCCATGATGCCGAGCTCGCCCTCCATCCGGCTGAGCGACAGCTCGATCTTGTGCAGATCGCCGGTCGAGGGCAGGGTGCGCAGCGTCTGCTCGACGCCACCCAGCCTTGTATCGTGGCGGCTCAGGCGCGCTTCGTGCTCATCGAGCCGGGTCTTGTTCTGGCGCGCGCCCGAGGCCAGCAGGCCCCAGAGCGACAGGCCGAAGTTCAGGAGCAGGGAGAGCGCGCCGACCCAGGCGATCACCGGCGACAGGGTGAGGGCATCGGTCACGAGGCACCTCCCGAGGTCCCCTGGCGTGAGATGCGCACCCAGTCCTTCACCGTGTGGCCGCCCATATAGAGTGCGGCGTAGATGCCGGTGACCGAGAGGAGCACACCGGGGTCAATCGGCGGCAGGGCGATGCGCCAGATGGCATTTGCAATATGCAACAGGACCACGGTCCAGAGCCACAGCCCGGCCAAGAGCCACATGAAGGCCGGGCGCCACGCCCAACCCCACCAGGGGCCGCGCTGTTCGGCCATCAAGAGCGCATATTGCCCCTCGAGGGCGGCGGCGTGCAGAGCGACCATCTCCGGCGCCATGGTCTCGACCTGGCGCAGCGCATCGACGACGCGCGGCGGGTCGCTCTCGGCCAGCGCCTCTGCCTCGTCGGCCGAAACGCCGAGGCGGCTGGCCACCGCGCCGATCACATCGGTGGCGAGTTGGGCATTCTGCGCGCCAAGGCGGCGGGTCAGGATCCTGCCGACGATCGGCACGCCGATCTGCAGGGCAAGGGCAGTTAGGGCGCTGCTCATCAAAAGCTCCTCAAGGTCGCCGCAAGGCGCGGCAGGATGGGGTGGATCCTGGCGGCGAGGATGTCGCGGTAGCGCCAGGCGAGATACGCCAGCACACCGAGACCAACCAACAGCGCCAGCGGGCCGGTCCAGGACAGCGGCAGATCGGCGGGCAGCACGTTGGTGGCGGTCTCGGCCCCGCCGCCTGCAGCGATGGAACCGCCGACAACGGTCTGGCCGCGCGCGTCGATCGAGCGCTGCAGGGTGGAGAGCGTGGCGCGGCCGAGGATACCATCGACGGTGAGCGCGTGGTCGCGCTGGAAGGCGCGCACGGCCTCCTCGGCGATGCCGCGCGCATCGCTGCCCACGGGATAGCCGCGAGCCGAAAGCGCCGCGCGGGCGGCGGTGACTTCTTCGGGGGCGAGGTCCAGCGTCACGCGAGCCAGACCGCGCGGGGTCTGCACCGGCACCGGCACGCCGTAGTCGCGATATGCAATCAGCCGGAACTCGGCCTCGCGGCGGCGGGTCAGGCCCGGCAGCACCTTGCCGCCGCCCTTGTTCCACCGCGCCAGCCGCTCGCGCATCGCGGCGACATTGCCGGACGCCCAGGCGGGCACCCAAGAGGCGCGGGTGATCGCGCCGGTGTTCCAGTGGAAAGCCACCCCGCCGTCAAATTCGTACTGCTTGGCGCCGGGCATGGCGCGGGTCACCGCAGGCTCGTAGCGGGTGCGCAGCGCCTCACCCATCAGGCGCGAGGCTTCCTCAGCCGTGATCACCATGCCCGGTTTGGGATCGACCACGCCCGAGGCCTTGGTCAGCCCGGCGCCGATCGTCCACTGGCCCGCCGGGCAGAGATAAGCCCGCAGGACAACGCCCTCGAGCCGCTCGTTGAACGCAATCCCTCGCTCGCTCGTCTGCATCCCTGCACCCCCGGTAAGTTCGGGATCAGGATGAAGGGTTCGGGAAAGGGGAAATACGCACTACGGTTTGTGGGGAGGCGAGGGGAGCGACGGGGCGGGCTGCTGGAAGGTCCGGTGAGCGGATCTTGCAGACCTACGCGCCACGTATGGGAATGTCCCGCTCGGCCGACGTTCAACGAACGGACCTTTTTGAGAGCCGTCGCCTCGGGCTCGTATGGACTTCGCCGTTTGGCAGCTGAATGCCCAGCGTCAGGCTGAAGCCGTGTAACTTGAAGGAAGGGCGCCACCTATAACGACACGATTTCGGCCTTTGGTTTTGGCAGCGTAAAGGGCCGTATCTGCGTTCCGCAACATCTCGCTTACGTCCATTTCCAGCGCGTCGATCCAAGACGCAACGCCGATACTGATCGTGAGTGGAATGGTCTTCTTGCCGTATCGAATGAGTTGCCGCTCAATCGCAGCGCGGTAGGCCTCAGCTCGGTTCTGGATATCATCCTGTGAAGTGTTTTCAGAAAAAACAGCAAACTCTTCTCCGCCGAGGCGGCATACGAAATCGTGGTCGCCAGAGGTGCGTTGCAGAGCGTCGGCGACGCGACGCAGGGCCATGTCACCTGCATCATGACCATAGGTATCATTCACTTTCTTGAAGTGATCGATGTCGATGATCATGACGGCACTGTACTGACCGGGCATCTTGGGAGACGGCTCAAGTTGCAATCGATCCATAAAGGACCGGCGGTTTGGCAAGCCGGTGAGACTGTCCGTCCCTGCAGTCTCCCGCCAGAACTTTTCCGTTCGGATGTAGCGCCGTTCCCGATCGATTATCAGGCCCATGACGAGGGCCCCAATTATGCAGCTCACTGTCAACACGGGGACTACGGTCGAAAACAGTTCGATCGCGACCGACATCGGCAGCATCAGTATCGCAATGGAGTGGAGGGACAGCAATGCACCCAAGCCGAGCAACTGGCGCAGGGTGACAGGTGATTTGCTGAGAATGAACCGATGCCAGGCAAAGCCAAGTCCTGCGCTGATGAGGATGCCAAAGGCACCGGGGATGGCCCCTGCTCCCCCCAGGTGAATCCGATACAGCCCAACGAGAAGTCCTGAGATAATGGCCGCCGGTAGACCCCCGAAAGCAGATGCGAGGCCGACGATGACGGCGCGCGCATCCAGAATGATGCCCTCGGACAGGTTGATAGGATTCACCATGGCCAAAATGGCTATAACGCCAAAGACAAGCCCGATGAGCACGGATTTCATTGTGCCGTTGCGCGTGCGGCGATGGATAATTCCGTAAGAAATACCGGCAATACCCATGAGACCGAGGCCGTAGACCAAGCTGGTCAGTAGATCTTGCAGCATACTTACTTTCCCGAAGCATCGGTTTCACACGACGCTACCTTGATGATCTCGACTAAAGTGACGCTGAACTGAGGCAATACAATGGCCTGCATGAAGAGGCCATTCGTTCAAGGCTGGAAGTAGCTAGACACTCACCTAGCATTCCCGCTCAAAACAGCGGCATCTGCCGATCATCCGCCCACCGCGATCCGCCCTCGTCCTTCAGCCACTTCCTCACCGTCACATCCGTCACATGCAGCTTGCGCGCGATCTCGGGCACGCGCAGGTCGTCGCTGCGGAACACGCGAGCGAGCCAGGGCTTGGCGGTCGGCACGCGTTTGGAAAGTCCGGCCTCGCCCAGGGCCATGACCGCGTCGGTGCCGATGCGCTGCGCCACGGGTGAGCGAGCGGCGGCGGCGCGGGTCAGGGGCAGGTAGATCTCGGCCCCGCCGAACTCCAGAATAAAGGCGACCGCACCCTCATAGCCGAGGATGCGGACATAGGGCTCGACATGAGCCGGGGGGCGGGGCCGGTTGGTCACGCGGTACCGTCGCGGCGCCGGGGCTTGCGGCCCGGCTTGATCGCGTGGGTGCTGGCCTCGCGCACGGTGACCACGACCGCGCCGTTGGCGTCGCGGATCAGGCAATAGCGCATACCGTCGATGATCACGCCGGTTGCGCCTTGGGCGGCGGCACTCTCGACCAGCGCGCCGATCTTGCGCCGGTGCGTCTCGATGTCGAGCTTGAGCGCCCGCTCGAGATAGCGCAGCACAGCGTGATCGGTGACATGGGGGCGCGCGTGCTTCATGGGTCCAGGTCCACGCCTGCGCGGCGGCACATGGCCTTGAGCGCGTCGATCAGATCGGCGATCTGCGCCGCCTCGCGCAGCATGTCGATATCGGCGGGCACGCTGCCCCAGCTCGCCGCGAAGCGCTCGCGGAGGAAGGCGTTGAGACCGGCGCGGCCGGGCTGGCGCAGGGCACCGGCCGTGCCCAGCAGGGTCCAGAGCTTGTGGACATAGCGCAGATCGGCGCGCGGCGCGGGTTTGTGACGGCCCCTTGCCGCAGGATTGAAGCCCCGGTTTTCAAGGGCCTTCAAGACCGCTTTAAGCTCGGGTTCGGACATGGCCGAGAGGCTGTCCTTTCCGGTGATCTGACGCTGCAGGTCGTGCCGGGTCTCGGTATCGAGACCCAGCTGCCTGCAGCCCACATGGACCTTGCGGATCATGGCGGCGTTCATCACGGCCTCCGGGGATGCAGGGTGATGAACCCGTCCGCCTCGACGATACCCCGTGCAGGAACGAGGCTGTCGGCGACCTCCACGGGCTTGCGGTTGCCGAGCACCCGCGCCTTGATCTCGGCCCTGAGATGCCCATCGACCGCCAGCGCCGCCGTCGCGGCCAGATCCAGCATCGAGAGCGAGAAGTCGCGCTGGCCAATGCTGAGGAACATCATGTCGCCCTCGGGGCTCAGCCGCACGCGGCAGGTGGTGCTAATGATCTGAAACGCGGCGATCTCGTGCTGAATGAACGGCCCCGGTTCGCCGGTGGTCTCATAGAGCGTAGTCTCAATCGTGGTGATTTCCTTGGCCATTCTCGCCTCCCTCACGCTTTCGCCAGATCGATGGTCACCGCCTGCCACGCCGCCTCCAGCGTCTCGCGGCGGTAGAGGCGCACGTAGGTCTTCGAGCCGACGATCCGCATCGCGTCGCGGATGGCGCGCATGGCTTCCAGCCAGCGGGCGTCCTCGATCTCGAGGCGCAGCAGCATGAAGATCTCCGAGCGGTTGATCTGCCCTGCCTTGTCGGTGTTGAAGGCCCGCGTGACGATGGCGCGGATCTCGGCGCGGGCGTCCTGCGCCCATTCATTCAGGCACTCGTCGACCAGCTCCTTTGCAATCTGCAACTGCGGGCCGAAGTCGATGTGATCGGCGACCTGAACCTGAACCTTCCAGAGGCCGTCGAAGGAGAGGAACGTCTTGTTGCCCTTGGCGCCGCCCTTGGAGGCGCCGTATTCCTGCGCGAGGATCGCCTCGAAGGCCCCGAGATCCTCAAACGTGTGCGCCTTGAAGCGCTCGACCTGCTCGCTGAGCGCGAGGCCGTATCCGGCGATCTTGCGCACCGTCTCGTCCTCGAGCAGGGCGGCGGCCTCGATCAGCTCGACCGGCACCAGCTTGCCCTTGGCGTCGGGCATGTAGGTCTTGCCCGACACGGCGACGCGGCCATCGGGGATGGGAAGGGGGCGATGCTCAGTCATCGGCGGATCCTTTCGACAGGGGCTGGGTCTGTGTTTGGGGGTCACCCGGCGCTGCGGGGGCAAAGCGCGGGCAGGTCTGGCAGGCGCGGTACATCCGCACCCGCAGGGCGTTGGTGTTCTGGAAGCTGCGCGCCTTATCGCGCCAGGCGCGGCATTCGTGCAGCGGCAGGGTGCCGAGCGCGGGGCAGGCGATGGTCTCGGCGAGGTACACGCCGCGCACCAGCTCCTCGACCGCAGCCATGTTGCCGCTGTAGCTTTTGCGGAGCACATTCGAGACCAGTGCTGCCGAGCGGTCGAGCCGGGCTGCGACCTTGTTCTGGCTGCTCGTCTCGCAGGCGCGGGCGAGTGCGAGCACCCAGTCGGGCAGCTCGGCGCCCCAATGGGCCAGCGCAATCCTGACCGGGCGGCTCATGCCTCACCGCCTGATCCAGCGACCGGCAGATGCGTGACCTCGGCCAGATTGTCGTCCCAGACCACGCGCAAGCGGCGCTCGCGCGGCGGCTTGGGGCCGGTGTCCTTGACCAGCCGGTAGACCGCCTCGCGGCGGTTGGGCACCGCCTTGCGCGCGACCTTGAGATAGCCCGCGCGCACCAGCATCTGGCAGTACGCCTGCGCGTCGGCGGTCGAGGCGCGGACGGCCTCGGTGGTCGCATGCGCGGCGATGTCGGTGGGCGTGAAGGCCGCGCGCAAGGCACGCATGGTGCGCCACATGTTGCCCTCGGCGCTCTGGTCGGGGCGCGACTGCGGCGGCGTCTCGACATCGCGGCAGACCCGGAAGATCAGCTTGTTGCTGCCGACCCGGCCCAGCTCCTCGACCACGCCCACGCGCACCCAGCCTCGGGTCAGCCTTGTGGCGCGCTCGATGGGCACCCCGGCCTCGGCGGCGAGGGCGGCATAGCTGAACTTGGGCAGACGGCGCGCTGCGTTCCACGCGGCCTGATCGCTGGCCAGGCGTTGCTGATGCGCGCCCATCAGATCTGCCCCGCGACTTGCGGGCGACGCGCCTGCGGGGCGGTGCCGGTGTAGAAATGGCGCGGGTCAAAATCCACGGCCTGCATCTGGCCCTGACCCAGCACCTGCGCGCGCTCATAGACATGCGCGAGGTTGACGCAGACGCGTCGAGTCGAGCCGTGCGAGACGCGCAAGAGCGCCTGCTTGAGATCGGGGGCAATCGCAATGCCGGGCGCATAGATCGGCGCGAGGTGGTTGAGATCGCTCAGATCCGCAGGCTCGGCGGCAACCCAGTCGAGCATGCGGCCATGCACCCGCTCCCATTCCTTGAGCTTTTGCGGCAGCAGCTCCTCGCCGATCAGGATCACCGGGGCCTGTGAACCCTCGTAGATGTCGCGCACGATCTCGACCATCTTGCGCGCCACCAAGTGATCAGCCTCGTCGACGATCAGCGGCACGCCGCGCATGGCCAGCTCGGCGGCGACGCGGTCGACCATGTCGGCGGTGTTGCCCTTGGCGGGCAGGCCCAGCTCGGCGAGGATCGCGGCGCAGAGGTTCTTCTTGGTCCAGGCGCTCTTGCACTGCACCAGCACCGCCTGGAAGCGGTTGGCGGCATAGATCGCGGCGGTGGATTTGCCATAGCCCGAGAAGCCGTAAAAGCAGGCCATGCCGGGCAGGCCGATGGCGCGGCTGTGCACCCGGTCGATCAGCGCAGTGAGGGCCGCGACATTCCGCAGCGGTGCCACGCTATTGTATAGTCTTGGTTCATCTGTCATCATTAAGCCTGTTCAGTTGATCCCGTGTTTGCGTGTTGCCGCCGGGGTCCCTGACGTCACCGTCATGCCTCGGCGGTTCCCTCATCCGAAATACGCGTCGCCAAAGTCCGACCAGAGCATGTGCTCGGCGCGGTACTCGGGCGTGGATTGGTAGACGCGCAGCCAATGCGCCTGCGCCTCGGTGATGATCCCGCCCGCCTCGACAGCCCGCTCCAGCTCCAGCGCCCGCCCGAAGCGTTGTTTGGGCGTCTCGTCGGCCACCTTGGGTGCCCGGCGGGCAGCGAGATCGGCGACCACCGTCGCCTGCGCCGCTTCGACCTCGGGGCGAGGCGCGGGTGTTGCGTCTACCCGAGGCTTGGCGTTGAACATCGGCCGCACGACCTTGGCCTGCGGATCGGGCGCCGCATCGGTGGGCGCCACCGCGTCCAGATCGACGCCCAGCTCGCGGGCACTCAGCTTGCGATGCGCGTCCAGCGCCTTGCGCTCGGCCTTCATCCAGTCCTTGCGCGCCCGGTTGTGCTCGCGGGCGGCATCGATGGACAGGAAGCCTGCGGGAAGATGGCAGGCGGCGGTGCCGAGATAGGCGTTGTCGAAGCCGTAAACGTGGATCCCGCCGTGCAGATCGGCCGGGTCAAAGCGCACGATGACCCGCTCACCCGCATGACCATGCAGCCACTCGGACCAGTACTCGTTGCCCATAAAGGTGATCTTCGCCGTGGTCTTGTGCACGCGCAGGCCCTTGGCCCCCATCAGCCAGAACCGGCGCTGCGCCTCGGTTGCCTTGCGAATGGCGGAGGTCTCGTAGCTCTCGGCGAACACTTCGGCGAAGGACCGGCCCCACGCGATCTCGGAGCGACGTCCCTGACGCAAATTATGCTCCTCGATCCCCTCACTGACCACGCGCAGGAAGTCGTCAAAGGGCACCGCCTTGCTGGCGTAGTTCTCGGGCTTCGCCTCGGGCTTGTTGCCGGTCCATGCCCCCGCAAAGCGCGGATCCTTGGCGATGGCGTCGCACATATCGCGGAAGGCGCGCTCGATGGGCTTTGATTGCCCGGCATAGGGCGTGGCCCAATGGATCTCGCAGCCGAGCGCGGTAAAGAGGCCCGGAATATCGGCTTCCAGATGCTTGAACCGGTTGCGGGTTTCTGAACCGCCGGTGACTTCCTTGGCCGCGAACTCGCGCCCGTTGTCGAGCAGGATGTGCTCGGGAATGCCCCAGTCCTCGATCATGTCGCCCGCCGCCAGCATGACCGCGCGGGCATTGGCGGTCAGGTCCAGCCGCCAGGACAACACCCGGCCGGAATAGACGTCCTGCCAGGCCACCATCTGCGGGCGCACCGGGGCATCAATGCCGGGCCAGCGCACGAAGACGTCGAACTTGTGGAAGTCGCCGTTGACCACCTCGAGCGCATGCAGCGCGGTCTTGTCGCGGCGCTGGGGCGGATACATCCGCTTGAGCGCATCGAGACCCATGCGGGCGAGGATCTGGCCGGGCTGGCTGATCCGCGCGTCGAGATACCGGCGCATGGTGCGTTCGGGCGCAGTGACCCAGCTGTTTTGCCGCGCCACGCGCTCGGCGCGCCGGTAGCTGGACGAGAAGGACGGACGCTCGAGCCGCAGATAGTCAGCGGCGAGCCAGTCGAAGAACTCCTCGTCGAACTCGGCGCGGGTGACCTTGCGCGCGACGGCGCGGTGTTTCGGCGCGAGGTGAGGGAGCCTGTCGTCCGTGCGCACGCCTTCCACCATCCCCATCCAGTTCCACAGTGTCCGCGCGCTCACGCCCTTGAGCCTGGCCACTTCCTTGATCGCCAGATCGCGGCCGAGACCACGCTCGAGGGCTTCAATGGCCTGCACGCAGGTGAGACGGTGTTTGGCCTTGTCCTGCACGGTGTCGGGCAGTTCCTCGAACCAGGTCCAGATTTGCCCCCGGCTGACCGCATCCGCCTGGGCGGGCACCGAGGCATCAATCAGCAGCGCCTTGCGCGCGGCGAGGGGCAGGGCGGTCCAGTGATATTCCCAGCCGCCCCCGCGACCTGAGCGACGGCGGGCCACCTGGGAGTTCGCGCGCAGATTGACGCGCTTGGCCCAGCGTTCGACGCCTTGCTGCGTCGCGGGCACGTCGGGCAGCAGGGCGTCAGCCAGCTCGTTGGCCGTCCACCACAGCTTTGCGGGGGCGAGGTCACTCATTCGGGCGACCCCTCGTAGAGGAGGGCAGCCAGATCGTCGCCGTGATCGCGGCAGAAGCGGCGGCGGGCTTCTTTCGGCGCGCGCGACCATGCGGTCTTGAGCGCCTTCAAGGCCGCTTCAACGGGGTCTTCAATGGCGGGTGCGACACCCTGCTCGGCCTTCCACTGCGCGCGCGCGGTGGCTGCGTTCTTTGCCCGGCCTTCGGACAGAGCCTCGACCACGTCGTCGCGCTCATCTGGGTGGCTGATCTTGGATATGTGGGCCAGATCCTCCAGCGTGATCTGGCGCGGGGCCTTGCGCAGCTTGGCGATATCGCGGGGATCGAGGTGCGCGCCTGCCGCGATGACGCGAAATATGTGCCGTTGGGACAAGCCGAACTTCTCGGCAGTGGCATCCGCAAACGATGCGACTGACATCGTGTCAGTTGCATCCCAGCGGGCCGCAGCACCGGCCACCCCGCGCTTCGTCTCCGGGTGCAGCTTCTCATAGATCCGCTTGCGCTCGGCGAGAAAGATGGCAGTGTCCAAAGGATTCAGCTGGGCACCGGCGATGTTGTCGTCGATCTCTATCAACTGCGCCCAGTCGTCGGTGACGTCGGCCCAGACCTTCGCCTCGATGGTGTCCCAGCCAAGCCGCTGTGCCGCTTCCAGCCGGTGCCCCCCGGCGATCAGCACCAGCTGGCCGCCCTTCTTCTGGCGCACATGAATGGCGTCCTTCAAGATGCCGGTCTCTTCAATAGAGGTGAGCAGGCTCAGCACACCGGCCTCGGACAGCGGGCGCATCCGGCCCGTCGTGTCGACGTCTGCGATCTTGACGCGGTCGATCTTGAGCAATCTCGGTTCAGCCATGCTCAGGCCCCCGCCGATTTGCGCGGTCTGCGGCCGTCACCGGCCCCGACATAGCCATAGGCGCTGAGCGGATCGCGGCTCCTCCGGCAGCCGTTGCACATCCGGTTGTGGATGCCCTCGCTCTGGAAGGTCGCGCCGCAGCACAGGCAGGGGCGAGGGCCGATCTTGGCCGTGGCGTCGGCTGCCTTCTGGAGCCGGTCGCACTTGGTCTCGGCAAGCTCGCGCGTGCAGGGGCCGTAGACGACATGGCCCGCGGGGTTCACGACGACGAAGCCGCCACGGGTGCGATACTCGACCCGGTAGCGAGCGCGGCCGGGTGCGGGCAGGTTGCAGTCTTTCATTGCATCACCGCCCCGGCCATCAGGCCAAGCCACAAGCTCCCAAACAGAAAGCAGGCGCCGAGCAGGTCGCCCAGCCAGTGGTCGTCGAGCGCGCGCAGCGCCCGGAGGATCCGCGTCATTGCGTGCGCTCCTTCTTTTTGCGGGGTTGGGGGCGGGGGATGTCGCACGGCCACTCAAGGTCGGCGGGCCAGTTCTCGTCGAACCAGGCCATCAAACGACCGGCGGTTGCCGTTCGGCAGTCACCGCCAGCGATGAGTTTGCTGAAGAAGTCGCCCTTCGCCAGGGCGCGCATCGAGATTGCGTAATGGGTCACACCGTGGTGGACGGCCATCGTTGTAGCGAGGGTGATCAGGGCGGTTCGCTGTGTCATGAGGCCAAGCTAGCCTGTAGAGGCCACATAGTGCAAGCCGCTAAAAGCTAGGGCTATACGAATTAGCCTGTTCAGGCTATGCACATGCGATGGATCCGATTCTTGAAACCATCGACGAGGCCTTGAAAAAGAAAGGCTTGTCCGACGCAGCAGCCTCCCGGCTCGCAGTCGGGCATCCTTCGCTGATCAAGAACTTCCGCATGGAGCGAACGGGCGAGAAGCGGTACAACCTCTCCGCGCTGAACAAACTTGCAAGTGTGCTGGGGCTTGAGCTGTATTTCGGGACGCCACGCCTTCAGGATCCTCCGCCATCGATCGATATCTCGGGGGAAGAATTCGCAGCCGTCCATCGCTTGGCCGCGGAAGCGAGCGCCGGTCCGGGTGCGCTAAACGGTGATGCAGAGATCGTGGGAGCACTCGCCTTCAGGCGTGACTGGTTGGCCAAGCTTGGTGTGAACCCAGCTCGAGCGTGTCTCGTAACCGTGCGAGGGGACAGCATGGCACCAGGTTTACGGCCTGGTGATCTAGCACTGATCGACCACCAGCGATCAGAGGTCGCACCTGGCAAGGTCTTCGCCTTCAACGACATCGATGGCGAAACCCGGATCAAGCGCCTCGAGCGCCCCGACGAGAAGTCGCTGATCCTCTACTCAGATAACCAAGCATACGCGCCGGAGCTGCGCAAAGGCGTGGACCTGAACCGAGATCAAGATCCTCGGGCAGGTGGTTTGGAGCGGGCACAACTGGGCGTAGGATAGGGCGGAAACGGCCCCTCTCGACCACGTGACCGGCTTGTCGCTCTCGGCCCATACCGGACATTGATGGACCGCGCGGCTAACGGAAGGTTAGGGCCCTAACAGACTATTGCTGCATTGCGGCTCAAGTTCGCCTTGGCGCAATCATTTTAGCAGAAGTCGATCAGATCGCCTTCTGATTGACGCGCTCCGACAAATCGGCTGCGCTTTCCTTCCTCTCACTGTAGCGATCCAACAGGTAGTCCTTGTTGTCCCTGGTCAGCATCGTGAACTTCATCAGCTCTTCCATTACATCAACGACCCGGTCGTAGAATGGCGACGGCTTCATCCGGTCGGCATCGTCGAATTCTAGAAAGGCCTTCGGCGTGGAGGACTGGTTCGGAATCGTCAGCAGGCGCATCCAGCGCCCCAGGATCTCGGAGCTGGTTCACAGCATTGAAGCTTTGCGAGCCGCCGCTGACCTGCATGACCGCCAGCGTCTTTCCCTGCGTCGGTCGCACACCGCCGAGGGAGAGCGGAATCCAGTCGATCTGGGTTTTCAAGATGCCGGTCATGGCACCGTGCCTTTCTGGCGAACACCAGACCATCCCTTCGGACCAGGTGACCAGATCGCGCAGTTCCTGCACCTTTGGATGAATGGCCTCTGCATCGTCCGGCAGCGGTAGGCCAGATGGGCAATAGATTCGCGTCGCTGCCCCCAATCGAGTCAGGATACGGGCCGCTTCCTCGGTCATCAACCGACTGAATGAGCGAGCCCGTAGCGAGCCATAGAGCAATAGAATGCGCGGGGCGTGCGTTGCCCGCGCAGGTTCAAGCAGCCGATCCCTATCGATTGCCTTGAAGTGCCGTTCTTCAATATTCGGGGTATCAGGCAACGCGGTTTCCTTTCGCGTCAATCAGCAGCGAGCCGTCCTCTTTGGCCATCGGGCCGGGGGGCAGGTGGTCGAGAAGGTCCAGCACAACGTCGCTCGGACGGCAGAGGCGGACGCCTTTTGGTGAACAGACGATGGGACGGTTGACCAGAATGGGGTGCTCCAGCATCGCTGCAAGCAACGCGTCGTCGCCCACAGAAGGATCGAGCAGCCCCAGCTCCTCGGCTGGAGATTTTGTTGTCCGCAGGGCGGTGCGCGGCGTCAGGCCAGCAGCGGCAAACAGCGCCAGAAGGTGCGGACGGGTCCAGCCAGTGTCGAGATAGGGGATGACCACCGGCGTTTCACCCGAGGCTTCAATGATGGCCAACACGTTGCGAGACGTGCCGCAGTCTGGATTGTGGTGAATGACGACTGTCATTTTGAAGCTCCTTCCGAAGGGAACCAATGCTTCGTCCTGTTCGCGAATGCGACGAGTGAAAGCATCACGGGCACTTCAACCAGCACGCCGACGACGGTAGCCAGCGCCGCGCCTGACCCCAAACCGAACAGGCTGATCGCGACCGCTACCGCCAGCTCGAAAAAGTTGGACGTGCCGATTAGGGCGCAGGGGGCCGCGACGTTGAACGGAATGCCCCACGCCCGCGCGGCCCCGTAGGCCAGAAAGAAGATGCCGTAGGACTGGATCAACAACGGCACGGCAATCAGGGCGATCACCAGTGGGCGCTCAAGGATTACCTCCCCCTGAAAGGCGAAGAGCAGCACGACAGTTACCAGCAAGCCGATGATCGAGAACGGCTGAACGCGAGACTTGAAGGTATCAACAGCGGCTTCGCCACCCTGGGCGATTAGGCGCTGTCGCGTCAGGTAACCGACCAATAGAGGCAATATGACGTAGAGACCAACCGACAAAAGCAGGGTGTCCCACGGCACGACGATGTTCGTCGCCCCCAGCAGGAAGGCCACGATAGGCGCAAAAGCAAAGACCATGACGACATCGTTCACACTGACCTGAACCAGCGTATAGGTGGCGTCGCCGCGCGTCAGGTTCGACCAGACGAACACCATCGCGGTGCACGGCGCAGCCCCCAGCAGGATCACGCCCGCCAGATAGGCTTGCGCGTCGTCTGGCGGGATCAGGCCCGCAAAGACATAGTTGAAAAACAACACGCCGAGTGCTGCCATCGTGAAGGGCTTGATCAGCCAGTTTACCACCAGAGTGACGACCAACCCCTTGGGCTTATCGCCCACCTGGCGCAATGCACCGAAGTCGACACCGACCATCATGGGGTAGACCATAGCCCAGATCAGCATTGCCACGGGCAAGTTGACTGATGCGATTTCCAGAGAGGCGAGTGCTGCAAACGCGCCCGGAAACAAATTGCCCAGTAGCAACCCTGCGCCAATCGCCAGCGCGACCCAGACAGACAACCAGCGTTCAAAAGGTCCCAGTCCCGCCGCAGCGGGAAGCGATGTATCGGTCATATCAGGCTTTCAGAAGAGAAGGAGATCAGTCGGCTTTAGCGGCAGACTTGCCGATGTCGTCGAGGTTGCGTTGCAGAGACATCCGATTAAGCGAGCCAAGCGGCAGGCTGATAAAGAGCGAAATGCGGCTGCGGAGCATCCGATAGGTTTCCAAAAAGGCGAGCCGCTTGACGGTTTCTGTACCTGCGACTTTGACGGGATCCGGCACGCCCCAATGTGCGGTCATTGGCTGACCCGGCCATAATGGACACTCTTCGGCCGCGGCGTTGTCGCAGACGGTGAACACGAAATCCATCTGCGGCGCGTCGGGGGTTGCGAATTCATCCCAGCTCTTGGAACGCGCAAAGCCTATATCGTGGTGCAGGCCTCGAAGAAGATCGAGCGTGTAGGGGTGCGGTTCAGAACCAGGATTCGATCCGGCAGAATAAGCTTTGAATTTACCGATTCCCTCCCGGTTCGTAATAGCTTCCGCTATGATCGACCGGGCGGAGTTTCCGGTGCAAAGGAACAGGACATTATAGATATCCTTTGTCATGGCTGTCTCCTAACAGGCACAAGCTAGTTCGTTAATGACCGGCTGGCACAACTCCGGGCGACCGCCGCAGCAATCCTCCATCAGAAAAGCCAGCAGGCCGCGCATCCCTTCCATATCCGCAAAGTAGCGGATGCTGCGTCCCTCGCGTTCACTCCGGATCAAACCGGAGCGTGCGAGGACGCCCAAGTTGGTCGACATCGTGTTCTGACGCACCCCGAGAGTATCGCTGATGTCGCCAGCCGACATACCGGCCTCTCCAGCTTTGATGAGAAGACGAAATACGTTCAGGCGGGTGGCCTGACTGAGAGCAGCAAAAGCGTCGAGTGCGTTTTTTTCATCCATATATCTAGAATTATAGATAAAAATGGTGTGCGTCAAGGCTCAATTCGCAACGGGGTCACTCGAACATTAGACGCATTTTCTCGCGTTACAGACTTTCGCGCATGTCGCTGCGAAGGTCCGGTTTCCGCCCATAGTGGCCTTACACCTCTATGCGGCGTCTACACCTCTTCCGCGAGCATCTCATCGTTCAGGGGACTTTGCATTTCCTTGGCCGTCGGCCATGGCGCGGCTAGCCATGCTTCAAGTTCAGCAGGTTCAGTCAGGATCACCGGCATCGCCTTGGGATGGATCGGTGCCACGATCCCATTTGGTTCGCAGGTCAGGAAGGCGAAGAGATCATCCGTCGTTTCGCCGTCCTTGAGCTTGCGGATGCTGGTCCACTCGGGCACCCAGATCCCGGCGAAAAAGGCGGGTTGATCGCCGACCACCTTAAACCAGGCGTTGCCAGCGCCTTTGCCGCCGCGTGGCTCGGCGAAGCGGTCCATAGGCACAAGGCACCTGTGCTCAGGGCCTAACCACCGCCTCCAGTGCGGAGATGTTGTGTTTCGGACATTGGTTACGCCGCGATCGATGCCGCTGGGGCTATGAAACTTCTGCGGCGAGGGCAGGCCCCAACGAGCCTTTCTGAGAACGGCACCTTCACCATCGCGGGTAATGATCGGCGCCAGGCGATCGGGATAGACCTCGCCCGTCTCGATATTTCCGGCCCGGTTTTCCAGATCCGCAAACAATCCGCGCATCGCTTCGACCGCGGTCGTATGGTTGTAGAGATTGCACATGACCACCTCCTGCGACTCAGAGCCTATCACGTCGTCGTGGGCTTGCCGACTCATCGTGTTCGCGTAATGTTCTTATCATGCCTGAGCACCTCTATCCCGTCCGTCCGCACCCCTCGCGCCCGCACCGCACCCTCCAGGACGCGGCAAATGACGGCATGCTTCTGGATATTCGATGCAACCGGTGTCACCGGCAGGTCGCGTATCTGGCGCTCGATCTGCTCAAAGTCTGCGGTCCGTCGCATCCCTTGCATGTGCCGCCTTTCGGCTGCGGCAAATGCGGGTCAACTGAGTTCGTGCGCCTCCGCACGCGGATCCCCTCGCCAGAGGAGTACGGGCGGCTGGCGATCCGCAGGCCGGTCAAGCAAGTGTGGAAGTGGCGGGTGGGAGTTCTCGGTGAGTGATCGGTTTGTGAGCGGAAAATCGCGTGTATGTTCGGCAGCCGTTGTTCGGCGCGTCCTCTGGCAAAGTTTAACGTATTTTCAATGTCTTGCGCCGAACATACAACTCGTGGCCCGAACTTACCGCTCAGTTGTATGTTCCGAAAACGTCCTTTCCGGGTTCAACCGTTTAAAACCCTTTGAAATCAGCCTTCAAAGGGTGTTCAAAGCCGCGACGTGCCGGGAGTGGAATGTGTGAAAACCGGGTTCTTTGCGATGTTTCTGCAAGTTTGCCGGGGTGGCGTTCAAGCCTCGCGCGCTATCAGCAAGTCTCTGAAAACCCAAGCGGATATCGGCTCTTATCGGCTGTTCTCACCTGTTCCCGCTTTTCTGCAAGAATTGGTGTCAACGCACAGCGCTACACACACCCACCCACCCAACATCAAACCTTGTCCACAGGAAAATTTCCTTTACAGGGTTTCGGTTTTCACCCACCATATCTAGTAATGACGGCGAGACCAAACCGCCGCACCTTGCCAAGGCCCGCAGTCATAGTGGGTCAGGCGCCCGTTGAGGCTAGAACAGAGAAAGCCGGGACATGCCCCTGTCCGAGGACCATCTACTGACGGATGAGATCCACCCGATCGACATCGTCGAGACTCTGGCCGAGCATCACGCGTGGGAGTTTGATCGGGTCGGCGACGATCAGATCGCCATGGCGGTTGAGGGTCAGTGGCGCAGCTATTCGCTCACCCTTGCCTGGTCGGGCGCGGATGAGACGTTGCGCCTGATCTGCACGTTCGAAATGGAGCCACCCGCCGCGCGGATGGCCGATTTCTACGAGATCCTCAACCACGCCAATGATCTGTGCTGGTCGGGCGGGTTCACCTATTGGCCCGCGCAGACGCTGCTGGTGTGGCGCTATGGCCTGCTGCTCAGCGGCGGGCAGATCGCGGCCAGCGAGCAGATCGATCAGATGATCCTGAGCGCGGTCGCGGCCTGCGAGCGGTTTTATCCTGCCTTTCAGCTGGTCGCCTGGGCGGATCGCCGCCCTGAGGATGCGTTGAAGCTGGCGATCAGTCAGGCCTACGGTCACGCCTGACCGCGATCCCGATCTGGGGCTTTCCCCGGTGCCGCACCCTCGCTAGGGTGCGGGCAAAACTCGGGGGTGAGCTATGGACATGAGCGATATTGCAGCGCGCGGACTGGTGTTGCTGGGCTGCGGCAAGATGGGCTCGGCCTTGCTGGAGGGCTGGCTGAAGGAGGGGCTGCCGGCCACGTCGGTGCATGTGATCGAACCCAACCCGTCGGATTGGCTGAAGGCGACCGGCGTCGCGCTGAACGGCGCGCTGCCCGAGGCACCGGCGATGGCGTTGCTGGCGGTCAAGCCGCAATTGATGGGCGCAGCGTTGCCCGCGTTGCAGGCCTTGGGGGGCGGGGGCACGGTGTTTGTGTCGATCGCTGCCGGAACCTCGTTGCGCGCCATCGAGGATACGCTGGGGGCGGGCACGCCTGTGGTTCGGGTGATGCCCAATACGCCTGCGGCTGTCGGTCGGGGGATCAGTGCGCTGATCGGGAACGCTCAGGTCAGTGCCGATGCGCTGGATCTGGCGCGGCAGCTGATGGCGGCAGTCGGCGAGACGGTGATGCTGGAGAGCGAATCGCAGATGGATGCGGTGACCGGCGTGTCCGGGTCGGGGCCCGCCTATGTCTTTCATCTGATCGAGGCATTGGCGGCGGCGGGTGTGGCCGAGGGGCTGCCCGAGGACATGGCGATGAAGCTGGCGCGGGCGACGGTCTGCGGGGCAGGGGAGCTGGCGCAGCAATCGGCTGAGAGCGCCGCGCAGCTGCGTATCAACGTGACCTCGCCGGGCGGGACAACCGCCGCTGCGCTGGCCGTGTTGATGAATGAACAGGACGGCTTTCCGGCGCTGCTCAAGCGTGGGGTGAAGGCGGCGACGGATCGCTCGCGGGAGCTGGGGCAGTGAGCGCCAGTTTTGAGGATTTCCAGAAGCTCGACATCCGCGTCGGCACGGTGACAGCGGTCGAGGATTTCCCGCAAGCGCGCAAACCGGCTTGGAAATTGACGGTGGATTTCGGGCCTGAGGTGGGCGTGAAACGCTCCTCGGCGCAGATAACCGAGCATTACACAGCCGCGGATCTGATCGGTCGTCAGGTGATGGGCGTGGTCAATTTCCCGCCGCGCCAGATCGGCCCTTTCCTGTCCGAGGTGCTGGTGCTCGGGCTCTATGATGACACGGGCGCGGTGGTGGTGATCGGCCCCGAACGCAGCGTTCCCAATGGCGCGAGGATGTGCTGATGAAACTCTATCTTTCCCGACCCTTGCCCGAACCGGTTGTCGCGGCGGCGCGGGCTGAGTTCGATGTCACCATGCGCGAGTCGAATGCACCTCTGACGCAGGCAGAGATGGTTGCGGCCCTGCTGGAATATGACGTGGTGCTGCCTACCTTGGGCGACCGCTTCCAGCCGCCGATCTTCGCCGCCGCCCCCGAACCGCGCGCCAAGCTGCTGGCCAATTTCGGTGTGGGCTACAATCACATCGATGTCGCGGCTGCCAAGGCTGCCGGGATCGCCGTGACCAACACGCCGGGTGCGGTGACCGACGCCACCGCCGACATCGCCCTGACGCTGATGCTGATGAGCGCGCGGCGGGCGGGCGAGGGCGAGAGGCTGGTGCGCTCGGGTCACTGGGAGGGTTGGCATCCGACGCAGATGCTGGGCCTGCACCTGTCGGGCAAGACACTGGGCGTGGTGGGCATGGGCCGCATCGGGCAGGCGATTGCCAAGCGCGCGCATCATGGCTTTGGCATGCAGATCGCCTATGTCACCCGTTCGCCCAAGGATCTGCCGGATCTGCCCGGCGCGCAGGCGGTAAGCAGCCTGAGCGCGTTGATGGGGCTGGCGGATGTGGTGGTGATCGCGGTGCCTGCCTCGCCGCAAACGCATCACATGATTGATGCCGCTGCGCTGGAGGCAATGCAGCCGCATGCGCATCTGATCAACATTGCGCGGGGCGATATCGTTGACGAGGCGGCGCTGATCGCCGCGCTGCAAGAGGGGCGGATCGCCGGGGCGGGGCTGGATGTCTACGAGTTCGAACCCGAGGTGCCCGAGGCTCTGCGCGCCATGGAGAACGTGACGCTGCTGCCGCATCTGGGCACGGCGGCGCTGGAGGTGCGCACACAGATGGGGCTGATGGCGGTGGAAAACTGCATCGCTTTCAAGCACAACAAAGCGCTGCCCAATGCCGTCTGACGTGAAATCCACCCTCAGGGCGCTGGGGCTGGCGCTGCTCAACGCGACGCTGTTGCTGGTGGTTGTCGCGCTGATCGCGGCGGCGGTGCTGGTCTGGCAGATGCGCGGGCTGGCGGCGGATGTACGCGGCGGCGTTCAGGCCGAGCTGGTCGCGATCCAGACGCAGGTGCAGTCCACGCGCGAAACGGCGCGTGAGACGCTTGCGGTGCTGCAGGACGCGCGCAGCACCGCACCGGAACTGGCCGAGGCGCGGGCGCGTTTGGCGGCAGTGGTGGCCCGGCTCGAGGCGCTGGAAGCGCCTGCGGACACAGACGCAGGCCTGCTCTGGCGTCAGGTGGCGCGCGCGGTCTTCGAGACGCTGGCGCAGAACCTGCCACCCCGTTCTGCGGCACCGCGACAATAGACCCACTGGTGTATGCTCTGAAAAAGCTTACATTGCGGGTCAACAGGAGGCCTTACCCATGTCCATGATGCCCGATCCCGATGATGGTATTCCGCGTCTCGTGCGGCTCTACATCAAACAGGTAGCGTACGGTTTTGTGCTGTCGGCGGTGTTTGTCGGCATGCTTCTGGGCTTCAATGTCGCCAATCTGCGCCACCTGATGTTTGCCACCGATGGCGGCTGGATCGCCGGGTTCATGCTGTTTTTCTTCAACGGTCTGGTTTTTGCCGGGGTGCAATTCGCCATCGCCATCATGCGCATGGCCGACCCCGAGGACAAAGGCCCCAAAGGCGGGCACCGCGCGCCCGTGCGTCAGGGGCAGTTGATCCCGATTCGCATTCGCGCCGACGACCGGCGCTAAGCGCCTGGTCGGAGGGGGGATAGGTGGCGGGCCCGCAGCAACCGTTTCTGGTGAGATTTCCCGAGAGCCTGAGGTTATCAGGTGGGCGCCAGATACCAAGGCCAGGACCATGGCAGAGCCAGCTCCCTCGGAAGTGCTTATCGGCCACTGGAAAAATGCCGTCGACGTGAAGAGCAGAACCCGCCGCCCTTACATCTAGGGCGGCGTTGTCGTTACATCAAGGCCTCTCAGCGACCCTCCACGGTCAGCAGCGTTGTCTTGCGCTTGATCGCGATCACGATGATCTCAAGCCCGACCGCTGCCGCCAGCGCCCAGTGCCACCCGCTGGCCATCGGCTCGCTGTTGGCGGGCAGGCTGTGCAGGCCCAGTTCCAGCAGATACACCGCCGCATAGGCCCCCAGAATCGACGCATGTTCGCGCCGGATCACCGAAAGCACCGAGAAGGACAGACCTGGCCGCTTGAACCCGCTCAGGCGCGGCCAGAAGGGCGGGGTGGTTGCCGCCCAGTCGGTATAGGGCGTGCCGAATTTTTCGGTCAGGAAGCTTTCTTCGGCGGCGATGATGCGCTCGTAATAAAGCGCCAGCACAAGGATCAGCACGGCCACGATCCACAGGTGCTGCGTGTACAGCGCCAGTCCCGCATACATCAGGCAATTGCCCAGATAGAGCGGGTTGCGCGTCAGCGAATACAGGCCCGTGGTGTTCAGGCTGTCAGCAACCTGCCCGGTGGTGTTGCGCCCCGAGGTGCCGCGCGGCACGAAGCCGACGGTCAGGATGCGGATCGACTCGCCCAGCATCACGAGCGCGAGCGCCAGCGCTTCGACGCTGTCGCCAAGGGCGTCGCCCCAGGTGGTCTCGATGGTTTCGCCGTCCCACGCGGCCCAGACGAACAGCGGCAGGAAAGCAAAAAGCAGATAGCTGCGCCAGCGAAACAGCGTGTGGCCAGCGGTAACCATACGGTCTGAGAGCATTACGGATTCCTTCGATTTTCGCCCTTTTCTGTCATCGTTCGTGGCGACTGCGTCAACGCGCGCGGCATCAACCTTTGGGCGGAAAAGCCGGCTCTCCCACCGCAGGATGAGGTCTGGACAGCGCGTGTTCTTGGTTTATTCTTGTAGCCATGACCGACGATCTGCTCCTTCCCGGCCAAAGGCTTGCGCGTGGCGTGTGCCGCCTGCTGCGCAGTCATGACTTTGCCACGCTGGAAGAGGTTGTGCCGCGCCCCGGGCTGCGCGTCGATGTCATGGCGCTGGGGCCCAAGGGCGAGATCTGGGTGGTCGAATGCAAGTCGAGCCGCGCCGATTTCATGGCGGATCACAAATGGCAGGGATATCTGGAATGGTGCGACCGCTTCTTCTGGGCGGTGACGACAGAGTTCCCGGTCGAGCTGCTGCCGGAAGGGGCCGGGCTGATCATCGCCGATGATTACAGCGGTGAGATCGTCTCGACAGGGCCGCTGGACGCGCTGCCCGGCGCGCGGCGCAAGGCGCTGACGCTGAAGTTCGCGCGGATGGCGGCGCTCAGGCATCACGGGTTGCGCGACCCTCGGGTGTAGGGCGTGGCGGCGTAACTGTCGGCTGTGCACAGCAAAACGCCCCGCCGAAAGGGCGGGGCGTTCTCTGCTTGCGCGCGGGGGCGCGCTTATTCGTCCGCTTCGGCCGCGTCATCGTCGACGGCAGGCGAAACGCTTGCCAGATAGGCCCACATATCCTCGGCCCCTGAGGTCATGCGAAAGCTCATGCCCGAGCGCGCACCGGATTCGCCCAGATGCGAGCGCAGGAAAGCCGTCGGATCAGAGACGTATTCGACGAACAGCTCTTCGGTCCAGACGGCGCCCTCTTCCGTTGCGGCGAATTCCAGCAGCGGCGCGCTGTAGCGGAAACCCTCTTGCGAGGCGACGGCGCGGCCCGGCAGGCCGTACAGGTTCGGCCCGGTGCGGCCGCCGCGCTGGATGGTGGTGCCGTCAGCATCGGTGATCGCATGACAGCTCCGGCAGCTGCGCCACAGGCCTTCACCGGCTTCTGCATCGCCTTCAGCAAAGGACGGAGTCGCACCCAGCGCAAGCAACGCGGTGGCGGACAGGGTCAGGGCTTTCATCATACGATTTCACTCCGGCTATGAGGGACCAAAACGGCCCCGCGATATGGCTTCTTGCGGCTTTATATCGCGCGACCGGGGCTGAGGTCTAGGGAATGCAACGATATGTCACACTCCTGCCGCTGTCCCTGCGTACGGGTCAGGCCTTCAGTCGGAAGCCGCGCGCGATCCAGACCCAGGCCAGCAGCGCCAACGCCAGCGCGGCACCGAAGGTGACGCCGAGGCCCAGCACCGGGTTGGTGTCGGATGTGCCCAGATAGGCAAAGCGCGCGCCGTCGATCAGGTAGAAGAACGGGTTGAGATGGCTGGCAGCGGCCATCGCCGGGGGCATCGAGGCCGAGGAATAGAACGTGCCCGACAGGAAGGACAGCGGCGTCACCACGAAGTTGGTGAACGCAGCGATCTGGTCGAACTTGTTGGCCAGAATGCCCGCGACCAGCCCCAATCCGCCGAGCAACCCGCCGCCGGTGATGGTGATCGCCAGCAGCCAGACCGGATGCGCGGGCCAAACGCCCAGCACGAACCCCACCGCCAGCACGATCACCACCGACACCAGCAGGCCGCGCGCAATGCCACCCGCCAGATAACCCGTGACGATTTCGGCGGGGGACAACGGCGGCATCAGCGTGTCGACGATATTGCCCATGACCTTGGCCCCCACGATGGACGACGAGGTATTGGCAAAAGCGTTCTGAATGACCGACATCATCAGGATGCCGGGGACAAGGAAATGCAGGAACGGCACGCCCATCACCGGCGCACGGCCCGACATCGCCAGCGAGAAGACGCCCAGAAACAGCCCCGCCGTGACCAGCGGTGCGGCGACGGTCTGCTGCCAGACGGCCAGAAAGCGCATGATCTCGCGCTTGGCGAGCGTCAGCGTGCCCAGCCAGTTGAAACGCCCGAACCGGCGCGCGCCCATTTCGCGCAACGCGGTGATCCGGGCGGCCTCGGGGGCCGCGTTGGGCAGGTCTGTGCTGGTCATGATAGGGCTCCGGTCTTATAAACGTACAGGCAAACAAAAGGGGCGGGGCTTGTCCTCGCCGTCGCCTGCTTGTATCTCACCGTCTCCAAGATAGAATAGGGGCGATCGGCGGCCAGTCCCGCGTGCGCGTTTGCACGCTGAAGCCGCCCAAAATTCTTGTGGAGCGTCACGGATGTCCTGGACCGACGAGCGGGTCGAATTGCTCAAGACAATGTGGGCCGAGGGCAAATCGGCCTCGCAGATCGCAAAAGAGCTGGGCTCGGTGACGCGCAATGCGGTCATCGGCAAGGTTCACCGGCTGGGTCTGTCCAGCCGCACGGGCGACGCCTCGGCCGCGGCCCCGGCTGCTGCGGAAACCGCAGCCCCGGCCGCTGCGCCCGAAAAAGCGCCCGAACCCGCCGCGCGGGTCGAGCCTGCTCCGGCACCAGAGCCCGAGCCTGCGGCCAAGCCCGAGCCGGTCGCGGCCAAGCCTGCCGCCGCCGTGCCGCCGCCGACCTCGGGCGTGTCGATCGGTGTGACGCCGGTTGCGCTGCCGGGCCGCCGGCAGATTGTGCCCGCCGGTCAGCCGCTGCCGCCGCAGCCCTCGGCCAACGAGATTTCGCCCGAGGCACTGGCCTCGGTGCGCGAAGTGGAAAAGACCGCGCGCAAGCTGTCGCTGATGGAATTGACCGAACGGACCTGCAAATGGCCCATCGGTGATCCGGCGACGGAAGAGTTCTGGTTCTGCGGTCTGCCCTCTGTTGCGGGCAAGCCGTATTGCGAGGCGCATGTCTCGGTCGCGTTCCAGCCGATGCAGGCGCGCCGCGACCGCCGTCGTTGACCTGGCGGCGCTGAGCGCATCAGATCAACAAAAAAGGGGCCTTGCGGCCCCTTTTTTCATGCCTGCACGGCAGGTCTTACATCGAAAAGCTGATCCCGCAACCGCAGCTGGACGCCGCATTGGGGTTTTCGATCACGAACCGCGCGCCGATCAGCTCTTCGGTGAAATCAATCACCGCGTTGTCCAGAAAGGGCAGGGATACGGGGTCGATGACCACCTGTTGTCCCTTGGCGGCCAGCACGAGGTCATCTTCGGCCGGGGCGTCGAGCGTGATCTCATATTGAAAGCCCGAACACCCCCCGCCCGACACGGCGATGCGCAGGACCTGGTCCTGACCGGCGTTTTCAGCGATCTCGGCGAGGCGCGCAAAGGCGCGATCTGTGACGCGGGGGGCAGTTTCATGGCGGATCAGCGTTTTCCTGTTATGCAAGTGTAGATATAAGCAGGCTAAAGGCGTGCGGCAAGCGCACCCGGCAAGTAGGACGATATGACCGACAAGGCCCCCTTCGCCGCAGACCCCACGCAAAGCCGTGGGCGGCTGCACCGCGAGACGATCTCGACCTTCCGCTCGCCCTTTCAGCGCGACCGTGACCGGATCATCCATTCCAGCGCTTTCCGGCGGCTCAAACACAAGACGCAGGTGTTTATCGAGCACGAGGGCGATTATTACCGCACCCGCCTGACCCATTCCATCGAGGTGGCGCAGGTGGCGCGCACGCTGGCCGGATCGTTGGGGCTGAACACCGATCTGGCCGAGGCCATCGCGCTGGCGCATGATCTGGGCCACACGCCCTTCGGTCACACGGGTGAGGACGCGCTGTCCGAGCTGATGGAGCCGTATGGCGGGTTTGATCATAACGCGCAGGCGCTCAGGATCGTCACCGCGTTGGAACGGCACTATGCCGATTTCGACGGGCTGAACCTGAGCTGGGAGACGCTGGAAGGCATCGCCAAGCACAACGGCCCGATCATCCTGCCCGATGGCACGCCCAAAAAGGGTGCGATCCCGGCGGCTTTGGCGGAATACAACGCCCAGCACGACCTGTGGCTGCACACGCATGCCAGCGCCGAGGCGCAGGTCGCGGCGATTGCCGATGACGTCGCCTATAACCACCACGATCTGCACGACGGTCTGCGCTCGGGCCTGTTCACCGAGGAAGACCTGATGGCGCTGCCGATCACCGGTCCCGCCTTTGCCGAGGTTGACGCGCTCTATCCCGGTCTGGACAAGATGCGTCGCCGACATGAGGCGCTGCGCCGGGTGTTTGGCGTGATGGTCGAGGATGTGATCGCCGTCGCCCACCACCGGCTTGAAGCGGCGCAGCCCAAGGATGCCGATGCAATCCGCTTTCTGGGCACCACGATCATCCGCTTTTCCGACAAGCTGTTTCGCGAACTGAAGGTAATCCGCCAGTTCCTGTTCACCCGCATGTACCGCGCCCCCCGTGTGGTGGCGATGCGGGCCGAAGTGACAGAGGTGGTGCGCGATCTCTTCACGCTGTTCATGCAGGATCCCACACGCCTGCCGGACGAGTGGCGCGATGATGTGGCCCGCGCGCGTGACGAGGCGGCGCTGGGGCGGATCGTGGCGGATTACGTCGCGGGCATGACCGACCGTTTCGCGCTGCAAGAGCATTCGCGGCTGCTCGGCTCGGATATGGTGCGCTTTACCCGGTATATCGTCTCGGGCTGAAATTTTTGCTGCAGGGCAGCATTTCTGGCCCTTGCTTTGTTACGGACCTTTATTATATCGGTCCGTAACAAAGGAAGATTCTATGGCGACTCACTCTTCTCCGCTGCTGGCCCTGCTCATCGACACCGCGCGCGTGATGCGCAGCGAGTTCAGCAGGCGCGCGCGTGATCACAAGCTCAGCCTGCTGCAATGGCGCACCTTGGGTGTGCTGGCGCGGCAGGACGGGCTGACCCAGTCGGTGATCGCTGCCCGGATCGAAGTCAGCCCGATGACGATGAGTGACACCATCGACCGGCTGGAAAAGCACGGCTACGTCCGGCGCGAACCCGATCCGACCGACAGCCGCGCCAAACTGGTCCTGCTGACCCCCGCTGCCCTGCCGATCATCGAGGAAATGCGTCTGGTCGCGCAGCACATGATGGAACGCGCGCTGACGGGGATCGCGCCTGACGAGAGCGAGACGCTGATCCGGCTGCTCGGCCAGATCATGACCAACCTTGAAACCACCGCCCCCTGCGATGCCGCCATCAATGAATGATGAAGCCATGAGCCCCAAAGACACCACCGCTGCCTTCGACGCGTCGCAGGCCGATGCCAAGCCCGAGCCGGTAACCGCCCCTGCCAAGCCTGCCCGCAAGCGCAGCCGCCGGGTGCTGATGCTGTCGGTGCCCTTGTTGCTGGCGCTGGGCGGCGGCTATGCGTGGCTGACCGGTGGGCGGTACGAGACCACCGATAACGCCTATGTCCGCCAGGCGATCCTGCCGGTCAGCGCCGATGTGTCGGGCCGCATCACCGAGGTGGTCGCGGTGGAAAACCAGCCTGTCGAGGCCGGGGATATCCTGTTTCGCATCGACGACGAACCTTACCGCATCGCGCTGGATCAGGCCGACGCGGCGCTGGCCGCCGCGCGGCTGGGGGCCGAGCAGTTGCGCTCGGCGCTGGTGACGGCGCAGGGCCGACTGGATGCGGCGCGTCAGGTTCAGGCGCTGCGCGAGCATGAATTCGAGCGTCAGACCGAGCTGGAAACGCGCGGCGTGATCTCGAACACGGCGCTCGATACCGCCTCACTGACCGTTCAATCTGCGGAAAACGATGTGACGCTGGCCGCACTGGCCGTGACGCAGGCCGCCGCCGCGCTGGGCGGCGATCCCGGGCGCGAGATTGACACCATGCCGTCGGTGCGGGCCGCCATCTCGGCCCGCGAAGCGGCCGAACGCGCGCTGGCGCATACGGTGATCCGCGCCCCGGCTTCCGGTGTGGTCAGCCAGACGGCCAGCCTGAACATCGGTCAGTACATCAGCACAGGCACAATGGTGGCCAGTCTGGTCGAGGCTGATACCTCGTGGATCGAGGCGAATTTCAAGGAAACGCAGGTCGGCGCGCTGATCCCCGGCCAGCCGGTAACGGTGACGCTGGACGCCTATTCCGGGCTGGAACTGCGCGGCACGGTGCAGAGCATCGGCGCCGCCACCGGCTCGCAATTCTCGCTGATCCCGGCGCAGAACGCGACCGGCAACTGGGTCAAGGTCGTGCAGCGGGTGCCCGTGCGCATCCGGCTGGAGAGCAGCTCTGACCGCCCGCTGCGCGGGGGCTGAGTGCCGGGGTCTCGGTCGATACCGGGGCCAGCCGCTATGACCGCCTCAACCTTGCGCATCTGCTGCCATGACCGCCGCCCTGTCGCGCCCGAACCTTGAGGTCGCGCATCGCGGCTGGCTGACGGTGGCGATCATGCTGGCGACGATCATGCAGGTGCTCGACACCACGATTGCCAATGTCGCGTTGCCGCATATGACCGCCAGCCTCGGGGCCAGTCAGGAAGAAATCACCTGGGTGCTGACCTCGTATATCGTCGCCTCGGCCATCGCCACGCCGCTGACCGGCTGGCTGGTCGACCGTCTGGGCGCGCGGCTGTTGTTCCTGATCGCCATTGCCGGGTTCACCGGCTCGTCGCTGTTGTGCGGGATCGCCACGGGGCTTGAGGAAATGGTGCTGTTCCGCGTCATGCAGGGCCTGTTCGGCGCGGTGCTCAGCCCCTTGGCGCAGAGCACGATTCTGGACATCAACCCGCGCGAGCGCATGGGTCAGGCGATGGCCGTTTACGGCGCGGGCATCATGCTGGGGCCGATTGTCGGCCCGACGCTGGGCGGCTGGCTGACCGAGGATTTCGGCTGGCGCTATGTGTTTCTGGTCAACCTGCCCATCGGCATCATGGCGCTGCTGGGCGTCGCCGCCTTCATGCCCAGAACCCCGACGCGCACCCGGCGCTTTGACTTCTTCGGCTTCGCGATGCTGGGGCTGGCAATTGGCGCGCTGCAGCTGATGCTGGACCGGGGGCAGGCTGTCGGCTGGCTCGGCTCGCCCGAGACATGGATCTATATCGGCCTGTCGATCAGTGGCTTGTGGGTGTTCATCGTCCACTGCCTGACGGCGGACGAGCCGTTCATCGATCTGCGCATGTTCGCCGACCGCAACTTTTCCATGGGGCTCTTGTTCATCTTCGTGATCGGCCTGACGCTGTTCTCGGGCCTCGCCCTGCTGCCGCCGCTGCTGCAAAATCTGCTGGGGTATCCGGTGATCACCACCGGCATCGCCATGGCCCCGCGTGGGATCGGCACCATGCTGTCGATGATCGTCGTGGGTCGCCTGATGGGCAAGGTAGACCCGCGCCTGCTGGTGACTTTCGGCATGGCGCTGACCATCGGCGCTTTCTGGATGATGACCGGCTATGACACGATGATGGATGTCTGGCCCATCGTCTGGTCGGGTGTGATGCAGGGCTTTGGGCTGGGCTTCGTGTTCGTGCCGTTCTCGACGCTGACCTTCGCCACGCTGTCGGCCAAGTATCGCAGCGACGGCACGTCGATGTTCGCGCTGGTGCGCAACGTGGGCTCGGGGTTGGGGATTTCCATCGTGACCTCGGTGCTGGCGCGGATGATCGCGACCAATCACGAGGAACTCGCGTCGCGCCTTGGTGCGGACTCGCAGGCCGTGCACCAGCTGGTGCCGGGCTTGCTGCAGGGCAATCTGACGGTGGCGGCGCAGGTGGACGGGCTGGTGACGCAACAGGCCGCGATGATCGCCTATGTCGACAATTTCCTGCTGATGCTGATCTTCACTGCCTGCGCTCTGCCGATCGTTTTCCTGCTCAGGGTGAACACCGACAAGGCCGCTGCCCCCTCTTTGCCCCCGTCCGAGCACTAAACAAGGCGTTCCGCGAGTTGACCTTCGCCGCCGCCGTGGTAGTGCAGGGGCAACAAAGGACGACGATATGAACCTGTTCAACGATATTCGCGTGCTGGTGGTCGAGTGTCTCGGCGCGATGGCCAGCGAGGGCGTTCTGCCCGCAGGATTGGAAACCGCAGCGGTGACGGTCGAACCGCCCCGCGATGCGGCGCATGGCGATATGGCGACCAATGCGGCGATGGTGCTGGCCAAGCCCTCGGGCCTGAAACCGCGCGAGATCGCTGATGCGCTGGCGAGCCGTCTGTCGGCCGATCCGCGCATCGCGGCGGTCGAGGTGGCAGGGCCGGGCTTTTTGAACCTTCGGCTGGTGCCCTCGGCCTGGCAGGCGATTGTCGGTTCAGCGCTGGGCGCGGGCACGGATTTCGGCCGCGCAACCTTGGGCAAGGGTCAGAAGGTCAACGTCGAATTCGTCAGCGCCAACCCGACCGGCCCGATGCATGTCGGCCACACGCGCGGCGCGGTGGTCGGGGATGCGCTGGCCAGCCTGCTGGATTTCGCCGGCTACGACGTGACGCGCGAATACTACATCAACGATGGCGGCGCGCAGGTCGATGTGCTGGCGCGCTCGGCCTTTGAGCGCTACCGCGAGGCAAACGGCCTTTCCCCCGAGATCGCCGAGGGGCTCTACCCCGGCGATTATCTGATCCCGGTGGGCGAAGCGCTCAAGGAACAATACGGCGACACCTTCCTGACCGCGCCCGAATCCGACTGGCTGCCGATCTTCCGCGAGTTTTCCACCCAGGCGATGATGGAAATGATCCGGGGCGATCTGGAAGCGCTGGGCGTCAAGATGGACGTCTATTCCAGCGAAAAGGCGCTTTACGGCACCGGCAAGATCGAGGCGGCCATCGACACGCTGCGCGGCATGGGCCTGATCTATGAGGGCGTGCTGGAGCCGCCGAAGGGCAAGACGCTGGATGATTGGGAGCCGCGCGAACAGACGCTGTTCAAATCCACCGCGCATGGCGATGACGTGGACCGCCCGGTCAAGAAATCCGACGGCGGCTGGACTTATTTTGCCCCTGATATCGCCTACCACTACGACAAGGTGCAGCGCGGCTTCGATCTGCTGATCGACATTCTGGGCGCGGATCATGGCGGCTATGTCAAGCGGATGAAAGCGGCGGTTTCGGCCTTGTCGGACGGGCGCGTGCCGCTGGATATCAAGCTGATCCAGCTGGTGAAGCTGTATAAAAACGGCGAGCCGTTCAAGATGTCCAAGCGGGCAGGGACGTTTGTCACCCTGCGTGATGTGGTCGACGAGGTGGGCGCCGATGTGACCCGTTTCGTCATGCTGACCCGCAAGAACGACGCGGCGCTCGATTTCGACTTTGCCAAGGTGCAGGAGCAATCGCGCGACAACCCGGTCTGGTATGTGCAATACGCTAGCGCCCGCGTCGCCTCGGTGCTGCGCAAGGCCGCTGCGGCCGGGATCGACACCTCGGACGCCGCGCTGGCGCAGGCCGATCTGGCCGCACTGGACCACCCCGCCGAGATCGCGCTGATCCGCAAGATGGCCGATTGGCCACGTCAGGTCGAAATTGCCGCCCGTGCGCATGAGCCGCACCGCGTCGCCGGATACCTCGGTGAACTGGCCGCAGACCTGCATGGCCACTGGAATAAAGGCAATGACGAGCCCGCTTTGCGCTTCGTACAGGACGATGCGGCCACAATGGCGAGCAAAATCGCTCTGGCACGCGCCGTGGGCGTTGTTATTTCTGCGGGTCTTGCTATCCTTGGCGTCACCCCTGTCGAGGAAATGCGCTGAACTACAGGCCAGCGCGCGGGCAGGGGCGTTCGTGAAAGCGGGCGTGTATTGAACGTAGGCCAAGACCGGGACCAACCCGGCGGGTTTGTGAGGCGAGCATGGCACAAGGCTATTATGAGGGGCAGTATGCCCCGCAGCCCGGACGGATTCCGTCCGGTGATCCCTACGCGGCTCAACCGGGCCGCATGGGGCGGATGGTCAATCTGGCAGGTGCAGCGCTTTCTGTGGCGCTGCTGTGCGGGGTGGGTGTGTGGTCCTACCGCCTGATGGTGCGCGATGTGACCGGGGTGCCGGTGATCCGCGCACTGGCCGGTCCCGCCCGTCAATCGCCCGAGGATCCCGGTGGCCGTCAGGCGGCCTATCAGGGGCTTGCCGTCAACACCGTCGCGGCAGAGGGTGGTGCGGCGAGCGCCGCGCAGACCATCGCGCTGGCACCGCAATCGCTGGATCTGTCGGCCGAGGATCGCTCGGCTGAGGTGATGACCGCGCGGGGCACGCCGATCAGCGCGCCGGGCGCGGTGCAGGTCGCGGCTCCGGCTCCGGCCCCGGTGGCTGCCCCCAGCGATGCGCCGGTGTCGATCACGCAGGCTGCCGCGTCGCAAACGCTGCAGATCATTCCCGCTTCGGCCCCCGGCGTGTCGCGCTCGCCCTATCCCCGGGCGCGCAATGCCACCGTCGTCGCCAGCGCCGTCTCCCGCCCTGAGGTCGCCGTGCAGGCGGTGGCGCAGGCCCCGCTCAGCGGGGGCACCGACGCGCAGGCCGAGGCCTTGCTGCAAGAGCTGGTCACCCGGCTCAGCACCAGCCCGGTGACCGAGGTCGACCCGGACACGCTGACCCCGGGCACCCGTCTGGTGCAGCTTGGCGTCTATGACGACGAGGCCGCCGCGCGCGGCGCATGGGAGGCGATCAACGAGCGCTTCCCCAGTTTCCTTGAAAGCCGGGGCCGGATCATCGAGCCTGCCACCTCGGGCGGGCGGGTGTTCTACCGGCTGCGTGCCGCCGGTTTCTCGGACGAGCCCGAAGCGCGGCGCTTCTGCACCATGCTGATGGCCGAGAGCGTCGATTGTATCCCGACGCTGATCCGCTGAGCCGCGTATGACCGGCGCCACGATCCTGGGCTGTGCCGGGCCGGTGCTGAGCACCGCCGAGGCCGCGTTTTTCCGCGATGCTGACCCGTGGGGCTTTATCCTCTTCAAGCGCAACGTCGAAAGCGCCGCGCAGCTGCGCGCGCTGACGGCGGCGCTGCGTGAGACCGTGGGCCGTGACGCGCCGGTGTTCATGGATCAGGAGGGCGGCACTGTCGCCCGCCTGCGCGCACCGCTGGCCCGCGCCTGGGATGATGCCAGCGCACAGGCGGGCGGGGCCGAGGCCGTGCGCCTGCGCCACCGGCTGATGGCGGCCGAGCTGCGCGCCTGCGGCGTTGACGGCAATTGCGCGCCGGTGATTGATGTGGCGGGGCTGCAAACGCACCCCTTCCTGCAACGCCGCATCTGGTCACCGGACCCGGCTGAGGTTGCCGTGCTGGCCCGGGCAGCGGCTGACGGGCTGCTGGCGGGCGGCGTGCTGCCGGTGATCAAGCACCTGCCGGGGCACGGCGCGGCGAATGCCGACACGCATCTGGAACTGGCGCGCTGCAAAACCCCGCTGGCCGGGCTGGAAACGCATGATTTCGTGCCCGTCCGCGCGCTGGCCGACCTGCCCTTGGGCATGACCGGCCATATGGTGATCGAGGCGCTCGATCCCGACACGCCTGCCACCCTCTCGCCCATTGTTCTGCGTTATCTGCGCGAGAGCCTGGGCTTTGACGGGTTGCTGATGACCGATGATCTGAACATGAACGCGCTGGGCGGCAGCTTGCCCGACCGCGCAGGCCGGGCGATCGCGGCGGGCTGCGATATCGTGCTGCATTGCTCGGGCGACATGGCCGAGATGCCGGGGGTCGTGGCGGCCTCGGGAACGCTGAGCGCCAAGGCCGCGATCCGGGCCGAGCGGGCGCTTGCCATGCGCCGCGAACCAGCCGCGATTGACATTGCCGCCGCCACCGCCGATTTTGAGCGCCTCAGCAACGCAAGGGCCTGATGCGCAATGAGTGACGCCGAGGCGACGCAGAGCGGTGACTCGGTTGCCGCCCGCCTCGAAGACGAGGCCTTGATCGTCGATGTCGACGGCTATGAAGGGCCGCTCGACCTGCTGTTGACCCTGTCACGCCGCCAGAAAGTCGATCTGCGCCGCATCTCGGTGCTGCAACTGGCCGAGCAATACCTGCGCTTTGTCGAGGCTGCGCGCGCGCTCAGGATCGAACTGGCCGCCGATTATCTGGTGATGGCGGCCTGGCTGGCGTTCCTGAAATCGCGTCTGCTGCTGCCGCCGGACCCGTCCGAAGAAGGCCCCAGCGCCGAAGACCTTGCCGCGCATCTGGCGTTCCAGCTGGAGCGTCTGGAAGCCATGCGCGAGGCCTCGGGGCGGCTGATGGGCCGCGACCGGCTGGGGCGCGAGTTCTTTGCGCGGGGTGATCCCGAAACCCACGCCATCGAGAAACGCACCCAGCACACGGCAACGCTGCTGGAACTGGTGCAGGCCTATGCCCGCCTGCGCACCCGCGACGAATTCCGCCCCTACGCCTTTGACCGCACCGACGTTTTCCCGCTGGAACTGGCGCTTGAACGGTTGCGTGGCATGATCGGCGAGGCGATCAACTGGTCGGATCTGGCGGGTTTCCTGCCCCCGGCTGGCGCGCTGCCGGGGCGCGGCGGCGCTCGGCGCTGGCCTCGACCTTTGCCGCGTCGCTGGAAATGGCCAAGCAGGGGCAGCTGGAAATCCAACAGGGTGAGACTTTTGCACCAATCCGGGTGCGGCTGCGCCCGCAGGGGGATCGATGACCGACGAAACCGACCTCGACGACGACGACACCCCCGGCCTGTTCCCGGTGCCGCCGATTGCCGAGCAAGAGCGCATGATCGAGGCGATCCTCTTTGCCAGCGCCGAGCCGGTGACCTCGGCCGAGTTGACGCGCCGGCTGCCCGAAGGGTCCGACGTGGGCGAGGCGCTGGTGCATCTGCGCTCGCGTTATGCCGGGCGCGGGGTGCATCTGGTGCGGGTGGGCAGCGGCTGGGCGATGCGCACGGCCCCCGATCTGGGCTGGCTCATGCGCACCGAGCAGGTCGAAACCCGCCGCCTGAGCCGCGCGGCCATCGAGACGCTGGCAATCATCGCCTATCACCAGCCGGTGACGCGGGCCGAGATCGAGGAAATCCGCGGTGTGTCGCTGTCGCGCGGCACGATTGATCAGCTGATGGAGCTGGACTGGATCCGCTTTGGCCGTCGCCGCATGACCCCGGGCCGCCCGCTGACCTTTGTGGTCACCGACGGGTTCCTCGACCACTTCGGGCTGGAAACCCCGCGCGATCTGCCGGGCGTCAAGGAACTGCGCGAGGCCGGGCTGCTGGACAGCCGTGGCATGCCGGGCCAGCAGCGCAGCGGTGATGACGAGGACGAGGAAAATCCCGGCCAGACCGAGCTGTTCGAAGATTGACGCAAGGCAGGGAAACTGCGGCCAGTCCCGGCCCCTAGGCACCTGTTTCCCAGCGGTTTTCCGCTGGGTAACGTTTCCGTGTCTCGCGTCGGTGTTCATTTCATGGAACCGATAAGCGACCTGTGCGTTTGCCCGGGGAACGCCATTTAGGAGACATTCCATGAAAGCTTTGATGATCGCCGCTGCTGTCGGCACTCTTACCCTTGGTGCCTGCACCATGAGCTCGAACGAGCGCACCGCCGTGGGTGGTCTTGCTGGCGCTGCCGGTGGTCTGCTGCTGGCTGATGCGTTCGACGCGAACCCGAACTGGACCATCGTTGCTGCTCTGGGCGGCGCTGCTGCCGGCGCTCTGGTTGCGCGTAACTCGGCCCAAGGCGATTGCGCCTATGCGGATGGCCGCGGCGGTTACTACCGCGCTGCTTGCCCGTGATCTGACAATGCGTGATCTGTCAGTCTGACTGACCGGCGCCCCTCGTCTGGTCAGAACAGGCTGAGTTGATCACCCGCGCGCGGCGGCTGGCGGAATTGTCCGCAGTCGAGGTCCTTGCTGGCCTCGGCATAGCCAAGCCGCGCGCGGGTTTTTCGTATGCGCTGCGCGAGCAGGTCGGCATAGGGACCGGCCCCCCGAAAGCGGCTGTGGAAATTGCTGTCATTATCCTGACCACCGCGCATCTCGTGCAGCAGTTTCATGACCTTGGCGGCGTGGTTTGGCCGTTTGCGTTCCAGCCAGTCCTGAAACAGCGGGCTGACCTCACGCGGCAGGCGGATCAGACCCCAGCGTGCCGTATGCGCCCCGGCCTCGCGCGCGGCAGTCAGGATTTTCTCTACCTCATGATCGGTCAGGCCCGGAATGATCGGCGCCATCATCAGCCGCACCGGAATGCCCGCCGCCCGTAGCGCCCGCATCATGCCCAGTCGCCGCGCGGGCGTGGGCGCGCGCGGCTCCATGTCGCGCGACAGACCTGCGTCCAGCGTGGTGATGCTGATACCCACCTCACACAGGTTCAGCGCCGCCATCTCGGACAGAATATCCATGTCGCGTTCGATCAGCGCACCGCGTGTGGTGATCATCACCGGGTGCCGCCACGCGTGCAGCACTTCCAGCACCGACCGGGTGATGCGGTATTGCGCCTCGATCGGTTGCCACAGGTCGGTGTTGGTGCCCATCGCCATCGGGCGCACCACATAGCCCTTCTTGCCCAGCTCACGCTCAAGCACCTTGGCAGTGGTCGGGCGCGCGATCAGCCGGGTCTCGAAATCCAGCCCCGGCGACAGGCCCAGATACCCGTGCGAGGGACGGGCGAAGCAATAGATGCAGCCATGCTCGCAGCCGCGATAGCTGTTGATCGCCCGGTCAAAGCTCAGATCCGGCGACTGATTCCACGAGATCACGCTGCGCGGTTGCTCGATGCTGACCTCGCGCCTGAGCAGGCGCTCCTCTTCGGGGATGTCCCAGCCGTCATGCTCCCAGCTGCGCGTCTGCGTGTCGAAGCGCGTGGCAGGCTGCGCTGTCGTCGCGCGGGCGGGGGCACGCAGCGTGGGGTCCGTGGGCGGCAAGGGGGAAGGGGGCGCGACATGAGTCTGATGATGAACAGATCATGAACAATTTTCAAGGGAGGCTGGATAACAAAGCCTTGCTGTCGCCTTTCAATCGGAGCATGTCGGGAATGGATCAGTGGTGGCAGGGCTTCTGCCGCATTCAGGCTTTAAGACACTCTTGCGAGGAAGCGCCCCATGGCCGATGAAGACGACATCATCCTGTCTGACCTCTCCGACGACGAACTTGTCGCGCAGATGGGCGATGACCTCTACGACGGTCTCAAGGACGAGATCGAAGAGGCCGTCAACATCCTGCTCGAGCGCAAGTGGACGCCCTACGACATCCTGACCAAATCGCTGGTCGCCGGGATGAAGATCGTCGGCGACGACTTCCGCGACGGCATCCTGTTTGTGCCCGAAGTGCTGCTGGCCGCCAACGCGATGAAGGCGGGGATGTTCATTCTCAAGCCGCTGCTGGTGGAAACCGGCGCGCCGCGTATGGGCAAGATGGTCATCGGCACGGTCAAGGGCGACATCCACGACATCGGCAAGAACCTTGTCGCGATGATGATGGAAGGCGCCGGGTTCGAGGTGGTCGATCTGGGCATCAACAACCCGGTCGAGAAATACATTGACGCCGCGCTGGCCGAAAATGCCGATATCATCGGCATGTCGGCGCTGCTGACCACGACGATGCCTTACATGAAGGTGATCATCGACACGCTCAAGGAAAAGGGCCTGCGCGAGGATTATATCATCCTGTGCGGCGGTGCGCCCCTGAACGAAGAATTCGGCCGCGCCATCGGGGCTGATGCCTATTGCCGCGATGCCGCCGTTGCGGTGGAAACCGCCAAGACGCTGGTCGCCCGCAAGCATAACCAGGGCGCTGCACGCGCCTGACACGGTTGCTCCGGCAGGAAGAAAGGCCCTCACCTTGTGGTGGGGGCCTTAGTCGTTCGTCGCCATGCGCGGGGTGTCCTAACGCGGGAAATGCTCGACATGGGTCTCGGCGCTGCGTCCAAGATACAGCACACGCCGCCCCGGGATCGAGACGATGTACCCGGCGCACCCGGCCTGCGTCGCCTGTGTGCTGAACCCGGCATAGCTGTATCCCGGCGCGTTGGTTTGTGCGGCATGGATCGCCGCCTTGAGCGCTGCGGTGTCGAAGACCTCGGCCACGGCACCGTGGCTGCCCGACATCGGCAGATCGAGCGACTGGCCGTCAGGCCGGTAGTAGGTGGTCAGGTGGCGGCGGTAATCGACGCTATAGCCCTCGAACCCGGCGGCGGTCAGCGCCCCCAGGATGGCGGGAAAATCCATCGTGCCGTCATAGGCCGCGTCAAGGCATTGCCGGGCGACACGGGCGTGGTCTGCGTCCATCGCGCAGGTCCTTTCGGTTGGGGTGGGTCGGTTCAGTCAACGGGAGTGCCGGTCAGGCCGTGCCGGACGACAAGCGCCTTGATCAGCTGGTCGAGGGCAGCTTTCTCGGGTGGGTCCAGCACGTCGAAGAACGCGGTGTCATTGGCGTCAGCGATGGCGGCAAGGCTGGGCACCAGCGCCCGTCCGGTCGCGGTCAGGTCCAGCAAATGCCCCCGCCGGTCGTCGGGGTGGTCGGCGCGGGTCAGCAGACCCTTGGCTTGCAGGCGGTCGGAAAGTTTGCTGATCGCGCCCTTGGTCAGGCTCATCCGCGCCGCAAGTTCCGAAGGGGCCATGGCAGGCGCATCATAGAGGACGCGCAGCACCGCCCATTCGGCGACCGTAACCCCCTGATCCGCAAGCCTGCGGGCAAAGCCCTGCGAAACGGCGTTCGACGCGGCGCGCATCCAGTAGCCAAGATGATCGTCGAGGGCAGAGACTGGCATGACGGTTCCTTTGTTGTTGACTAGGAAACTAGTGCCAGAAGGTTTCCTAGTCAACCACCAATCCCCAAGCCCGAAATGAAAAGGCCCCCGCCACAGGCGAGGGCCTGATGCATCGACACAGAACCGGTCAGTCGTCGCGGGCTTCGGGCACAGGCTTGCCGTTCAACGCACCCTCCGCCATGCCGGCGATGCCGCCCTCCATCGACAGGCCCAGTTCCTCACCCAGCTTGCGCAGCGCGGGCATCTGCACGGCCATGCCCATGATGGAATCCAGCGCCTGATTGACCACCGGCTTTTCGCCGCCAGCCCCTGCAAGGCCGCCGCCATTCTGGCCACCCAGACCGCCGACGTAATGGATCTTGATCGAGTCGATCTTCTCCACCGGCTTGACCATCTGCGCCATGATTTCGGGGAAGGCTTCCAGCCGCGCAAGGTCGATCTTCATCTGCACGATGGCCGGCGAAATCGCGTTGTCGGCCTCGGTGATGGCACGGCGACCCTCGGCCTCGGCCAGCATGTCCAGCTTCTTGGCCTCGGCTCGAATGGTGATCGCATCGGCATCGGCGCGCGCTTCCTCGCGCCTTGCGTCGGCACGGTCCTGTGCCGCGTCCTTTTCCGCCTGCGCCGCCACGCGGATGCGCGTCGCTTCCCGCTCGGCCTCGCGTTGCGCGTCGATCAGGGCGATCTGCTTGCTGCGCTCGGCCTCGGCGACCTGCCGGGCGGTGGTCACCGATTCCATCGCCTTGATCGCTTCCGCCCGCGCCAGATCGGCCGAGGCCCGCGCGCGGCTTTCCTCTTCCGACTTCTTGGCAACGATGATCTGGCGTTCCTGATCCGCCACTTCCAGCTCGCGCTCCGAGCTGATCTCGGCGTCGCGCAGCGTGCGCTCGCGCTCGATCTCGCGCGACCGGATCGATTCCTCACGTGCGATCCGCGCCCGCTCGCGTTCGCGGGCCGAGTTCTCGTTGTCGGTCGCCGTTTGTGCCTCTTGCAGCGCGCGCAGGGTGGCGATGCGCTGGGTCTGCTCGATGCGGGCCTGTTCCTCGTCCTGCTCGATCACCAGCTTCTGGCGCTGGGCCTCCATCGCGGCGCGGCGCACCGAAACCTCGGCGTCGGCGTCGATCTGCGCGCGTTCCTTTTTCGATGTCGCGATCACCTCGGCCAGCCGCCGCATCCCCACGGCGTTGAAGGCGTTGTTCTCATCGAGCGCCTCGAACGGCGTCTGGTCGAGTGCCGTCAGCGACACCGATTCCAGCGACAGACCGTTCTTGAGCAGATCCTCGGATACCGCGTTCTGCACTTCCTGCACAAAGATCGAGCGGTTCTCGTGCAGCTCGTCCATCGTCATCTGCGCCGCGACCGAGCGCAGGCCGTCGATCAACTTGCCCTCGATCATCTCGCGCAGCTGATCGACGTCAAAGGTGCGCTGACCCAGCGTCTGCGCGGCGCGCGCGATGCCCTCGTCGGTCGGACTGACCGAGACATAAAACTCGACCCCGACATCGACGCGCATGCGGTCCTTGGTGATCAGCGCGGCCTCGTTGTTGCGCTGCACTTCCAGCCGCAGGGTCTTCATGTTGACCGGGCTGACCTCGTGCAGCAGCGGGATGACGATGGTGCCGCCGTCCATGATGACCCGCTTTCCGCCCGCGCCGGTCTTGACCAGACTGATCTCACGCGTGGCACGGCGATAAAGGCGGCCCAGAACAAGCCCGAGCAGAACGAGAAAGGCCAGAACGGCCCCGACAATGATTAAGAGCGATGTGAACGGCATGGGAACTCCTGAAAAAAAGCGGCGTTGGAAATCACTCCACGGACAGCAGGCGATACAGCCCCAGCCGATGGTCGCGCAGCACCAGAACGGTGCTGCCCTGAACAAGGCGCGCCCCGTCTTCAAGCGGTTCGGCACGCAGGTAATGGGGGTTGCCGTGGCGGTCGATAACGCGCACTTCGGCCGGGCGGCCGCGCTCGGCGGTGCCTTGGGTGATCACGCCGCGGCGGCGGCCGAGGGTGGCTTCGGACACCGATTGCGTCTCGTCCTGCGGGATCAGCCGGGCAAAGACCCCGCCAAAGCCGCGCGCAAACGCCCAGCCGCCGAGCAATGCGGGGATCGCCGCCAGCCAGCCGGGCAGGGGGCTGCCCAGCGACGTCAAAAGGACCGATTGCAGGACAACACCGCTGACACCAAAGCCCAGCAGGGCAGAGGCCAGCCAGATCATGAAGGGGGTCTTGCCCAGACCAAGCACCGATGAGACGCCCGACACATCAGCGGGTTCGCCGTGCCCGAAGCCGTCGGGGGAAAGATCGGGCGTATCGAGATCCGGCAGGTCGACTTCGGGCGCGTCGAGCTCGGCCCCGCCCGCGAAGATCGAGCCGCCGACAAGCGAGAGGGCCAGTTCAAGCGCCAGCAATCCCACCAACAACGCCAACGCAACGCTGAACGGTGCCAGCGACCCGGACAGTAGAAACTCCAGCACAGCGAACCTCCTCCGCCGCTACATCCTTGCGTTGAAAGATAAGGGCATATTCTGCAGACACAAGAATATCCCCACGCGACTCGCCTGGTCGTGAGCATGCAGGGGGGCCTTCAGCCCCCTCGGCCCCCAAGGGGTCTCACCCCCCGAGGATATTTAACGAGCAAAGAAAGCGCCGTTAACCTTTCGTTAACCGCCATCATCTGTCCAAAAATATCCTCGGGGGTGAATTCGGCGTTAGCCGAAGAGGGGGCTGAAGGCCCCCTTGCTGAGTGTTCAGCGGTTGAAAGGGTCGGACGGATAGCCGACGCCGGTCAGACTCAACCCCTGTGGGGGTGACACCGGCCCGCAGGCAGCCCGGTCGCGGGCGGCGAGGGCGTCGGCCACGCGCTCGGGCGACCAGGCCCCTGCGCCCACCCGTTCGAGTGTGCCGACGATCGAACGGACCTGATTGTGCAGAAAGCTGCGCGCGCGCAGGTGGAAGCGGAACTCGCGGCCTGCCGGATAGTCGCAGTCTTCGATGGAGATCTCGTCGAGCGATTTCACCGGGGATTTCGCCTGACAGAGCGTCGCGCGGAAGGTGGTAAAGTCATGCGTGCCGATCAGCGCGGCAGCCCCTTGGCGCATCGCTTCAAGATCCAGCGGCTGGCGCACCTGCCAGACGCGGCCCGCGTCGATCACCACCGGCGCGCGGCGCGAGACGACGCGAAACGTGTAGCGCCGCTCGCGGGCAGAGAAGCGGGCGTGGAAGTCCTCATCCACCAGGGCGCAGGCGGTCACCGCGACCGGATGCGGCTTGAGGTGATAGTTCACCGCCTCTTGCAGCCGGTAGGGTGTCCAGGGGCGGGTCAGATCGGCATGGGCGACCTGTCCGGTCGCATGCACCCCGGTGTCCGTGCGCCCGGCGGCAGCGATGCGCGGCTCGGCGGGTTCGATCTTGCCAAGCGCTTCCTCGATGGCCTGCTGCACCGTCGGTTGGCCATCCTGCCGCTGCCAGCCATTGAACGGTGCACCAAAGTATTCGATGAGAAAGGCATAACGGGGCATCGGCGGCTCGTGGGTTGGCGGGGGAAGGGGGGCCTTGCCCCCCTCTTGGCCTGACGGCCAATTCACCCCCCAGGATATTTAAGGACAGATGATAAGCGGTCAGGCGGTTTGGGTATGGATCGCACTCAGGCCGGTTCGGTAGTCGGGGTAGCGCAGGCTTACACCCAGCTCAGGGCCAAGGCGTCTTGAGCGAAGGCGTTTGTTTTCGGCGTAAAAGCTGCGGGCCATGGGCGAGAGGTCGGCGCTCTCGAAATCGACCAGCGGCGGCGGGGTGACGCCCAGCAGCCCGGCGGCGAAGGTGGTGACATCGGCCATGGGGGCCGGTTCATTGTCGGACAGGATCAGCGGCCCGGCAAGGCAGGCCTGCGCGGCGGCGGCGGCGATGCGGCCCAGATCGGTGACGTGGATGCGGTTGAACACCTGCCCCGCTTTCACCACCCGGTGCGCGCGCCCTTGCCGCAGCGCGTCCAGCGCCGAGCGTCCCGGGCCGTAGATCCCGGCGATCCTGAGCAGCGCCAGCGGCACGCCGCGCGCGTCGGCAAAGGCTTGCCAGTCGCGCTCGGCCTGCTGGCGGGCAAAGCCGCGTTCGGTTGTCGGTTGGTCGGGGGCGCTTTCATCAATCCACGCACCGTCGGCATCGCCGTAAAGGCTGGTGGCCGAGGCATAGCCGATCCATGCCAGCCGCGGCGCGGGCAGATCGCGCAGCACCGGCAGCACCGGGTCGCTGTCGTCCGGTGATACCCATGAGATCACATGCGTCGCCTGCGCCAGCGCCTCGGCCGCCTGATCGGGCCACAGCACTGCTGCCCCCGGTTTGCGCGAGGTGCCCAGCACCCGCCAGTCCGGCCCCAGTGCGGCCTCGGTTGCGCGGCCCGAATATCCGTGCCCAATGGAAAGAAGCGTGTTCATAGCCTGCACCTAACGGTCAGTTGCGCGGCTCGGCAAGGGGGTGCCCTTCAAAACCGCCTCTGCGATGCCTATTGTGTGACCGACACAACCCCGGAGCCTGCCCTTTGATCAACGCCATCGCCGGACGGATCGCCCAATCCATCGAGACCGTGGGTGACACGGTGTCCGAGGCGTTCTTCGAGCCCGTGCTGCGGCTGGGCGTGACCGGCCTGAGCCGGGCGGGAAAGACCGTGTTCATCTCGGCGCTGGTGCATAACCTGATGGAACCGGGCCGCATGCAGCGGCTGCGCGCCGTGCAGCGCGGCTTGATCCGGGGTGCTTACCTTCAGCCGCAGCCCGACATGACCCTGCCGCGGTTCGACTATGAGGCGCATCTGGCCTCGCTCACCGGCGACAGCCCGCGCTGGCCGGATGGGACGCGGGCGGTCAGCGAACTGCGCCTGTCGTTCCGGCTGGATCGTACCGGGCTGTTGGGCGGCCTTGGCGGCCCCCGCAAGCTGCATCTGGATATCGTCGATTATCCCGGCGAATGGCTGCTCGATCTGGGTCTGATGGGCAAGAGCTATGCCGACTGGTCGGCCGAGGTGCTGGCCCGTCTGCCGCTGCGCGCTGAGGCGTCGGCGTTCCGGGCGGCGCTGGACGGCGTCGATGCACAAGCGAGGCACGATGAGAGCCAGGCGCAGGAACTGGCGCGGCTGTTCACCGGCTATCTGACCCAAGCGCGCGAGAATGGCTGGTCCGACTGCACGCCGGGCCGGTTCCTGCTGCCCGGCGATCTGGCGGGCTCGCCGGTGCTGACCTTCGCCCCGCTTCCGGGGGCCGAGGGCAAGCGCGGCAGCCTGTGGCGTGAGATGGCGCGGCGGTTCGAGGGCTACAAGACGCAGGTGATCCGCCCGTTCTTTGAGACGCATTTCGCCCGTATCGACCGGCAGGTGGTGCTGATCGACGTGCTGGAGGCGGTCCACCGCGGCCCGATGGCGCTGGAAGATCAGCGCCGCGCGATGGCCGAGGTGCTGGCGAGTTTCAGGCCGGGTGCCAATGGGTTCTTCTCATCCCTGCTCAGGGGCAAGCGCGTCGAGAAGATCCTCTTCGCCGCGACCAAGGCCGACCATCTGCACCACAGCCAGCACCCCCGCCTGACCGCGCTGGCCGAGGCGATGCTGCGCGAGGCGCGCGACCGGGCGCGGTTCTCGGGCGCGGAAACGGTGGCGATGTCCATCGCCGCCCTGCGCGCCACGGTCGAGGAAACGCGCAGCCATGGTGGGCAGGAGATCGACACCGTGCGCGGGCGGCTGATCGACGGACGGCAGGCGGCGGTCAATGCCGGGATGCTGCCCGAAGACCCAGCGCGGCTGCTGGCTCCGGCCCGCGAAGGCGCGCAGAAATGGCTGCAGGGCGATTACGGCGTGATGCATTTCGCGCCGCCGGTGCTGAGCCGGTCGCCGGGCATGGGGCTGCCGCATATCCGGCTGGATTCGGCGGCGGAATTCCTGATCGGCGACAAGCTGGTCTGAGGAGGCAGAGATGAGCGACCACCGACCGATCCTGATCGAACTCGACGCCAGCGAGCCGCCTGTCGATGTCGGCGCGGCCCCCGAGATTGACGCGCCCGACGGTCACGCCATGCAGATGGCGGTGGCTGGGATGGCGCGGGGGGTGGCTCGGGGCCGGGGCGCTGGGCGCTTTGGGCGGGGTCGGCGCTGGTCTCGCTGGTGCTGGGCGTCGCGGCCTATGATTTTGCGGCGCGGCTGGTCGAGCGGGTGCCGGTGCTGGGCTGGCTGGCTGCCGTTTTGTCGGCGGTGCTGCTGCTGGCGCTGGTCCTGTGGGCCGGGCGCGAGGCGCTGGGCTATCGGCGCGTGAAGCGACTGGACGCGCTGCGCGGCCGGGCGGAGCTGGCGCTGGGCAGCGGCGATCTGGCCGAGGCACGGGCGGTGGCGGCCTCGGTGGCGGGCCTCTACAACGCGGCAGACCCGACGCTTGAGGCGCTCGATGCCGAGGCGGTGATTGAGGGGGCCGAGGCGCATCTGCTCATCGGGCTGGATGCCCGCGCGCAGATGGAAATCCAGAGCGCGGCGCGGCAGGTGGCGATGGCGACGGCGTTGATCCCGCTGGCCTTTGCCGATGTCGCGGCGGCGCTGACCGCCAATCTGCGCATGATCCGGCGGATTGCCGAGATCTATGGCGGCAGGCCCGGTGCCTTTGGCAACTGGCGGCTGGCGCGCTCGGTCGCGGTGCATCTGATGGCGACGGGCGTGGTGGCGGTGGGCGATGACCTGATCGGCTCGGTCGCCGGGGGTGGGCTTTTGTCCAAACTCTCGCGCCGCTTTGGCGAGGGGGTGGTGAACGGCGCGCTGACGGCGCGCGTCGGGCTGGCGGCGATGGAGCTGTGCCGTCCGCTGCCGTTCCGCATGGGGCGCAAGCCCTCGGTCAGCGTGGTGACGGCGACGGCGCTCAAAGGGCTGTTTGATCGCGGATAGGCCGGGACTTGTTGCGCGTTTGCAAGGATACTGTCGCACACCGCGCCTGAGAGCCGATGCGGCGTTTGTGACGCTTTTCTTGCACCCGGGGATGGTCCTTAGTGGCCAAAATCCCTTGCGAGACAGCGATCTGCCATGCCCCCGATCCAGGACCACCCGCTGCGCTACGCGCTGACCAACGAGCTGCATGCCCGCCCGTCGCCGGTCATCCCGGTGCCCGCCACGGCGGTGTTTCTGGCGCTGAAACCGGCACAGGACGCAGCGGCGCGGGACCGGGAGGCGGACCGCGCGCATCTGCTGGACCTGCTCGACCGGCATGGCGCTGCGCATCCGGCTCCGGAGGCGACGCATCATGCAACGCAGGCCGGGCGGCACGGGGTGAAATGGGAAAACCACACCGAGTTCACCACCTGGGTCGGCTTTTCGGACAGGGTGAGCGACCGGCCGTTTGACCCGGCGGCCTTCGATGTGTTTCCCGCCGACTGGCTGGACAAGGCGCCGGGGGTCCGCGTGACGTCGATCCTGTTTCGGATCGAGGAAATGCCGCTCAGCGGGGCGGCGTGCGATCTGGCCGCGCTGCGCCGCAAGCTGGACGACTGGTTCGTCGGGGAAAGTCTGGCGGTGGCTTTTGTGCTGGACGAGGCGGCCATCGTTGCCTCGGACTTCCGCATTGATCCGGCGGGGCATGTGCGCATGGCGATCTTCGCGCGGCCCGGGACCGGCGCACAGCGCGTCGGGCGGGTGGTGCAGCGGCTGTGCGAAATCGAGATGTACCGGGCGATGTCGATGCTTGGCCTTGCGCGGGCGCGGCAGGTGAGCGGCGAGATGGCGGTGCTGGAACGGCGACTGTCCGAGCTTCAGGCCGAGATGGGCGGCGGGGCAAGCAGGGCGGACTCGGTGCTGGACGGGTTGATGGGGGTCTCGGCCAAGCTGGAGCGGCTTGAGATGGCCTCGTCCTTCCGGTTCGGGGCGACGCGGGCCTACGAGGCGATCGTGCATGACCGCATCGGGGTGCTGCGCGAGACGCGGTTTGACGGGCGGCAGACGCTGGCGGAATTCATGCGGCGCCGCTGGGATCCGGCGATGCGGACGGTGAAGGCGGCGGAGAGCCGGCTGGCGCTGCTGTCCGACCGTGCGATGCGCGCCGGGCGGCTGTTGTCGACGCAGGTGGAGGTGGCGCGCTCGGCGCAGAGCCAGGCGTTGCTGCAGAGCATGGACCGGCGGGCGGATCTGCAACTGCGGCTGCAGCACACCGTCGAGGGGCTGTCGGTGGTGGCGATCAGCTATTACGCGGTGGGGTTGCTGGCCAATGTGGTGCTGCCCCTGGCCGAGCCGGTGGGGCTGCACAAGACCGGCGTGGCCGCGATCCTGACGCCGCTGGTCGTGGGGGCTGTCTGGCTTGCGCTGCGGCGGATCCGGGCCCGGTTGCATTGAAGGGGGTGGCGGGGGCGCGGCGGGGCGCAAGGCCCCGCCGCGCCCCCGCCTGCTTTGCGCAGGGCTTGCGCCCTGCTTGGGGGCGCTGCCCCCCACCGCGCTGCGCGCGTCCCCCCGGGATATTTCCAGCATAAAGTTGGATAAGGTCAGGCATTCCTTTTCCGATATTGAACCGAAGGAAAAGGGTGCCTTCAGGCCAGAAAATATCACTTTTCCAACATAAGAGCGTCTGCGACGGCGCTGGCACGGGATCGGTCCGTGGTGTCTTCGGGGCCTTGATGGTTGGCACGGAAGCGCAGGCGGAAGGCTGCGAGGCGCAGATCGGGGGCCACATCAGGGTAGCCGATTGCGTCGAGGGATGTTTTCAGCGCGACATCCGGGTCACCCGCTGTATCGGGCCAGAGCGCAAGTCGTTGCCGGGCAAGGCGTTGCCAGTCGAAGCGCGGGCCGGGGTCGATCTTGCGGGCAGGGGCCATGTCGGAATGGGCAATCACGCCCGAGGGCGGGATGGACCAGCGGGCAAGGATGCCGGGCAGAAGCGCCTCGAGCCGCGCCATCAGCGGCGCGGAGAAGGGGGTCTGGCCGTCATTGTCCAGCTCGATGCCGATGGAGCGCGAGTTCACATCCTCGCGCCCCTGCCATGCGCCCGCGCCCGCGTGCCAGGCGCGCAAGGGTTCGTCCACCAACTGCCAAAGCTGCCCGTTGCGCCCGATCAGGTAATGCGCCGAAACCTCGGCCGAAGGATCGCAGAGCCGATCCAGCGCCGCTTGTGCCGAGCGCATTTCGGTGAAGTGGATCACGACGAGGTCGGGCCGCAACCCGTTTCGGCGCGGCCCGAAATTCGGCGAGGGATACGCGATCGGCTCAGCGGATGGCATCTCAGCGGCTGGCGAGGGCCTGGCGCAGCGGGGTGGGGTCCCACCAGCAGGCGTAGCCATCGCCATCGGGGTCGAGGTTGTTGCGGTCGCGCTCGGGGCCGCCCTCGGCAAGGAAGGCGGATTGCGCGGCATCCTGATTGCGGTACTGCAGACAGGCATTTTCCCAGCGCGACCAACGCAAGGGATTGATCCGGCGGTAAACTTCTGTCCCCGGCGCGTGCGAGACGCTGAGTGCATAGGCGACGATATTGGGGCCGCCGTGCTCAGAGGGGGCGGGGACCGAACTGACCTCGATCACCTGATACTGAGCGCGCTGGCGCGCCAGACGTTCGCGGTCACTGGCAATGGTTTCGCGGGCCGAGACGGCCTCGAAGCTCTGCTCGTTCGACACGCCGGGGCGGGTGGTCTCGCCCGCTTCAAAGGCCGGGGTGGTGCCGAAGCCGGCGCCGGTGTGAACCGTGCGGAGCGCGGCGTCTTGCGGTTGGGGCGCGGGTTGCTGTGCCGGTTGCAGCGCGGCGGTCTGCACCGGCGCGGCCAAGGGAGCGACCAAGGGAGCGGCGGCGACAGGGGCGAGGGTCTGCGTGTTGATCGGCGCGGCGGTGGGGGCCGGTTGGCCGAAGGGCGCCGCCGCCGTTTGCACCGGACGCGGGCGCTGGGGCACGGCGTCGAGCGTCGACGGCGCGGCGGACGGCATGGCGCTTGGCGGCAGGATCGCGGGCTGTGCCACCTCGGGCGGGACGGAATAGGGCGCGGCACTGCTGCGGGCGGACTCGCGCTCGTGCAGATACCGTTGGTAATTGCCGAATCCGACGCCGTTGGTCATGGTCGCATAGGTGTCAGGGCCAGCGGAGCAACCCGCCAGACCCAGCAGGGCCAAAGGGCCTGCCAGTGCCAAAATCCGCATATCTGCCTCTGCTCGGTTCTTCTTTTTTGAGCAGATTACCACCATTTTCCGGGTTTGGAAACAAATCCGGCAGCGGACTCAAGAACATGCGCGGTGTTGAGCAAGTCGGCCTCACCCCAGGGCTTGCCGATCAGCTGCAGGCCCAGCGGCAACCCGCGCGTGTCCAGACCCGTTGGCAGTGCGATACCGGGCAGACCGGCGAGGTTCACGGTCACGGTGAACACATCGTTGAGGTACATCGCGACCGGGTCCGCATCGGCCATTTCGCCCAAGCCAAAGGCGGCCGAGGGGGTGGCCGGGGTCAGGATGCAATCCACGCCAGCCGCGAAGGCCTCGTCAAAGTCGCGCTTGATCAGCGCGCGGACGCGGCGCGCGCGGTTGTAATAGGCGTCATAGAAGCCCGCGGACAGCACATAGGTGCCGACCATGATGCGGCGTTGCACCTCGGGGCCGAAGCCCTCGGCGCGGGTCTTTTCATACATCTCGGTGATGCCGTCGCCTGCTGCCAGCGTGGCGCGGTGGCCATAGCGCACGCCGTCGTAGCGCGCGAGGTTCGACGAAGCTTCGGCCGGGGCGATGACGTAATAGGCGGGCAGGGCGTATTTGGTGTGCGGCAGCGAGATGTCGACGATCCGGGCACCCGCGTCCTTGAGCATCGCGGTGCCGTCGTCCCAGAGCCTGGCGATCTCGGTCGGCATGCCATCCATGCGGTATTCACGCGGAATGCCGATGGTCTGGCCACGGATGTCGCCGGTCAGCGCGGCCTCGAAATCGGGCACGGCGATATCGGCGCTGGTGGAATCCTTGGCGTCATGGCCCGCCATCGCGCCCAGCATGATCGCGGCGTCGCGCACGGTTTTGGTCATGGGCCCGGCCTGATCCAGCGACGAGGCGAAGGCGACCACACCCCAGCGCGAGCAGCGGCCATAGGTCGGCTTGATGCCGACGGTGCCGGTGAAGGCGGCGGGTTGGCGGATCGAGCCGCCCGTGTCGGTGCCGGTCGCGCCAAGGCACAGGTCAGCCGCCACCGCCGCCGCCGAGCCGCCCGACGAGCCACCGGGGGTGAGCGGGGTGGCATCATCGCCGCGCCGCCACGGGTTGACCGCCGCGCCGTAGCTTGAGGATTCGTTGGACGAGCCCATGGCGAATTCGTCCATGTTCAGCTTGCCCAGCATCACCGCGCCCGCGTCGCGCAGCTGGCCCGAGACGGTCGATTCATACTCGGGCACAAAGCCCTTGAGGATGTTCGACGCCGCTTGCGAGGGCACGCCCGCCGTGCAGAACAGATCCTTGATGCCGACCGGGATGCCGCACATGGCAGGGGCGTCACCGGCTTGCAGCCGCGCATCAGCGGCGGCGGCGCGTTCCAGCGCGATGTCGGGCGTGTGGTGGACAAAGGCGTTCAGCGCCCCGGCGCCGTCGATGGCGCTCAGGCAGGCCTGCGTCAGCTCGACCGAGGTGACCTCGCGGCGGCGCAGACGGTCGCGGGCTTCGGCGATGGTCAGGGTATTGAGGGTCATTCCACCACCTTCGGCACGGCAAAGAAACCCTCGCGGGCATCGGGAGCATTCGACAGGATCTTGGCCTGCATGTTGCCGTCGGTCACGACGTCCTGACGCCGCTTCAGGCGCATCGGCGTGACCGAGGTCATCGGTTCGATGCCGTCGACGTCAACCTCGTTGAGCTGCTCCATGAAAGACAGGATGCCGGACAGCTGGTCGGCCAGCTGCGGCAGGTTCTCTTCGGGCACACGAATGCGGGCGAGTTTCGCCACGCGGCGCGCGGTCTCGATGTCGATGGTGGACATGGGTTTCTCCGGCAGGAACGGGGCCGGTTTAGCCGCGCCGGGCGCGGGGTGCAAGCGCGTGGGTGCGCATGCGGTTTGTTTCAGGGCCAGGCGGTGCGAAAGCGCGGCGGCGAGGCGCGCTGGCTACGCTTCATGGGCGCTCAGCGACCTTGCGCCAGCCGCAGTTCCAGCCGCCGCAGCGCCAGCAGCACGCGGTTTGCCTGCATCACCGGCATCAGCGCCATTTTCAGCTGCGTCGCAACGATCGCCAGTGTCGCGGCACTGAGACCCCATTTGAGCGCGGCCACGGCTTCGGTCGCGGTGTAAAAATGCCAGCCGGCCCAGACGGCGGCAATAAACATCACCACCTGCACGACCATCACCACCCAAGTGGTCCAGCCGGTGCGGCCCCCGAAGATGCTGAAGACCAGCGCGAAATAGCCGGGGTCTACGGGGGCGGTGTCGTCGTCGGCCAGCGCCTCGGCGATCATTCGGTCAAGATTGTCCATCGTCGTCTCCTTCCAACACCGCCCTCAGCCGGGCGCGGGCATGCATGAGCCGGGTCTTGACGGTGCCCGGCGGGATATCGAGGGCTTGGGCGACGTCAGCGACGCTTAGCCCTTCAAGGTAAAACAGCGCCAGCGCCGCGCGCTGATGCGGGGGCAGCGCGGCGATTGCCGCCTGCAAGGCACCGGTTTCGACCGCCCCATCGGGGCCTGCGGTGTCAACGGGTTGCGCCTGCGCGAAGCCGTCATCGGCCTGTCGCCGCCTGAGCTTGCGCCGCAGGTCCCGCGCCGCCGTCCGCGTCACGATGCGCAGCGCAAAGGCGAGGAACGCGCCCTCGTCGCGCAGACCGGGCAGGGCGCGGGCAAGGGCGATCCACGCGTCCTGCACGATGTCGCGCGCCGTCTCGGCATCATCACACAGCCGCCGCGCGTGGGCGCGCAGCACCGGATCGCACAGCCGCACCAGGGCCGCGAAGTCACCGGCGCGCCCCAGCCGCGCTCCGGCGGCGTGATAGGCGATCAGGGCTTTGCGTTTTTCCTGCGACATGCGGTCCATCCTTGGGGTCGCTATAGAGTGCCTCGGCCAGCCGGTTCGGTTCACGGACCGTGCAAAGAAACCTCGGTCTTTTCCCGCGCGGCGCTTTGGTGCATATCATGGCGCGATCCAGACCTGAGGACGACCATGCACGACATCCGCGCCATCCGCGAGAACCCGCAAGCCTTTGACGCCGCCCTGGCCCGCCGGGGTCTGGCACCGCTCTCGGCCGGGCTGTTGGCCCTGGACGAAGCGCGCCGGGCAAAGATCCTGGCCGCCGAAACCGCGCAGGCCGAGCAGAACCGGGCCTCCAAGGAAGTCGGCGCGGCCAAGGCCAAGGGCGATGACGCCGAATTCGAGCGCCTGCGCGCGCTGGTGGCCGAGAAAAAGGCCGAGATCGCGCGGCTGGGCGTCGAAGCGGGCGAGGAAGACGTCAGGCTGACCGCCGCGCTCGAGGTCATCCCGAACCTGCCGCTGGACGGTGTGCCGGACGGCAAGGACGAGGCCGACAACGTTGAGATCCGCCGCTGGGGCACCCCGCGCGCGCTGGATTTCGCACCGGTCGAGCATTTCGACATCGCGGGCGTGAAGCCCGGGCTTGATCTGGCGACGGCGGCGAAACTGTCTGGCTCTCGCTTCATGGTGCTCAAGGGGGCCGTGGCCCGCGTCCACCGGGCGTTGGCGCAGTTCATGATCGATACGCACACGACCGAGCATGACCTCTTGGAATGTTGGACCCCGGTTCTGGTCAAACCCGAGGCGATGTACGGCACCGGGAACCTGCCCAAATTCGCCGAGGACAGCTACGAAACGACCAACGGCTGGTGGCTGATCCCGACGTCCGAGGTCACCATGACCAACTTCGCCGCCGGCGAGATCCTCGATGGTGCCGCGCTGCCGGTGCGCATGACCGCGCATACCCATTGCTTCCGCTCCGAGGCAGGCTCGGCGGGCAAGGACACCACGGGCATCCTGCGCCAGCACCAGTTCGAGAAAGTCGAGATGGTCACCCTGTGCCATCCCGATCAGGCGCTGGCCGAGCACGAGCGCATGACGGCCTGCGCCCAGGCGATTCTGGAAAAGCTGGAACTGCCCTATCGCACGGTGGTGCTCTGTACCGGCGACATGGGCTTTGGCAGCCAGAAAACCCATGACATCGAAGTGTGGTTGCCGGGGCAGAACACTTACCGCGAGATTTCCTCGTGCTCGACCTGCGGCCAGTTTCAGGCCCGCCGCATGAACGGCCGCTTCCGGCCTGAGGGTGGCGGCAAGCCCGAGTTTCTGGCGACGCTGAACGGGTCGGGGCTGGCCGTCGGGCGCTGCCTGATCGCGGTGCTGGAGAATGGCCAGCAGGCCGACGGCTCGGTCACGCTGCCCGCTGCACTGCATCCGTGGCTGGGCGGCAAGACGCGAATCACGCCTGAGGGGGCGCTGGCTTAAGCGGAGCAGGGCGGGGGGCTGCCGCCCCCCGCACCCCCTGCCCAAAGGGGGTTTTCCACCCCCTTTGGGATCCCCCGAGGATATTTTCAGACAGAAAATGATAACACCCCGCGCCTGTCGGTGCGGGGTGCCATTTCCTGTCACGGTCATCGGCATCCCTGCCTGTACCGCTCCACCAATCTCGGCATGAAACCTTGCGTTAAGGTTAACGCGCGCCTGCATTTTCTGTCTTCAAGTATCCTCGGGGGTGAATTCGGCTTTAGCTGAAGAGGGGGCCGAGGCCCCCCTTCTTAACCCCCGTGCCGCGCGAACAGCGTCAGGATCCGGGCGAGGAAGTCGTCGCGGACCTCTGGGCGTTCCATCAGCAACTCATGCCTGGCGCCGGGGTAGTCGATCAACGCAGCGTCGGGCCATCCCGTGACCCGCGCGCGGATCGCCGGGTGGGCGACGATGGTGTCGTCGCTGCCCAAGCCAAAGAGGGCGGGCACCGCAGGGGCGGGTAGCGGAGCGAGCGCCGCAATTTCCTTTAGCGCGGCGCCCATCCAGCGCAGCGATGGCCCGCCGAGACTGAGCCGCGCATCCCCCAGAACCTGCGCCTTCATGCGGTCGAACTGGGCGCGGTCGGTGGTCAGGTTGTTTTCGCCAAAACCCATGCTCGTCAGGCCGTAGGTCGGGCCGGTGGTCGGGGCATAGCCGCCGTCGGCCCCGACCAAGCGCGCGAGGGGTGTCACGAGGCGCAGCAGGGCAGCTTGCACCGGGGGCAGGGGCAGCCCCAGCATCGGTGCGCTGAAGGCCACGGCGGCCGGGGTCTTGCCGCGCATCAGCCCGCGCAGGGCGATGCAACCACCCATGGAATGCGCGATCCAGGGCAGGGGACCGGGCGCCAGCGTCTTGGCCACCGCCAGCACTGCGTCGAGATCGCGCTGGAACTCGGCGAAGTCGCTGACATGGCCGCACAGCGGGTCACTGAGCGCCCGGTCGGCCAGCCCCTGACCGCGCCAGTCAACGACCAGCGCGCCCCAGCCCGCCGCGCCCAGATCGCGCACCAGTTCGCCGTATTTCTCGATGTATTCCGTGCGGCCCGGCAGGATCAGCACATGCCGCGCGCCGGGCCAATGCGCCAGCCGGATCTGCACCCCGTCCGCCGCCGTCACCCAATACGCGCGCCCGGTGTCAGGGGCGCCGCACTCGGCCAGCGGCGCGGGGGTCAGGCCGGCCATGGCAATCTCAGCCCAGAACCGAGGCCAGCTTCATCGCGTCGCTCATCGAGCCGTCGATCTTCAGCTTGCCCTGCATGAAGGCCATCGTCGGGTTGACGTCGCCGTTCATCATGCCCTCGAACGTCTCGGCCGAGGCGGTCAGCGTCACGTCGGTTTCGTCATCCCCGGCGCGCACACCGGCGTTGTCCAGAATGATCGAGCCTTCGTCCGCGATGACGAATTTCGCCGAGCCGTCAAAGCTGGAGACCTTGGCGGACAGGGCCTCGACGGCTTTTTCGATGATGTCGCTCATGTGTTCGTATCCTGATCGTGATCGGTGGGTAGGGACGGGCTGTCCGGGACCCCTCGCCTTTTGCCGAGGGTGCGCTATTCTGGCCAGTATGAAGCAGCGGCTCTCCTTCCTCAATCCTGTCGTGGCGGCAACCTTTACGTTAACGTCAATCGCGTTGGCGTGGCCGGTTTTCGCAGAACAAGATCGCACCGAGATGACGGTTTTGCTGGAGCAACTGGCCGATCCCGACGAAGAAGGCTGGATGCGCATCGAGCGTCAGATCCTGCGCGAATGGGCGCAATCGGGCTCGGCGACCATCGATTATCTGTTCCAGCGCGGCCAGACTGCCTTGCAGGCCGGGCAGGCCACTGAAGCGATCGACCATTTCAGCGCCGTGATCGACTATGACCCCGCCTTTGCCGAGGCGTGGAATGGCCGCGCGACGGCGTATTTCCTTGCCAACCGGATGGGGCAATCGCTGGCGGATATCGAGCAGGTGCTGCGGCTCAATCCGCATCACTTCGGCGCACTGGCCGGGCTTGCGATGATTCTCGAATCACTCGAGCGGCCCGAGGATGCGCTGGCTGCCTATGAGGCCTCTCTCGCCGTCAACCCGCACCAGCAGAGCGTGATTGACGCTGTTGCGCGGCTCGCGCTTGCCTCGGCCGGGCAGGCGCTTTAGGTCGTCGGGCGCAGGCAACCGCCGCAGAGGCATTTCCGTATGAACAGCAAGGGCCGGGTGACTGCGGTATTGGGACCCACCAACACCGGCAAGACCCATTACGCCATCGAGAGAATGCTGGGCCACCGCACCGGCGTCATCGGCCTGCCGCTGCGCCTTCTGGCGCGCGAGGTTTATGACCGCATCGTGGCGCTGCGCGGCCCCTCGGTGGTGGCGCTGGTCACCGGCGAAGAGCGCATCGTGCCCGAGCGCACCCAGTACTGGGTCTGCACGACCGAGGCGATGCCGCTGGAAATCGGTGCGGATTTCATCGCCATCGACGAGATTCAGCTCTGCGCTGATCCGGACCGGGGGCATGTGTTCACGGACCGGCTGCTGAACGCGCGCGGGTTGCTGGAGACGCTGTTTCTGGGTTCGGACACCATGCGCGGGGCGATTGCCGCGCTGGTGCCGGGGGCGCAATTCGTGCGGCGCGAGCGGTTGTCGACGCTGACCTATTCGGGGTCGAAGAAAATCGCCCGGATGCCCGCCCGGTCTGCCATCGTCGCGTTTTCGGTGGAAAACGTCTATGCCATCGCCGAGCTGATCCGCCGCCAGAAGGGCGGTTGCGCCATCGTCATGGGCGCGCTCAGCCCCCGGACGCGCAACGCGCAGGTGGATCTCTATCAGAACGGCGATGTGGATTATCTGGTGGCGACCGATGCGATTGGCATGGGGCTGAACCTCGACATCCGCCATGTCGCCTTTGCCGGCACGTCGAAATTCGACGGGCGGCGGATGCGGCAGCTGAACCCTGACGAGCTGGCGCAGATCGCCGGGCGGGCCGGGCGCCACACGGCCGAGGGCAGTTTTGGCGTGACCGGCGAGGCGCGGCCCTTGCATCCTGAGGTTGTTGAGGCGATCGAGACACACCGTTTCTTGCCGATCCGCAAACTCCACTGGCGCAATACGCGGCTGGAGTTCGGCACGGCGGACCGGCTGATCAGCAGCCTTGAGCAACACACGCAGGACGAATGGCTGACCCGCGTGCGTGAGGCAGACGATCTCATGGCGCTGAAAACCTTGGCGGCGATGCCAGAGGTTTCGGCACGCATCCGCCATGCCAAGGACGTTCGCCTGCTGTGGGACATTTGCCGTATTCCCGATTTCCGCGAATCTCGCATACTGAGCACACCAGCCTTCTGGCGCGGCTCTTCGAGTTCGTGCATGACGGCGGGCGCATACCGACCGACTGGCTGGCGCGGGCGATCAAGGGGATCGACCGGGTCGAAGGCGACATTGATACCTTGTCGCGAAGATTGGCCTTTATCCGGACGTGGACCTATGTTGCACAGCGTGCGGGATGGGTTGATGACGAAAGCCATTGGCGCGGCGAGACTCGCGCTGTAGAAGACCGGCTGTCAGATGCGCTGCACGCGCGTCTGACCGCAGCATTTGTTGACCGGCGCACCAGTGTGTTGTTGCGGCGGTTGAACCAGAAGGAGAGCCTTGTGGCCGAGGTGAATGACAAGGGCGAAGTGACGGTCGAGGGCGAGTTCATCGGCCGTCTTGAAGGATTCCGGTTCCGTCAGGACAAGACGGAGTCCACCGAAGAGGCGCGCACGTTGCGCCAGGCCGCTGTGGCGGCTCTCGCCCCGGCGTTCAATCTGCGCGCGGACAAGTTCTATAACGCGCCCGATACCGAGATGGACTTCACCGAGCAGGGTGGCCTGATGTGGGGCTCTGAAGCGGTGGGCAAGCTGGTCGCGGGTTCGGACCCGCTGCGCCCGCAAGTCGTGGCGTTCGTCGATGACGAAGCAGGGACCGATGTCGCCGACAAGGTGCGTCGCCGGTTGCAGCATTTCATCGACCGCAAGGTCTCTGCCTTGTTCGAGCCGCTGTCGAACCTGCAGCGCGATGAGACGCTGTCGGGCATGGCACGCGGCTTTGCGTTCCGGCTGGTCGAAAGCTTGGGCGTCCTGCCGCGCGACGGCGTGGCCGAGGACGTGAAGGCGCTGGATCAGGAATCGCGCGGGATGCTGCGCAAGCACGGCGTGCGCTTCGGTCAGTTCACCATCTTCCTGCCCGCGCTGCTGAAACCCGCACCGACCCGCCTGCGGCTGGTTCTGTGGTCGCTGGCACAGGGTCTGGATACCTTCCCCGAAAGCCCGCCTCCGGGTCTGGTGACGATCCCCAACATCCCCGATGTGCCGGTCGAGCATTACACCCTGTCGGGCTATCGGCCTGCCGGGTCGCGCGCGATCCGCATCGACATGCTGGAACGTCTGGCCGATCTGGTGCGCACCCGCGACGCCCGTGCCGGGTTCGAGGCAGCGGCAGAGATGCTGTCGATCACCGGCATGACGCTGGAGCAGTTCGCCGACCTCATGCAGGGTCTGGGCTATGCCGCCGAGCGCGGCGAGCGCGTCAAGCAGCGCCCGGCGCCCAGCTCTGAGGCCACCGCCGAAGAGATCGCGGCGAAAGCCAAGGCACAAGCCGACGCGTCGCATATCATCGTCGAAGAGGCTGAAGCCCCTGCCGCCGATGAGCCGGTGGCTGAAGGTGACGCCGAGGCCGAAGCTGCCGCTCCGGCGGTCGCGCCCGAAGAGATGGAGGTGTTCTACACCTTCCGCTGGTCGCCCCGTACCCGCCCGGCCCGCAACGATGGTCCGCGCCGTGGTCCCCGCCGGGATCAGGGCCGCGATCAGACCCGTGATCAGGCCGCACCGCAGGGTCAGCCCCGCGATGCTGCTGCGCCGCAGGGCGAGCGTGCCCCGCGCGAAAAGCGTGACGGCGACGCCCCGCGGGGGGATCGTCCGCGTCGTGACGGCAAGCCTCAGGGCGAGCGGAACGACCGGCCCAAGGGCGGCAAGCCCGGCGGGAAGTTCGGTGGCAAGCGGGACGGCGAGCGCGATCAGCGCCGCGACAACCAGCAGCCGCGCAGCTTTACCTCGGGCCCCGAGCGCAAGCGTGACAAGATCGACCCCGACAACCCCTTCGCCGCCGCGTTGATGGGGCTGAAGGACAAGAAGTGAGCGCGGATACGGGCCTTCGCTTAGGCGAGGGCCCGATCAGGCTGGACAAATGGCTGTGGCACGCGCGATTCTTCAAATCGCGCAGCCTCGCCGCCGGGGCCTGTGGCGGGTCCATGCGGGTCAATGGCCAGCCGGTCGCCAAACCCTCGACGGCGGTCAAACACGGCGACGTGCTGACCTTCGCGCAGGGCCATCAGGTCCGCGTTGTGCGGGTGCTGGCCCCCGGCCTGCGGCGCGGTCCGGCGCCTGAGGCGCAGGCGCTGTATGACGACCTGACACCACCCCCCACAGCCGAGGAAATCGCCGCCCGCGCCGCCGAGCGCGCCAGCCGTCCGCACGCCGATCAGGGCGGGCGACCCACCGGCAAGGCACGTCGCACGCTGGATGCTTTGCGGGGCGGTGAGGGCTGACAGCGCGCAATCAACGGCCGGATCGCGGTTGCTTTGCCGCAACATGCCCGACCTGCCTTGATTGATCGTCCCAAGGACGTTAAGTCCGCATCGAGTTAACTGCGAGATCAGCCATGACCTATGTCGTGATCGACAACTGCATTGCCTGCAAGTACACCGACTGCGTCGAGGTCTGCCCCGTCGACTGCTTCTATGAGGGCGAAAATTTCCTCGTCATCCACCCGGATGAGTGCATCGACTGCGGCGTCTGCGAGCCGGAATGCCCGGCGGACGCGATCTGCCCGGATACCGAGCCGGGGCTGGAAAGCTGGGTCGAGCTGAACCGCAAATATGCCGAGGTCTGGCCGGTGATCACCCAGCGCCGCGAGCCACTGCCCGACGCGTCCGATCGCGACGGTGAAGCCGACAAGCTGTCCAAATACTTCTCGGAAAAGCCGGGCGAGGGCAGCTGACGCAACGGAATGCACGTGCGGTGCCTGAAGGCGCCCATAGTCACGCTGCTGTGCAGCGGACGTTTTATTACGTGCTTTGATTCGGGCCATTTTTGTGTTACAAGAGTGCCACAACAATGATCTGCCCGGCATCCGCAGTGCTGCTCGCCTGTGCGATGTTTTTTTTGGCCTCAGTGATTGATCCGGCGGGAAACGACGCTTCCCGTGGGTGTCTCTGTCGCTGAAATCCGGCCCAACTTGAGGAAGCCCAGCATGAGCAAGACCCGCAAGGCCGAATTCCGCCCGAACGAGTTTGTTGTCTACCCGGCCCATGGGGTCGGCCAGATCGTCTCGATCGAAGAGCGTGAAATCGCCGGGATGCAGCTCGAACTTTTCGTCATCTCGTTCGAGAAGGACAAGATGACGCTGCGCGTGCCGACCGACAAGGCCACGGCCGTCGGTATGCGCTCGCTCAGCTCGCCCGACATCGTGTCCAAGGCTCTGGCCACGCTCAAAGGCAAAGCCCGCGTCAAGCGCGCCATGTGGTCGCGTCGCGCGCAGGAATATGAACAAAAGATCAACTCGGGCGACCTGCTGGCCATCGCCGAAGTCGTGCGCGACCTGCACCGCACCGACGACCAGCGCGAGCAGTCATACTCCGAGCGTCAGCTTTATGAAGCCGCACTCGAGCGCCTGACCCGCGAAGTCGCGGCCGTTTCGGGCATCGACGAAGCCGGCGCCGCCAAGCAGGTCGGTGAAGTGCTGGTAGCCCGCGCGGCCTGATTTCGCGGCGCTTTACAGGCTGATGATTGATTTCCACACCCCGGGCACAGCCCGGGGTGTTTGCGTTCGCGCCGTATAACGGCCGCAAAATAACGAGGATCGCAGGCCGGACTTGCCAGCAAGCGTCTGACTGCACTATAGCCTGCCCGATCACGATTATCGGAGACGACCATGGCAGGCCACTCAAAATGGGCCAACATCCAGCATCGCAAGGGCCGGCAGGATGCTGCGCGCTCGAAGATGTTCTCGAAGTTCTCGAAGGAAATCACCGTCGCTGCCAAGATGGGCGACCCTGACCCCGACAAGAACCCGCGCCTGCGGCTGGCGGTCAAGGAAGCCAAATCGCAGTCGATGCCCAAGGACAACATCGAACGCGCGATCAAGAAAGCCATCGGCGGCGATGCGGATGCCTATGAGGAAATCCGCTACGAGGGCTATGGCCCCAATGGCGTGGCGGTGATCGTCGAGACAATGACCGACAACCGCAACCGCACCGCGTCGAACGTGCGCTCGATTTTCGCCAAGAACGGCGGCAATCTGGGTGAAACCGGCTCGGTCGGGTTCATGTTCGATCGGATGGGACAGATCGTCTATCCCGCCAAGATCGGCAGCGTCGATGCGGTGATGGAAGCGGCGATCGACGCCGGGGCGTCAGACGTCGAAAGCTCGGACGATGAGCACGTCATCTGGTGCGAATTCGAGGACGTGAACGAGGTCTCGACCGCGTTGGAGGCCGCTTTGGGCGAGTCGGAGTCGACCAAGCTGGTCTGGAAGCCGCAGACCACGACAGAGCTGGATCTGGACGGCATGCAGAAGCTGATGAAGCTGATCGACGCGCTGGAAGACGACGATGACGTGCAGACCGTCACCGCGAATTTCGAAGCGTCGGACGCGGTGATGGAACAGCTCTGAGCGGGTTCTGACAGCGCGGGACTGGAAGAAGGGGGCCTTGCCCCCCTCTTTGCTGCGCAAATTCACCCCCCAGGATATTTATCGACAGATGATGGGGCGCGGTGCCGCGACGCGGCGCTTGCTGCGGGGTCATGGGCTTGACCCCGCGTCGCCAAGGCCGCAGGTAAAGGGCAACAGCAAAGCGGAGACTGCCATGAAGACGCGCAAATTGGGATCGTCGGGGATCGAGGTTTCGGCCATCGGCTATGGGGCGATGTCCTTTGCCGATTTCTACGGGCCGACCGATGAAGCGGCCTCGCATGCCATTCTGGATATGATGCGTGAGCGGGGGGTGACACATTTCGACACCTCGAACGTGTATGGCATGGGCCGGTCCGAGCGGTGGATGGGCAGCTATCTGGCCAGGAATCCCGGCGCGCGCGGTGAGTTCGTCATCGCCACCAAGGCCGCGATCAGCCGTGATGCCGAGGGCAAGCGGCTGATCGACAACAGTGCTGCGCATCTTGAGGCTGAGCTGGACAAAAGCCTTGAGAAACTGGGCGTGGACCATGTGGATCTGTTCTACGTCCATCGCCGCGAAGCGGATCGCCCGATTGAAGAGGTGGCCGAGACGCTGGCGAAGCTGCGCGCCTCGGGCAAGACGCGGGCCGTCGGGTTCTCGGAAATCGCGCCAGCGTCCTTGCGCCGTGCCGCAGCGGTGACGCCGATTGATGCGGTGCAGTCGGAATACAGCCTGCAGACCCGCGCGCCCGATCTGGGGCTGGTGCAGGCCTGCGCCGAGCTGGGCACGTCGCTGGTGGCGTTCTCGCCGGTCGGGCGGTCGATGCTGACCGACAATCCGGTGCGCCCGGACCGGATCGGCGACATCGCCTTTCTGCACAGCAACCCGCGCTTTGTGGGTGAGAACCTTGTGGCGAACCTGAAGATCACCGACGCCTTCCGCGCTTTGGCCGCCGAGATGGGCGAGCCGGCGGCGGCGCTGGCGAACGCGTGGCTGCTGACGCGGGGCGAGCATATCCTGCCGATCCCCGGCACCCGCTCGACCGCGCATTTCGCCGAATGCCTGCGCGGCGCCGAGATCACGCTGTCGGCCGAGGCGCTGGCGCGTATCGACGCGGTGCTGCCGGTCGGCTGGGCGCATGGCGACCGCTATGACGTGACGCAATGGATCGGGCCCGAGCGCTTTTGCTGAGCGCGCTTGCGCGGCGCGCGGCCCTGCGCTAGGGCTGCGCGCATGACACGGGTAACGCGCATTTCCAACACCTGGCGGCTGGCCTCCTGACAAGGCGGCTTGCGACACAGGTTTTGAAACCTATCCTGTCACGACAAGGCCGCCGCCATGGGCGGCCTTTTGCATCTGTGCTCCCCCTTCGGCGGCGGTCTCTTATCCCCAAGGAGAGACCATGACCAAACCCGTTATCCTGACCGGCGACCGCACAACCGGCCCCTTGCACATCGGCCACTATGCCGGTTCGCTGAAAACCCGGCTTGAGAGGCAAGACAGCCACGAGCAGTTCCTGCTGCTGGCCGACACGCAGGCGCTGACCGACAACGCCCATGACCCCGACAAGGTGCGCCGCAGCGTGCTGGAGGTGGCGCTGGACTATCTGGCGGTGGGGATTGATCCGGCGAAATCCACCATCTGCCTGCAATCGCATCTGCCCGCGCTGGCCGAATTGTCGATGCTGTATCTGAACTTCGTCACCGTTGCGCGGCTGGAGCGCAATCCGACGATCAAGGACGAAATCCGCGCGCGCGGCTTTGGCCGCGATATTCCGGCGGGGTTCCTGTGTTATCCGGCCGCGCAGGCGGCGGATATCACCGGGTTTCGCGCCACCGTGGTGCCGGTGGGCGAGGATCAGGCACCGCTGATCGAACAGACCAACGAGATCGTGCGCCGGATCAACGCGGTGGCGGGCCAGTCGGTGCTGCCCGAGGCGCGGGCGGTGATCCCCAAGGCCGGGCGGCTGCCGGGGATCGACGGCAAGGCGAAGATGTCGAAGTCGGGCGGCAATGCGATTGCGCTGTCGGCCTCGCCGGACCAGATCGCGGCGGCGGTCAGGGCGATGTTCACCGATCCGGGGCACCTGCGGGTGAGCGATCCGGGGCGGGTGGAGGGGAATGTGGTGTTCACCTACCTTGACGCGTTTGACGAGGATCACACCGGGGTCGCGGCGCTCAAGGCGCAGTATCAGCGCGGCGGGCTGGGCGACGAGGTGATCAAGCGGCGGTTGGACGGCGTCCTGCAGGCGCTGATCGGGCCGATCCGCGCGCGGCGGGCGGAACTCGCGCGCGATCCGGGCCATGTGCTCGACGTGATCCGGCAGGGGACCGAAATGGCGCGGGCGCGAACGCAAGACACGCACCGCGCGGTGGTCGACGCGTTGGGGTTGTTTCGGTTGTAAGCCGGGGCAGGGGCGCGGATGCCGCGCCCCTTTTGCGTCACGCACTCTCGGCCATCCTGTCGCGCAGCAAGCGGCGCAGGATCTTGCCCGAGGCGGATTTCGGGATCGCGTCCACCACCTCAAGCCGCTTGATCTGCTTGTAATGCGACACCTGCGGGTCGAGGAACGCCTGTACCTCGGCCAGTGTCGGCGCGCTGGCTGCGACGATGAACGCCATCGGCACTTCGCCTGCCTCGGCGTCCTTGACGCCGATGACAGCGGCATCGGCGATTGCGGGATGGGTCAGCAGCAGCGCCTCCAGCTCGGCCGGGGCGACCTGGAACCCCTTGACTTTGATCAGTTCTTTCAGCCGGTCGGTGATGAACAGGTAGCCATCGGCATCGAAATGCCCGATGTCGCCGGTGCGCAGCCAGCCGTCAACGATGGTCTCGGCGGTGGCTTTGGGGTTGCCCAGATACCCTTTCATCACCTGCGGCCCCTTCACCCAGATCTCGCCATCCTCGCCGGTCGGCAGATCGCGCAGCGTGACAGGGTCCACGATGCGGCACTGGGTGTTGGGGATCGTCACGCCCGACGCCCCGGCGCGCCCCTTGCCGCGCGGGGTGATATGGGTGACGGGGCTGGCCTCGGTCATGCCGTAACCCTGCGTCGCGGCGGTGTTCAGGCGGGTGCCCATGGCGTCGGCCACCTCGGCCCCCAAAGGCGCGGCGGCTGAGTTGACCTGCACCAGTGCCGAAAGATCGAAGCGGTCGACGATGGGATGCTTGGCCAGCGCCAGCGCCACCGGCGGCACCACCCACATGCGCGGTGTGCGGTGCTGTTGGCAAAGCGTCAGGAACTGCTCGAGGTCGAAGCGTGGCACCGTGACCAATGTCCCGCCCGAGCCGAGGTAGAAGTTCATCAACACCTGCAGCCCGTAGATATGGAAGAACGGCAGGAAGGCGACGGTGTGCTCGCGCTCGACCAGCGGGGCCAGAGCCAGCGATTGCGCCATGTTCACACTCAGGTTGCGATGGGTCAGCATCACACCCTTGGGCAATCCGGTGGTGCCCGAGGAATAGGGCAGGCAGACGACATGATCGTCCAGATCAACGGGGGCCTGTCTGGCCAGCGGCTGGCCCATGAAGGCGGCAAGGCCACGCGTTTCGCCGACATCCGGACCGATCAGGATGATTTCGCGCACCCGCGTGCCCTCAACCGCCGCCTTGGCCGTGTCGAGGAAAGGCGCAATGGTCACCAGCAGTTCGGCACCCGCGTCGATCAGCTGGTGACGCAGCTCCGGCGCGGTGTAGGTCGGGTTTACCGTGGTCACGGTGCCACCCGCCCAGGCGACGGCATGAAAGACGGTGCAGAACTCGGGGATATTGGGGGCCATCAGCGCGACGCACCCGCCCGGCGCGTAGCCGCGCGCCGTCAGCCCGCCGGCCAGTGCCTTGACCCCGGCCACAAACTGCGCGCCGGTCACCGTGCGCCCGGTGGGGCCGTCGATCAGCACGGTGGCCTCGGGGGCTATGCCGTTGAAAACGTACTCGGTGATGCTGATGTCGCGGATCGCTACATCCGGGTACGGGCTCGTATAGATGGTCATGGTAGTTCCTCCCTCGGCGGGCAGCTTAGCAGCAAGCGGGCGTGTGCCTAGTCCTGCCGGGCCTGCGCTCACGCAGTCGGGAAGGGGTCGTTGTCAGCCGCGCCGCAGCGGGAACAACCGCCGCAAGGCCGGGCTGCGCAGCCAGAGCCCGGCCCACATCAGCACACCCAGATAGATGCCGAACAGCGTGTGGCTGGCCAGGGGCGAGCCCGCGCGCAACTGCGTGGTGATCGCGCCGCCAAGGATCGCCATCATCAAAACCGCGCCCAGAACGCTGGTGGCGGGCCACAAATAGAGCAGGGTGCAGAGCAGTTCGAGCCCGCCGATCAGCAGCACCGGCGCATCGGGCCAGCCCAGATCGGTCAGTGTCTGCGTGGCCACGGGCAGGCCCAGCAGCTTGGGCGCGACCGAGGCCCCCAGCATGAACAGCGCAAACAGTGCTGACAGCACCCATCCCGTCCGGTTCAAAGTGGATCTCGCGCATTTTGACCCCCTAGTTCGCCACGCCGATACGGTGCGCAAGCTGCCTGAGGCCGTCAAGGGACTCCGCACCCCGCAAAACAAGGCCGGAACGCTTGCCAGCCGGGCACATTCGGTCTATAGCCCGCCCCATCCCGAGGCGAGCTTGCAACGGGCGTCCGTTCTGGCGCCCGCTTTCGGCTTTCTTGAACGGGCAGGATAAGACCGGCGGAGCCAACCGTCTGGCCAGTGAAACAGACCCAAAGGAACTGACATACATGAGCGCTAACAGCATGGCTGAATTCGAAGCTCTTCTTGAAGAGAGCTTTGAAATTGACACCCCCTCTGAAGGGACGGTTGTCAAAGGCAGGGTCATCGCCATCGAGGCGGGCCAAGCCATTATCGACGTGGGCTACAAGATGGAAGGTCGCGTCGACCTGAAAGAATTCGCAAACCCGGGCGAAGCCCCCGAGGTTGAAGTCGGCGACGAAGTCGAGGTTTACCTCGAGCGCGTCGAAAACGCCCGTGGCGAAGCCGTTGTGAGCCGTGAGAAGGCCCGCCGCGAAGCCGCCTGGGACCGTCTGGAAAAAGCTTACGAAAAAGAAGAGCGTGTCGAAGGCGCGATCTTTGGCCGCGTCAAAGGCGGCTTCACCGTCGATCTGGGCGGTGCTGTGGCCTTCCTGCCCGGCAGCCAGGTCGATGTGCGCCCCGTGCGCGATGCCGGCCCGCTGATGGGTCTGAAGCAGCCGTTCCAGATCCTGAAAATGGACCGTCGCCGTGGCAACATCGTTGTCTCGCGCCGCGCCATTCTGGAAGAGAGCCGCGCCGAACAGCGTGCTGAAGTCATCGGCAAACTGGCCGAAGGTCAGGTGCTGGATGGTGTGGTCAAGAACATCACCGAATACGGTGCCTTCGTTGACCTCGGCGGCGTTGATGGCCTGCTGCACGTCACCGATATGGCCTGGCGCCGCATCAACCACCCGTCCGAAGTCCTGTCGATCGGCCAGAGCCTCAAGGTTCAGGTCATCAAGATCAACAAGGAAACCCACCGCATCAGCCTGGGCATCAAGCAGCTGCAAGCCGATCCGTGGGATTCGGTCGAGGCCAGCTATCCTCTGGCGTCGGTCCACAAGGGCCGCGTGACCAACATCACCGATTACGGCGCGTTCGTCGAGCTGGAGCCGGGTGTCGAAGGTCTGGTCCACGTCTCGGAAATGAGCTGGACCAAGAAGAACGTGCACCCCGGCAAGATCGTCTCGACCTCGCAAGAAGTCGAAGTCATGGTGCTGGAAATCGACAGCGCCAAGCGCCGCGTGTCGCTGGGCCTCAAGCAGACCCAACGCAACCCGTGGGAAGTGTTTGCTGAATCGCACCCCGCTGGTTCGGGTATCGAAGGCGAAGTCAAGAACATCACCGAATTCGGTCTGTTCATCGGCCTCGACGGCGATATCGACGGCATGGTCCACCTGTCGGACCTGTCGTGGGATCAGCGCGGCGAAGAAGCCATCCAGCAGTACCGCAAGGGCGACGTGGTGCAGGCCGCCGTTCTGGAAGTCGACGTCGAGCGCGAGCGTATCTCGCTGTCGATCAAGGCTCTGGGCGCCGACACCTTCTCGGAAGCCGTTGACGGCGTGAAGCGCGGCTCGATCATCACGGTCGAAGTCACGATGATCGAAGAAGGCGGCATCGAGGTCGACTACAACGGCATGAAATCCTTCATCCGTCGGTCGGATCTGGCCCGTGACCGCGTCGACCAGCGTCCTGAGCGCTTCGGCGTCGGCGACAAGCTGGACGTGCGTGTGACCTCGGTTGATTCGAAGACCCGCAAGCTGGGCCTGTCGATCAAAGCCCGCGAGATCGCCGAAGAGAAAGAAGCCGTGGAACAGTACGGCTCGTCGGATGCCGGTGCGTCGCTGGGCGACATCCTCGGCGCCGCTCTGCGCGACCGCACCTAAGCTTCGGTTGCCAAAACAAGCACAGGGCCCCGCGAAAGCGGGGCCCTTCGCGTTTTTGGGAAACGATCTCGCGACGCAACGTCACAAAAGCGACAGCGCTCTGCGGGGCAAATGCCTGCCAAACGAGATTTGACGGCGCAAACATGCGGATTCGTGCAGTTTTCGTTGTGTGTGTGTTTGAAAGTCCTATAGTCGACAAGACTTCGCGGTGTCCTGAAAAGGCATCATTTTTTCAACTATGTGCCACCTGGGGGGAGGCAATGATCCGTTCAGAGCTGATCCAGAAACTAGCCGAAGCCAACCCGCACCTTTACCAGCGGGACGTTGAGCGAATTGTTAACACCTTTTTTGACGAGATCATCGAGGCGCTCTCGCGCGGCGAGCGGGTCGAGTTGCGCGGTTTTGGCGCATTCTCGGTCAAACAAAGAGATGCGAGGGTTGGGCGTAATCCGCGAACCGGCGATACCGTCGAGGTCGAGGAAAAATGCGTCCCCTTCTTTAAGACCGGCAAGCTGTTGCGTGACCGGCTGAACGGGCTGGAGCCCTGATCTGACCCTATGAAATACCTACGCTACGCCTTTCTTGCCATCATCCTGCTGCTCTGTGTCACCGTGGCGCTGGCCAACCGTGACCCGGTGACGCTGGCCCTGTGGCCCGATACCGTGACTGCTTTCATCGGGTTTGGTTACGCGCTGACCTTGCCGCTGTTTGTGATCGTCGGGCTGGCCGTCGGGCTTGGTCTGGTGCTGGGCCTGATCTGGGAATGGCTGCGCGAGCGTGGCCAGCGGGTTGAGGGCAAGAAGGCGCAAAAAGAACTGGCGCGGGTCAACGCGGGCACAACGCCCGCCGCGCCAGCCAACACCACCAGCACCGCGCCGCGCGATCAGGTGCTGGCGATCCTTGACGACAAGGACGCGTGAGTCCGCGATGTCTGCGATCCGAGTGAAGATCTGCGGGCTGACCCGGCCGCAGGACATTGACGCCGTGGTTGCCGCGCAGGCCGCCTATGGCGGGCTGGTGTTTTTCCCCAAATCCCCCCGCGCGGTGAGCATCGCGCAAGCGCGCGACCTGTCGCTGGCGTCGCCGGTCGGGCTGGCGCGTGTCGGGCTGTTCGTCAATCCGGATGACGCGCTGCTGGATGCTGTTCTGGCCGAGGTTCCGCTGGATATCCTGCAACTGCACGGCACAGAATCGCCCGAGCGCGTGGCCGAACTGCGCGCCCGTCACGGGTTGCCGGTGATGAAGGCGGTCGGGGTTGCCGGGCCCGAGGATCTGGACGCGCTGACCACCTATGGCAGCGTGGCCGACATGCTGCTGGTCGATGCCAAACCGCCGCGCGATGCCGTGCTGCCGGGCGGCAACGGGCTGGCGTTTGACTGGCGCCTGATCGCGGGGCGGCGCTGGCCGGTGCCGTGGATGCTGGCCGGGGGGCTGACGCCGGACAATGTGCGCGAGGCGATACTGCTCACCGGGGCGACGCAGGTCGATGTCTCGTCGGGCGTTGAAAGCGCGCCGGGCGTCAAGGACGCCGACGCGATTGCCCGCTTCACGGCAGCCGCGAAGGGCTGACGCGGGCGGGCTTCGCGGCACACGGTCAGGGCGTCGGAACGATCGCCAGATCGCGGATCTCACCGTCGACGCCTTGCAGTTCCCACGACTGCGTGACGGCCCCGGTTTCAAGATCCACGACATTGAGCGCGCCATTCGCCGCCAGCCACGCGGTGTTTTCCCCCTCGGCCGAACTTGCAATGTCAAAGCCGACAGGCCCCGACAGCTGTTCGCCCAGCATCCCGATCACAACATTGGTGCCGTCATTCGGCGGGCTCTGCATCAAGAGCGCGCTCATCTCGGTGTCGATGTTGTACATCGCCGTCTCGGTCGGACGGCCGACGCTGTTGAGATAGGCGCTGCCCACGACCATCGGGGTCTGGGTGTTGTGCTCTCCCTGCGGGTCAAAGCTGAGCGGCCCGTCCATCTCGACCGCGCCCGACGTCAGATCGACACGCTGGTTGACCGTACCGGACATGAAGCGCAAGGCATCGGCTTGCGGGTTGATCTCGACAATCACCGGCACGCCGTCTTCGATTGGCAGGCGCTCGTTCACATTGACGATGGTGCTGATCTCTGCCCGTGCGCCAGTCGATGTTGACCACTTGCCAGTCATTGGTCACGCCGATCAGTTGCTCGGTATTGGGCCGCCAGTCGATGCCCAGCAGCCGGCCCGAGGTCAGCTCGACGGTATCCGTCACCGTTGCGGTTGTTGTGTCGATCACCACCAACGTGCTGTCGCCTGTCAGGCCAATGGCGGTCTGCGCAGAGGCGGCAGTGCCCGCCACAAGCGCGGCGGTCGAGAGTGTCAGGATCAAACGCATGGGAAACCTCATCAGTCTGGACTGGCTGCCGAGTACCGGTGCCTTGCCAAACCAACAGGAGAGGCGCGCTACGGTTTCAACACGCGACGCTCACAGATCCGTGAGCGCGCGGTCTTTCGCTGCCTCATCAAGCGATGCATCGGGAACACGCGGCGTCATGACGAGCGTACCGGTAAGGCCCATGGTGATCGAGGCCGTGGCGACCGAGCCGCTGGCCTGCGTGCTGCGCGCGGGAGACGCCGCCAGCGCCCCCTGCGCGAGCAGGGCGATGATGGGGAGGACGAGAAGGCGGTGGGCCATGAGGGACTCCAGAGTGCGGGGACCGTCTTGCGCGGGTTACAGGTGATAACGCGCGCGTGTTCAGATAGTTTCACGCAGCTGTGAAGTTTTTCCGGCGTACGGCGGATTATCCGCCAAAAGAGTGCCACGCGGGTGAAAAGAGTTACCGGACCGGGGGTTGAACCCTGTCGGCGCGGCGCTACCGTGGGCCGCATGACGCAAGACCGGAAAAAAGGCCCGGTGCAAGGCCCTGAAGGGGAACGCCCGTCGCGGCGGTTGTCATCTGTTGTGATCGTTCTGGTAGGGGTGGGGGTGACGGCGGGCGGGTTGGTTGCCTATTGCAGCCTCGAGAAGGCACGCAGCCCGCCCGCGCTGGACGCCGCGCTGCGCAGCGCGCTCAGCACCTGCGATGCCGAGGGCGTGCGCCGTGCCCTGTCGCGCGGTGCCGATCCCAACGTCAGCCCCGTTGTCAGCGCAGCCGCCCCGCAGGCAGACAGCACGGGCGTGCGCCCGCTTGCAGGGTCCAGCCGACGGCCTGTTCTGGCGTTTGGCTCGTGCCCCAGTCCTGACGTGCTGCAGGCGATGGTTGACGGAGGCGCTGATCTGACGCCAGATCTGCGACGGCTGGCCGACCGCGCCATGCGTCCGCCGCGTCCGCAGGTTCTCGCCTGGCTGCTTGACAACGGGCTGTCAGCGCAGACCCGCTGGCCCAACGCCGAAGGGTGGGAAACCCTGTGCCACCGCGCGGCGCGAAGCGCGCAGGTCGCGGTGCTGCGCGTCGTTCTGGACGCAGGCGCCGATCCAAACGGCCAAGACAGCGGTGGGCTGACCCCGCTGGCGCGCTTGCGTCACGACCTGACGCGGACCCGTGCGAACGGCGCGCGTCCTCAAAGCACCCATGACCCCGGTAATCTGGCCTTTGACCCCGAAGAGCGCTTTGCGGATGTCATTGCCATGTTGCAGGAGGCAGGCGGAACAGAGTAGGCAGAGACAAGCCACGAGGGGGATCCCCATGCCTGATGACCTGAAAAATTCCTTCATGAGCGGCCCCGATGATGCGGGGCGGTTCGGTATCTTTGGTGGACGTTTCGTCTCGGAAACGCTGATGCCGCTGATCCTTGAACTTGAGGAACGCTACGAGTTCGCCAAGACCGACCCGACATTCTGGGCCGAGATGGACGATCTGTGGAAAAACTATGTGGGCCGCCCCTCGCCGCTGTATCTGGCGCAGCGCCTGACGGATGAGCTGGGCGGGGCCAAGGTTTACCTCAAGCGCGAAGAGCTGAACCACACCGGCGCCCACAAGATCAACAACGTGCTGGGCCAGATCATTCTGGCACGCCGCATGGGCAAGACCCGGATCATCGCCGAAACCGGCGCGGGCCAGCACGGCGTGGCCACGGCCACCGTCTGCGCCAAGTTCGGGCTGAAGTGCATCGTCTACATGGGCGCTACCGACGCCGAACGTCAGGCCCCCAACGTGTTCCGCATGCGCCTGCTGGGGGCCGAGGTGATTCCCGTCACCAGCGGTCGCGGTACGCTGAAAGACGCGATGAACGATGCGCTGCGCGATTGGGTGACCAACGTGCGCGACACGTTCTATTGCATCGGCACCGTGGCCGGTCCGCACCCCTATCCGGCGATGGTGCGCGATTTCCAGTCGATCATCGGCAAGGAAACCCGCTGGCAGCTGGAAGAGCAGGAAGGCGTCGGCCGTCTGCCCGACACCATCGTCGCCTGTGTTGGCGGTGGCTCGAACGCGATGGGGCTGTTCCACCCGTTCCTCGATGACGAATCGGTGCGCATCATCGGGGTCGAGGCCGGGGGCCACGGCGTCGACGACCGCATGGAGCATTGCGCCTCGCTGACCGGCGGACGCCCCGGCGTGCTGCACGGCAACCGGACGTATCTGCTGCAGGACGCGGACGGCCAGATCCTTGAGGGACACTCGATTTCGGCGGGTCTGGATTATCCCGGCATCGGGCCGGAACATTCATGGCTGCACGACATCGGCCGGGCCGAATATGTCTCGATCACCGATGACGAGGCGCTGGAAGCCTTCCAGCAGCTGTGCCGGACCGAGGGCATCATCCCGGCGCTGGAAAGCGCGCATGCGATGGCCCATGTCGCCAAGATCGCACCGGGTCTGCCCAAGGACCACATCATCGTGGTGAACCTCTCGGGGCGCGGCGACAAGGACATCTTCACCGTGGCCAAGCATCTGGGCTTTGAGATGAAGGTCTGAGGCTGGCGGTGGCGGGCCTCGGGGGCATCGAGCCCCTCGGCCCGCTCGGGGGCGCTGCCCCCGCCGGGCCTTGCAGGCCCGCCCCCGGGATATTTTCAGAGCAAAGAAGAGGCGCCGTTCGGTGCCCTTTTTTATGTCAGCGCAGGATCGGCGGGCCGTCGTTGTGGCGCTCGACCAGACCGGCGCGCAGGCTGGTGCCGATGCGTTCGGCCAGCGTGAGCCAGGCCTTGGCGATGTCGGGGGGAGCTGGCGGTTGAGCGCCAGTTCGAACAGGCCGAGCCAGGGGGAGAACATGCCGGGCCGGACGTTGCCGGCGGCCTTGTGCACCAGCATCGGATTGCCGTCATAGCTGCGCTCAAACAGGATCGCGTTGCGCCAGAAGCCGGCGATCCTGGCCTCATGCGCGGGCCAGTCGGTGACATGGGCGGCAAAGACCGGCCCAAGGCCCGGATGCTGGCGGATGAGCGCGTAGAACTCGGCGACGACGGCGTCGATCTGTTCAGGGGTGATGTCGAAACGGGGCGGTATCATGCACGGTATCTGCGCCGCGCCCTGCGTTGGTGCAAGAGACACATGGTCACAGGCCGCTGCCCTCATCCACGGCGCAGCTTTGCAGCACGTCCAGCGGGACGATGGCCAGCGTGGCAAGGTGGGTGGCGCGCAGGCGGACACGCGGGGCGGCACCTTCGTCATGGGCCTGCAGGAAGCGCGCGGCGCACAAGCACCACTGGTCGCCGGGCTTGAGCCCGGCAAAGCCGTATTCGGGGCGCGGGGTGCTCAGGTCATTGCCGAGGTACTTGGAGAAGGCCAGAAACTCGGCCGTCATCTCGGCGCAGACGGTGTGACGACCGGTATCCTCGTCGCCGGTGTCGCAGCAGCCGTTGCGATAGAAGCCGGTCACCGGGTCCAGTGAGCAGGCTTCCAGCGCTCCGCCCAGCACGTTGAGTGAAGCGTCGGGCATGGTGTCTCCTTTTGCCGTTGCGGGCTTTGGCGCGCAGCCTAGCACAGATCGAAAGCCCGCCCCAGATCACATGCCCTTAGGCATGCCGTGTGGGCCACCGGGGGCATGCCGGACATTGGCTATTCCTCGGGCTGGGGTGTGGCCTGCGGTGAAAGACTGTCGGCAATGGCGCGGAGCATGGCGATGTTGGCGTCCATGACCCCCGGTTCGCGGAACGCGCGGTCGGCACTGTTCACGGCGATCACCACATCGCGGTCGCGGTCGATCCAGATGAACTGACCATAGACGCCGCGCGCGTAGACCTCACCCGGCGCAGCCGCGGGGGGATCCACCACTGATAGCCATAGCCGACATCGCCCGGCGCGCTGGCGGCGGTGGACACGGCAACCCAATCGGCGGGGATGATCTGGCGGCCCTGCCAGACGCCACCCTGCTCGACCAGCTGACCCAGCCGCGCATAGTCGCGCGTCGTCAGGTTCAGCCCGCCCAGCACAAAGGCGACGCCGTGGCCGTCGGTCACGTAATAAGGCGCGCGTTCCAGCCCCAGCGGGATGAACAGGCGTTCCTGCATCAGATCGGGGATCGAGCGGCCCGTGGCCCCGCGGATCACCATGCTGATCACATGCGTATCAATCGACACATAATGCCATTCGGTGCCCGGCGGGGCGATGCGCCCGGTCTGCCCGGCCGAGAACCCGTCCATCGAGCCGCCCAGTGCCAGCACCCGGCCCATGCGGTTGATGTCGGACCAGAAGTCGAGATAGTCCTCGTTGAACGCCACGCCCGAGGCCATGTTCAGCACGTTGCGGATGCTGGCGCTCTCATAGGCCGAGCCGCGCAGTTCGGGCGCGTATTGCGTCACCGGGGCGTCCAGATCGGGGATCGTGCCATCGGCGACCAGCGTGCCCAGCAGCAACGACAGCGCACTTTTCGCCACCGACCACGAGACGCGCAGATCCTGCGGCTCGGTGCCGAGACGGTAATTCTCATACACCAGCGCGCCATCGTGCAAGACCACCGTGGCGGTCACATGGCGCGCCTCTTGCCACGCATCGAACCCCTCGGGCATCTGCGCTTGCGTGCCCTGCGGCAGGACCGAGGGCGTGCCGCCCTGCATGGGGGCGCTGTGGAACAGCGTGTCCATATGCGAGAAATTCTGCACGATGCGGTCCTCGGCGAACAGCGAATTGACCGCCATCAGCCGCGTCAGATCCTCGCGCTTCCAGAAGCCCACAGCGGCGGCCAGCACTATGAGCGCCAGCAGCACCCAGCCCAATCTCTTGAAAAATTTGCGCATGATCGCTCCTCCCGCTGCCACTGTGACACGCGCGCGCGTCAAGACAAGCGTGACGAGGCGGCAAAGCCTGCGATCCCTCTTGACGGCTGGCCTTGCGCCGCCGTATCGCAGCGCTTGCAACGCGGGCCTGACGGGCCGGGCGCTGTGCTCGGGTCCGTCGTGCGGCCAGCTGGCCAACGGCCGATCCCCTTTGAAAGCGTGAGAATGGCAGCGTGGGGCGCGTCCTCGGGCGACCTGATCGTGGATCGGCGGTTTGCCTTTGCCGAAGGGCTGGCGGCGGCGGGTGATCTGGCGGCGGCGATCGAGCTGTTGACCGAGGCGTTGGAGCGGGTGCCCGACTGGGCCGCGGGCTGGTTCCGTCTGGGCGAGTGGCACGAGGGAGCGGGCGCGCTTGATGCCGCTTCTACCGCATGGGAGCGGGCCTTGGCGCTGGACCCGGCCGACCGGCTGGGCGCGGGGATCAAGCGCGATCTGGCGCGCCGGGTGCCGGTGATCGAGACGCTGCCCGCCGCCTTTGTCGAGACGCTGTTCGACCAATACGCCGCCAAGTTCGACACCGCGCTGGTGGAGAAACTGGACTACCGCGCGCCCGATCTGCTGCAGGCCGCGCTCAGCGGGCGGCATTTTGCCCGCGCGATGGATCTGGGCTGTGGCACCGGGCTGGCCGGTGAGGCGTTTCGCGGTGCTGTCGGCTGGCTGGAGGGCTGCGATCTGTCGGCGGCGATGCTGGCGCAGGCGCAGGCGAAGGGGGTCTATGACCAGCTGGACAAGGCCGATCTGGCCGAGCTGGAACTGGGCGCGCAGTATGATCTGATCCTTGCAGCCGATGTTTTCGTCTACCTTGGCGCGCTGGAGCGGATCGTCGCGTGGTGCGCCGGGTCGCTGACGCCTGAGGGCGTGTTGGCCTTTACGGTTGAGGCGGGCGAGGCGCCGCTGACCCTGCGCGAAAGCCGCCGCTTTGCCCATTCGCGGGACTACGTCGAGGGCGTGCTGGCGGCGGCGGGGTTTACGGCGGTGCAGATCAGCGACGCGGTGCTGCGCCGGGACCGGGGGGCGGCGATCCACGGGTTTGTCGTGGTGGCGCAGGGTCTTGCGCGGCAGGCCCGGTGGCAGAGCGACGGCGAAGATGCCGTGCTGGCCTGAGGGCTGGCGTTGACCTCAGCCGCTGCCCGATGGCTAATCACCCTATGAATGATTTCGCGCACCGACTCACCCGCTCGCCCTTGCCCTTCGATCCCGCCGCCGGGCGTGACATCGCCGAAAGCTTCGCCGATCTTGCGCCCGAGCTGCGCGGCCTGCTGGCGGGCGCGGCGGGGTGCAGCCCGTTTCTCAAGCAGATCATGGGGCAGGAACAGGACTGGCTGCGCGCGGCGCTCGCCACGTCGCCCGAGGCGGCGCTGGACGGCGTGCTGGGTGCGCTGACCCCGGATGGGCCCGCTGCGACCGGCTCGGCCCTGCGCCGCGCCAAACGGCGGGTGGGGCTGTTGGCGGCGCTGGCCGATCTGGGCGGCGTGTGGTCGCTGGAACAGGTTACCGGTGCGCTCACCCGCCTTGCCGATACCGCCGTGCAGCGCGCGCTGGCCACGCATCTGGCCGAGGAGATCCGCCGCGGCAAGATCCCCGGTGCCGAACCGGGGGATGAGGAAAACGGCGCGGGCATGGTGGTCTTCGCCATGGGCAAGATGGGTGCGGGCGAGTTGAACTACTCGTCCGACATCGACCTGATCTGCCTCTTTGACGAGAGCCGCTTTGAGCCTGATACGTGGGTCGAGGCGCGTCAGGCCTTCATCCGCGCCACGCGCAAGATGGCGGCGATGCTCAACGACCCGACGGGCGAAGGCTATGTGTTCCGCACCGATCTGCGCCTGCGGCCCGATGCCAGCGTGACGCCGGTGTGCATCTCGATGGAAGCGGCCGAGCGGTATTACGAGAGCCTCGGGCGGACGTGGGAACGTGCGGCGTGGATCAAGGCGCGGCCCTGCGCGGGCGACCTGATGGCGGGCGAGAAATTTCAGGAGGTGCTGCGACCCTTCGTCTGGCGGCGGCATCTGGATTTTGCGTCGATTCAGGACGCGCATGAGATGATCCGCCGTATCCGCGAACACAAGGGGCTGGCGGGCGCGCTGGTGCTCGATGGGCATAACCTGAAGTTGGGGCAGGGCGGCATCCGCGAGATCGAGTTCTTCACCCAGACCCGCCAGCTGATCGCCGGGGGCCGTGACACCGACCTGCGCCGCCGCGATACGGTGGGCGGGCTGGCGGCGCTGGCGGCCAAGGGCTGGGTGCCCGAAAGCGTCGCGCAGGAGTTGACGGCGCTCTACCGCGATCACCGGCAGCTGGAGCACCGGCTGCAAATGGTCCACGACACGCAGACGCAGATCCTGCCCAATACCCGCGAAAACTGGGACCGCATTGCCCGGTTCGAGGGCGAGGGCGACACCGATGCCTATCTGCGCGGTTTGCGCGGGCGGCTGGAACGGGTCGCGGCGCTGACCGAGGACTTCTTCCAACCCGGCGAGGCCACGCCGCGCCCCGAACTCAGCGATCAGCAGCGCAACATCGTGCGCGGCTGGCGCTCGTATCCCGCCCTGCGCTCGGCCCGTGCACAGGAGATCTTCACCCGGCTTGAGCCTGATATCCTCACGCGGCTCTTGCGCTCGGCCACGCCGGACGAGGCGATCGTCGGCTTTGACCATTTCCTGTCAGGCCTGCCCGCCGGGGTGCAGCTGTTTTCGCTGTTCGAGGCCAATCCGACGCTGATTGACCTGCTGATCGACATCCTGACCACCTCGTCGGTGCTGGGCCAGTATCTGGCACGCAACGCGGGGGTGTTCGACGCGGTGATCGGCGGCGGGTTCTTTGCCGACTGGCCGGGAGCGGCGGCGCTGACGGCGGATCTGACCACCAAGCTTGAGGCTGCGGGGGATTATGAGCGCAAGCTTGATGCGGCGCGGGTCTGGATGAAGGAATGGCATTTCCGCATCGGGGTGCATCACCTGCGCGGCCTGATCGACGCCGCCGAGGCGGGCGGGCAATACGCCGCGCTGGCCGATGCGGTGATCGCCGCCGTCTGGCCCGCCGTCACCGCTGATTTCGCCCGCAAACACGGGCCCAAGCCGGGGCGCGGGGCGGTGGTGCTGGGGATGGGATCACTGGGGGCGGGGCGGCTGAATGCGGCGTCGGATCTGGACCTGATCGTGATCTATGACGCGGCGGGGCAGGAAACCTCGGACGGCCCGCGTCCGCTGGCGGCACGACCCTATTACGCCCGCCTGACCCAGGCGCTGGTGACGGCGCTGTCGGCCCCGATGGCGCAGGGGCAGCTTTACGAGGTGGACATGCGGCTGCGGCCCTCGGGGCGGCAGGGGCCGGTGGCGACCTCGCTGGAGGCATTCAAGAGCTATCAGCAGACCGAGGCCTGGACCTGGGAACACCTCGCCCTGACCCGCGCTCGGCGGGTGGCGGGGTCGAGTGACCTGGCCGACGAGGTTGAAGCCTTCCGCGTCGAGCTGCTGGCGCAGAAGGCGGGTGGCGCGGACGTGGCCAGGGACGTCGCCGACATGCGCGGACGGCTGAAAGCCGCCAAGCCCGGGCAGGGCGCGCTGGAGGCCAAGGACGGGCCGGGACGGTTGCAGGATATCGAGCTGCTGGCGCAGATGCTGGCCCTGCAGGCGGCGTCCCCGGCGCGGCGGGTCGAAGCGCAGATCGCGGCGGGCAAACGCGCGGGGCTGATCGCGGGTGACGCGGCGGAGGCGTTGCTGGCGGGCTACCGACTGCTCTGGCGCGTACAATGCTGCCTGCGGCTGCTGGCGGAACGCATCACCGATCCCGAGGCGCTGGGCGAAGGGGCCTGTGGCTTCCTGCTGCGCGAGACGGGGTCGGCGACGATCAAGGCGCTGCTGGAGCGGCTGGGGGCGGCGACGGTGGCGGCCTCGGGGGTGATCGACGCGGTGCTGGAGAGGTAGCGGCGGCGCTCGCCCCCATCGAGGGGGCTCGCGCCGCGCGGGGGGCGCTGCCCCCCACCGGGCCGTTCCGGCCCGCCCCCCGGGATATTTAGAGAGCAAAGAAGCGCGGTACACCGGGGGTCAGGATCGGACAGCCCCTTGGCGCGGCGGGCGCGCGGGCATAGCGTCATCACCATGCAACCCGAGCAGATCGACACTTTTCTGGACCTGTGTGAAACGCGCAGCTTTCACCGCTCGGCCGAGCGGCTGGGGGTGACGCAATCCACCGTCTCGGGCCGCATTGCCGCGCTGGAGCGGTCGCTGGGCGTGTCGGTGCTGCGCCGGTCGCGCGCCGGGTGCGAGCTGACGACTGAAGGCCTGCGGTTCGAGCCGCATGCGCGCGCCTTGCGCCACGCGATGGTCGAGGCGCGCGCGGCAGCGCGGGGCGCGGGCGGGCAGGCGATGACGCTGCGGCTGGGCCTGCAGAACGACCTTGCCGCCGAAGACCCGGCGCGCTGGATCGCGCGGTTGCGCGCGCTGTTGCCGCAGGCCGCGTTCTATATCGAGGCCGATTACTCCGCGCAGATGTGCCGCGATGTGCAGGGGGGCGGCCTGGATCTGGCGCTGATCTTCACGCCGCAGCCGTCGCCCGACATCCATTTCGAGACGCTGGGCGAGCTGTCCTACCGCATGGTCGCGCCGCCTGAGGCCGGGCTGACCCGGCTGGATCAGGTGACGCCCGAGCGTTACGCGCTGGCCAACCTCTCGCCTGCCTTCACCCGCAGCCATGACGCGCTTCTGCCCCATCTGGCGGCGCCCGAACTGGCCGCCGGGCAGGGCGCGACCGTGCGCGGGATGATCCTGTCGCTGGGCGTGGCGGGCTATCAGGAAGACCGCGTCGCCCGGCGGCTGGTCGAACGCGGGACGGCGCAACTGGTGGCCGACGCGCCGGTCTTGACCCAGCCGATCTATGCCGCGATCCATTACCGTAACCGACACCGCGCCGTCTGGCGCAAGCTGATCGCTACCCTGCGTGATACCCTTGGAGAGACCCCATGAAACCCCTCACCGACTACAGCTGGCTGCCCGCCGACATCCGCGCCTTCATCGACAAGACGCTGGCTGCCTATCCCGCCGATGCTGTTGAGGCCTCGATTGCGCAGCAGCGCGACTATTACAATGCGATGTGCGCCGAGTTCGACCAGCCACATCCGGCGGGCCTGACGGCCGAGGATGTCAGCATCGCCGGGGTCTCTTGCCGCCGCTACACGCCCTCGGTGGCGCGGCCCGGCGTGACGGGGATCTATTTCCACGGCGGCGGCTTCGTCGTCGGCGGTCTGGAGAGCCATGACGCCATCGTGGCCGAACTGGCCGAGCAGGCGCAGCTGGTGATGATCGCCGTCGACTACCGGCTGGTGCCGGAACACATCCACCCCGCCGCCTATGACGATTGTCTGGCCGTGGTCGATGCGGTCAAAGGCCCCAAGGTGCTGGCGGGCGACAGCGCGGGCGGGACATTGGCGGCCTCGGTGAGTGCAGCGCGGCCCGGCGATGTTGCCGGGCAAGTGCTGATCTATCCCGGCCTGGGCGGCGACAAGACCATGCCCAGTTTCACCCGCCACGCCCATGCGCCGATGCTGACGGCAGCCGAGTGCGAGTTTTATGAGACGGTGCGCTATGGCGGCCCGGTGCCGGTGGGCGATGTGACCGCACGGCCGATGGACGCCGAGGAATACGGCGATCTGCCGCCGACCGCGATCTTCACCGCCGAGGCCGATCCGCTGGCCTCAAGCGGTGTGGAATACGCCGCGCGGCTGGCCGAAGCGGGTGTCGCGGTGTCGCTGGTCGAGGAGCCGGGCATGGTCCACGGCTATCTGCGCGCGCGGCATATGGCCAAGGGCGCGCGGGACTCGTTTACGCGCATCGCCAAGGCCTTGCGCGCGCTGGCCGGACAGGCGGTCGAGAGCTGAGCGCACGAAAAAGGGGCCCCGTTTGGGGCCCCTTGCATCGGTATCGCGGGTCGCTCAGTAGCGAACGACGGTTTCGAAGGTCTCGGGCAGAACCATGTCGGGGTTCAGGATCTCGACCAGCGGGAAGGTGAATGCGGCCGAGGTGCCGTCCTCGGAGATCGTGCCGTTCGACGAGACAACTTCTTGCCCCGCGATGCGGATGGTGAAGGTGTGGCCTTCGAGCATCGGGCGCATCATCGCCGACATCTGCGGGTCCGCGCGCATTTCAGCCGATTGCGCGGTCATGTCGCTCAGCGGGAAGACCACGCGCACGGTGCCGTCGCCCAGATCGGTGGCGGTCGGCGTGGGTTCGCCCGGCTCGCCCTGGAACACCTCGGCGAAACTGCCGCTGCTCAGCACGTCGCAGCGTGCCTCGGTTTCGGTCAGGGTCAGCGTGCCGCCCTCATCGGCCGGGCAGAAGGCTTCGCCGCCGCCCATCATGTCCAACATCTGCCGCTGGACGGTCATGTTGCCGCTCACCGTGGCGCTGTCTGCGCCGTCAATGGTGGCGGTCATGTCAACGTCGATACAACCCGACAGGGCCAGAGCCCCGACCAGAGCGGCGGCTTTTATCATGCGCATTGAAAACTCCCTAAGCGAAATGATCGGCACCAGCCTAGCCTTGGGGGCTAGCTGGTGCCAGTGACAATACGTCGGGCGAAGGGGTGCTACGGTTCAAATGGGCGTTCTCTTGCCGGTTGAGTCCGCGTCAGTTGGCCGTGCAATGCGCCCCGGTTGGGGCAGCACCCGATCCCAGCGCGATGGCGGCGGGGAAGCGGAAGGGCTCAGGCAGGCCCTGCGCCGCGGCGTCCCACAGGACGAGCGCCGCGACGGCAGCCAATGCGAGCGAGGCGACGACGGGGCGGGTCATGCAGCCACCGCCTGACGTGCCGGGATCAGCACGAAGGGGCGCAGTTTGAGCCCCAGCGCCGAGCCGATGAAGGCCGCCACAAACCACGCCCAGCCATGCAGCGAGCCGGTCGAGATCCCCGAAAAGAACGCGCCGACGTTGCAGCCAAAGGCCATGCGGCTGGAATAGCCCAGCACGATGCCCGCGATCAGCACCAGCACCCAGCCTCGCGGGGCCAGCGGCGCGGCGGGCGCGCCGGGGGCCTTGCGCCAGCGCATGACCAGAAACGCGCCCAGGATCAGGCCGATGTCGGTGAGCGAGGTCACGTCGGTCAGGATGCTGGCATCCAGCCGTGCGGCATTGGCCGGGGCGGCCCAGAACGCGGTGGTGCTCAGATCAACGCCCAGCCCGGTGGCGATTTTTGCGCCCCACAGGCCCAGACCATAGACGATGCCCCACGTCTGGCCAGCGACGACCAGATTGGCGATGGCCAGCGCGGCCAGCAGGGCTGCGGCCAGCAGCAGGCGCGCCGGGGGGCGGCGCTTGCCGGGGGCGGCGCGCAGGCCGAAGCCCACGGCCAGCACGGCAAGGCCCGCCAGCGTCAGCCACAGCCCGCCGATGCCACCGGCCATCGACTGCGCCGAGATCAGCGGGAATTGCCCAAGGCTGGCCCAGAAACCGGCGTTCAGCGTGCCCAGAAACGCGCCCGCAACAAAGCCGACCAGCGCCACAAGCCCGACCATATTGCCCGAGCCTGCGTTCACCAGCGTGCCCGAGCCACAGCCCATCACCAGTTGCATCGCCGCGCCAAAGACAAAGGCACCCAGCACCATGCCGATGCCGATCGGCGCATGAGCGGGGGACAGTTCCAGCGGATTGGCTGCCAGCAGCGGAAAGGCGACCGCCGCCGTCAGCGCGATGGCGAGGAATTGCGCGATCAGCCCGCGCGCATCGCGGTCGACAACCATCATCCGCCACGGGCCGGCAAAGCCGAAGCGCAGCCCTTCAAGCGTCAGGCCAAAGCCGATGCCGATGGCCATCAAAAGCCCGGCACGCGGCCCCGCCGCCAAAGCCGCGCCGCCCACCAGAAGGAGGGCGAACACGACCAGTCCAATCCGTTTCAAAGTCATCAGAACAGATCCGCAATCCAGTTGGTCGAAGCACGCCATGCGTATTGCAGACGGTTGGGCGCGTGGTCAAGCGGACGCTCGCCGTCGGCGTATTCGGCCATGCTTTCGGCATAGAGACGCACGTCGCCGTAGCCAGCGACCTCGCTCAGCGCGAACCAGTTGATCGCGGCCCAATGGCCGGTGTTGCAGAAGCTCACCGTGGTGGTGTCATCGGTGAAGCCGGTTTCGGCGGCGATGCGGCGGATATCCTCGGCGCCGACCAGACGGCTGCCGTCGAAGAAATCGGAATACTCAAGGCTCTCGGCCCCGTGCACCGTGCCGGGGGCGGCGACCGACCAGGTCAGGCCGTCAAAGAAACCCTCGGGGCGGGCGTCGAGCAGGGTGGCGCTGCCACTGGCCGAGGCGGCGGCGACCTCTTCGGTGGTGGCGCGCCAGTCGTTGAGCCAGACGCCCTCATACTCCGAGGGGAAGAACGACACATCAGCCGTCTCGGTCGGCAGGCCCGCTTGCGTCCAGGCGGTCAGACCACCGTTGAGCAGGGCCAGGTCTTCGATCCCCATCGAGCGCAGGGTCCAGTAGACCCGCGCCGCCGCGCCCATGTCGGTGGCATCGCGACCTGCGTGAACCACGACGACGGGCGTGTCGGTGTCGATCCCCAGTTCCTGCACGATCGTCGTCAGGTGGCCCAGATCGCGCAATGCGCCGGGGTTGGGCATATCCGAGCGCCACGAGGCATAGGGCGACCAGCCCGAGCCGGGGATATGGCCTTCGCCGTATTCGCCGGTGATCTGCACAACGCGGATCTCGTCGCCGTATTCGTCCAGCAGCGTGTTCAGCTGCGCGGGCTCCATCAGGCGGCTCCAGCCTTCGGGGGTGGCGAAGGCGGCGATGGGGGCAAGGGTGGTCACAAGGGCCGTAGCCAGAGCGAAGCGGTTCATGAGCGCGTCTCCGTCAATGAATGCAATGTTACCGCGCGATGTGGCACCACCGGGTCACGCTGGCAAGGGCAAGGCCCCGGCGGTGACGGCGCGGGGCCGGATCATCCGTCCATGCAGGGGGGCGCGGGCGGAACAGGCGTTCTGCTGTGTGACGGAACGGGGAATGCTGTCGTGGGGCTGGGGCGCGCGCGGTGGTTTTAGGTCTTATTGCCCATGCGCAACGGTGCGCTGAAGCGCACCCTACCCCCGTAGGGTTACGCCCGCGCCAGTTAGGGTAGGGTGCGCTTCAGCGCACCCTGCGGGTCACCCGGTGACCTGTTCGCGCAGGATGGCCGAGGTCATCGAGACCATCAGGTAGATCCCGGCAAAGATCAAAAACGCCAGCGCCGTGTTTTCGAACGCGCGCGGATAGGTTGCCTCATCCGGCGCAACCGGACTTACGCCCGGCGACAGATACCGCACCTGACGGTTCGCCTCGATCCGCGCGCCTTCCAGCTGCTGCATGGCCTGCGCCAGCAGCATCTGCCGGGTGGCCACGTCGCTTTCCGCCATCGTCTGCTCGCGTTGCAGCTGGGCGATCGACTGCGTGCCGTCGCTGCCCTGTGTCAGGCTGGCGCGCAGCGCGGCGATCTGGCGTTCCAGCGTTGCCACCCGCCGTTCGGCCTGTTCCAGCCGGGCCGGGTTCGGGCGGGCGTTGGCGCGCAGGTCGGACAGGCTGAGCCGCTCCTGATTGAGCAGGCTGTCAAGGTTGCTGATCTGTTGGGTCAGCAGCGAGACCTCGACCTCGGACGAGAGCATCTGATAGCTCTCCTGCAGGTCAAGCACGCGCTGTTGTGCCTCGCGCATCCGCTGCTCGGCCATCTGCACGCTTTCCTGCGCGTCGGCCATCTGGCTGTCGCGCACCCGCTGGGTCAGTTGATCGACCATCTGTTCGGCATAGGACACCAGCGCACGGGCAAAGCGTTCGCTGGTTTGCGGATCGGCGGCGATCACCTCCATGCGGATGATGCCCTCCGTCGGGTCATAGCTGACCCGCACCATGTCCTGATACAGCCGGTACGCGGCTTCATCGGTCGTATCGGGCGTCAGGCGGCGCAGCGGGTCGATCAGATCCTGCTGGAAATAGGCCTTGAACCCTTCTTCTTCGTTGAGCCTTCGCATGGCGTCACGCGATTGCAAAAAGCTCTGCACCGTGACGGAATCCGACAACGACGCGCCGCTCGCGCCGCCCATGAGCGACGCCAGACCACCGCCACCGCCGCCTGACTGGCCATCGACCTGCTGGATGACGAATTCGGAATTCGTCGCATAGAGCGGCGTGGCGATCATGTAGTAATACCACGCTGCAACCAGCGTCGGCAGCAGCACAAACACCGAAAGCCGCGCCGCCAGTAGCGCCATACGGCGGCGGCGGCGGCGGGCGATGTCCTTCTGGATATGCGAGATTTCCAGCTTGCGCTGGGCGTCAGGGGCCGGGGCGTCGATCTTGGCAGGCGGCGAGGGCTGACGGTAGGCCTTGGGCAGCTTGGGCTGCTCGGTCGTGGTCAGCGCGTGGCTTTTCGAGCCTTCTTCCTTGATCATCTCCATCAGCGTCGAGCGCTCGAACGGGTCGATGCCCTGCTGGCGCAGCTGGCGCACGGCGTCGATGCCCGAGGTCGCCTTGATCCCGTTGCGCTGGGCGACGCGCATCGCCATCCGCAGCTGACGACCGCTCAGGTCCTCGTCCCGGGGGCCACGACTGTCGCCCTGCGCAGCGGCAGCGTTCTCAGGCGTTTCGCGCTTGGTCGTTTCGGCTGTGGGCTTGCCGTCTTCAAAGAGCGCGTCGCTGGGTGCCGGGGCCGACCCTGTCCGCGCTGCTTGCGGCGGGGTCGTGGCGGGCGCGGCGGGACGGGCTGTCGGTTGTTGTCCTGCGGCGGCGGGTTGCGCCGGGGGGCGCGCGGGGGTGGCGGGCTGCGCCGGGGCAGCCTGTGCAGCGGCGGGTTGAGGCGCGGCAGGGCGGGCTGGGGTTTGCCCCCCGCCTTGCGCGGTCGGTGCCGCAGCCGTGGGCTGCGCTGTCCGGGCGGGCGTCGAACTCTCGGCACGTTGCGGCGCGACATTGGTGCGCAGCGCGCCCGCCGTGTCGTCGCCCAGCTTGAGCCGGAATCGCCTAGCTTTGGGTTTCGTAGTCATAGAGCGCTTTTGCTTCTTCCAACGTGTCGTAGAAATTGAGCTGGCCGTCCCGCAGGACCGCCGCCGATTTGCAGTATTTCTCCAGCGTCTCGGCCTGATGCGAGACGATCAGGACGGTGGCTTGCTCCAGCCGTTCCTTCAAGATGGCGCCCGCGCGGCGGTTGAAGGCGACGTCGGTGGTGGCCGGCATCCCCTCATCCACCAGATACAGGTCGAATTCGATCGCCAGCATCAGGGCAAAGGCAAAACGTGACCGCATGCCCTGGCTATAGGTGCCCACCGCCATGTCGAAGTAATCGCCGATATCGCAGATCCAGCGACAGAAAGCCTCAACCTCGTCGGGGTCAAGCTGATACAGCCGGGCGATATAGCGGGCGTTTTCCGTGGCGGTGTGACGCGAATTGATGCCACCCATGAAGCCAAGCGGAAAGGACACGCGGCAATTGCGGGTGATCTGGCCTTCATCGGGCTTTTCCAGCCCGGCCATCATGTTGATCAGCGTTGTCTTGCCCGAGCCGTTGGGGGCCAGAATGCCCACCGAATGCCCCAGCTCGATGCGGAATGACGCTTCATGCAGGATCACCTTGCGGGTTTTCCCGGTCCAGAAGGATTTGCTGACGTTGTAGAACTCCAGCATTGCGCGTGCCTCGACTGCCTGCCCGGATTGGTAAGGCCCCAAGGTGTCTGTGTGACGGACAGGGCTCAACAGGCTTTTCTTGCGGCCGAGTAAGAGGCCGGGATCTGGGCCTTATTATGACGTAATTGGGCAAAAGACGGTAGTGAAAACTGCGTGTTCCCCGGTGTCACCGGGTAATGCGGGGTTTACTTTGAGCGTGTAAGCGCTGAAATCCGCCGGGACCGGCACGCCCGCCGCCACGACAAGGCCACAGACCTCATGACTGATACCGACCTGCCGCAGACCGATCTGGACGCCGCGCTGCAACAGCTGGCCGCAGCACCGGAAGACAGCGCAGCCGAGACCACCGCGCGGCTGGCCTTTCATGCCGAGCTGAGCCGGGCCGAGATCTTTGTGCTGCTCACCGAAGAGATCGCCGGCGGCGCGATGATGCCCAAGGTGTTCGACTTGTCCGATGTCCGCGCCGTGCTGGCGTTCGACAGCGAGTTGCGGCTGGCGGGCTTCGCCGGCGAGGCAGCGGCGTACGCCGCGCTGCCGGGGCGGGTGCTGGTGGCGATGCTGGCCGAGGCGGGCGAGGGGCTGTCGCTGATGCTCAACGCCGACGCGCCCCATGCCGCGCTGATGTCGCCCGAGTCGATCGACTGGCTGTCCGACACGCTGTCAGGCCCCGCGCCCAGCGAAGGGCAGGCGGTGCCCGAAGGCTTCGCGCCGCCCAATCTGCCCGACGCGATGCGCCTGCCGCTGGTCGCGGCGCTGGAGCGTCGGCTGTCCGGCACGCCGGGCCTTGCGCAGACGGTGCTGGCCGGGGTGCAATGGCAGGGCGGGGCGCGCGGGCATGTGCTGGCGCTGGCCGGGCTGCCCGATGCCGATCAGCCCGCCGTCGCCCGCGCCGTGGCCGAGGCGCTGGCGCTGTCGGGGCTGGAGGCGGGCTCGCTGGATGTGGTCTTCCCGCCCGAGCGGGCGATGGCGGCGATTGCCGCCGTTGGCCTGACGCTGTCGCCTGCCCCCTATGCGATGCCCGATGAGCAGGTCGTGACGCCGGGCAGCGCTCCGGGGATGGACCCCAGCCGCCCGCCCAAACTGCGCTGATCGGAGGAGGGCGGCAGAATGTTCGAGCGCCTTGGTCATTTTCTGGGCCGGTTTCTGGAACGCGACCAGCCGAGCGATCAGCCGGTCATCTCTCAGGACGCGGCGGCGCTGGCCGCGGCGATCCGCGTCGGCGACGTGCTGCTGGTCGAAGGTCGTGCGCGGGTTTCGACGGCGATCAAGTACCTGACGCAAAGCACATGGTCGCATGCGGCGCTTTGTGTGCGCGATCTGACCTCGGGCGAGGGACGGGTCGACCTGGTCGAGGTGACGATACAGGATGGCTGCCATCAGGTGCCGCTGTCGAAATACACGCTGTTCAACACCCGTCTGTGCCGCGCCGCCGGGCTGTCGGTCGATGAACGCCAGGCGGTCGCCGATTTCATGAGCACGCGGATCGGCATTACCTATGACACCCGCAACGTCATCGACCTTGCGCGCTATCTGTTCCCCACGCCGCCGGTCCCGGTGCGCTGGCGGCGGCGGTTGCTGACCCTCGGGTCGGGCGATCCGACGCGGGCGATCTGTTCGTCGCTGATCGCGCAGGCGTTCCAGTCGGTCGACTACCCGGTGCTGCCCAAGATCGAGATGCTGCGCACGCCGACCGGGCGGCCGCTGGGCGCGGTCTGGCATCAGCGGCATGCCTCGCTCATCGTGCCGCGCGACTTTGACCTGTCGCCGTATTTCGCCGTGGTCAAGCCAACGCTGCACCGGGGATTCGATCACCACAGGATTCCCTGGGCCGAGAATGACGCAGACGGGGCGCAGGACGGGGATTCACAGGGCAAAATCTTGGGGTAATATAATACCTATTTCGCAACGCATTGTTTTTGCTTTGTAAATGCGAAAGGCTGCCTCTTGACCTGCACCCGCAATCCGCTAGAACACGGCCATCCGGCGCCGGGATCTTCCCCGGGGTCGAATCCCTTCTCTCTTTCAGGGCTGGACCATGAAAACCTACACCGCAAAACCGGCGGAGATCGACAAGAAGTGGATCCTGATCGACGCTGAAGGCGTCGTTCTGGGCCGCCTCGCGACGATCGTTGCCTCCATCCTGCGCGGCAAAAACAAGCCGACGTTCACGCCGCACATGGATATGGGCGACAACGTGATCATCATCAACGCCGACAAGGTGCAGATGACCGGCAACAAGCGCGCCGACAAACGCTACTACTGGCACACCGGCCACCCGGGCGGGATCAAGTTCCGCACGGCAGAGCAGGTGCTGGAAAGCGCCCACCCCGAGCGTGTTGTGATCAAGGCCGTCGAGCGCATGATTTCGCGCAACAGCCTTGGCCGTCAGCAGATGACCAACCTGCGTGTCTACGCCGGTGCCGAGCATCCGCATGAGGCACAGCAGCCGACCGTCCTCGACGTCGCGTCGATGAACCCGAAGAACACCCGGAGCGCTTGATCATGGCCGATGAGATCAAATCCCTCGACGCGTTGAAAGACGCTGTCGCCGGTGCTGCCGCTTCCTCGGCCGCTGTCGCGTATGACGCTGACGGTGCCGAAGCTGCCGCCCCCGTACCCCGCAGCGCGACTCGCTGGGCCGCGCCTATGCCACCGGCAAACGCAAAGACGCCATTGCGCGCGTCTGGATCAAGCCGGGCTCGGGCAAAGTTGTCGTCAACGGCAAGGACATCAACGCGTATTTCGCGCGTCCGGTTCTGCAGATGATCCTGAAGCAGCCGTTCCAGATCACCAACACCGTCGGCCAGTTCGACGTGTTCGCGACCGTGGTCGGTGGTGGTTTGTCGGGCCAGTCGGGCGCTGTGAAACACGGCGTGTCGAAAGCTCTGCAGCTGTACGATCCCAGCCTTCGCGCTGTGCTGAAAGCCGCTGGCTTCCTGACCCGCGACAGCCGCGTGGTGGAACGCAAGAAATACGGCAAGCGCAAAGCACGCCGCAGCTTCCAGTTCTCCAAGCGCTGATTGCTGGTTACAGTTTGGAAAACGCGGTCCCTCGGGGCCGCGTTTTTCGTTGCGCGGCTTACTCGTGCCAATACGTCCACGGCGGCTGGCGCAGCGCGCGCAGCGCATAGCGCAGCTCATCGGTGCCATTCGCCGCGGCACTATGCGCGCAGGCGTCGGACAAGGCGGGCAGGGGGCTGCGGGTGAAAAGCCGCAGCGTGTATTGCCGCGCCCAGACCAGTTCGCATTGCTCGGTCATGCCGGTCTCGGCGACATAGGCCCACAGGGCCGCATGGCGATCGGGCAGATCGCGCACCCCCTCAGCCGTTGCGAAGAACGCCACCACATCGGGGGCATAGGCCTGCACGACCGCCAAGGTCAGCCCGTCACGCGCGACCAGATGACTGGTCAGGCCAATCGTATCCAGCGCGCGGATATCCGCGTGATAGGCCGCCGCGCCAGCATCGCCGAGGGCAAAGCTGGCAACCGCGCCCTGCGCCGAGAGGGCGTTCAGCGCGCGGCCCAGGGCGACATGACTGTCCAGCAGGCGGGGGTAATAGTTGGCGATGCCAAGGTGATCGCCAAGGCTGCGGGTATGGACGCCAAAAGCGGCCAGATAGACCGCCACCCACAGGGTAAGCCACCCGCGCCGGGCCTGCCCCACCGGCGCGCGCGACACCGCCCACCCCAGATACAACGCCATCGGCAGCGCGATCTGGAACGCAAAGCGTTGCAGGTAATTCATCAACAGGTCTGACGACGCATAGCTATAGCCGACCGCGCCGAAATAGAGCAGCAAACCCAGCCCGGTGCGCCGGTTACCCCAGACCTGCACCGCCAGCGCGGGCAGGACATACGGCAGGATGCGCAGCGCCTGCGCCGGGTTGAAGCCGTCGCCGGATTTGATGAAATAGGTATTGGGCAGGGCCTCGCCAAAGTACCACAGATGAAAGCCGAAATACCCCGTCGCCATCAACCCCAATGCCGCGCCGTGTCGCAGCGCTATGGCGCGCGCGGGCCGCGTTGTCAGCAGCATCACGGGGTAGAGGGCGAACAGCAACCATGCCTCGGGCCGGGTCAATACCAACAGCAGCACGCAGAGCAGGGCCTGCGTCCATTTGCGCTGCTCGGCGTAGATGAAGAACAGCGCCAGCGTCCCGCCGTAAAGCCATGTCTCCAACCCCGAAAATGCATGCGCGATGCTGGCAGGGATGGCCAGACCGAGCACCAGCACAAAGGCCATGCGGGCTTTCTCACCGGCCTCGCGCAGCAACAGCGCGCCGATGCCCGCCAGTGTCAGCAGCGAGAGCAGTTTGAAACTGAGCACCATGTCCCAGCCCATCGCCGCTGGCAGAATCGAGAGCGCCGCGAAGACCGGGTTGGTATAGGCCTGCGTCAGATCGAACCCATCGGGGTTATACGCCCAGATCCCGTGTGCGATCAGGTTCTGGCCGTAGCGCCAAGTGATGAAGGCATCATCAACGGTGAACCGGGCAAAGATCCACAGATTGACCAGGACGACCAGCGACAGCAGGGCGGTGACAACGATCAGGGGGCGGGGAGGGGTCACGCGGGCATATCTCGATGGCTCGGGCAGGGGCGGCCACGATAGGGACGGCCCGCCGCGCTGTCCAGAATGGCCGCTTGGCGCTTTCGCTTGAAGCAGCCGGCGGCTAACGTGGCGCAGGGCCTGAGAGGATCGCATGTACACGCCAGCGCATTTCACCGAATCCGACGCCGCTGAAATCGAGCGCCTGATGCACGACAACCCGCTGGCTGTTCTGGTCACGCAGACGGCGGCGGGGCTGGATGCCAACCATCTGCCCCTGATGCGCGATGGTGAGGGGTTTGTGGGCCATGTCGCGCTGGCCAACCCGCTGCACGAGGTGCTGGCGGACGGCGCCGAGGTACTGGCGATCTTCCGCGCCGGGGACGGCTATGTCAGTCCCAACTGGTATCCGTCCAAGGCCGAGACGCACAAAGCCGTGCCGACGTGGAACTATCAGGTCGTGCACGTCCATGCGACGCTCACATGGTCGCATGCCGAAAAGGACAAGCGCCGCGCCGTGGCGCTGCTGACGGCAAAACACGAGAAAGCCACCAACGGCGCGCAGGCGTGGAAGATGGGCGATGCACCGGGCGCGTTTCTGACCGACCTGCTGGGCAAGATCGTCGCCTTTCAGCTGACCGTCACCCGGATCGACGCCAAATCCAAGCTGAACCAGAACCGCAGCGCCGCCGATATCGCGGGTGTGGCGGGCGCTTTGGAGGGGCGGGGAAACGGCCCGCTTGCCGATCAGATGCGCCGCGCGCTCAACACCTGAGCATCCGTCACACCGCCGTCGCAAAAGGCTCTGGCAGCCCCGCTTGGCTCTTGCCCCCGAAGGGCCAAGCGCCTAAAGGGTGCGCAACGCAGCAATGGGGACCCAACCATGCAGCCTTGGCTCAGCCATCCCTTTGACGATGACAAGCTGACAGAAGAATGCGGTGTCTTCGGAGCCGTGAATGTTCAGGACGCCGCCAATTTTGTCGCCCTAGGCCTGCACGCGCTGCAGCACCGGGGACAGGAGGCGGGTGGCATCATTACCCACAGTGCCGACCGTGGCTTTCAGTCTGCTCACCGCTTCGGGCTGGTGCGCGACAACTTCACCTCGGCCAAGCTGATGGAAACGCTGCCGGGTTCGATCGGTATCGGCCATGTGCGCTATTCCACGGCGGGCTCGAAGGGCAACACCGCGATCCGCGATGTGCAGCCGTTCTTTGGCGAATTCTCGATGGGTGGTGCTGCGATTGCGCATAACGGCAACATCACCAACGCCGAGGCAATCCGCAAGGAACTGATCGAGCGCGGCTCGATCTTCCAGTCGTCCAGCGATTCGGAATGCATCATCCACCTGATGGCGCGCTCGATCCAGCGCACGCACGCCGAACGCCTGAAAGATGCGCTGCGGCGTTGCGAAGGGGCCTTCTCGGTCATCGCCATGACGCGCACCAAACTGATCGGCGTGCGCGACAAGCTGGGCGTGCGCCCGCTGGTGCTGGGCAAGATCGGCGACGGCTTTGCGCTGGCCTCGGAAACCTGCGCGCTCGACATCATCGGTGCCGAGTTCCTCCGCGAGATCGAGCCGGGCGAGATGGTGGTCATCGATCACAAGGGCGTCGTGTCCTCGCGGCCTTTCGAGCGCACCTCGCCGCGTTTCTGCATCTTCGAACAGGTCTATTTCTCGCGCCCCGACAGCATCATCGGCGGGCGCTCGGTCTATGAAACCCGCCGTCAGATCGGTGTGGAACTGGCCCGCGAAGCCCCGGTCGATGCCGATCTGGTCTGCCCTGTGCCCGATCCGGGCACCCCGGCGGCCATCGGCTACAGTCAGGAATCGGGCATCCCCTTCGCCATGGGGATCATCCGCAACCAGTACATGGGCCGCACGTTCATCGAGCCCTCCGAGCAGATCCGCAACATGGGCGTGCGCCTGAAACTCAACGTGAACCGCGCGTTGATCAAGGGCAAGCGCGTGGTGCTGGTCGACGATTCGGTGGTGCGCGGCACGACCAGCCTGAAGATCAAGGAAATGATCCTTGAGGCCGGCGCGGCCGAGGTCCACTTCCGCATCGCCTCGCCGCCGACGATGTGGCCGTGCTTTTACGGCGTCGATACGCCAGAGCGCTCAAAACTGCTGGCCGCGCGGATGAGCGAAGAAGAAATGCGCGCCTTCATCGGTGTTGAAAGCCTGAAGTTCATCTCGCTCGACGGTCTTTACCGCGCGGCGGGTGAGGCTGAGGGGCGCTCGAAATCGACGCCGCAGTTCTGCGACGCCTGCTTCTCGGGTGAGTATCCGGTCGAACCCTCGGACATGATCGCCCGCGGGTTCGAGCTGAAGGCAGCCGAGTAAGGGCAGGGGCCGCAGAGCGGCCCCGGTCCAGCGCTCAGCGCCGGTCGATCACATTACCCTGCGCATCGACGTACCAACAGAAGCTGGCGGTGAAGGGCGCCGTGCGGCTATTGGCGCGCGCGAAGTAGCAAATCGCGACGTTGTTGCGAAGGCGGGTCACGAAATAGGTGGCCTGAGATTGCTGATTGCCGTCATTGACCGTGGGCGAACTTGGCATCCGGAAAGGGACACCGTCCGCCGAAGTCGGGACGAACTCGCGCCGGCCGTTGGTCTGCATCCAGGCCACGAAAACGCCAGCCGGTTCGTTCTGGGGGTCACACAGCAGCATTGCATACCCCCGCCAACCCTCGATCTGGCCAACAGTGCGCGAGATTGTGGTGATCGTGTTCCCGCAATAGGCGTTGTTCAACGCCGCTTCGATCTGCGCTTCGGGGATCGCCGGAAAGCGGGCTGGCGTCTGGGCAAGGGCGGGTGAGGCCGCACACAGGGCAGCGCAGAGCGCGAAAAGCGCGCGGGTCGGACGTGGGAACAAGGGAACCTCCTGCAGACGGCATGCGAAATCTGTGCGGGCGCACAACTTCAGGGGTAGCAGTCGGTTGTGGGTGCAACAATGCCAAAACCCGACCCGATCGGGCGGCTTGACGTTAGGTCTCGTGGGGTGACTCCCCGACGATTGGTCGCGTCAAGGACCAGCGAGGCGCGGCGCTCGCCCCCATCGAGGGGGCTCGCGCCGCGCGGGGCCAGCCCCGCGCCCCGTTCAAGGGGGACGCACGCGCCCCCTTGAAAATCCCCCCGTGGATACTTTCAGACAGAAAATGAAACAGGGTTAACGAACCCTTATCATCTGTCCTTAAATATCCTGGGGGGTGAATTGGCCGTCAGGCCAAGAGGGGGCAAGGCCCCCCTGCCTGCTCTTCTGGATCAGGCGTTGAACAGGAAGTGCAGGACGTCGCCGTCCTTGACCTCGTAAGTCTTGCCCTCAACCCGGAACTTGCCCGCTTCCTTGGCGCCGCTTTCGCCCTTGTAGGCGATGTAATCGGCATAGGCGATGGTTTCCGAACGGATGAAGCCCTTCTCGAAGTCGCCGTGGATGACGCCTGCCGCCCCCGGGGCCAGCGTGCCCTTGGTGATCGTCCAGGCGCGGGCCTCTTTCGGGCCGACCGTGAAATAGGTCTGCAGGCCAAGCAGTTCGTAGCCCGCGCGGATCAGGCGGTCGAGACCGGCTTCTTCCAGACCCATTTCGTCCAGGAACATTTCGGCTTCTTCGCCGTCAAGCTGGCTGATCTCTTCCTCGATCTTGGCCGAAATGACCACGATTCCGGCACCTTGCTCCTGCGCCATTTTGGCGACGCGCTCGGTCTGCGAGTTCCCTGTGGAGGCCGCGCTTTCCTCGACGTTGCACACAAAGAGCACGGGCTTGGACGTCAGCAGCTGCAACAGCCGCCAGGCGCGGGCGTCATCGGCGGCGACGCTCACGCTGCGGGCCGGGCGGCCCGCTTCCAGCGCGGCCTGAGCAACGGCGAGCAGGCGGTCCTGATCGGCGGCGTCCTTGTCGTTGCCCTTGATCTTGCGCGCGAGGTTGGCGCGGCGGCGTTCGATGCTTTCCAGATCGGCGAGCATCAGCTCGGTCTCGATGGTCTCGGCATCCGCCACCGGGTCGATCCGGCCTTCGACATGGGTGATGTCGCCATCTTCAAAGCAGCGCAGCACATGGGCGATGGAATCGCATTCGCGGATATTGGCGAGGAACTGGTTGCCCAGGCCCTCCCCTTGGACGCGCCGCGCACCAGACCGGCGATGTCGACAAAGGTCATCCGCGTCGGGATGATCGCTTTGGATCCGGCAATCGCCGCCAGCTTGTCGAGCCGGTCATCCGGCACCGCGACCTCGCCCACATTGGGCTCGATCGTGCAGAAGGGGAAGTTGGCAGCCTGCGCCGCCGCCGTTCTGGTCAGTGCATTGAACAGGGTCGACTTGCCGACATTCGGCAGACCCACGATGCCCATCTTGAAACCCATCTCTCACCCTCCGGCGTCCTGTATCGGCTGCGCTTCTAGGGCCTGAGGCGTCGGGCGGCAAGCCCGCGTTGGCGATCAGAAGGGTTTGACCACCACGACCCACAGGATCGCGATGACGCCGATCACGCTGACCTCGTTGAAGATGCGCAAAAACAGGTCGCTTTCGCGGAATTCGCCGCGTTTTGCCCGCATCACCATCATCCCTGTATAGACGTAATGCGCGGCCAGCAGCGCCACCAGCGTGATCTTCAGATGCGTCCAGGGCGCGAAGCTCCAGATCCACCACGCCATCCACAGCCCGGTGATCAGGGCGATCACCCCCAGCCCGGCGGAAAAGCGGTACAGGCGGATCGTCAGATCGCCCAAGGGCCCAAAGGCCCCCAGCTGCGCCCATTCACGCTTCCAGTAGATCAGCGCGCGCGGCACGGCGAAGATGGAGGTCATCCAGCCCATGACGCAGAGGATATGTATGATTTTGACCCAGTCCATGCGCCTTGGATGCCCCCGCGCGCGCGCGGATGCAAGGGGGCTCAGCGTGCGGCAAAGACCGACCAGCCGGTGCGCCGGGCGAGACGCTCCAGCGCGCGGGAGGCCAGTTGCGAGTTGCCGATGGTGTTGAGCCCCGGCGACCAGCAGCCGATGGACGCCCGCCCCGGCGCGACGGCGAGGATACCGCCGCCGACGCCGCTTTTACCCGGCAGGCCCACGCGAAAGGCGAAGTCGCCCGAGCCGTCGTAATGCCCACAGGTCAGCATCAGCGCGTTGATCTGACGCGCCATCCGGGCCGAGACCGCGCGCCGCCCGTCGGGGGCCAGTCGCCCGTCAAAGGCCAGAAAGCGCCCGGCCATCGCCAGCTGGCGCACGCTCATCGCAATCGCACAGTGATGGAAGTAGACGCCCAGCACCTTGTCGGGCTGGCCGGTGACGATGCCATAGCTGCGCATGAAATTCGCCAGCGCGACGTTGCGAAAGCCGGTCTGCTTTTCCGAACGGGCCACGGCGGGGTCGATGGCGATGTCGTCGTCGCCCGCCAGAAAGCGGATGAAGCGCAGGATTTCGCCAAGCGCTTCCTTGGGGGCATACTGCGACAGGATGGCGTCGGTGACCGCAATGGCCCCGGCGTTGATGAAGGGATTGCGTGGGCGTCCGCGCTCGTGTTCCAGCTGCACGATAGAGTTGAACGGATCGCCCGAAGGCTCACGCCCCACCCGCTCCCACACCGCGTTGCCGTGCCGTCCGAGAGCCAGTGCCAGCGTGAACACCTTGGACACGCTCTGGATCGAGAAGGGCACCCCTGTGTCGCCCGCAGCGATCAGCTGGCCATCCGCCGTCGCCACCGCCAGCCCGAACTGATCGGGCCGCACGCCGGCCAGCTGCGGGATGTAATCGGCAACCACGCCGCGGTCGGTCTCGGCGGCCATTTCGGCAGCGATCTCGGTAACGATCCGGGGCAGGTCGGGGGCGGGGGGTATGGCCATGCTGGCCTCATACGCGAGGGGCGGGCGCCTTTCCAAGGGGTTTCACGCGGGGCGGGGCGTGCTGACCCCTTGATTTCCGCCGCCCGCCCGTGCAAGCCCTCAGACGTTCAAGGACGGGGACTGCTATGACCAGGATCGACGAGACATTCGCCCGCCTGCGCGCCGAGAAGCGCAAGGCATTCGTGGCTTACATGATGGGCGGCGACCCGGACACCGAGACCTCGCTCAAGGTCATGCAGGGCCTGCCCGGCGCGGGGGTGGATATCATCGAGCTGGGCATGCCCTTTACCGACCCGATGGCGGATGGCTCGACGATCCAGCTGGCCGGTCAGCGCGCGCTGGATGGCGGCATGACGATGGACAAGGTGCTGGATATGGTCCGCGCTTTCCGGTCCGGGGATGCGACCACCCCGATCGTGCTGATGGGCTACTACAACCCGATCTATGCGCGCGGTGTGGACCGGTTTCTGGCCGACGCGGTCCTCGCTGGCATCGACGGGCTGATCGTGGTCGACCTGCCGCCCGAAGAAGACAGCGAGCTGTGCCTGCCCGCGCAGGCGGCGGGGATGAACTTCATCCGGCTGGCGACGCCGACGACCGACGACAAGCGGCTGCCCAAGGTGCTGCAGAACACGTCCGGGTTTGTCTATTACGTGTCGGTCACCGGGACCACCGGGGCGGCGGCGGCGCAGGCAAGCGATGTTGCGCCTGAGGTCGCCCGGATCAAGGCGGCGACGGATCTGCCGGTGATCGTGGGCTTCGGCATCTCGACCCCCGAGACGGCGCAGAGCATCGCCTCGGTCGCGGATGGCTGCGTGGTCGGCTCGGCGATCGTGAAAGAGATCGGCGCGGGGAAATCGGTCGCAGACGTGCTGGCTTTCGTCGCCTCGCTGGCCGAGGGCGCGCACCGGGGGTGAGAGCCTGGTCCCACGATGGGACAGCTTGGCGGGGTGTGTCAGATCAAGGGGTTAGCGGGGGGCGTTAAGGGTTTCCTAGGGAATGTCCCCCGGGGTGGCCTGCATCGGTGATGGGGGCGACGAGGTCTGGCGGCACTGGACTTGCGATGTATGTTTGGGCGCGAAGCGGCAGAGTCGCTGCGATCCGTATTGACGTGTGCTGTCCGAATGATGCGGGCGTAAACGCAAGCCTTGCCGGCACCTGTCGGCCCTGTTCCCGCCGCCCAACTTGGCCCTGTCCGCTTAAGGACTGTCCGTCCCCATTGCCTTGGCATCTTGCGCGGGCTGAACGCGCTTCTCGAACCTGAACATTTCATCGTCACTCATATCGTCGCTGGATCCCTGCGACGACGGGTCAGGATTGCCCGCATGGTGGTATTCGACGATGTGGAAGCCACAGACATTCACGTAGAAGTGGATATTGCGTCGCTCGAAACAGGGCGTGACCGTCGTCCAGACCTGCGTCTGGGGATAGAGGGCCTCGATCGCGCTCCAAGCCCGGCGTCCGATGCCGCGTCCGATGTCGCCCGCCTGCACGTAAAACAGATCGAGCGAGTTATGATTGCTCTCTTCATCGATCGAGACCACAGCCCCGCCAACCCACTGTCCATTCAACAGAATGCGATGCACCACGGCGCCCGGTGCCGTGAAGGATGCCGACACGTCCGCGTCCGACGGGATCGGCCCGTCGCGCAGCGGCCCGAAGGCCTCAACGGCAGCGATTGCAAAAGCCTCCTGCAGATCCCTGCGAAAACGCGGCAGATCGCTCTCAGACGCGATGTCCAAGGAGATGGTAGTCGTTTCAAGATCGGTCATCGGGAATGTCCCTATCGAAAGTGCACTGGATTGCCCCGCGCCAGCTTCTGCAACTCTGCGCAGTCTTGAGCAAAACGCACCTGACCAATACTGGACGCAATCGCTGTGTGCCAGATGCGAGCCGACCGCTCAGGACCATGACGGCGGCCAGTGCGATCACGTCACCGTAAGATCCCTTCAAGGCGACCCCAGCCAGCGGCGACGTGTCGACGTTGTCGGGTCCCGTTGCGTTCAGGCCCGTGGCAACGATCACAGCCTGGGGATAGTGCGCGGTCATGACGCTGCGGAGGAAGGCGATGTCGCATGCGCCTCCAAGGTCGAACGATACCTCTTTCGCCAAAGCCACCATGCCGTCCCGCACCGCGCTGTCTTGAGTCGCCTCAAGGTCCGTTTCGGGTGGAAAGCCGTGGTTCGCTGCAAAGGGTTCCCACGTCCGCAGCGCGGGACAAACTGAGCTTTCACGGCGCCTTTTCGAACGACGGCTTCGAGATCACGGCGCGGCTAATATCAATCACTCTTGCGTTGGACCTCCCGGCTAGCGATTGATTGGAAGGAACAAGCCGAGTGTCGCGCCGCTTCACTGATCTAGAAGGAAACAGTTCATGCCCCTGTTCGCGATACTCCGCAAGACCTCAGATTTCTGGAAACCCCTTATGGGTTTTATGGATCGGCAAGGGAACGTAAAGATAGAGCCGCAATTCCTGAACACGGTCTTGTATCAGAGAAAAGTCTTTTCTGACGCTGGGTATACTGTCGTCCAGCGCCCGGGGGCAAAGCAGCCTATCGTTATTGATGAAGGCGGTGAAACGGTTTTCGAGTTTCCAAAGGATCATCAGCCGATTAATTTCGCAGCACCTGACGCGCACGGTATTTTTGGTGTGGTGCATGAAGTGGATGCCGGCAATCAAGAGCTTTGGAAGCTCGATGGGCGTGAATTTTATTTCCTTGGCGAGACCCGCTATTACGCGATGCGGATCGATGGTTCCATCGCATTTGAGGCGTATATCTCAAAAGCCATGAACGGATTCTACGTATTCTCGAAAAGTCCGAAGGCGACTGAAAAGAGGGGACTGATGAATCACGAGGGCCAGGTTATCATTCCGCCGATCTATGATAGAATTTCTCTATCGCAAACAGACCCTTATGTTACTGTCGTGAAAGATGGTGCAGCAAACATCCTGACCTATGAAGGCTCACCCGTGTTTCCGCGTAGTTTCCAGATTGACGATCCATTTTTTCTGCCCACTGTAGAGGACGGACTTTGGATTGTCGCCAAGTCTGATCAGAGCCATGCCGACGTTTATGACGTCGCCTCGACGGCGGTCATCGGCCAGCTTCCAATGACCTTCTCGTCGCCAACGCTCCCAATCGTAATCCCAAGGCTGTCCGGCGGCGTAGTACGTATCAATGACGCCTGCAAAGGTTCCATGTACTTATATCCAGACGGTCGGCCCGTGATGCCGGGAGTTTCAGGGCGACCCCGCTGGTTCAAACCCGAAATGCAAACCGGAGATTTCCATGATGGTCGTGCAAGCTTCAGACTGGGCAAAGTTTCGGGTTATCTGGATTTATCAGGAGAAGCTGCCATCGCTGCGCAGTTCAATTCTGACCATCCGTTTCAACACGGATTGGCCCGTGTAAGATATCCGGCAGATGGAAATTCTTTGGACCGCTACTCCTACATTGACCGGGAAGGTAACGTGGTTTGGCACCAAGAATACTAAACCGGACGACGTGATCCCTTATCAGAAACGTAACACTGTTGCGGACATTCGTTGCGTTTGCAGCATCGGTCAATGTTGGGCTCGATGCGGCCGTTCGCCGCGCGTGGCACGAAGGTCCGCTTCGGCCCCAAAGCCCCCCGTCACAAACCTGTCACCCTCCTGTCACCTCCCCGTTTCACGACTCGCCTATCCGATGCGCGACTGACCCCGTGCAGCCAACGCAAGAAACGGATAGCCACGATGACCGACAAGACCAAACTCTCCGCCGACGAGTGGGACGAGCTGAACTTCCCGCGCTCTCCTGAGAATGATTTTGACCGTGTGGTCGAGAGCGCCTTGAACCGCCGGGGTTTCCTGCGCGGTGTGCTGGCCTTTGGCTCGGGCGCCATGGTGATGGGCACCGGGATGTTGAGCGGGCGCAGCGCGCTGGCCTCGACCACCGCGCGCTTCCCCTTCACCCCGATCGACGCGCAGACCGATGGCGTGGTGCATGTGCCCGCTGGTTACCGCTCTCAGGTGCTGGTCAGCTGGGGCGATGCGCTGTTCTCGGACGCCCAGGGCTACGATGTGGCCGAGGGTGGCCCGGTTGCCGGGTCGGACCGCGTGTTTGGTGAGAACACCGACGGGATGGAGACCTTCTCGTTCCGCGGTCATCAGCTGATCGCGATCAACCAGGAATACACCAACAACGACATCAACCTGCCCGCCGCGCAAGAGGGGGTTCCGGCCAATGCCGAGGACGTTCTCAAGCTGCAGCAGTTGCAGGGTGTGTCGGTGATGGAGATCGCCGAGACTGAGAACGGCTGGTCCGTTGTCGTGGACAGCCCGTTCAACCGCCGCCTGCACCACAACTCGCCGATGACGCTGACCGGGCCTGCCGCGGGCCATGCGCTGATGCAGACCTCGGCCGATGCGTCGGGGATGCAGGCGCTGGGCACGCTGAACAACTGTGGCTCGGGCAAGACGCCCTGGGGCACGTATCTGACCTGCGAAGAAAACTTCAACGGCTACTTCGGCGCGACCGGTGAGATGCCGGCGGACGAGAAGATCGCTGCCGGCTACACCCGTTATGGCATCGACCCCGAGGGTTGGGGCTATGACTACCACAAGTGGGACGCGCGTTTCGACGTGACGCAGGAGCCGAACGAGCCGCACCGCGCGGGCTGGGTGGTCGAGATTGATCCGACCGATCCGACCTCGACCCCGGTCAAGCACACCGGTCTGGGCCGTTTCAAGCATGAGAATGCCGAGGTGGTTCTGGCGCGTGACGGGCGGGTTGTTGTCTATATGGGCGACGATGAGCGCGGCGAGTTCCTGTACAAGTTCGTCTCGAACGGCGTCTATACCCCCGGTGGCTCGACCGAGGGTCTGTTGGATGACGGCACGCTCTATGCCGCCAAATTCAACGACGACATGACCGGCGAATGGCTGGCCCTGACGCCTGAATCGACCGGCATGGAGATGGCCGAGCTGCTGATCTTCACGCGGACCGCTGGCTCGGCGGTGGGGGCGACGACGATGGACCGGCCCGAATGGGTCGCGGTCAACCCCTACGCGGTCGAGGCCTATTGCTGCCTGACCAACAACACCCGCCGCGGCACCCGCACCAACGCGGGCGGCGACGAGACGCCGGTGGGCGGCCCCAACCCGCGTGAAGCCAACCAGTACGGCCAGATCGTGCGCTGGTTCCCCCATGACGACGACCACGCGGCGACCGGCTTTGCCTGGGATCTCTATGTGATGGCGGGCAACCCGGCGGTGCATTCGGACGCTTACGGCGGCTCGGACAACGTGACGGCGGGCAACATGTTCAACTCGCCCGACGGGATGGCGTTTGACTCGACCGGCCTGCTCTGGGTGCAGACCGACGGCGACGACAGCAACGAGGGTGACTTTGCCGGTCAGGGCAACAACCAGATGCTGGCCGGTGATCCGGCAACCGGCGCGATGGCCCGCTTCCTGACCGGGCCGAACGGCTCGGAAGTGACCGGCCTGTGCTGGTCCGAGGATCGCCGCACGATGTTCGTCGGCATCCAGCACCCGGGCGGCACCTGGCCCACCGGCAACGGCGTGCCGCGCTCGTCGGTGGTGGCGGTGACGCGCGAGGATGGCGGTCTGGTGGGCTGACACCCGTCAAGATCTGTGAACAAAGGTCGGGCTCCCAAACGGGGGCCCGATTTTTTTGGCGGTGTCCCCTGATGGGACAGGGGGCTGGGGTGATTGGAAACAAGGGGTTGGCGGTTTGCGTTAACCATTTGGCAAGGATGTCCCGAGGGTGCGCGGGTCTTGGCAGGGGGCGTTTAACGAAGTCGCAAGAATTGGCGGGTTAAGGTCTGTGTACCGGGTTGCGCGTCATACGCCGGTCGATTGTCTGCTCAGGCGCGATCGCCGTGCTGGGGGCGGCACGGTGCGAGAACGGGCGCAGATGGTTGGCGACGGGTCGTGGGGGCGTCTGTCGGAGGGGACGACGTGGGTGCAACGACAAGGCAGGAGGATAGGGAAGAGAGGTAAGCGTGACCGTCGGGGTATCGGCGCAGTCTGCTCAGGTGAACCTTGCGGTGCCGAATGGGCAGCGGCGACGTCAGCGCTGTTGGGCTGGGGCGTGGCAATTCCAGCGGGACCGTCCAGTGCTGCCGGTCCCTTCGATCCAACGCGCTGCGCTTTGCCGCCGGTGAAACGGGGTTCTCCCAGGCTCGGTCGCGCAATCTCTGGCCTCGTTCCGCCCGCGCGCGGGGAGGTGACCGGCAAGTCTGCCGGTCTGGGCGGGCTTCATTTGGTCGGGATCACCCGTGTTGTGGACCCGTCGCGCGCGGGGAAGTTACCGGCAAGCCTTCCAGCATGCGCGGACTTCTGACGGCAAGGAGCAGCCGGGTTGCAGCGACCGGCGCCCCGCTTGATCCTCTCCAGCGGATCGCGATCTCATCGCTGCCAACGCGTCCTTGCAAGCTTTGCGCCCAATGCCGCAGCCGGGCCGCGACGGGGAAGACCATGTTGCGGCAAGTGGGGTGGCGGTCATCGTGCGGTTGGCGGCTGCGCGCCGACAATGGAGGCGATGGCGTCGAAGCAGGACACCGGCGGCTACCAGTGCGGCACCGTATGCCATGAGACCGACGTCGACAGCGACAACGCGATCACCTGCAGCTGTTCGCGCTGCCAGCGGACGGGCTGTGTACTGGCCATGGCCCCGCACGAGACATTCACCCGGCTGACGGGCGGGGACAGTCTGACCGGATACTTGTCCGGCAAGAAGATCATCCAGCGGCAGTTCTGCAAGACTTGGGGCAGCGGGAGCTTTGACTGTGCGTGGAAAGGTTCTGTGCTGACCATGGCCGCGCGCGAGACATTTACCCGGCTGACGGGCGGGGACAGTCTGGCCGGATACCTGTCCGGCAAGAAGATCATCCAGCGGCAGTTCTGCAAGACTTGGGGCGGCGGGAGCTTTTCCTATGCGCGGACGGGCTTTGTGCAGGCCATGGCCCCGCGCGAGACATTTACCCGGCTGAGGGGCGGGGACAGTCTGACCGGATACCTGTCCGGCAAGAAGATCATCCAGCGGCAGTTCTGCAAGGCCTGCGGGGGCGGGAGCTTTGCCTGCGAGCGGATGGGCTTTGTGCAGGCCATTGCCACGCGCGAGACATTTACCCGGCTGACGGGCGGGGACAGTCTGGCCGAATACCTGTCCGGCAGATCCATCCAGAACCAGCTCTGCAAGACTTGCGGGGGCGGGAGCTTTGCCGATGCCCAGCAGGGCGGTGCCCCGGTTGTGGCGATCACGCGGAACGGTGTGCCGGGCGTCAAGGCGCGGTCGCTACGGGCGATCCCGATGCAGGGGCGAACGCCTAAGGTTCGACCGTCACATCGCGCCAGAAGGCGACGTGATCGCGGATCGCCTCGGCCTTGGGCAGCGGGTCGCGGTAGACCCAGGCGGCGTTGGCGCTGACCGCGTTGCCATGGGTGAGGGTGTAATAGGACGCCGTGCCCTTCCAGGGGCAGAGCGAGGTGTGGTCCGAGGCGCTGAAGAAGTCGCGGTTCAGCGCCTCGGGCGGGAAATAGACGTTGTTGTCGAACATCACAGGCGTGTCGGTCTGGGCAATGACCTGCCCCTGCCAGAGTGCGCGTGCCATCGTCTTTCCCCCTTTTGGGTTAAAGCCCGGCGGCTTCGTCCACGCCGAGCATGATGTTGAGGTTCTGCACCGCCGCGCCCGAGGCGCCCTTGCCAAGGTTGTCGAGCACGGCGATCAGCGTGGCGGCACCCGTTTTGGCGTTGCCGTGGACCGAAAGTTCCAGCCGGTTGGTGCCATTGAGACGCTCGGGCCAGACGCGGGGTTCGTGGGTTTCGGCAACGACAAGGGCGATGAAACGCTCGTTCTCATAGGCGGCTTGCAGCGCGTCTTCGGCGGCTTTGAACCCGGCCTCGCCCAGATCGCGCACATGGACGGCGACAGCCATGCCCTGAGCATAATGACCGACCGAGGGCACGAAAACCGGCACGGTCGACAGCAGGCCGTGGGTCTGGATCTCGGGCAGGTGTTTGTGCTGTTGGGTCGCGCCGTAGAGGAACGAGCCGCTAACATCGCCGCTTTCATATTCCGCGATCATCGCCTTGCCGCCGCCGGTGTAGCCCGAAACGCCGGAAATCGCCGGCGGATTGGCCGGGTCGATGAGACCGGCCTCGACCAGCGGGCGGATCAGGGCGATGGCGCAGGTGGACCAGCAGCCGGGGTTCGACACACGGGTGGCCTGCGCCACGGCGGCGCGCTGGCCTGCGGCCATTTCCGGAAAGCCGAACACCCAGTCGGGCGCGATGCGGTGTGCAGTCGAGGCGTCGATCAGCCTTGTGCCATGCGGGGCGGACAGCGCTGCGGCTTCGCGCGCGGCGTCGTCGGGCAGGCACAGGATCGCCACATCGGCCTCGGCCAGCGCGTCGGCCCGGGCGGCGGGGTCTTTTCGGCGGGCGGGGTCGACCTGAATCAGCGTGATGTCGCCCCGCGCTTGCAGCCGCTCGCGGATCTGCAGGCCGGTGGTGCCGACTTCGCCATCAATGAAGACCTTGTGTGCCATTGGAAAATTCCCGTTCCTGGAGTACGCGTCAGATAGGGCAAAGGGGGGCTTGGGGCAAGATTCGTTTGCCTGTGAACTATCGTCTCCGCTTGCGCGACTCGCGTCGAGGCGGTAAGAAATTCTGACCAATTTGCGGAGGACTGCGCCATGCCCGTCATCACCACCATCGAGGATCTGCGCCAGATCTACCAGCGGCGGGCACCGCGGATGTTCTATGATTACTGCGAATCCGGCAGCTGGACCGAGCAGACCTTCCGCCAAAATACCAGCGATTTCGCCAAGATCCACCTGCGCCAGCGCGTGGCGGTGGATATGTCCAACCGCACGACCGAGACCGAGATGATCGGCCAAAAGGTGGCGATGCCGGTGGCACTGGCGCCGGTGGGCCTGACCGGCATGCAGCACGCGGATGGCGAAATTCTGGCGGCGAAGGCGGCGGAAAAATTCGGCGTGCCGTTCACGCTGTCGACAATGTCGATCTGCTCGATCGAGGATGTGGCCGCGCACACGACCAAGCCGTTCTGGTTCCAGCTTTATGTGATGAAGGACGAGGATTTCGTGCGCCGCATCCTGCAGCGGGCCAAGGATGCCGGCTGCTCGGCGCTGGTGCTGACGCTGGATCTGCAATTGCTGGGCCAGCGGCACAAGGATCTGAAAAACGGTCTGAGTGCGCCGCCCAAGCTGACGATCCCGACGATGATCAATCTGGCGACCAAGGTGCAATGGGGCCTTGGCATGCTGGGCACCAAGCGGCGGTTCTTTGGCAATATCGTCGGCCACGCCACGGGGGTGGGCGATCCGGCGTCGCTGGGGGCCTGGACGGCGGAGCAGTTCGATTTGCAGCTGACCTGGGCCAAGATCGAGAAACTGCGCGACATGTGGGGCGGCAAGCTGATCCTGAAGGGGATCAACGATGCCGAGGACGCGATCATGGCGCAAAAGATCGGGGCCGAGGCGATTGTGGTGTCGAACCACGGTGGGCGGCAGCTGGACGGCGCGCATTCGTCGATCCGCATGCTGCCGTCGATTCTGGATGCGGTGGGGGATACCACCGAAGTGCATCTGGACAGCGGCATCCGCTCGGGTCAGGACGTGCTCAAGGCGGTGGCGATGGGCGCGAAATCGACGTTCATCGGGCGCTCGTTCGTCTACGGGCTGGGCGCGATGGGCGAGGCGGGCGTGACCAAGGCGCTGGAGATCATCCATGCCGAGCTGGACAAGACCATGGCGCTGTGTGGCGAGCGGGATGTGAAGGCGCTGGGCCGTCACAACCTGATCGTGCCGCAGGGGTTCGAAGACCCGACGGCGGTGATCTGAGTCCTCAGGCGGCGTCGGGCAGGACGGGCACATAGGGCCGTCCGCCGCGCCGCCGGGCCAGTTCGTCCTGTGCCTGTGCGATCGCGCCGGGCTGCTGGATCAGCGTCAGCGCGGTATGGGCCATGACATTGGCCGCGCGGATCATCGCGCGGTGCGCGGCCGAGCTGCGGCCCTGGGCGACGGCCTGCCATGTGTGGCTGGGCGTACCAACGGCCCAGGTGGCCAGCGCAGCCTCGACCACCGGGATCTGCCAGCTGACATCACCGACATCGGTCGAGCCGGTGCCCTGTTCGATCCGCCCGCTGAAACAGCGCAAGCCGCTGTGCAGCGGCAGCCGCCCGTGGCCCTGTGGCAGCAGCGCGTCGCCTTCTGTCTGGGCGCGGCGGTCGGCGGCGGCGGTATCGCCGAGGCTGTCGCGGATGGCTTGGGCAAAGGCCAGCTCGTCGCGGGCAAAGTTGAGCGTTCCCAAGGCCAGCATCGCCTGATGCATGACAGCGCAGAGTGCCGCATTGGGCAGCACATTGGCCGCGCCGCCCTCGCCGATGATCTCGACCTGCGTGCCGGTCATCAGCGCGGCCCCGCGCGCCACATCATCGACGCGGGCGATCAGCGCGTGCAGGTCGTCCAGTTCGGGCGCGCGGATCATGTACAGGGATTCGGCGCGGGCCTGCACGACATTGGGCGCGCTGCCGCCCGCGTCGGTGGCGGCGTAGTGCAGGCGGGCCTCTTGCGGCATGTGTTCGCGCAGGTAGTTCGCGCCGACGTTCATCAATTCGACCGCATCCAGCGCGGAACGGCCCAGATGCGGGGACATGGCGGCATGGGCGGCGCGTCCGGTGAAGCGGTAGCGGCGGTTGGCGACGGCCAGCGTGGCGCGGGCGCGCACGGCGTTATAGGTGCCCGGATGCCAGCCGATGCCGACCTGCGCGTCGTCAAACGCCCCGGCGGCGACCATGCGCACCTTGCCCCAGCCGCCTTCTTCTGCCGGGCACCCGTAGTATCGCACGCGCGCGGCAATGCCGGTGTCGCGCAATCGGGCCGCCAGCGCCGAGGCGGCCAGCATCGAGGCCGCGCCCAGCAGGTTATGGCCGCAGCCGTGGCCGTTGCCGCCGTCCTCGACCGCGAGGGGTTTGGCGAGGCCCGCCTGCTGGCTGAGGCCGGGCAGGGCGTCAAACTCGCCCAGAAAGGCGATCACCGGCCCGTCGGTGCCCCAGTCGGCGGTAAAGGCGGTGTCCAGCCCGGCGATGTTCCGGGTGATGGCAAAGCCCTGTGCCGCCAAGGCGTCGATCTGCGCTGCGACCGAGCGGTGCTCGGCGTAGCACAGTTCGGGCGTGGCCCAGATCGCGTCGGAAACCGCTGTGAAGGTCGGCGCGAGCCGCGTGACCTGGGTGGTGAGCGCCTGCATGGTCAGCCTCGTATGGGCAGGATAAGGCGCGAGGGATGCGCCGGGTCATGGTGGATGGCGTTGACGGCGATGCGGGTGTGGGTGTGACGGCCCAACGACTCGCCGGTGTTCGGGTTGGGGTCAAAGCGCGGGAAGGACGAGGACGACACCAGCACGCGCAGCCGGTGGCCGGGCTGGAACGCGTTGGAAATCGGGTAGAGCGGGAAGCGCACGCGCACCACCTTGCCCGGCTCCATCATCGTGGGCCTGTCGAACCCGTCGCGGTAGCGGACGCGGAAGATGCTGTCGCACAGGTTCAGCCGGTAGCCGGTGGGCCATGTGTCGGACACCGGGTAGAGGTCTTGCAGCATGACGAAGATGTCGGTGTCCGGCGCGTCCGAGGACAGGAAAATCTCGACCTCGGGCACGCCGGTGATTTCGGTTTCGGCCTCGAAGGGCGCGGTGGTGAAGACCAGCGTGTCGGGGCGGTCGGCCAGATCGCCGTAGGGCGGTTCGGCGAACATGCCGTCATGGGTGACTTGGTCGGCAGCACCCTGCAGCACGATGCTTTGGCGCAGGGTGATCGGATCGCCCGTGCGCATCATGCGGGCGAAGGGCGGCAGGTTCTGCGTCATCGACGAGACGTTGCCGGCAACCGTCGGCATCGGGTGTGCGGGTTCATAGGTCAGGGTGCTGGGGGGCGAGGCCGGGGCAGGGTCACGGCTGAGCGCGGCACCGGGGTGCAGGAACCAGTCCTGCGGCTGAACCCCGGTGGGGGGCCATTGCGTATCGGCGACCCATTGGGCGCCGTGCAGCAACTGACCGGCGGCGTTCTTGCCGCCGTCGCCGCCCATGCGGACATAGCGCACCTTGGGCTGATCGACCCATGCGGTTTCATCGCCCTTCAGGAAGCGGTCGAAAAAGCGCAGCATCATCTGTTTGCGGTCACGCTCAAGGTTGCCCTTGATCGGGGCACCGGGGCCCATGTCGACCTGACCGGTCAGGCGGTTGTCGAAATTGGGGCCCCCGTGCACGCCTGCGCCCATCATGAGGTATTGGTGGCTGGCGCGGGCATCCATGGCGAGGAAATTCTCGATCGAGGCGCGGGCGTAGCTGTCGTACCACGCGCCGGCGTAGACGGTGGGGATGTCGGCCGAGCGGTCGCGGTAGGGCGCGAAATTGCGGCTGGGGTTGCGCCAGAACGGGCCATCATCGCCGTTGCGGTAGAGATCCAGCGCCCATTTTTCCCAGTTGGGCAGGGGGGCGAGCGGTGAGTTGCCCTCGGACCACGGCAGGCGGCAGAACCAGTCGTACATGGTTTCCGCATTGCGGACCATGGCGGTCTGGATCGCGGGGTCGGCATGGGCTTCCTGCGCGTGGATGCCGTTGGTGACGGCCCAGCCGAACCAGCGCATCTCGAACGCGCCGTTGTGGCGGATGGCCGAGGTCAGCCCGTTCGAGCCGCCCTGGTTCACCCACATCGCTTTCAGATGCGGCGGGCGCAGCAGGGCGGTGGCGTTCTGGTTCCAGGCCCTGAGCGACGAGCCTTGCGTGCCGATGTTGCCGTCGCAATAGGGGCGGGCGGCCAGCCATTCGATGACGTCATAGCCATCCTCGCCGTCCTGGTCGAGCAGGATGAAATCACCCTCAGACTCGTAGCGGCCCCGGGCGTCCTGCACGAGATAGAGATAGCCGCGCTTGGCGAAATACTCGCCATTGCCCGCCTGACCGGACGGCCCCTTGCCCGAGCGCGTGTCATAGGGCGAGCGGGTGACGACCGCCGGGAAGGGGCCGGGCAGCGGCTCGCCGTCCTTGGCCGGGCGGTAGATGTCGACCGACAGCAACACGCCGTCACGGGCTTTCACCTTGACCGACCGCGAGATCACAACGTCATGAACGGGATCGCTGATCATGGGGGGCATGGGGGCGTCTTTCATTGGGGGGCCTTGGGGGCTTGGGCGGCGTCGAGTTCCTGCTGGCGCAAGACGCGGCGCTGGATCTTGCCGACGGCGTTCTTGGGCAGGTCGGACACGAATTCGATGCGGCGGGGGTATTTGTAGGGGGCGGTGGCGGATTTGACAAAATCCTGCAGCGCGCGGGCCAGATCGGGGCTGCCGTTGTGGCCGTCATGCAGGACGACGAAGGCCTTGACCACCTCACCCCGCTCAAGGTCGGGGCTGGGCACGGCGGCGGCTTCGCGCACGGCGGGGTGCGAGACGAGGGCGTTTTCCACCTCTTGCGGGCCGATGCGGTAGCCTGCGGAGTTGATCACGTCATCGCCGCGTCCCTCGTAGTAGAGGTAGCCGTCGGCATCGGCACGGGCGTTGTCCGAGGTCAGGAAATAGGTCACGCCGTCAAGGGTTTGCAGCGTCTTGGCGGTGCGCTCGGGGTCTTGCCAGTAGCCCAGCATCAGATGCGCGCTGGGCAGGCGCAGGGCGATCTGGCCGGTCTCTCCGGGGGCGGCGAGGGTGCCTTGGGCGGTGATCAGATCCAGCGTGACGCCGGGCAGCGGGCGGCCCATGGATCCGGCGCGGATGCCCGTGTCGCGGTAATTGGCGACCAGCATCAGGGTTTCGGTTAGCCCGTAGGCTTCCAGCACCGGGCGGCCGGTCATCGCCGTCCAGGCATCCATCACCGGCGGGTTCAGGCTTTCACCGGCAGAAACCGTCAGGCGCAGGGCGGGCAGCGGGTGCTGGCTGAGGTCAAGCGCCACAAGGCGGCGCAGCTCGGTCGCGGCGGCGCAATAGACGGTGACGCCGTGGCGGGTGAGCAGATCGAGCCGGTAGGCCGGATCGAAGGGGCCGTCGTAGAACAAAACGGTCGCGCCCCGGCTCCAGGGCCCGAACAGAATGGCGGTGCCAGCCTTGGACCAGCCGGTGTCGGCGGTGCAGAACATCACGTCCGTGGGGCCAAGGTCGAGCCAATGCTCGGCCGAGCCGCGCCACGCGTGCAGGGCGCGGGCGGAATGGGTGACACCTTTGGGCAGGCCGGTGGAGCCCGAGGTGTAGAAGATCAGCGCCGGGTCTTCGGCGGCTACGGTGGCGGCAAGGAAAGTGCCGGGGTCTTCGGCCAGCATCGGCTCCAGCGCGTCCCAGCCCTCCGGTGCGGGGGCGCGGGGGCCGGGCACATCGGGCGGCAGCGCGGGGTCGGTGGCGATGCACAGCGTGCCGGGGGCGGTGGCGGTGAACTTGCCGATTTCCGCCTGCGTGGTGATCACCGCCCGCGCGCCCGAGTTTTCCAGCCGGTAAGCGATGTCCTTTTCGGACAGCATGGTCACGCAGGGAATGGCGATCGCACCCAGTTTGAGCGCGGCGACCATGGCGATCTGCCACGCGGGCACGCGCGGCAGCATGATCAGCACCCGGTCGCCCTGCTGCACCCCGCGCCGCTTGAGCGCGGCGGCAAGCCGGTCGCTGAGGGTGGCGATCTCGGCAAAGCTGTAGCACCGCTCGGCCCCCGCCGCGTTGCACCAGATCAGCGCGGGCGCGGCGGCGTTGCGGGCCGTGTCGGCGGCGAAGGCGTCAACAACATCGGTGCCGAAATTGAAGGTCGGCGGGGTGCGCGGGTCATAGCCCGCGCGCAGGGTTTCGTAGCGGTCCATCTGGCTGTTCCCGATGGCCATCAGACGCGCGGCAAGGCGGCAAGGAAGTCGCGGGTTTTTTGCGCCAGAACAACGGGTTGATCGCCCCAGATGGTGTGGTTTGAATCCGTGATCACCTCGAGCCGGGCCTTGGCGAAGGCGGCGGTCAGGTCGGCCGCCTGCGTGCCCGACAGCACGTTCGAGCGGTCGGCGTTCAGCACCAGCACCGGGGCCTTGATCGCGGCGATATCGGCGGATTGGTCGGTGGACAGGTTCAAAAACACCTTGGTGATCGCGAGCAGGTCGTAGGCCCAGCTCCACTGGCCGTCGGGTTCCTGACGGAAGTCGCCCTCCATCGCCATGTGGTGCATGGCAAGGCTCAACCCTTTGCGCTGGGGCAGGGCCATGGCGTAGGCCTCGGCCTGTTCCCGCGTCTTGTAGGTACGCTGGCGGGTGTGGTGCGAGCGCAGGTATTTGACGATCTCGCTGTCAGAGCAGAAAAAACTGGGGTCCGACAGGATCAGCCCGGCGATGCGGTCGGGGTTGGCGGCGGCGAAGGACACGGCGACCTGATTGCCGACCGACGAGCCGATCAGGGTGATGCCGGTCAGGTCCAGCCTTGCAGCCAGCTTGGTGATGTCGCTGGCCATTTCGGCGATGGCATAGGTGGTCCCCGGCCGGTCCGAGGCCCCGTGGCCGCGCATGTCGACGGCGATGACGCGGGCCTCGTCTTTCAGGCTGGCACCCAGATGGCCCCAGGCATGGGCGGTCATCGAGGTGCCGTGCAGGCAGATCACCACCGGGCCGGTGCCGCCATTGTCCAGATAGCGGATCTTCACGCCGTCCAGATCGACGATCTTCGAGGTCCAGATGCGGGCGAGGGTTTCGGTCGTCATGTCGTTGTTTTCCTGTAGAACTTAGGTGTCGCCATTGGCGATGCAGGCCGCAACCTGGCGCGAGGCGGACCCGGTCATGCGATGGGTCAGCGTGGCGCAGGCGGCTGTGGCCAGCGGGCAGCGGGTGCGAAAGCGGCAACCGCTGGGTGGGGTACGGGGGCTGGGAACATCGCCGGTGAGCAGCGGCACGTCCTCGATCCTTGCGTCGGGATCGACCTTGAGGGACGAGGCGAGCAGGGCGCGGGTATAGGGGTGCTGCGGCGCGGTCAGCACATCGGCAGCACTGCCTAGCTCCATGATGCGGCCCAGATACATCACTGCGACGCGGTCGGCGAACTGGCCGACAACGGTCAGGTCATGGCTGATGAACAGATAGGTCAGGCCGTAGTCGCGTTGCAGATCGACCAGCAGGTTGAGGATCTGCGCCTGCACCGAGACGTCGAGGGCCGAGGTCGCCTCGTCCAGCACGATCAGCTCGGGCCGCAGGGCCAGCGCGCGGGCGATGGCGACGCGCTGTTGCTGGCCGCCGGACAGCTGGTGGGGGAATTTGTGGAAGGTGCCGGGCGGCAGCTCGACCTGCGCGAGCAGGGCGTGGACCTGTTTGTCACGCTCGGCCCCGCGCGCGATGCCGTGAACGACAAGGCCTTCGGCGATCAGGCTGCCGACGGTCCAGCGCGGGTCGAGCGAGCCGAGCGGGTCCTGAAACACCACCTGCGCCTTGCGGGCCAGCGCCCTGCGGTCCTTGGCGCCGTCGGCGTCGATGCTGCCGGTGGCGATGGGTTCCAGCCGCAGGATCGCGCGGCCAAGGGTGGATTTGCCGCAACCGGATTCGCCGACCAGCGCAAGGGTTTCGCCGCGTTCCAGCGCGAAACTGGCGTCCTCGACCGCGCCGACATGGCCGACCACGCGCTGAAAGAACCCGCTGCGGATGGGGTAGCGGACCGAGACATTGCGCAGGGAAAACAGCGGGTCAGCGGACATGGGCGGTCATTTCCTCGGCTTTGAGGCAGCGCAGCAGGCGGCCATAGGACGCCGTCTGAAACGCCGGTTCGGTCTGCGCGCAGCCCGCGTCTGCCATCGGGCAGCGGGGGTGGAAGCGGCAGCCGGTGGGCATCGCGGCGGCGGAGGGGACGGAACCCGGCAGCGCCTCGATCCGCGCGCCGGGAAGGCCGGTGGGGATGCTGGAGAGCAGGGCGCGGGTGTAGGGGTGGCGCGGGTCACGGATGATCTGCGCCACGGGGCCGCTTTCGACCACTTGACCCGCGTACATCACCGCGACGTCATCGGCCATCGCGGCGACAACGCCGAAGTCGTGCGTCACCAGCACCAGCGCCAGATTGAGTTCGCGCTGCAACCGGCGGATCAGGGTCAGCACCTGCGCCTGAATGGTGACATCCAGCGCGGTGGTGGGTTCATCGGCAATCAGCAGCTCAGGCTCCGAGGCCAGCGCGATGGCGATCATCGCGCGCTGGCGCTGGCCACCTGACAGCTGGTGCGGGTAGCGGTCGAGGGCGTCTTCGGGGTCGGGCAGGCCGACATGGCGCAGCCATTCGGTGCCCTTGGCGCGCAGGGCCTCGCGGGTGGTCAGCCCGGTCAGCGACAGGGATTCGTTCAGCTGCTGGCCGATGGTATGCACCGGGTCCAGCGCGCGCGAGGGGTTCTGGAAAATCATGCCGATCTTGCGGCCCATCAGGCCCCGGCGGCGGCGTTCCTTTTCGGAAAGGCGCGAAATCTCCGCGCCCTCCAGTGTTACCGAGCCCCGGTCAATGGCCCCGCCCGCGCCCAAGAGGCCGGTGATGGCCAGCACCGTCACCGATTTGCCCGAACCCGACTCGCCGATCAGCGCCAGCGCACGGCCCCGCTGGACCGACAGCGAGATGTCCGAGCAGACCTCGAGCGTGCCATAGCGCACGGCCATGCCGTCAACGCAGAGGAGCGGGGCGTCGTCACCGGCCTGCGCGGCCGGTGAGAGGGTGTTGACCGGGGCGAGGCTCATTCGCTGACCCAGACTTCGCGCAGGCTGGGGAAGCCCTGCGTCATCATCGGATACCAGCCCTGCACGCGGGCATGCGCCGGGTGCAGCAGCAGCGAGGCCCAGCCGGGCAGGGTGGTCTGCACGTTTTCCGCGATATAGCGCTGGATGTCCCAGAGCATCGCCTGACGCGCCGCCGGATCGCCGATGGTGCGCTGTTCTTCGATCATCGCGGTCAGCGCGGGGTCATCGACGCCGGCATAATTGCGGATCGCCCCGGGGAGGTAGTGGGTCGAGAGGTATTCGTCGGCCTCGGCGAAGGGGCTCATGACCATATAGAGGGCCTCGAAAGTGCCTTCGCGTCCCAGCGCCATGCCCGCTGCACGGTCGACGATGTTGATCTCGGCGGTGATGCCGATATCGGCCAGATCCTGCTGGATCCATTCGCCCTCGCGCACCATTTCCTCGCCGTAGTTCAGCAAGGTGAACTGGAAGGTGAAGCCGTCCGGGTAGCCCGCCTCGGCCAGCAATTCGCGGGCGCGCTCGGCGTTGGGGGTGCCGTAGAGCGCGATACGCTCGGCATCGGGCAGGGTCTGGGTGGACAGCGCCGGGCCGACCACGCCGCCGACCGCGCCGCCGCCGCGGATCACCTCGCCCATCGCCATGCGGTCAATGGCCATGTTGATCGCCTGCCGGACGCGGATGTCCGAGAAGGGCTCGAACGCCGGGTTCAGATACATCTCGGTCTGGGTGTTCGAAATGGTCTGAATGTCCTGCAAACCGGGCACCTGCGCCTGAATCTGCGCCATTTGCGTCAGGTTCAGCGGGCCGAACCAGATGTCGATCTGACCCGAACGGAAGGCGATGATGCGCGCGTTCAAATCGCGGATCGGGGTGATTTCGACCGCATCGAGATAGGGCAGCTGGTTGCCCGCCGCGTCATGGCCGAAATAGCTGGGGTTGCGCACATAGGTCGTGGCCACGCCCGCCTCATCACCGGTCAGGATGAACGGGCCGGTGCCGATGACGGTGGTGTTGCGGTCATAGCCGCCGTCAAACGCCTCGGTCGGCAGGATCCACATGTTCTGGTGCGCGAGGTTCTGCAGCAGGACGACATTGGGCGCGGTCAGGGTCAGCACGACGGTGTAATCGTCCGGCGCGCTGATCGTATCAACCGCCGACAACAGCCCGCCCTGCACACCGCCCGCGCGCATCGCCTCATAGGTGGCAAGCACATCGGCCGAGGTGAAGCCACGGCCCGAAACCGGGGCGACATCCTGCCAGACGACATCCCGGCGCAAGTGGAAGGTGTAGGTCAGCCCGTCGTCCGAGATTTCCCAGCTTTCGGCCAGAGACGGCGAGGGCACGAATTCGCCATAGCCGATATCGGGGCCGGTTCCCCATGCAACCAGCTGGCTGAGCGCCAGACCCAGCCGCGAATGCACGGCGAATTCGGTGCTGGCAAGCGGGTCGAAATTGGGCGCGTCGGCATGCACGTTGATGCGCACCAGACCGCCGTACTGCGGGGTTTCCTGCGCGGTGGCACCCAGTGGCAGGGCCAGAAGCGCCCCGACCATCAGGGAACGGGCCAGCAGGCTGCGCGCAAAGCGTGCGGCGCGGGTGGGAGGGGGAAATGTCGGGTCATATCGGGGCTCCTGTTGGGGGAATTATGATTATGGGGGGTGGGTTAGCGGCGGCGCGGGTCGAGCACGTCGCGCAGCGCGTCGCCGATCAGGTTCAGGGCCAGCACGCTGATCGTCAGCATCAGGCCGGGAAACACGATCAGCCACGAGGCAATGCCAATGAACCGCGTGCCCTGCGCCAGCATGGTGCCCAGTGACGGGTTCGGCGGCGGGGTGCCGACGCCCAGAAAGCTGAGCGCGGCCTCGGTCATGATGGCGATGCCGAAGGACAGCGAGCCCATGACCAGCATCGTCGGGATCAGGTTGGGCACGCCATGGGTCAGCATGATGCGCAGGCTTGACGCGCCGATCACGCGCGAGGCCGCGATGAAATCCTGCGCGCGGACCTTGATCATCTCGGAGCGCACCACCCGCACAAAGCGCGGGATCTGCGCCAGCGTCACCGCGATGACCACATTGCGCACGCTGGGCCCGAGCATGGCGGCAATGAACAGCGACAGCACCAGCGAGGGCAGGGTATCCAGCGCCTCGACAATCCGCTGGATGATCATGTCGGTCCAGCCGCCGAAATAACCCGAGATCAGCCCGATCATCCCGCCGATGAGCATGGTGAAGGTGACCACCAGCAGGCCGACCAGCAGCGAGATGCGCGTGCCATAAAGCACCCGCGAAAACACATCGCGCCCGATGTCATCGGTGCCGAACCAATGCGCCAGCGAGGGGGCCTTGAGCACCGCGCGGCGGTCCTGAAACAGCGGGTCGTACTGGGTGATCAAGGGGGCGAGCAGGGCCAGCAGCAGCACCGTGGCCAGGATCACCAGCGCCGTGCAGCCGATCGGCTCGCGCAGCAACGCGCGCAGAATGGCGAGGAAACGGTTGGGGCGGCGCGCGACCCCGTCGGGCGAGGGGGCGAGGGTCACGAGCGGGCCTCCCGGATACGCGGATCGACGGCGCCGTAAGACAGGTCGACCAGCAGGTTCACGACGATGGTGATGAAGCCATAGGTCAGCACGGCGGCCTGAATGGTGGGGTAATCGCGGTTATCGACGGATTCGAACAGCAGGTTGCCAAGGCCGGGAATGTTGAAGATCCGCTCGATGATCACGGTGCCCGACAACAGGTTGCCAAATTGCGTGCCCAAGAGGGTGATCACCGGGATCAGCGCGTTCTTGAGCCCGTGGCGCACATAGATGCCCCCCGGCGTCACGCCGCGCGCGCGGGCGGCGCGGATGAAATCGGCCCCCGTCACCTCAAGCATCGCCGAACGGGTCAGCCGCGACAGCGCCGCGGCGACGCCCAGCGACAGGGCGAGTGCGGGGAAGATCACCTGCTGCACATTGGCCCAGGGGTCGGTGGTAAAGGGGCGGTAGGGCAGCGGGATGTAATAGCCGATGGCGGCCAGACCGGACAGGGTCAGCAGCCCCAGCCACAGCTGCGGTACGGCCAGAAACACCGTCGAGGCCATGCGCAGCGCCACATCGCCCGGCGTGCCGATCCACAGCGAGGCGGCGACGCCTGCGCCGATGCCCAGCACCGAGCCAAAGGCGATGGCGAGGATCGACAGTTGCAGCGTCGGCACGATGGCCGAGCGGATCTGGTCGGATACCGGCCGCCCGGTCCAAAGCGAAGTGCCCAGATCGCCGTGCAGCACGCCCGCCGCCCACTGGGCGAACTGGGTGAGCACCGGCTGATCCAGCCCCATCTCGGCGCGTTTCTGCGCCAGCAGCTCGGGCGTGACCGCGCCGGCCTCGGACAGTTGCTGGTTGACGATGTCACCGGGGACAAAGCGGATGGCGACGAAAAGCATGACCGACACAGCCATCAGCACGATGACGCCAAGGACCGCGCGGCGAAGGGCGAAGGTGAGCATGGATCAGCGCTTCCGCTGCCAGCGCGCGGTGGCGGCGGCGTCTTCCACGGGCAGATCGGCCTTGGTCCAGCCCGCAAACCCCTCGTCCAGATGCCAGACCTTGGTATAGCCCATCTCGATCATCGCCAGCGCGGCCAGCACCGAGCGGCCACCCCCGGCGCAATAGACGACGTATTCGGCGTCTTCGGTGAAGAAATCACGGTGATAGCCCATGGCGGGATCGGCCCAGAATTCCAGCATCCCGCGCGGGACGTGATGCGACTCCGGGATCGCGCCCTTGTCCAGCCGCTCCTGCAGCTCGCGCAGGTCGATGACGGTCAGCGCTTCGCCCTGATCGCGCCGCGCCTGCAGCCCGGCGGCATCCATCGTCGGAACCCGGTCGCGCAGGCTGTCGACCCAGCCCATGGTGTTGCGGATGGTCATGGCTGCGGCTCCTTTTGGGCGGTGTCGGTGAGCGGGACCTTGACGCCGCGCAGGTCGGCGGCAGGCGTCAGGGCCGTGTGCAACGCCGAGACGGGGGCGTAATCATGCGCCTTGTTGACCTTCTCTTCCCAGGTGCTCAGATGGCAGCGCATCGCTTCTTCTGCCGCCAGCGCATCGCCGCGCGTCAGCGGCTCGAAGACGGCAACATGCTCCTCATACGAGCGCTGGGCGTCATGCGGCGTCTGGTGGCGCATGGTGAACAGCGTGGTCAGCACGGTCATGTCGCGCAGATTGGCGGCCAGCACCGAATTGCCCAGACTGTTGGCCAGACAGACGTGGAAATCGCCCAGCAGATAGCTGCGGCGCGGGATGTCATCGCCGGCGACGGCCTCGGCCTGCGCGTCCAGATGGCGGGCGATCTGATCGAGCGCGGCGCTGGGCAGCGCCTGCTTGCGCCGGGCGAGGTGGCGCAGCAGGCCGGTCTCGATGATCTCGCGCGCCACGTAAAGCTCGCGGGCCTTTTCGGTGTCGACCTCGGTCAGATACCAGCCGCGGCGCGGGCTGACCGTGGCAATCCCGCGCGCCGCCAGATCGACCAGCGCCTCGCGCACGATGGTGCGGCTGCAGCCGAACAGCGCCGCCAGATCCTGCTCGCCCAGCCGGGTGTTGGGGGCAAGGCGTTGTGACAGGATGGCGTCGATGATCTGCGAACTGATGGTGTTGGCATTGGCCAAGAGCGGGCTCCAATCTTGTATGCAAGATCTGCATGCAAGATATGAATGCAAGATTCGCCGCCGTTTACAACAAAAAAAGCCCGCGCCGGGCGCGGGAGAAAAGTGACGGCAGAAGAACAGCTTGCGTGACGGTTTGGTGAAAATTTCATCACCCGCGCAAGGCGTCACCCGCAGCAGGCAGGCCGACTCGGCAGGTGATGCCGCTTCATCTTGCCAAAAATACGCACTGACCCGGGTCAGCCAGACCCCGCGTCGGGCAAGGCGTGAAAGGGGATTTTCAAGGGGTGCGCGCACCCCTTGAAGCGGGGGCGGGTGGCAACCCGCGCGGCGCGAGCGGGCTCGATGCCCGCGAGCGCCGCTCCTCCCCGTTCAAAGCGCCAGATCCACCCAGACCGGCGTGTGATCCGACGGTTTCTCCCAGTCGCGCGGCGCGCCCTCGACCCAGGCGTCCTGCAGCCTGTCCGCGGCCCCCGGCGACAGCAGCCAGTGGTCGATGCGGATGCCGTCGTTGCGCTGGCGCGCGCCGGCCTGATAATCCCAGAACGAATAGATCCCCGGTCCCGGATGGCGCAGCCGGACCGCGTCATACAGCCCCAGCAGTTCCAGCCGCCGGAAGGCCGCGCGGGTTTGCGGCAGGAACAGCGCGTCCTCGCGCCACGCGTCAGGCCGCGCCGCGTCGGCCGGTTGCGGGATGACGTTGAAGTCGCCGGTCAGCGCGAAGGGGGTCTCCCGCGCCAGCAGGTCGCGTGCCCGCGCTTCCAGCCGCTCCATCCAGGCCAGCTTGTAGTCGTATTTCGGCCCCGGTGCCGGGTTGCCGTTGGGCAGGTACAGCCCGCAGAGGCGGAACCCGCTGTCGCCCACATCGGCCTCGATATAGCGGGCCTGTTCGTCGCTCTCATCGCCCGGCAGCCCGCGCGTGACATTGGTCAGCGGCAGTTTCGACAGGATCGCCACGCCGTTGAAGCCCTTCTGGCCGTGGGTTTCCAGCTGATAGCCGCGATCTTCGATGACCGAGCGGGGGAAGGCCTCGTCAACCGATTTGATTTCCTGAAACACCGCGACATCGGGTTTGGCTTCGTCCAGCCAGCGCTCGATGACCGGGGTGCGGGCCTTGACGCCGTTGATGTTGAAAGTAACCAGTTTCATCGGCGCGTCCTGCTCAAGGGCTTTCAAAGCATCGGGGGCGCAGGGTGATCCTGCGCCCCCGACTCCATGGATAACCTATATCTTAGCGCGCGGCGAGGTAGCGGCCAACAAAGGCGTTGGCATAGCCGACGGCACCCGCCTGATAGGCCTCATAGCTTTCCAGCACACGGGCCGCATCGGGGCTTGCAGCGCGTTGTTCTTCAACGACTTCGCCCCAGGCCGATTTCATCCCGGCGATGACGTCATCGGGGAAGTTCAGGAACTCGACGCCCGCCTCTTCCAGCGAGGCCATCGCGCCGACGTTGTAATAATCGAACTGACCCAGCGTCTCCATCGAGCATTGCAGCGCGGCTGCCTCAACAATCGCTTTCAGATCATCCGCCAGACCCGCCCAGGCTTCGGTGTTCACCACGACCTGCAGGGCCGCGCAGGGCTCGGCATAGGCCGGGGTGTAGCACAGGTTGGTGATGCGCTGCAGGCCGAAGGCCTGATCGAGCAGCGGGCCAACCCATTCGGCCGCGTCGATGGCACCCGATTGCAGCGACTGGAAGATCTCGGTCGGCGGCATCAGGATGGCGTTGACGCCCAGCTTGCGCATCATCTCGCCGCCCAGACCGGCAATGCGCATGTTCAGCCCCTGCAGGTCGGCCAGCGACTCGATGCGGTTCTTGAACCAGCCACCCGCCTGCGTGCCCGAGTTGCCCGAGTAGAAGGGTTTCAGGTTCCGCTCGGCATAGATGCTGTCCCAGATTTCCTGACCGCCACCCCATTTCAGCCAGGCGTAATGCTCGTTCGCGGTCAGGCCGAAGGGCACGCCGGTGAACCAGTGCGCTGCGGCGGTTTTTGACGCGGCGTAATAGGGCGTGCCGTGGCCGATCTGCACGTTGCCCGCCTGCACGGCATCCTCGACCGCGAAGGGGGGCACCAGCTCGCCCGCGCCATAGACGGTGATGACCATCCGGCCCGAGGACAGTTTCTCGACCAGCTCGGCAAAGCGGGTCGAGTTGGTGCCGACGCCGGGCGCGGCCTTGGGGAAGCTCGACGGCATGTCCCATTCGATACGCTCTTGCGCGATGGCCGGGGCGGCGAGGGTGGTGGCAGCGGCAAGGCCCGCGCCGCTTTTCAGGAACAGTCTGCGTTTCATGGGTGGTCCTCCTAGTTAAACATCAGGGTGGGCAGCCAGGTGGCGATCTGGGGGAAGAAGAACACCAGCGCCAGTGCCAGGATCTGGATCAGTACAAATGGCACCACGCCACGATAGATGTCTATCGTCGTGATGCCCGGCGGCGCGACGGATCGGAAATAGAACAGCGCAAAGCCGAAGGGCGGGGTCAGGAAGCTGGTCTGCAGGTTCATCGCCATCATCACCGCGAACCAGACCGGCGAGATATCACCGGCCAGCACGGCGGGGCCGAGCAGCGGCACGACGATGTAGATGATTTCCACGGCCTCGAGGATGAAGCCAAGGAAAAACACGATCACCATCACCGCCAGCAGCGCGCCCATTTCGCCGCCCGGAAATTCGCGCATCAGGTGCTCGACCGCGCGCTCGCCGCCAAAGCCGCGGAACACCAGCGACAGCATCGAGGCGGCGATGACGATGCCAAAGACCATGCCGGAGATCTTGATCGTCTCGACCATCGCGCCGTGGACCAGCCGTCCGGCCATCAGCCGCCAGAGCGCGACAACGACACCCAGCGCGATGAGCAGAGCGGCGAAAACGCCCGCCATACCCGCCAGCGTGTTCAGGTCGGCGCGGCCAAAGCCTGCGACCTTGAGCGCGACGAGGGCAAAGGCGGACAGGCCCGCGATAGCAATCAGCGCGCGTTCCCAGCTGTGTTTGCTGATCGCGAAGGCGGCCATCAAGCCTGCGCCGACAGCGCCCAGACCGGCGGCCTCGGTCGCGGTGGCGATACCGCCCAGGATTGAGCCAAGGACGGCGAGGATCAGCAGAACGGGGGGCAGGAAGGTATAGAGGATCTCGCTGCCCGAGACGCGTTCGTTGACGCCGACCCGCTTGGTGCGGCCGGGGCGCAGGGTGATCAGCAGCCACAGGGCGTAAAGACCGACAAGCAGCAGGCCCGGCAGCATGGAGCCTGCGAAAAGATCGGCGACAGAGACCGGCTGCGGCGCAAAGTTTCCGGCGCGCTGTTGCGCCTCAAGATAGGTGTTGCCGATCTGGTCGCCCAAGAGGACCAGCAGGATCGACGGCGGGATGATCTGCCCCAGCGTGCCCGAAGCGCAGATCAGCCCGGCGGCCTGCCGTTTGGGCACCCCGGATTCCAGCATCGGCGTCAGGGCGATCATCACCAGCATGACGATCGTGGCCCCGATGATCCCGGTCGAGGCGGCGATGATCGTTGAGAACGCCAGCACCGACAGCGCCATGCCCAGCGGCGAGCCGCCCAGCAGCCGGGCGAGGACGCGCAGCATGTTCTCGGCCAGATTGGCGCGTTCCAGAAACACGCCCATCAGCACGAACAGCGGCACGGCCATGAGCAGGGTATTCGACATAACCCCCTGAACACGCGAGGGATAGTTGGACAGGAAGGCAAGGTTGAACAGGTCGAACTGTCCCGCGATCACCGCCAGCACAAAGGGCACCCCGGCGATGGCCAGCATGGCGGGAATGCCCGACAGAATGCCACCAAACAGCGCGACAAACAGAACGATCAGCATCCATTCCTGACCGCTCATGCCAGTGTCTCCTTGCGCAGCAGGTTGGCGAGGCCCTGGATGATCATCAGCGCCGCGGCCAGCGGCAGGGCGGTTTTCACCAGATACATGCCGCCAAGGCCCCCGGCGTGGTCGACCCCTCAGCGATCTGCCACGAAAAGGCGATATCGCCCCAGCCCGCCCAGATGATCAGGCCGAATATCGGCGTCAGGAAGAACGCCCAGGCCACCGCATCGGCGGTCGGCAGGTAGCGGGCGGGCATGCGTTCGGCCAGCACCTCGACCCGGACATGGCCGCCGCGCGCGTGGCAGAGCGGCACGGCGAGGATGAGGAAAACGGCGAAAGAATAGCTGGCCAGATCCTGCATCTTGATCGAGCCGGAGCCAAAGCCGTAGCGCAACACGACGTTGATCAGCACCATGCCGACCAGCGTCCCGCCCGCCGCCATGCACAGCCATAGCGTGAGCCGGTCAAGCAGGCGCGCCAGCGCAAGAAACGCTTTGATCACAGAGTGTCCCCCTTGGCCGCGCGAGGCGGTTCTTGGCGGCCACGAAACCCAAATGTCACGCTGGTGTCAAGGTTTAGCGTCTGAGGTGTGATGTGTGGACAGGCGCGGCGTGGGGCGGGTGAGGATGAACACGATCACCGCGCCCAGCGTCACGCCCTGAATGACCAGCAGTTTGACCGGCAGTTGCAGGAACACGCTGAGCGCGAAGGCCGCGCCGATGGCGACCATGGCGAGGGTCTTGGCGCGTGACGAGATCGCGCCCTCGGCCCGCCAGTGGTGGATCGGGGGGCCAAGGCGGGGATGGTCGAGCAGCCACGCCTCGAGCCGGGGGCTGGAGCGGGCAAAGCAATAGGCGGCCAGCAAGAGCAGGGGTGTTGTCGGCACCAGCGGCAACACGATCCCCGCCACGCCCACGGCGAGCGACAACCCGCCCGCGATCATCCAGAATAGCCGCAGCATCGCCGCCCCCTTTGGTTCTGGCCGTCAGATAGGGCGCGGACCGGGGCTTGACCAGTCGGCTTACAGCGCGGCGGCGGCGCGGGCGGCCTGATCGTAGCTGCCCGAGAGGGTGCGCAGAAGCGCGGCGAGTTCGCTCATCGCCTCGGTCTGCAGGGCGCCGGGGTTGAGCAGTGAAGCGCGGATCTCGGCGTAGCGCTGGCAGAGCGCCGCGCCTTCAGGTGTGACGCGGACGGCCTTTTCCTTGCCCTTGCGCTCGGTGCTGACCAGCCCCTGCGCGGTCAGTTTGCGGATCGCGTAATTGGCCAGATGCGTGTCTTCGATGTTGAGCACAAGGCACAGATCGGCCAGCGTCTTGGCGCGGTCGCGGTGGGCAACCTGATGCAGGATCAGCACTTCCATCGGCGACAGCTGCGCGCCCGCCGCGCCCATGCAGCGCACGATCCAGCGCTGGAAGGCGTGGTTGGCCATGGTCAGCGCGAACTCCAGTTCGCTGAGCGCGGGGGCATCACCGGCCAGATGGGCCGAGCTGACAACGGGGCCGAGGGGATGAGTCATGGGTGCCTCCTGGACAGAATCCTTGACGTGACGCTGACAATTTGTCAACGATTTGTCTGTCAGCAGCGAGGAGCCGTCATGAGCGTTTGGGATTTCTGGATCGACCGGGGCGGCACGTTTACCGATGTGGTCGGGCGTGACCCGGACGGCGTGCTCAAGCCGCTGAAACTGCTGTCGGAAAACCCCGGTGCCTATGAGGATGCCGCGATCGAGGGGATCCGCCGCTTGCTGGGGGGAACGATTGATCCCGCGCGCATCGGCACGGTGAAGATGGGCACGACGGTCGCGACCAATGCGCTTTTGGAGCGCAAGGGCGACCGCGTGGCGCTCATGATCACGCGCGGATTCCGCGATGCGCTGAAGATCGCCTATCAGGCGCGGCCCGATATTTTCGCCAAGGAAATCATCCTGCCCGAGCAGCTTTATGCCCGCGTGGTCGAGGTGGACGAGCGGCTGCGCGCGGATGGCGCGGTCGAGATCCCGCTGGATATGGACGGGGTCGAGGCGGCGCTGCGCGCGTTGAAGGCCGACGGCTTTGACGCGCTGGCCATCGTCACCCTACACAGCTGGAAAGCGCCTGAGCATGAGGCGGCGATTGCCGCCAAGGCGCGCGCGATGGGCTTTGCGCAGGTCTCGGTCAGCCATGAGGTCAGCCCGCTGATCAAGCTGGTCGGGCGCGGCGATACCACGGTGGTGGACGCGTATCTCAGCCCGATCCTGCGGCGCTATGTGGCGCGGGTGGCGGGCGCGCTGGGGGCGACCCCGGCGGGCGAGCCGGGGCCGGTGTTGCAGTTCATGATGTCCTCGGGCGGGATGACCGCGGCCGAGGCGTTTCAGGGCAAGGACGCGATCCTGTCGGGGCCGGCGGGCGGTGTGGTCGGCATGGTGCAGACGGCGCGGCTGGCGGGCCATGACAAGGTGATCGGCTTCGACATGGGCGGGACCAGCACGGATGTGGCCCATTGCGCCGGGGCCTATGAGCGGGCGTTCGACACCGAGGTGGCGGGCGTGCGCATCCGCGCGCCGATGATGCGCATTCATACGGTGGCGGCGGGTGGCGGCTCGATCCTGCACGCCGAGCCGGGGCGGTTCCGCGTGGGGCCGGACAGCGCCGGGGCCGATCCGGGGCCCGCGTGCTACCGGCGCGGCGGGCCGCTGACGGTGACCGATGCGAATGTGATGCTGGGCAAGCTGAACCCTGATTTCTTTCCGCCGATCTTTGGGCCGGGGCAGGATGAGCCGCTGGACCGTTTGGTCGTGGTGGAAAAATTCGCCGAGATTGCGGAACGGGAGGGCAAGAGCGCCGAGGAGGTGGCCGAGGGTTTCCTCAAGATCGCCGTGGAGAACATGGCGAACGCGGTCAAGAAGATCAGTGTGCAGCGTGGGTATGACGTGACGCGCTATCTGCTGAACTCGTTCGGCGGGGCCGGGGGGCAGCACGCCTGTCTGGTGGCGGATGCGCTGGGCATGGAGCGGGTGCTGATCCATCCGCTGTCGGGGCTGTTGTCGGCTTACGGGATCGGCCTGGCCAAGGTGGCGGTGAGCCGTCAGCAGGCGTTGCTGGAGCCGCTGGGCGAGGGGTCGCGCGGCGCGATCGAGGGGCTGATCGAAGCCCTGCGCGCGCAGGTCGGGGCCGAGATGGTGACGCAGGGCGTGCCCGAAGACGCGATTGCGTGGCGGCCGGTGCTGATGCTGCGCTATGCGGGCACGGACACGGCGCTGCCGGTGGCGTTCGACGGCGATCTTGCCGCGGCGCAGGCCGAGTTCGAGGCGATCCACAAAGCGCAGTTCGGTTTCGTCCAGCACGGGCGTGAGATCACCGTGGAAGCGATTGATCTGCAAGCCGAAGACGGGCGCGCGCAGGGTGGCGAGGAAGCGGCGCAGGAGGCGGTCGAAAGCAAGCCCGAGGCGGGTGCTACGGTCGAGATGTTCTCGGGCGGTGCCGCGCATTCGGCGGGGGTGTTCCGGCGGGCTGATCTGAGCCGTGGTTCTGTGATCACAGGGCCTGCGCTGATCATCGAGGATAACCAGACGGTGGTGGTTGAACCCGGCTGGCGGGCGCAGATCACCGCGCGTGATCACATCGAGATGCACCGCTACCGTGCCGCCGAGCGCGCGCAGGTGGCGGGCTCGGCGCAGGCTGATCCGATCTTGCTGGAGGTGTTCAACAACCTGTTCATGAACATTGCCGAACAGATGGGTCTGGCGCTGCAGAACACCGCCCATTCCGTCAACATCAAGGAACGGCTTGATTTTTCCTGCGCAGTCTTCGATGCGACCGGCGCGCTGGTGGCCAATGCGCCGCATATGCCGGTGCATCTGGGGTCGATGGATCGCTCGGTCGAATCGATCATCCGGCAGAATCCGGTGATCAAACCGGGGCAGGTCTTCGCGCTGAACGCGCCTTATAATGGCGGGACCCATTTGCCTGACATTACCGTGGTCACGCCGGTGTTTGATGACGCGGGCGAAACGGTGCTGTTCTGGTCGGCCTCACGCGGGCATCACGCCGATGTCGGCGGCACCGCGCCGGGGTCGATGACGCCGCTGGCCACCACGGTGGATGAGGAAGGCGTGCTGATCGACAATTTCCTGATGGTCGATGAGAACGGGTTCCGCGAGGAGGCGCTGCGCGATCTGCTGCTGGATCACCCGTACCCGGTGCGCAACGTCGGCCAGAACATCGCTGATCTGAAAGCACAAGTCGCCGCCAACGAGCGCGGCGCGACCGAACTGCGCCGCATGGTCAGCGATTTCGGGCTGGATGTTGTGCAGGCTTATATGCAGCACGTGCAGGACAACGCCGCCGAGGAAGTGCGCCGCCTGCTGGGCCGGTTGAGCGATTGCCGTTATGAATACCAGACCGACACCGGACAGGTGATCAAGGTGGCGATCACGGTGGACCGCGAAAAACGTCAGGCAACAGTCGATTTCACCGGCACGTCAGACGCTTGGGAGAATAACTTCAACGCGCCCGAGCCGGTGACGCGGGCGGCGGTGCTCTATGTGTTCCGGGTGATGGTCGAAGCGCCGATCCCGATGAACGCGGGCTGCCTGCGGCCCATCACCATCATCGTGCCCGAGGGCTGCATGCTTGCGCCCAAATACCCGCGCGCGGTGGTGGCGGGGAATGTGGAGACCTCGCAGCACGTGACCAACGCGCTGTTTGGCGCGCTGGGGGCGATGGCGAACTCTCAGGGGACGATGAACAACCTGACCTTCGGCAACGAGACGTATCAGTATTACGAGACGATCTGCTCGGGCTCGCCCGCCGGGGTGATGAACGACGGGCGCGGCTATGACGGCACGTCAGGGGTGCATGTGCACATGACCAACTCGCGGCTGACCGATCCCGAGGTGCTGGAATTGCGCTTTCCCGTCCTGCTGGAGGAATTCGGGCTGCGCGATGGCTCGGGCGGCACCGGGCGCTGGTCGGCGGGTGAGGGGACGACGCGGACCATCCGGTTCCTCGAGCGGATGGATTGCGCGATCCTGTCGTCGCATCGTTCGCGCGCGCCCAAGGGGCTGGCGGGGGGCGGCGACGGGCAGCCGGGGCGCACGGTGGTGCGCCGCGCCAATGGCACCCGCGAAATCCTGCCCGCCTGCGCGCAGACGGTGCTGGAGGCGGGCGAGGCGGTGACGGTGGTCACGCCGACCTCGGGCGGCTACGGCAGCTGATCAGGGCAAGGGCGTGATGCTGACCGGCGCGCCCCCTTGCGCGCCGTAAAGCAGCACCTCGCCGCCCTCGGTCACCACAACCAGCCAGTCGCGGGCGAAGGTGACGGCGGCGGCAGTCGCGCCGTCGGGCAGGCTGATCGTCTCGGGCAGCACGGGCAGCGGCGCGGGTGTGGACAGCCGCGTGACAAGCAGGCCGGTGATGGTTACAAGCCCGACGATCATCACGCCCGCGAGCGTGGTGACCAGCAATTTCAGAAAACGCAGGTCTGCGGGGAGCGGTGGAATGTCGTCATCAGAAGACATGGACGGGGATTCCCTGGATATCGAAGTGATCATCGGCGCGAACCCGCCCGACCGTCTTGATAAGGCCTTGGCGCGCGATGTGCCAGAGGAGGCCTCGCTGTCGCGCTCGCGGCTGGTCAAGCTGATCGGTGAGGGCGCGGTGTCGCGCGCGGGCGTGGTGCTGAGCGATACCAAGGCGAAGGTGGCCGAGGGCGACGTGATCGTCATCGCCCTTGAGCCAGCCGAGGCGCTGGAGACGCTGGCCGAGGATATTGCGCTGAGCGTGGTCTATGAGGACGCCGAGCTGATCGTCATCGACAAGCCGGCGGGGATGGTGGTGCACCCGGCACCCGGCACGCCGCGCGGCACGTTGGTGAACGCGCTGTTGCACCATTGCGGCGATACGCTGTCGGGGATCGGTGGGGCCAGACGACCGGGCATCGTGCACCGCATCGACAAGGAAACCTCGGGGCTGTTGGTGGTGGCCAAGACCGACCGCGCGCATCACGGGCTGGCGGCGCAGTTCGAGGCGCATACGGTGGACCGGCTCTACCGCGCACTGGTCAACGGGGTGCCGGATGCGGGCGATCCGCGCCTGAAGGGCATCAAGGGGATCAACTTTGAGCCGGGCGGGGTGCTGAAAATCACCACGCGGCTGGACCGCCACCGCCACGACCGCCAGAAACAGGCGGTGTATTTCGACCGGGGCCGCCACGCGGTGACGCGGGCGAAGGTGATCGAAAGCTTTGGCGAGCCGGTGCAGGTGTCGCTGATGGAGTGTCGGCTGGAAACAGGGCGCACGCATCAGATCCGGGTGCATATGGCGCATGTCGGGCATGGGCTGGTCGGCGATCCGGTCTATGGCGGGCGGCGCAAGGTCTCGCCCAACGCGCTGCCTGCGGGCGGGGCCGAGGCCGTGGCGGCATTCCCGCGTCAGGCGCTGCATGCGGCGACGCTGGGGTTCATCCACCCGGCAAGCAAAGAGCGGCTGACCTTTCAGTCGCCGCTCCCGCAGGATTTTCAAGCGTTGCTGGATGTGCTGACGCGCTGAGCCAAAGGCTCAGCAGCGGCGGCCACGGCCAACGGGGTCGGTAAAGCGCGGGCCGACATCGCTGTCGGTGCACGAGCGGCGGCCACGGCCGTTGCCCGCGGGATCGGCACCATAGCCACGGTCGGAATCGGTGATGCCCGAGGCACGATACCCGGTCCCACGCCCGCCGCCTGCCGGATCGGAATAGGCGCCGACGTCTGAATCGGTGATGCCGGTGGTTACACAGCCCGCCAGCGCGGTGGTTCCGCCGAGTGTGCCGAGCAAGAACGCCCGACGGCCAATGCCGCGGCTGGTCTTGATGTCGGCGTCGGTCAGCGTGGCTTTTTTGCTCTTGGCTTCGTCTGACATGTTTTTTGTCTTTCAATAACGTGAATCAACTGGTCAAGATTGGCCTCAGTTCACCCATTCAGTCAAGGATTTAACTTGCTGCTGCGCAGCGTCGGGCGGCGACCGCTGCCGTCTCTGACTGCCATGACGGGTGTAGAAAAAGCCCGCGCAGGGGCGCGGGCTTTTCCGTGTTCGCTCGGTGCGGTCACCGCCCCGTTCAGGTGCCGCCGCGACCATTGTTCGGCTGGTCATAGACCGAGCCGTTGTCGCTGTCGGTTATCCCCGAATAGTTGCCGCCAGCCCCACGACCCCGGCCTGCGGCGTCGGCGTAGCTGCCGTCGCCGTTGTCGGTCAGGCCCGAACGGCCCCGGCCCGCCGGATCGGCATTGCTGCCGCCGTCACTGTCGGACGCCGCCATTGCCGAGGTTGCTGCGGTCAGGGCAGCGGCCCCGCCGAAGGCGCCCAGCAGCAGCGAACGGCGGCCGATGCCGCGACGGGTGGTGATTTCGGTTTCGCTTAATGTTTTTCGGGATTTTTTAGCTTCGTCTGTCATCGTGGCTTGCCTCCCATTTACGGATCAATACGCGTCACGCTATGGTCATGGCGTAATGTCGGTCAAGCTCTAGTCCGCGGACGGCGGGGCAAAAGGGAGTTTTATGATGAAAGATAGTGTGGCCGCGCCCAGTCCGGCGGATTTTGTCCGGGCCATCGCACCGATTACCCCGGCGACATTCTTTGCCGAATACTTTGAAAAGAAGCATCTCGTCGTGCGGCGCCAGGACCCGGCCTATTACGCCGATCTGCTGACGGTTGCCGACATTGACCGGGTGCTGACCCAGACGATGGTCGGCGGTGACGAGATGCAGCTGGTCAAACTGGGCAAGGCGCTGGAAGCCGATGATTTCGTCATGCCCTCGGGGTTCATCGACCCGGTGCGCGTGGTCCGGCATTTCGATGAAGGCTCGACCATGGTGCTGCCGGGGTTGCAAAAGCGCGTGCCCGCGCTGGCCGCCTATTGCCGGGCGCTTGAGACGGTTTTCAGCTGCGATTTGCAGACCAACATCTATTTCACCCCCGACAACGCGCAGGGCTTCAAGACCCACTATGACAGCCACGACGTGATCGTGCTGCAGGTGCATGGGTCCAAGACGTGGAACATCTATGAAAGCCCGCTCAAGCTGCCGCTGCGCAGTCAGGCGTTCAAGCCCGAAGGGTTCGAGGCCGGGGCGCTGATCGACACCTTCACCCTGCACGCGGGCGACATGGCCTATGTCCCGCGCGGCGTCGTGCATGATGCGCGCGCCACGGAGGAGATTTCACTGCACATCACCACCGGCCTGCTGGCCCCGCGCTGGATCGACCTGCTGGTCGAGGCGGTGTCCGAGCTGGCACTTGAGGATCCGGCGTTCCGCCACTCGGTCCCGCCGGGCTATGCCAATGAGGGGTTCGAGCGGGCCGAGGCGCGCACGGTGTTTCAGAACCTGCTGACCCGCGCCATGGCAGGGATCGACCCTGACCGCACGCTGGACGGTTTCGCCCATGAATACCGCCGCCGCCGCGTGCCGGTGGTGCCCGGCCAGCTGTTCCAGCTGTTCGAGTCCGAGGCGATCGAACCCGGCACGCCGGTGCAGCGCCGCCCCGATCTGATCTATGCGATCAAGGTTGACGGTGACGAGGTGGCGCTGTCGGTCTACGGGGCCGAGATCGTCTTCCCCGCCCATGTCGAGGAGGCGTTGCGTGAGGCCTTGTTGTTGCCTGCCTTCGTCGTCGGCGATCTGAAAGCCGATCTGGACGAGGCGGGGCAGGCGGTGATGATGCGCCGTCTGGTGCGCGAAGGTGTTTTCGCCATCGCCGGTTAAGGCGCGGACATGGGCGACCCGATGAGTGTCTGGCTGACACTGACGCTGCATTATACGCTGCAGCTGGGTGTCTTGCTGCGCGCACTGACCCGGCCCGACCGCGAGCCTGCCTCGCGGTTGGCGTGGATGCTGGTCATTCTGGGCGTCCCGGTGGCTGGGGCGCTGCTGTATCTGATGCTGGGCGAAGTCTCGCCGGGGCGTCGCCGTTCGGCCCTGATGCAGAAGGTCCGCAAGGCTTTGCCGGTGACGGTGCCGGGCGTTGACGCGCCAGCGACGCTGCCCGCCGAGGCGCGCGGCGCCTTCGCGCGGGGTGCGGTGGTCAACGGATTCGCCCCGGTGCCGGGGAATACCGCGCGCCTGCTGGGCGATTCCGATGCGGCGATTGACGCGATGGTCGCCGATATCGATGCCGCACGGTCCAGCGTGCATGTGCTGGTCTACATCTGGCTCGACGATGCCAACGGCGGCAAGCTGATGGCGGCGCTGGCGCGTGCCGCGCAGCGCGGGGTGGTGTGCCGGGTGATGGTCGACGGTCTGGGCTCGCGCCGGCTGCTCCGCTGCGAGAGGTTCCGCGCGATGCAGGCGGCAGGCGTGAAGACGGGCGTGGCGTTCAGCACGCGCTGGGCGGCGGCGCGGCTGTTGCTGGGCCGGATCGACATCCGCAATCACCGCAAGCTCTTCGTCATCGACGGGCAGATCGCCTATGTCGGCAGCCAGAACTGCGCCGATCCCGCCTTTGCCATCAAGGCGGCCTATGGGCCTTGGGTCGACATCATGCTGCGGTTCGAGGGACCGGTGGTCTGGCAGACACAGGCGCTGTTTGCCGCCGACTGGATGGGGCAGGGCGGCGATGACATGGCCGCCCTGCTGGCCGCGCCCGCGCCCCCGGTCGCGGGCGGATTTCCGGCGCTGGTGTTCGGGTCGGGCCCGGATCTGTCGGTCAATGCGGTGCCCGATGTGGTCGGGCTGCTGCTGGCGGCGGCGCAGGACGAGGTGGTGATCTCGACGCCCTATTTCGTGCCGACCCAAGGCTTGCAGGAGCAGTTGCGGGCGACGGCGCTGCGTGGCGTCAGGGTGGTGCTGATCCTGCCTGCGCGTAACGATCTCGCGCATGGTGGGCTGGGCGAGCCGCGCGGCCTATGCGTCGCTGATCGGCGCGGGCGTGGACATTCACGAATTCACGCCGGGGCTGTTGCACGCCAAGACGCTGACGGTGGATGGCGGGCTGGCCCTGATCGGCTCGGCCAATCTGGACCGCCGCAGTTTCGAGCTGAACTTCGAGAACTCGCTGCTGCTGGCGGACGCAGGGGTGACCGCCGGGATCCGCGCGCGCCAGCAGGCCTATCTTGCGCAGAGCGTGGCCGTGCGCGCGGATGTGGTTGCGCGCTGGTCATTGGGCTGGCGGCTGCTGTACAACAGTGCGGCGACGATCAGTCCGGTCTTGTAAGACCAGCGACGGAAAAACCGGGCGTGGCCGTTGAACAGGGCACAGCAGGCAGCGTGTTTCAGCCGTTCACGAACGCTTAACACTTGCCTGCCAGAGTGTTGAATCGCGGCTTTGGTCACCCTATGTGCTGATCTCACCGCCTTGTGAGGAGAACCGATGAGCGAGTATGCCAGCCTTCCAGCGCCCAGTCCCGAACAGGGCCTGAACCGCTACCTGCAGGAAATCCGCCGGTTCCCCATGCTGGAGCCGGAAGAGGAATACATGCTCGCCAAGCGTTGGGTCGAAGATCAGGACACCGGGGCGGCGCACAAGCTGGTCACCTCGCACCTGCGTCTGGCGGCCAAGATCGCCATGGGGTACCGCGGTTACGGGCTGCCGCAGGCCGAGGTGATCTCTGAGGCCAACGTCGGCTTGATGCAGGCGGTCAAACGCTTTGATCCCGAAAAGGGCTTTCGTCTGGCGACCTATGCCATGTGGTGGATCCGCGCCTCGATTCAGGAATACATCCTGCGCTCGTGGTCGATGGTGAAGCTGGGCACGACCTCGGCGCAGAAGAAACTGTTCTTCAACCTGCGCAAGGCCAAGGCCCGGATCGGCGCGATCGAAGAGGGGGATCTGCGCCCCGAGAATGTGACGAAACTGGCCGAGGATCTGTCGGTCACCGAAAAAGAAGTCGTCGACATGAACCGCCGTCTGGCGGGCTCGGATGCCTCGCTCAACGTGACGGTGGGCGGGGAAGAGGGCGCGGCCTCGTGGCAGGACTGGCTTGAGGATACCGACGCCGATCAGGCGGGCGACTATGCCGAGCGCGACGAATTCGAAGCGCGGCAGTCGATGCTGATGGAAGCGATGGACGTGCTCAATGAACGCGAACGCGACGTGCTGACCGAACGGCGGCTCGCCGAACCGCCGGTAACGCTGGAAGACCTGAGCAGCAAGTACGGCGTCTCGCGCGAACGGATCCGCCAGATCGAAGTCCGCGCGTTCGAAAAGCTGCAAGCGCGGATGACGGAGATTGCGCGCGAAAAGGGCATGATCCCCGCGTAAGATCGGGGGCTGCGCGCCCCCCGAGCCCCCGCGCCAGAAGGGGGAGCACGCTCCCCCTTCTGGACTTCCCCCGTGGATATTTTCAGACAGAAAATGAAGCTTGGTTAACAAAGCCTTATCATCTGTCTCCAAATATCCTGGGGGGTGAATGCGCGGCACGCGCAGAGGGGGGCAAGGCCCCCTTTCTTGCTACCCGGCCAACACTGGATAAAGGGTGGCGACCAGAAGCGCGGCCATGCCAAGGTTGAACAGCCGCAGCGCGCGCGGATTGCGCAGCCAGCTGCGCAGGGCGGTGCCGATCAACGCCCAGCTGGAAATACACGGCAGGTTGACCAGTCCGAACACCAGCGCCACCGCCGCGACCGAGGGCCAGTCGGCGTTGGGCGCGTAGAGGGTATTGGCGGTAAGCGTCATGCTCCAGGCTTTCGGGTTCACCCATTGGAAGGCCGCAGCCTGCAATCCGGTCATCGGTTTGCCGGTCGCCGGGGCGCGGGCATCCGGCGGCGCGGCGTTGGCGATCTTCCACGCAAGCCAGAGCAGATAGGCGACGGAAGCGACGGTCAAAACCGTGCGTGCTAGCGGGAAGGTCAGGAACAACCCCGCCAACCCAAGTCCCACGATCGCCGTCATTGCCGTGAAGCCGAGCGCGATGCCCAGCATATGCGGGATCGTGCGCACAAAACCGAAATTCGCACCCGAGGCCAGCAGCATCAGGTTGTTCGGCCCCGGCGTGATCGAAGCGACAAAGGCATAGAGGGCGAGGGCGGTGAGCAGAGGGGCGGGCAGGGGCATGGTGCGATCTCTTGACGATGTCGCGCAATGATATCGTGTCTATCTCGGCATGGGATTGCTTTTGGGGCGTCTTGTTCGCTATTTCTGCAACCCATGACCGAGATCGATCCAATCAGCGACAAGATATTGCGTCAGTTGACGCGCGACGGCCGCGTGTCGAATCTGGAGCTGGCCGATCGCGTGGGGCTGTCGCCTTCTGCCTGCCTGCGCCGGGTGCAGGAGCTGGAACGGCGCGGCGTGATCAAGGGGTACCGCGCGGTGCTTGATCCGGCCAAGACCGGGATCGGCTTCGTCGCCTACATGTCCGTCGGTCTGGGCTTGCACACCAAGGCCGCGCAGGAGGGGTTCGAGCGCGCGATCAGCGCTGCCCCGCAAGTGATCGAGTGTCACAATGTGACAGGAAATGTCGAGTATCTGTTGCGGGTCGAGGTGGCTGATCTGGCCGCCTTCAAGCATTTCCATACCGAGATTCTGGGCACGCTGCCGCAGGTCTCGTCGATCACCAGTTTTGTCGTCATGGGATCCCCCAAGGATGAACGCGCTTGACGGATACGGGCTAACACGCAATGTCTTGAGGATGGGGAGTGCGACGTCCTCACGAGGCGCCAGCCGAACATCGCGTTCCAGTTCATCAGCCATGAAGGAACGCCCATGCCGGCGCCAGATGCTTATTCTCAAGACCAGTTGTTGAAACTGATCGGCACGCCGCGCGCGCCGCTGATTGTTGATGTCCGCGACGCCGATGACGCGGGCGCGGATGCGCGCCGCTTGCCCGCCGCCGTGATGCTGGGCGATGGCGACGTTGTCGCTTTCGCCCGCGCCTTGCCCGCGCAGCCCGTCGCCGTCGTGTGCCAGAAAGGCCTGAAGCGCGCGCAGGGCGTGGCGGGTTTGCTGCGGGCCGAGGGGATCGCGGCGCAGTATCTGGACGGCGGCTTTCTGGGTTGGGCCGGGGCCGGGTTGCCGCTGGTCGATCCGGCCTGTCTGCCTGCGCCCGACGCGCAGGGCCGAACGCGCTGGGTCACGCGCAACCGGCCCAAGATCGACCGCATCGCCTGCCCCTGGCTGATCCGCCGTTTCATCGACCCGCGCGCGGTTTTCCTGTTCGTCGGGGCCAGCGAGGTGCAGGCGGTGGCCGATCTGACCGGCGCGGTGCCGTTTGACATCGAGGGCGTGCGCGTCAGCCACCGGGGAGACGGGTGCAGTTTCGACGCGATGATCGAGGATTTCGGTCTGGCCGTCCCGGCGCTGGACACGTTGGCGCGGATCATTCGCGGCGCAGATACCGCGCGCCCCGATCTGGCGCCCGAGGCCGCCGGGCTGCTGGCCGTGTCGCTGGGTCTGTCGCGGATGCACACCGACGATCTGGCGCAGCTGGACGCGGCGATGGTGGTTTATGACGCGCTCTATCGCTGGGCGCGTGACGCACAGGACGAGGTGCACACATGGACGGGCAAACGGTGAGCGCGGGCCAGCGTGACGTCGCGGTCTGGGCGAAGATCGGGCTGCTGAGTTTCGGCGGCCCCGCCGGGCAGATCGCCCTCATGCACCGCGAACTGGTCGAGACGCGGGCGTGGATCGACGAGGCGCGGTTCCTGCATGCGCTCAATTTCTGCATGCTCTTGCCCGGACCCGAGGCGATGCAGCTGGCCACGTACATTGGCTGGCTGCGCGGCGGCTGGCGCGGCGGGATGCTGGCGGGCGGGTTGTTCGTGCTGCCCGGCATCGTGGCGATCATGGCGCTGAGCTGGGTCTATGTGCTGGCGGGCGATGTCGGATGGATCGCCGGGGTGTTCTTTGGGCTGAAAGCCGCGGTGATTGCGATTGTCGCGCAGGCCTTGGTGCGGATCGGGCGCAAGGCGTTGAAAACAGCGGGGGCGCTGGCGATTGCGGTGGCGGCGTTTGGCGCGCTTTTCGTGTTTGGTGTGCCGTTTCCGCTGGTGGTGCTGGCAGCGGCACTGGTCGGGTTCCTGACGGCGAAGGGCGCGGCTGTCGCCGTGGCCCCGGCGCGGGTGTCGACCACGCGCGTTGCGCTGGTCTGGCTGGCGCTGTGGCTGGGGCCGGTGTTGACGCTGGTTCTGGTGCTGGGGCGCGATCACGTGCTGGCGCAGGTGGCGGTGTATTTCAGCCAAATGGCGGTGCTGACTTTCGGCGGGGCCTATGCCGTGCTGGCCTGGGTGGCGCAGGCGGCGGTCGAGCAGTTCGGCTGGCTGACCGCGCCGCAGATGCTGGACGGGCTGGCGATGGCCGAGACGACGCCCGGCCCGCTGATCATGGTGACGCAGTTCGTGGGCTTCATGGCGGGCTGGGGCGCGGGCGGGTTGGCACTGGCCTCGGCGGCGGCGCTGGTCAGCGTCTGGGCGACCTTTGCGCCGTGTTTTCTGTGGATCTTCGCCGGCGCGCCGCATGCCGAGCGGCTGCGCGGCAACCCCGCTCTGGCCGGGGCCTTGGCGGCGGTGACGGCGGCGGTGGTCGGCGTGATCGCCAATCTGGCGCTGTGGTTTGCGATCCATGCGCTGTTCGGGCAGGTCGTGGGCGGCTGGCCGGTCTGGGCGACGCTGGATCTGTGGGCCGCCGGGCTGACGGCGCTGGCGCTGGTGGCGGCCTTCGGCCTCAAAGCCGGGCCGGGGGCGCTGATCCTTGGCGCGGCACTGGCGGGGGTGGCGTTGCGCCTGGCGGGGCTGGCGTGAGCGCAGCGGCTGCGCTATCACCCGGGCGAAATTTGCGCTGGAGGTTCCCCCATGTCCGCCCATGACACCCCGATTCCGATGGTTGCGCGCCGCTCTGGCCCGCTGAAGGGCGAGGCGCAGATCCCCGGCGACAAGTCGATCAGCCACCGCGCGCTGATCCTGGGCGCGCTTTCGGTGGGCGAGACCCATGTGACGGGGCTGCTGGAGGGGCAGGATGTGCTCGATACCGCCAGCGCGATGCGGGCTTTTGGCGCGACGGTGACCCAGCTGGGGCAGGGCGAATGGCGGGTGCAGGGCGTCGGCGTCGGCGGGTTTGCCGAGCCTGCGCAGGTGATCGATTGTGGTAACTCGGGCACCGGGGTGCGGCTGATCATGGGCGCGATGGCGACGACGCCGATTTCGGCGACGTTTACCGGCGATGCCAGCCTGAACAAGCGGCCGATGGCGCGCATCACCGATCCGCTGGCGCTGTTTGGCGCGCGGGCGGTGGGGCGGCAGGGCGGGCGTCTGCCGATGACGCTGGTGGGTGCTGCCGAGCCGGTGCCGGTGCGCTACACGCTGCCGATGCCCTCGGCGCAGGTGAAATCTGCGGTGCTGCTGGCCGGGCTGAACGCGCCGGGCGAGACGGTGGTGATCGAACCGGAAGCGACGCGCGATCACACCGAGCGGATGCTGCGCGGTTTCGGGGCCGAGGTGACAGTCGAGGAGACCGACGAGGGCCGGGTGATCACGCTGAAAGGTCAGCCCGAGCTGTTGGGGCAGCGCGTGGCGGTGCCGCGCGATCCGTCCTCGGCGGCGTTTCCGGTCTGCGCGGCGCTGCTGGTGCCGGGGTCCGAGATCACCGTGCCGGGCGTCTCGCGCAACCCGACGCGGGACGGGCTGTATGTGACGTTGCTGGAAATGGGCGCGGATATCGTGTTCGAGAACCCGCGCATCGAGGGTGGCGAGCCGGTGGCGGATCTGCGCGTGCGCTCTTCGCCGGGCCTGCAGGGGGTCGAGACCCCGCCCGAGCGCGCGGCCTCGATGATCGACGAATTCCCGGTGCTGTCGGTGGTGGCCGCGCTGGCGGGCGGCACGACGGTGATGCGCGGCGTGAAAGAGCTGCGCGTCAAGGAGAGCGACCGCATCGACGCCATGGCGCGCGGGCTTGAGGCCTGCGGCGTGCGCATCGAGGAAGACGCGGACACGCTGATCGTGCACGGAATGGCGTCGGTGCCGGGCGGGGCGACGGTGGAGAGCCGTCTGGACCACCGCATTGCGATGGCGTTTCTGGTGCTGGGGCTGGTGTCGGAGCGCCCGGTGACGGTGGATGATGGCGGGCCGATCGCGACCTCGTTCCCGCTGTTCGAGCCGCTGATGGCGGGGCTTGGCGCCGCGATCAGTCGCGCGAACGGCTAAGCCCATGAACCGCGCGATCAGCTGGGGTCTGCCGCTGCTGATGCTGGCGGTTTATCTGTATCTGGCGGTGGTTCTGGGGCGCCAGTTGAGCGCCCTCGCCGACGGGTTGCCACCCTTTGATCTGCGCGTCTTTGGCTATGATCTGCACGAGACGCGCGCCTATCTGCGAGCGCTGCATCCCGACGGATATGTGCTGTATCAGGGGCCGATTTTCTGGACGGACACGGTGTTTGCGCCGCTGATGGGCCTGTGTCTTGTGTGGTGGATGCGGCCGCTGCGCGGGGCGTTCGGCATGGTTTGCGTGCTGGTGGCGATGAGCTATGTCGCGTTCGACTGGGGTGAGAACATGTGGGTGCTGCGCCTGCTGGGCAGTGGGCCCGACTGGCTGGCCCTGCGCGATGTGGCGGGGGCGAGCGCGTTTACCTCGGCCAAATTTGCGGTGTTTGCCTTGGCGGCAGTGCTGGCCGCGCGGCAGAGTTTGGCGCGGCGGCGCGGGTAGGGCCGGCGCTCGGGGGCATCGAGCCCCCTCGCGCCGGTGCGCGCCGGGCGCGCACAGGGGGGCTTCACGCCCCCCTCGGCCTTACGGCCTCACCCCCTGTGGGATATTTAGCGAGCAAAGAGCGGGTCAGGCAGGCGGGATGGCCCAGGCTTCGCCGGGGGCGAGGGCGCGGAACCGGTCGGCAGGGATGTTCTGCTCGGCAAGGGCTTCGTCGAGGGCGGCGAGGGGGGCATCGCGGGCTTCATCGGTGAGCTGGAAGGTGCCCCAGTGGTGGCCGATGCCCCAGGTGGCCCCCGAGAGCTGGAAGCCGTGCAGGGCTTCGGCCGGGTTCTGGTGCTGGGCGCGCATGAACCAGCGGGGTTCATACGCGCCGATGGGCAGGATGGCGGCGCGCAGCTTGCCGTGGCGCGCGGCGAGGCCGTGGTAGGGTTTGCCACCGTCGAAGCCGGTGTCGCCGATATGCAGGATCGTGCCCTGTGGCCCTGTGATCACAAAGCTGGCCCAGAGTGCCATGGAGCGGTCGCGGGTGCCGCGGGCGGACCAGTGGTGGCAGGGTTCGAGATGGACCGTCAGCGGGCCGAAGGCGACGGCGTCGCCCCAGTCGCCGGTCAGGCAACGCAGGCCGGTGGGGCGCAGGATGGTGTCGTTGCCAAGAGGCGTGATGACCACCGGGTCATGCGCGGCCTTGAGGCGTTTGAGGGTGGCGAGGTCGAGGTGGTCGTAGTGGTTGTGGCTGAGCAGCACCGCATCGATGCGCGGCAGATCGTCAAAGCCGATTCCGGGGTCGATGACCCGGCGCGGACCGGCCAGTTGGGTCGGTGAGGCGCGCGGTGACCAGACTGGATCGGTCAGCAGGTTGAGCCCGGCGGTCTGGATGAGCAGGGTGGCGTGGCCGACCATGGTGATGGTCAGATCGTCAACGGCGGGCTCGGGACGGACGGTGGCGGGGGTGGGGAGGCGTTTGGGCCATTTCTGGCGGGTGCCGCCGAACTGCCAGCGCAGCGCGTCGCGAAGGCCGGTCGGGCCTTGACCCTGCGGGTTGAAAAACCGCGTGCCGTCGAAATGGTCGGTGATCGGGCCAGCGTAATAGGGGTTGCGGGGCATGGGGTCCCTCCTGTTGGTGCTATATTGGGCTGGCACCGGGGGTTTCAACCGCGCAGGGGCTGCGTTAGGCAAATCGAAACGAATGAGGGTGATGATGATCTTCACAGTCGCAGTGGATGGCCCGGCGGCGGCGGGCAAGGGAACGATCAGCAAGGCTTTGGCCGACCGCTTCGGGTTGGCGCATCTGGATACGGGGTTGTTGTACCGGGCGGTCGGGGCGAAAGGCGGCGATCCGGTGGCGGCGGCGCAGGGCCTGACGCCGGCGGATCTGGCGCGGGACGATCTGCGCAGCCTCGCGGCGGGTGAGGCGGCAAGCAAGGTCGCGGCAATTCCCGCCGTGCGCGCAGCGCTGACGCAGTTTCAGCGCGACTTCGCCCGGCGAGAGGGCGGCGCGGTGCTGGACGGGCGCGATATCGGGACGGTGATCTGCCCCGAGGCGGCGGTGAAGCTGTTCGTCACCGCCAGTGCCGAGGTGCGGGCGCATCGGCGCTGGCTGGAGGTGGGCGGCGATGCGGCGCAGGTGCTGGCCGAGGTGGTGGCGCGTGATGAGAGGGATATGGGCCGGGCCGACGCACCGCTGAAGCCGGCAGCGGATGCGGTGATGGTCGATACTTCGGAACTGAGTATCGACGAAGCCGTCGCACAGGCAGCGGCTTTGGTGGCGGCGCGGCTGGGTTGATGGGCGGCTGGACAGCACGCTGCCAGTGCGGGGATGTGCGCGTGACGGCGCTGGGCGAACCTGTGCGCGTGGGGATCTGTCATTGCCTCGATTGCCGCCGGCATCACGGGGCGCTGTTTTTCGCGGCGGCGATTTTTGCGCAGGCGGCGGTGACGGTCGCCGGAATGACCAAATCGTATGAGGGACGGCATTTCTGTCCGCGCTGCGGTTCGTCGGTGTTTGCGCAAAGCGGCGATGAGATCGACCTTCATCTGGGCGCGATGGAGGGGGCTGAGCTTTTGGTGCCGCAGTATGAGCTTTGGACCGTGCGCCGTATCCCCTGGTTGCCGGAATTCCCCGGTATGGTGCAGATGCCACGGAACCGGGAAAGCCCTGATGGCGCTGAGGGTTAGCCAAGGGGCGAAGCCGAGCGTGGTTTGGGTAGACACGGTTTAAGCGGCTGATCATTAAGCGGGGTATCAGGGCACGGGTGCCTCGGCGGGTAGCGAACGGCGGGACGGTTGCCGGCAAGGTCAGGGGTGCCCTGCACGGCGATCCGGTCCGCATCCTGTTGCGTGACCCGCTGCGGGGCGCGCGACAATAGCGTTCCCCCCGGCGTTCACCGGCAAAACGACGGGACACGACAGCGGGGAACTCGATCGGTCCCTGACACGTTTCCTGAGGTAACACCCTGCCGTCGCCGAGCTTTCCCTTGCCCCCCATTGCAGGCTATAGCGGTGCAAGCGCCAGCCCACAGGAGACCCGATGCCCGACCTCTCGCACGATTCAATGCTTTCCACGGTGATCAAGCCGGTTCACCGCGAAGGCTATCCGTTTATCGGGCTGTTCGCCGCCGTGACGTTGGTGTTGTTCCTGATCTGGCAGCCGCTGGGTTGGGTCGGCGTGGTGCTTACCGTCTGGTGTTACTATTTCTTCCGGGATCCCGACCGCTATACCCCGCAACGCAACGGGCTGATCATCAGCCCGGCCGACGGGGTTATTTCGCTGATCGAACCGGCGGTGCCGCCGGTCGAACTGGGGATGGGCGAAACGCCGATGACCCGGGTCAGTGTCTTCATGAACGTGTTCAATTGCCACGTGAATCGCCTGCCGATCGCTGGGGAGATCACGGCGGTCAGCTACCGTCCCGGCAAGTTCTTCAATGCCTCGCTGGACAAGGCGAGCGCGGACAACGAGCGCAACTCGGTTGCGGTGCGGATGGCCGACGGGCGGCAGATCGCCGTGGTACAGATCGCCGGTCTGGTGGCGCGGCGCATCGTGTGTGACGTCAAGCCGGGCGCGGTGCTGGAGACCGGCGAACGGTTCGGCATGATCCGATTCGGCAGCCGTCTGGATGTCTACCTGCCCGACGGCGTGCAGCCGATGGTCTCGCTTGGCCAGACCATGGTCGCGGGCGAAACGGTCTTGGCGGACCTGATGCTGGGCGAGCCTGCCCGTCTGGCCGAGGTGCGTTGAGCGATGATGGATGAGCCCCGCCCTGACGACGACGGCGAGGTGGCGGACCGCCGTTCGCTGCCGCTGGTGCAACTGATCCCCAATCTGGTGACGTTGCTGGGGCTGTGCGCCGGTCTGACCTCGATTCGCTACGCGCTGGATGGTTGGTATCAGACCGCCGCCGCGCTGATCGTCCTCGCGGCCCTGATGGACGGGATGGATGGGCTGTTGGCGCGCAAGCTGAATGCGTCCAGCCATTTCGGGGCCGAGCTTGATCTCGCTCAGCGATTTTGTCTGCTTCGGGGTCGCGCCGGGGATCTTTGTCTTTCACTTCGTCGCGCAGGACTGGCCGGGCACCGGCTGGCTTCTGGTGCTGGTCTATGTGCTGTGCGCCTGCCTGCGCTTGGCCCGTTTCAACGTGAACCGCAACGCGCCGCCACCGCCGGGCCGGGCGCATTTCATCGGGGTTCCGGCACCTGCCGGGGCACTGTTGGGGCTGTTGCCGGTCTATCTGTCGCTCTCGGGCTGGGTTCAGACCGAGCATTGGCCGGTGCTGTCGTCGCTGTATATGGCGGCAATCGGTTTGTTGATGATCTCGCGCCTGCCGACCCCGTCGCCCAAGGCCTGGCGCGTGCCGCGCAAGCGCGCGGTGCTGGTGCTGGTAGGGGTCGCGGTTTTTGCCGGCGCTTTGGCGACCAAGCCCTGGACAGTGCTGGTGCTGACCGATCTGGCGTATCTGGTGGTGCTGGCCTGGGGCAGTTGGCGCGACCGTCGGGCGCTGGCGTAAAAACCGTCACATAGGCGCTTGACCTCACCGATGGGTGTCGGTATTGCACCCCTCATGCGCGGTTGTAGCTCAGTTGGTTAGAGTACCGGCCTGTCACGCCGGGGGTCGCGGGTTCGAGCCCCGTCAACCGCGCCACTTTCTTCCTCAGGGCCCCTTATGGGGCCTTTCTTTTTGCGCTGTTTCCCGCCGGGGTGCGTGAAATCAACGGTATGGCGCACAGCGCGCGACCGTGTCGATTGCCCCCTGATCCCGTTGCACGTGCCGCATAGGGCTGTCGCGCGACTGCGGAGCCGATACGGTCGCGCCGCCAAGCCCCCAGCCATGATTGCAGGCCGACAGGGCAAGGCCAAGGGCGGCAAGTTGTCGCCGCGACGCAGGAATTATTCAGTCAGGGCCGGGGTTTGGCACGCGCCAGGGCGATCGGGCTTGTGGAACCGGGGGGCGGAAAACTTTGCGCAAGTTTTGCCGTTTTCACGCTTGACGCCCTGCGCCGGACCCCATAGATCACCCTCATCGCGCGGTTGTAGCTCAGTTGGTTAGAGTACCGGCCTGTCACGCCGGGGGTCGCGGGTTCGAGCCCCGTCAACCGCGCCACTTTCCTTTGATTGGAATGATAAGTCTCCCCTCTGGGGGGATTTTTTCGTTCTGGGATCCTTCTTCCTTATACGCATTCTTAACCCTCGGGCCTTAGGTTCGGGTGACGATTGCGCATGGGAAGGAGGGCGTTCTCAAACATCTGGCAGCCGCAGCCCCGCAGGGCAGACCTTTCGCTTGATCCGGCGCTGGGATAGCGTGCGGGCGAAACGGCTAGTCGGGGACGAACATGATCGCTGTCGAGGGATACCAGGGGCTGCGCGTGGGCGTGCTGGGGCTGGGACGGTCGGGTTTGGCGACCTGCGCGGCGCTCATGGAGGGCGGGGCTGAGGTCTGCGCGTGGGATGACAGCCCCGAGGCGCGCGAAAAGGCGAATGCCGAGGGCTTCGGCACGGTTGATCTGACCAAGCAGGGCACGGTTGAGGGGCTGGATGTGCTGATCACCTCGCCGGGGATCCCGCATCTGTATCCCGCGCCGCATCCGGTGATCGCAGCGGCACTGGCGGCCGGTGTGCCGGTGGACAATGATATATCGTTGTTCTTTCAGGCGCTTGAGAATCGCGATGAGCCGCCCAAGGTGATCTGCGTCACCGGCTCGAACGGCAAATCGACCACCACCGCGCTGATTGCGCATCTGCTGACGGTGGCGGGGCGCGATGTGCGGATGGCGGGTAACATCGGCACAGGCGTGCTGTCGATCGAGTTGCCGGGCGAGGGGGGCGTGGTGGTGCTGGAGCTCAGCAGCTACCAGACCGATCTTGCGCGTCGCTTGGCCCCGGATGTGGCGGTGTTCACCAATCTGAGCCCCGATCATCTGGACCGCCACGGCGGCATGGGTGGCTATTTCGCTGCCAAGAAGCGGCTGTTCACCGAAGGCGCGCCCGCACGGGCGGTGATTGGCGTTGATGAGGGGGAAGGGCAGTATCTGGCCACCCAATTGGCGCAGAGCGTCGATGATACGCGGGTGATCCGGGTGTCGTCAGGGCAAAAGCTGAACGGGCCGGGCTGGTCAGTCTCGGCGCGCAAGGGGTTCTTGTCGGAATGGCGCGGCGGCAAACAGGCGCATTCGATCGACCTGCGGCCAATGGCGGGTCTACCGGGTGCTCATAACCACCAGAACGCCTGCGCCGCCTATGCGGCGGTGCGCGCACTGGGGTTGGCACCGCGCCAGATCGAGGCGGGGCTGGCGAGCTTCCAAGGCCTGCCGCACCGTAGCCAGCTGATCGGCGAAAAGGATGGCGTGACTTTCGTCAACGATTCAAAGGCGACGAATGTGGATTCTGCGGCCAAGGCGCTGCAAGCCTTTCCCAAGATCCGCTGGATTGCCGGCGGTCTGGGCAAAGAGGGCGGCATTGCCGCCCTGACCCCGCATCTGGGGGCCGTGCGCAAGGCCTATATGATCGGCCACTCGGCGCGCGACTTTGCGCTTCAGCTGGGCGACACGCCGCACGAGATCTGCGAAACGATGGAGCGGGCTGTTGCGCGCGCCGCCGAAGAGGCCGAGCCGGGGGATGTTGTGTTGCTGGCCCCGGCAGCGGCAAGCTTTGATCAATACCCGAATTTCGAGAAACGCGGCGAGGCTTTTGCGGCGCTTGTGCAGGACTTGCTGGGGCGCTAAGGCGGCGACGGGGCGTGAAGCCTGCGGATTTTCCGGCAATCAGGGGCGGGCGCATGGCGGTTGAGGCGGAAACGGGTCTGGCCGAAGAGGGCGACAGCCTCAAAGGGTTTCTTCTGGCGCTGTCGGCCTATCTGCTGTGGGGCATCCTGCCGCTGTATCTGTCGTTGTTCGACAGCGTCGGGCTGGTCGAGGTGCTGGCGCACCGGGTGATCTGGTCGGTGCCGGTGGCACTGGTGATCCTGCTGGTGCTGGGCCGGACCGGCGATCTGCGGCGCGCGCTGGTGTCGCCGCGGCTGCTGGCCATGGCCGGGCTGACCGCGCTGCTGGTCACGGTGAACTGGGGCGTTTACCTCTACGCGATCCAGACCGATCAGGTGCTGGACGCGGCGCTGGGCTATTACATCAACCCGCTGTTCTCGGTCTTTCTGGCCGCCGTTTTCCTGCGCGAACGGCTGAGCCTGTGGCAAGGGCTGGCCGTGGCGCTTGCCGTCGCGGCGGTGGTTGTCCTGACCGTCGAGGCGGGGCGTCTGCCGCTGATTTCCCTGGCGTTGACCGGCAGTTGGGGGCTGTATGCCTTTTTCAAGCGCGCGCTGCCAATCGGGCCAAATCAAGGGTTTACGCTGGAAGTGATCCTGCTCAGCCCGGTGGCGCTGGCCTATCTGGCGTGGCTGTGGACGCAGGGCTCGATGAGCTTTGGCTATGCGGGTGCGGGGCTGACCGCATTGCTGATGGGGGCGGGTGTGATCACAGCGGTGCCGCTGATGCTGTATGCCAACGGGGCGAAACGGCTTACGCTGAGCACGATGGCCTTGATGCAATATATCGTGCCAACGCTGGTGTTTCTGGCCGCCGTATGGGTGTTCGGCGAGACGTTCGATGGGGCAAAACTGGTCGCGTTTCCCATGATCTGGGCGGCTTTGGTGGTCTATACCATCGACACGTTGCGCCGCCGCCGCTGATCCGCAACGCCGAGACTCGCCGATGTGATCGCAAGTCTCTGGCCAAGATTCCGCATTCGCGCTATTCTTGCCTGAAGACCCGGCAAACGGGCTTATAACAGGCAAAGTGAGCAGACCCCCATGACGGAAATGGTTCATGGCAGCATGCCCGCCCATGTGGGCGAGCCGGTGTTGTCGCGTTGGTGGCGCACGGTAGATCGTTGGACGATTTCGAGCGTCCTGTTGCTTGTCGCAGTTGGATTGCTGCTGGCCCTGGCCTCGTCGCCGCCGCTGGCAGCGCGCAACCATTTGCCCCCGTTCCATTATTTCGAGCGACACGCGATTTACGCGGGTTTGAGCGTCACGGTGATGCTCTTCGTCTCGATGCGTAATCCTGAAACGATCCGCCGTTGGGGTGTGCTGGGCTTTGGCCTTGGGTTTGCGACGCTGCTGGCACTGCCGGTGATCGGCACCGACTTTGGCAAGGGCGCCGTGCGCTGGCTGAGCCTTGGCTTCACCAGCGTCCAGCCGTCGGAATTTGTCAAACCCTGCCTGGCGGTGACCGCCGCCTGGCTGCTGGCCGCCGGGCAGGATCTGAACGGTCCGCCGGGACGGCTGTTGTCGCTGGGCGTTGTGCTGGCGACCGTTGGTCTCTTGGTGATTCAGCCGGATTTCGGCCAGTCGGTGCTGGTGCTGTTCGGCTGGGGGGCGATGTATTTCGTCTCGGGCGCGTCGATGCTGATCATTCTGGGGCTGGCCGCCGCGGCGGTGAGCGGCGGGTTTGTCGCCTATATGTTCTCGGAACACTTCGCGCGCCGGATTGACGCCTTCCTGTCGTCAGAACTGGATGCACGCTCGCAGCTGGGCTATGCGACCTCGGCCATTCAGGAGGGCGGGTTGTTCGGTCTGGGCGTGGGCGAGGGGCAGGTGAAATGGCAGCTGCCCGATGCGCATACCGACTTTGTGATCGCCGTCGCGGCCGAGGAATACGGCTTCATGATGGTGTTGATCATTATCACGCTTTACGCGGTGATCTGCCTGCGCGCCCTGTCGCGCCTCACGCGTGAGCGCGATCCGTTCATCCGGCTGGCCGGAACCGGGCTGGTGGCGATGATCTCGGCGCAGGCGATGATCAACATGGGCGTGGCCGTACGGCTGCTGCCCGCGAAGGGGATGACGCTGCCCTTTGTCAGTCAGGGCGGCTCGTCGCTGCTGGCGATGGGGCTGATGGTGGGCATGCTGCTGGCCTTGACGCGCACACGGCCGCAGGGTGAAATCGGCGATCTGATGCAAACACGGGGGCGATAATCATGGCTAACCCGGCAGGAAAGGCCCCGCTTGCGGTCATCGCGGCAGGGGGGACCGGGGGGCATATGTTCCCGGCGCAAGCACTGGCTGAAGAGCTTCTGGCGCGCGGCTGGCGTGTGGTGCTGTCGACGGATGCGCGCGGTGCACGCTATGCAGGCGGGTTCCCCGACGCGGTGACGCGGCGCGTTGTCGGCTCGGCGACCTTTGCGCGGGGTGGGGTGCTGGCGAAGCTGGCGGTGCCGTTCCGCATTCTGGGCGGCGTGGCCAAGGCGGTCGCGACCATGGTTGCCGACCGGCCCGCTGTGGTGGCGGGGTTTGGCGGCTATCCGTCGATTCCGGCGCTGACCGCGGCGAGTTTGCTCCGCATTCCGCGCCTGATTCATGAGCAGAACGGCGTGCTGGGCCGGGTCAATGAACTGTTCGCCAAGCGCGTTTCGGCTGTCGCCTGCGGCACCTGGCCGACGGTACTGCCCAAGGGCGTGGCCGGGCATCAGATCGGCAACCCGGTGCGGAGCTCGGTGCGCGAACGCGCGGCCTCGCCTTATATCGAGCCGGGCAATTATCCGATGTCGCTGGTGATCATCGGCGGCTCTCAGGGCGCGCGCATCCTGTCGGATGTGGTGCCTGCGGCGCTTGCCGGTTTGCCGGACGTTCTGCGCCAGCATGTGCGCGTGGCGCATCAGGCGCGGCCCGAGGATCTGGACAGGGTGGCGGCGGCCTATGAGGCGGCGGGCATTCCGGCCGAGGTCGAGCCGTTCTTCGCGGACATCCCCCGCCGGTTTTCCGAAGCACAGCTGGTGATTTCACGCTCGGGCGCGTCGACGGTGGCGGATCTGACGGTGATCGGGCGGCCGTCGATTCTGGTGCCCTATGCCGCTGCGATCCGCGGCGAGCAGGAGGCCAACGCGCGCGGTCTGGTCGAGGCCGAGGCGGCGGTGTTGATGCCCGAAAGCATGTTCACGCCCGAGGCACTGGCGGCGACGATTTCGACGATCCTGACGACCCCGCAGGCGGCCGCGCGCATGGCGCGCGCCGCAACGCGGCTGGGCATGCCTGATGCTGCGATGGCGCTGGCCGATCTGGCCGAGCGTCTCGCCGGTCCCCCCGAACACTGAGAGTTCCGATGACGCGCTTGATGCTTCCGCCGGGTCTGGGCCCGATCCATTTCATCGGCATTGGCGGGATCGGCATGTCCGGCATCGCCGAAATCCTGCTGGGCGAGGGGTTCGCCGTGCAGGGATCGGACGCCAAGGGCAGCGCGATCACCGAACGGCTGGCCGGTCTGGGCGCGGTGATCCATGTCGGGCACGATGCGGCGCATGTGGCGGGGGCGGCGGTGATCGTCGCTTCGACCGCGATCAAGCAAAGCAATCCCGAGATGGCCGAGGCGCGGCGTCTGGGGCTGCCGGTGGTGCGGCGGGCGGAAATGCTGGCCGAACTCATGCGGTTGCGGCGCAACATCTCCATTGCGGGCACGCATGGCAAAACCACCACGACGACGATGATGGCGGCGATGCTGGATGCGGGCGGGTTTGACGCGACGGTGGTCAATGGCGGGGTGATCCACGCCTACGGCTCGAACGCGCGGGCCGGGGCGGGTGACTGGATGGTGGTCGAGGCGGATGAGAGCGACGGCTCGTTCAACCTGTTGCCGACGCAGATTGCCGTGGTGACCAACATCGACCCGGAACATCTTGAACACTGGGGCAGTTTCGACGCTCTGCGCGCCGGGTTCGACCGCTTTGTGCAGAGCATTCCGTTCTATGGGCTTGCGGTGCTGTGCACCGACCATGCCGAAGTGGCAGCTCTGGCTGAGCGGGTGCATGACCGAAACGTCGTGACCTTCGGTTTCAATGGCGGCGCGGATGTGCGGGCTGAGGGTTTGAGGTACGAAAAGGGTAAGGCAATCTTTGATGTAGCGCTGGGACACGGTGCAGAATGTCGGAAAATTGAAAGTCTGACACTTCCAATGCCGGGTGATCACAATGTCTCGAACGCGCTGAGCGCGGTGGCGGTGGGCTTGCATCTGGGGATGAGCGACGACGCCATCCGCGCCGCACTGGCCGGGTTCGCCGGGGTCGGGCGGCGGTTTACGCGGGTCGGGGAGGTGAACGGCGTCACGGTGATCGACGATTACGGCCACCATCCGGTTGAAATTGCGGCCGTTATCAAGGCGGCGCGGCAGGCACTGGGCGGTACCGGGCGGGTGATCGCGGTGCATCAGCCGCACCGCTTCACGCGGCTGAGCGCGCTTTTTGATGAGTTTGCCACCTGCTTTGATGGTGCCGATGTCGTCGCAATCGCCGAGGTCTATTCGGCGGGCGAAGAGCCGATTGCCGGGGTGGATCGCGACAGTCTTGTCGCGGCGATCACGGCGCACGGCCATAAATCCGCCCACGCGCTTTTGCGCGAGGCAGATCTTGAGGCGCTGGTGCGGGCCGAGGCGCAGCCGGGTGACATGGTTGTCTGTCTGGGTGCCGGGACGATCAGCGCCTGGGCGCAGGCGCTGCCCGGGCGGTTGGCCAAGGGGTAACCGCCTGCCTTGTTTTTAGGGGGAAGCCGGGCATACTCGACGGCTGACACCTGAGGAGGACGCATGGAAATACTGGTCCTTGGTTTTGGCGCGCTGTGTTGCGGGGGCATCCTCGGCGGGCTCTTGGCGCGGTTCGCATCGCCGCGCGCCGCGATGATCGGCGGGCTGGTTCTGGCGGTCGCGGCGGCGGTGTCGCTGGTGATCGGCTCGGGGCTGCAGGGATGGGACGGCATGGGCTATACCATCGTGGGCGCGCTGTTGCTCGCCCCTATGGCGCTGGCTGCGACAGCGGTTGGCGCGCTGGCGTGGTTTGGGCGGCGACGGGCACGCGCTGCTGCCAGACGCGCCACAGATCCAGAGCGGCGTTGACCGACAGGCCGATGACGACGGCCACGGCCATCAACCGGCCATCATAGACACCGGCATTCAGGCCGATGAGAACGACAGAGCAAGCGACCGCCGCCGCAACGAGGGTGGGCATCGCTGCGCGCAGAACTGGGGGGAGGGTTTGCATAATGTTTACCGCTTTTATGAGTGTTTTGCAGAAGGAACGCGTTTGTGAAGCGCTGGTTCCGACGAATGAGGCCATTGCGTGAAAGACCTGAGCTACACCCCCGCGGCACACTGACCCCCAACCGGGCGCTGGCCGATCTGACTTGGCTGCGCGTCGGTGGTCCGGCGGATTGGCTGTTTCAACCGGCGGATGAAGAGGATCTGTCGGCGTTTCTGGCCGCGCTGCCGGCTGATGTGGCGGTGTTCCCGATGGGCGTGGGGTCGAACCTGATCGTGCGCGACGGCGGCATCCGGGCGGTGGTGATCCGGCTGGGGCGCGGGTTCAACACCATCCGGGTCGAGGGCGGCCAGGTCTTTGCCGGCGCGGCGGCGCTGGATGCGCATGTGGCGCGCAAGGCGGCCGAGGCGGGGAGCGATCTGACGTTCTTGCGCACCATTCCGGGCAGCATCGGCGGCGCGGTGCGGATGAACGCGGGCTGCTATGGGCAGTATGTCGCCGACCGGCTGGAGTCGGTGCGGGTGATCACGCGGAACGGCGAGGCGCGCAGCCTCAAAGCGGCTGAACTGGCGATGCAATACCGCCAGACGACGTTGCCCGACGGCTGGGTGATCGTCGAAGCCGTGTTCAATGCGCCACAGGGGGACGCAGCTGAACTGGCCGCGCGGATGGACGAACAGCTGGCAAAACGCGATGCCTCGCAGCCGACAAAGGACCGTACGGCAGGGTCGACATTCCGCAATCCGGCGGGGTTCAGCTCTACCGGTAGGGCCGATGACGTGCATGACCTCAAGGCGTGGTCTGTGATTGATGCCGCAGGCATGCGCGGCGCGACGAGGGGCGGGGCGCAGATGTCACCGATGCACGCGAATTTTCTGGTCAACACCGGGGGGGCCTCGGCCGCCGATCTGGAGGGGCTGGGCGAGGAGGTCCGAAAAAGGGTGTTCCAAAACAGCGGGATTACGCTAGAATGGGAAATCATGCGGTTGGGCGAAGCAGCCCCGCCGCAGGACTGACCGGGCGATAGACCCGGCACCGTGGATCAAGGGGCCTGAGCAGCCCTCCACGTATAAAAAAAGGGGCAAAAGCCCCACGAGAGGCAGAGTTGGTGGGCACGTCGAGCAGGACGCCCCCTACAGTAGCGGTTTTGATGGGCGGACCCTCGGCTGAGCGCGAGGTTTCCCTGTCGACGGGGCATATGTGCGCCATCGCGCTGCGGGAGGCCGGTTACACAACGGTTGAGGTCGATGCTGACCGGGATCTGGCTGAAAAGCTGGTCGCGATGAAGCCGGATGTCGTGTTCAACGCCCTGCACGGGCGTTGGGGCGAAGACGGCTGTGTGCAGGGTCTGCTGGAATGGCTGAAGATCCCCTATACGCATTCGGGCGTGCTGGCCTCGGCTCTGGCGATGGACAAGCAGCGCACCAAGGACACCTACCGCGCCGCCGGATTGCCGGTGGTCGAGAGCCGTCTGGCCTGCAAGGACGAGGTGCGCGCGCGGCATGTGCTGCCACCGCCCTATGTGGTCAAACCCTTCAATGAGGGTTCATCGGTCGGCGTCTGGCTGGTGATGGAAGAGAACAACGGCCCGCCGCAACTGGATGACGCCATGCCCGAAGTGGTGATGGTCGAAGCCTATGCGCCGGGGCGCGAGATGACGACCAGCGTGCTGGGCGACCGGGCGCTGACGGTGACGGATATCGTGACCGAGGGCTGGTATGATTACGATGCGAAATACAAGCCCGGTGGCTCGTCGCATGTGATCCCGGCCCAGGTGCCGCAGGAAATCTTCGATGCCTGCATGGACTATGCCCTGCGCGCGCATCAGGCGCTGGGGTGCCGGGGGCTGAGCCGCACCGATTTTCGCTGGGACGAGACGCGCGGCTTGGCGGGGCTGGTGCTGTTGGAGACCAACACGCAGCCCGGCATGACGCCGACCTCGCTTAGCCCCGAGCAGGCCGCCTATTGCGGCATCAGCTTTCCCGAGCTGATGCGCTGGTTGGTCGAGGATGCCTCATGTCAACGGTGATCCGAGACGCACGGGGCGAGCGGGTCGATGCCACGCCGCGTCGCGCCGACAGCAGCCAGCGTGAATGGCCGGACCGCCACGAAATGATGCCGCCGCCGGTCGCGGCGGGGCGGGTGTTGCGGGCGGCCAAGCCGATGCCCGCGCAATGGCCCGATGAGATGCCGGAATATTCCTGGCCGCCGCTGCCCGACGCTGAGCGCCCCGTGCGCGCACCGCGCCGTGCAGAGCTGCCCGCGAATGACCCGGTTGCACCGCCGGTGACCGCGCGCGGGCCGGTGCGTCCGGCACCGGGGCCTGTGCGCCGCGTGCAGCCCGAGCCAGATCTGCTGGAGCCTGACCACCGGGCCGAAGCGCCGACGATTGCGTCGCTTGAGTGGACGATCCCCGATGCGGCCGAGCCGCGTGGTCCGGTGAACGATCCGTCGCCGAGCCGTCTGTCGTACCGGCTGAACCGGCTGTGGCTGACGCCGATGGTGCGGCATTTTGTGCGCATCGGCTTGCCGCTGATGCTGATCGCGACCTTTGCCGGGGGATGGTTCTCGCAAGAAGAGAACCGGACGGCGCTGGTGACATGGGTCGAGGGGGTCAAGACCACGATCCAGAACCAGCCGATGTTCGAAGTTGCGTCGTTGGATGTGCAGGCCCGCTCGCCCGAAGTGGCCGAGGGGGTGGCGCAGATGCTGGGGGTCCGTTTCCCGGTGTCGAGCTGGGATCTCGATCTGGGGGCGTTGCGCGCCCGGGCCGAGGAACTGGATGCGGTCGAGCGCGCCTGGCTGCAGGTCCGCACCGGCGGCGTGCTGGAAGTGCGCGTGACCGAGCGTGTCCCGGCGATGGTCTGGCGCAATGCCGGGGGGCTGGATCTGGTCGATGCGACCGGGCACCGCGTGGCGCGTCTGGCGACGCGCGCGGCCCGTGCGGATCTGCCGCTGATTGCCGGTGACGGTGCGCCCGAGGCCATTGCCGAGGCCCGCGCGCTGCTGGCCTCGGCCGCGCCGATCCTGCCGCGCATTCGCGGGCTGGTTCGCGTTGGCAACCGCCGCTGGGATGTGGTGCTGGACCGCAACCAGCGTATCCAGCTGCCCGCGACGGGCGCTGTCCCGGCGCTGGAGCTGGTCGTGGCGATGACCGAAGGCGCCCAGCAACTGCTTTCGCGCGATGTCACGGTTGTGGACATGCGCAACCCCGACCGGCCGACCCTGCGGCTGACCCAAGACGCGATGGCCGAACTGACCCGAAACCGCACCCTGGCAAGAGGAGCCCCCACACGATGACCGACCTCTACCAATCGCAGCGCGCCATGCGGAGCATGCGGAGCCAAGCCATGCAGCGGGGCGTTATCGCGGTGATGGACATCGGCACCCACAAGGTTGCCTGTCTGATCCTGAAATTCGGCGTGTCCGACGGCCCGCGCGAAGGCTCGGGCGTGGGGGCCATGGCCGGGCAGGCGGCGTTCCGGGTGATCGGGGCGGGAACGACCTGTTCGCGCGGGGTGCGTTTCGGCGAGATCGCGGCGATGCGCGAGACCGAGCGCGCCGTGCGCACCGCGTTGCAGAACGCGCAGAAAATGGCGCAGACCCGGGTTGATCATGCGATCCTGACCTTCTCGGGCGGGGATCTGCGCAGCTACGGGCTGGAGGGTCTGGTTGAGCTGGAGGCCGAGCGCGTGTCCGAGAATGACATCGCGCAGGTGCTCGATAGCTGTCTGGTGCCGGATCTGGGCTCGGGTCGCGAAGTGCTGCACGCGCAGCCGGTGAACTTCATGCTCGATCACCGCTCGGGTCTGGCCGATCCGCGGGGCCAAGCGGGGCGGCAACTGGGCTGCGACATGCATCTGCTCAGCGTCGATACGGATGTGGTGCAGAACCTTGTGCATTGCCTCAAGCGTTGCGACGTCGAAGTCGCCGGGCTGGCCGCCGCGTCCTATGTGGCGGGACGGTCGTCGTTGGTCGAGGACGAGCAGGAACTGGGCGCTGCCGCCATCGACATGGGCGGCGGCACCACCAGCCTGTCGATCTTCATCAAGGGTCACATGGTGTTTTCGGACGCGGTGCGGCTGGGCGGTGACCACATCACCGGCGATATCGCCAAGGGCTTGCAGATCCCCTATTCGACCGCCGAGCGGATCAAGACCTTCTACGGCGGCTTGCATGCCACGGGCCAAGACGACCGCCAGCGCATCGAGATCGGCGGCGACAGTGGCGACTGGGACAAGGACCGCCGCACCGTCACCCGCAGCGAGCTGATCGGCATCATGCGTCCGCGCATGGCCGAGATCCTCGAAGAGGTGCGCGCGCGGCTGGATATCGCCGGGTTCGACCATCTGCCCAGCCAGCAGATCGTGCTGACCGGCGGCGGCAGCCAGGTGCCGGGACTGGACGGGATGGCCTCGCGCATTCTGGGGCCGCAGGTCCGGCTGGGCCGTCCGATCCGCGTGCCGGGGTTGCCACAGGCCGCGACCGGGCCGGAATACGCGGCCATCGTCGGGCTGTGTCAGTTTGCGGCGCATCCGCAGGACGAATGGTGGGATTTCGACATTCCGGCACAGCGCTTTGCGGCGCGTCCCCTGAAGCGCGCGATGAAGTGGTTCCGCGATAATTGGTAAGCCTTTCGACTGCCCGCGTGCGCCCGAAAGCCCGTTAAATTTGCTCTGAATTCAGGCGTCTGCGCCCGGCAACAGGCGATTTCCCGCACGGAAATCGCCCCGTTGTCTGTTCCGATTCGTTTTTTTGATGACGAGGAGTCGCAGCCGGGTTAAGATTGTTGTAAATCTGGCAAATCACCAACGACCGGATGACGAACCCGAGCACATCGGACCGGAAAATCCGGCAGAAAAATACAGGCGGACAGGCATGGCACTCACCTTTATCGCGACCGAGAAGAAAGATTTGACTCCGCGGATCACCGTTTTCGGTGTGGGCGGAGCGGGCGGGAATGCCGTCAACAACATGATCGAGCAGAACCTCGAGGGTGTCGATTTCGTCGTCGCCAACACCGATGCGCAGGCGCTTCAGCAGTCGCGCGCACCGATCCGGGTTCAGCTGGGTGTGCAGGCGACCGAAGGTCTGGGGGCCGGTGCGCGCCCCGAGGTCGGGGCTGCCGCCGCTGCCGAGACGCTCGAAGAGATCATGGATCATCTGACCGGCGCGCATATGTGCTTCATCACCGCCGGTATGGGGGGTGGCACGGGCACGGGCGCGGCACCGATCATCGCGCATGCCGCGCGGGAGATGGGCATTCTGACCGTCGGCGTCGTGACCAAGCCTTTCGCCTTTGAAGGCGCCAAGCGCATGCGTCAGGCTGAAGAGGGCGTCGAAGAGCTGCAAAAGGTCGTCGATACGCTGATCATCATCCCCAACCAGAACCTGTTCCGGCTGGCGAACGAGCGTACGACCTTCACCGAAGCCTTCGCGCTGGCTGATGACGTGCTCTATCAGGGCGTCAAGGGTGTGACCGATCTGATGGTCCGTCCGGGCATGATCAACCTCGACTTCGCCGATGTTCGCGCGGTGATGGACGAGATGGGCAAAGCCATGATGGGCACGGGCGAGGCAACCGGTGAAGACCGCGCGCGTCAGGCCGCTGAAAAGGCGATTGCCAACCCGCTGCTGGACGAGATCAGCCTGCATGGCGCCAAGGGGGTGTTGATCAACATCACCGGTGGCCACGATCTGACCCTGTTCGAACTGGACGAAGCCGCCAACCTGATCCGCGAAAAAGTCGATCCCGAGGCCAACATCATCGTTGGCTCGACGCTGGACGAAACGATGGAAGGCGCGATCCGTGTCTCGGTCGTCGCGACCGGCATCGAAGCGCGCGAGCAGACCGTCGAAGTCCCGCGGCGTCGTCTGGCCGAGCCGCTCACGGTTGAGGCCGCTCCGGCTGCTCCGGCACCGGTGCAAGAGCCCGCCGCCTATGAACCGCCGATGTTCGACGCGCCGCAGGAGCCGCAGTATCGCGAAGAGCGGTACGAAGAGGCTGCCTATGAGCCGCAGTATGACGAACAGGCTTATGAGCCGCGCTACGAGCCGCAGCCCGAGCCGCGTCAGCAGACCGCCTATCGCGAGGAACCCCGTCACGAACAGCGCCAGGAACCGCGTCACGAGCAGATGCGTGAAGCGCCTGCCGCGCCGGCACCGGTGCAGGACGATTTCTTCCTGGAGGACATCCTGCGCGAACAGCCGCGCGCCCAGCAGCGCCCGGCTCCGCAGCCGACCCGCATGGCGCCCCCGGTGCAACAGCAGCCGGTTCAGCAGCATCAGCCGGTTCACCACCAGCCCGTGCAGCAGCAGCCTGAAGCGCAATACACCGCGCCACGGCCCAGCCGCCCGGTCGGTGAGCCGTCGCCCGAGGTTCTGGCCCGTCTGCGTCGTGTGGTCGAAAAGCAGCCCGAGCAGCAGGCGGCCCAGCGTCGCCCGGTCCCGGCGCCCGCGCCGCAGCCGGTTGCCCAGCAGCCCGAACAGCGCCGCAGTCTGGTCGGTGGCCTGATCAACCGGATGACCGGCGCGCAGGCCTCGCACGGTGGTCATGGGGAACAGACGGCCCGCGCCGTGCGCCAGCAGCCTGCCGTTCAGGCCTATGATGATGACCCGCATCACCGCGCGCAGGATCAGATCGAGATCCCGGCTTTCCTGCGTCGTCAGGCGAATTAAGTTCACGGTGGCGATCACATCGCACCGATGACCAAGACGTAAAGAACCGGCGAGAGCCGGTTCTTTTCTTTTGTTTTCAAGGCATTTAGGCTTGGTCACTTTACGTGCGCGGAATGTCGCGCAGCGGTGATCGGTCTGTTACATCGTGTTACAAAGCGTGACTTTACCTCTGAAGGCTCGCTCCATAGATACCCTGTGAAGATATGCCTAACGTCCCGAGGACCCCTCGTGCAGACCACTTTGTCCACTCTTACGCGCTTTGACGGCACCGCCCTGCATTCAGGCGATGCCGTGACGCTGACGGTGTACCCGGCCCCGGCCGGGCATGGCATCGTGTTCGAGCGCCTCGATCTGGATCTGCCGGTTGCGGCGCGGCGGGTGGCGGTCACGCCGGATGCGTTGATCGAGGCCAATCTGTGCACCAAGATCGGCAACGATCATGGCACGACTGTGGCAACCATCGAACATCTGATGGCGGCTTTTGCAGGCTGCGGTATCCACAATGCGCTGGTGACGCTGACCGGGCCGGAAGTGCCGATCCTTGACGGGTCGTCGCGCGCCTATGTCGCGGCGTTTGTCGCGGCTGGCTTTACCACGCAGAACGCACCGCTGCGGGCGATCCGGGTGCTCACGCCTGTCGAAGTGCGCATGAACGACGCCTGGGCCCGGCTGGAGCCGGCGGATTCGCTGTCGATCGCGTTCGAGATCGATTTCCCCGATGCGGCCATCGGCCATCAGGTTTACGATCTGGAACTGCGCAACGGCACGTTCGTGCGTGAGCTGAGCAATTGCCGCACCTTCTGCCGTCAGGCGGATGTCGATTTCATGCGTGCCAACGGTCTGGCGCTGGGTGGCACCTATGAGAATGCCGTGGTGGTTGAGGGCGACGCTGTGCTCAGCCCCGGCGGGTTGCGCCGCGCCAACGAGCCGGTGCGCCACAAGATGCTCGATGCGATGGGTGATCTGGCTGTCGCCGGTGCGCCGATTCTGGGCCGCTATATCGGTCACCGGGCCGGACATACCGTCACGGGCCGTCTGGTGCGGGCGCTGATGGCTGATCCGCTGGCCTGGGAATGGGTCACCGTGGACAGCGAACAGGCGCATTCGATGCCCGGTGCCGGTGTCTGCGCCGCCGACCTGCTGCCTGCGGCCTGAGCAAGGCTCCGCGCAGCCGTCAACTCCCCGACACGCCGCGCGATTTTCCCTGCATTGCCGTTTTGCGTGCGTTTGGCAAACGTGCTAACAGACGCCCTGAAGCCCCCAAGAGGGGTGGGTGGGATTCGGAGCGATGGCGCGACCATGGCCCGCATTGTTGAAGTGAAAGATGAGGGACGGCATGGGCGGCACCGGGCGCAAATACGCTTCGCTGGCGGTGACGGGGGCGCTGGTTCTGGCGCTGTCGGCATGCTCCAATAACGTCGGCACGGATGAGCCGCTGGACGCCTTCACCGCAGAAGAGATTTTTGCCCGCGGTGAATACGTGTTGGAAAACAACGCACGCACCGATGCATCGCTGCGCTATTTCCGCGAGGTCGAGCGCCTTTATCCCTATACCGACTGGGCGCGCCGCTCGATCGTGATGCAGGCCTATGCGCTGCACCGTGACCAGCAATATGAAGAAGCGCGCGCCACCGCGCAGCGTTTCCTCGATCAGTACCCCGGCGATCCCGATGCCGCCTGGGCTGCCTATATCGTCGCCCTGACCTATTACGATCAGATTGAGGATGTCGGCCGCGATCAGGGCCTGACCTTCCAGGCGCTGACCCAGCTGCGCTACGTGATCGAGCAATACCCCAACACCGAATACGCCCGCTCGGCGGTTCTGAAATTCGATCTGGCCTTTGACCGTCTGGCCGCCAAAGAGATGGAGATCGGGCGCTATTATCTGGCGCGCGGCAACTATCAGTCGGCGATCAATCGCTTCCGCGTGGTGGTCGAGGATTACCAGACCACCAGCCAGACCCCCGAAGCCCTGCACCGTCTGGTCGAGGCGTATCTCGCGCTGGGTCTGCGCGGTGAAGCGCAAACGGCGGGGGCCATTCTGGGCCACAACTTCCGTTCGAACCCGTTCTACGAGGACAGCTTCCGTCTGCTGTCGAGCGCAGGTCTGACCGATGAAGCCTCGGGCGAGAGCTGGCTGAGCGAGATCTATCGCCGGACAGTGCGCGGCGAGTGGATCTGATCCGATAGGATAGCCTCCATGCTGCGTAGCCTTGCGATCCGCGACATGCTGCTGATCGAGCGGCTGGACCTGGAGTTTCATCCGGGCCTCAACGTGTTGACCGGCGAGACCGGGGCGGGCAAGTCGATCCTGCTCGACAGTCTGGGCTTTGTGCTGGGCTGGCGGGGCAGGGCGGAACTGGTCCGTCAGGGGGCGGCGCAGGGAGAGGTCGAGGCGGTTTTCGAACTGGCCGAGGATCACCCCGGCCGCGCGGTATTGGCCGAGGCCGGAATTCCCTTTGAAGACGAGCTGATCCTGCGCCGGGTGAACACCGCCGAGGGGCGCAAGACGGCGTGGATCAACGACCGCCGCGCCTCGGGCGAGGTGTTGCGGCTGCTGTCGGAAACGCTGGTGGAACTGCATGGTCAGCACGATGACCGTGGGCTCTTGAACCCGCGTGGCCACCGCCAGTTGCTGGATGCCTATGCCGGGGCGGAAAGCCTGCTGGCCGAGGTGCGCGGCCACTGGCGCGCGCTGGCCGAGGCGCGGCGCGCCCGTGAGGGCGCAGCGGCGCGGCTGGACACGCTGCGCGCCGAGGAAGATTTTCTGCGTCACGCGGTCAAGGAACTGGACCAGCTGGACCCGCAGCCGGGCGAAGAGGCGGTGCTCGACAGCCGCCGCCGCCTGATGCAGGCCGCCGTACGGCTGACTGGCGACATCCACCGTGCCCGCGCCGCCTTGGGCGAGGATGGGGTCGAGCGCCTGACGCTGGACGCCCTGCGCTGGCTCGAGGATGCGGCGGACGGCGTCGAAGGGCGTCTGGACGCGGCGATCGAAGCCTTGGGGCGCGCGATGGGCGAGTTGTCAGAGGCGACGGCAGGGGTCGAGGCCTGTCTGGGCGCGCTGGACACCGATCCCGGTGAGTTGGAGCGCGTCGAAGAGCGTCTTTTCGCGCTGCGCGCGCTGGCCCGCAAACATGGGGTGCAGGCCGATGATCTGGGCGCCCACGCCGACGGGCTGCGCGAGCGGCTGGAAGCGCTGGATGCGGGCGACAACGGCGTGGCCAAGCTGGCGCAGGCCGAGGCAGCGGCACGGGCGCGCTATGACGCGGCCTGCGACGCGCTGAGCGCGCTGCGACGCGGGGCGGCCAAGGCGCTGGATACGGCGATGGCGGCCGAGCTGGCGCCGCTGAAGATGGAGCGCGCGGTGTTCCAGACCGTGCTGACCCCGGCTGAACCGGGGCCCGAGGGGGCCGATGCGGTCAGCTTCGAGGTTGCGACCAATCCGGGGGCGCCGGCGGGGGCGCTGAACAAGATCGCCTCGGGCGGTGAATTGTCGCGGTTCCTGCTGGCGCTGAAGGTCTGCCTGAGCCGGGGTGTCACCGGCGTGACGATGATCTTCGACGAGATCGACCGGGGTGTGGGTGGTGCCACGGCCGATGCCGTCGGTCGGCGTTTGCGGGCGCTGGCCGAGGGGGCGCAGGTGCTCGTCGTGACCCACTCGCCGCAGGTCGCGGCGTTGGGTGCACACCACTGGCGCGTTGAAAAGCGCGTGAAGGATGGCCAGACCCTCAGCGATGTGATGCCGCTTTCCGCCGATCAACGCGTGGATGAGATTGCCCGTATGCTCTCGGGTGATACCATCACCGATGCAGCGCGCGGCGCGGCGCGGGCGCTTATCGGCGCGTGAGTCGGCGGGCAGAAGCGCCGGGGAACCGGCAGCTGTCTCGCGCGTTAGATCAAAAACGCTGGAGAGCAGGGATAATGACCAAGATCATCATGACAGGCGCGGTTCTGGCCGGGTTGACGCTGGCAGGCTGCGGCGAAATGCCTGACATGCGCGGGCGCATGCCCAACATGGGCGGCGGCGGGATGTCCGAGCCGATCAGCGCAGGGCCCACGGCCATGGCCCCGACGCCGAGCAATGCCGAACAGGCCTGTATGGCTGCCGGTAGCAACGCGGGTTTCAACGTGCAGGGGGTCGTCGGCACGCAGGAGGTGACGGGTGCCGATGGCATGGCCGTGTCGCGCGACGTGATGCTGAACGTCGACCGGAGCGGGCGGAGCCTGCAGGTGCGCTGCAGCTATGCCTATGACACGGCCTCGGCGCGGATCATGACGCTGTAAGCAGGCGGTGGCGCTCGCCCCCATCGAGGGGGCTCGCGCCGCGCGGGGGGCGCTGCCCCCCATCGGGCCGTTCCGGCCCGCCCCCCGGGATATTTAGAGAGCAAAGAGGGGCGTTAACGTTTGGTTAACCGCGCTTTCTTTGCTCTTCAAATATCCTCAGGGGGGTGAATTCGCTGAAAGCGAAGAGGGGGCTGAAAGCCCCCTGTGTCCGGTCCGTGTCTGATGCTGTGCTCAGAGCAGCTCGATCTCGTAGCGTTCGATCACCGTGTTGGCGAGCAGCTTGTCGCACATCGCCTTGACCGCCGCTTCCGCCGCCTCGCGGTCGGTTTCGGTCAGATCCAGTTCGATCATCTTGCCCTGACGGACACCCTCGACCCCGGCGAAGCCCAGAGCGCCCAAAGCGTGGCGGATGGCTTCGCCCTGGGGGTCAAGAACGCCGGTTTTCAGCATCACATGCACGCGCGCCTTCATAGGATCGTCCCTCAGTTCATCAGTTTCGGCTTGGTGATCGGCGTGGCGTTGGTCGGCATTACGCCCAGACGCCGCGCCACTTCGGTATAGGCTTCCGACAGGTTGCCCAGATCGCGGCGGAACACGTCCTTGTCCAGCTTTTCGCCGGTCTTGACGTCCCACAGCCGGCAGCTGTCGGGGCTGATCTCGTCGGCGATCACCAGACGCTGGAAGTCGCCTTCATAGATGCGGCCAATTTCGATCTTGAAGTCGATCAGCTTGATGCCGACGCCCATCATCACGCCCGACAGGAAGTCGTTCACGCGCAGCGCAAGCGCGATGATGTCGTCGAGATCCTGATGCGTGGCCCAGCCGAAGGCGAGGATATGTTCCTCGCTGACCATCGGGTCATGCAGCTCGTCGTTCTTGTAGTAGTATTCAACGATGGGGCGGGGTAGCGGCGTGCCCTCGTCGATGCCCAGTCGTTTCGAGATCGAGCCGGCAGCGACATTGCGCACGACGACTTCCAGCGGGATGATCTCGACTGCGCGGATCAGCTGCTCGCGCATGTTCACCCGGCGGATGAAATGCGTCGGTACGCCGATCTCGTTCAGGCCGGTCATGAAGTATTCGGACAGCCGGTTGTTCAGAACGCCCTTGCCTTCGATCTGCGCCTTTTTGGCGCCGTCGCCGGCACTGGTGTCGTCTTTGAAATACTGGATATAGGTTCCGGGTTCCGGGCCTTCGTAAAGGATTTTGGCCTTGCCCTCGTAAACCTTGGTGCGTCTCGCCATGTCAGGTGATTCCCCGAAGGGCCCGCTGCTGGCGCGGGCTGCTGAAGTCAGCGCTGGCTATACGCCAAGCTGTCGCAACCCGCAAGCGCAGCCCCCGGATGCCTGCGATGCACCCCCTGCGGCACTATGCGCGTGCAAACAAGACTTGCAGCGCGCGGCGTCTCCCCCCATATCTGAGGCGGAAACGACCCCACGGATTTGCACGAGAGGCCAGCCCCATGTCGACCTTTGACGAACGCGAAAATGCCTTTGAGGCCAAGTATGCCCATGATGCCGAAATGGCGTTCAAGGCCTCGGCACGCCGCAACAAGGCGATTGGCCAGTGGGCCGCTGCGCTGCTGGGCAAGACCGGCGATGCGGTCGATGCCTATGCGATGGAAGTCATCTCTGCCGACTTCGAAGAAGAAGGCGACGAGGATGTGATCCGCAAGCTGGTCCGCGATCTGGACGGCAAGGCGACCGAGGCTGAGATCCGCACCAAGATGGCCGCCGTGATGCTCGAGGTCAAAGACAAGATGGTCAAAGAGGGCTGAACGCCCCTTTGCTAGCCGCTTTGTTACTGGCTGCATAACCTTGATGAGCGGGCTGCATTTGCGCCGCGCCCCGGGATATGCGAAAAGATCGACGCGCCGCGCTTTGCGGCGCGTTTTGCATTTACCGAGGTTTCCCCCATGACGACCCCGTCCGATCCTCTGAGCCTTCTTCTGGCCGAACGCGGTGTGCTGTTGGCCGATGGGGCCACGGGCACGAACCTGTTCAACATGGGGCTGTCCTCGGGCGATGCGCCCGAGTTCTGGAACGTCGATCACCCGGACCGGATCACCAGGCTGTACGCCGATGCGGTCGAGGCGGGGTCGGATCTGTTCCTGACCAACACGTTCGGCGGCAACGCCAGCCGGCTGAAGCTGCACGAAGCGCAAGGCCGCGTGCGCGAATTGAACCGCATCGGGGCCGAGATTGGCCGCGCGGTCGCCGACAAGGCGGGCCGCAAGGTGCTGGTCGCCGGGTCGATGGGCCCGACGGGCGAGATTTTCGAGCCGATCGGCGCGCTGACCCATGCGCTGGCGGTCGAGATGTTCCATGAACAGGCCGAGGGCCTGAAAGAGGGCGGGGCGGATGTGCTCTGGGTCGAGACGATCTCGGCGCCCGAGGAATACCGCGCCGCTGCCGAGGCCTGCGCGCTGGCGGGCATGCCCTGGGCCGGGACGATGAGCTTTGACACGGCGGGGCGCTCGATGATGGGCGTGACCTCGGCCGATTTCGTCAAGCTGGTCGGCAAGCTGAAGCATGCGCCGGTCGCCTTCGGGGCGAATTGCGGGGTCGGGGCATCGGATCTGATGCGCACCATTCTGGGCTTCATGGCGCAGGGGCCTGAACTGCCAGTGATCGCCAAGGGCAACGCCGGTATCCCGAAATACGTTGATGGCGCGATCCAGTATGACGGCACGCCCGCGCTGATGGCCGACTATGCGATGCTGGCCCGCGACGCCGGGGCGAAGATCATCGGCGGCTGCTGCGGCACGATGCCCGAGCATTTGCGTGCCATGCGCGAAGCGCTGGACACCCGTCCGATGGGCGAGCGTCCGACGCTGGAGCAGATCACGGCAGCGCTGGGGCCGCTGTCGTCGGCCTCGGACGGGACCGAGGCGGGCTGCGGCGATCCCTCGCACAACCACGGGCGCGAGCGTCGCGGTCGTCGGCGTCCTGCCAGCTGAGAGTTTTGCGCCCGGTCCTCAGGACCGGGCGTTTTCATTGGCTTGGGGGGCAACTTGCACCGCCGGGCTGGTGTGATTACATCCTGTCCGACACAAGAAAAGGTGACCCATGTTCCGACTGCCTGCATTGACCGACCTCCGCCGCTTTGACATCAACGCATCGGGCAAGGGCTTGGGCAATCTGCCGGAATGGGATCTGAGCGATCTGTATCCGTCTGAGGATTGCGTGGAGATCACCCGCGATTTTGACTGGCTCGACAGCGCCTGTGCCGCCTTCGCCAGCGCCTATGAGGGCAAGCTGGCGGCGCTTGATGGCAGCGGGCTTCTGGCCTGCATCCGCGACTACGAGGCGATCGACATCACCGCGGGCCGCCTGATGAGCTACGCAGGCCTGCGCTATTACCAGATGACCACCGATTCCAGCCGCGCCAAGTTCATGGCCGACGCGCAGGACCGCGTAACGGTGGCCACCACGCCTTTGGTGTTCTTCTCGCTGGAGCTGAACCGCCTTGACGACGCGGCCATGGAGTCGATGCTGTCGGCCAATGACGAGCTGAACCGCTACCGCCCGGTGATCGAGCGGATGCGCGCCATGCGCCCGCACCAGCTGTCGGACGAGCTGGAGAAATTCCTGCACGATCAGTCGACCGTGGGGGCTGCGGCGTGGAACCGGCTGTTCGACGAGACGATGGCGAGCCTGTCGTTCGAGGTGCCGGGCGAGGAAGACCCGCTGCCGCTGGAATCGACGCTGAACCTGCTGACCGACCCGTCGCGCGACCGGCGCGAGGCCGCAGCGCATGCGCTGGCCGCAGTGTTTCAGGCCAACATCCGGCTCTTTGCCCGCGTGCACAACACGCTGGCCAAGGAAAAGGAGATCAGCGACCGCTGGCGCAAGATGCCGACGCCGCAACACGGTCGGCACTTGTCCAACCATGTCGAGCCCGAGGTCGTGCAGGCCCTGCGCGATGCCGTGGTTGCCGCCTACCCACGCCTGTCGCACCGCTATTATGCGTTGAAAGCCAAATGGTTGGGTCTGGATGAGCTGCAGGTCTGGGATCGCAACGCCCCCCTGCCGATGGAGACAACGCGCCTGGTCACCTGGTCCGAGGCGCAGGAAACCGTGCTGTCGGCCTATGCCGAGTTCGACCCGCGCATGGCCGAGCTGGCCAGGCCGTTCTTCACCGACGGCTGGATCGACGCGGGCGTCAAGCCGGGCAAGGCACCCGGCGCTTTCGCGCATCCCACCGTGACCACGGTGCACCCCTACGTGATGCTGAATTACTTGGGCAAGCCGCGCGACGTCATGACGCTGGCGCATGAGCTGGGCCATGGCGTGCACCAGCGACTGGCGGCCGGGCAGGGCGAGTTGCTCAGCTCGACCCCGCTGACGCTGGCCGAGACGGCCTCGGTGTTCGGTGAGATGCTGACCTTCCAGCGGCTGCTGTCCAAGGCGACCACCACGGCCGAGCGCAAGACGCTGCTGGCCGGCAAGGTCGAGGACATGATCAACACCGTCGTGCGCCAGATCGCGTTCTATGATTTCGAGTGCAAGCTGCACGCCGCGCGGCGCGAGGGTGAGCTGACGCCCGATGATATCAACCTGCTGTGGATGTCGGTGCAGGCCGAAAGTCTGGGGCCGGTGTTCAACTTCATGGAGGGCTACGAGACCTTCTGGTCCTACGTCCCGCATTTCGTGCACTCGCCGTTCTACGTCTATGCCTATGCCTTTGGCGACGGCTTGGTAAACGCGCTTTATGCCGCCTACCGCGACGCGCCCGAAGGGTTTCAGGACAAGTATTTCGCCATGCTCTCGGCGGGCGGGTCGATGCACCACAAGGAGCTGCTGGCGCCCTTTGGTCTGGACGCCTCGGACCCTGCGTTCTGGGACAAGGGGTTGAGCATGATCTCGGGCTTCATCGACGAACTGGAGGCGATGGAAGACTAATCTTCCTGCCTTTTGAACGGTTTGATCGGCCGCGCTCAGTCCTTGAGCGCGGCCGAAAGCTTTCCGCCGGTGGCTGTCAGGCGGGCTGTCGCCGCCTTGGCGTCGAGGGTCAGCAGCAGCATCGCCACGGCGGTCTTGATGTCGCCCCCGGCTTGCAATGCCTTTTCGGCGGCCTCGGTGTTTTCGCCGGTCAGGTCGGCAATCATGGCGACAGCGCGGGCGTGGAGTTTGACGTTGGTTGGGCGCATCTCGACCATGCGGCCGCGATAAACGTAACCGAGCCGGATCATGATCCCGGTGCTCAGGCAGTTCAGCAAGACCTTCTGCGCGGTGCCCGCTTTCATGCGGGTCGAGCCTGCGATGATCTCGGCCCCGGTGGCGGCGGTCAGGGCGATGTCGGCCTCGGCGGCCAGCGGCGCTTCGGGGGCGTTGGTGACGCTGAGGGTCAGCGCGCCGATGGCCTTGGCAGCGGCAAGGCCCGCGCGGACATAGGGCGTGCGTCCCGAGGCGGCGACGCCGATGACGACATCCAAAGCGGTGAGCGTGAGGGCTTTGAGCGCGGCAGGGGCCTCGGTCACGCTGTCCTCGGCCCCTTCGACGGCGTTCACCACGGCACCGGGACCGCCCGCCATCAGCGCGATGGCGCGCTCGGCGGGCCAGTTGAAGGTGGGCGGCAGTTCGGCGGCGTCAAGAACCGCCAGACGGCCCGACGTGCCAGCCCCCAGATAGATCAGCCGCCCGCCTTGGGCGAGGCGTTCGGCAGCAGCGTCAATGGCTTGCGCGAGGGCTGCCTGTGCGCTGGTAGCGGCGGAAACGGCGGCAAGCTGGGTTTCCAGCAGGGCGCTGGCGAGGTCGGCGGTCGGCCAGTCCTCGATCCCGGCGAAGCGGGCGGCGGCGTGTTCGGTGCTGCTCATGCGATCTCCGATCGGGCGAGGGCGGCAGCGGTGAGCGCCGCGTCGGGGTGGGGGAAGCTGAGGGTCAAACCGGCTGTGCCTGCTTCTATCGCCGCGCGAATGCTCGGGTGCAGCGCGATGATGCCACCAAAGACCGCGACCGGCCCGGGGCCTGCATGGGCGACGATGGTGCGGCAAAGGCGCGCGATCTCATCGCCTGCGCGGGTCAGCAGGTCCAGCGCCAGCGGGTCGCCTTGTGCGGCGGCCTGTGCCACCGGGCGGGCGAGGGCGGCGATGCCTCCGCGGTGATGGCCATAGATATAGCGGCGCGTGTCTTCCCAGTCGCTGCCGCCCATCGCGTCAAACACCAGCCGGGCGAGGGTCTCGGCACCCTGCGGCTTGCCGTAATCCTCAACCAGCCGCCAGAGGGCGCGCACGGCTTGCAAGCCAATCCAAGCGCCCGAGCCTGCATCGTCGAGCAACATGCCGCGTCCGCCGACCAGCGTGGTCGTTCCCCGCGCCAAGGAAAAGCCGACCGATCCTGTGCCCGCCGTCACCACATGCCCGCCGCCCTGCGGCCAGACGGCGTGCCAGGCGAGCACCATGTCATTGACCACGCGCACGCGATCCGGGGTAAGGTCCAGCGCCTGCGCCGCTGCGTGCAAGAGGGCGGGATCCTTGGTAAATCCCGCGCCGGTGACGCCCAGATACGCCCCCGACAAGGGGCCGGTGGCGGCCCGGATGCCGGTCAGGGCCGCGTCAAAGGCGGCACGCTCTGCGGGATCAAACACCATCCCGTTCGCGCCCGACGTCTTGCCGTGGCCAAGCACCGCACCGGACACATCGCAGCGGACCCAGCGCGTCGCCGTGCCGCCCATGTCTACGCCCAGCCAGCTCATGCCCGCGCTCCTGCTTTCATGGGGCGACGATAGACCGGCGCCCCGTCCGCGCCAACAGCCTGCATCAGTCCCAGGCGCGGCCTTCGGCGATCAGGTTCAGCAGGTATTTGCCGTATTCGTTCTTTGCCAAGGGCCGGGCGATGATCTGAAGGTCTTCGGCGCTGATCCAGCCCTGCTGGAAGGCGATTTCCTCGGGGCAGCCGGTTTGCAAGCCCTGCCGGGCCTGCAGCGTGCGCACGAAATTTCCCGCGTCCAGCAGGCTGCCATGCGTGCCGGTGTCCAGCCAGGCGTAGCCCCGGCCCATGCGCTGCACATCCAGCGCGCCCTCGTCGAGATAGGTTTGCAGCAGGTCCACGATCTCGACCTCGCCGCGCGGAGAGGGTTTGATCGCGCGGGCACGCTCAGACGCGGTGTCGTCAAGGAAATACAGGCCTGTGACGGCATAGTTCGACGGTGGGACGGTCGGCTTTTCAACGATCTGCGTGACGCGCCCGGTGTCATCCATCCCGACGACGCCATAACGCTCGGGGTCAGAGACGCGGTAGCCAAACACCGTGCCGCCGCTGGGGCGCGCGTTGGCTGCGGCCAGCAATTCGGGCAGGCCGTGGCCGAAAAAGATGTTGTCGCCCAGCACCATGACCGACGGGGCGCCATCGAGGAACTCTTCGGCCAGAATGAAGGCCTGCGCCAGACCATCGGGCGAGGGCTGCACGATATAGGTAAAGCTGAGGCCCCAGCGTGACCCATCCCCAAGCGCGCGCTGGAACTGCTCTTGATCATGCGGGGTGGTGATCACCGCGATCTCGCGGATCCCGGCCAGCATCAGCACCGACAGCGGGTAGTAGATCATCGGCTTGTCGTAGATCGGCATCAGCTGTTTGGAGACACCGATGGTGATCGGAAACAGGCGGGTGCCCGATCCTCCGGCCAGAATGATGCCCTTGCGTTGACGGGGCGTTGCGGCGGTCATGGGATCAATCTCCTGACATCGGCACGGGTCTGGGCCTTCCAGTCGGGCTGGGGCAGGCCAAAGTCGCGCAAAAGTGTGGTGCCGTCGAGCCGCGAGTTCAGCGGGCGCGGCGCCGGGGTTGGGTAGTCGGCGGTGGGAATGCCGGTCACGGTCACGCTGCGGTCTGCGGCGGCGAAGATTTCGCGCGCGAAATCGGCCCAACTGACGAAGGGCGTGCCGGCGATATGCCATGTGCCGCCGGGATGGCCGTTGAACAGGGCTTCGGCCATGGTGATCAGCGCGCGCGCGATGGCCTCGGCCGGGGTGGGGCCGCCGATCTGGTCATCGACAATGCTGAGTGCGTCGCGGGTTTCTGACAGGCGCAGCATGGTCTTGAGGAAATTCGCGCCATGGGTCGAGAACACCCACGAGGTGCGCAGGATCGCCGCGCGGCCTCCGGCGGCGCGGATCGCCTGTTCGCCGGCCAGTTTGGTGCGGCCATAGGCGTTGAGTGGGGCGGTGGGGGCGTCCGTCTGCCAGGGCGCATCGCCCGAGCCGTCAAAGACATAGTCGGTCGAGACGTGGAGAAAGGGGATGCCGCGCGATGCACAGGCCGCCGCCATCGCGCCGGGGGCAAGCGCGTTGACGGTCAGCGCGTCGGTCTCTTCACCCTCCGCTTTGTCCACGGCGGTCCAGGCGGCGGCGTTGATCACCACATCCGGGGCGTGGCTATGGATCGCGGCGGCGCAGGCGGCAGGGTCCAGCAGATCGGCCTGCGCCCGGTTCAGGCAGACCGCGTCCTTGGGCAGCAGCGGGGCGAGCGCCCGCGCGACCTGACCGGTTTCGCCGAAAACAAGGATGCGCATCGTATGACCTTTCTTGCTGTTCTGAGCGTCGCGCGCGAAAGCGGCGGCGCTGAGGCCGGGGCGGGGCGACAGGGCGGCGTTACGCTGTGCCCAGCCGCTTGCCGACCCCTTGCCGGGCCTGCAGCGGCCGCCACCACGCGTCGTTGTCGAGATACCAGCGCACGGTCCGGCGCAGCCCTTCTTCCAGCGTGACGGACGGGCGCCAGCCCAGCTCGTCGCGGATGCGCGACGGGTCGATGGCATAGCGCAGGTCATGGCCCGGCCTGTCGGTAACAAAGGTGATCTGCTCGGCATAGGGCTGCGCGGCGGGGCGCATCTCGTCGAGCAGGGCGCAGATCAGGCGCACGATGTCGATGTTGCGCGCCTCGTTCTCGCCGCCGATGTTATAGCTGCGCCCGGTCTTGCCCTGTTGCAGAACCAGCAGCAGCGCGTCGGCGTGATCCTCGACATAAAGCCAGTCCCGCACGTTCTCTCCGGCGCCATAGACCGGGATCGGCAACCCGGCGATGGCGTTCAGGATCACCACGGGGATCAGCTTTTCGGGGAAGTGATAGGGGCCGTAGTTGTTCGAGCAATTGGTCAGCACGACCGGCAGGCCATAGGTCTCACCCCAGGCGCGGACCAGATGGTCACTGGCGGCTTTCGATGCGGAATAGGGGCTGCGCGGGTCGTAAGGGGTGGTTTCGGTGAACATCCCCGTCGGCCCGAGCGAGCCGAAGACTTCATCCGTGGAGATATGGTGGAAACGGAAATTGTCTGACTTTCCACTTTCCTGCCAATAGGCCCGAGCCGCTTGCAGCAGGGTGTAGGTGCCCGTCACATTGGTGTCGATAAACGCGCCGGGGCCGTCGATGGATCGGTCTACATGGCTTTCGGCAGCAAGGTGCATCACGGCATCAGGACGGTGGCGCTGGAAAATATCCGTGAGCGCTTCGGCGTCACATATGTTTGCCTTTTCAAACGAATACGCAGGGTTCTGATCGACGCTGGCGACGTTTTCCAGGCAGGCTGCATAGGTCAGACAATCGACATTGACCACCCCGTGGCCCTGGGCAATTGCCCGCCGAACAACAGCCGAGCCGATAAAGCCCGCCCCCCGGTTACAAGCAGTTTCATGCGGGCTCCCAGGTGAAGGGTGAGGTCCAGTCAGCGAGGGCGGGGGCGGCTTTATCTTTGTCAGACAATTGAATATCTGACATTTCAACGCCCCATTCCACACCCACAGACGCAAAATGCACGGCGCCGTCGCACTCGGGTGCGTAATGGTCGGTGCATTTGTAGATGATCTCGGTGTCAGGTTCGCGCGTGACAAAACCGTGCAGAAAGCCTGCAGGGATCCACAGCTGGCGACCATTCTCGGCGCTTAATTCTTCGCTCACCGAGTGCCCGTAGGTCGGCGAGCCGCGGCGCACGTCCACGGCAACGTCCAGCAACCGCCCGCGCCCGCAGCGGACCAGCTTGCCCTGAGCATGCGGCGGCGATTGATAGTGCAGGCCACGCAGCGTGCCGATGCGGGCGCTCAGCGAATGATTGTCCTGCACGAACTCTGGCAGATCCAGCCCGGCGGCGCGCAGCGTCTTGCGGTTCCAGCTTTCGCTGAACCAGCCGCGGGCATCGCCAAAGCGGCGCGGGGTCAGGATGAGGACGCCGGGAAGCGCGGTTTCTTCAATCTGCATCGAGAGGCCTTTGGCTTGGTCGTTTCGGTTTACCGCGAGAGCACGCGTGTGAACAAGGCGCGATGGTGATCGGTTGGCGCTAGACGACCCCGGCGCGCAGGCAGTCGTGCAGATGCAGGATGCCCAGCGGGGTGCCTGTCACGTCGGTGACAAAAAGCGCAGTGATCTTGTGTGCGTTCATCACCGCCAGCGCCTCGGCTGCCAGCGTCTCGGGGCGCACTGTGATCGGATTGCGGGTGGCCACGGTTTGCGCCGTGCGCCCCATCAGCCCGTCCATGTTGCGCCGCAGGTCGCCATCGGTGATCACGCCGGTCAGCGCGCCGGCGGCATCGACAACCCCGGCCACGCCAAACCCGCGTGACGTCATGGTCAGGATCACTTCGGTCATCGGTTGGGTGGTGCTCACCAGCGGCAGGCTGTCTGCACCGTGCATCAGCTGCGCGGCCTTGGCCAGCCGGGCACCCAGTTTGCCACCGGGATGATAGGTGCGGAAATGTTCAGGCTTGAAGGCGCGGGCCTCCATCAGGGCAACGGCGAGCGCATCGCCCAAGGCCAGCGTCAGTGTGGTCGAGGTCGTGGGGGCCATGCCGATCGAGCAGGCCTCGGGCAGGTCGGGCAGGGTCAGCTTGCAGGTGGCGGTGCGCATCAGCGAGCTGTCGTCGCGCTTTGAGATGCCAACAATCGGGATGCTGAAGCGGACGCAATGGGCGATGATATCGCCCAGTTCCGAGGTCTCGCCCGAGTTCGAGATCAGGATGCAGGTGTCCTGCGGCGTCACCATGCCCAGATCGCCGTGGCTGGCTTCGGCGGGGTGGACAAAGAAGGACGGCGTTCCGGTCGAGGCAAGCGTGGCGGCGATCTTGCGGCCGATATGGCCGGATTTGCCCATCCCCGACACGATCACCCGGCCGGTACGGTCCAGGATCAGTTGCACAGCGGCAGGCAGGTCCGCAGGCAGGTCGGTCGAGAGGGCCATCAGGGCCTCGGCTTCGACCTGAAGCACGCGCCGCGCGACGGCAGCGGTATCAACCGAAACAATCGTGTTCAAAGCCATGTCTCAATCCTTACAGCGAGAACGGAGGCCCGGGCAGGGCCTGCGTTTGACGTCACACCCGGGATGCCGGGCGATGTCGACGGGCGACGGCCAGCTGTTCCTCGCATGTTTGAGCGCCAAGGTGTAGAGGCTGCGGTGCACGCAAGGCGCGATCGGCGGCGGTCAGTCCGGGCTGAACCAGACGGCGCTGGTGAGGATTCTGTCGGATCAGATCGCTTTGGCTGCGGGTGCCGGTGCGGGCGAAGAGCGACTTCGAGCAGCTGCGTGTGGTCTCGATGGTCCAGCCGAGGTGTGCGGCGCATTCCGCCAGTGACAGCCCGTCGCAGAGCAGGGCCGCCAGCCGTGTTTCGCTGGGTTTGAGGTCGAACGCTGCGCCCAAGGCAGGCTGTGCAAGGTGTCGGGCGCTGGGGGCCCGTCGCAACAGCGCGCGCAGGGTCGGCTCGAGCCCCGGCGCGCGGGGCGCAAGGCCGGGGAGCAGCGACAGTTGCAACAGCGGGGATCGTTCCAGTGTCAGGATCTGCGGGTCGGCCCCCGGGAGCAGCGCCCGGTCGATCCTGCGGCGCAGATCACGGGCGAGCGTGGCGTCGCGAAAGTCGAGCCGGTTGTCGAGCGTCAGGCGCAGCGCAGGGGTGGCGGCGATCAGCGCGCGCGCGCCGTCGTCGCTGGCGCTGACGCGGGCGGTGGCGTCGAGCCAGAGCCAGCCCGCGCCAAGATCCTGCGCGGCGCGGGCGCTTTGCTGGGCACGGGCGCGTTCGCCCGCCAGCGCCAGCCATGTCTCAACCGCCTGAGCGAGATGGGGCGCGAGATTGCTGAGTTTGACGCCGTCAATCGCGTCAAACTCGGGCCGGGTTGTGGTGATGACCAGCCACGCCTGCATGTCCCCGCGCGGCGATACGCGCAGGGCGCGCAGGGGTGTGGTTGCCCCCGCGATCTCGCCCTGACCATAGACCCGGCCCGTGCGCAGCCCCTCAAGCGGCGGCAGAGTGGCGGCGGGGTCGGTGCTGTAGGTCAGCGTGTCGCTGCCCGCCGCGATCCGCAGATGGGCGGCCTGTGCCCGGGTCAGGGCGATGAGCGCGTCAAGAAACGCGCCCCAAGGGGGGCGATGTCGGCGGGTTGCGCTGCACAAGAATAGAGCAGGCGCAGGGTTTCGACGTCTTGGCTGCGTCCCAGCATGCGGGGGTTTTCGCTTTTGTGATGGCATACCTCCCATATGGGGGGTTCCGCCTTGTAGTGCCGCTGTTAGGTGGGGGTCAACATCGATGCGTCAAACGACAAGGAACCGGCAATGTCCGCGAAGACTCTGACCCACCTGCAGCGGCTGGAAGCCGAAAGCATCCACATCATGCGCGAAGTCGTTGCCGAGGCTGAGAAGCCGGTGATGCTGTATAGCGTCGGCAAGGACAGCGCGGTGATGCTGCATCTGGCGAAGAAGGCCTTCTACCCGTCGCCGCCGCCGTTTCCGCTGCTGCATGTCGATACGACGTGGAAATTTCAGGACATGTACAAGCTGCGCGACAAGGCCGCCGCCGAGGCGGGCATGGAGCTGCTGGTCTATCAGAACCCCGAGGCGAAAGAGCGTGGCATCAACCCGTTCGACCACGGCGCGCTGCACACCGATATGTGGAAGACCGAAGGGCTGAAGCAGGCGCTGGACCTCTACGGGTTCGATGCAGCCTTTGGCGGCGCACGGCGCGATGAGGAAAAGAGCCGGGCAAAGGAGCGGGTGTTCTCGTTCCGCTCGGCCAACCACCGCTGGGATCCCAAAAGCCAGCGCCCCGAGCTGTGGCGCCTGTATAACGCTCGCAAGGCCAAGGGTGAGAGCATGCGGGTCTTCCCGATCTCGAACTGGACCGAGCTGGACATCTGGCAATACATCCATCTGGAAGGCATTGAAATCGTGCCGCTTTACTTCAGCGCCCCGCGTCCGACCGTGGTGCGGGACGGGCTGACGCTGATGGTCGACGACGACCGTTTCCCGCTGCGTGACGGCGAGGTGCCGGTGATGCGCTCGATCCGCTTCCGCACGCTGGGCTGCTACCCGCTGACCGGTGCGGTCGAGAGCGAGGCCAAGACGCTGCCCGAGGTCATTCAGGAGATGCTGCTGACCACGACCTCGGAACGGCAAGGCCGGGCGATCGACCATGATCAGGCCGCCTCGATGGAGAAGAAGAAGCAGGAAGGCTATTTCTGAGCCGCCGCTTTCTTTCAAGCAATTTCAACACCCTCTGAGGTGACTACATGACCGATCCTATCTACAAGACCGACGCGCTGATCGCGGAAAACATCGACGCTTATCTGGAAACCCACCAGCACAAGACCATGCTGCGCTTCATCACCTGCGGGTCGGTGGATGACGGCAAATCGACGCTGATCGGGCGGCTGCTGTATGATTCAAAGATGATCTTTGAGGACCAGCTGGCAGCACTGGAAGCCGACAGCAAGCGCGTGGGCACGCAGGGGCAAGAGATCGACTTTGCGCTCTTGGTCGATGGGCTGGCCGCCGAGCGCGAGCAGGGCATCACCATCGACGTGGCCTACCGCTTTTTCGCGACCGAGAAGCGCAAGTTCATCGTCGCCGACACGCCCGGCCACGAGCAATACACCCGCAACATGGTGACGGGTGCCTCGACCGCCGATCTGGCGGTGATCCTGATCGACGCGCGCAAGGGCGTGCTGACCCAGACCCGCCGTCACAGCTATCTGGTCAATCTGCTGGGCATCCGCCACATCGTGCTGGCGGTGAACAAGATGGATCTGGTGGGCTATGATCAGGCCACCTATGACCAGATCGTTGCCGATTACCGCGCTTTTGCCACCAGCATCGGCATCAAGGACTTCACCGCGATTCCGATTTCGGGCTTCAAGGGCGACAACATCACCGCGCCCAGCGAGAAGACGCCGTGGTACAGCGGCCCGTCGCTGCTGCCCTATCTTGAGGCGGTCGAGGTCAACATCACCGCCGATCAGGAGCAGCCGTTCCGCATGTCGGTGCAGTGGGTGAACCGGCCCAATCTGGATTTCCGGGGTTTCTCGGGGATGATTGCCAGCGGGTCGGTCAAGCCGGGCGATGCGGTGCGGGTGCTGCCGTCGGGCAAGACATCGACCATCGCGCGCATTGTGGCGTACGGCGGTGACAAGGACGAGGCGGTGGCGGGCGAATCCGTCACGCTGACGCTGGCCGACGAGATCGACTGCTCGCGCGGGCAGGTGATTGTCGCGTCCAAGGCACCGCTGGAGGTGGCGGACCAGTTCGAGGCCAGCGTCGTCTGGATGGACGAGAACGAGATGGTCGCCGGCCGGGCCTATTGGCTCAAGATCGGTGCGCAGATGGTGTCGGCCAAGGTGGCGCAGCCCAAGTATGAGGTGGACGTCAACACGCAGGAACATTTGGCGGCCAAGACGCTGGACCTGAACTCGATCGGCGTGGCAACGATCACCACCGACCGCGAGATCCCCTTTGCGCCCTATGCCGAAAGCCGCGATCTGGGCGGGTTCATCCTGATCGACAAGATCACCAACCACACGGTCGCTGCCGGGATCATCCATTTCTCGCTGCGCCGGGCGTCGAACATCCATTGGCAGGCCACGGACATTGGCCGCGATCACCACGCCGCGATGAAGCACCAGAAACCGGCCGTGGTCTGGCTGACCGGGTTGTCGGGGTCGGGCAAGTCGACCATCGGCAACGCGCTGGAGAAAAAGCTGGCGCGGATGAACCGGCATACGTTCCTGCTGGACGGCGACAACGTGCGGCACGGGTTGAACAAGGATCTGGGCTTTACCGAGGCTGACCGCGTGGAAAACGTCCGCCGGGTCGGCGAAGTGGCGCGTCTGATGACCGATGCGGGGTTGATCGTTGTCACGGCCTTCATCTCGCCCTTCCGGTCCGAGCGCGACATGGTGCGCGGGATGATGGAGCCAGGCGAGTTCATCGAGGTCTTCGTCGACACGCCGCTGAGCGTGGCGGAAGAGCGCGACGTGAAGGGGCTGTATGCCAAGGCACGCTCGGGTCAGCTGAAGAACTTCACGGGCATCGATTCGCCCTATGAAGCGCCCGACAATGCCGAGATCCGCATTGATACGACCGCGATGACGGCGGATGAGGCTGCGGACAAGATCATCGAACGCCTGATCCCCTGAGGCGTGCGCCTTGCAAGAACCGCCGCCGGGTTAACCGCCCGGCGGCGTTTTGCGTTTGGGGGCGGCTGTGGACATGCCGCAATTCTGCGCAAATGCCCGGGAAGTTGGCGGTAACGGGCCGAGTTTTGCGTTTCCCGGTGGCACAGGGCGCGTGGGGGCCTAAGGTAAAGGCAAATCACCGACAAGGTTGAAACATGGCCATCTACGCGTCCATCCACCATCTGACCCATTATACTTATGACCGTCCGGTCACATTGGGACCGCAGATCATCCGGCTCAGGCCCGCGCCACATTCGCGCACGCGGGTGATCTCGCATTCGCTCAAGGTCAGCCCGGCGGGGCATTTCGTGAACCACCAGCAAGACCCCTATGGTAACTGGCTGGCGCGTTTTGTGTTCCCCGAGCCGGTGACCGAATTCAAGATCGAGGTCGATCTGACCGCCGACATGACGGTCTACAACCCGTTCGATTTTTTCGTCGAGGAAAGCGCCGAGCACTGGCCGTTCGAGTACCCCGAAGAGCTGCGCGCCGATCTGTCGATCTACCGGCAGCCTGAGCCGGAAGGCCCGCTGCTGGCGCAGCTGATCGGGGGCCTGGACTATTCGCGCCAACGCACGGTGGACATGCTGGTCGGGCTGAACGCCAAGATTGCGGGCGTGGTCAACTATACCATCCGCATGGAGCCGGGGGTGCAGACGCCCGAGGAGACGCTGGGGATCGGCTCGGGCTCGTGCCGCGACTCTTCTTGGCTGCTGGTGCAGGTGCTGCGGCATCTGGGCTTTGCGGCGCGGTTCGTGTCGGGCTATCTGATCCAGCTGAAAGCGGATGTGAAATCGCTCGACGGTCCTTCGGGCACCGAGAATGACTTCACCGACCTGCACGCCTGGGTCGAGGTGTTCCTGCCCGGCGCGGGCTGGATCGGGCTTGATCCGACCTCGGGCCTGTTCACCGGCGAAAGCCATATCCCGCTGGCCGCGACCCCGCATTACCAGAACGCGGCACCGATCAGTGGCGGGTATACGGCGCAAGGGACGCTGAAGACCGATTTCGCCTTCGACATGACCGTCACCCGCGTGGCCGAGCATCCGCGCATCACCAAGCCGTTCTCGGATGAAAGCTGGGACCGGCTGAACGCGCTGGGCAAGCAGGTTGATGAAAGCCTGACCAAGGGCGATGTGCGCCTGACCATGGGCGGCGAGCCGACCTTCGTGTCGGTCGATGATTTCGAGAGCGCCGAGTGGAACACCGACGCCGTCGGCCCGCAAAAGCGCGCGCTGGCCGATGATCTGATCCGCCGGCTGCGCGGGCGGTTCGCGCCGGGCGGGTTCCTGCATTACGGGCAGGGCAAGTGGTATCCGGGTGAAAGCCTGCCGCGCTGGACCTTCTCGCTGTACTGGCGGCGCGACGGGCAGCCGGTGTGGAAGAACCCCGAGCTGGTGGCGCGTGAAAGCCAGCCCAAGCCGCATGGTTCGGTCGAGGCAGGGCAGTTCATGGAGCGCTTTGCCGAGCAGTTGGGCATCCAGAAGCATTACGCCCAGCCCGCCTATGAGGATCCGGCCGAGTGGATCCTGAAGGAAGCGCAGCTGCCGTCGAACGTGACGCCCGAGAATTCCAAGCTGAAAAACCCCGAGGACCGGGCACGCTATGCCCGCGTGTTTGACCGCGGGCTGACCGAGGCGTCGGGTTATGTGCTGCCGATCCAGCGCTGGCAGAGCAAGGCCACGGCCTCGCATTGGCGGTCCGAGATGTGGAAACCCCGGCGCGGCAAGCTGTTTCTGGTGCCCGGTGACAGCCCGGTGGGCTTCCGCCTGCCGCTGGGCGCGCTGCCCTATGTGCCGCCCGCGCAGTATCCCTATTCGTATCCCGCCGACACCACGCTGCCCTATGCCGCCCTGCCCGATTTCCATGAGGCGATTCAGGCGCGGCGCAGCAAGGTGCAGGAGGAAATCGACCGGCTTGCGGCGGAAGAGGCCGAGCGCGACGCGCTGGAAGCCGCCGAGCGCAAGGCGATGCTGCCCGGCGTGACCGATCAGCATGACCAGAAAGTCACCCGCAGCGCCGAGGATGACAGCGACAAGCAGGCGGTGAACGAGCAGGGCGTTGATCCGGTGACGGGGGCGGTGCGCACGGCGATTGCGATCGAGCCGCGTGACGGGCGGCTCAACCTGTTCATGCCGCCCTGCGACACGCTTGAGGATTATCTCGAACTGCTGGCCGCGGCTGAGGTGACGGCGCAAGAGCTGAACCTGCCGATCCATATCGAAGGCTACGCGCCGCCGAACGATCCGCGTCTGAACGTGATCCGCGTGGCCCCCGATCCGGGGGTGATCGAGGTGAACATCCACCCGGCGCATAGCTGGGAGGATTGTGTCGCGACGACCGAGGCGATTTATGACGAGGCCCGTAACTCGCGGCTGGGGGCCGATAAATTCATGATCGACGGGCGGCATACCGGCACCGGTGGCGGCAATCATGTGGTGGTGGGCGGGGCAGTGACGACGGATTCGCCGTTCCTGCGGCGGCCCGATCTGCTCAAATCGCTGATCCTGATCTGGCAGCGGCACCCCAGCCTCAGCTATCTGTTCTCGGGGCTGTTCATCGGTCCGACCAGCCAGGCCCCGCGCATCGACGAAGCGCGGCACGATACGCTCTATGAGCTGGAGATCGCGCTGGACCAGATCGGCGATCCGGTGCAGGGCGGCAATCTGCCGCCGCCGTGGCTGATCGACCGGCTCTTGCGCAACATGCTGACCGATGTGACCGGCAACACCCACCGCGCCGAGATCTGCATCGACAAGCTCTATTCACCCGATGGACCGACGGGCCGTCTGGGTCTGGTCGAGTTCCGCGGCTTCGAGATGCCGCCGCATCCGCGCATGTCGCTGGCGCAGCAACTGCTGCTGCGGGCGATCATTGCGCGCTGCTGGAACAGCCCGGTCATCGGCAAACCGGTGCGCTGGGGCACGGTGCTGCACGACCGCTTCATGCTGCCGCATTACTTGTGGGAAGACCTGCTCAGCCTGCTGGGCGACCTGCGCCAGAACGGGTTCGACTTCGATCCCGTCTGGTTCGAGGCGCAATCCGAGTTCCGCTTCCCGTTCTGCGGTCAGCTTGAGGTCGAGGGCGTGCATCTGGAGGTCCGTCAGGCGCTGGAGCCGTGGCATGTACTGGGCGAGACCGGTGCGATTGGCGGCACGGTGCGCTATACGGACAGCTCGGTCGAGCGGTTGCAGGTCAAGCTGACGACGCTGCATCAGGACCGCTACCGGGTGATGGTCAACCAGCGGCCCGTGCCGCTGGCGCGCACGCAGACCTCGGGCGTGTCGGTGGGCGGGGTGCGCTACAAGGCGTGGCAACCGGCGGAATCGCTGCATCCGGTGTTGCCCGTTAACACGCCCTTGGTGTTTGACATCTACGATGACTGGACCGGGCGCGCACTGGCGGGCTGCACCTATCATGTGGCGCATCCGGGGGGCGCAATTATGACACGTTCCCGGTCAATGCTTATGAGGCGGAAGCGCGGCGTCTTGCGCGGTTCGAACCCTTCGGGCACACCGCAGGATCGTATCGCCCGGCGCCCGAGACGCCGCATCCTGAATTCCCACTCACGCTGGACTTGCGCCGTCCAGCGGGTCTGCACTGACACGTCAGGTGCCTTATGCCACCGTCCGCTGTGAAAAAAACGCGCGACATCTTTGCCGATTACGGGCTGACGCCCGGCGTCGCCGATGAGCTGTTTGACGGGGCCGGGCGGATGCGCCCGGTCTGGCAGCGTTTTGTCGAACGGTTTGCCCGGCTGAGCGTGACGGATCTGGCCGCACGGTTTGAGCGCGGCAATGCCTATCTGCGCGATACCGGGGTTTATTACCGGCAATACACCGGCGATCCGCTGGCCGAACGGGACTGGCCACTGGCACCGATCCCGGTGATCCTGCACGACAGCGAATGGGACGAGATCTGCACTGGTCTTGCGCAGCGGGCCGATCTGCTTGAAGCGGTCGTCGCCGATCTTTACGGCCCCGGTCGGCTGGTGAGCGAGGGGCATCTGCCCGCCTCGCTGATCGCCGGGTCGCCGCAATGGCTGCGCCCCATGGTCGGGGTCGCGCCTGCGGGCGGGCATTTCCTGCATCATCTGGCGTTCGAGATCGGGCGCTCGCCCGATGGGTCGTGGCTGGTGCTGGGTGACCGGCTCGAAGCGCCGTCGGGCGCCGGCTTTGCGCTGGAAAACCGCATGGCCACCGGGCGGATCTTCCCCGAGCGGTTCCCGCGCGCCTATATTCACCGGCTGGCCAGCTTCTTCCTCGATTTCCGCGCGACGCTGGACCGGCTGGCGACGGCGGGCGGTAACCCCTTGGCCGGGGCGGCAATTCTGACGCCGGGGCCGTCGAACGATACCTATTACGAGCATACCTATATCGCGCGCTATCTGGGCCTGATGCTGCTGGAAGGCGAGGATCTGCTGGTCGAGAACGGCGAGGCGATGGTGCGCACGATCGAGGGGCCAAAGCCGCTGGGCGTGCTCTGGCGGCGCATTGACGCCGGCTTTGCCGATCCGCTGGAGCTGAACGCGCAAAGCCATATCGGCACGCCGGGTCTAGTTGAGGCCGCGCGGCAAGGCAAGCTGGCGATGGTCAACGCGCTGGGCTCGGGCGTGCTGGAAATGCGTGCGATGATGGCGTTTTTGCCGCGTATCGCGCAGGTGTTGCAGGGGCAGCCACTGGCGCTGCCCAACATCGCGACATGGTGGTGTGGCGGGGCCAAGGAGCGGGCCTATGTGCGCCAGAACGCGCACAAGATGCTGATCGGTCCGGCTTCGACTATCGACCTGCCGTTTGACGTCACGGCGCGCTCGGCGCTGGGCGGGCAATTCGCGGGCGGGGTCAAGGGCAAGCTGGCCGACTGGATCGAGGCGCAGGGCGCGGCACTGGTCGGGCAAGAGGCGGTGGCGCTGTCCACGACGCCCGCCTGGGTCACCGAGCCGGGCGAGACGCTGGCCGAAGGCCGCCTGCAACCGCGCCCGATGACGGTGCGGGTGTTTGCGACGCGCACGCCGCAGGGCTGGCGGTTCATGAAGGGCGGCTATGCGCGCATCGGGCGTTCGGGCGATGCGACGGCGCTGGCGATGCAAAAGGGCGGCTCGGTCGCCGATGTGTGGATCGTCTCGGACCGGCTGGTGCCCAAAGTGTCGCTGCAACCCAGCGCGGGGGCGCCGTTCCGCCGGGCCAGCCCGGGCGTGGTGCCGGCGCGGGCGGCGGATAACCTGTTCTGGCTAGGCCGCTACATCGAGCGGACCGAGGATGCGGCGCGGCTGATCCGAGCCTATCATCTGCGGCTGGCGGCGACGGACAACCCGGCGGACCCGCTGCTGCGGCGGCTCAGGGCCTTCCTGGGTGGCTACGGCGTTGATATTGCGCAACCGATGCCCGATGCGCTGCTGGACCGGATCAGCGTGGCGCGGTCGTGCGCCGCCAAGGTGCGCGATCGCTTTTCGGTCGATGGCTGGGCAGCCGTGGTCGATCTGGACCGCACGGCCAAGACGACGCTGCGTGACATCAAGCCCGGCGATGATGCGGCGCGGGCGATGGGCATTCTGGTGCGCAAGCTGTCGGGCTTCTCGGGGCTGGTGCAAGACAACATGTACCGCTTTCAGGGCTGGCGTTTCCTGACGCTGGGCCGGGCGCTGGAGCGGGCTGATGCGCTGACTGCCTTGTTGCACGGGTTGACGGATGCTGACGCGCCCGAGGGGGCGCTCGATCTGGCAGTCGAGGTCGCCGACAGCGTGATCACCCACCGCCGTCGCTATTCGGTGGAAACGTCACGCGATACGGTCATTGACCTGCTGGCGCTGGATGCGGACAACCCGCGCTCGGTCCTGTTCCAGATGCAGGTGATGCGCGCGCAGGCATCGGCGCTGCCCAATGCGCTGGATAACGGGCGCTTGTCGCCGTTGCTGCGGGCAATCGTGCCGCTGGAGTCGCTGCTCAGCGTGGTCAGCCCCGAAAAGATCGACGCGGATCAGCTTTTGCACATCCGCGCCGAGCTGGCAGGCGTTTCTGACCTGATCACGGCGGCGTATCTGCGCTAAGTATGCGTCATGATCTATGACATCGCCCTGACGATCGACTACGACTACGCGGCTCCGTCGGACCGCTCGCGCACGCTGGTGCGGTTGATGGCACCCAGCCTGCCGGGCGAACAGCAGGTGCTGTCGCAGCGCCTGACGCTTGAGCCCCGGCCCGACGAACAGCGGGAGATGAAAGATTTCTTCGGCAACGCCACGACGACGGCCGTCTGGCATCGCCCGATCGAGGCGCTGGCCCTGACCCTGGCGCTGAAGGTCGAGCGACTGGCCCCTGTCGAGGGGGCCGATCTGTCGCCGCTGCTGCGCGATTTGGATGACGCCTTGGCGGGGTGCACGGATCTCGGGCCCGACTCGCCGCATCATTTTCGGGGTCCGTCGGCCCGTGTGCCCGAGGTGTCTGAGATTTCGGCCTTTGCGCGCAAGGCCGTCGGCAAAGGCATGACAACGCGGCAGGCAATCGAGACGCTGGGCGGCGCGCTGCATCGTGCGATGGCGTTCGACGCCGAGGCAACTTCGGTCGAGACCGGCCCGGCGGAAGCGTTCGCGCAGCGCAGCGGGGTTTGTCAGGACTTTGCGCATGTGATGATCGCGGGGCTGCGCGCGCTGGGGATACCGGCGGGCTATGTCTCGGGTTTCCTGCGCACCTTGCCGCCGCCGGGTGAACCCCGGCTGGAGGGCGCGGATGCGATGCACGCCTGGGTTCGGGCCTGGGCCGGGCCGGTGACCGGCTGGATCGAGTTTGACCCGACCAACGATCAGCCCGCCGGTGTGGATTACATCACCGTTGCACGCGGGCGCGACTACCGCGATGTGTCGCCGGTTATGGGCGTGATGCGCACCACGGGTGGGCAGGACAGCCGCCATTCGGTCGATGTGGTGCCCGCTGACGAAAGCTGACATCAGGCCTGTTGCACGCGGCCGTGTTGCGCGGGGCTGTGTTGCGTTGGGCCGGACACTCCACGCTTCCTAGCGGGTCTGACCCTATGGTCCGCCTTCGACCAGGAGGCCGACATGGACGAGACATCCACCAATCTGAGCCTGCCGTATTTGCAGGCCGCGCAGGCGCAAAAGCACCTGACCCACAATGCCGCATTGGAAAAACTGGACCTGATCGTCCAGTTGAGCGTGCAAAGCTATTCGCAAAACACGCCGCCCCTGACCCCTCAAGAGGGGCAGGTCTGGGCTGTCGGCCCGGCGCCGGTCAACGACTGGGCGGGGCAGGCGGGTGCCTTGGCAGCCTATGCCAACGGCGGCTGGCTGTTTCTGGCACCCCAGACAGGCTGGCGCGCAACCCTCGAGACCGAGATCCGGGTCTGGGACGGCGCGGCCTGGGTCGCGCCCGATCTGCCCGATTTGCAGAATGTGCCGGGGGTGGGCGTCAACACCAGCTATGACAGCACCAACAAGCTGGCCGTGGCAGCGGCAGCGACGCTGATGACGCATGACGGTGCGGGCCACCAGCTGAAGGTCAACAAGGCGGCAAGTGGCGATACGGCATCGCTGGTGTTCCAGACCGGCTTTTCGGGCCGGGCCGAGATGGGAACGCTGGGCGACGACAGTTTCGGCGTCAAGGTCAGCCCGGACGGCACGGCCTGGACAACCGCGCTCAGCGTCGATGCCGCCACCAATGCCACGACAGTGGCCCAGCTGCTGCTGGGCACCGCGCTGTCCCCGGCACAAGGCGGCACCGGTGTCGCCAATGACGTCGCCGCAACCCTGACGCGGGTAGGCCATCATGCCGTGACGCTGACCACGACGGCGGCAACATCGCTGACACTGCCGATTGCGGGCACGCTGGCGACCCGTGACGGGACCGAGACGCTTGGCAACAAGACCCTGAGCGCGCCGGTGATCAACACGGGCGTCACCGGGACGGCGGTCACGCAGAGCGCGGTCGACACAACGGCGGGGCGTCTGCTCAAGACCGGGGATGCCGGGGTGCTGGGCGCGACGGCACCGACCATTTCGGATCTGGACGCCTTTCTTTATGGCGGCCTTGCCACGAACGGGGCGAACAGCGGCGCGACGGGACTGCCCGCGGCCTATTCCGGGATGGCGATTCAGTACATGCCGGCGTCTGTCGGCTCGGGCGCACAGTTTGCCGTTCGGGCCAATGGCGCGGATGCGACCGAGGCCTTCGTGCGCAACAGGGGGTCAAGCGTCTTTGGCGCCTGGGCGCGTTTGCTGCATACCCGCAACCTGTCAGGAGCGGTGTCGCAGTCCGGCGGGGTGCCGACGGGTGCGGTGATGGAATATGGCAGCAATGCCAACGGCAAATATGTTCGCTTGGCCAACGGCGTGCAGCTTTGCTGGCACACGCTGAGCCTTGGCGCGCCAACCGCCAACGGCGCGGGCACGCGCGCTGCACCGTTCTACACCAACAGCGCCGACTGGAGTTTGCCTGCGGCTTTTGCGGCGGCGCCCAAATTCATGGGCCTTGCGTGTCAGGGGGCTCCGGCGCCGATCGGGGATCGCATCTTCAACATCAGCTACGCAACGCTCACGACAACCGCCGTGACCTACATCCGCGCGCACCGCGCCAGCAGTGGCACCGATGCGACGGCCGTGGCGGCGGATGTCTTTGCTCTTGGTCTGTGGTTCTAAGGAGGAACGCATGCACATCACACTCTCTCCCTGTCAGGGTCTGCCCGGTGCCGCCGAAACAACTGTCTCGGTGATGAACGAGGTTCTGACCATTGACGGCGTGGCTTATGATCTTTCAGGCGTGCCTGAAGGCGGCGAAGGCAGGCCTGGGGGCGGCGATCATCCCTTTATCGGCGTCGTGACCCGGCAGGGCGGCGACATTCGATGCACGGTGCGGGTGATTTTGGGCGATGATGCCGCCCGCGATCAGCCGGAAAGCGGCTGGAGCGTGAGCGCGTCGGCAGGGGCCGTTGTTCTTCCGGCGGTGCGGGGGAGGCAGGCCAATGAGTTTCACCCTGACCATAAAGACCGCCGAAGACCGCGCAGCCGAGGCTCTGGCGGTGCTCAAGGCGCAGATCGTTGCGGCGGTGGATGCCCGGGTCGAGGCGCAGGCGCGCGCCTTGGGCTACAACGATGCGGCAGCCTGCGCCGGGTATCGCACGTCCACGGTCGCGCCGTGGGCCGCCGAAGCGCAGGCGTTCATCGCGTGGCGCGATGCCGTCTGGCTGGCGATGTATCAAGCGCAGGATCAACAGGTGCCGGAAGGCGGGGCGCTGAGCGTGGACGCGGTGCTTGCCGGCTTGCCGGTCTGGGGCTCAATCGACCCCGAATAGATCGCGGGTGAAAACCTTGTCCGCCACGTCGCTCAAGTCGGCGGCGTGGCGGTTGGCGATGATGACATCGGACTGCGCCTTGAACGCGGCGAGATCGCGTTCGACCCGCGCGCCGTTGAAGCTGTCCTGCGCCAGCGCCGGTTCGTGGATGATGACGGTGATGCCGCTCTCTTGCAGCCGCTCGACAATGCCATGCACTGCGCTTTCGCGGAAATTGTCGCTGTCCACTTTCATCGCCAGCCGGTAGACGCCGACAACGCGCGGGGCGCGCGCGATGATCTGGCTGGCGATAAAGTCCTTGCGGGTGCGGTTCGCCTCGACCACGGCAGCGATCAGGTTTTGCGGGACATCCTGATAATTGGCCAGCAACTGCCGGGAATCCTTGGGCAGGCAATAGCCGCCATAGCCGAAGGACGGGTTGTTGTAATGCCCGCCAATGCGCGGATCCAGCCCCACGCCATCGACGATCTGCCGCGTATCCAGCCCGCGAGACAGGGCGTAGCTGTCCAGTTCGTTGAAATAGGCGACGCGCAAGGCGAGATAGGTGTTGGCGAAGAGCTTGATCGCCTCGGCCTCGGACGGATCGGTGAACAGGATCGGGCAATCTCGCTTGATCGCCCCGTCGCGCAGCAGACCGGCAAAGACCCGCGCCCGTTCGCTGCGTTCGCCGACGACGATGCGCGACGGGTGCAGGTTGTCATACAGCGCGCGGCCCTCGCGCAGGAATTCGGGCGAGAACAGGATCGCGTCATGCCCGGTCCGGGCGCGCAATTGCAGGGTATAGCCCACCGGGATCGTCGATTTGATCACCACAACCGCCTGCGGCGCGTAGCGCAGCACGTCGCGGACCACGGCCTCGACGCTGGCGGTATCAAAGGCGTTGGTCAGTGTGTCGTAATTGGTGGGGGTGGCGACAACGACATAGGCCGCGCCGGTAAAGGCCTGCGCTGGGTCGGTGGTCGCGGTCAGGTCCAGCGCGTGATGCGACAGATACGCCTGAACCTCGGTATCCGCGATGGGCGAGCGGCGCTCGTTGACCGCGCGCACCCGCTCGGCCGAGATGTCCAGCGCACAGACCTCATTGCCCTGCGCCAGCAAAATGGCGTTCGACAGGCCGACATAGCCCAGTCCGGCAACTGCAATTTTCATCGTCCCGTCCCTGCATTTGCGCGCCACAGCCGGCAGGCCTGACCCTTTGAGAACAGGGGCAGACCTGCCGGTTCAATCGGGCAAATGCAAGGCGTGTCCGCGTCAGTCCTGTAGCATCGCGGTAATGGCGGCCAGCGATGCGTCCAGCGGAACGCCCCGGCTTTCCATGTTCAGCCGCACCACCGGTTCGGTGTTGGACGACCGCAGGTTGAAGCGCCAGTCGCCCATATCCAGACTGATACCGTCGGTTTCATCCACGCCGCGGGCGTCGGGCTCATAGCGCGCGCGCACGGCGGCGATGGTCGCCTTGGGGTCGGTCGGGTGAAAGTTGATCTCGCCCGAGGACGGAAAGGCCGCGCGGCGTTGCGCCACCAGATCGGCCAGCGCGCCCTTGCGGCTGACCAGCTCGGCCATCAGCACCATGGGGATCATGCCGCTGTCGCAGAACACGAAATCGCGGAAGTAATGGTGCGCCGACATCTCGCCGCCGTAAACGGCGTTCTCATCGCGCATGGATTGCTTGATGAACGCATGTCCGGTGCGCGATTGCACCGCCGTGCCGCCTGCCTTGCAAACGACGTCCTGCGTGTTCCAGATCACGCGCGGGTCATGGATGATCTTGGCACCGGGTTCCTTGGTCAGAAACACCTCGGCCAGCAGGCCGACGATGTATTCGCCGTCCACAAAGCCGCCCGTGTGGTCGAAGAAGAAACAGCGGTCGAAATCACCGTCCCAGGCGACGGCCATGTCGGCCCCTTCGGCCAGCACCTTGTCGGCAGTGACCGGGCGGTTTTCGACCAGCAGGGGGTTGGGGATGCCGTTGGGGAAGCTGCCATCCGGCGTGTGGTGCATGCGGATGAAGGTCAGCGGCGAGCCTTTGGCGGCCAGCGCCTCGGCGATCGCGTCAAAGGTCGGACCTGCTGCCCCGTTGCCAGCGTTCACCACGATCTTGAGCGGTTTGAGCGCCGAGACGTCGACAAAGCTGAGCACCTGCTCGACATAGGCGGCGCGCGCGACCTGTGCGATATCGGTGACGCTGCCGCCGGGCAGGGCGGGGCCGAACTCATCCGCTTCGGCCAGTGCCTTGATCGACGACAGGCCGGTTGCGGCGTCAAGCGGGGCCGAGCCTGCGCGGACCATCTTCATCCCGTTGTAATCCATGGGATTATGCGACGCCGTCACGCAGATCCCGCCATCCGCGCCGAACTGCGTGGTGGCGAAATACATCTCTTCGGTGCCCGAAAGGCCAAGATCCAGAACCTCGCACCCCTCGGCCACCAGCGCCTTGGCGACCGAGGCCGCCAAGGCCTCGGAACTGGCTCGGATGTCGCGGCCGAGCACAACCTTCTTGGCCCCCAGTGCGCGGGCGAAGCCGCGACCGATGCGAAAGGCGATCTCTTCGTCCAGATCAATGCCCAGCTTGCCGCGAATGTCATAGGCTTTGAAGCAGGTCAGGCTCATCCCTTGGCTCCCTGGCCGCGCGAATAGACATCCTCGTAGCGGATGATGTCATCCTCGCCCAGATAGGCACCGGTCTGCACCTCGATCAGCACCATCGGCACCTTGCCGGGGTTCTCCATGCGGTGCACCGCGCCCAGCGGGATATAGACCGACTGGTTTTCCGTTACCAGCTTGACCTCTTTGTCGACCGTCACCTTGGCTGTGCCCGACACAACGATCCAGTGTTCCGACCGGTGGTGGTGGCTTTGCAGCGACAGCGCGGCGCCCGGGTGGACATGGATGCGCTTGACCTGAAAGCGGTCGGCCAGCACCAGCGTCTCGAACCAGCCCCACGGGCGGTGATCGACCGGGAAGCTTTCGGCCTGCTTGGCACCCTTGGCTTTCAGCGCGGTGACGGCTTTCTTGACGTCCTGCGCGCGGTCCTTGTGGGCAATCAGCACAGCGTCGGCCATGGCGACAGCAACGATGTCTTTCAGGCCGATGCCGACCAGTTCTACCGCGTCGGATTCCGACCGCAGCAGCGTATCCTGGCAATCAATCGCCAGTGCCGCCCCCGAGGTCACGACGCCCGTTGCATCCGGCCCGCCCTCGCGCCAGACGGCTTCCCAGCCGCCCAGATCCGACCACACGCCGCCGTAGGGGATGACCGACAGGTTGTCGGCCTTTTCCATCACGGCATAGTCGATCGAGATATCCTCGATCGCGGCCCAGGGGTCAGGGGCAAGGCGGGTAAAGCCCAGATCAGCCTGCGCCTGGGCCAGCGCATCGCGGACCAGCGCCAGAATGGCGGGCTGATAGGCCTCGAACGCGGCGATCAGGGTGCGGGCCTCGAACAGGAAGATCCCGGCGTTCCACAGATGCAAACCGCCGTCGAGCATGCTTTGCGCCGTGGAAAGGTCCGGCTTTTCGACAAAGCGCACCAGCGGCTGCACGACAGGGGCAAATCCTGCGTCGGGGGCGGTGCTCAGCTCCAGCCAGCCATAGCCGGTTTCGGGGCGGTCGGGGCGGATGCCGAAAGTGACCAGTTGCCCGGCGCGCGCCGCCTCGGTGGCAGCCTGCACGGTGTCACGGAAGTGCTTGGCGTCAGGGATGACATGGTCCGAGGGGGCCACCAGCATCAGCGCGTCGGGATTGCTGGCGCTGATCTGCAACGCGGCCGCCAGAATCGCCGGGGCGGTGTTGCGCGCCGAAGGTTCGATCAGGATGGCGGCGGGCGTCACCTCGGCACTGGTCAGTTGCTCGGTGACGATAAAGCGAAAATCCGAGCCGGTCACGACCACCGGTTGCGCGAACCCGTCGCCGGACAGGCGCTGCGCCGAGGTCTGGAACAGGCTGGCGTCCCCGACAAGCGACGAGAATTGCTTGGGGTACGATTTGCGCGACAGGGGCCACAAGCGCGTACCCGAGCCGCCACACAGAAGAACAGGATGAATCATGGAAGTTGCAGCCTCAAAAAGAATTGGTGGTGTGCCCGAGTGATCCGAAGAGAGCCTTATCCGAAGCACCCAGAGAACTAAGTGTCTGAGCGGTGGAAGAAATCAGACGAAATTTGCGCATGTTCGGCCGAGGGCGTCGGCGCGCCTGATGACAGGCTGGCCGTTGACGGGTGTCCGTGAACGGTGCCGGGCCTGTCGACCGCGATTGTCGCTGGTTTTGCCCAAAAAATAGCCTCCTGAACATGGCGGTCATCAACAGGGTGTCTGGCCCATCGTGTCGTTCGTCCGCGCCGCAAGATCCCGACCTGTGCCAGATCTTGCGGCGCACAGGCGCAGTTTACTTGTCCCGGATGCTACCAGAATCCTGCTCAAGGAACCACTGATACGTCCCAGCGATCCCCTCGGCCAAACCGACCCGCGCGCGCCACCCCATATCGGCAAGACGGCTGACGTCCATCAGTTTGCGCATGGTGCCGTCTGGCTTGCTTGGATCGGTGTCGATCCGGCCCTTGAACCCGGTCGCCGCCGCCACGGTTTGCGCCAGTTCAAGGATCGTCACATCGGTCCCCGAGCCGACGTTGATATGGCTCAGCATCGGTTGGGTGTTCGCGGCGTAAACGTCTTGCGGCAGGTCGAGCACGAAAAGGCTGGCCTCGGCCATGTCGTCGACATGCAGGAATTCGCGCATCGGTTTGCCCGAACCCCAGATCGTCACCACCTCGGTCCCGGCCTGCGCGGCCTCGTGGAAGCGGCGGATCAGGGCGGGCAGGACGTGGCTGTTCTGCGGGTGGAAGTTATCGCCGGGTCCGTACAGGTTGGTCGGCATGACCGACCGGTAATCGGTGCCATGCTGGCGGTTGTAGCTTTCGCACAGCTTGATCCCGGCGATCTTGGCGATTGCGTAGGGCTCGTTGGTGGGTTCCAGAACGCCGGTCAGCAGCGCGTCTTCGCGCATGGGCTGCGGCACGGCCCGGGGGTAGATGCACGACGAACCCAGTTGCAGCAGGCGCGTAACCCCGGCAGCAAAAGCCTGATGGATCACGTTGCACTCGATCATCAGGTTTTGGTAAATGAAATCAGCGGGGTAGGTGTTGTTGGCCATGATCCCGCCAACTTTCGCGGCGGCCAGGATCACCACATCGGGCCGCTCGGCCTGCATGAAGTCGCGCACGGCGGGCTGGTCGGTCAGGTCCAGTTCCGATGACGTGCGGGTGATCAGCGTCAGAGCCTCACCCGCGTCCTGACGCGCCTTCAACCGACGCAAAATCGCGCCGCCAACCATGCCTCGATGTCCGGCGATGTAGATCTTCACGAAGTTTCCTGTCCTGCTGGCTTGCTCCCGGGCATGTCGCTGGCTGAGCGTGCGCGCGGGGCGATCTTGATGGATGCATTCTCAAGGATCTGATCCCAGACGGCCTCAGATGTGACATTGGCGGTCGCATAATCGGCAAATCGATCGATCCGGGCGATGTGTAGATTGTCGCCATGGGCTTCGACGCTACCCGGCGGAAGATCGCCTTTGGCAGTCACATAGAGAAGCTGCGCGCCACCCCGCCTGGACACCAGATCGGCAAGGGTCTGAAGCTCGGCCTTGGGCAGCTCCTGGCGACCTTTGTAGACAAAGATCATGTCCGGGTTCTGAAGTTGTTCTTCCAGGCGTTGCCGCAGATGCGCCACCTTGTGGATCTCTTTTTCGTAGACCGCTTTGTGATCCTCTACGAAGACACTGTCGCGGACCATGTCGGTGTGAAACCGGACACCCGTTCCCCGATCCAGCAACATCTTGGGGCTGGTCGGTTCCAGGTTTTCGAACTGATAGAGATCCTTGAAGTCGTCGCGCAGCAGTCTGGTCAACACCGGAAAGGGGGTGAGCGCCCAACGCAACAGGCTGCTCTTCTTTGGCTGATGGCGCGCCATGACAAACCCGAACTCGCAGTTGTCGCCTAAGCTCTCAAAACGGGCAATATCCATTGGAATTCGCTATCCTTTTATCTTTACGACAAGACATCTGAAGTCACGATTTCCTTCTGCAACGACCTTCAGTTCTGAAATGTCCCTCAGATGCGCGTGGTACATCGAGCAACGGAGGGACAATAGCTTTCAGGACCTCAGTTTTCCACCGATACCGGCAGATCCATGCCATGTGCCTTGAGAAGCGCGTGGCGTTTGGCGGTTTTGAGGTCTTCGGCGACCATCTCGGCGCACATTTCCTGAGCGGTGATCTCAGGAACCCAGCCCAGTGTTTCCTTGGCTTTGGTCGGATCGCCCAGCAGGGTTTCCACCTCGGCCGGACGGAAATAGCGCGGATCGATGCGCACCAGCACATCGCCGGGTTTCACGGCCGGAGCCTTGTCGCCGGTGACCGACACCACGGTTGCCGTTTCGTCGACATCGGAGCCGGTGAAGGCCAGTTCGATGCCCAGCTCGCGGGCCGACCAGGTGATGAACTCACGCACCGAATACTGCACGCCGGTCGCGATGACGAAGTCGTCCGGCGCGTCCTGCTGGAGCATCATCCATTGCATGCGGACATAGTCCTTGGCGTGACCCCAGTCGCGCAGGCTGTCGATGTTGCCCATGTACAGGCAATTCTCGAGGCCCTGCGCGATATTGGCCAGACCACGGGTGATCTTGCGGGTCACGAAGGTCTCGCCGCGGCGCGGGCTTTCGTGGTTAAAGAGGATGCCGTTGCACGCATACATGCCATAGGCTTCGCGGTAATTCACCGTGATCCAGTAGGCGTACATCTTGGCCACAGCATAGGGGCTGCGCGGGTGGAAGGGTGTCGTCTCGCGCTGCGGGATTTCCTGCACCAGCCCGTAGAGTTCCGAGGTCGAGGCCTGATAGAACCGGCAGGTTTTCTCCAGCCCCAGAAAGCGGATCGCTTCGAGCAGGCGCAGCGTGCCGATGCCGTCGACATCGGCGGTGTATTCGGGGGCTTCAAAGCTGACGGCGACGTGGCTCTGGGCACCGAGGTTGTACACCTCGTCCGGTTTCACCTCGGACAGGATGCGCGTCAGGTTCGAGGTGTCGGTCAGGTCGCCGTAGTGCAGCTTGAACCGTGCGTTGTCGATGTGCGGGTCTTGGTAGATGTGGTCGACACGCTGGGTGTTGAACAACGAAGCCCGGCGCTTGATGCCGTGAACTTCATAGCCTTTTTCAAGAAGAAACTCGGCCAGATACGAACCGTCCTGGCCGGTGATGCCGGTGATAAGCGCTTTTTTGACTGTCATTTTCCTACGCAACCTTGAGGCGGGCGAACATGAAATTTTTCGCTTTGCGCCGTTTTACAGGCGGGGTGCTGCATGTGCAACAAAGGATGGGATCGGCGGGAAATCCTATATTGAAGCTAAAAACTGGCGTCTTTTGCGGCCCGTTTAGCCGCGTGTTGCGGGGGGCTGCAGGTGCAGCAATCGTGGCGCGGAACGCAGGTCAGCGCAACTGCGAAGTGGCGGTGTGCGACCTTCTGGATCGCTCACGCCAACCCGGTCCGCGACTGCCGTCGCGGTGGGCGTTCCGGCCCTTTTTCTGCGCATCGCGTTCAAAAATCAATGCCGCTGCGTTCCAGCGTGCGCCATGGGCGCGCCAGACGCTGCGCGACCTCGGAGAACGAGCTCCATTCGCTTGCCAGAAAATGCGGCGCGGCAGTCAGCAGGATCAGATCGGCCAGTGCATACTGCATTTGCTGTGCCGAACGATCGAACCGCTCGCGTCGCAAGAACCGCACCCGCGCGCCATAGCGTTGATGCAGGGCGGCATAGGTTGCGGCCAGATCGGCGGCGACAAACACGCTGAGGTCCGGCTTTATGACCAGCATCCGGTCCAGCCGCGCGATGAACCGGCTGACGTCGCTTTTCTGCCGCCAGGCGACCAGCTCGGCGTGGCGGCTTTCGGGCCAGTTGTCAGGGGCTTCATAGGGCAGATGGTCGAATTCAGGGCCGGTGCCCATGCGGATATGCGCAGCAACATCGACCGGATGGTCAACGCGTGCGACCAGCGCGCGCACCTCGGGCGAGGGGCGCAGCGCGCGCAGGAAGCGGTTTTCCGCCTGAACCGTCCGGTGGGGGCTGTGCAGCGTATAGGCCGACCGCACATAGACATCGCCATCGTCGGGCCAGTCGCGGGCGTTCAACACCTCGCGGAACTGCGAACCGGGTTCGATTTCCATGTAGTTATAAACCCGGGCAGCCCGTGCGCGCATCAGCGCGCCCGCTTCGCCGTCGATGACGGGGCCGTCATAGGCCAGCAGATCGTGCAAGGTCGCTCTGCAATGCTCGTCGCGGTGCCAGACGGTGACCAGCTCGCGCCCGGTGTTGTGCGCGATGACAGCGCCCGAGGCCAGCGCGCGCAGGCGGTTGCAAAGTCCGTGCTGGGCGTCAAGGAACAGTCGGGGCCGACGCCGTCGCAAAACGGACGGTGCGCCCGGTCTTTTGGGGCCAACGTCAGGATGGGATGCCGAACGACGCACCGGCGATCAGCCTTTTGCGTCGGGCGATTTCGGCCCGAGGTGATGCCGCGCTGCGCGCGCCAACCCTGTCACGCGCCACGAAGCCGAACCGTAGACGCGCGTCAGCTCGTCGCTCAGTTCGCGGCACCGGTCGCGCAGGCTGTCACGGTCGGCCTGCGTTGCAGCAAGGGCATCGGCGCTGACCTGCGCGGCTGCTGAATCGGCAAGGAGCTGCGCGGAAAGCAGTGCGATCCTGCGCCGTTCGCTGTCCTGCGCCTCGACCAGGGCGCGTTCAAGCGCCTCGTTCGTTGCCTTGAGCATCAGCCGATCAGCCAGCCGGTCCGTCAACGCCGTGACCTGGGCGCGGTGGCGCGCGGCATCGGCCTGCAGTTGCTGGTCCCGCTCGGCGTGCAGGGTCAGCTCTTTGCGGTGTTGGGCCAGTGCTTTTTCCAGCGCGGTGACGCGGTCGCGGGCTTGGTCGCTGTCGCGGCTTGCTTGCACGAGAGCTGTTTCGAGCTGCAGCAATTGTTGGGTCAGCAGGTCCGATTGCGCCATTGCATCGCCAAGCGCACGGGACTTGCCCTCAAGGTCTGCGGCGCTCTGTCGTTGTTCCTCGCGGGCTCTTTCCAGCGCGGCCCGCTGGCCGGCGCTGTCTTTCTTCAACTGCCCGATCTCTGACCGGGCTTGGTCGTGGCTGTCCCGAATGCTGCGGTCGGCCTCGGTCTGCCGCGCGACGGTTGCCTGCAAGTGCCGGATCTGCGCCTCAAGCGCGCGCTGCTGCGTCAGCGCGCTGACGACGGTGTTCAGGGTATCGGTGGGGGTAGAGGGGGCCAGCGTGCAGGCCGCGAGTTCGTCGATCAGCGCCGTCACCGTCTCGTCGCTTTGCAGCAGGGCCTGCGCTGCGGCGCGAAAGACCGCATCGGGCAGGGCAGGCGGATCGATGGCGGGTGCCGCAGCGGGGCCGCCAAGACCGCAGCGATGCGCGATTTCGGACCACAGCGCGGTGGCCTCGGGTTGCGCCAGGCTGCTCAGGTCGATCAGGGTCAGGCGCCGGCGCGCCTTGCGAAGCCGCGCGGCCAGATCGCGGCGCGTGGCCAGCCAGTCCTGACAGGCCTGTGCCGTGTCTTGGTTTGTGCTGAGCGCCAGCGCCAGACTGTCGACCGGGTTCAGCGTGACAACAAGCACCGGACCGTCCTTGTCGAGCGCCCCGTCAAGCGATGTCGCTTGCCGCGTTCCCGGTCCGAGCGCGTCGCATATCCGGGTCAGGGTGGCACGTCCCGGCGTATCCAGGAAGAAAACCGCCGGTTGCGCCGATGTCGGCGTGTCGCTGCGTGTTCGTTTCATCCAGAGATCAACGTACCAAAATTCTGACAATCATATCTTGAAACACATCCGACTCGCTTAATCCATCCCCGATGGCGTGCGGCTGAGGGGGCCATGTCAGGCCTCGCTGGACAGGGTATAGGGGACGCTTGCCAGCCCGTGGTTTGCCGGGATGCAAAACAGCCGCATGGCGCGCAGAGTCAGAGAGAAATCGGCGGTCGGCAGGTCGATGACAAGGGTGTGATACCCCTCGTTCGCGCAGATCGCGTCAAAGGGCGCCAGCGTGTGAAACGCGGCTGTGACGCCGTTCTCGGCGCTCAGGCGCAAGGGGTCCAGCCATGCCGTGTCTTCCGTGCCCCACGCGGTCGCGCTGCGCAGAAAGAGCGCGAGGTCTGCTGCCACGTCCATGCTGCCCTCGATGAGCAGGCACAGCACGTCCCCGACCTGCAGGGTCGTGGAACCAAGATCGAAATTGAGCGTCAACCAGCGCGGTGTCCCGGTCACGACACCGGCAATCTGCACAAGCTCGTCGCGGGCGCTTGTCGCGGTCAGGGTGACCTGCGCAGCCTCGCTGTCCCAACTGGGGTAGATCTTCGGTGTGAACGCAACATCATTGACCAACGTCTCGCACAGCTCTGCCGCGCGCAGGGCGGCCAGCGGGCCGCGCGTGAAGACGTCGAAAATGTCAGACACGGTGAACTCACCTGTGAGCGGTCGGAAGAACTGGACGGTATCAGCCCGGCGCGCGGCGTACACGCGATTTTCGCCAGCGCGGCGGCGACATGGCGGCTGCACGCCGATGGGCGGGGCGGGCGGAGGGGGCAGGGTGACACGAACCGGCCCGGGCGCAGGGTCGCTGACAGACCCTGATCGGAATTAAGCGGGTGTTCATGAACAGCGTCTAATCTCTGGGCGTGCACCGACGCTTTCGGCAAAGACAGGTCAGCAGATGAATGAACTCCTCTCCGGGTCTCACAGGGCTCATCACAGCAGCGCGACCAGCAACGCCACCCATGATGCGCTGGCGTGGTTCGATCTGGGGCAGGTCGACCGGGATCAGGCAGCAAGGCTTGGTCCGATCAGCGATCAGGTGGCCGACCAGATCATTGAGGAATTCTATGCCCATATTCTGCGCTTTGATAACGCGGCACAGAAATTCACGTCCAAAGGTCAGATCGAGCAGGTGAAGGCGGGGCAGAAAAAATACTTTACGGACCTTATCTCGGCCGAATTTGACGATGCCTACGTTGCCGACCGTCGCCGCATCGGCGGCATCCATGAAGTGGCGGGGATCACCCCCACGCTCTATATCGGCTCTTACGCCTATTATCTGCATCGGCTGGGCACCCTGATCGGCGACATGATGGCCGAAGACCCGGCGACGGCCTTCCGGCTGTTCCTGTCGCTGGCCAAGATCGCCCATTTCGACATGGCGCTGGCGCTCGAAACCTATGTCGAGACGCGCGAAGCAACGATCGAGCGGCAACAACGCCTGATGAGCGAACTGCCCACGCCGGTGCTCAAGCTCAAGCAGGGGCTGCTGTTGATCCCGGTCGTCGGGATGCTGGACCGGTCCCGGGCGCGCAGCCTGACCGTGTCGCTGCTCGAAGGCATTCGCCAGTTTCATGCCCGCGCGGTGGTGCTCGACATTACCGGGGTGGCCGACGTGGACAGCTCGGTGGCCAACCACCTGATCCAGTCCATGCAGGCCGCCCGGTTGATGGGCGCGCGCTCGATCCTGACCGGGGTCTCGTCAGATGTGGCGCAGTCTTTGGTCAAGATCGGTGTGATCGGGGCTGATCTGAACACCGCCGGCGATCTGGAATCCGGCATCATCGAAGCCGAAGCGATCCTGGCGAGGTAGAGCATGACCATCCGTGTGCCGATTTTGCAGCAAGGAAAGGTGCTGATCGTGTCGGTTCAGGATGCGCTGTCAGACAGCGACCTGCTGAATTTGCAACAGGACCTGTTGGACAAGGTGTTCTCGGTCAATGCCACAGGGGTCGTCATTGATGTGAGCGCGCTGGACGTGCTCGACAGTTTTGGCACGCGGACATTGTCCGATATTGCCGCCGCGATCCAGTTGCGCGGGGCAAAGACCGTGATCGTCGGCATACAGGCCGATGTGGCCCTGTCGATGGTGCTGTTGGGCCTGTCGCTGCCGAAGGTCGCCACGGCGCTGGACCTTGATGCAGGCATGGCGTTGCTGGGCCCAAGGCACGTGCCATGAACACGGTTGAAAGCGATATCGTCATGGCCTGTCAGATTGCGTCCGATGCCGATATTGTCTCTGCCCGCCAACAGGGGCGCACGGTCGCTGCCGATATGGGCTTCAGCCGACCGGATCAGGCCCTGATCGCCACCTCCATTTCCGAGCTGGCGCGCAACATCGTCAACTACGCCAAAACCGGAACGATCGAACTGTCGCTGGTGAACCGGGGCAGCAAGCGCGGCTTGCGCGTTGTCGCCAAGGACAGCGGGCCGGGCATCGAAAACCTGGAAGCCGCCATGACTGACGGGTTTTCGACCGCCAGATCACTGGGGCTTGGTCTGCCCGGGACGCGGCGGATGGTCGATGACTTCCATATCGCCTCGGAGCCGGGCAAAGGCGTCAAAGTGACGGTTGTCAAATGGTTGCATTGAACGCCGGGGGCGAAATCATGCTTGCCGGCTGCGGTTTGATGCTCAACTGGGCGGTGACGTCCTTCGCCAAGAAACCGCATGAGCCCAGCGGTGATGGCTATGGCATCTGGCGCCAACCGGATGGTCTGTTGTTCGCCGTCGCCGATGGCTCGGGGAGTGGGCACAAGGCGGCCGAGACAACCGAACTGTGTCTGAAAACGCTAGACGCATCGACCGGGCATCTGGAGGCGGATTTTCAGCGTTGCCATCAGGCGCTCAAACGCGGCCGCGGCGCCGCGCTGGCCCTGATCAGGATCAATGATGAGACGGGCATGATGACATGGGCCGCGGTGGGCGATGTTGACGGCACGCTGTTTGGTCACGCGGATGGCGGTCGGACACCGGAGGGCGGACTTACCCGGATCGGCGGCACGCTGGGCCTCACCTTCAACGGCGTCGCACCGCAATCGCAGTTGCTCAGGCCCGGTTCGCTGATCGTGCTGACAACCGACGGCGTGCGGCGTGAGTTCGCGCAAGACATCTCACCCGACGTGACGGCCGCGGCGGCAGCCGAGCAGATCCTGCCCGCGTTCCGCCGCCCCGACGATGATTCCCTCGTTCTGGTGATCGAGCTGAGGGCCCTGCAATGACAAAGTCACAGCCCCCACACCAGACTTCTGCGGACGCGACGGACTCGGCGCACCACCATCCAGCAGGCACCGAGCCGCAGACCATAGCCCGGCGGTATGAGGAGGCGTTGCGCAGATGCGTTGAAGAGGACAGCGAAGCGGGTTTGATGGCGGCCTATTCCCTGGCGCGTGAAGCCCTGCCTGAGGATATCCAACTAACGGAAATCATGGATATACACTTCTCTGCATCGCAAGCGCTTCTGGTCGACCACGGTCATTCACAACAGTGCCGCGACCAGATCGAGAGTTTCGTGGTCGAGTTTCTGTCCGTGTATGACATGGCCCTGAAGGGCTACAAAACGACCGTCCCGCGGCTGCTGCAAGAGGTCGCCGACCGCCAGAAGGCAGAGGCCGAACTGCGACAGGCGTCGGCTCAACTGGCCGCCCAGCGGGACACGCTCGACAAGCTCGTCGCTGACCGAACGCGCGATTTGTTGAAAAAAACCGAAGTCCTGGACAAGACGTTAGACCATTTGCGCCAGGCAAACCGTGAGCAGGCCGAGTTTACTTACGCGATATCGCATGATCTGAAATCGCCCTCCAACACCATCACCATGCTCTCCGATGAGCTGGAAATTTCCCTGGGCGAGCACCTCGATACGGATGCGGCAGAACTTCTGGCGCTGATCCGCATGACTTCCGTGCGAATGGGCAGGCTGGTCGATGACGTTCTGGCGTATTCGCGTTGCCTCGATCATCAGGCGCCGCTCGGGCGGGTCGATCTTAACGGCGTGCTGCACGATATACTGGAGGATCTGCGTTTCGACATCATCCGGTCGGGGGCGACAATCACAATGGCCGATGTTCCGTCGATCATGGGTGACCCGATGCAGGTCAAGCTTTTGTTTCAAAACCTGATTTCAAACGCGATAAAGTATTGCTCTCCCGGTCGGCCACCGCGCGTCCTGATCACGGCAAAGATCCAGCCCACGCGAGTCCGGGTGACCGTCAGTGACAACGGCATCGGCATAGCTCCGCAACATTTTGAGCGGATCTTTACCCTGTTTCAGCGCCTGCATACCTATGACACCTATCCGGGAAGCGGCATCGGGCTTGCCCTGTGCAAACGAATCGCGGCCAATCTGGGCGGCGAACTCAGTCTTACGTCACGACAAGGTGTCGGAAGCTCCTTTTCCATTGCGTTGAAAAGATTTGTAGACTGAATCTGCGCCGATAATCCGAACAGCAATGTCGACAGATGACGAAAGCTTCGGCCAAAAACGCTATCAACGGGTTCTTCAACGCCGCCCCTGAAACGGTTTGAATGACTGGAGGCCGTAGCTGAACCGCCGGGGCCGCGCGACTCGCAGGGCGAGCGGCTTAATCAAACCGCTGCGCGGTTCGTGCGCAACTTGCCTTAACGGTTTCGTAGCGCTTTTCAGCGTATACCGGGGCGAGATCTCGAAGAAGGTTTCGACCGTGCACAGTCAATCGAGCGTCAGCTCTGGGACCGGACCGCTCGCCAATGCGAGCGGGGACGACGACGATTTCGCCTATGTGATCAGCCATGATCTGAAGAATTCCATCCGCGCCTTGATCGAGGTGCCACAATGGATTGCAGAGGATCTTGAGGCGGCCGGACACAGCATCAAGGGCACGCTGGGCGAGAATCTTGAACTTTTGAATGTCCATGCCAAACGGTTGGATCAGATGCTTTCCGATCTTCTGGTCTATTCGCGTATCGGTCGAGGACAAAAAACCGGCAGAAGTGATTTGGCGGCGGCGGTTGCCACTGTTTGTGCCGACCAACCAATTCCCCACGATGTTCAAATGAATGTGGCCTTGGAGACGCCGACGATAGACATCTGCGATCGGGACCTTTTGACCTTGCTGGGTGCCTTGCTGTCCAACGCCGTGCGCCACCGCGATGCTGACATGCACCATATCTGGATCGAATCCGGATCAGAAGGCGGCGGAACAGTGCTGTCCTTTCGCGACGATGGTCCCGGCGTCCGGCCTGAATTCCGCGAACGGATATTTCACGCAATGACAACATTGAAGTCGCGCGATGAGGTGGAAGGAAGCGGCATGGGCTTGGCGCATGTCCATAAGATCTTGAAAGTCCATGGTGGTCACCTTGCCTGGGTTGATCAGCCAGACGGGCGTGGTGTGGGCTTCAAGCTATGGTTTCCCGACCATGGGTGCGAAGAAACGTAGCGGATTTTCGAAAGATTTGTTCGACCGTTGGACAGCGCCTCGTGGCGGCCGGCGGACATGTTTACGGTTTCTAAGGACATTTTGCACAGAGTCGAGGCGAAGACTGACCGAGAGGGGGAAATCAACGTGGCGCCAAAATCACCTGAATTCTCCTCTGTCGACTTGGCGAAACTGCCGGAAATTCGCACACTCGTGCTGGACGACAGCAGCTTTGATCGCAAACGTATCTGTCGGATGGGAAATGGTCTCGATTTGAAGCTGCGCATCGAAGAAGCGACATCTGTTCAGGGCTTGAAGGAATGCTTGGATCGGCAGAATTTTGATCTGTTTCTTATCGATTACAAGATGCCGGGATCGGATGGTCTTTCTGCACTTGACGTCATTCGCAACCACAAAAGCCAGTCCGGGGCCGTTTCCATCATGATATCGGGGCAGGCCGATCAACGCATCGCCGTGAGCGCGATGAAAAACGGGTGCCAGGATTTCATTATGAAGTCGGATATTTCACCCGACTACCTGCAGGGAACCGTCCTCTCTGCACTGAGTGGCTCGCGACAGTTTTCTCGATACTTTGGTGACCCGAAGCCCGTGGTGAATCTGGATGAAATTCGCAATTTCATGCAGATCGCGCTTGAAGATTCTTATGTGCGCAGCCTCTTGCGTGAAACGCTCCAGGACGGTCTGCGCGATGTGGTTCGTACCGTCGGCGTGAACTTCGGTCTGCCTCCTGAAGCGGATATGGCTCAGTTTTTCCTCGATGCCGAACAGCCGGACAGTTTCTTGTTTCGGTAAAGGGAAAAGGGCGATGTGGACAAATTGGCGATCAACGAGAGGTCTCGCGCAAAGGCTTTGTCGCCTGATCACAAGCTTTTCTAGTCTGTTCGGGATGTGCCGGAAAGCGGCGTCGTTACCTGATACACAAGATTTGGCGGCATGATCTGCGCGCGGTGAAGGCGCTGGTCGATGGTTTCGATCTGGTCTGTCTGACCGCGGCCGTAGAGTGCCCACGTGCCGGTGCGCCCGAAAGAGGAAGCGGTTGACCGGGGTAAAGCCATCGCGGCGCGGCGGTCAGGATTGATCGAACCCTTTGCCGAAAAATGGCGATACCGCAGGCTCGTATCCCACGGACGGATGTTGAACGCAGGGGGCTGGCGAGCGCATCCAGAAATGACAAGGGCCCATCTTGCGATGGGCCCTTATGCCATTGATCTCAGTAAGAGATTTTGGCTCCGGCGGTAGGGATCGAACCTACGACCAATTGATTAACAGTCAACTGCTCTACCGCTGAGCTACGCCGGAACATGGGGGCCGTATAACAAGGCACCCTACCGGCGTCCAGAGGATTTCAGCGTTTTTTTTACCCGAATGTCACGGCGTTGAAACGGGCCCTCAACCGGTCCTTTCAGACCGGCAACTCAGCGCGAAGAGAGGGGTGTGTCGGGGCCCGGCGGGCCGTTGAAAACAAGCATCCCGCGGGCGTCGAGATCGATCAGATGGGCCAGAACGTTGCGCGCGGCGGCAGGGAGCAGGGCCGGGGGGATGTCGGTATAGACCGCCGCAGTCACCGCGTTCAGTGTGGCGGCTCCGGCTGCCACGGCAGCACGAATCGACGATCTCGCGTCCGAGCCGGTGCTGGCGCAATGCGCGGGTGCGGGCCAGTCCATCGACGACAGGTGCCCCGTGGCCCGGATAGTAGCGCAACGCGCCCAGTGATTCGAGCCGATCAAGACTGGCCATGAAGTCCGTCAGGTCGCCATCCGGGGGCGAGACCAGACTGGGGGCCCACCCCATCACATGGTCGCCGGAAAAAAGCGCGTCGCCCCAGCGAAACGACAGGTGATTGCCAAAATGCCCGGGCGTGTGGATTGCCTGCATTGGGCGGCCGGCAACGTCGAATGTGATGCCATCGGGCAGGGTCTCATCCGGCATGAACCCGGCATCAACCCCTTCGCCGCCGCCGATATCCGCTCCGGTCAGGGTGGCCATCCGGGCTGACCGCCCTGCCGACGCATCCCCAAAGGCCAGCACCGGCGCGCCGGTCGCCTCGGCCAGCGGCCGGGCGAGAGGGAGTGGTCCTTGTGCGCGTGGGTGACAAGGATCTGGGTTATGCGTTCCTTCGGGGCGAGGGCGGCCATGATCGCCGCCAGATGCGCGGGGTCGGCGGGGCCGGGGTCGATCACGGTTACCGCGCCTTGCCCCAGGAGGTAGGTGTTGGTGCCGCGCTCGGTCATTGGCGAGGCGTTGGGGGCCAGCACCAGCCGCAGGCCGGGTTCGAGGATCAGCGGATGCCCGGTGCGCGGGGCGAAGTCAGGGTCGGTCACAGGGGCCTCGGGTTTGGGACGGCTGGCAAAGCGCCAGCGCTCGGCCTAGAGTATCGTCATGCTTGGCCGCCTGCTCAAACCGTTTCTGCCCCGCGGCCTGTTCTGGCGCGCCGCGCTGATCGTTTTTGTGCCCGTGGCAACGATTCTCCTGGTCGTCTCGCTGGCTTTTATCCAGCGCCACTATGACGGTGTGACGCGGCAGATGACCGGCAACTTTGTGCTGGTTGCGGATCACCTGCGCGATGAGGTCGACGCCGCCCCCGACCGCGCCACGGCCGAGGCGCGGGCCGCCGCGCTGGCGCTGGTGTTCGATCTGAACGCCACAGTGGTGCCGACGGCACCGCCAACCGCAACAGCCGAGGATCTGCCGTTTTACGATCTCTCGGGCCGTCTGGCGATCCGCGAACTTGAACGGGGGCTGCCCGAGATGACCTCGGTGCTGCTGCGGCGTGCCGATGTGTCGTTGTGGATGACCACACGGTATGGGCAATTGCAGCTCGATTTCGGGCTTGGCCGGATCTCGGCGCGCAACCCGCACCAGATGCTGGTGCTGACCTTGGTGATCGGGCTGGGGATGGGGTTCGTGTCGTTCATCTATCTGAAGAACCAGATGCGTCCCATGCAGCGTCTGGCCCGCGCGGCCGAGGCCTTTGGCCGCGGCCAGACACTGCCGTACCGGCCCGCCGGGGCGACCGAGGTGCGCGCGGCGGGGGCGGCGTTTCTGGAGATGCGCGAAAGGATCGAGCGCCATATCGAGCAGCGCACCCTGCTGTTGTCGGGTATCAGTCACGACTTGCGGACACCGCTGACGCGGATGCGTCTGGCCCTGTCAATGTTCGACGACGAGCCCGAGGCGCAGGCGTTGCTGGCCGATGTCGCCGAGATGGAAGCGCTGATCGACCGCTTCCTCGATTTCACCCGCAGCGAGGCCGAGGAACCGGTCTCGCCGACCGATCTGGGCGCGCTGGTGGCGCAACGGGTGCATGAGGCGGCGCGTCTGGGGCGTTCGGTCGACCTGATCGGCGCGCCGGAAGGTCCGATTCTGCCGCTGCGGCCGCAACTTCTGGCACGGGCGGTGGACAATCTGATCGGCAATGCGCTGCGCTATGGGCGCAAGGCGCGTGTATCGGTCACGTCTGCGCAGGGATGGGCGATCATCTCGGTCGAAGACGATGGCCCGGGTATCGAGCCGCAGCACTATGACCGCGCGATACGGCCGTTTGTGCGCCTCGACCCGGCCCGCGGTGCCTCACGCGGGGCCGGGGCCGGGCTGGGCCTTGCTATCGTCGCGGACGCGATGCGCAGTCATGGCGGAAGGCTGGATCTGGCGCGGGGCGAGACGCCGGACTTTGGCGGGTTGCTTGCGCGGTTGATGCTGCCGCAAGGGCGCCGCTAGGCGAGGGGCGGCGCGCGGCCCCCATTGAGGGCGCCGCGCGCCGCTCTGGGCTGCCGCCCAGACCCGCCCGGGAGGATTTTCCATCCTCCCGGACCCTCCTGGAGGATATTTGGAGCATAAAGTTGGGTCTTAACGATCCGTTAACCCTGCAACTTTATGCCCCAAAATATCCTCAGGGGGTGAGGACCGGCACGGGCCGAGGGGGCAGAATGCCCCCTGCGCCGCCGCAAAGCGACGCGTGGGTCGCCCAAGGACGCGGCGGCGTCAGCCGTCTCGGCCGAGGGCGAAACCCCTCACCGACCCGGTTGGCGGCGTGCCATGAAGGCAAGGCGTTCAAACAGGTGCACGTCCTGTTCGTTCTTCAGCAACGCCCCGTGCAGCTTGGGCAGCGCATTGACCCCGTCACGCTTGAGATCTTCGGGTTGCAGGTCTTCGGCCAGCAGCAGCTTCAGCCAGTCCAGCATCTCGCTGGTCGAGGGTTTCTTCTTCAGCCCCGGCGTTTCGCGCAGTTCGAAGAACTGGGTCAGCGCGGTCGAGAGCAGCATGTCCTTGATGCCGGGATGGTGGACCTTGACGATCTGCGCCAGCACCTCGGGTTCGGGGAAGCGGATGAAGTGGAAGAAGCACCGGCGCAGGAACGCGTCGGGCAGCTCTTTCTCGTTGTTCGAGGTGATGATGACGATCGGCCGGATCTCGGCGCGGATCGTCTCGCCGGTCTCATAGACAAAGAACTCCATCCGATCCAGCTCTTGCAGCAGATCGTTGGGGAATTCGATGTCGGCCTTGTCGATCTCGTCGATCAGCAGCACGACCTTCTTGCCCGCCTCGAAGGCCTGCCACAGCTTGCCCTTCTTGATATAGTTGCGCACGTCATGGACGCGGTCTTCACCCAGCTGGCTGTCGCGCAGCCGGCTGACGGCGTCGTACTCATAGAGCCCCTGATGCGCGCGGGTGGTGGATTTGATGTTCCACTCGATGATGTCCAGTCCGAGTGAGTCGGCAACCTGACGCGCCAGTTCTGTCTTGCCCGTTCCCGGCTCGCCCTTGACCAGCAAAGGCCGCTCCAGCGTTACGGCGGCGTTCACAGCCATCGTCAGGTCATCGGTGGCGATATAGGTGTCGGTCGAGGAAAAGCGCATCCGTAAAAACCCTTGTTTGGCGTTGCGCAGACCCTAGCCGTGCCGCCGCAGCACCGCAAGGCGAGCGCGCCCGGGCTGGGCTTCCAAGGTCACGCCGGGGCAAAAGTTGCCGAATGGCGCGTGACATTGAGCGCCCCGCGGAGTAAGGCGTCCCCAATAGGGAACCCGGAATGACCGCGAAGAACCAAATCGTCGAGTCGGTTACCATGCTTTCCGGGCAAACAGGGGAAGTTGAGATGAAGCCGGAAAGTTTTCTTCCTGACAATTACAAGCCCGCTGAAGACGAGCCGTTCATGAACGATCGTCAGCTCGAGTATTTTCGTCGCAAGCTGCTGGCTTGGAAGGACGAGATCCTCGTGGACAACAAAGAGACCCTGGCGGATCTCGCGAACTCCACCCGCAACCTCCCCGATGTCGCCGACCGCGCCAGCGAAGAGACCGACCGCGCGCTGGAACTGCGCACGCGGGACCGTCAGCGCAAGCTGGTCTCCAAGATCGACGCGGCCCTGCGCCGGATCGAGAATGGCGAGTTCGGCTATTGCGAGATGACCGGCGAGCCGATTTCGCTGCGTCGCCTTGATGCGCGCCCCATCGCCACGATGACGCTGGAGGCGCAGGAACGCCACGAACGCAGCGAGCGCGTCCACCGCGACGACTGATTGCCAAAGGCTCAAGGTCGGCAGTATGCCCCAAGACGGAAGCGCTCTGCTGTCCGGCCACCGTGCTCTGATTCTGGGTGCCGGTGTCGCCGGGCTTGCCACCGCGACGGCGCTGCGCCGCTTCGGCGCGCAGGTCGCAATTCTGGAACAGGCCCCCGCGATAACCGAGGTCGGCGCGGGGTTGCAGATCAGCCCGAACGGCACGCGCGTGTTGCGGGCTCTGGGCATTGATCCCGCCGAAATTGGCGATCTTTCAGAGGCGGTCGAGCTGCGTAATCGCAGCGGGCGGTTGGTCACGCGGCTGGACCTGCCGCAAGATCCCGGGTTTTTCCTCTGCCACCGGGCAGACCTGATTGCGGCGCTCGAGCGTGCCATGCGGGCCTCGGGGACCGAGGTGCAGTTGCTGCAGAAAGTCACGGGAATCGCGCTGGTTGAGGGAGGCGCGCGCGTCACCACAGGTGTCGGCGCGCGCCATGACACGCCGCTGCTGATCGGTGCCGACGGGCTGCAGTCGCCCCTGCGCGCCGCCCTCAATGGAGCGGCGCAGCCGTTCTTTACCGGTCAGGTGGCGTGGCGGGCGACGATCCCCGGCGATGGCGGTGCGCGCGTCGCACAGATTTTCACCGGTCCCGGCCAACATCTGGTCAGCTACCCGCTGCGCGGCGGGGCGCTGCGCAACATCGTCGCCGTGCAAGAGCGCCAGAGCTGGGCGGCTGAGGGCTGGAACCATCCCGACGATCCCGAGGCCCTGCGCGCTGCATTTGCCAGCTTTGGCGGGCCTGTGCCGGGGTGGCTTGCGGCGGTGCGTGCCCCCTTCCTTTGGGGTCTGTTCCGCCACCCGGTCGCCCGGCACTGGCACGACAGCGCCGGGCGCGCGGTCCTGGTCGGCGACGCCGCACACCCGACGTTGCCCTTCATGGCTCAGGGCGCCAATCTGGCGCTCGAGGATGCCTGGGCGCTCGCCTCGGCGCTGGCCGCGACCCCCGATGACCCGGCCGCGGCCCTGAGCGCCTACGCCAAACGCCGCGCTCCCCGCGCTGCCAAAGTCGTCGCCGAAGCCAACCGTAACGCGCGCAATTACCACCTGCGCGCGCCTCTGGCCCCCGTGGCTCACGCCATCCTGCGGGCTGGCGACCGGCTAGCGCCGGGGTTGGCCCTGCGGCGGTATGCGTGGATTTATGACCATGATGTCACCGCCCCATAGCGCACCGCTCGGCCATGGTCGCCTTTGACGCACCGGGCAAGAGGGCAGTCTGGCCACCCACTTGGGCCAACGCCGGTTTCACCCCCTGAGGATACCTGAAGCGCAAAGAGGCGCGGTAACGGTCTGTTAACCTTACCGCATTTTCTGTCTGAAAATATCCACGGGAGGTGTCCAGAGGAGGGGCGTGCCCCCTCCTCTGGCGAGGGAGCGCGAGGGGCGAGGAGCCCCTCGCACACCCGCTCAGGCGTTAAGCGCCAGGTCGAACAATCCCTGAATGTCGCGGACCGAGGTTCCCGCAACCGTTCGACCCAGCTCGACCTCGCCTTTCAGCGCGATGATCGTCGAGCGGCGTGGTACCGCGAAGCGTTGTGCCAGCGTACCGTTGCCATAGGTATCCCAATCGACATGGATCAGCGTCAACTGGCTGTCATAGGCCGGGGTCTCGGCGCGCAGCTGTTCCATGACCCGCTGCTGGCGTGCGCAGGTCGAGCACCAGGTGGCGTAGAAATTCAGAATGATCCGGTCGCCGCGCGCCATGGCGTCTTCGGCCAGACCCGGGGTGTAGGGGACAAACTCGGCGCGGGCGGCCAGCGGCATCAGGGATACGGCAGCGGTCAGCATCAGAAAGTCGCGTCTCAGCATGGGGAAGGTCTCCGGCTTGGGGTCAGATGAGGATGGACAGGTCGTTGAACCAGTTGGGCAATGTCTGGATCGCCCAGGCTTCCAGCAGACGGTGGATGCCAAACCACAGGCCCAGCCCCACCAGCACAAAACTCACGCCCAGCACCGGTTTCGCTGCTTGGGCGATGCGCCGCATCAGCGCGGCGCGGCGTTGCAGGGCGTTTCGCGCGCCGTAGGCCAGCGCCAGCATTACCGCGCAGACACCGAGCGCAAAGGCGACCATGATCGCGGCGGCCTGCGCCAGCCCGTCGCCGCTGGCGGCCAGCGCGATGGCACCGCCCAGCGTGGGGCCGATGCAGGGCGACCAGACAGCGCCCAAAAGCACGCCACCAAGCGCCATGCCCCAAGGGCCGGACTGGTCAAGGTGCGTGATCCTCGTGTCCGCGTGGTTTGCCAGCCCGGCGGTCGCGCTGGCAAAGCGGGTGTTCAGCGCCGGCACCAGCAGCACCAGGCCGAAGGCGACCATGACCAGCGCTGCGGCACCCTCGACCGTCTCCGGCGTCAGGCCGATCGACGGCCCCAGCCGGGCAAGCGCCAGCCCGATCAGCACAAAACTGCTGGCCATGCCTGCCATCAGATAAAGCGGCCCGCGCCTGTCGGCGGCGGTGGCCGAGGCCAGTACGATGGGCAGCACCGGCAACACGCAGGGGTTCAGCAGCGTCAGCGCGCCGGCGAGAAAGCCGAGAAGAATATCCATCTGCTCCGGTCCGGTTGGGGCCTTTCCCTTGCGATACGGACCCACCGGGCCTTTCGTTGCGCGCGCGCGATGACAAACCCGTGATCTAGAGAGGCTTTTGGCGCGACACGATCGCAGCGCCGACCAGCAGGACCGCCGATCCCGCCAGCAGCGCCACGCCGATACTGCCCGCATGGTCGCCCAGCATCCCCGCCGCATAGGGGCCGACAGTCTGCGCCACAGCGAAGACCAGCGTGAACAGGGCGATGGCGCTGCCCCAGCTTTCGGACGGCAGGTTCTGGCGGGTGAAATTGGTCACAGCACTTGGGGCCATGAAGACGCAAGAGCCGAACACCATGGCCGAGACGACCAGCCCCGGCAGCGTCGGCCACAGGACGGGCAGGGCCGAACCGACGGCGATGCCCGTCAACACCAGCGCCAGCGGTCGCCCGCTGGCGTGGCGCGCAAACACGCCGCGCCAGAGCAGGGGCGACAGCGAAATGCACGCGCCCAGCAGCACCCAGACCAGCGCCACCTGCAGCGCACTCGCGGCCTGTTCCTTCATCCAGGCCGACAGGAAGGTGAGATAGACGATGTACCCCAACCCGAACCCGGCATAGCCCGCGAATTGGGGCAGCATGCGCGCCAATGGCAGGGCAGGGGCGTTGACGTCGCGGCGCGGCACCGGCGGCGCTTTCAGCGCCGCCCACAGTCCCAGCGGGACGCAGAGCAGGCTCAAGCCCCCGACGATCAGCCAGGCCCAGGGCCAGGCGCTGTCGCCCCATTCGGCCAGCATCAACGGCAGCGTCGCCCCGGCCAGCACAATTGCCATGCCGCCGCCCGAGCCAAACAGGATACCGATCCCCAGCGCATTGCGCTTGGGGTCGTTTGCCCAGAGCCGCGCAGCCAGCGCTCCGGCGGTCGAAAACGACAGCGCGCCAAACAGCCCGGCAATGAACCGCCACAGGCTCTGCCACCACAGCGCCGGCACCAGACCTGTGGCGACCAGCGACAGCGCCGTCATCACCAGACCGGCCGCGAACAGCCCGGCGGGTCCGCGTCGCCTCAACGCCAGCATCGTTCCCGCCGCGCCCAGAATATACCCCAGCGCATTGGCCGTGTTCAGCCAGCCTGCCTGTGCATAGGTCCAGTCCAGATCGGCGCGCATCGCGGGCAGGATCAGACCGTAGGCAAAGCGCGCGAAGCCGTTGGTGACCAGCACGCCCAGCGACAGCCCGGTCAGCACCAGCCACGGATTGGCCGTGTTCGTCTCGTTCATCGGCCTGTCCCCCCGGCGTTCCGCTCTTTGATGCCGCGTCGTCTGCGTCACAACAACCCCGGCCGCTTGCAATCACGCCACGTCACGGATAGCAGGGGCGCGTGATGTCGGAGGCTGCCATGGATCAGTTGCGCGAAACCTATCTGGCCCGTATTTCGGCCGCTGCCGATGCGGCCGCGCTGGAGGAGGTGCGGCTTGCCGCACTGGGCAAAAAGGGCGAAATCAGCCTGATGATGCGCGAGTTGGGCACAATGTCGCCCGAAGAGCGCCAGACCACCGGCAAGGCGCTGAACCAGCTGCGCGATGAACTGGACTCGGCCCTGCGTGCCCGCAAGACCACGATGGAAGACGCGGCGCTCGACGAACGGCTGAAAGCCGAATGGCTGGACGTGACGCTGCCTGCCCGCCACCGCGCGCGCGGCACCATCCATCCGGTCAGCCAGGTGACCGAGGAATGCACGGCGATCTTCGCCGACATGGGTTTCCGCGTGGCCGAGGGCCCGCAGATCGAAACCGACTGGTACAATTTCGACGCGCTCAACATCGCGCCAGAGCATCCGGCGCGCCAAGAGCACGACACGTTCTTCATGCACCGCGCGCCCGGCGACAACCGCCCGCCGCATGTGCTGCGCACGCATACCTCGCCGGTGCAGATCCGCGCCATGCAGGAGCAGGGCGCGCCGATCCGCGTGATCGCGCCGGGCCGCGTCTACCGCATGGACATGGACCAGACGCACGCGCCGATGTTCCACCAGATCGAGGGTATGGCGATTGATCGCGATATCTCGATGGCGAACCTCAAATGGGTGCTGGAGGAATTCTTCACCGCTTTCTTCGGCACCAAGGTGAAAACCCGCTTCCGCGCCTCGCATTTCCCGTTCACGGAACCCTCCGCCGAGGTGGATATCCAGTGCTCCTGGGTCAACGGGCAATTGCGCGTGGGCGAGGGGGACGGTTGGCTGGAAGTGCTCGGCTCGGGCATGATGCATCCCAAGGTGCTGCGCGCCGGGGGCATCGACCCCGACCAGTGGCAGGGCTTTGCCTTTGGCATGGGCATCGACCGGATGGCGATGCTGAAATACGGCATCCCCGACCTGCGCGCGTTCTTCGAGAGTGATCTGCGCTGGCTGCGGCATTATGGCTTTGGTGCGCTCGAAGCGCCGAGCGTGCACGCCGGGTAAGGTTCAGTCCGCGCAGCCGGGCCTCCCGGCTGCAGTTGGACAGGCTGTTACGTCCTGGGCAAACCGGGCACTCTACCGTTATTGTCCCTCTCGCACCGGCGCTGGCATCGGATCTTCAACGGATACGGTGCGCCCGAGGCGCGGTCGGTCAATGTGCTGATGGCTGCGGCGTGGGGCCACGTCACCAGTGCGGTCTCAGGCCCCAACATCTGCGGGGCGGTGTTTCCTGCGTGCGCCGGTCCACCGAGCGCCTGCAAGGCAGACAGGTCGTCGACCGCCAGCCTTAACGCGCGCGCTTGTGCGATAGCTGGCGTCTCTGCCCCGGAAATCGGTAGCGCAGGTAAGACTTTCTTAACGCATGGCTCTGTACTCACGAAGACTTGACACTGTCCGTGCGCGTGCTCGACGCTGTGTTTTTATGAGTAATGGGGAAGGGTTCGGGGATGTCGGTATCAAAGTTATATACCTTGTGGCGCAGCCTGAGCGCGGCTCTGGCGTTCAGCGCGGTGGCGGCGCTGCCCGCGTTGGCGCAGAGCCCCAGTTTTGCCCATCAACGTGTCGAGGCGCGGGCCCTCGCTGCCGCTGAGGCTGGGACAGCGCCAACCCCCTCGATCGTGGGCGGTTGGGCCGTCAGTAACCGGGGATACAACCGGCATTTTCGCTGGGTTGTCGCGCTGGTTACCTCCGGGGCCGATCCGTTTCAGGGGCAGTTCTGCGGCGGTTCGCTGATCGCGCCGCAATGGGTGCTGACCGCAGCGCATTGCCTGCCGGGACTGTCCCCGTCGGCTGTGCAGGTGCTGACGGATTCGCCCCTGTTGTCCACGGGCGGCACGATGATCGACGTTAATGCGATCTATTCCCACCCCGATTACGAGGCCGGGCCCGAGCTTAACGACATCGGCCTGTTGCATCTGGCCACGCCGGTCGACCTGCCGCTGGCCGTGCCTGCCACCGTCGCCGCCATGCGCGCCATTGGTCGCCCGGGTATGCGGCTGAACGCAATCGGCTGGGGCGATATGGGCGACGGTGCCGGGAATTATCCTGACCGCCTGCAGCGTGTGGTCGTGCCGATCACCACCCGGCGGCGCTGCCGGACCAACTATGCTGACGGTGCCATCACCGACAGCATGATGTGCGCGGGCCTGCATCGCGGCGGACTTGATGCCTGCCAGGGAGATTCGGGCGGTCCCCTGTCGGCGGCAATCAATGGCCAATGGTTTGTGATTGGCATCACCAGCTGGGGCGATGGCTGCGCGCGGCCCCATCTGCCGGGGGTTTATACGCGGGTGTCGCATTTCCAGCAGTGGATCGCGGCGACGATGAACCGGCACGACAGCCGCGCCGACTAACCGGCTCAGCGGGGCTGTCTGCCGCAAAAGGTACGCCAGTCCTCCCCGGCGCTTTGCGGCGCCGGGCGTGTGCATTCGTCTGGTCGTGGCCGCGCTTGGGTCCGGCGCGGGCCGGATCGATCCGAGCTGCGGGCGCTTTTCGCTGCCTGACGGGCTGCAGTCCCGGCGAGTTGACCCGTGCACCCTTGCCATGCCCCACACCGCTCAACTAGGTTTGGGCCGCACCCCCCGGGGGATGCGGATGACCAAAGGGGAAGCCACCGCATGACGCCGTTCCGCAACCGGGTGATCGCCGCCGGACTAGTTGCCTGTCTCGCCGGTCCTGTATTTGCGCAGGATCTGAGCGAGACGATAACCCGTCAGTATGCCGATGGCGGCATCTATGAGGGCACGTTTCTGGACGGCTTGCAGCACGGTACCGGCACGTACCGACTGCCCAACGGGTTCGAATATACCGGCGACTGGGTGCAGGGGCAGATCACCGGCGCGGGCACAGCGCGCTACCCCAATGGCTCGGTCTATGAGGGCCAGTTCGAGGATGGCCGCCCGCAAGGTCAGGGCCGCATGGTGTTTGCCGATGGGTCTTCCTACGAGGGAAACTGGGACGCAGGCCGCATCATGGGGCAGGGCGTGCGGCGCTACGTGACGGGTGTGGTCTATACCGGCGCGTTCGACGACAGCCAACCGCATGGCACCGGCACGATGGAGCGTCCCGGCGGACTTCGCTACGAGGGCGAGTGGCAGCACGGTCTGCGCGAGGGGCAGGGGACGATCACCTACCCCGATGGCTCGACCTATGTCGGTGCAATGCACGCGGATCAGCGCCACGGCGAGGGGCGGCTGACGCGGCCCGATGGCACGATTTACGACGGCGAATGGTCCGAGGGCATGCTGCACGGCGCAGGTGTGCTGACCCTGCCGGGCGGCGACCGGCGCGAGGGCACCTTTGAGCAGGGCGTCTTGCAGGGCGTCGGCCGTCTGATCATGGCCAATGGGGCGATCTACGAGGGCGATTTCGTCGACGACATGCGTCAGGGGCGCGGGCGGCTCAGCTCGGCGCAGGGCTATGTGTATTCCGGCGACTGGGTGGCGGACCGCATCGACGGGTCCGGCGTGATGACCGCCCCCGATGGCGCGCGCTACGACGGTCAGTTCCGCGATGGTGTGCCCGACGGCGAGGGGGTGATCACCTATGCCGATGGCACGGGCTATAGCGGGCAATGGTCAGAGGGCCGGATCGAAGGTCAGGGCCGGGCGCGTCTTGCTGAGAACATGGTCTACGAGGGCAACTTCCGCGCCGGCCAGCCGCAGGGGCAAGGCCGCATGGAATACCCCGACGGGCGCATCTACACCGGCGATTTCGTCGGCGGTGTGCGCGAAGGGCAGGGCGTGATGGTCTACCCCGATGCGACGCGCTTCGAGGGGGGCTTTGTCGGCGGCGAGCGCGAAGGACAGGGGACGATCACGCTGGCCGATGGGTTCACCTATACCGGCGAATGGCGCGCAGGCCGGATCGAGGGCGAAGGGACCGCGACCTATGCGACGGGCGATGTGTATGAGGGGCAGTTCGTCGATGGCCAACGCGTCGGCCGCGGCACGCTGCGCTACGCCGCCGGGCAGGTCGTCTCGGGGCGCTGGGAACAGGGTGTGCTGGTCGAGCCGGAGGCGGCGGGAGCCGAAGCGCCGGCCACGAACGACGGGTAAGCTGAGCCTTCGGACGGGGGGCGCTGCCCCCCACCGGGCCGTTCCGGCCCGCCCCCCGGGATATTTAGCGAGCAAAGAGGCGCGGTTAACAAAGTGTTAGCGCCCCTCTTTGCTCTGCAAATATCCTCGGGGGGTGAATGCGCGGTACGCGCAGAGGGGGGCAGAAGGCCCCCCTTGCCCCGTCACCGCAAGGGCAACAATGTGGCTGCGCTCAGCCGGCATTCACGGCGCGTCAGGGCGGGGCCGCAATCCATCGGTTCCAGATCGCGGGTCAGGCAGAGGCGCAGCTCGACCAGCGCGCCGCCGGGGCAGCTGGTGACGATGCGATCCTGCGTCAGGTCGGGGTTGGCCTCGATGAAGGCGGCCTCGACCACCTCGGGTCCGACGCGCAGGTCGCGGTTCACGCCCTCGAACACCGGCGGCAGCGCGATGCCCTCCGCCGCCGCCCGCACCAGACGGTAGTATTGCGCTGCCGACAGGCCCGAACAGCGGCCATGTTTATTCCACTGATGCCAGGCCGCGCCCGGGGTGCCGAACAGATCCGCCTGCTCTGCCGTTTCGCGCCGCGACGGCGCGCGTTCAGACGTGGTGCAATACTCCGGCCAGTCACCGCCCGCATTCTGCGGCCAGAGCCCGTGCACCGCCCAGCCGATCGCGCTGCCATCCCGGCAGCGCGGGTCATCGCGGTCATCCCCATCGGTGGCGCAATAGGCCGGGATCCAGCTGAGCGCGAGCAGGTAATGGTCAAACGCGCCGGCCCGGTCCTGTGCGGCAGCGCTTTGGGCGGCGAAAATCGGCAAAAGGGCGGCAAAGGCGGGGATCAGGCGCTGCATTTTCTCTTTCCTATGGTCCTTGGGGCGCTTATATACGCTCCATTCCCCGAAATCGAGGATGCGTGGCCCGCGGCGCGGCCGGTCCCCCGGCGACTGCCGCGCCATGCGGTTCTCGCCGGATTGAAGGATCGATTACGATGGCTAAACCGTTGATGGCGAAGGCTACCGCCGTGTGGTTGGTAGACAACACGACGCTCAGCTTCAAACAGGTCGCTGATTTTTGCGGCCTGCACGAGCTTGAGGTGCAGGGCATTGCCGACGGTGATGTCGCGACGGGCGTGAAGGGCTTCGACCCCATCGCCCATAACCAGCTCGACGAAGTCGAGATCAAGAAGGGCGAGGCGAATCCCGCCTATGCGCTCAAGCTGAAATTCAACCCGGCGTCGGTCGGTGAGGAAAAGCGCCGGGGCCCGCGCTACACGCCGCTCAGCAAGCGTCAGGACCGCCCGGCCTCGATCCTGTGGCTGGTGAAGTTCCACCCCGAGCTGGCCGATTCCCAGATCCGCAAGCTGGTCGGCACGACCAACCCGTCGATTCAGGCGATCCGCGAGCGTACGCACTGGAACATCCAGAACATCCAGCCGATCGACCCGGTTGCGCTGGGCCTGTGCCGCCAGTCCGAGCTGGATCTGGAAGTGCAGAAAGCCGCCAAGGCGAAAGCCGCCGAAGGCACCGTGATGACCGATGACGAGCGTCGCAAGCTGGTGTCGACCGAACAGTCGCTGGACATGTCGGACGAGCCGCGCCTGCCGAGCAACATGGCCGGGCTCGAGGCGTTCACGCTGGGTGGCAACGCGGATGAAGACGCCAACGAGCACAAGAAGCCGGTGGATTATTCCAACGCCGACAGTTTCTTCAACCTGCCCGATGGCGAGAAGGACGACGACGAGGACGAGGATGAGGAAGACGACAAGCCGCGTCGCTGATCGCCTTCGCTTTGACCCTATCAGGCGCGTTCCCCCGGGGGCGCGCCTTTTTGCTGGCGCGCGCACAGGCCGGACTGCCGCCTTTCCTTGGCCGCGCGGATCGGCTAACAGGACGCGCAAAGCGGAACGAAACCGAAGGTCTGGCGATGAAATTCACCCTGTCGTGGCTCAAGGAACATCTGGACACTGCAGCCAGTCTCGACACCCTCGTCGAGGCGCTGACCGATCTGGGGCTTGAGGTTGAAGAGGTCTCGGACCCGGCCGAAAGTCTGGGCGCGTTCCGCATCGCGCGCATTCTGGAAGCCGTGAAGCACCCCGACGCCGACAAGCTGCGGCTTTGCCGGGTTGAAACCCTGCCCGACGGGCCGGGCGGCAAGACCGAGGAAGTACAGGTCGTCTGCGGCGCGCCGAATGCGCGCACCGGGCTGGTCGGCGTCTTCGCGCCCGTGGGCACCCATGTGCCGGGCACCGGCGTCGATCTGAAACCGGGCGTGATCCGGGGGCAGGCGTCGAACGGCATGATGTGTTCGGAACGCGAACTCATGCTCAGCGACGACCATGACGGCATTATCGACCTGCCCGCCGATGCGCCGCTGGGCGCGCGCTATATCGACTATGCGGGTCTCAACGACCCGATGATTTACATCAAGATCACGCCGAACCGCCCCGATGCGCTGGGCGTGCGCGGCGTTGCGCGCGATCTGGCCGCGCGCGGTCTGGGCACGTTGAAGCCGCTGGTTGCCGAGCCGGTGGCGGGCAGGTTCCCCAGCCCTCTCCGCGTCGCCATCGATCCGGCGCTCAAGGACAAGGGCTGCCCGCTTTTCGCCGGTCGGGTGATCCGCGGCGTCAAGAACGGCCCCTCGCCGAAATGGCTGCAAAAGCGGCTGACGGCGATCGGTCTGCGGCCGATCTCGGCGCTGGTCGATGTGACCAACTTCTTCACCTTCGCGCTGAACCGCCCGCTGCACGTCTTCGATGTGGCCAAGGTGGCGGGCGACACGCTGCGCATCCATCCGGCGGCGGGCGGCGAGGAGATCCTCGCGCTCGACGGCAAGACTTATACGCTGGCGGCGGGCATGATGGCGATCTCGGACGCGAAGGGCGTCGAGAGCATCGCCGGCATCATGGGCGGCGAGCAGTCGGGCTGCACCGACGAGACCACCGATGTCTTCGTCGAGAGTGCCTATTGGGACCCGATCACCGTGGCCACCACCGGCCGCGCGCTCAAGATCAACTCTGATGCCCGTTACCGCTTCGAGCGCGGCGTGGACCCGGAATTCACCCTGCCGGGGCTGGACCTGGCGACGCGGATGATTCAGGAGCTCTGCGGTGGCGAGGCGAGCGAACTGGCGGTTGATGGCACCGCGCCCGACACCACGCGGCACTACCGCTTCGATCCGGCGCGTGTGGTCAGTCTGGTCGGCATGGACATCCCCGAGGCCGAGCAGCGCGCGACGCTGGAGGCGCTGGGCTTCGCGCTGAACGGCACGCAGGTGACCCCGCCGAGCTGGCGGCCTGACGTGCTGGGCGACGCGGATATCGTGGAGGAAATCGCGCGCATTGCCTCGCTCACCAAGCTTGAGGGCAAGCCGATGGCGCGGGCGACGGTGGGCGTTCCGGCACCGATCCTGACCCCGATGCAAAAGCGCGAACGTCTGATGCGCCGCACGCTGGCGGCGCTGGGCTACCATGAATGCGTCACCTACAGCTTCATTGACGGTGCCTCGGCGGCGCTGTTCGGCGGTGGTGAGGATGCGTTGAAGCTGGAGAACCCGATTTCCAGCGAGATGACCCATATGCGGCCCGATCTGCTGCCCGGCCTGTTGCAGGCCGCAGCCCGCAATCAGGCGCGTGGCTTTGCCGATATGGCGCTGTTCGAGCTGGGGCCGGTGTTCCATGGCGGCGAGCCGGGCGAACAGGCGATCCATGCCACCGGGCTGCTGGTGGGGGCGAATGGTCCGCGCGATCCGCATCACGCGCGCCGTCCGGTCGATGTGTTCGACGCCAAGGGCGACGCCGAGGCGGTGCTGGCCGCGATCGGCGCACCGGCGCGGATGCAGGCGGATCGCAGCGTTGCCGGGTGGTTCCACCCGGGCCGCTCGGGTCGTCTGACGCTGGGGCCGAAACTGGCGCTGGCCAGCTTTGGCGAGGTCCATCCGCGCGTGCTCAAGGCGTATGGGATCAAGGGCAGCGTTGTGGCCTTCACACTGCCGGTTGCCGCCGCGCCGATGCCGCGCAATGCCTCGGCAACGCGCGCGGCGCTGGTGCTCAACGACCTGCAGCCGGTCGAGCGCGATTTCGCCTTCGTGCTTGATGAGGGCGTCGAGGCACTGACCGTGGTCAATGCGGCGCAAGGCGCGGACAAGGGGCTGATCGACAGCGTGCGGGTGTTCGACGAGTTCACCGGCGAGAAAGCCATTGCGCAAATGGGCGCAGGCAAGAAATCGCTGGCGATCACTGTGCGCTTGCAGCCGCAAGGCCAGACACTGACCGAAAAAGACATCGAGGCGGTCAGCGCCAAGATCATCGACAAGGTCGGCAAGGCCACCGGCGGCGTGCTGCGCGGCTAAGGCGAGGGCGGGCCTCGGGGGGCGTCGAGCCCCCTCGGCCCGCGCGGGTTGCCACCCGCACCCGCTCGGGAGGATTTTCCATCCTCCCGAACCCTCCTGGAGGATATTTTCAGACAGAAAATGCGCGAATTAGGGTTTCGTTAACGGTGCATTTTCTGTCTGGAAATATCCTCGGGGGGTGAATTTGGCGTCAGCCAAAGAGGGGGCGGAAAGCCCCCCTTGCGCCGATCCCCTCCCTTGCGGCGTCAGAGCGGGGCGGTTTAGGCTGGTGGCGCAAACAGTGAAATGGACCCGCCGATGACAGCCCCGACCGCCATGACCCCAGAGCGCGCGCCCTCGGGTCCGATCGGACCTTTGATGGCGCTGCTGGGGTTCGCGCTATACGCCACCCATGACGTTCTGATCCGGATCCTCGGTGAGACATACAGCGTTTTTCAGATCATGTTCTACATGGGTCTGTTGAGCTTCCCGCTGCTGGTCGTCATTCTGATCCGCGATCCCGAGCCGGGCACCCTGCGCGCGGTCCATCCGTGGTGGTCACTGGCCCGGACAGCCTGTGTTGTCGCCTCGGCCGGTGGTGCGTTTTACGCTTTCACCGTGCTGCCTTTGGCGCAGGTCTATGCCGTGCTCTTCGCCTCGCCTTTGCTCATCACCCTGTTGGCGATTCCGATGCTGGGCGAGCGGGTCGGTCTACACCGGGGTCTGGCCGTGGTCGTTGGCCTGTGCGGCGTGCTGGTGGTGCTCCAGCCGGGCGCGGCACCCTTGGGGCCGGGTCATGTCGCGGCGCTGGTTTCAGCGATGACGGCGGCGATGAACGGCGTCATCGTGCGCAAGATAGGCCGCGACGAGCGTGCGGCCGTGCTGTTGCTATATCCGATGCTGGCCAATGTGATCGTGATGGCGATGCTTCTGCCGGCCGTCTATGTGCCGATGCAGCTGGGCGATCTGGCGCTTGTCGGCGTCATTGCAACGCTCGCGTTGATCGCGATGACGCTGACCATCGGCGCATACCGTCGGGCCGAGGCCGCTTTGGTCGCGCCGATGCAATACTCGCAGATCATCTGGGCGGCGCTTTACGGCGCGCTTTTGTTTGGCGAGGCGCCAAAGCGGGCAACCGTCGTCGGGGCCACGCTGATCATTGCGTCAGGGCTTTATATCGTGTTCCGCGAATCGCGGCGCAATGTGTCGGCCAACCGCCCGGTGCAGCAAACCCGCATGCGCAACGAATCCGTGTCGGCTCCGCGTCCGATCGTGATGGAAGAGCTTGAACCGATGCCGGAAAACAGTGGCTCATGAGGTGCTGAAGCCCCTTGCAAACCCCCGCAGGGCGGGCTAATCACCCGCTCACGGTCGGAGTGTAGCTCAGCTTGGTAGAGCACTGTCTTCGGGAGGCAGGGGCCGGAGGTTCGAATCCTCTCACTCCGACCAGTAAAATCAGACGCTTGGCGCAAGCTATGTGCGTCACGAAGAAAGCCCGCCCAGGCTTCACGCAAAAAATACCCCGCCAAACAGCCGCCGCCCCGACCAGACATCGGGGGCACAGGCTATTGGGGATATTACGCACTCATCGAGGCGTGAGTCTGTCATCCTTAAAGCGACGTCGGGCGCATTGAGGCCGGTCATTCGGCGCTACGACGAACGAGGTCGGTGGCGGAACGCCACATCTTGCACCTGCGCCCGCAGACACTTCTTCCGTTGACGGGAACTGCTGGCAGTCGCGGCCCTGAGCCGAGGTTCGCTCGCCCACTTTCGTCTGCGCATTGGGCTGATCTCCACCGGGAATCGCGGGTTTTACGAGGGCTTCGTCTGAGAACCCACCAAGGGGATGCTCACCTCTCAGGGCGCGCCAGTCATCCGGCGACACTGCCCGCCTGACCGGTGAAGGTCCACGGCAGGCTCTTGAAGACCCGCGATGATGACGGTTCGCGCGAGCAAGATGTTGCGGAAGATTCGGCACACCCCGTCTGACGACACGCTGCGATGAAGTGCTGGCAACTGGGGCTTCGTGCATGCCGGGCTACGTCGGCACAATCCCGCCACACTGCCGCGATAGTCGTTTTGAATCAGTCGGACTGGAGACTTGTGTGTATCTTCGACGGACGTCAGGCAGAAAGAAGAGATCCTCGTGAAGACCGTTTTTGCCAAAGCCAAATGGTCGCCCGACCTTCAAAGGGCCGCGTTCGAGATCCTGACGGACATCCTGACCGCTGCGCCTGAGGACTTTGACCGCGTATTCGATGAATCGCTCGGCAGGCTGGGGGTTGGTCTCGGGATTAGCCGTGCCTTCGTTCGGCTCTCAGGCGACATGATGCTGAAGGACATCGGGCGAGAATGGATCGACCCGGGCGTCAAGGCAGCCTTCGGGGCGCGTGGCGGCTTTGGTCTCGACGCTATGCCCTCGTGGCGCGGACGCTTTGCAGCCGGTGAGTTCCTGCATGTTCCCGATATGGCCAGTCTGGCCGATGACCTCCCTGAGAAACATCTGTTCCGGGCTCAGTGCGTTAACGCGCTACTGGTCGTTCCTGTCCGCCACGACGCCGAGCTGATCGGGGTTCTCGGCTTTGCGGCGATGGGCTCGCCGCGTGACTTTTCGCCCGAAGAGATCCAGTTTGCAGAAACGGTCGCCGCCGCACTGGCTTCCGCCACAAGACGGGCCGTTCTGCCTGAGAGCGTGGAGCGGGCAAACGCCTGTTTGAAAGCGACGCTCAATGCCATTCCTGACATGGTGCTTGAACTCGATTCCGACGGGCGGTTCGTCAAGTATCACGTCGGCCGCTCGACGGACTATCTTCCCATCGCCGAAGGCCTGAAAGGGCGTCTGCCAGAGGACGTCTTTCCACCCGCGGGCGCTGCCATCGCCCGGGAGGTCATCGCCGAAGTCGATGCGACCGGGAGTTCGCAAGGCCGCAGTTTCTATTACGACATGCCCGGCGGCCGACACTGGTATCAGATCTCGGCAGCCGCGCATGATTTCGGTGGCTATGTGATGGCGATTCAGGACATCACCGATCATCGCACCCGTCTGCACGAGCTGGAATGGCTGGGAGAGGTGGCGCGCCGGACCAGCAATCTGGTCGTGGTTTCCGACGCCGAGAGCCGCATCGAATGGGTCAATCCTGCCTTTGAATCCAGCACCGGCTGGACGCTGGCCGAGGTGCGCGGCCGCACGCCCGGCAGCTTTCTGAACAGTAACCAGACGGACGCGGCCACCATTGCTCAGATCGACAGGGCGAATGAGGCGCAGACCGCGATCGACACAGAAATCCTGAACCGAAGCCGCTCGGGCAAAGACATGTGGCTCAAGGTCCAGAAACTGCCCCGGTTTGACCGGAAGGGACGTCATCTGGGCTTCATCTCGGTCGAGACGGATGTCACCGAGCTTGTGGAGGCGCGCTCTGCCGCCAGCGCGGCCGAGCAGCGGGCCAAGGCATTGCTGGAGCAACTGGCGTCTGCGGTCGAGGCGCTGAAGGACGGGTTCGTTCTCTTTGATGCCGAGGATCGGCTGGTTCTCGCGAACACCCGTCAACGCGCCTTATACCCCGCGACGGCCCATCTGATGGTCGAAGGGGCCCGGTTCTCGGACATTTTCCGCTGGGGATCGGACGTTGGGGAAATGTCACTGAACGAGGCTCAGAAGGGGGAGTTTCTGGCAACGCGCAGCGCGGGTCGTGTCTTTGACCACGTGGTCCAGCGGCTTGAGGACGGGCGCGTGCTGCGGGTTCGCGACAATCCTACTGCCGATGGCGGACGCGTGGGGCTGTGCAGCGACATCACCGAGCTGACGCTGTCTCAGCTGAAGCTGCGCGCAATCATTGAAGGCGCCTCTGTGGGCACCTGGGAATGGACCGTTCCGACAGGCCAGAACGAGGTCAACGCCCGCTGGGCCGAGATGATCGGGTATCGGCTGGACGAGATCTCGACGGAGATCGAAGCGTTCGAAGCGATGTGCCACCCCGAGGACCTCCAAAAGATGAAATCCGACCGCGAGGCCATCTTGTCGGGCAGCCGGGCTCAGTTGGACTATCGGTTCCGCTTGCGCCACAAGGACGGTCACTGGATCTGGGTTCTTTCGCGCGGAAGGGTGCTGCAGCGTGATGCCGCCGGAAGGCCCTTGCTGATGTCCGGGATCCACATGGATATCACCGAACTTGTCGAATCCACCCAGCGCGCCCAAGCGGCCAATGCTGCGAAATCGGCGTTTCTGGCGACGATGAGCCACGAGATCCGCACGCCGCTCAACGGCGTTCTGGGGATGGCCGACCTGCTGACCGGGACGCCGCTACGCGCCGACCAGCGCAACATGCTCGACACCATCCGCGAATCCGGGTGGAGCCTGCTGGCCGTGCTGGACGACATCCTTGATCTGTCCCGGCTTGAAGCCGGCAAGGTCGAGCTGGAAAGCAAGCCGTTCGACCTGTCGCTGCTTCTGGATCGTCTCGATGCGCTGCACGGCGCGGTGGCGCATACCAAGGGGCTCGTTTTCGATGTCGTGCTGGAAGGCGAGGCGCTGACGCGTGTCGGCGATCCTACGCGGGTCACGCAGATCCTGCAGAATCTTGTCGGCAACGCCATCAAATTCACCGAAACGGGGCGCGTGCGGATCGAGGTGCAGACAAGCCATCCTGATCATGTTGACTTCGTGATCACGGATACCGGGATCGGCATGAGCGACGAGCAGCTGTCCCGCATCTTCGAAGAATTCCAGCAGGCCGATTCAGGCATCGCGCGGCGATTTGGGGGGTCGGGACTGGGCCTGTCCATCGTCCATCGTCTGGTTGCGCAGATGGGAGGCACTGTTGCGGTCACCAGCGTGCCCGGTGAGGGCACCGCTGTGTCGCTTCACCTGCCTTTGGGCGCTGCGGTCAGGCAATGGGGTGCCGCTGGTACGGCCACGGATGGCCAGCAAGCCAAGGAGGGCGCGGCAACGAAGGAACTGGTCGGGCTGAAGGTTCTGGTGGCCGAGGACAACGCGACCAACCAGAAGATCCTGCAAATCATGCTGGGAAAGCTGGGGGTCAACGCGCGCTTTGCCGAGGACGGTGCGCAGGCCCTGACGCTATGGCGCGAGCAGCCCTTCGATCTGTTCATCCTCGATATCTCGATGCCGGTCGTTGATGGAATAGAGACGCTTCAGACGATGCAGCGCGAGGCCAGAAAATCCGGTACGCCGCTGCCCCCAGCCATCGCCGCGACGGCCAATGTCATGAAGGAACAGGTCGAGGAATACCGAAAGGTCGGCTTTATCGACACGCTGCCGAAACCGATCAGCTTGGCGAAGCTGGTCGACGTTCTCTCGCGCGCGCACAGCGCTGCCGGGGTGTGACAAACCGGTCAGCGTGTCGCCACGTTCTTGATGTCCAAACCAAACTGACCGGGGGGCTGTCGACACCCGGCCCGGCTTGAGAGTGTGTTTCGGGGGGCGGACGTGGGGGAAGACATCCTTGCCCTTCCGTTTTTTCTCCGTACCGCTGGCGCTGGCCTTCAAGCGGAACCTGTCGTTTCTCGCCTGGGTGAGGGTGCAGCGGCACCGCCAGGATTGGAACGCAGGTTCCGGGCACAGCGGTCGGCGGCAACCCGCGCCGCGTGGTGAAAGAACGCGCCGTGCCGCCAGAGCGTCAGTGTTTACCACACGATGACCGTCCGTATGTGCACGGACAGCAGAGCCAGACGCGCCATGACCGGCCCGCCCCGGTTGATGAGGTCCTGAAGGGGTTCAAGCCGTGTCATGTCGCACGATCCGAGAGCGCGAGGGGCACCAGAAACGGGCCTTCCGGCGTGTCGACGTAAGTAGCCGCCAGCCCGAAGACCGAGGCCATGCGCTCAGGCGTCAGCACGCGGTGGGGGATGTCGTCGGCGACGATCTGGCCCTGCTGCATCAAGACAAGCCGGGTGCAAAAGCGCGCGGCCAGTCCAAGATCGTGCAGCGAGACGAGAATACCGCGACCGGCGCTGGCCAGCTGTCGCAGCCGCCCCATCAGCGCGATCTGCTGGGCAAGGTCCAGTCCGGCGGTCGATTCATCGGCCAGAATCAACGGCGTGCGCTGCACCAGAACCCGGGCCAGCAGGACGCGGGCGAGTTCGCCGCCCGAAAGCTCCGTAGCGGTTCGATCCGCGAAATCGCCCAGATCCAGCGCGGCCAGCACATCGTCGACCAGGTGGGCTGTGTCGCGGGGCAGGGTAGCCTTGCGCGACCGGTGGGGCAGCAGACCCAGCGCCACGAGATCGCGCACCGGCATCGGCCAGGCCACGGTGCGCGTTTGCGGCAGGAACGCCGCGTGCAGCGCGCGTTGCGACGGGGGCATGGCGGTCAGCGACGAGTGGCCTTGATGACGGATCAACCCCAGCGCTGCCTGCAGAAGCGTGGTCTTTCCCGCGCCATTCGGCCCGATCAGTCCGACGCATTCGCCGGGCCCGACGGACAGGTTGACACCCGACAGCGTTGTGCGCCCGCGCCGGGCGACGCCGAGACCCGCGATGTCGAGAAGCGGCGGCGTCAATGGCCCAGCCTTTCGGGGGTGTCCTCGATCGCTTCGACGCCGCCGTCATGGGCCAGCGCCCAGGCGCGCACCAGCGCCTCGTCCAGCTCCGCGTCCCGCGCGGCCTGACGCAGACCCACCCGCAACGCGCGGCGCTGTTCGCGCCCATCGGGAAGGATCAGCACATCCGGGCTGACCCCGGCGCGCAGATGCTGCGTCAGTTCCGCCTTGAGCAGAACCAGATCGGCGGGGCCGAACCGCTCATAGAGCCACGCCCAGGCGCGGGCCGCCTCGGGATCATAGGGCTTTTCGCGCCCTTCGCCGGTGGTGAAGGGGCTGGCAGGATACAGCCCGGCGCAGGGCACCAGCCCTGCCGGGATCGCCTGATTGGCCGAATGCGTGCGCCCGGCGCGCAGCAGTTGCGGCAGCACATGGGTGTGCGGCCCGGCGGGCGAGACGCCGCCGGTATCGGGGCCGCCGATCTTCTGGAAGACCTCGACCCGGCCCAGCCGCGTCAGGGCAATGCGGTGCGGATGCGCGGCAAGGATCGCGGCCATCGCCGGATTTCCCGGCGTCATCAGCGATTGCCCGACCGCGGCCCGCAGCGTCTTGAGCAGGGCAGGATCAGCGGTGCGGATACAAAAATCCACCTGCGGCTGTGCCAGACCCATGTCAAAGAGCACGGCGTCACGGTCCTGCGGGCGCAGGGCGGCGCGGTCGGGGCCAAGTTCGGTCAGACCCGCGCGGCGGCTCATCGCCGAAAGTTCGGTCGGCAGGCACAGCATCAGCGCCTGCCCCCAAAGACCGGCGCGCGGCGAGAGCGTCTCGCAGGCGACCGGGTGCAGCTCGGGCGGCAGAGACAACTGGACGCCGCCGCGTGCCGTTACCCGCATCAGCGGGCCGGTCTGCGCAGGTTCGCCCGGATCGTGACGGAACTCGGCGATGGCACCAAAAGAGCCCATCGACCAGCCGGTGGCAGGATCGGCGAGCTGGCGGTCGAGCAGGGAAAGGGTTGCAGTCAGGTTCATGACGGACCTCAGGCGTTTTGCGCAAAACGGGTGCGCAGGATGAGCATCAGGAAAAACGGCGCGCCGAGGATGGCCAGCAGCACGCCCAGTTTCAGGTCGCGACCGGGAAGGATCAGGCGCACGGCGATGTCGGCGGCCAGCAGCAGTGCCGCCCCGCCAAGGGCTGATACGGGCAGCAGACGCGCGGGATTGCCCCGTGTGACGCGGCGCAGGATATGCGGCACCATCAGGCCGATGAAGCCGATGGACCCGGCGACCGCCGTGGATGCGCCGACCACGGCGGCGGTGCCCAGCAGCACCACCACCCGCAGGCGGCCAAGGTTCACGCCCATGGAAGCCGCCGCCTCCTCGCCCAGCGTCAGGGCTGACAGGGCTTGAGCTTGTGTCAGCAGCACCGCACAGCCCACGACGATAAAGGGCAGGGCAAGGGCGACATGGCTCCAGGATCGGTCGGCCAGTGAGCCCATCAACCAGAACACGATCTCCTGCGCGGCGAAGGGATCGGGCGACAGGTTCAGCACCAGCGCCAGCCCGGCCCCGGACAGGGCCGAGACCCCGATCCCTGCAAGGATCAACGTCAGCGCGCCGCCAGACGGCCCGGCCAACAGTGCCAGCACCAGAACGGCGGTGAACGCCCCGGCAAGGCCCGAGAGCGGCAGGGCCAGCGCCATTGCCGCCGCCAGCCCGGTTTGCAGCGCCAGAACCGCACCAAGCGCCGCCGCGCCCGAGACGCCCAGCAGGCCCGGCTCGGCAAGCGGGTTGCGCAGATAGCCCTGCATCACCGCGCCCGACAGGCCAAGCCCGGCACCGATGGTCGCGGCCAGCACCGCGCGCGGCAATCGCAGCTCGCGCATCACCAGTGTCAGCGGCCCGCCGTCGCCCCGGATCAGCGCCGCAAGGCTGTCACCGACCGGCACCGCAGCGGGACCGATCAGAATCGAGGCAAGCATCAGCAGGATGACGAGGATCACAAGGGCAGGGGTCAGCAGTCTGTTCATGGTGCCGTCCCGTCGATCAGCCGGGCAATCGCGCCCAGAACATACGGCGTACCGCAGACCCAGTCCCGGTCATTCGCGGTGACGCCCGTAGCGTAGGCGCGGCTGTGGCGCAGGGCCGGATGGTGAAGCAGCGCGCGCGCCTCGGACCAGCCTTCGGGGCTGTGGCCCGGCTGGCCAAGGATCAGCCGGTCCGGATCGGCGATCAGCAGGGATTCGAGGGCAACCATGCCCCCCCACGCGAGGCCCAGCTCGTCAGCGAGATTGCGCAGCCCGGCGGCGCGCAGGATGTCACCGGACAGGGTTTCTGACCCGCCGGTCCAGCCCCGCGCGGAATAGAGCACCGCGCGCGGTCCCTCGGCCCCGGCGCGGACCTGCGCGGCATGGGTGGCGAGCAGCGCACGGTCCTGGCGGAAACGGGCGATGACCGCTTGGGCTTCGGCGTCGCGCCCCAGCGCGGCCCCCATCTGTGCCAGCGAGGCTTCGACGTCATCAAGGCTGTTCTCAGGCTCGAACCGGATCACAGGCACGCCGAGGCGCTGCAGCATCGCGACGGTTGCGACCGTCGAATACCGCCCGGCCAGCACGAGGTCCGGCTGCAGCAGGTAGACCTCTTCGGCCAGCCCATGATTGGCGGGCAGGGCGCGCGCGGCCTCTTGCAGCGGGGCAACGACACCGTCCTGCGCCAGATAGCTGACCGAAACCAGCTGCCCCGGCGCCGCCAGCATCAGGGCCAGCTGGTCGGTGCACAGGTTCATCGACACCACCCGGCGCGGCGCCTCCGGGGGCTGCGCCCCTGCCGGAACGGCAAGGGCCAACACCAGAGCCAACGCCTCAGAAACGCGCCTGAAGACCGACATAAGCGGCGCGCCCCCGTCCTGCGTAACCCCAGACATCCATCACCTCGGCGTCGAACAGGTTCGACACCCGTCCGACCAGCGTCATGCGCGTGCTCAGATCATACTGCGCGGCGACATCGACGGTGGTGTAGGCGGGCAGCTCGACCGTGGCATTTGCGCCCCAGAACTGCGTGTCCCAATTGCCGCGCACATGGCGCAGGTCGGCGCTCAGCCTGCCGCGCCCCTGCGCAAAGCCCCAGCTCGCCCCGAGGGCCAGCTCGTGCTGCGGGCGGCGGATCTCGACGCTGCCATCGGGGTTTTCGGCCTGAAGATAGGTGTAGGCCGCGCGCAGCGACAGCGTGTCCGACACCTGCGTGCGCGCGCTGATCTCGGCCCCGTGACGCAGGCTGTCGCCGGTCTGGTTGATGTAGCTGAAGCTGCCCGGTCCCGTCGAGACGGCGGTGATCTCATCGGTCAGAGCCTCGCGGAACACCGTCACATCCAGTGTGCCGGTGTCGCCCAAGGGCATCTCCAGCCCCAGATCGATCGAGCGGTTGCGTTCGGGCGCAAGGTTGGGGTTGCCGACATAGCCAAAGGCATTGGCGTAAAGCTCGAAATAGCTGGGGTTCACCACCCCGGTGCCCGCCGAGCCATGCAACCGCCAGCCGCCGCCGAAATCATAGGCCGCCGCAAGCGTCCAGGTTCTGGCATCCGCGAACACGCTGTTGTCGTCATGGCGTGCCCCGGCCTGCACCGACCAGCCGCCGATCTCGCCGCGATATTCCAGCGCGTAAGAGGTGCTGGTCCGGTCATAGAGCGGGTTCGAGCTGCTCGAATCGCGCTCCCATTCGACCATCGCGTTGAGCAGATGCGCCGAGGTCTCGACCGGCGCGCCATCCAGCCCGAAGCTCAGCCGGTAATGCGCGGCATCGCTGCGCGTATCCGTGGGGGCCGCGCCATTGTTGGCCTGACTGTTCTGCGTCGTGGCCAGCGACACCCGGTGCGTCAGCCGACCGCCGAGCGTGGTATAGGTCAATCCCAGACCCGCCGTCATCTCGTCGCGGTCGCTGTACTGGGTGGGATCATCGACGACATAGCCGTCGGCATCGGTCGCCGCCCAGTTGGTCGAGTCAAAGTCATAATGCTCGCGCGAGCGGCGCAAGGTGACATCCAGCACCAGCGTGTCGCTCAGCGTGTAATCGGCTGACAGGATCGCCGTCGAGCGGCGGATGCCGTCCCGTTCGCCGCCATCGCCGGAATTGTCGTAGCCCTGATCGTCGAGATGCGACAACGCCAGCGACACGCCGCCCCGCGTACCGCGCCAGCCAAAGAACCCGCTTGCCCGATGCGCCGCGCCGGTCTCGATCTGGATGTCACGGGTCAGGCCGGGTGTGGCGCGGCGGGTGACGATGTTGATCACCCCCGCCGAGGCATTCGAGCCATAGACCACCGATTGCGGGCCGCGCAGCACCTCGATGCGCTCGATCATCGCGGTTTCCAGACCGCTGAGGATGTATTCCCCGTCACCGCCCGCCGCCTCGATCCCGTCGATCAGGATCAGCGTGTGATTGGCCTCGCCGCCGCGGATACGCACTTGCGTGAAGCTGTCGCCCGAGCCGTTGACCGCCACCCCGGGCAGAGCGCGCAGGGCTTCTTGCACGGTGGTCAGGCCGCGCTCTTCGATCTCGTCGCCGGTGACGACGGTGACGGCGCGGCCAAGATTGGCCTGCTCGATGGGGGTCAGCCCGCCGCTGAGGATCAGCGTGCCAAGATCGTAATACTCTTGCGCCATGGCAGGCTGGGTGGACAGGCCAAGGGCCAACAGGGAAACGGAAGACAGAATTCGGCGCATGATACCCCCGAACGGATGCGCAGGCGCCAGCGAAGGGCGCCGTCAGGTCAACAATGTGCGGGGTTTACAAGACCGCCGCGGGTGAATGTCACCGCGACGGCATAGCCGTTGCCCTGGCGCCCTCCGCGCCCGGAACAGGGTGTGTACCGGCAGGTCTCCTGACTCACGGGTCAACGCTTGGTCGGGCCTTCCCGGAGCGACGCGCTCCAGTGGCATATCCGACCGCACTCACCGCTCACAGTTGCGGGGGCAGCCCCGGAATCGCCCCCTTGTCGGCGGCTTACCGGGTTCCCTTCTTGCGTCCCGCACACAGCTGCACGGGAACCGGAACACCTTTTGGGTAGCACCCGTCATGGCTGAGGGTCAAGGGCAGTTCGGGCCCTGCGACACTCTCGCTCGGGCCACCGGGCAGAGGCTTTTCTGTCTTCCCGAAAAAAGTTTACGCGCGCTGCATCCAAACAGGCCCCGGCGCGAGTCTTGGAAGTACAGCACCGTGGATCGTCCATGGTGCAGGCAACCCAAGGAGCCACCCGATGACCAAGCTGACCACTGCGCTGGCCGCAACCGCCCTCGCCACGACTGCCTCGATTGCCTCGGCCCAATCGGGCATGACCGCCGTTGCGCTGTCGGGCGACAACATGCTGCACATGATTGATGTCAGCACCGCCACCGTGACCGCCTCGATGCCGGTCGAGGGCGTCGACCGCCTGCTGGGCATCGACCTGCGCCCGGCCACCGGCCAGCTGATCGGCGTGACCGCTGATTTCGAGGTCGTCGAGATCGACCCGGCCACCGGCGCGGCCACGGTGATTTCCACCATGAACACCCCGCTGCCGATCGAAGACGGTGCCGCTGTCATCGTCGACTTCAACCCGATGGCCGACAAGCTGCGCTTCATGTCGGGCGTCACCAACCACCGCGTCGACGTCGATACCGGTGCTGTGACGGTTGACGGCAGCCTCGCCTATGTCGAGGCCGACATGCATGCCGGCGAAGCCCCGGCGATTGTGGCGGCTGCCTATATCAACTCGTATGGCCGCCCGGAATCGACGGCAATGTATGACATCGACGCCACCATCGTCGCGCTGATCCGTCAGGTTTCGCCCAACGACGGCACGCTGGCGGCGGTTGGTCTTCTGGGCATCGACGCGACCGACGCCTACGCGTTTGACATCGCCACCGACGCCGAAGGCACCAACACCGGCTGGCTGGTCGCGGGTTCGACGCTGTATACCGTGTCGCTGGAAACCGGCGCTGTGGGGGACAACTGGGCGCTGACCGGCGCTGACGGCGTGACCGTGCGCGACATCACCTTCATGACCGCGATGTAAGCGGTTCCCGGCCCGGAGGCGTGAGGATGACGGTGGCCCGCACCTGCGAGACCAGCCAGCATTTGACAGCCTCCGGGCCAATCACTTACCTTGCCCCTGCAGACGCCGATGTGCCCTGCCGCAAGGGGACGTTCGACACTGTGACAGACCATGCCAGCTTGCTTCAGGCCTGTGCCTCGGGCGACCGATCCGCGCTGAAAACCCTGCTCGATGCCGAAGGGGGGCGGATGCTGGGCGTTGCCCGCCGTATGCTGCGCAGACAGGATCTGGCCGAGGATGCGACGCAGGAAAGCTTTGTGCTGATCTGGCGGCGCGCGGGCCAGTACGATCCCGAGCGCGGTTCGGCAAAGGCCTGGATTTACACGATTTTGCGCAACCGCTGCCTGACCTTGCTGCGCAATGCGGGCCGCGAAGAGCTGCTGGACCCGGCCGCGCTTGAGACCGCCTCGGACAGCGCGACGCTGGAAACCGCCTATCACCGGCTGGATCTGACCAACGATCTGCGCCAATGCCTTGAAACACTTGAGCCCGATAAAAGAATGGCCATCCTGTCCTCGTATGTGCTGGGCTACAGCCACGGCGAAATCGCCGGACGGATGGGGGCACCGCTGGGCTCGGTCAAGGCCTGGGTCCGGCGCGGGTTGCTGAAACTGCGGGAGTGCCTGTCATGAGCGAGCGCCCTCTCGACGAACGCATCGACGAACTGGTTGTGGGACTGGCCGATGAGGCCGAGACGGCGGCACTTGAGGCGCTGTGCGCGCGCGATCCCGCCGTGGCGGCGCAGGTCGAGCGCGCCCGGCTGCGCTATGGTGCGCTCGATGACACCGCCGACACGCTGGAGATCCCGGCAACGCTGTGGACCCGTATCGACACGGCGCTGGATGCACCGGTCGAGGCTGCTGTTCGCGTGCGCGACAATGTGGTCGATCTGTCCGCCGTCCGCCTTCAGGCCACGCGCTGGCGGGCGACAGCCCTGAGCGGCGTGGCCGCCGCGCTGCTGCTGGCCGTGATGCTGGGCTGGGTGCTGATGGCCACGCCTCAGCCCTCGGTCATCGCCGTGCTGCTCGACGCGGCTGGCGCACCCGTGGCGCTGGTTGAGGGCAGTGTCGACAACACCACGCGGGTTACATTGCTGGAACGCGCGCAGGTGCCCGACGACCGGGTGATGCAGGTCTGGACCAAGCCTGACGATGACGGCCCGCCGGTCTCGCTGGGTCTTCTTGCCGAAGGCAACTCGCGCACGCTGTCGCTGCCCGGCTTCCCGCCGCCGCATGCCAACCAGCTTTACGAGATCACCTACGAGCCGCTGGGCGGCTCCCCGACCAACCTGCCGACGGGGCCGATCCACGGCGTCGGACAGGCGCAGGCGCCGGTGTACTGACAGCAGGGTTATGTGCTGCTGTCGGGGGGCAGGCTGAGTTCGATGTGAGGCCCAAGGAGCGCGGCGCGCGCTCTGATCCGGTTCGCGGTTGTGGCGTGTCTTGCGTTGCGGCGCAGCCTTGTGGCATGTGCACGGCGCACGGGAGAAGCCGATGAACCCTCACACACAGGCGGACCTGCCACGCTTCGACGCCGGGCTGCGCTTTGTCGCGCTGGATGTCGAGACGGCGTGCAGCGACCCGGCCAGCATTTGTCAGATCGGTATTGCCTGCGTCGGGTTGGATAACTCCATTCGCACCTGGACGACCTATGTGAACCCTCAGGTCGCCTTTTCGCCGTTCAATACTCAGCTGCACGGTATCGGGCCTGCGCATGTGCGGCATGCGCCGGGATTTGCCGAGACGGTGGCACTGCTTGAGCCCTTGCTAGCGGGCCAGCCGGTCATCCAGCACAGCAGTTTCGACCGCCGCGCGATCCATGGTGCCTGCGCCGCGATTGGTCGCGTGGTGCCGCCGTGGCAATGGGGCGACAGTGTGCGCATCGCGCGGATGGGCTGGCCCGAGTTCAAGGGGAATGGCGGGCACGGGCTGGCGCATCTCAAGCAGCGTCTGGGCCTCAGCTTTCGCCACCATGACGCGGGCGAGGATGCGCGGGCGGCGGCGGAAGTCGTGCTGCTGGCAGAAGAGCGCACAGGTCTGGGGTTCGACGCGCTGTTGGGCTGGGTGCGCACGGCGCGCTGAGCGCGGCTGTTCACCGCGCTGCGTGGTCCGCTTCGTCTCGGTGATCCGCCGCTCTGTCGGCACCCGTCTGCCGAGCGGCCCGCCAAAGCGCCGTACCGGGATTGCCCCCAGCGGTCAAATCCGCTTTCTTGCCGACACCAGACTGGCCCTTCGCCGGTCCGTCAGCAGGAGTTGTCATGCAGTATCGTCCTCTTGGGGCCTCGGGCCTATCCGTCGCGCCGGTGGTTCTGGGCGGCAACGTGTTCGGCTGGTCGGCGGATGAAAGCGCCAGTTTCGCCGTGCTCGACGCCGCGACCGACGCCGGGCTGAACGCCATCGACACGGCGGATGTCTATTCGCGCTGGGTGCCCGGCCATGCGGGCGGCGAGAGCGAGACGATGATCGGCCGCTGGCTCAAGGCGCGGCCCGGTGCGCGTGAAAAGATCGTGCTGATCACCAAGGTCGGCATGGATATGGGGACCGATCCGGCGGGCGAACCCGCCGTGGGTCTGTCAGCGCGCTGGATCGAACAGGCGGTCGAGGGCAGCCTGCGCCGTCTGGGCGTCGAGACCATCGACCACTATTTTTCGCACCGGCCCGATGACAGCACGCCCCATGAAGAGACGCTGGCGGCGTATGACCGGCTGATCAAGGCGGGCAAGATCCGCTCGATCGGGGCGTCGAATTTCTCGTCCGACCAGCTGGAGGCCGCGCTGAAGGTGGCCGACCGCGAAGGCCTGCCGCGCTACAGTTCGATCCAGCCCGAATACAACCTCTATGACCGCTCGAAACTGGAAGGGCGCTTGTTGACCCTGTGCCGGGCGCAGGGGCTGGGGGTGATCCCGTTCTATGGCTTGGCGTCGGGGTTCCTGTCGGGCCTCTATCGCACGCTGGCAGCGGCGGAAGGCAAGACGCGCAAAGGGCGGTTGGAAAGCTACATGACCCCGCGCGGCTTCCGCATTCTGGATGCGCTGGACGCGGTCGCCGCGCAACAGGGTGCGAACCCGGCGCAGGTGGCGCTGGCCTGGGTTGCGGCGCAGCCCGGGCTGACCGGCCCCATCGCCTCGGCCACGTCGGTCGCGCAGGTCGAGGATCTGGTGGCGGCTGCAACCCTGGCGCTGACGCCTGAGGAACTTAAGACGCTCAACGCAGCCTCGTCATAAGGGTTTCACAACCCGCCCTGTCGCCCCTTCGCCTTCACGGGTGAAAGCGCGCGTCGGCGTCAGGCACGGCTTTGGACAGATTGGCCGCATGAAGGTGGACTTGGTGCCGTTCAGGCGGCACCGTTACGCGCGGCGCGGTCGCGTGAAGGCGAGGGCAGATGCTGGAACTTCTTACAAAAGGGGCGCTGATCGGCATAGGCGCGACCGTTGCCATGGATCTCTGGGCGATCCTGCAAAACCGGCTGCTGGGGCGCGGGATGATGACCTGGGGCGTTGTGGGCCGCTGGTTCTGGCATCTGCGCGACGGGACGGTGTTTCATGACGACATCGCCACCGCCGCGCCCGCGCCACAGGAAGTGGCGCTGGGCTGGTTGTCGCATTACGCGACGGGGCTGGTCTATGGCGTTGTTTTCGTGCTGATCGTCGGGCAGGGCTGGTTGGCGCAACCCCGCTTTGTCCCGGCGTGGATCATGGGTTTGTTGACCGTCTCGGCCGCGTGGTTCCTGTTGCAGCCCGGCATGGGCTTGGGCTGGGGGGCGGCGAAGACGCCGAACCCGTGGACCGTGCGCGCGCTCAATCTGGTGGATCACACAGTCTTTGCACTGGGCCTGTGGGTCACGGCGCTGCTGCTGGCCTGAGCGGGGTCAGCGCTTGGCGGCGGCGGCGAAATCCGCCAGCCAATCCGCCCATCGGTCCATGCCGACCATCACCGAGGCCATGATTTCGGCCCCGTCACCGTGGCGGTCAAAGCTGTGATGGGTCAGGGACAGGGTCGAGCCGTCGCCTTCCGGTACGATGCGCAGGTCGATCAGGCTGGCGCGGGCTGGGTCCGGTTCGGGCACCCAAGGGCTGATGCGGGCGTCCATCTGCCAGCTGAGGGACAGGTGTGAGGGACGCTCTGCGTGCAAGATTTCGCCCCACAACAGGGTCTCGCCAGCCTGTGTGACCTCGCCCCAAGTCCCGGCATTCAGGTCAACGAACACCCGGTCCAGCGCCGCCTCGCCGCAAAAGCAATGCTCGCGCGGCCACCAGTGGGCGAAGCCGGTGGTGAACAGGTCAAACGCCGCCTCGGGTGAGAGCGGAACATGGACCGAACGGGTGATGCTGTTTGTCGTCATAGCGCGTGTCTTTCCGTCTGGGGCCACCAATGGCGCAAGGTGTCTTCAAGTCTGTGCCGCGCCGTGAAGCCAAGCTCGCGTCGTGCGGCGCTCTGGTCGCTGCGGGCCGGGCGCGGATGCGGGAAACCGGCGAAGCCGACCGGGGCGTGTGGCGGCACGTCCAGCGTGAACGCCCCGCACTGCGCGGCGACACAGGCAGCCACATCGGCAAGCGTGTGGCCTGACGGCCCGGCAATGGCGTAGACGCCCTGCGCGAGGGCGGGCGCGTCCAGCGCGCTGACCATCGCCCGCGCGCAATCGCGCAGGTCAACGAATTCCTCTTCGCCGTCCCAGAGGAAAAGCGGATCGTCAAGCGCATGCGTGCCGCCTTGCCGCGCTGCCGCAATCAGCCGGTTCATCAACTGGCCGGGAACGCTGCTGGGCACCGCCGCCTCACCGCCCAGCACCGCCGCGAACCGCAAGGAGACGGTGGAAAGACCGAACGCCTCGCGCCAGTGCAGCGCCAGATGCTCGCAGGTCAGTTTGCTGAGCGCATAGAGGCTGCGCGGGCGCTGCGAGATCAGCGACAGCGCGCAGTCCTCGGTCATCGGCCCGGCTGGGGCGCGGTCGAACCCGGCATAAACCACGGTCGCGGAACTGGCCTGCACAAAGCGCCGGACGCCTTGCGCTGCGGCCAGTTGCAGCAGGTGCGTGGTGCCCAGAATGTTGACCTCAAGCCCGCGGACCGGATCGGCGCGCAACCCGTTCGACAGCATGGCCGCGGTGTGCACGACACCGGTGAAGCGGGTCGCGGCAAACAGGGCCTCCAGCGCCGCCCTGTCCGTCAGGTCGCCGGTGACGAACCGCACGCCGGGCAGGGCGCCGATCTCCGCGGCCGGGGGGCGGGTGTCGAACAGGGTGCAGGGCTGCCCGCGCGCCGATAACAGCCGCGCCGTCTGGCTGCCGATCAACCCGGCGCCGGTGATCAGGACAGGGCCGGTCGCCGCGCTCAAATGCCCAGCCCGCCCAATGACTTGCCGCCATCGACGAACAGCGTCTGGCCAGTGACGAACCGGGCGGCATCGCTGGCCAGCCAGACGATGGAATCGGCGATCTCGGACGGATCGGCAGCACGGCCGGCGGGTTCCAGTTTGCTCCAGGCGGTGAACATCTCGTCGGGGGCAGAGCGGGTCATCGGCGTGTCGGTGAAGCCGGGCGCGACCGAGTTCACGGTGATCCCGGTGCCGCGTGTTTCCATCGCCAGGGCGCGGGTCAGCCCGACCACGGCGGCTTTCGAGGCGACGTAATGCGCAAAACGCGTGCCCCCCAGCGCGCCGCGAGAGGACACCGTCACCACCCGTCCCGACCCGGACATTCGGGCGATGCCCTCTTGCGCGATGATGAAAGTGCCGATCAGGTTGACCTCCATCATGGTGCGGAAATCATCTTCGGTCAGATCTGCCAGCGCGCGATCCCAGTACACGCCCGCCGCCGTCACCACGACATCCACACGCCCCTCGGCCTCCATCGCCGCGCGGACGCTGGCACGGTCGCAGACGTCGCCAGCATGGCCGGTGACATCCAGTCCCTGCGCGCGCAACTGCGCGACCGCGGCCTCAAGTTGCGCCGCATTGCGGTCCATCAGGACGACGCGGCAGCCGTCAACGGCCAGAGCGCGCGCGCTGGCAAGGCCGATGCCCTGGCCCGCGCCCGTCACGAAAGCGGTGCGTTTTGTCATGGGGATTGCTCCGTTGTCGGGGTCAGTCGAGGATTTCGGACACCACATGGATGGTCTTGCCTTGGAAATCGGCCATCCCGGCGATGATCTGCGACCGCACGGCGGCGCGGGCAGGGCTGGCCAGTGCGGCGTCCATCGCCGCCATGCTGTCGAAGCGCAGGTCGAACTGCATGTAGATCGCGGGCGAGCCTTCGTCCGCCGTGGCGGTCTTGCGCAGCGTCACGTCCACAAGGCCGGGATACTGGCGGATCGCATCGATCACGGCCCCGCGCATGCAGGCGTCAAAAGCGGTCTGTATTTCGGGCGCAATGGTGCCCACCAGCAGGGCGGAACGGATGATCATGATGGTTTCCCCAAGGTTGGATCGTCGGTCAACAGGCGGGCCACGGCGGCTTCGGTGCGCGCCAGATGGTTGTGCATCAGGGCAATGGCGCGTTCGGGGTCGCGGTTGAGCGCGGCCTCCATGATGTCGCTGTGTTCGGCGTTCACGTCGCGCACATCGGCGGCCAGATTGCGGTAATTCAGCAGGCGAAGCTTGCGATACCGTTCGGAATGATCGGCCAGATCATCCCAGATCCGCAGCAGCCACACCGAGTCACAGGCCGAGACCAGCGCATGATGGAACCGGCGGTGCTTGCGCTCCCACGCCGAGGCGGTGGCGCGGTCTTCGGGCGAACTGGGCAGATCGGCGCGGGCCAGCAGGTGCATGGCCGACAGCACCTGCGCCTCCCATTCCGAGGTGCCCTTGGCGATCGACGCGCGCAGGCACAGCGCCTCGATCTCGCGGCGGGTGTGCATCAGGTCGCGGAATTCATCCAGCGTTGCCTCGCGCACGCGGGCGCCGCGATTGGCTTCGGTGATCACAAGCCCTTCGCTGGTCAGCCGCATCAGGGCTTCGCGCAACGGGGTCAGCCCGAACGCATAGCGCGCGTGCAGATCGGCGACTCGCAAACGCTCTCCAGGCTGCAGATCACCCTGCAGGATCTCATGGCGTAGGCGGTCATAGGCTGAGGTGAGGTCGGGTTCTGTGGTGAGCATATTTTATGTTGACTTACATATTTTATAAAATCTAACCTATTTCATGCAAAGCAAGCCGTCAATCCCGGCGAATCCCTTTCTAACCAGAGCACGGATACAACCATGACCTCTTCGCCGATACATTCCTGGGCCCTGGCGACTGTCGCGGGCGATACCGGCCCCGTTGCCTGCCTTGAAACCAACGACGGCCTCTACCGGCTGGAGCCCAGCCTTGCCCGCGCCGGGCGTCCGGGTGTGGCTCGGGTGATCGACCTGTTCGACGACTGGGACGCTGCGCGCGGTGTGATCGAAGCGGCCGTGGCCACGCTCGACGCGGCCGATTTGATGCCCGCCGATGCACCCCGCCTGTCGCCGCTGCTCTTTCCGGGCAAGGTGCTCTGCGCCGGGGCGAACTATTACCGCCACATGGCCGAGATGGGCTTTCCGGTCGCTTCCAAGGACAGCCAGCGCCTGTTCTTCTTCTTCAAACCGTCGCGCAACGCGGTGGTGGGCGAGGGGCCGGTGGTGCACATGCCCCTCGACACCAAAGCCTTCGACTGGGAGGTCGAGCTGGCCATCGTGATCGGCAAGACCGCGCGGAACGTGACACCGGAAGACGCGATGGCGCATATCGCGGGCTATACCGTCGGCGTCGATTTCTGCGCCCGCGATCTGAACAAGGCCCCCGAGCAGTTCTACAAGCTCGACTGGGTGGCGGGCAAAGCGCAGGAAAGCTGCTGCCCGCTGGGGCCGCGCTTTGTGCCCACCGATGCGCTGCCCAATGCGCAAGACACCCGCCTGCGCCTGTCGGTCAACGATGTGGCCAAGCAGGACGACACCACCGCCGACATGATCTTCACCATTGCCGAGCAGATCGCCACGGCGTCAAAGATCATGACGCTGGATCCGGGCGATGTGCTGCTGACCGGCACACCGGCCGGGGTCGGTGCCGCCAAGCAGACCTTCTTGTCCATCGGCGACCGGGTCGAGGCCAGCATCGAGGGCATCGGCACGCTGATCAACACCATCCAACCGCCCAAAACAAGCGCCGCCTGAAGCGGCCATCCCCCTCATCCAACAGGAGTATTCCTTATGACGATCAAATCCCTTCTTGCAGCCTCGGCGCTGGCGCTGACCTTCGCGCTGCCCGCCGGTGCCCAGACGGTACGCTTCTCGACCGCCGGTCCGGCCCCTGACTTCCTGCACCGCGGCATGGAGCTTTTCGCGCAGCAGGTGGCCGATGCCAATGTCGGCCTGACCGTGGAAACCTATCCCGGCAGCGCGCTGTTCCGGCAGGGCACCGAGGTTCCCGCCATCCAGCGCGGTAACCTTGAAATGAGCACCATGGCCGCGCCCGAGATTTCGGCGCAGATCCCGGCCTGGGGCTTTCTGTCGCGCGCCTTCCTGTTTCGCGACTATGATCACATGATGGAGGTGATGAGCGGCCCGATCGGTGCGCAGATGATCGCCGATGTGGCCGAGCAGATGGACATCGAGATCCTCGCCGTGGCCTATCTGGGCACGCGTCAGGTCAACCTTCACACGGCGCGCGACGTGACCGGGCCGGACGATCTGGCCGGGGTGAAACTGCGGATGCCCGCAACGCCCGAATGGCTGTTGCTGGGCGAAAGCCTCGGTGTTGAACCGACGCCGATGGCGATGCCCGAGGTTTATGTCGCACTGCAGACCGGCGGTATCGACGGGCAGGAAAACCCGCTGACCATCATGAACGCCGCGCGCTTTTATGAGGTGACCGAGCAGGTCGTGTTGACCTCGCATATGGTGCAACCGGTCTTCTACGCGATCTCGCGCCCGTTCTTCACCGCGCTGACGGAAGAACAGCAGCAGGTGCTGCGCGATGCAGCACAAGCCGGGGCCAGCTGGAACAATGAAAACCGTCTGGCGGATGAAATGTCCGTGGCCGAGCGTCTGGTGTCCGAAAACGGCCTGCGGGTGGATCAGATCGACCTTGCCCCGTTCTATGCCCGCGCCGATGAGGTCTATGCTGCCTCGGATCTGGCACAGGACTGGAATCAGGACCTGATGCATCAGATCATGGGTCACTGAGCCCATGCGCCGCGGGGTCGCCCCTCTCTGGTTGCGCCGTGCGATCACCCTCGGCCATCGTCTCTTCGAGACGGTGGCCTCACTGGCCTTCGGCGTGATGGCGCTGCTTTTCGCCTATACGATCATCATGCGCTATGGCGTGGGCACGCCCTCGCGCTGGTCGGACGAGCTGATCGTGATCCTGTTCCTGTGGGTGGTGTTCGGCGCCTCGGCGCTGGTGGTGCCGGTACGCGAACACATCGCGGTCGGGCTGGTCGTCGACAACCTGTCGCCACGCCTTGGCCGGTGGCTGGTGGCGCTGGGCGGGATCACCGCCGGGCTGATCCTGCTGGCGGCGCTGCCGGTGACGCTGGACTATATCGGCTTTCTGTGGCGCGAACGCACCCCGGCGATGCGTTGGCCGCTCAGCCGTGTCTATCTGATTTTTGGACTGTTTCAGGGGGTTATGGGCCTGCGCCTGATCCTTGAGGCCCTGCTGCCCTTCGTGCAGCCCGATCCTTCCCAATCCCCCGATCCTTCTCAGTCAACGGAACGCCCGACATGACCACGCCTTTCCTGATCCTGCTGGCCGTGCTGGTCGTGCTGTCTCTGCTGCGCGTGCCGATCGCCGTGGCGATGATCTGCGCCGGGTTCGCCTATCTGTTCGCCGGGGACCGCGATCTGGGGCTGGTGTCTGATCAGATCATGAATTCGCTGTTCAACTCGTATGTGCTGCTGGCCGTGCCGATGTTCATTCTGGCCGCCAATGTGATGAACGCAGGGACGATTTCAGAACGCCTGTGGCGGGCCGCCGACGCGGTCGTCGGGCGCACGCGCGGCGGACTGGGGCATGTGAACGTCACCGTCAGCATGATCTTTGCCTCGATGTCGGGCAGTGCGGTGGCCGATGCCGCCGGGCCGGGGATGATGTCGATCCGCATGATGCGGCAGGTTGGCGGCTATCCCGGCGCGCTGGCGGTGGCGATCACCGCGGCCTCGGCCGTCATCGCGCCGATCATCCCGCCGTCGATCCCGATGGTGCTTTATGCGCTCAACACCAACACCTCGGTCGGGGCGCTGTTTCTGGGCGGGGTGGTGCCGGGGATCCTGATGGGGCTGGCGCTGATGGCGACCATCGCGATCATCGCGCCCCGGATGAACCTGCCCGCGTCGCCGGGCCAATCGCGCGCCGCGACGATGAAGGCCCTGGCCGGGGCGATCCTGCCGATGACCTTGCCTGCCGTGCTGCTGGGCGGGATCTGGTCGGGCGTGTTCACCCCGACCGAGGCGGCGGCGGTTGCTGCGCTTTGGGCGGTGTTTCTGGGCGTAACCGTTTACCGCGCCCTCAATTTGCGCGGCATCTGGGATGTGCTGCGCCGCTCGATGCAGGATTCGGTGGTCGTCATGCTGCTGATCGCCGGGGCCTTCTTGATCAATTACGCGGTGACAGCCGAGCGTCTGGACCAGAGCCTCGCCGCGCTGGTCAATAACGCCGGCCTGTCGCGCTGGGCGTTTCTGGCGCTGATCAACGTGATCTTCCTGCTGCTGGGCTGCTTTTTCGACACCGGCACGCTGATTCTGGTCGTCGTGCCGATGCTGTTCCCCACCGTCGTCGCGTTGGGTATCGACCCGGTGCATTTCGGGGTGATGATCACCATCAACATCATGATCGGGTTGGTCACACCACCCTTTGGATTGCTGCTGTTCGTGCTGGGCGGGTTGTCCGAAACTGGTATCGGCGAGACGGTTCGTTACCTGTGGCCGTTCCTGATCGCGCTGGTGATCTGCCTGATGATCGTGACCTATGCCCCGATTGTGACCTTGTTTCTGCCCTCTCTTTTCGGGTTCTGAGAAAGGCGCGGCTCTTGGCTTGCGGGCCGGGCGGGAAGCGGATAGGCCCGGCCCCTCTTTGACCCCCAAGGACGCGCCAATGCCCGCTGCCACCCTCGCCGTCGACTTCGGCACCTCGAACTCGGCTGCCGCGTTTCTGGACGCCGGACAGCTGCGCCGCCTGCCGATCGAGCCGGGCAACGAGACGCTGCCAACGGCGGTGTTTTTCCCCGCCGGTTCCGGCGCGATGCGCATCGGCACGGCAGCGGGCGAGGCGCTGATCGCGGGCGATGAGGGACGCTACATGCGGGCGCTGAAAAGCGTGCTGGGCACCGATCTGCTGCACGAGCCGCGCCTGATCGGTGGCAAACGGCAGACCCTTGCCGATATCGTCACCGCCTTTCTGGTCGTGGTGAAAGAGCGGGCCGAGGCGGCGGCAGGGTGCCCGTTCACCGCTGTTCTTTCGGGTCGCCCGGTGCATTTCCACTCGGCCGACCCTGCGCGTGACGCCCGTGCCGAGGCTGATCTGCGTAGCTGCTACCTTGCCGCCGGGTTCACCCATGTCGATTTCCTGTTCGAACCCGAAGCCGCCGCCCGCGCCAGTCTGGGACAGGGGGCTGCAGGAGAGCTGGGACTGATCGTCGACATCGGCGGCGGTACATCGGATTTTTCGGTTTTTCAAAGCGATGCGGGCCAGATGCGCATCCTTGCCAGCCATGGTATCCGGCTGGGCGGCACCGATTTCGACCAGGCAGTGTCGATGTCCCACGCGATGCCGCTGCTGGGGCGTGGTGGTCAGCTGACCCGGACCTTTGGCGACGGGCTGCTGCCGGTTCCCAACGCGATCTACGGCGATCTGTCGACCTGGGCGCAGATCCCCTTCGTTTACACCCAAGACACCCGCCGCGCGGTCAAGGACATGGTGCGCCACGCGGTCGAGCCCAAGGTGATGGCGCGGCTTGAGACGGTGATCGACGAGCAGCTGGGCCACGAGCTGGCCTTCGCCGTCGAGGCCGGCAAGATTGCTGCCAATGGCGGCAGTGATTCGGGCATCAAGATGGGCTTTATCGAGCCGCGCCTGACCGCGCCGATCTCGGCGGCCTCGCTGGACGCGTCGCTGAGCGATGCGCGAAAACGCTTGCGCGTCGCGATGCAGGAAACGCTGGTCGAGGCGGGCGTGCAGGCGGATCAGATCGGCGCGGTGGTGCTGGTCGGCGGTTCCAGCCTGATGCAGCTGGTCGCCGATGAGGCCCGCGCGCTGTGTCCGGGCGCTGCCTTGCGACGGTCCGAGGCCTTTACAGCGGTCGTTGACGGTCTGGCGCTGGCCACTGCCGAGGCGCGGTAGCCGCAAATCACGCGCGCTTGTTGCGCAACGGGTTGCCCTGCGCCGGGCGAGGGGGCACATAGAAACCCATGATCGACGTGTTCAAATCCCTCTTTCGTTCCGACGCCGCCGCCCGCGCCGAGGTGTCGCCGCAGATCGCCGTGGCTGCTCTGCTTGTTGATGCGGCGCGCGCCGACGGGGTCTATGCCCCCGACGAAAGCGACGCCGTCGCCGCGCTGCTGGCGGCGATCTTTTCGCTGACCCCGGCCGAGGCCCGCGCGCTGCGCGCGCAAGGCGAGGTCGCGCAGGGCGATGCGCCCGATATTGTGCGCTTCACCCGCGTGATCAAATTCGCGCTGGAAGAAGATCAGCGCATCCAGCTGATCGAGGCGCTGTGGAGCGTGGTTCTGGTCGATCACCAGCGCGATCCGAACGAGGACGCGTTGCTGCGTCGGCTGCCGCCGCTGATCGCGGTGTCCGACCACGACAGCGCGGCGGCGCGCCAGCGGGTTCTGGCACGGCACAGCGCGTAAGAAAGCTGACAGACGGCTTGGAATCGGTCCGTCCGCCGGGACACTTGTGCCGCATTTTCGGTGCCAGATCCGGGGCAATCCGGGCGGTCACGGCATCTATCTCGCGCTTCTGTGAACACTCAGCCCCTCTCAGCCGCCCATTCCGCGCCTATGTCGCCACTTTGACGCAATTTGGCCGCGTTCTCAGGCGACCTATTAACCATTAACAATTGGGTGGCCGGTGTTCCGGTCGCCGTGTCAGAAGAAAGTTGCCAGTGCGCAACGGGCATAGGCCAGACTCGTCTGCGGTGAGCGGGCGCCTGCCAGCCGTCGCGTGCGGGGAAGGGCGCCATGAACGACGATTCCTTCGACCCCGAGATGTATCTGTCGTTGCCCGCCGAGGCTAACGGCGGCGCGCGCAAGAAAGCTGCGCCGATGCCGCCGCTGGTGCAACCGCCGGTTTACGCACGCACGCGCGGGGCAGCGCCGGTGATCGCGGCAGGCCAGACGCGGGCGCCGCAAGCGCACGCCGCCCCGCAGGCGCCCGCAGCCACGGACCCCGATGTGCGCGTGCCCGATTCTCTGCGCCGCGCGTTGATCGCCCAGCAGTCCCGTGCGCCCGAATCGCCGTATCAGCCCGAACAGGCCGCCTACCGCGAAGAACCGCAGGCCGCGGCCCGGCAGGCTCCGTTGCGCCGCGTATCCGGCGAGCCGCGCCTGACAGCATCGTTGCCGCAACAGTCGGGCACGGTCGAGCCGCTGTTTCGTCACAGCTCGGCTCAGACCGCTCAGCAGGCAACGGCGCATAGCTACAGGGACGAGCCGCATTATGCCGAGGTCGCGCAACCCGCGCCGCGTCTGGCCGCTGTTGCTTCCGGCTGGCACGCTGCCGACCATTTCCCGCCCCACACACCGTCTGACGAAGCCCCTGAAGCGCAGGCTTGGGACGATGAGGCGTTTGCCGATGCGCAAAGCGCGCCCAATCCACGGCCTATGACCGATGCGCCGCAGCGTGCCCCGCAAGAGCCCGCGCGCCCGCTGCAGCGTGAGCCGATGGCGGTGCTGTGGCAGGGTTACGAGGTCGAGGCCTGGGACTGGAACGCCAACGGCTTTGTGCTGGTCACGCCATTCCCCTATTCGGTCGATCCCGGTCGCACCGTCGCCGTGACGCTGTTGATCGGGCAAGGCATTGCCCGGCTGTCCATGTCGGTTCAGGCACTGTGCGATCCGATCGAGCCGACGCTGTTCTCCTTTGTCGGCCTGAGCCGCGCGCATGTGCAGTTGCTGCAGCGCATCAGTGCGCATGACGGGCCCAGTCTGGCGCTGATGCTGGCTGAACCCGAGCGGTCTTACCCCGAACTCCCGAAATCCGCGCCCAAAGCGCCCCACGCGGCCCAAACGGCTGCACCGCAGGCACCGGCTGCCGGGGCGGTTACCGCGCCGCCGCGCGCACGCGGCTATCGCCCCAGTCTGCGGTTGCTCTTTGCCTTGGCGATCCTTGGCGGGGGCGGGGCGCTCTATTGGGACAGCCAGTCCACGATCACGTCGCGTTATGCTGCCGTGACAAGCACCGCAACGGAACTGAGCGTGCCCTCCGCCGGAACGCTGGCGCAGCTGTCCCTGCGCGAAGGTCAGCCCGTCACCACGGGTGAGATTCTGGGCTATGTGCGCCCGCGCAGCTATGTCGAGCCCGAACCGACGCGGCTGATTACCCTGTCGTCAGAGCTGTTTGGCACCGATGCTGCCGTCGCCAGTGCCTTGGCGGGTGATGACGGCGCAGCGGCATCAACCGCGCCGCCGGAACTGCCGCCGAGCGATCTGGCCGCGCGCGCGGATCCGGGGCAAGCGATCGTGTCACCCTGTGACTGCGTCGTGCAGCAGGTCTCGCAGCAAAACGGCGCGTGGATCGAGCCGGGGGATCAACTGGCCTTGCTGGTTGGCAACGAGGCCCCCACGGTTCATGCGTTGATCCTTGCGACCACTGCGCGTGACGTGGATCCGGGCGACCGGGCGACCCTTCGTCTGGGCGATGGCACAACCGTGAACGGCTCTGTCACCCGGATCAGCCCCGATGCGCACTGGCCCGGCTTTGCCGGTCTGCCCGCCACGGTTTTCGCCGCCGAGCGCTATGCCCGGATCGAGGTCATGCCGGACGCGCCGCTTACCGCCCCCGTCGGGGCAGATGCGCAAGTTTCGGTGCGGACCAGCGCGTTCTTGGGTTGGGTTCACGCACAGATCGGCCTGTAAGCGCCTGATACTGTAGGAAAGAGGAAAAGCGGGGGGTGGTTGGCCCCCGCTTTTTTTATGTCTGACGTTACCTGTCGCGTGTTGCCTCAGGCCCGCGCCGGCACCCGCGTGATCTTGGCACCCATCGCATTGAGCCGCTCGTCAATCCGCTCGTAGCCGCGCTCGATCTGCTGGGCGTTGTTGATGGTCGAGGTGCCCTCGGCGCACATCGCCGCGATCAGCATCGCCATACCGGCGCGAATGTCCGGGCTTTCCAGCCGCGAGCCGCGCATGTTCGACGGCCCGGCGACAATTGCGCGGTGCGGGTCGCACAAAACAATCCGCGCGCCCATGGCGATCAGCTTGTCGACAAAGAACATCCGGCTTTCAAACATCTTCTCGAACATCATCACCACGCCTTCGCATTGCGTGGCGGTGACGATGGCGATGGACATCGTGTCGGCGGGAAAAGCGGGCCAGGGCTGATCCGAGATCGTCGGGATATGCCCGCCGAAATCGGCCTGCACGCGCATTTCCTGATCGGCGGGGATGAAAAGATCGTCCCCTTGCACCTGACAGCGGATGCCCAGCCGCTCGAACCCCATCAGGGTGGAACGCAGATGCTCGACACCGGCGTTCTTGATGGTCATTTCCGATTTGGTCACCGCCGCCAGACCGATCAGCGAGCCGACTTCGATATGGTCGGGGCCGATGCGATGCGTGCAGCCGCTCAATTTCTTGCCGCCGTGGATGGTCATCGTGTTGGTGCCGATGCCCTCGATCTGCGCGCCCATGGCGTTCAGGAACAGCGCCAGATCCTGCACATGCGGTTCCGAGGCGCAGTTGCGCAGGATCGTCGTGCCCTCTGCATAGACGGCGGCACAGAGCGCGTTCTCGGTCGCGGTGACGGATGGTTCATCCAGGAACACATCTGCGCCGCGCAACTGCTTGGCTTTGAACGAATAATGCCCGTTCGTCTTGATCTCGGCGCCCAATTGTTCAAGCGCCAGAAAATGCGTGTCCACGCGGCGGCGGCCGATCACGTCGCCGCCCGGCGGCGGCAGCGTCACCTCGCCGCAGCGCGCCAGCATCGGCCCGGCCAGCAGGATCGACGCGCGCACGCGGGCGCACAGATCGGGGTCCAGATCGGCGGGGCGCAGGTTGGCGGCGCGGATTTCCAGATGGTTGCGGCCCAGCCATCTGGCCTCGGCCCCGACCGACTGGATCAGTTCGACCAGCACCTCGATGTCGCGGATGCGCGGGACATTGGTCAGTTCGACCCGCTGATCGGTCAGCAGCGCTGCCGCCACGATGGGCAGCGCTGCGTTCTTGTTGCCCGACGGCTCGATCGTGCCGGACAGCCGGTGGCCGCCCTCGACGATATACTGAATGCGCTCGTGCGGTTGTGCCTGTGCCATGCTGCCTGTGCCCCTCGTGTTTTGCCCCAGACCTAGCAAATCCGGGCGCTCACGGAAACCGACTTTCCGGTGAGCGTCAGGGCTTCCAGCGCAGGAAATTGCCAATCAGGCGAAGCCCCGCCGACTGGCTCTTCTCGGGGTGGAACTGCGTGCCCAGAATGTTGTCGCGCCCGACAATCGCCGTGACCTGCCCGCCGTAGTCCACATGCGCCAGAAGATGCGCAGGATCGGCGACCGCAAAGCGGTAGGAGTGCACGAAATAGGCGTGATCGCCGGTGTCGATGCCGTCAAGCACCGCATGCGGGCGGTCCAGCACCATGTCGTTCCAGCCCATATGCGGCACTTTCATGCCCGGCTGATCTGGCATGATCCGCACCACGTCGCCGCCGATCCAGTCCAGTCCCGGCGTCTGGGTATATTCCAGACCGCGCGTCGCCAGCAGTTGCATGCCGACGCAGATGCCCAGAAACGGGCGTCCCTTTGTGATCACAGCCTCGGTCAGCGCCTCGGTCATGCCGGTGACGGCATCCAGCTCGCGACGGCAGGCCGGGAATGCGCCATCACCGGGCAGCACGATCCGGTCGGCGCGCAGCACGTCCTCGGGCCGTGCGGTGACGATCACCTCGCCGCCATCCACCTCACGCGCCATCCGCTCGAACGCTTTTTGCGCCGAGTGCAGGTTGCCGCTCTCGTAATCAACCAGAACCGTCAGCATGGGTTACAGCGTGCCCTTGGTCGAGGGCACGGCATCCGCCTTGCGCGGGTCGATCTCGCAGGCGTCGCGCAGGGCGCGGGCGACGGCCTTGAAGGTGGCCTCGGCGATATGGTGGCTGTTGAAGCCGTGGACCTGATCCAGATGCAGCGTGATGCCGCCATGGGTGCTGAGCGCCTGAAAGAACTCGCGCACCAGCTCGGTATCAAACGTGCCGATTTTTTGCGTGGGCAAGTTGACGTTCCACACCAGAAACGGGCGGCCCGACAGGTCGAGCGCACAGCGCACCTGCGCGTCGTCCATCGCCAGACTGCATTCACCATAGCGCCGGATGCCGCGCTTGTCGGCCAGTGCCTTGGCCAGTGCCTGACCGATGGCGATGCCGGTATCTTCGACCGTGTGGTGGTCGTCGATATGCAGATCGCCATCCGCTTGCACGGTCATGTCAAACAGCGCGTGGCGCGCCAACTGGTCAAGCATGTGGTCGAAAAAGCCGACGCCCGTCTGGTTGTCGTACTGGCCAGAGCCATCCAGAGTGAGCGTGACCTTGATTTCGGTCTCGGCGGTCTTGCGGGAAATGGTCGCGCTGCGCATGGGCTTTATCCGTCGCTGGAACGGCGTGGGTATAGGCCGGGGCGCGGGGCTTGGCTAGCCCTCATACCCTTCAATGATCACCATATCGGCGGTGGAAATCGGGTCGCGGATCGCCTTGGCCGCCTGATATTCCGGCGAGTCAAAGCAGGCGGTCGCCGCCGCCAGATCTGGAAATTCGATCACCACGGTGCGCGCGCGGCTCTGGCCTTCACGCACGATCTGCGGCGCGCCGCGCACGATGAAGCGCGCGCAATATTTGGCGAAGGCTATGGCATTGGCCTCGCGGTATTTCGCATAGATGTCGGGATCCGTGACATCGACATGGGCGATCCAATAGGCCTTGGGCATGAGAGTCCTCCGTCATTTTGCAGGCAGACTGGCTTTGTCGCGGCGGCGGTGCAAGTCAGAACTTGAGGCGCAGCCTTGGACCGGGAGCGATGACCTCGAACCCGAGTGCCGCGTAAAAGTCGCGCGCTTTTGCGTTGTCGGGGTGGGTGCCCAGGCTGAGATAGCGCGCGCCTTGGGTCTTGGCGTGCGCAACGGCGGCAAGCACCAGGGCCTTGCCCAAGCCTGTGCCGCGCTGATGGGGGTGGACGAAGAGATGATGCATCTCCATGCCGCGCACGCCCCAATGCAGTTGCGCGGTGGGGTAGAGGGTGGTGTAACCCGCCTCGGCCAGCAGCACGGTCACAAAGGCGTCCGGCCCGAACAGATCGCGTTCCAGCGCCTCGCGGGTGCAGGCCTCGGGGTCGCCGTGATGCGCTGAGAGCGCGTTAACCATCGGCAGAAGGCGGTCGAGGTCTTCTGGCGTCGCGGGCTGGATCATCGGTGTCTCCGGTTCGACGGCAGTGACGGCGCTGTTAAACGCCAGACATTTGGGCGTATTTCCCGCCTTTTGTCACTTAGTCAACAAGTCGGCCCCAGAGATCATAGTCCGACGCCTCTTCCACTTCCACAGTGACGATATCGCCGGGGTTCAGTTCCTCGAACCCTTCGTCAATGAACAGGTTGCCGTCGATCTCGGGCGCATCGGCCTGCGTGCGGCAGGTCGCGCCCTCGCCATCGACCTCATCCACGATCACCGGCAGTACCCGGCCTACCTTGGCCTCCAGCTTGGCCTCGGAAATCGCCTGGGCTTTCTCCATGAACCGGTCCCAGCGCTCTTGCTTGACCTCGGCGGGCACGTGATCGGGCAGCGCGTTCGAGCGCGCGCCCTTGACGTCCTCGTATTGAAAGCAACCCACCCGGTCGAGCTGCGCTTCGTCCATCCAGTCAAGCAGCGTCTGGAATTCTTCTTCCGTTTCACCGGGATAGCCGACGATGAAGGTCGAACGCAGGGTGATGTCCGGGCAATCGGCACGCCACCGGGCGATCTCGTCCAGCGTCTTGGCCGCCGCCGCCGGGCGCGCCATGCGCTTGAGCGTCTCGGGGTGCGCGTGCTGGAACGGGATGTCCAGATAGGGCAGCACCAACCCTTCCGCCATCAGCGGGATCAGGTCGCGCACATGCGGGTAGGGATAGACGTAATGCAGTCTGACCCATGCCCCCAACGCGCCCAGATCACGCGCCAGATCGGTGATATGCGCCCGGTGTCCGCGGTCTTCGGCATGCTTGATGTCGACGCCGTAGGCCGAGGTATCCTGACTGATCACCAGCAGTTCCTTGACCCCCGCCGCCACCAGCTTTTCCGCCTCACGGATCACCGCATGCGCCGGACGGCTCACCAGTCGGCCGCGCATGTCGGGGATGATGCAGAACTTGCACTTGTGGTTGCAGCCTTCGGAAATCTTCAGATAGCTGAAATGTCTCGGTGTCAGACTGACCCCGCTGGCCGGCAGCAGATCAATGAACGGATCGGGCGAGGGCGGGACGGCACCGTGCACGGCGTCCAGAACCTGCTCGTACTGATGCGGGCCGGTGACCGCCATCACCTTGGGATGCGCGCCGGTGATATACTCGGGCTCGGCGCCCAGACAGCCGGTGACGATCACCTTGCCATTCTCGCGCAGGGCCTCGCCGATGGCATCAAGGCTCTCGGCCTTGGCGCTGTCCAGAAAGCCGCAGGTGTTCACGATGACCGCATCCGCGCCCTGATAGTCGGGGCTGATCGCATAGCCCTCGGCGCGCAGCCGGGTCAGGATGCGCTCGGAATCGACCAGCGCCTTGGGGCAGCCAAGGCTGACCATGCCGATGGTGGGCTGGCCTGCGCGCGGCGCGTCCTTGATCAGGGCACGCGGGGCAAGGTCGGGGCGGAGGCTGGGCGGGTTCTGACTCATAAACGCCCTATACGCCGCCGACCGCGCGCCGCAAAGCCCCCATCATCTGTCCCCAAATATCCACGGGGGTTTCCCAAGGGGGAGTGTGCTCCCCCTTGGGCGGGGGCGCGGGGGCTGGCCCCCGCCCCTTAGCGCGCGCCGAACCACATCCGGCGCAGCAGCCCGTCGCGGCGTACGCTCACGTGATAGAGGGCCGCCAGAATATGCAGGGCGATGGTGAGGATCAGCAGCGTTGCCAGCAGGCCATGCACGCCGCGCACAAAGAGCGTGTCAAACGTCTCGGGCAGGGTGCCATCGCCAAACAGCGCGTCGCCCAGACCCGACTGAACCGCCATGGCAATGCCCGAGCCAACCATCCCCAGCACCAGCGCATAAAGCGCCCAATGCGCCAGCGGGGCGAGCCGGTCGGCCAGCGCGATGCCGGACGTTGCAGGGGCCGGGTGGCGCGTGGTCAGGCGGAGGGCCAGACGGATCAGCATCAGGACGCCGATGGACACGCCCATGATCGCGTGGATGCGCAATGCGTCAGTTTTGCCGGGTGCCGAGTTCGGGACATCGTCCAGCACCAGCGTGCCGGCGATCAGGGCCATCAGCAGCAACAGGGCAATCAGCCAATGCAGGGTGACAAGGATGGGGTGGTAGCGCGCGGGCATGAGGATCTCCAGAGCTGGGGTCAGAGCAGGATGCCTCAGCTTACGATCATTTGCAATTGCAAATATTGCTTATGCAAATGATTTGCCGTAGACGGACAGGATGAGTGAACACGCCTCCAAAGCCGTCCGTCACGCCAGCCCCGGCTGGCTTATCCAGCGCCTGTCTCGCCGGTTCGAGGCCGAGATGGAGGCGGATCTGGCACCGCATGGTGTGACGCTGGGACAATTCGCCTTGCTGATGGCCTCGCTTGAGGCAGAAGGCCTGACTCAAACCGACCTGGGGACGATTTTTGCCATGCCTGCGTGGAAGATCAGCCGTCATCTGGACGGGCTGGAAGCGTCGGGACTGGTGATCAGGCAGCCCGATCCAGCCTCGCGCCGGACGCACCGAATCGTGCCCACAGAGGCTGCGCGCGCGCTGGCCCCCGCGTTGCGGGGGGTCGGTCAGGCGGTCAACGCGCGGCTTCTTGCGCCTTTGGCACCGGGTGATCGCGACCGGCTGGTCGCGCTGCTGCAACAGGTCGTGGTGCCGGGCGAGAGGTTCTGAGGCTCAGACGCCTTCGTCAAACGGCTCAAAACTGTCGGCACTGGCGCGACGCCAGCGCTTCATATAGCCGAAACGCTCGTCATCCTCGCGCAGCAAAAAGCCAACGGGCATATAGGGATAAACGTCTTCGCCGGTGACCATGTCACGGTCGTTTTCGCGCATCAGCAGATGCCAGGGCAGGAAATCCGAGGGGTGCGACAGGCCCGCCGCGCCGGCCATATCCCCCAGCGCCTTCATCGTGTTGCGGTGGAAATTCGCCACCCGCTCGGCCTTGTCGACGACCACCAGCGCGCGCTGGCGGGCCGGGTCCTGCGTGGCGACGCCGGTGGGGCAGTGGTTGGTGTGGCAGGCCTGCGCTTGAATGCAGCCAATCGAGAACATGAAGCCGCGCGCCGAATTGGCCCAGTCGGCCCCCAGCGCCAGCGCCTTGGCGATATCGAAAGCGTGGATCAGCTTGGCCGAGGCACCGATCTTGACCTTCTCCCGCAGGCCCGCGCCGCGCAGGGCGTTGTGGACAAAGGTCAGCCCCTCAACCAGCGGCATGCCCATGTGGTTGGCGAATTCCAGCGGAGCCGCGCCGGTGCCGCCTTCCTTCCCGTCCACCACGATAAAGTCCGGGGTGACGCCGGTCTTCAGCATGGCTTTGACAATGCACATGAATTCGCGCCGGTGGCCAAGGCACAGCTTGAAGCCGATGGGCTTGCCGCCGCTCAGGTCGCGCAGGCGGGCAATGAACTCCATCATCTCGATCGGGGTCTCAAAGGCCGAATGCGCATCGGGCGAGTGGCAATCGACGCCCATCGGCACGCCGCGCGCCTCGGCGATTTCGGCGGTGATCTTGGCGGCGGGCAGGATGCCGCCCTGACCGGGCTTGGCCCCCTGACTCATCTTGATTTCGATCATCTTGACCTGCGGATCCGCCGCGACCTGACGGAATTTTTCCGGGTCAAAACGCCCCTCAGCCGTGCGGCAGCCGAAATAGCCGGTGCCAATCTCGTAAATCAGGTCGCCGCCGCCCTCACGGTGATAGCGGCTGATGCCGCCTTCGCCGGTGTCATGGGCGAAGCCCTGGATCTTGGCGCCCTTGTTCAGCGCCAGAATCGCGTTGGCGCTGAGCGCGCCAAAGCTCATCGCCGAGATGTTATACAGCGACAAATCATAGGGTTGCTTGCAGTCCGGCCCGCCGACATGCACGCGGAAGTCGTGGTTGGTGATCTTCTTGGGCCGGATCGAGTGGGTGAGCCACTGATAGCCCGCGCCATAGACCTTTTCCTTGGTGCCGAAGGGGCGTTTGTCTTCGACGTTCTTGGCGCGCTGGTAGACGATGTTGCGGTCTTCGCGCGAAAACGGAACCTCGGCATCGTCGTCCTCCAGCAGGTACTGGCGGATTTCGGGGCGGATCATTTCGAACAGGTAGCGCATGTGCCCGAGCACCGGGTAGTTGCGCAGAATGGCATGGTGGACCTGCATCATGTCCTGCACGCCGATGGCGGTCAGCGCCCCGAAAATCGCAAGCGGAATGGCGAACCACCAGGACCAGATCAACAACAGCGCCGACACAACGGTCAGCACCGCGCACAGGATGAAGGTCGAATACCGCATCAACGACGAGATCATGCCTGTCCTCTGGCATTAGGGAGTGGGAGGGCCAGCCTAGCAGATCTTGCTAAACCGACCACCCCGCGTCTGCTGATCCGATGTCTATCGTCGCTTTGGTGTCGATCAGGTAAATGTCGCGGCACGTTTTTGCATACCGGCCATCACCGCTTCCATCTGGTTGGGCGAGCCGATGATCGCCGCTTGCAGGCGCGCTTCCAGCGCCAGTTGCTCATCGCTGCCGGGCCATGCGGCGCGGACCAGTGCCTTGGCCCCGCGTGTGGCCTCGGGGCTGCGCGCGGCGATGGCGCGGGCGGTGTCGCGGGCGGCGGCGAGCGGGTCGTCGGACAGGCGCGTGACCAGACCCAGCGTCTGCGCCTCGGTGGCGTCGACGACGCGGGCGCTCAGGATCAGTTCCAGCGCTTGATCGGCGCGCATCAGGCCGGGCAGCAGCTTGGTCAGGCCCATGTCAGGGATCAGGCCCCAGCGGGTTTCCATGATGCTCAACTGGGTGTCGGGCGCGGCGATGCGGATATCGGCCCCCAGCGCCAGCTGCATGCCCGCGCCGTAGGTCACACCGTGCAGCGCGGCGATCACGGGCACGGGCAGATCAGCCCAGACCGTGCAGGGGTGCTGAAAGCGGTTGGCGGCGCGGCCACCGGGGGCGTGACGATCTCGGCCCGGAGCGCGTCGAGATCCTGCGCGAATTCCATCAGCATCGAGGTGTCGATCCCGGCGCAGAATCCGCGCCCCGCGCCGGTCAGGATCACCGCGCGCAGGCCCGGCTCGGTCATCAGCCGGTCGCCCGCTGCACTGACCGCCGCGAACATGGCCGTATCGAAGGCGTTCAGCTTGTCGGGGCGGTTCAGGGTGACTTCGGCGATGCCGTCCTCGATGGCGATGGTGACGCGGTCGTCGGACATGGTTTCCTCCGTGTTGCGCGCTCAGGCTGGCAGGGCCGGGCGCGCAGGGCAAGCGCAACGTGGCGGCAGGCGGGTCAGGTCGCCAGCCACCACAGCCGCGTCAGGTGGAAGAACGCGGGCGCGGCAAAGATCACGCTGTCGAGCTGATCCAGAAACCCGCCCTGACCGGGGATCAGATGCGACCAGTCGCGCAGGCCCCGGTCGCGCTTGATGGCGCGCAATACCAGATTGCCGACCTGACCCGAGGCCGAGGCGAGCGCGGCCATCGCCGCGGCGGCCAACGGACCAAAGGGAGTGATCCAGAACAGCGCCAGCCCCAGAACCGCCGCCGCCACGATCCCCCAGATCGCGCCGCCCCAGGTCTTGGGTGACAGATCCGGCACGATCCGCCGCCAGCCTGAGCGCCTGCCCATATAGAAATCGACCAGATCGCCGGTCTGCACCACCAGCACCAGAAAGGCGATCAGCAGCATGCCGCGCCCGTCGTAACCCGGCAGCTCCAGCCACATCAGCGCCGGGATATGGCTGAGGCAATAGACCGCGATCATCAGGCCCCATTGGGTTTCGGAAACCCGGCTGAGGAACCTTTCGGTCGAACCGCGCAGAACCGACACGAAGGGCAGCAACAGGAAAATGTAGACCGGGATAAACACCGCAAAAAGGCGCTGTATGTCAAAGAAAACAAAGAGGAATTGCGCGGGCAGGATGATGTAGAAGGCCAGCGCTAGCGACAGGTGATCGGCGCGTGTGCGCGACGAGTACGTGTAGAACTCGCGCAGCGCGGCAAACGAGGCGACGGCGAACAGCAGGACCATCGCCCAGCGTCCGGCCAGCATGGTCAGCGTGAACAGCACCACCATCGCCCACCAGCTGTCGATGCGGGTCATGAAGACCTCGACCGCCGGGTCGGGTTTGGGGAAGCGGGCGCGCATGCGCTCGCCAATGATGGTCAGCGCCAGCAGCACCAGTCCCACGCACAGGCCGAGCAGGAAAATATCGCGCAGGATCGGGCTCATGCGCGCTCCTCGGGTTTCAGCGCCAGCAGGGCGGCGGCGGCGCGGCTCAGAAAGGCTGTCCGTTCCTCGTCAGCCGCCAGTGCGACCGGTTCGCCGAAGATCACCTTGCACATCAGGGGCAGGGGGATCACCTCGCCCTTGGGCATGACCGAGCTGAGATTGGCGATCCACGTCGGCACCAGTTCCACGCCGGGATGCGCTTTGGCCATGTTGTAGAGGCCGGATTTAAACGGCAGCAGCGGCTCGGTCGTCTGGTTGCGCAGGCCTTCGGGGAAGATGATCAGCGAGTCGCCGTCGCTCAGCGCCTGATTGATCGCCGCCATCGGGTCGTCGGTACGCTGATCGGGCCGCCGGTCGATGAGCACGGCGCGGAACACGTCACCCCCGGCAAAGGCGCGCAGCTTGCTTTTGAGCCAGTAATCCGCCGCCGCGACCGGGCGGGTCTGCAGGCGCATGTGATGCGGCAGGACCGACCAGATCATCGGCATATCGGCATTGGACACATGGTTGGCGAAATAGACCCGCTGGCGGGCAGACGGACCGACGCCCCGCCAGTCGGCATGGACGGCGGTGATCGCACGGGCGAAAAGCACGATGGCTTGCCCGGTCACGCGGGCGGCAAAGCGGCGCAGGGGATGGGTTGGCGTCATGCCCCATCATGCGACGGCTTTGCGCCGCTGGAAAGGGGGCAGGCAAAGTCCCGCACCTGTGAGACAGCGCGGCTTGTGCCGCGACCAGCGGCTGCTATCATGGCCCTGTACAGGTTTGCCCGGAGAGTGAAAATGCGCTTGATCATCAGGCTTCTGGGGGTTGTGGTTGTGCTGGTCGTGATGGCCGTGGCGGCACTGTTCCTGCTGCCCGCCGAGCGCATCGCCAACCTTGCCGCGCGGCAGTTCGAGGCGGCGACGGGCCGGTCCCTGACCATCTCGGGCGATGTCACGCCGACCTTCTGGCCGGTCTTGGGCGCGCGGGTCGAGGGTGTCACGCTGGCCAATATCGCGGGCTCGGATGCCGGGCCGATGCTGGTGGCGGACTCGGTCGATCTGGGCGTTGACCTGTCGGCACTGATTCAGGGCAATCTGGTCGTGCGCCGGTTCGAGGCGCGCTCACCGCAGATCGTGCTGGAACGCGATGCCTCGGGTGTGGGTAACTGGATGTTTGCCGGGATCGGCGACCAGTCCGCCGCGACGACAGAGACCGGAACGCGCTCGGCGTTGCCGCCTATCTCCTTGGACCGCGCGCAGATCGAGGGGGCGTCGCTGCGCTATATCGACCGCGCGGCGGGCACGGATGTGACCGTTCAGGGCGTCAGCATCGACCTGACCATGCCCGAAAGCGGCGGGGCCGCGACGTTGCGCATTTCGCTGGACCGCAACGGGCAGACGGGCGAGATCAACGCGCGCCTCGGCTCGGTGTCGGCGCTGCTGGCGGGCGATGTGGTCGCGGTCAGCGCCTCGATTTCCGCCGATGGCGCGCAGGGGTCGTTCGAGGGGCGTCTGGGGTTGGAACCCGTCGCGGCCGAGGGGCGTCTGAGCATCGACATCAGCCGTCTGGGACCAGCGCTGCAACTGGCGGGGGCCGAGGGCGGCGAGCCGATCCCGGGTGCCGCGCGTCCGCTGACGCTGGGCGGTCAGCTGACGCTGGCCCCGGCAGGCAGCCTGCATGTGCGCGAAGGTGTGCTCGGCATCGGCTCGAACCGGCTGCGGCTGGCGCTGGATACGACGTTTGACGGCGACCGCCCGAATATCGCGGGGCAGATCAGCGCCGATACGCTGGATCTGACGGGCTTTACCGGCGGCGAAAGCGGTGGTTCGGCCAGCGGCGGGGCGACCGGCTGGCCGACTGCGCGCATCGACGCCTCGGCGCTGGCCTTGGCCAATGCGCAGATCGGCCTGACGCTGGGGCCGGTGAACACCGGGTTCGGCATGATCGATTCGACCCGCGGCTCGCTGACCATCGACCGCGCCCGCGCGGTGCTGGGCATCAACGAGATCCGTGCCTTTGACGGCACCCTGTCGGGCGAGCTGGTCGCCAACAACCGCAACGGCTTGTCTGTCGGGGGCACGGTGGCGTTGCGCGGTGTGAGCCTGCTGGCGGCGCTGCGTCAGGCTGTCGGGTTCGAGCGGCTGAGCGGCACCGCGTCGGCGGATCTGCGGTTCCTCGGGTCCGGGCAGTCGGTGGATGCGATCATGCGCTCGCTTGAAGGGCAGGGCACGATTGCCTTTGGCGCGGGCGAGATCCTTGGATTTGATCTGGCGGCGATGCTGCGTAACCTTGACGCGTCGGCGCTGGGCGCAGGCAATTCCACGATCTATGAAAGCATCGGCGCCAGCTTCACCATGGCCAATGGCGTGCTGACCAACAGTGACCTGCGGCTGGAAGCCCCGCTTCTGGGCGTCGGCGGCAACGGCACGGTCGATCTGGGCAACCAGACGCTGAACTACCGCGTCACGCCTGAAGCGATGCGCAACGCCGAGACCGGCGAGGCGCTGCGCGTGCCGCTGCTGATCACCGGCCCGTGGTCGGCACCGCGTTACCGGCTGGACCTTGAGGGGCTGGCCGAGCAGCGCCTTGCCGAAGAGCGCGCCCGTCTGGAAGCCCGCGCGCAGGAAGAGGTCCAGCGTCTGCAGGATCAGGCCCGGTCGCGTGTCGAGCAGGAACTGGCCGACCGTCTGGGCGGCGGCACCACGCCCGAGGGCGAGGCCCAGACGCCGGAAGATGCGCTCCGCGATCAGGCGCGTGACGGTTTGTTGCGGCTGCTGGGTGGCAGGCAGGAAGCGCCCGCCAACCCGTGATCAGCGGATAAAATGCAGCCGGTCGAAGCGCGCGCGCAGCGCCTTTGTCCGGGGGGCCAGCGCCGCCGGATCGTTCGAGCGCAGCGCCTCGGCGACCAGCGCCGCGATTTCGGGGATGTCCTGCACCGTCACCCCCCAGCGCACCAGCTCGGGCGTGCCGATGCGCAGCCCGTTCATGTCGCCTGCCACCGGATCAATCGGCAGACCGATGCCACAGGCCAGAAACCCGGCCTTTTCCAACGTCCTTGAGGCCGCCTGACCGCCGCCAAACGCTGCCGCTTCGATCGCGAACTGGTGCGAGGTGGTGAAGCCCCGCTCGGCGGCGAAGACCGGCAGCCCGGCCTCGGCCAGCGCCGCTGCGAAGGCCTGCGCCGTGTCGATCATCCTCTGCGCATAGGCCCGGCCATGATCGCGCCAGTCCAGAAGCGAGATCGCCAGCGCCGCCGATTTCCCCGCGTCAAAATTGGCGGTCAGGCCGGGGAAGGCAATCGCATCCAGCCGCTCGGCAATCGTGGCGTCGCGGGTGACGATCAACCCGCCTGCGGGGCCGCCCAGCGATTTATAGGTGCTCATCGTCATCAGATGCGCCCCCTGATCCAGCGGGTTGGCCCAGGCCCCGCCCGCGATGATCCCGCATTGATGCGCCGCATCAAACAGCACTTTCGCGCCCACCTCATCCGCAATCGCGCGGATGTCGGCCACGGGATGCGCGAACAGGTTGAGCGAGCCGCCAATGGTGATGATCTTGGGCCGCACCCGCAGCGCCAGATCGCGCAGGGCGTCCAGATCGACGGTATAGCCATCGGCATTGACCGGGGCGGGGTGGGTGATCAGCCCATAAAGCCCGGCGCAGCCGTCGGCGTGATGGGTGACATGCCCGCCGATGCTGCCCGGCGGCGCGATTATCGCGTCTCCCGGTCTGGCCAGCGCCATGAAGCCATAGAGGTTGGCCAGCGCGCCCGAGGCGACGCGGATTTCGGCATGGCTGGCGTTGAAGATCTCGGCGGCCAGTTCGGCGGCGATCACCTCGATTTCCTCGATCGCCTGCAGCCCCATTTCATATTTGTCGCCCGGATAGCCCAGCGACGGGCGCGAGCCCAACCCCCGCGCCAGCGCCGCTTCAGCGCGCGGGTTCATCACGTTGGTGGCGGGGTTCAGGTTGAAGCAATCGCGCTCGTGGATCTGCTGGTTGCGCTGGATCAACGCCTCGATCCGCGCATCGACAGTCCCGCTGTCCGAGGTTGCCGTGGTGGTGGCAAGCGCTTGCACACGGGTTTCGGCAAGGGCGGGAACCCAGGGACGGGGGGCAAGATGGGTCATGGCAAACTCCTGTTCTGCCGCCAGACTGCGCGCGGCGGGTCTTGTGCGCAAACGCATTTTGCTGTCGTGTAAGGCCCAGAAAAATTGAGCCTTCCATGCCCGTTTCCCCGCCTCCGCCCCGTCTGCCGCCGCTGGCGCATCTGGCTGCCTTTGAGGCGGCGGTGCGGCTGGGTGGCTATGCGACGGCGGCGCAGGCGTTCGGCGTGACGCCGGGGGCGATCCGCGCAAGGGTCCGCGCGCTTGAGGCCGCGTGGGAGGTCACGCTTTTCAGCCCGCTGCCGCACGGTGTTGCGCCAACACGCGAGGCGGGGTTGCTGGCAGCGGAGGTGGCGCAGGGCTTTGCGCGGTTGCAGCGGGCGCTGGCCCCTTTGGGGACCGCGCCCTTGCCGTTAGGTGCCTTGCGCGCGTTTGAGGCCGCGCTTCGCTGCGACGGTTTCGCGGCTGCAGGAGAGCAACTGGGGGTGACAGCCGGCGCTATTGCCGCGCAGATCGCCCGTGTCGAGGACTGGGCGGGCACCCCGCTTTTCACCCGCCACGCCCGCGGCGTTACGGCGACTGACCGCGCAGGCGCTGTCCTGCCCGCCCTGTCGCGCGCGCTTGCCAGCCTGTCCGGGATCACAGCCGGGACCGGCACAGCGCCGGTGCGCATCGCGGCGTTGCCTGCCGTCGCGCAGCTTTGGCTTGCGCCGCGCCTGCCCGCGCTGCGGACGGCTTTGCCGGGGGTCCGCGTGTCCGTGACAGCGCTGGAACGCCTGCCCGATGCCAAGCGCGCGCCCTATGATCTGGCACTGTTTTTCGCCGAGACAGGCGGGCAGGTGTTGGCGCAGGACGCCTTGATCCCGGTCTGTGCGCCCGGTTTGGCTGGCCGTTTCAACACCCCTGCCGATCTGGCGGGGCTGCCGTGTCTGAGCGATTCCGCCTGGGCCGGGGATTGGCGCCTTTGGGCCGCCGCCGCGATGCCCGGACGTCCTGTGCCACGCGGGGTCGAGCATTCGCTCTACGCACTGGCGGTGGACGAGGCGATCGCGGGCGCGGGCGTGCTCATGGGGCATAAAGCCTTGCTCGACCGGCATCTGGCGGCGGGCAGGCTGGTCGCACCCGTCGGGCCAGAAGTGCCCGTGGCGCGCGGCCTGAGACTGACACGCCTGCGCCCCTTGCCTCGGGGCGGCGCTGCGGCGCGGGTTGCGGCGTGGCTGCTGGCGCAGGCTTAGGCGCGCGAAAGCTGGTCGAGCACCGTGTAGGCCAGCGCCAGATCACCCTCGCGGGGTTCCTGCCCGGTAAGGCAGGTCACGTAATCGCGCCCGCGCGAGGCGCGCAGCTCGGCGCTTTCTTGTTGATCGACCGTGGCATAGCCGATCTGGGTGAAATACACGATCCGGCCCCGCACATCGGCTTCGGCTGCTGCAAAGCCGTGACGCTCGAACATACCTGCCATGGCCGCGATCCGCGCATCGTCGCAGGCAGACAGGCGCGCGCGCACGTCGGGATCGCGGCTGGCCCAGCCCCGGATGGCGAAATCGAGCCGGGTATCAAAGCCGCCGGGGGCCTCCCATGTCGCATAAAGATGCCCCAGCGCCTGCGTGATCGTGTCCGAGGGGCGGCGGGTGGCGGCGATCAGGGCGCTGGTATTGGTGGTTTCCCAATGCTCCAGCAGGGCCTCGAGCAACGCGCCCCGGTCCTTGAAAAACCAGTAAAAACTGGAGCGGGCGCAGTCGAGTTGGTCGGCCAGCCGCAAAATCTTGACGCTTTCGACACCTTCAGCAATCAGCAGCGCCAGCGCTGCCTGCATCCAGTCATCGCGCGTGGTGCGGCCGGGGCCGCGGGTCTTGCGCTGGCTGGGCATTCGGCGGCCTCCTGCGGGGTCCAAGGGGGCAATTTAGCCACGCCGGGCAGTGCGGGCAAGGGTCAGCGCGGTGCCTTGAGCACGGCCAGCTCGGCCCGCTGCGCTTGCAGGCGCAGCATCACCGCATAATCGCGGTCAAAGGCCGCGCGCCGGGCGGGATCGGGGGTGAGCACGGTGGCCAGTTCGGTCATTGCGCGCGCCGCGCTGGCAAGGTCAGGCTGCACCCCGCCCGCGACGCTGGCGGCAATGGCGGTGCCCAGCAGGACGGTATCCTCGGCCTCGGACCGCAGGATTTTCAGGCCGGTCACGTCAGCGAAAAGTTGCTTCAGGATCGTCGTGCGCGCCAGCCCGCCCGCGATGGCCAGCGTTTCGGCGGGGCGATTGCCCGCCGGGTCGGGGCCGTTCAGGTGCTCGATGATCTGACGCACGCCGAGCGCCAGTGCCACGGCGGTGCGCCAGTAAAGCGTGCACAGCGCATCAAAGCTGCGCTCCAGTCCCAGCCCGCTGATCACCGCACGCGCAGTCGGGTCTGACAGGGGCGAGCGGTTGCCGTTGAAATCAGGCAGAACGTCGATCTCGCGGCCCAGAGCGGGGCCGTGCTCGGCAAGCAGGACCGCGATCCGCGCCAGAACCGCGCTGTGGTCGGGCCGCGTCTCCAGTTCGGTCAGGGGCCAGCTGTCGAGCACATAGTCCAGCGCCGCCCCCGCCGCCGACTGCCCGCCTTCGCTGGTCCAGTGGCCGGGCAGGACGGTCCCCAGCGACGGCCCCCAGATGCCGCGCGCAAAGAGCGGGCGGGTGGTGATCGCCATGATGCAGTTCGAGGTGCCGGCGATCAGGGTCAGGCGCTGGTCAGGCGCGGTGTCAGGCTTCAGACCCAGCGTACCCAGCGCGCCAGCATAGGCGTCGATCATCCCGGCCGCGACCGGGGTGCCGGGGGCAAGGCCCAGATCGGCGGCAGCCTGCGGGCTTAAGGCGCCGACGGACTGGCCCACGGGTGTGGCAGGGTCGGGCAGGGCGGCGCGGTCGCACAGGTCTTCCAGCCCGATCTGCGCCAGAAAATCGCGCTGCCAGCCGTCGTGCTCAGGCAGATACGGCCATTTTGTTGCCAAGGAGCAGGCCGAGGCCGCCGGACACCCCGTTGCGCGGCGGGTCAGATGGTCGGCCAGATCGCGGGCGGACCCGAGCTGCGCCCACAGATCAGGCCGGTGACGTTTGAGCCAGAGCAGCTTGGGTGTCTGCATTTCGGGCGACATCGCGCCGCCCAGATGGTCGATGAGCCGGTGGCCGGTCGCGGTGCAGATCAGCGCTTCATCATGGGCGCGGTGGTCGTACCACGCGATCGTGTCGCGCCCGTCCGGTCCCAGCGCCAGCGGTGCGCCCTGACGGTCGCGCAGCACCAGCGAACAGGTCGCATCAAACCCCAGCGCGCGGATCTGCCCCGGTTCCACGCCCGCCTGCGCCACCGCGTCGCGGGTCGCCGCGCAGACCGCCTGCCAGATCTGGTCCGAGGCATACTCGGCCCGCTGGCCCGGCGCATCGTGGACGATGATCTCGGCCACCGCGCGCGACAGCATCCGGCCCGCGGTGTCAAAAACACCCGCGCGGGCGCTCAGCGTCCCGACATCCACGGCGCACAGATAGACTGTCATTGTGTCTCCACCCTCAACCAAGACCCCGGAGTACCGCGGGCAGGTCGGCCATGGTGTCGATGATGGACTCTGGCGCGAGTTTTTCAACCTCAAGTCGCAGGTTGGCGGGTTCCGCATGCGCGCCACCGACGAAACCGACCGCGCGCATACCGGCGGCGCGGGCGGCGGTCAGGCCGGCAGGGCTGTCCTCGATCACCACGCAATCGGCAGGATCGACGCCCAGGGTACGGGCGGCGAGCAGGAACAGATCCGGCGCGGGTTTGCCGTTGGCGACCATGGTGGCGCTGAAAATCTGCGGTTCAAACAGCGGCAGCAGGCCGGTCACGCGCAGCGACAGGCGGATGCGGTCGGGCTGGCTGCTGGAGGCGACGCAGACGGGCAGGTCCAGCGCCGTGATTGCTTCGGCCACGCCGGGGATCGGTTGCAGGTCGGCTTCGAACCGCGACAGCAGGCGGTGGCGCATCTCGGCCAGCAGCGCATCGGTCAGCGTCACGCCGCGCTCGCGCTTGAGCCACTCGCCGACGCTGCCCAGCGATTTGCCAAGGAAATGCGCGTAGCCTTCCTGCACGGTCAGCACGCAGCCGGCCTCGGCCAGCACGGACAGCATTACCGACAGCGAGATCGTCTCGCTGTCGACCAGAACCCCGTCGCAATCAAAGATCACCAGCCCCGGGGGCATCTCAGCCGGTCTCGACGTAGCGGATCAGGGTTTTCGCGGTGCCATCCTGCCAGAGCATATGCAGCCAATGCGCAAACTGCGCGGCAAAGCCCGCGTGTCCGGCCAGATCGCCATAGATCGCGTCCTGTTCCAGCCATGCCTGCGGGCGACGGCGCGCCTGCTGCGCCACAGGCACCAGACGGTCCCAGTTGGGGTCATTGGGGTCGATGGGGACACCTGTATCCGTCACCCCGGCACAGTAGCGCGCCCAGAGCGCGCATTCCAGCGCCAGACCGCTGTACGCGCCGCCATTCTTCAGCGCGTCGCGCAGGGTGGGGATGATGAATTTCGGCTGCCGGTTCGAGCCGTCCAGACACAGGCGGCGCACCGTATCGCCGATCTTGGGGTTGGAAAACCGCCGTTCGATCAGTGCGACATAGGCGGGCAGATCGGTGTCAGGGACCGGGGGCACCTGCGGCATGATCTCGGTTTCCTCGATCTTGCGCAGAAAGGCGCGGATCAAGGGGTGTTCCATCGCCTCGTGGACAAAGTGGATGTCCATCAGCCCGGCAGGATAGGCGATGACCGCGTGCCCGCCGTTCAGGATGCGAAGCTTCATCAGCTCAAACGGAGCGACATCATCGACGAACTGTGCGCCGACGGCTTCCAGCTTGGGGCGGCCGAGGGGGAAATTATCCTCGAGCACCCATTGCGTGAAGCCTTCGCAGAACACCGGCCAGCCGTCGGTCACGCCGAAATCCTGCGCCAGAATGGCCCGCTCGCGATCGCCGGTGGCGGGGGTGATGCGGTCGACCATGGCGTTGGGGAAGGCGACGTTGTCCGCGATCCAGTCCGCGAAAGCCGGATCGCTGAGCCGGGCCAGCCCGCAGAGCGCGTTCTTGGTGACCACCCCGTTATGCGGGATGTTATCGCAGCACATGACGGTGAACGGCGGAATGCCCGCCGCGCGCCGGGCCTTGAGCGCGGCAATCATCATGCCGAAGGCGGTCTTGGGGGCCTCGGGGCTGGCGGCATCTGCAACGATTGCGGGGTGGGTTGGATCAAAGCGGTCCTGCGCATCCAGAAAATAGCCGCCCTCGGTAATCGTCAGCGAGACGATGCGGATATCGGCCTGCGCCATGCGGGCGATGATCGCCGGGGCGTCGGCGGGTTCGAGATAGTCGATCATCGAGCCCAGCACGCGGGCGGTCGAGTGATCGGCCTCTTGCTCGACCAGCGTGGTCAGCCAGTCCTGCGCCTGCAGCACGGCGCGACCCTTCTTCTCGCCCTCGAACACGCCTGCGCCGACCAGCGCCCAATCCAGCGACTGGCCCTGCGCAAACAGCCGGTCCAGATACATCGCCTGATGCGCGCGGTGAAAATTGCCGACGCCGAAATGCAGGATGCCGGGTGTCAGCGCGGCGCGGTCATAGCCGGGGGCGGCGACACTCTCGGGCAGCGTGGTCAGAGTGGCTTGTGAGAGGGGGACGGTCATGTCAGCTCATCCAGTTCCCGCCGTCGACGTTATACGTCTGGGCGACGATGTAGTCGGCCTCGGTTGAGGCAAGAAAGATCGCCATGCCGGTCAGATCCTCGGCACGGCCCATGCGGCCATAGGGGACGGCGGCGCCGACCTCGGCCTTTTTCTGGCCGGGGGCCTTGCCTTCGTGTTTGGCGAAGAACGCATCCACCCCGTCCCAATGCTCGCCGTCCACCACACCCGGCGCGATGGCGTTGACGTTGATGCCGTGCTTGATCAGGTCCAGACCGGCGCTTTGCGTCAGGCTGATGGTGGCGGCCTTGGTGGCGCAGTAGACAGCAACCAGACCCTCGCCACGCCGACCGGCCTGACTGGCCATGTTGATGATCTTGCCGCCGCCACCGCGTGCGATCATGTGGCGGGCGACCGCCTGCAGCGTGAACAGTGTCCCCGCCACGTTGACCGCGAACAGGCGGTCAAAGTCGGCCCGCGTGATCTCGACGATGGGCGCGGCGGTGAAGAGGGCGGCGTTGTTGATCAGGATGTCGATCCGGCCCAGCCGCGCCACCGCATCGTCCACCGCCGCGTCGATGCTGTCTTGCCGCGTCACGTCCAGATGCACCGCCTGCGCGCCGATCTCGTCGGCGGCGGCCTGCGCGCGGGGCAGGTCGATGTCGGCGATCATCACCTGCGCGCCCTCGGCCACATAGGCGCGCGCGAAGGCCAGCCCGATGCCCCGGGCTGCGCCGGTGATCAGCGCGGTCTTTCCTGTCAGCCGTGTCATGCGATCCGCAGCCCCTGTGCGTCAAAGCGGTGCAGTTGCGCAGGGTCCGGCGTCAGGTGGATCGTGTCGCCGTAATGCAGCGAGACCTCACCCCCGGCGCGCACAGTCAGCGGGGTATCGAACCCTTCGACGGTGACATGGAAGAACGTGTCCGAACCAAGATGCTCCGACACCCCCACCGTGCCGGTCCATGTGCCCGCGCCGTCGGTGACCGCCAGATGTTCGGGGCGGATGCCGATGGTTTGGGCGTCGTGCTTGGCCGCTTCAGGCCCGGTGATCAGGTTCATCTTGGGCGAGCCGATGAAGCCTGCGACAAACACGTTGCGCGGCGCGCGGTACAGGTCCAGCGGGCTGCCGACCTGTTCGATCCGGCCGGCGTTCAGCACGACGATCTTGTCGGCCATGGTCATCGCCTCGACCTGATCGTGGGTCACATAGACCATGGTCGTCGCCAGCCGCTTGTGCAGTTCGCTGATCTCCAGCCGCATGCCGACGCGCAGCGCGGCATCAAGGTTCGAGAGCGGCTCGTCGAACAGGAACGCCGAAGGCTCGCGGACAATGGCCCGGCCAATGGCCACCCGCTGGCGCTGGCCGCCCGACAGCTGGCCGGGGCGACGGTCCAGATAGCTGTCAAGGTTGAGCACTTTGGCGGCGGCGTTCACCTTGGCGTCGATCTGATCCTGCGACAGGCCCGCCATCTTCAGCGGAAAGGCGATGTTCTTGCGCACCGACATATGCGGGTAGAGCGCATAGCTTTGAAACACCATCGCCAGCCCGCGCTTGGAGGGCGACAGCCGCGTCGCGTCGGTGCCGTCGATGCGGATCTCGCCGTCGGTGACATCCTCAAGCCCGGCGATCAGCCGCAGCAGCGTGGATTTCCCGCAGCCCGAGGGGCCGACGAAGACCACGAATTCTCCATCCTCGATCCGCAGATCCAGCGGGGGAATGACCTCGACATCGCCGAAAGCCTTGCGAACCTTGTCCAGCGTGATGCGTCCCATGTCGTTCTTCCTTACTTGACGGCGCCAAAGGTGAGGCCGCGCACGAGTTGTTTCTGGCTGAACCAGCCCATGATCAGGATCGGCGCGATCGCCATGGTCGAGGCGGCGCTGAGCTTGGCGTAGAACAGACCCTCAGGGCTGGAATAGCTGGCGATGAAGGCGGTCAGGGGGGCGGCGTCGATGGTGGTCAGGGTGAGGGTCCAGAAGGCCTCGTTCCACGCCAGAATGATGTTCAAAAGCACGGTCGAGGCGATGCCGGGGATCGCCATCGGCGTGAGCACATAGAGGATCTCGGCTTTCAGCCCGGCCCCGTCCATCCGCGCGGCTTCCAGAATCTCACCCGGAATTTCGCGGAAATAGGTGTAGAGCATCCAGATGATGATCGGCAGGTTGATCATCATCAGGATGAAGATCAGCGCGCCCTTGCTGTCCAGAAGCCCGGTCTCGATCAGGATCAGCCGGATCGGATAGAGCACACCCACGGCAGGCAGCATCTTGGTCGACAGCATCCACATCAGGATATCCTTGGTGCGCTTGGCGGGCACAAACGCCATCGACCACGCGGCGGGCACGGCGATGATGATGCCAAGGACGGTAGAACCAACCGCCAGCGCAACCGAGTTCCACAGATAGCGCATGTAGTCGGAACGCTCCTGCACCACCGCGTAATTCTCCAGCGTCCAGTCGAAGTTGAAGAACACCGGCGGGTCGGCGATGGCGGCGGCTTCGGTCTTGAAGCTGGTCAGGATGGTCCACAGGATCGGGAAAAAGATCGTCAGACCAATGGCCCAGGCGAGGGCGGTATAGGCGATCTTGCGGCGGGTGGTGACGGCGCGGGCCATGGCGGTCTCCTTACGCGTCGAGGTTCTTGCCGACGACGCGCATCAGCACGAGGGCGACGATATTGGCGAGGATCACGGCGATGATGCCACCGGCCGAGCCGAGCCCGACGTTCTGGCTTTCAATCACGCGCTGATAGACGAGATAGGTCAGCGTTCTGGTGCCAAAGGCCCCGCCGGTGGTGACGTAGATCTCGGCGAAGATCGACAGCAGGAAAATCGTCTGGATCAGCACGACCACGGTGATCGAGCGGGCCAGATGCGGCAAGGTCATGTGGTAAAAGCGCGACAGCGGCCCGGCGCCGTCCATTTCGGCGGCTTCCATCTGCTCGCTGTCGAGCGACTGAATGGCGGTCAGCAGGATCAGCGTGGCGAAGGGCAGCCATTGCCAGGACACGATCAGGATGATCGAAAACAGCGGGGCCTGCGACAGCCAGTCAATCGGTTGCAGCCCGAACGCCTTGAACAGATGCGCAAAAAGCCCGTTCACCGGGTTCATGAACATGTTCTTCCAGACCAGCGCCGACACCGTGGGCATCACGAAGAAGGGGGCGATGACCAGAATGCGCACAACGCCCTGACCCCAGATCGGCTGGTCCAGCAGATTGGCCAGCAGGATGCCCCCGATCACGGTGATCAAGAGCACGCCGCCGACCAGCTGCAACGTGGTGACAACGCTGGACAGAAAGGCCGATGAGGTAACGAAGCGGGTGTAATTGCCCAGGCCCTCGCAGCAATCGAACGTGCCGCGCATCGGGCGGTAGTCGAGGGTCGAGAACCAGAGCGTCAGGATCAGCGGCACCAGCATCCAGACGAGGAGCAGGAACACCGCCGGTGCCATCATCACGCGGGCAGCGGAACGAGAATGCTGGGTGGCCATGTCGGACCCTCGTCAGGAAAAAGGGGGGAGAGGGGGCACGCGGCCCGAAGGCCGCGTGCGTTCTCATCAAGGAGGAGGGAAAAGCAGGGCGAAGCGCGGGTTGGGCGCGCCTCGCCCTATGGGTGCCGTGGGATCAGTACCCCGCGGCCTCCATCTCTTCGGTGGCCAGCTCTTGCGCTTGCTCAAGCGCTGCGGCCGCCGTGGTCTGCCCGGCAAGCGCTGCCGAGAAGAACTGACCGACCTCGGTCGCAAGGCCCGCGAACTCGGGGATCGCGACGAACTGCACGCCGGTATAGGGCACCGGGTCCACGGTCGGGTTGGTCGGATCTGCCGCTTCCATCGAGCGCAGGGTCATCGCAGCGAACGGCGCTGCGTCGAGGTACTCCTGGTTCTCGTAAAGCGAGGTGCGGGTGCCCGGCGGGACGTTGGCCCAGCCCTCTTCACTGGCGACCAGCGCGGCATAGTCCGGGCCGGTTGCCCAAGCGATGAACTGGCGGGCAGCCTCGGGTGCATCAGACGAGGACGGGATCGCCAGCGACCACGCCCAGAGCCAGTTGCCGCGCTTGCCCAGACCATTGTCCGGTGCCAGCGCAAAGCCGACGCTGTCGGCCACCTGGCTGTCGGTCGGGTTGGTCACGAAGGACGCCGCCACCGTCGCGTCGATCCACATGCCGCAATGGCCGGTCTGGAACAGCGCGAGGTTCTCGTTGAAGCCGTTGTTCGACGCACCCGGAGGGCCCGACTGGGTCATCATGTCGATGTAGAAGTTCAGCGTGTTCGACCAGGCTTCGGTGTCGAATTGCGGGGTCCAGTCCATGTCGAACCAGCGCGCGCCGAACGAGTTGCCCATGGCGGTCAGGAACGCCATGTTCTCGCCCCAGCCGGCCTTGCCGCGCAGGCAGATGCCGTAGATCTCGTTGTCGCGGTCGGTCATCGCCGCTGCCGCGTCACGGATGAAGTCCCAGGTCGGGGCCTCGGGCATTTCCAGCCCGGCCGCTTCCATCAGGTCGGTGCGGTACATCACCATCGAGCTTTCGCCGTAGAAGGGCGAGGCATAGAGATTGCCGTCCACCGTCAGACCGCCGCGCACAGCGGGCAGCAGGTCGTCGATGTTGTAATCATCGCCCAGATCGTTGAGCGACTGCAGCCAGCCCAGCTCGCCCCAGATCGGGACTTCATAGGTGCCGATGGTGATGACGTCATACTGACCGCCGCCGGTGGCGATGTCGGTCGTCACGTTCTGACGCAGCACGTTTTCTTCAAGCGTGACCCACTCGACGGTGACGTCGGGGTGCATCTCGGTGAAATGGCTGGCCAGACGCTGCATGCGGATCATGTCGCCGTTGTTCACGGTCGCGATGGTGATCGTTTCGGCCTGTGCTGCAAGGCCGAAACCCGCAGCCGTCAGTGCCGTCGCACCCATCAGGGCGCGCAGGGTCTTTGTCATGGTATCCTCCCAAGGTGAGCAAATGCTAAGCTCATGGGCAATTTCTCACGACAATTTGTCACAGGTCAACAGAATTCTTGGCCGCGCGCCGTTGGGACGCAGCAAGGTACTGAGACTGTTCAGAAAAAATGAGGGATCGGCGGGTATTTACGCTGTTAGCGCAATCGCCGTGTTTTCGTCGGTGACCAGCCCGTTCACCAGTTTGCCCAGCAGCGCCGCTCGAATCGCGGGGACTTTGTCGGGTCCATGGGCGGCGGCAATCGTCGGCCCCGGAGGGGCAGGGGACAGCAGGGCCGAGCTGACGCGGCTGTTGATCTCGTCGTCCAGCAACTGTCCTTCGGCGTCAAAAACATACCCGATGATCTCGCCCACCGCGCCTTTGTCGCGCAGCCGTTGCTGATCGGCTGGCGTGATGAACCCGTCGATGACCAGCGGCGCGCGCTCATTCATCGTGCCGACACCCAGAAACCGCACATTCGTCCGCGCTGACAGCGCGCGGGTGCCGATCAGCGTCTTCTGGCCCAACAGCGCCGTGCGTTCCCCGGCCGAGGCGGTGATCACCGGCAGCGGCACGGGAAATGTCCGCGCGCTGATCTTGTCGGCGATGGTAAACAGCACGTTGTAATACGCGGTCGAGCCGTCAGGGGAAATGTTCCCGGTCAGCGAGACGATCTTGTGCTGGGCGCAGTCAAGATGCGGCAGATGCTCGACCGCCGCGCGCAGGGTGCGCCCGGTGCCCAACCCGACCACCAGCGGCTCTTCGCGCAACAGCCACCGTTCCAGCAGATCGCCGGTCGCCTGTGCCACGGCCTGACCCGAGTTCTGCACCGAATCGAGCGACGGCACGACCTCGCAGATTTCCAGACCAAAGCGGTCCTGCAAGGCGCGGGCCAGTTCCATGCAGCGGGCGATGGGGTGGTCGATGCGGACCTTCACCAGCCCTGCAGCCAGCGCCTGCGACACCAGCCGTTGCGCGGATTGGCGCGAAATCCCAAGGATTTGTGCGATTTCATCCTGTTTGCAGCCGCCGATATAGGCCAGCCAGGCCGCCCGTGCCGCGTCATCGTGTTTGCGTTCTGGGCCTGCCATCTTCGTCTCCCGCGCTGTGCGTATCGTGGGGATCACCCTGCGCCTTGGCAAGACGCAGCACCGATACGCCTGATCACAAAAGGGGGAGGTGGTACCGCCTTCCCGGCTTGAACGGGAGACCTCTAGATCCACAATCTAGCGCTCTAACCAACTGAGCTAAGGCGGCACACGGTGGGCGTTTAGCCCTGCTCTGAACCAATTGCAAGGGGGCAATGGGTCAGAGATTTCGATGCCATGTCTGTGCGACGACATCTTGGCCGAACGAGTGCTGGGGTTCCGATTCGACCAAAGCGAATCCATTGCGCGCATAGAGTCGCCCGGCAGCGCGGTGGCTTTCATGCGTCCACAGCACGATTTGCGCATAGCCCGCTGCACGCGCGAAGCCGAAAGCCTGCTCCAGCATCCGCTGGGCAAGCCCTGTGCCGCGCGCCTCGGGCTCGAGCAGGAACAGCCGCAACTTGGCCACCTGCGCGTCACGCTGGACCACAAAAATCGACCCCAGCCGCCGCCCGTCGCGCCACGCGATCCAGCCCTGTTCGCGCCCGTCGATTCGGGTTGCAAGAAACTCGGTGACGATCTGCGCGACCAGCGCGCCGAAGCTGTCATCAAAGCCTTCATCCTGCGCATAGAGCACATGATGCCGCTCGATCAGCCAAGCGGCATCACTTGCCGCGACAGGGTGCAGGGATATCTCCATCGTGAGAGTGTCGATGCGGGCACGGGCTGCGTCAAGTGCCCGGCGCTTGCGCTGCGCAGACCGGCGGGGTACGCACACCAAACGCAAAACACGAGGCTGTCATGAGCATTAACAAAGAGAGCGATCTCGCCGCCAATCTGCAAATCGGCCCGACCACGCTGGGCATGGTGCGCATCTATGTCGAAGGTGGCGGCATCGATCTGCCGCTCGATTTCGATCCCGATGAAGCCGATGAAATCGCCGAAGAACTGCGGTCGGCCGCTGAAGCTGCGCGCTCGATGGGCAGCGGTGGCAAACCGGCGGGCAAGGGTGGTAAAGGCAAGCGCTAAGGCGCTGGGTGAGAGACCGGACACGACCCAAGCGGGATTCGTTGCGGCTGCTTCCTTCCGGACCTGACCGGGTTGGCGAAACGCCTGCCCGCGCCGATCTCTCGCGGATCACATATTCAAGCGCTGACGCTATTGCAAGGGTGCATTGTGGGCGCGCGGGGCCTGAGTTGCCAGCGGGGCGCGATCTGCGATACTGCGCACTGGTCCGTCCGAACAGAGCATCATGAGCAAACGCGGCTATCATCACGGCAATCTGCGGCAGGCCTTGGTTGAGGCAGCGCTGGACCTGATCACCGAGAAGGGACCGACCGGATTCACCATGGCCGAGGCGGCGAAGCGCGCCGAGGTCTCGGCCGCAGCGCCCTACCGGCATTTCTCGGGCCGCGATGACCTTATTGCCGAGATCGCGACGCAGGGGTTCGAACTGTTCGCGGATGTGCTGGATTTCGCCTATAACGACGGAAAACCTTCGCCGCTTGCGTCCTTCGAGGCGGTGGGCCGGGCCTATCTGGCCTTCGCGCGCAAATATCCCGGTCATTATATGGCGATGTTCGAATCGGGTGTGTCGCCCGGACAGACGCCGGAATTGTCCCGCGCTTCCGAGCGCGCCAACAAGGTGCTGACCCGCGCTGCCGACGCGCTTTCGGTGCGCATTCCGGCCGATCGCCGCCCGCCGTCGGCCATGTTCGCGGCGCATATCACCGCGATGAGCCATGGCATTGTCGAGCTTTACACCCGCGGCAAACCCGGCGGGCGCGCTCCGTTTACGCCCGAGGAATTGCTTGAAGCCGGGATCGGCATCTATTTGCGCGGCCTTGGCCTGATCGAGCGCGACTGAGCGGCCTCAAGGGTTTTTCAAGACTCGGGCGGGACGCTGGGCCGAAGCAAGGTGCAGTCTTGCTGGGGTAGGCTCGCCGGTTGGCGCTTTTTAAGCATTTCAATCAGGAAGCTTTGCAGCTCTGAATACCCAAAGGGCCGATCCAGCACCGGGAAATGCGCGCGGGACACGCTCACGCCGTCATGCGCAACCAGGGCAAGGCTGGTGCCCTGTGCGACCAGCTGCGCAGTGAGCTGCTGCGCAACCGCGGATCTCGCCCGGGGCGTCGATGATGGCGTAATCCGGTCTTGGCAGGGTCTCAAGCAACTCGAGCGCCGCGTCAAAGGACTCGGCGCGCTGGATATCTGTGTTCGGGGCGATTTCGACCAACCCCTCGGCCACGTCTTCCATCATCATCCAGTCAGTCAAAACCAGCAGACAAAGGGTCCGGGGGCGTCGCGAGGGGGAAGTGGTCATGTCTCTCTTTCACAGTTGAAGGCGGGACAATGGAACTTTTCACCGGGTCGTGCATTAAACTGCGACATACAGAGGAAGATCTGCGGATGGACATGACCGATTGTGCAGCGTGCCCTTTACGCCAGTGCGACCTCTTTACTCCCTTCAGTGATGACGAGCTCGACTTCATGGCCCACTTCAAAAGTGGCGAGCTGACGGTCACCAAAGGCACAACAATCTTGATGGAAGGCTCGAACAGCGGACAGCTTTTCACCATTCTGAAAGGTATGGCAATCCGGTATAAATTGCTTGAGGACGGCAGTCGTCAAGTGATCAATTTCGCCATGCCCGGCGACTTTCTCGGGCTTCAGGCTGGCGTCATGGGTGAGATGCAGCACAGCGTCGAAGCGGCTTCAGATATGACATTGTGTGTCTTCCGTCGCGAGGCGTTGTGGGACGTGTTTCGCTCCCATCCCTCGCGCGCCTTTGACCTGACCTGGATCAGCGCGGTCGAGGAGCATTTTCTGGGTGAGACGATTGCCACGCTGGGTCAGCGCGACGGGTTACAGCGCGTTTCCTGGGCGTTGACGCGCCTCTTCATGCGGCTGCGCGCTGTCGGGCTGGGGACGCGCAAGTCGGTGCCGCTGCCGTTCCGCCAGCAGGACATGGCCGACGCGCTGGGGCTGTCACTGGTCCACACCAACAAGACGCTGGCCGAGCTGCGCCAACAAAAGATCGCCACGTGGTCCAAGGGCGTGCTTGAGGTGCATGATTTCGACAAGCTCCGCTCTACCGGTCTGGTGGACGAGAACCGCGAGGCCAAGCGCCCGCTGCTCTAACCGCGCCGGTGATAGGTCAGCGCGGCGCGGATACACTGCGCCAGCGCGGCCTCGGGGATCGGGCCGGGGTGCAGGATCAAGGCGCGCTTGCCCTCATAGGCGAAGGTGTCGGCGAAGTGGTCGCGAAAGCCGTCGATCAATGTCGTCTGACAAGGCACGAACAGCGCGACCTGATCGGGGGCCGATCTGCTGACCCCCATCCGGAGCGTCGTGCCCGTGCGGCCGGGCGTCAGATACGCGGGCTCTCCCCATTTCAGCGTTTCGGTCAGCGGACCGACCGCTGCCTCTTGCGCCACGGCGAAAATCAGTGCGCGCACGCTTTGGAGGCGCGCGTGCAGGGCGTGCGGCAGGCGCTCAAAGGCCGCAGCGACGGCGTCGGGTGGGGCAGGGATGCTCATCCGACTACCGTGCCATACCGCAGTCTGACCGAAAAGAGGTAAATATTCCCCTTTCGTTCTTCCCTGCCGCACCCGCACCCGCTATTCTGGCCGCCAATCCGCTTGGCAGGGGCAAGGCCCGTGACGACCGACAGCGACCCGACACCGCCCGAGGCACCGCGCCGCAAGATCATCCATGTCGACATGGATGCCTTCTATGCGTCGGTCGAGCAGCGCGATAACCCCGAGTTGCGCGGCAAGCCCGTCGTGGTCGGCGGCGCAGGCCCGCGCGGTGTGGTTGCGGCGGCGAGCTATGAGGCGCGGGTGTTCGGGGTGCGCTCGGCCATGCCCTCGGTCACCGCGCGGCGCAAATGCCCCGAGCTGATCTTCGCCCGCCCCCGTTTCGATGTGTACCGCGAGGTGTCTGGCCAGATCCGCGAGATCTTTGCCGAGCATACCGACCTGATCGAACCCTTGTCGCTGGACGAGGCCTATCTCGACGTGACCGAGAACAAGCAGGGCATCGCCTCGGCCACCGAATTGGCGCAGGTGGTGCGCGCGCGGATCAAAGAGGTCACGGGGCTCAATGCCTCGGCGGGGATCTCGTATTGCAAGTTTCTGGCCAAGATGGCGTCGGATCTGAACAAACCCAACGGGCAGGCGGTGATTACGCCCCGGCACGGGGCCGAGTTTGTCGCCGCCCTGCCGGTGGCCAAATTCCACGGCGTGGGTCCAGCGACAGCGGCCAAGATGGCGCGGCTGGGGATCACCACGGGCGCCGATCTGCGCGCGCAATCGCTGGAATTCTTGCGCCAGAATTTCGGCAAATCGGGCGGCTGGTATTACCGCATTTCGCGCGGCATCGACGAACGCGCGGTACAGCCGCACCGCGAGCGCAAATCCGTGGGGGCAGAGGATACGTTTCTGGAAGACATCTTCGATCCGGCGCTGGCGCGCGAGGAACTGGCCAAGCTGGTCGCCCGCGTCTGGCGGCACACCGACGACAAGGGGCTGAAGGCACGCACGGTGGTGGTCAAGGTCAAGTACGCCGATTTCCAGCAGATCACCCGCAGCCGCACGCTGTCGGTCCCGCTCGCCTCGGCCGAAGACATGCAGGCGCTGAGCTTTGCGCTGCTCGACGGGGTGTTTCCGGTGGCCAAGGGCATCCGGTTGCTGGGGGTGACGCTGTCGACGCTCAGCGGTGAGGAAGACGAGCCTGCAGAACAGGGCGTGCAGCTGTCGCTGTGGTGAACCGCGCCGCCAGCGCTTGAGCAAAGGCTGTGACCGCTGGTGACTGCGGTGTGTCGCCCAACCGGGTCAGGCCGACGGCAACGCCCGCGTCGGGCAGATCGAACGCCACCGCCTTGAGATCCGGGCGCAGGGCGTCGAGCGTGGCGTCTGAATAGCTGAGCAGGGCAATCGAATCGCTGTCGGCGATCATCTGCTCGGCATCGGCAAAGGACCAGATTTCATAGCTTTGCGCCGGGGGCACCGCACCCAGCCGCCGGAAGGCCGTCTCAAAATAGCGCCGCACCGGCGTGCCATGCGGGGCCACGACCCAGCGCTGCGCGGCAAGGGTGGCGATGCTGACCGGGGCGTCATGGACCGGGTGATCGCGCCGGGCGACCAGCGTGAAACGCTCTTGGTAGAGCGGCTCTTCGACAAAACCGGGGTAGGGCGCAGGCGAGCGCAGCAGGCCGACGATCACGTCGATCTCACGCCGTTTGAGCGCCTCACACAGTGCCGTATAGTTGCCCGGAACGCCCACCAGCCGCAGGTTCGGGGCGACTCGCGTCAGATCCCCAAACGCCGCCATCACCTGCGCCTGCCCGCTGAACGGCATCAGCCCCACCGCGACGCGCCCGGTCAGCCCCTGCGCTGCCTGCGCCAACAGGGCAGGCAGAGCACGCAGTTCGTCCTGCACCCGGTCCCAGAGCGCGGCGAGGGTGAAGGCGGCAGGTTCGGGCGTCAAGCCGCTGCCGTGACGCCGAAAAAGCGGTGCAGGGACCAAGGCACCCAGATCGCGCAGCGTCTGGCTGATCGCGGGCTGCCGGACCCCCAGCGCCTGCGCCGCCGCCGACGCGCTGCCGGTCGTTACCACCGCCGCCAGCGCGCTCAGGTGTCGCCATTGCACCATCCCCGCCAGCCGGGCGTGACGCGCGCCCAGATCGACGCGCTCGACCGTCTCGATATCGGCCAGCAGCCGCTGGCATTGCGCGACCACCACGTCGCCGGGGGCGGTCGGCTCGCTGCCAGTCCAGCCGCGCTGGAACAGCGTCACGCCCAACCGCGCCTCGGCCTCGGCCAGCGCGCGCGACAGGGATGACTGGCTGAGCGCCAGCGCTTCGGCGGCGGCACTCAGGCGGCGGTGGTCGGCCAGCGCGCGGATGACGCGGGCTTCGCGGGCGGTGAGGGGCAGGGACGGTTGCATGAGGCTGCGCGAGTCGGGGTGAACCCCGACCTACGGGGCGTGTAGGTCGGGGTTTACCCCGACATGGCGGACCCTGATATAAGCAGATCGGAAGGCCCTATTCAATCTGCGCATAAGCGGCGCGAAAACCCGCATGCTAGGCTGCGCGCATCAAGGGAGGAACCCATCATGACCGCCAAGACCCTGTCCGACCGCATCCGCGAGAGCGGTACCGCCGCGAACATGCTGCAAAACGCAGCGACCGGCCCGTATCAATTCCCCATCCCGCCCGCCTATACCAACTGGGTCGAGGAAACGCGCGCCTGGCGCAACAGCGCGGTGCTGCTGAACCAGTCCTACCACATGACCGACCTTTATCTGCGCGGGCCGGACGTCAGGAAACTGCTCGAACGCGTCGGCATCAACAGCTTTGCCACCTGGGGTCGCAACAAGGCCAAGCAGCTCGTCTGCGTGAACGAGGACGGTTTCGTCATCGGTGACGTGATCTGTCTGGGGCTGGAAGACGATGAATCCCTGCTGATCGGCCGCCCGCCGGTGTGCAACTGGGTGGCGTATCAGGCCGAGATTTCGGGGCTGAATGTCACCACCGAATTCGACATCCGCAGTCTGGAGAACCCCGACCAGCCGCGCAAACTGTATCGCTATGAGGTGCAGGGCCCCAAGGCGCTGGATATTCTGAATGAGGTGAACGAGGGCGGCCCGCTGACCACCAAATTCTTCAACATGGGCGAGATGACCATCGCCGGCTGCAAGGCGCGGACCCTCAGCCACGGCATGGGCGGCGCGCAGGGCCTTGAAATCTGGGGCCCCTATGCCGAGCACGAGAAAGTCTATGACCGCCTGATGGAAGTCGGTGCGAAATACGGCATGCTGCGCGCCGGGGCGCGGGCCTATTCGACCGCTGCGATGGAATCGGGCTGGATCCCCTCGCCGCTGCCCGCGATCTACTCGGGCGACGCGATGCAGGCTTACCGCGACTGGCTGCCCGCCAACGGGTTCGAGGCGACCACCGCTGTCGGCGGCTCGTTCGAGCCCGAGGATGTCAGCGACTACTACCTGACGCCGTGGGATCTGGCCTATCACCGCGTGATCAAGTTCGACCACGACTTCATCGGTCGCGCTGCGCTCGAGAAAATGGTGGACGGCCCGCACCGGGTGAAGGTCACGCTGGTCTGGGACAAGGAAGACGTGCTCAAGATCTTCGGCGGTCTGATGGAGGCCTTCCCCGGCCCCAAACTGATGGAAATGCCCACCGGCAACTATGCCGCGCATCCCTATGATCAGGTGCTGCTGAACGGTGAAAGGGTCGGTCTGTCGACCTACCCGACCTATTCCGCAAATGAGCGGGCGTGGATCTCGCTGGCGATGGTGCGCGCCGATCTGGCCGAGCAGGGCACCAAGCTGTCGATCCTGTGGGGCGAGGCGAACGGCGGCTCGAGAAAGCCGCATGTCGAAGAGCACACCCAGATGGAAGTCGGCGCCGAGGTTCACCCCTGGCCCATCCACGACGCGTCGCGTCTCACCTATCGCAAGCAGGACTGAGACGGTTGCGGGGCGCCTTCGGGCGCCCCTCAGCGTTGTGCGACCTGACCCAAGGGTTTGTGGCGCAGGGCCAGAAAGCGGCTCTCGTAGAACCGGAAGCTGATCTCGGCCATCAGCCACGCCAATCCCCAGTAAAGCGGGATATAGAGGATCAGCGCGTCTTCGGGCGCGCCCGACACCCGGCGCACCACGACCCCGGCGATGTGATCGGCGCTCAGGTGCAACAGATAGATGCCATAGCTCACCACCCCGATGCGCACGACCGGGCGCAGGGTGAGCAGGGGCATCAGCGGCCCATCCTCGCGCATCACCAGCGACCCCAGCCATGCGGTCATGGTCACATGGACGATGAGCAGCGGCCAGCCCAGCAGCGTGACCGGCAGCAACGCCAGTTCGGCCACCAGCAGCAGCGCCAGCACAAGCGACGTCCAGCGCCCGCCAAGCAAGGCCCAGAGCCGCACGAACCCACGCCGGCCATGAATGACCAGCGCCAGTCCAGACCCCAGCAGGATCGCGGTATAAGGCAGTGCCGTCAGCTCGATCGCCAGCGGTCCGGGCCGCCATGCGCCTGCGGCCAGCCCGGCCATGATCGCCAGTGTGTAAAGCCCGGCGAACCCCACAACGATCCATTTCAGCGTACGGCGCGCCAGCAGAACCAGCAGCAGGGGCCAGAGCAGGTAGTACTGCTCTTCGACCGACAGTGACCATGTCGGGCCAAGCAGCGGGATATGATCGGTCAGGAAATTGGCAAGAAACACATAGTAGTACGGCCACGCTGCCCTTGCACCCGGCTCTTGCTTGACCAGCACGTAATAGGCCCCGATGGCGGTGATCACCAACAGATAGAGCGGCAGAATTCGCAACGCGCGCCGCCAGTAGAACCCGCTGAGCGAGATGCGGCCCTCGCGCACCTGTTCGCGCAGCAACAGCGTGGTGATCAGAAAGCCCGAGATCACAAAGAACAGATCCACCCCCAGAAACCCGCGCGTGAACAGGCGCGAGATGTCACCCAGACGGTCGGAAAGCGGGCTGTGCAGCACCAGAACGCCAAGGATTGCCAGAAACCGCAACCCGTCCAGCGCCCCGAACCGATGGCGCGCACGGTAAGCGGCATGGGCGGCGGCGGCAGTCAAGGGCACGGTCTGCATTGCGGTCCATCCAGTCTGTCGGGGAAGGGGGCGTCGGCTGCCAAATCCCTCCTGTGCATAGCGAGTGCGTTTTTGTCGCGCAACGCCGCTGCCGTGTTGCCGGGCTCCACGGTGAGCGCGCCTGCCATACAGTCACCCGGCGGCGGCGGCCCTGTCAGGGTGGGCCGCCAAGGGTCTTTGGGCGTGCTGGCGCAGGGTGCAGCGAATCACAGGCTTTTCCAATAATGCGGACAATTTGTCCAAACTGCAGGCAAACACCAGATCCTGGAAACGTTCCTGCGCCCCCGGTACCTGCGCGTCGCTGTCGGGGCAGGTGGGTGGCAATGGTTCGGTATGGCGGACAATCCCGCCTTGTCGCGACCACAAAAAGGCGGATAGCTGTCGATTCAGGGGCAAAAAAGGCCAATAACCGGCCAAAATGCGGCAGAAATAGGGCTAAAATTGTTTCTTGAATCGAAACACCCTTGCCCGTGCTGACGCCGGACCGGGCGACGGCCGGCCGCGCAAAAGCGCGTCACCCCTTGAATTCTTTTTGTTAATTATTGGCAATTGATATACTGAGATACGGCCCAGTGTGGGTAGTCAGGCCATGGGGGTGGTCGGGCGGGATGCTGCCAAAAGTATCCGGGGTGTTTGAGAGATTGTTTCCCGACCGTGGTCGCACGATGACTCATGCCATGGACAATGTCTCACAAGACCGGCGCCGCTGACGCCGGATGGGTGTGCCGGGTGCCGCAAAGGCCCGGTGTGAGTATTCGAGATCATGTCCGCGCGCGGACACCAGGAGAAGACAATGCCACCGATTAACAATCCGCAGAACCCGACCCCCCAGGCCGCTGGGGTTGTCGATGGAACCGACGCTGGCGAGGTGATCCGCTCGGGCTACGTTGACGGCGAAGGCGATGCCTTCGACGAAAACGGCTCGGTGGTCGACGCTGGCGGTGGCAATGACACTGTTTACGGCAGCTATTCCCCCGACACCATCGACGGCGGCGACGGCGACGACTGGGTGTTTGGCGGCGACGACAATGACAGCCTGTCGGGCGGTCTGGGCGCAGACACGCTCTGGGGCAACGAAGGCAATGATACGCTTTTGGGCAACGACGGCGACGACAAGCTGATCGGCGGTGGCGGCGATGACCTGATCATCGGCGGCGCGGGCAACGATCTGCTGATCGGCGACAACAACCCCGGCGATTCCGGGGGCCGTGAACCGACCGACCCTGCCGAGCCGACCTATGGCAATGACACGCTGGTGACCGACACCGGCGATGACACGGCGCATGGCGGCTCTGGCGACGACGTCTTCCAGGTCTTCGATGATTTCGGCAACCACGAGATTGTTGGCGGTGAAACCGGCGAAACGGCGCTGGGTGACAAGCTCGATCTGACGCAAGTGACCGAAGGCGTGAACGTCGCCTATTCGGGCGATGAAGAAGGCACGATCGACCGCGCCGGCGCGCAGATCAACTTCTCGGAGATCGAGCGCAACCTCCTGGGTACGGGCGACGACAACGTCGAGGTGATCACCTCGACCACCGGCTTTGTCCATGGCGGGTCGGGTTTTGACACGCTGGTCCTGCCGGACCCCGCGCCGGGCGATCCCGCGCCGGTGGTGACGGTCACCAGCGAGATCGACAACGGTGATGGCACCACGTCGAAGACCGGCTATGTCGATTTCCCCGATGGCTCGCGCATGGATTTCGAGAGCTTCGAAGAGATCATCTGCTTCACGCCCGGCACCCTGATCGACACCACGCGGGGCCGCGTCGCGGTCGAGGACCTGGTGATTGGCGACAAGGTCCTGACCCGCGACCATGGCTACCAGGACCTCACCTGGACCGGGCGCCGCGACCTGACGCAAGCCGAGCTGGCATCCTGCCCGAGCGCCGCGCCGATCCGCATCAAGGCAGGCGCGCTGGGCCGTGATCTGCCCGAGCGTGACCTCACCGTCTCGCCGCGCCACCGGATGCTGGTCACCGGCGCCCGCGCCGAGCTGATGTTCGGCGAGCGTGAAGTGCTGGTCGCCGCCGCCGACCTGCTGGGTCTGCCGGGGGTCGAGCAGGTCACCGAGGGCGCGGTCAGCTACATCCACGTGATGTGCGAGGCGCACCAGATCATCCGCGCCGAGGGCAGCTGGACCGAAAGCTTCCAGCCCGCCGAAGCGGTGATCAACGCGCTGGAAAGCGAAACCCGCGCCGAACTGCTCGGGCTGTTCCCGGAACTGGCGACGCAAGCGGGCCGCGACAGCTTCACGGCTGCCCGCCCGGTGCTGACCGGCGCCGAAGCGAAAACGCTTTTCGCCGCCTGAGGCAGCGGCGATCGGGAAGAGAAAGGGCTGCCCGCGCGGGCAGCCCTTTTGCGTGGCGGCCCGCTTTGAGCACCCGGGCAGGCGGGTGCGGCGCTCGGGCCCATCGAGGGCCCTCGCGCCGCGCGGGGGGCGCTGCCCCCCACCGGGCCGTTCCGGCCCGCCCCCCGGGATATTTAGGGAGCAAAGAAGGGCGTTAACGAAGGGTTATCCGCGCTTTCTTTGCTCTTCAAATATCCTCGGGGGGTGAATTCGGCTTTAGCCGAAGAGGGGGCTGAAGGCCCCCCTTTCCCTGTTGCCCAGAGGCGTGACGTCAGATGGTGGGAAGTGCGTAGTCCTTGAACTGTTCGCGCAGTTTGTTTTTCTGCATCTTGCCCGTCGCGCCCAGCGGGATTGCGTCGACGAACACGACGTCATCGGGCAGCCACCATTTGGCGATCTTGCCGTCGAAGAAGCCGAGGACGTCTTCTTTCGTAATCTCGGCGCCCGGTTTGGCCATGACGACCAGCAAGGGCCGCTCATCCCATTTCGGGTGGTGTGCCGAGATGCAGGCGGCCATGGCGACGCCGGGGTGGCCCATGGCGATGTTCTCCAGATCGATCGAGCTGATCCACTCGCCGCCCGATTTGATTACATCCTTGGTGCGGTCGGTGATCTGCATGAAGCCGTTGGCATCAATGGCCGAAACATCGCCGGTCGGGAACCAGCCCAGGCCCGCTGCGTCAAAGCGCAGGGTGTCTTCGCCGTGGCGGTTGAAGTAGCTCTCGACGATCCACGGACCGCGCACCAGCAGCTCGCCCGAGGTCTTGCCGTCCCACGGCAGTTCGTTGCCGTCTTCATCGACGATCTTCATGTCGACGCCAAAAATCGCCCGGCCTTGTTTGGACAGCGTCGCAAAGCGCTCATCCGCGGTCATGGTTTCGGCACCGGCTTTCAGCGTGCAGACCGTGCCCAGCGGCGACATTTCCGTCATGCCCCAGGCGTGCAGCACCTGAACGTTGTATTTCTCGTCGAAGGCACGCAGCATTGCCGGGGGGCAGGCCGAGCCGCCGATCACCGTGCGCCGCATGGTGCTGAAGGTCAGATTATTGGCCTCGGTATGACCGAGCAGCCCCTGCCACACGGTTGGCACGCCCGCCGAGACTGTGACGCCCTCTTCCTCGAACAGCTCATACAGCGACTTGCCGTCCATGGCCGCGCCCGGGAACACCATCTTCGCCCCGGTCAGCGCTGCCGCATAGGGCAGGCCCCAGGCGTTGACGTGGAACATCGGCACCACCGGCAGGATCGCGTCGCGCGCGCTCAGGTTCAGCGCGTCGGGCATGACCGAGCCAAAGGCGTGCAGCACGGTCGAGCGGTGCGAGTAGAGCACGCCCTTGGGGTTGCCCGTGGTCCCCGAGGTATAGCACAGCGACGAGGCCAGATCCTCGTCGATCTGCGGCCAGTCGTAGGCGTCAGAAGCCGCCTCGACCAGATCCTCATAGCAGTGCAGGTTGGGGATCTTGCTGTCCGCCGGCATATGCGCGCGGTCCGACATCAACACGAAATTCTTGACGGTGGCGTAGCGCGCGGCAGTCGCTTCGATCAGCGGCAGGAAGGTGATGTCGAAGAAGATCACCTGATCCCCGGCGTTGTCGGCGATCCAGATCAGCTGGTCGGGGTGCAGGCGCGGGTTCAGGGTGTGCAGGATCATGCCCGCGCCCGAGGCCGCGTAATACAGCTCCATATGCCGGTCGGTGTTCCACGCCAGCGTCGCGACGCGCTGCGACGCCGCAATGCCCATGCCTTCGAGCACATTCGCCAGTTTGCGTGACCGCTGCGCGATCTTGCGCCACGAACTGCGGTGGATGTCGCCCTCAGGCCGACGTGTCACGATCTCGCGGTCGCCGTGGTGTCTTTCCGCGTGCACCAGCAGGCTGGAAATCAACAGCGGCTGGTTCATCATCTGGCCAAGCATAATCGGTTCTCCCCTATTTGCCCTATGCGTATCCGAATGACCGGGGTGGTCAAGCATCACGACGCTGCGTCGGATAAGCCATTGACCTAGCGGAACCCTGATCCGTTGCGCCGTGGTCTCGGCGCTGCATCCGCTCTGCGTGACAACGGCTGCGCCCGGTTTGCGCGACAGCGCAGACATCCGCGCCACGCCCCGGAACGAGAGGGGCTGCGCCACCAGACCGGGCTGGACGCCCTGTTCAGTCCCCGGTCTTTCCGACCGCGGCAGGGTGTTGCGGCAGGCGTATTTCCAGCGTCAGGCCCGGGGTTTCCTGCGGCACGATCCGGGCGTCGCCCCCATGGGCGCGGGCGATGGCGCGCACGATCGGCAGGCCAAGGCCCGAGCCGCCAGAACTGCGCGCGCGGGACTCGTCGGCACGCCAGAACCGGTCAAAGGCGCGCGCCTGATTTTCGGGAACCAGACCGGGCCCGGTGTCTGAACAGCGAAAGACGACGTCGTCGCCTTCGGTGCGGGTCTCGACATGCACATGGCTTTGCGGCGCATAGCGCAGGCAGTTTTCCAGCACCGCCACACAGGCCTGTCGGATCCGCATCTGGTCGGCCCTTGTCTTCGCCTGACCCAGCGCGCGGGTCAGGGTTATCCCTGCCGCCGTCAGTTCGGCCTCCAGTCCGGTCACCGCAGCGCCCACCGCATCGGCCAGATCGACAGGGCTGTAGATCAGCTCGAGCTGCCCGGCGTTGCTCAGCGCCAGCGTCCGCAGCTCTTCCACGATGACGGACAGATGATCGACATGCGTGATCAGCCTGTCGTACAGTTGCGGCGTGGGGGGAACACCCCATCCGACAGACCCTGCAGGCGACCGCGCAGGATGGTCAGGGGCGTGCGCAGTTCATGCGCAATCGCGGAATTGGAATAGGCAAGCTCGGCCTCGGCGCGTTCCAGACGCTCGGCCATTGCGTTGAAATCCACCATCAGATCCGCGGCTTCGCGAAAGCTGCCGACCGGCAGGGTCGCGCGGGCCGAGAAATCGCCGGTGGCGATCCGTTGCGCGGCGCCTGCGACCGATCTCAGTGGCTCGACAATGCGCCGCGCAAGCCGCCAGCCGATCGCCGAGGCGGTCAGCAGGCCAAAGGTCAAGAGCACCAGCACCATCACGGTATCTGCCGTCCGCCAGCCTGCAAAATCGTCGGGGTCGGGGTAAAGCCATTCATAAATGAACAGAAAATAGGCCATCAGACCCAGATAGACGACCAAGGCCGCAACCAGCGTCAGCGCGATCATCGTCCGGGTGATGCGCGCGTTCAGATTAGCGGACATCGGGCACATCCAGACGGTAGCCGATCCCGCGCACACCCTCGAGCAGGCGATCCGCCCCCGCCGCCGCAAGTTTGCGGCGCAGGTTGCTGACGTGGCTGTCAACGGTGCGATCCAGCGCCGGGCTGTCAGGAAGGCAGGCGTCAACCAGATCGCTGCGGCTGAACGCCCGGCCCGGCGCGCGCGCCATATGGGCAAGGATGCGGTATTCGGTGGGGGTCAGATCCAGCATCACGGGCCGGTCGGCCCCGTCGACCGTGGCGCGGTAAGCGTCAGGATCGACGGTAAGCGGCCCGACGCGCAACAGATGGGTCGGCGTCTGCCCCCGCGTGCGGCGCAACACAGCGCGCGCCCGCGCGACGACCTCAAGCGGATTGAAGGGTTTGACGACATAGTCATCCGCCCCGATGCGCAGCGCCTGCAGTTTGTCGAGGTCTTCTGCCAGCGCGGTGACCATGATGACCGGCGTCTCGCCGCGTCGCCGGATCGCCGCCAGCACTTCGTACCCGTCCTGTCCCGGCAGCTTGATGTCCAGAACCACCAGATCGGGGCGCAGGCGCTGGTGATGCGACAGGCCGGTCGTGCCATCACGCGCGCAGATCACGCGAAAGCCTTCGCGGGCGAAATAGGTCTCGAGGATGTCGGCGATCTCGGGTTCATCCTCGACGATCAGGATCAGGGCGTCGGTCATGAATTGGCCTTTCCGGTCGCGTCGTCTGACGCCTTGTGCGTCAGACGGCTGACCATAACATAAAGCACCGGCACGAAGAAAACTGCCAGTACCGTCGCCGATACCATGCCGCCAAAGACCCCGGTCCCAATGGCATTCTGGATCTCGGACCCCGCACCCCGGGCCAGCATCAACGGCACGACGCCGAGGATAAAGGCCAGCGAGGTCATGATGATCGGGCGGAGCCGCAACCGCGCAGCCTGCAAGGTTGCCCGATGCACGCCCATCCCCTGTTCGCGCAGATGCCGGGCGTATTCGACCATAAGGATCGCATTCTTGGCCGATAGCCCGATGATGGTAATCAGACCCACCTTGAAGAAGACGTCATTGTCCATACCGCGCACCAGCACCGCGCTTACCGCACCCAGCACCCCCAAGGGCACCACCAGCATCACCGAGAAGGGCAACGACCAGCTTTCGTACAGCGCCGCCAGCACCAGAAACACCACCAGCATCGACGCGGCGAGCAACAGGGGGACCTGATTGGCCGATTGCTGCTCTTGCAGGGATTGGCCGGTCCAAGCCAGCGCAAAGCCCTGCGGCAGCTCTCTTGCCAGCCGCTCCATCTCGGCCATGGCCGCGCCGCTCGACACGCCGCTTGCCGCCGCGCCAAAGATGCGCGCGGCGCGGTAGCCGTTATAGCGATCCATTTGCAGCGCCGCGCTTTCCCAGACCGGCGTGACCACCTCGGACAGCGGCACCATGCCGCCGTCAAGATTGCGCACCTCAAGCTGCAGCACATCCTCTGCATGCATCCGCGCGTGCGCGTCGGCCTGCACGATCACCTGTTGCAGGCGTCCCTGATTGGGAAACTCGTTCACATAGGCAGAGCCGACGGCGGTCGAGATCGTCTCGCTGATGGTGTCGAATCCCAACCTGAAGGCCTGCGCCCGCTGCCGGTCGATGCGCAGCGCGATCCGCATGCCGTCGGGCAGGCCTTCGCTCATCACCTCTTCCAGAAGCGGGCTGGCGGATGCGAGCGCAATCAGCTGATCCTCTGCGGCTTTCAACGCGTCCGGTCCGGCATTGGCGCGGTCCTCAAGCCGCAGGGAAAACCCCGATGTCGTGCCCAGCGATTCAATCGCCGGCGGCTTCATGATCATGGCAATGCCTTCGGGAATATCGGCCATAGCCGCCTCGGCAGCCGCGATTTCCTCGTCGACCGTGGTGTCGCGCTCGCTCCAGTCTCTCAGGCTGGTGAAGGCCTGCGCTGCATTCGGACCCGAGCCGGAAAAGCCGAACCCAAGGATCACCGTGTTTTCGGTGATGTCAGCGCGGGTCGCTGTATGGGCCTCATAGGCGGCGATCACGGCGCGGGTGCGCTCGGCGGTGGCACCGGCGGGCAGCTCGAACATCGCCATGAAGTTTCCCTGATCCTCGTCAGGGACAAAGGACGTGGGGATCCGCATATAGCCGATACCCATGGCCGCGATCAGCGCCGCATACAGAAAAAGCATGCGTCCACCGCGCCGCAGGGTCCAGCCGACCCAGCCGGTATAGCGCCGCGTGAGCGCATCGAAGCGGCGGTTGAACGCACCGAAAAAGCCGCGTTTGGGGGCATGCCCGGTCACGGGTTTGAGGATCGTCGCACAAAGCGCCGGCGTCAGCGTCAGCGCCAGAAAGGCCGAGAACAGAATTGAGACCGCCATGGAAAGGCTGAACTGGCGGTAAATCGCGCCGACCGATCCGCCTGCCAGCCCCATCGGGATGAAGACGGCGACCAGCACCAGCGTGATGCCGACAATCGCGCCCGAAATCTCGCGCATTGCCTGTTGCGTCGCAGCCTTGGGCGACAGGTTCTGGCTCGCCATGATACGTTCGACATTCTCGACCACGACAATGGCATCATCGACGATAATGCCGATGGCCAGAACCATGCCGAACATTGTCAGCACATTGATCGAATACCCCGCAACGCTCATCACGGCAAAGGTGCCCAAAAGCGCGATGGGCGCGACGATTGTCGGGATGAGCGTGTAGCGGATCTTTTGCAAGAACAGCAAGATCACCAGAAAAACCAACGCCATTGCCTCGAAAAGAGTCTGGATCACCTTGGTGATCGACACTTTCACGAAAGGCGCTGTGTTGAACGAGATCGAGACTTCCATATCGTCGGGCATGGCAAGGCGCAGCTCGGAGAGCCGGGTCTCGATGGCAGCAGCGGTGCGCACGGCATTGGCGCCCGGTGACATCTGGATCGCGGCGGCGGCGGCGGGCCGGCCGTTGCTGCTGACGCTGAAGGCCATGGTTTGGGCACCCAGTTCAACCCGGGCGACGTCGGCCAGAACAAGGCGCGAGCCATCGACATTGGCGCGCAGGGGAATCGCGGCAAATGCCTCGGGGGTCAGCAACTGGCCTTGGACAGACAGCGGGGTCGACACGCGGGTGCCGGGGACGGTCGGTTGATCCCCGACGCGACCGGCCGTCGCCTGCACGTTTTCACGGGCGATGGCCTCGGTCACATCGGTCATCGTCAGGCCATGAGCGCCCAGCGCCGCCGGATCAACCCATATCCGCATCGCGCGTTCCGAGCCGAACTGCTGGACTCGCCCGACACCCGGAACGCGTTTGAGCTCTTCGGCAAGGCTGCGGGTCAGATACTCGCCAAGGCTCAGCTCGTCGGTTGAGCCATCGCGCGATCGCAACGTGAGGACCATCAGAAAGCCCGACTCGGCCGCCTCGACGCCGATGCCCGCGCGACGCACGGCGGCGGGCAGCATGGCCTCGGCATTTCGCAGGCGGTTCTGGACGTCAACCTGTGCCAGTTCGATGTTCGTGCCGGGGGTGAAGGTCACGGTGATGTTCGCGCCGCCCGTCGAATCCACGCTGGATTCGTAATACAGCACGTTCCTGACGCTGGAGAGTTCGCGTTCGATCGGGCGGATCACGCTGTCGCTGACGGTTTGCGCATCGGCACCCGCATAGCTGGTGAAAATGCTGATGCTGGGCGGTGCGATATCTGGAAAACGCGCCACCGGCAGTCGCGGAAGCGCGGCGATCCCCGCCAGCGCAATAAAGATCGCGATAACCCAGGCAAAGACCGGGCGGGTGATGAAGAATTGCGACATGGAGGCCGGTCTTTCGGGGTTGGGTCGTCAGGGATTTACGGCGGCAGGCTGATCGCCTGCGGCAATGGTCGTGACCGGCACCGCAGCACCGGTCTGCACGCGGTCCTGCCCGCGGACCGCCACGATATCTCCGGGCCTGAGGCCCGATGTCACCACGATGCGATTGCCAACGCGGTCACCAAGGCTGACATCGCTGCGCGTCGCCTCGCCCTGCGGCGAAACAAGGACAAGCTGCGCCGCGCCGCCGCCGCTGCGCAGGACGGCCTCTTCGGGCACCAGAAGCGCGTCAGGCAAAACCCCGCGCGGCAGATGTGCGCGAACCAACATACCCGGCAGCAAGTCAAGCCCCGGGTTCGGGGTCTCGACGCGGACCGAGACATCGCCGGTCCCGGGATCGACGATCAGATCCGATGACCTGACCCGCCCCTCCAGCACCGGTCCATCGTGCCGGGCGGTCGTGATCCGAACCGGGCCCAGCCCGGCTTCCGAGGCCGCCAGAATGGCATCCAGCGCGTCGGCTGGCAGTCGCACATCAACAAAAACGGTCTCAAGATCCTGGATGATGGCCAGGGGCCGATCGCTTCCCTGCGCGGCAAGCCCGCCAAGATCGGTGATCCCGGCGGCGACATAGCCATCAATCGGAGAGCGCAGCGTCGTGAACTCAAGATCGAGCCTTTTGCGCGCCACGGCGGCCTGCGCCTCGGCCAGACTGGCGCGGGCGAGCAGCAGATCATTATGCGCGCTGTCGTTCCTTTCGATGCTGACCGCATTTCGGGCCAGCAGGGCATCCGAACGCTCCAGCGCTCGCTGGGCAAAGGCCTCGGCCGCCTCGGCCCGCGCCAAGGCGGCTTGGGCCGTGCCGAGATCGGCATTGAAGGGGGCCGGATCAATACGGAACAGGACATCCCCTGCCGACACCAGACTGCCTGCGTCCACCAGTCTTTCCAGAATCACGCCGCCGATCTGCGGGCGGATCTCGACCCGGCGAAAGGCTGCCACACGGCCTGCGTATTCGGTCTCAAGCGTGATCTGCTCGGGTTGCGCCGTCGCGACAGTCAACAGAACCGTGCTGGCAGACCCCATGTCCTGCGCGACCGCCTCTTGCGGGTGTTGGGCAAGGCGGACAAAGACCAAAGCCCCCACCATCAGCCCAATGATCAAAAAGAGTGTGACGCTTCGGCGTGCCATCGTTCAGTCCATCCATTTCACAAGGCCTGTATCTGGCATCACGCTGTGGATGAATGGCTCAGGTTTCGTGGAGATTTCGTGAAGACCGCTGCCGACGACCAGCGTTGGCGCGTTCTGAACGCGCCGTGCCTGTCTGATCGGCCCAATCGAACCCGTCGGGGGTGCTCAGACGCTCAGCCGATCGAGCACCGCCTCGACATCGTCAAGGAAGTCGGTCCATAGCCCGTCTTCGTCGATGCCGTTGATACGCATCAGGAACAGCCCCTCGACGGCAAGAAAGGCGACGCGGGCGGCCTGTGCGTCAGCAGACGTGCCGCCAAGCCGGTCGAAGATCCCGCGATACCAGTCGCGCGTCTCGCGCAGGTTGGCGGGGTCTTCCAGATAGCTGACCAGCAGTCCCACCATCTTGGCATTCATCGCCTGCTGCGAAGCCCGTGTGGCGGCGATGTAGCGCCGCACGAAGGGCAGGGGGGCGTCGCCTGCCGCGCCTTCGAGCAGGGCATCGAACTGGCTGGTCCATCGGTCGATCAGGCCGCGGATCAGATCATCCTTGCTGGCAAAGGAATATTGCACCCCGCCCTTGGATATCCCCGCCGCCTGCGCCAGCGCCCCGATGGTCAGCGCCGCCCCTCCGCCTGTGCGCACGATTTCCTGGGCAACGTCCAGCAATGCCTCACGGTTGATCGTCGGCTTTCTGCCCATGGGTTGCCCTCTCCCCGATTTTCAATGTTGCAATCCATACGTACGTATTTATATGGACGCCTGCAACGTCATTTGAGGTGAAGCATGCGACCCCGTCAACCTGACCCGAAACGCTGGCTGGTTCTGCTGGCGGTCATGCTGGCGTTCTTGCCGGTGGTGCTGGACATGACGATCCTGCATGTGGCGGTTCCCACGCTGACGCAGGCACTGGCGGCGTCCAACACGCAGGTGCTGTGGATCATCGACATCTATCCCTTGCTGATGGCCGGGCTTCTGGTGCCGATGGGCACGCTGGCCGACCGCGTGGGCAACCGGCGCATCCTGCTGACCGGCTTGACCATTTTCGGCCTCGCCTCGGCGCTGGCGGCCTTTGCGCCGAATGCACCGCTGCTGATCGCCGCGCGGATGATGCTGGCGCTGGGCGGTGCGATGATCATGCCCTGCGTGCTGGGCATCATCCGCCGCACCTTCGAGGACGAGACCGAGCGTGGCATCGCCCTTGGACTCTGGGGCACGGTCGGCGCCGCCGGTGCCGCCGTCGGCCCGCTGATCGGCGGCGCGCTGTTGGGGCATTTCTGGTGGGGCTCGGTCTTTTTGATCAACGTCCCGGTGATGGCGGTCGTCCTGCCCGCCTGCTGGTTTCTGCTGCCCCGGCGCGAGCACATCACCCCCGGCCATTGGGCCATCGGGCAAGCGGTGGTGCTGATCCTCGGCATGATTGCGACGGTCTACGCGATCAAGGCCGGCTTCGGTGCCAAGCAACCGCTGGGCGTCGTTGCCGTGGTGCTGACCGCGGGTCTGGGGCTTTTGTGGCTGTTTGTCCGCCTGCAGTTGCGCAGCGCCGCGCCGATGCTGAATCTGGCGCTGTTCAAACGCCCGGCAATTCTGGCGGGGATCATCATGGCCATCGTCGCAAGCGGGTCGCTGGCCGGGGTGGAACTGACCCTGGCACAAGAGCTGCAATATGTGCTGGACAAGACGCCGCTTCAGGCGGGGATCTTCATGATCCCGATCATGGCGGCGGCGGCATTGGGCGGGCCGGTCGCCGGTTGGCTGACAGGCCGCTTCGGTCTCAGATCGGTGGCTTGTCTGTCGCTGGCGGTCGCGGCGGGGACGCTTGCGGGCCTTGCGGTCACGGATTTCCACGATCCCGGGGTGATCGTACCCGTGCTGCTGGCGGGCCTTGGTCTTGCGTTGAGCATCGGGCTGACCGCCTCGTCCATCGCGATCATGGGCGCTGCCGATGCCCATGAAGCCGGGGCGGCGGGCTCGTTGGAGGCAACAGGCTATGAACTGGGCAGCGGTCTGGGCATTACGCTGTTTGGCGTCTTCATATCGGTGGTTTTCCAACACCATCTGGTCCTGCCCGATGGCGCGCCGCACATCCTGATCGATCAGGCCGCCAGCTCGATTGGCGATCTCTATCTCGTTGCCCGGCAGCTTGGTGCCGAGCAGGGGATGGCGCTGATCTCGGCCGGCAAGGCCGCTTTCTCGGCGACCCATGCGGCGCTGTTGACGAGCGCTGCCGTCCTGATGGGGCTGCTGACGGTGCTGGTGTTCGTCCTGCTGGCAAACACACGCGCGAACTCTTTACGCCCGCTCTGAGCGCATCCCGGCGGCGATCACGCGCCGCCGGGAGCCCGGCCCTTTGCGGTCTGTGATCAGACGCCCACCGCGCGCATCAAGATCCGGGCACGGCAACCAGCGTTTTCCAAAGGCAATGCGTGCTGCACCCCTGTGACCAGGCCCCGCAACCGACGGCGTTTGTTCAGGGTGCCTACGGCGCTGCGACCGCTGTCTTGAAATAGGCCACAGCGAGGTTTTTCAGCTGAATGACCACCTCGGCCTGTTCTGCCGGTTCTGCTTTGGCCGCGCGGTCGTACAGCACGATGGCGCAATCACCGAATACCGAATGCATGCGGTCCCAATCGTCATGGGTACCCGCGATATTCCAGACGGTGATGAACGGCCGCAGGGCGGCGGCGACGATCAGACTGCTCTGGCTGTATTCGGCATAGAGCACCGGGTCGAGAATGAAGCATCCCTGAAGCGCGCGCGATGTGGGGTTACTGGTCCAGTCGTCGACGGCGGTGTCGATCATCGCGGGAATCACCTGCTCAAGCGGGGCGTCCGGCGGCATCCGGGCGATCAGCCGCTGAAGCGAGGCGGTCTGCTCTTCGATGAAAGCCACCGCCATATACCCCAGAACCGCGTCGCGGTTGGCGAAGTATTTGTAAAAGGTGGAAATGTTCACCCCGGCGCGGGCGGCAATGGCGTCAGACGTCAGCCCGCCAAAGCCGTCTTCGGCCAGAATCTCACTGGCTGCCTGAACCATCTTGTGAAACTTGGCGAAGGCGCGGTCTTGTTGCGGTTGGACGAGCAGAAAGTCTTCGGGCTTCATGAAACATTCCTTTGACCGGCAATCTAGATAACAAACCGCACGGGGGAAACCGTTTTGCGCAGGCCGAAGGCCGCGTGAGGGTTTCGGGATTACGAATAGTTATCAAGGGCCTGTGCGCGCTTTCGCGCCAGCATGTGTCACCATGCCCGTCAAAGCGGCACTGTGCAATCCGAAACGCAAGAAAAACTTGACTTGTGGGGTGATCCTCGCAAAACTGCCCGCAACGCAGAGCGTAACTGCGACATCAAACCCTCTCTCCCGACGACCGAGACATCCGCCGATGTCACGGCGAGCCCGCTTGGCTCGTCAGGGCCGACCTTTGTTCAAGGCGTGGGGAAGGGGGCAAAAAAACTAGAACGATGCGAACAGGGATGCGCAACTATGGAACAAGCGACACCGCTTCAGGTGCATAGCTTAAAGAAGAACTCGATCGGTCTCAGCCTGCTGGTGTTTATGGTGATCTCGGCGGCGGCCCCCCTGACGGGGATTGCCGGAGCCATCCCCATAGCCATGCTGCTGGGCAACGGCGCGGGCATTCCGGGCACATTTGTCATCATGGCCATCATCATGGCGATCTGGGCCATCGGCTTTGTCACGCTGGCCCGCCGTGTCCGCAACGCGGGTGCCTTCTACGCCTACAGCGCGCGCGCCTTGGGGGGCCGGGCCGGCGGTGCCGTCGCCCTCATCGCGGTGCTGGCCTATAACGCCATGATGTTCGGGCTGCTGGGGCTCTTGGGCGGGGTCGCCACCGGGGTTTTCGGGCAGTTCGGCCTGAACCTGCCCTGGTGGACATGGAGCCTGATCGCCACGGGTCTGGTCGGCATCCTAGGGTACAAGGAAGCCGAGCTTTCGGCAAAAGTGCTGATGCTTCTGGTGGCGCTGGAAGTTGTCATTGGCCTGATCGTCGCCTTTTCGATCCTCGCCAAGGGCGGGGCAGGGGATCTGACCTATAACATCCTTGATCCACAGCTGATCTTTGCCGGGGGCGGCACGGTCGCGGCGATCCTTTTCACCTTCGGGTCTTTCATCGGAATTGAAGCGACAGCGATCTACACCGAAGAGGTGCGCGACGCGACGGTGACGGTGCCCAAGGCCACTTTCGGTGCCATCTTGCTGATCGGGCTGTTCTACGCCTTCACGACATGGAGCATGGTTGTCGGCACCGGAGTCGAGGCGCTGGTTCCCACCATTGCCGCCTTGCCGGATCCGACGTTCTTTCTGTTCGCTCTTGCCGAGCAATACGCGGGCGGCACGGTTGCGATGATCCTGGGGGTGCTGCTGGTCACGTCGATATTCGCGTCGGCTCAGGCGATGCACAATTTCATCGCCCGCTACTTCTATGTCACCGGGCGTGAGGGGCTGCTTCCGGGCTTCATGGGGGTCACCCATGACAGCCACCAAAGCCCGCATGTCGGCTCGGTCGTGCAAACTCTCATGGCTGTCATCGTGGTGCTGGTCTTTGCCGCACTGGGGCTTGATCCGGTGTTGAACCTGTTCACCTGGATCGCTCAGGTCAGCGTGTTTGGGGTGCTGACGATGCTGGCGATCACGTCCTTTGCCGTGGTGGCTTACTTTCGCAAACACCCCGGGCAAGAGCCCGCATGGAAAGTGGTTCTGGCTCCGGTGGTGTCGGGGCTGATGATGGCGGGCATGGCGGCCTACACGCTGATCGGGTTCGGACCGGCAACGGCCACCACCGCGCCATTGTCTTACATCCTTCCCGGTCTTGTGCCGTTGTTCGGCCTGATCGGCTATCTGGTTGCCAGCAAGATGGCACAGACCAGACCTGCGGACTTCGCGAAATTGGGCGCCAACCGCGACTGATGGCGTCCAGACAGGGGCCGGGACCGTCCGTTCCGTGCCCCTTCACCTCTCCCTGACGAAACCTGAACACGAAAGGCACTCACATGACTCGTGATCCCAGACATGACATCCTTTTTGAACCCATCCAGATCGGGCCGAAGACCCTGCGCAACCGCTTCTGGCAGGTGCCCCATTGCAACGGCGCCGGATCGGATCGTCCCGGCTTTCAGGCCATGCACCGGGGCATGAAGGCGCAGGGCGGTTTTGCCGCCGTCTTCACCGAGGTCTGCATGGTTGCCCCGGACAGTGACGCCATGCCCTGGGTCGGGTCCAAGCTGATTGATCAGGGCGATATCCAGAACCTGCGGATGATGACCGAAGAAGCCCATCGTCACGGCTGCCTTGCCGGCGTTGAGCTGACGCACGGGTCGAGCTTTTGCTTCAACGCCGAAACCCGCATGCCGAACCGCGCACCCTCGCAAATTCCGAACGAGATGGAAGGCATGTCCAGCGCGCGGGAAATGTCCCTGCGCGACATCCGCAAGATGCAGCGCGATCACGTCGACGCCGCGTTGCGGGCGCGCGAGGCCGGCTTTGACCTGCTGACCGTGTTCTGCGGTCTGGCCACCGTGCCGAACTACTTCCTCTATCCATGGAACAACAAACGCACCGACGCCTATGGCGGCAGCTTTGAAAACCGGGCGCGGTTCACCGTTGAACTGATGCAGATGATGCGCGACGAGATCAAGGATTGCGCCATCGGCATCCGGTTCCCGATCGACACGCTGGATGCGCCCTTTGGCTATGGTGATCTGGGTGTGCGGGCTGAAGACGAGGGCGTGAAATTCGTCGCGCTGCTGGATGATCTTGTCGACTATTGGGACATCAACATCGGCACGCTGAACTGGGGCGAAGACGCCGGTTCCTCGCGCTTTTTCGACACGAACCACGAAGCCCCCTACACCCGGCACGCCAAAAGCGTCTCGAAGAAGCCTGTCATCAACGTGGGCCGCTTCACCGACCCCGATGTGATGGTCAAGGCGATCAACTCGGGGCAATGCGACATCATCGGGATGGCGCGACCCTCGATTGCCGACCCTTTCCTGCCCAACAAGATCAGGGATGGCCGCTACGAGGACATCCGCGAATGCATCGGCTGCAATGTCTGTGTCAGCCGCTGGGAAAAGGGTGGTCCGCCGATCTGGTGCACCCAGAACACGACGGCGGGCGAGGAATACCGGCGCGGCTGGCATCCCGAGATCTTCGTGCCCACCCGCAACGCCGAACCCGCGATCATGGTGGTCGGCGCTGGCCCGGCCGGGCTGGAATGCGCCATGGTTCTGGGCAAGCGCGGCTATGAAACCGTGCAGCTTGTCGATGCGCAACCGGCGGTGGGCGGGCATCTCAACTGGGTGACCAAACTGCCGGATTTCGGGACATGGAAGCGGGTGGTGGACTGGCGCAAGACCCAGCTCAGCCTGCACACCCGGGTGGGCATCGAGCTGAACACCAAGCTCAGCATCGATGACATTCTGAGCTATGGCGCGCAGCATGTGATCTTTGCCACCGGCTCCAGCTGGGACACCGAGGGTCTCAGCGCGCCGATCCATGACCACATCGTCGGCGCCGATGCGTCCAGACCCGAAATCGTGACGCCTGACCAGTATATCCGGGATGGCAAGCCCGTGGGCAAGCGCGTCGTGGTGATCGACCATGACGCCTATTACATGGGTTCAGCGGTGGCGATCGACCTTGCTCAGAAAGGCCATGAAGTCACCTATCTGACCCATAATGAAAGTGTCGGCCCCTATCTGCGCTTCACCTTGGAAGAGCAGCGGGTGCACATGAAGCTGATGGAACTGGGCGTCAAACTGGTGCCGCTGCACTTCGCGCTTTCGGTCGAGGGCGGCAAGGTGACGTCGGTGAACAAATGGACCGCCGAGGAAACGGAAACCGCCTATGACTCGGTCCTGATGGTCACGTACCGCAAATCGGAATGCGCGATCTACGATCAGTTGCAGGCCCAGCCAGAGCGGCTGAAAGAGGCCGGTATCGACTCGATCCATCTGATCGGTGATGCCCACACACCGGGGATGATTGCACAGGCCACGTTCTCGGGGGCGCGACTGGCCCGCGAGTTTGACACCGAGGATCCCGACACCCACCAGCCCTTCATCCGCGAGCGTCGCCTTATTGGCGCGACCGAAGACGACTACCGGCTGGGGGCGCAAAGCCTGTCGGCCAGTCTTGGCGGAGGACGCTGAAATGAGCTTTCCTGATACGCTCAAACCCACCCCCCTCGCGCCGCTCTATGGCGAGGGCGTGGTGGAATGGATGGATGTCTTCGGCTTTGCCATCCCCGTCACATGGGGCGACCCGGCGGCCGAATGCGACGCCATCCGCAACCACGTGGCTGTCATCGAGTTCTCGATGCTGCTGAAGGTTGATGTGACCGGACCGGGGGCGGCGGAATGCGTGAACCGGGTGTTTTCGCGCGACGTAACGGCGCTGAAACCGGGGCGCGTTGCGTATGGTGTCGTGGTCGATCCTGACGGTCATATGGTTGACGACTGCACGGTGTTTTACCACGGCCCGGACCGCGTGATGGTGATGGGGGCCAACCCGCGTCTGGCAGACGACCTTGCGCTTGCTGCCGGGCCGGGTGTCCAAGTCCGCGATTGCGGCGCGGACTATGCCCATATTTCGGTGCAGGGGCCCAAGTCGCGCGCCTTGCTGCAAGAGCTCACCGGTGACGATCTCTCCAACACGGCGCTGCGCTATTATGATTTCCGCGATGGCGTGGCCATCGCCGGAATTCCGATGCAGATCAGCCGCTTGGGCTTCACCGGTGAGCTTGGCTATGAGCTTCTCCTGCCCGTATCCAAGACGCCGGACCTGTGGCGCGCGCTGACCAAGGCGGGCCAGAATCACGGCTTGCGGTCGGTCGGGGGCGCGGGTCTCATGATGGCCCGCATCGAAGCGGGGCTCATCATGGGCGGGTTGGAATATGACGAAACCTCGACCCCGTGGGAATGCCGGATGGGATGGGCGGTCGATCTGACCAAGCCCGAGTTTCAGGGCAAAGCGGCGCTTGCTGCGTCAAAGGACAGCACAAACCTGACCTTGGCGTCCCTTGCCTTTCCGGCAGACAGCCAAGGTCTGGACGGGGCAGAGATCACGGTCGATGGCGCATCTGTCGGGACGATCAGCATGGCCATTCCCTCACCGGCTCTGGAGGGGAAGATGCTGGCGCTTGCCCGCATCGCCAAGGCTCAGGCTGTCGAAGGCACTGTCGTTTCCGTCGCGGGGACCTCTGGCACCGTGGTCCGCATGCCCGTCTATGACCCCGACCGCAAACGCCCACGCGCTTAACAGCGGCGTGCCGGGGTTACCCGCGGGAAGAAACCCAACGCCAAGCGCCCGACCGGTTCTCATCGGTCGGGCGACGGCTCGTTGCGCAGAACTCGCGGCTATTGAACGTGCAACCCCGCCGTGGCCATGCGCTGTTCAGCCTGCGCGGTCGGTTTCGCTGACAGCGTGCCTTGCTTCACGACCGTTACCGCGTACCCACGGTTGCGCGCCGCGAGGGCGGTTTTCAGCACGCAATAGTTGAAGTCCAGCCCGACGATGCGCAGGGTTCCAACCCCCAGCGTTGCAAGCAGCCTGTCCAGATCCCCGGTTTCAAACGCGTCTTGCACACGCTTGACAAGGACGTGGTCAACAAGCCCGGAAAAAGGCGCAGCCAGGTCGACGCCGGGGGTGCCTTCCACCGCCTGGCCCTTCATCGCCAGCCTTGCGATCACCTTGGTCGACGGGATCGACCATTCCTGACGGATGGCGATAATCGGCAGGCCGTTCCGCTTTGCTGCGCTGATTTCATCGAGAATGGCGGCCTCGGCGACCGATGTCGCGGCCTCGGGATAGGGGCCGTGATCCCAAAAGACCGATTGCAGGTCGATCAGCAATACTGCCGTCCCCGACCGCGCGCCAATCGGCTTTCCGCGACTGATCGCCCCGATGCGCCGGATCCCGAGCGCCAGCCAAAGCGCTGCGGACAGGGCCAGCACCCCAAGCACAGAAGCGATCATCATGGCTGTTCATCCCTCATCTGTTTCAGCTTTGCGGTGACCGCCTCGATCACCCTCAAGGCGGTGGCAATGTCATCGTCTTCGAAATCGGCAGCGATGAGCGTCATCAACGCCATTTCCTTTTGCCGGATGTCTTCGATCACGGCGCGCCCCTGATCGGTCAGCGCCAGAAGGGGGATCGTTTGTGTCGAGGATTGGGGTGCTGCGCCGTGAAGCCCGACGCCAGGGTTTCATTCACCATCACCTGCACGTATTGCCGCTGAATTTCGAGCTTTGCGGCAATGTCGGGAACCGGCAACGCGCCCTGTGCGAGAAGGATTTCCAGAACGGCACGCATGCGGACGGTCAGATCGGTGCCGGCAAGCCCGTTCTCCACGCAGGCTTCCGCGGCCTGCATCAGGGGGCGGGACGTCCAAACGAGATCGTAGAGCTTCTTGGCTTTCATGTCGACACTATACATGTCAATTAGACAAGGGCAATGTCAAAAATGGCACGAGCGGTCCCGCCGTAAGGGCGCAGGGAAGGGGCCGTGACTCGCGATCCTTGCTTCCACCGGGCGTGGTCTCACCGCGTCACGGATCGCGCGCTGGTTCTGGTCGGGCGCGCCCTTGGGCCGGCTTCCCCGCAGCGCAAACAAGCGCGAGAAACATCACCCAACCGGTAACATTCAGCACCAGGGCAAGATCGGTGAACCGCAGGGCACCGAGCCGCAAGGCGACATAGAGCGGGAAAGCCGACGCCGCGATCACCACCGCCGAGGCCACAAACCGGCGAGACGCAGGCATGAGGGCGATTGCGCCGGGGGCCAGCAGCAGGGGCAGGACATAGTAATGCTGCCACCCGATAGGCCCGAACAGCGGGACGGCGATGGACAGTGCTGTAAGCCCCAACACAAGGCGCTCGCGCCGGGGGATCTGCCAAAGCCAGACGGCAACCGCCGTTCCAAGGCCAAGGGCAGCAAGCCGCAAGCCGATGCCCAGCGCGGCCGGTATGGTGACAACGTCAGTCGGGTGCTGAAGCGCGGGTATTGCCCCAAGGGCTGAGAGCAAAGGGAGCAGGGCATTGCCCAATGTCGGGTTGAACGCCCCAAAACTGGTTTGCCACCCCATTGCTGCCATCGTATCGAGAAAGGCGCGGTGCAGCGGCCATCCGGCCAGCGCAACCGAGGTTGCCGCCAGCAGGGCACCGGCCACGCCAAAGGCAACAACTGCTCTGGGCTGGCGGTCCAGCACAAAGATCAGAACGAAGACAACGGGCGTCAGCTTTATCGCCGCCGCGAGCGCTAGCAGAACGCCCGCACTGGCAGCCTTGTCAGCCAGCAGACGGTCGACCGAGGCCAGGATCAGAAACGTCACGGTAATCGTCGGTTGGTTCTGAAGAAGTGCGTGCAGGGCTGGCGTCGACAACGACAGCAGAGCAATGCCGATCAGGGTCCAGGCCCTCCACGAGACCGACGCAGGGCGGGCAATACGGCCCGCCAGCACAACACAGAGTGCAAGCAGCACGACGTGGTACATGAGCACAAGGTCTGCGAATTGTTGCGGGCCCGTTTCGCGGGCACCGCCGGACGCGAGCACGGCCCAAAGGGGCGGGTAGAGGAAAGGAAAGCTATCAAGATCGGCAATGCCAAGCACCGCTACCACCGGGTGCCACGTGTCGGAAATGCCGCCGAAAAAGCCGGGTGGCACGGCGTAGATCAGCGACTCCTGACCATTCGCCCACAGCCAGCCTGCGATATACACCGCCGAGATGTCCGGTGCCCAGTTTCCCAAGAAGAAGCGCCCAGCCAGAACGCACCATATACCGAGCAGCGCCGCACAGAGGGCAAGTTCGAAACGCAGGGAACGAAGGGACACTCGGCAAGCTCAGGGTTGCATTAGGCGATAATTTTGCAATCATGGGGGAAGTGATGAGCTGAGACAACACGTCAAGTTAACCGATATCGTCGGCGATCGTCACGTCACGCCTTTCAGGGGGGCGGTCCCAGACCGGATGCACGGCACATTGCAAGCGGTCAACCTTGGCGCAGATTTCGACACGCTTTTGGCGGAAACCCAAGGCCGGGGGCCGGGGCGAGAATCATGAACCGCTCGCGCAAACATCCCGGCACGCCCCTTGCGCCCAACGCCCCAACGTGCTGAAAACGTTAGCAGTGGCCGCTTGCTGGAATGGTAGACAGACCGGACTTAAAATCCGTTGCTCGTATGAGCGTGTGGGTTCGAGTCCCACAGCGGCTACCACCTGGAATTTTTCGCATTGTAACACGTTGATTTGCCGGTGTTACGTTTTGCGTGCGTGACATAAGGCGCGCATCACAGCATTCCATGCCGGGTTCAGCAGGACCAGCACCCGCCGCGCTGCGGAAAAGGGCGAAGGGCGAAGCGTGCCGATCCTCACCGACTGGCCGGTCTCAGGGCGCGCCGGGGACATCGCCGGGCAGGTCGCCGCGCCTGGCATGGCGTAGCAGCCACAGGGCGTACAGCCCGTTCGGCACCACCACGATCAGCGGCAGGATCATCAGTGAAAACAGCGCCGGCGCGCCGTCCTTGCCCTGCTGGCGCAGCGCGAGTTCCAGCGAGAACGCACCGAAATTCCACAACAGGTGATACACCACGGCAGGCCAGATCGAGCCTCGGCGCAACCGCATGGCCAGCAGCAGAAGGCCGGTCGATATGGCGGCGACGGATTGCACGGCGGCGGGGCGGAAGTCACCCATTTCCAGCCCGTTCCCCAGATGGACCAGGCCAAACACCACGCTGGTCAGCAGCATCGCGGGCCAGATCCGCAGCCGACGCCGCAGGGCCGGGAACAGGATGCCGCGAAACATCAGCTCTTCGGACACCGCAATCCAGACCATCAGGCCAAACAACCCGATCAGCTGTATCGCGGGAGGGGTGCCGACCCAGACGACCAGCGCGCCAAAACCGGGCAGATAGAGCCACGGCAACCACATGATCCGCTGCGTGCCGGGTCTGGGCAAGCCCAGCGCCAGATCCGACCAGCGAAACGCCAGCAGGCACAGCAGCAGAAACCCGACGCCGAGCGCTTGTGGCACCGGCGCCTGAGCGATCGGGCCAAAGGTGCCCGGCAAGAACCCCAGCGAGGAAAGCCCCAGCCAGAACGCGAAGACCACCAGCGCACCGACCAGCCCCAGCGGCCTGCGCGGGCGTCCGGTGCCCTGCCATGCCGAGGGGCGCAGCGGTTGCAGCTCTGGTTGCGGTTCGGGTGCGTCGTTCACGCCGGTTCGACCAGCCAGACGTTGATCTTCACCGCACCTCGGCCGGGGGCAGGCTGTTCATCGAGCCGACAAACACCCGACGGTTCAGCCAGTCCCACCGGCCCTTGGGGGCCGTAATTCTGAGATGCGAGAGCGCATAGCGCCCGTTCGGGGTGGGATCGTCGATGGTCACGCGGTTCTCGATATGCAGCACGGTGCCATCGTCGACCTGCATCTCGTAGATCGCCTCGAGTTCCTTGACCCCGTCGGCGCGCAGCAACTGGCGGTCCGCGCCACCGGACAGGACCGTGCCGCTCAGGGTCTCGAATCCCGGGGCGCCGCGAAAGAGCCCGCCGGTGATGGGCACGATGAACCGTTCGCCATAGGGGCCGATGCCCAGATCCTGCTTGGGCAGGCAGGTCACGACCGCCTCCCACAGCAGGCGCGTTTGCGGGGCGGGCGCGGGATTGGCACGCAGAAGGTTGTCAAAATCGTCCATAAACCTCTCCAGTTCGCGCGCATCCTGCGGCGCGGGCCCCGTCAGCGCAAGGGGGGCAGGACGAGGGTCAGCGCCTGATCGGTCAGCGCCTCAAGGTCCAGCGCGCCGCCCGGCTTGTACCAGAAACTGGTCCAGGCAAGCGCCCCGTGCAGGAACTGGCGCAGCATCGTGGGGTCCAGTGTCGTGAGACCCGCAGTCTGCGCCTCGGTCAGCACCTGCTGCCACAGCGCGAAATAGGCGCTGCGCCCGTCCAGCAGCACGGCGCGCCGCTGCTCGGACAGCGCGCGCCATTCGTGGAACAGAACGCCGGTGGCATCGGCAGCAGGGCCGTGCAGATAGTGCAGCTCGACGCTGATCAGCGCGCGCAGGCGGGTTCGCGGATCGGTCGCGGTCGCCAGCCCGGCGCGCAGGGCGTCGAGCATGGCGCTGATGACGCGGTCCATGACGGCAAAGAGAATATCCTCCTTGCTTTTGACATGGTGGAACAGGCTGCCAGACAGGATGCCGACCTCGGCCCCGATCTCGCGCACGGTTGTGGCCGCATACCCCTGACGGTGAAACAGCCGCGCGGCGGCAGAGAGCAGCCGGTCGCGGGGTTTTTCGGGATCGAAGAGGGGCGCGGTCATGGGACGTGTCTACGCCGTGACGTGGCGGAAAACAACCAAGCGCTTGCTTGTTTTTCGCGGCTTGCTAGGCTGGCACGCAGGGAGAGGCCCATGACAGACACCGCCATCATCACCTGCGCGCTGACCGGCGTGCTGACCGATCCGCGCCAACACCCGGTGCCGGTGACGCCCGAGGACCTGGCCGCCTCGGCCCATGAGGCCTGGGACGCAGGCGCGGTCTGCATGCATGTCCATTTCCGCCAGCAGGGCGCGGGGCGCGGGCACCTGCCCAGCTGGGATCCCGCGCTGGCGGTCGAGGTGGCGCAGGCGATCCGCAGCGCCTGTCCGGGCGTGATCCTGAACTTCACCACCGGCATCGTCGGGCGCGACCAGTCCGGCCCGATCGCCTGCCTGCGCGCCGGGCGGCCCGAGATCGCGGCCTGTAACGCGGGCTCGCTGAATTACCTCAAGACGCGCTCGGGCGGGCAGTGGGCCTGGCCGCCGATGCTGTTCGACAACCCGGTCGACAAGATCGCCGAGATCGTCGGTGTGATGGACGAGACGGGCACAAAGCCGGAATTCGAGTGCTTTGATACCGGGATCGTGCGGTCAGTCGCGATGTTCGCCGAGGTCGGCTTGGTCGCGCGCCCGCAGGTGAATTTCGTGATGGGGGTGTCGTCGGGGATGCCCGCCGACCCGGATCTGTTGCCGCTTGTGCTGAAATACCGCCCCGAGGGCTGCCCGTGGCAGACCACGGTGATCGGCCGGGCCGAAGTCTGGGATCTGCACCGCCGCGCGGCCGAGCTGGGCGGGCATCTGCGCACCGGGCTGGAGGACACGTTCTATCTGCCCGACGGATCGCGCGCCTCGGGCAATGGCGCGCTGGTCGAGGCTCTGGCACGGGTGGCGCGCGAGGCGGGACGGTCGGTCGCCAGCGCGGCTGAGGCGCGGGCGCTCTGGGGGATCGGGTGAGCGGGGGGCGCGCCTCGGGGGCATCGAGCCCCCTCGGCCCGCGCGGGGGTTCCACCCCCACTGGCGCGATGCGCCGCCCCCGGGCGTATTTCGGGCAAGATGAAAGGGCAGCGTTGTGCAGGGGCTGACATCGGAAATTGACGCGGCGGGGCCGGGGTTCGCCGCGAATGCGACGGCGATGGAAGCGGCCTTGGCACCCGTGCTGGCGGTGCGCGAGGCGGTCGAGATGGCGGCTGAGAGCGTGCGCGGGCGGTACGCCAAGCGCGGGATGCTGTTGCCGCGCGAGCGGCTGGCGCTGCTTGTGGACCCGGGCGCGCCCTGGCTGGAGCTGTGTCCTTTTGCCGGGTGGAAGCGCTATGGCGACAAGGACGGCACCGGCGCGGGCGCCGGGGCGATTGCCGGGGTCGGGCGCGTGGCGGGGCGGTCCTGCGTGGTCGTCGTCGATAATTTCGCGGTCAAGGGCGGGACGGTGACGCCGGACGGGCTGGCGAAAAAGCTGCGCCTGCAGGAGATCGCGCGCGAGAACCGGCTGCCGCTGGTCAGTCTGAGCCAGTCGGGCGGTGCCAATCTGCAATACGCGCATGAGGTCTTCATCCCCGGCGGGCGCGGCTTTGCCAATCAGGCACGGCTCTCGGCGCTGGGCATTCCGCAGGTGACGGTGGTGCATGGCTCGGCCACGGCGGGGGGCGCGTATCAGCCGGGCCTGTCGGATTACGTGATCCTGGTGCGCGGTCAGGCGACGATGTATCTGGCCGGGCCGCCCTTGCTGAAGGCCGCGACCGGCGAGGTGGCGACGGATGAGGAGCTTGGCGGGGCCGAGATGCACACGCAGGTCTCGGGCGTCGGCGACTATCTGGCCGAGGATGACGCAGACGGCATCCGGCTGGCGCGGGCCGTGATCAGCGCGTTGCCCTGGCCTGAGGATAGCGCGGCGACAGCGGGAGTCCCGCCGCTATATCCGGCGTCTGAGTTGATGGGCATCGTACCCGCCGACCCCAAGCAGCCCTATGACTGCCGGGAAATTCTGGCGCGGCTGGTGGATGGGTCGGGCTTTCTGGACTTCAAGCCCGCGTATGACGCAGGCACCGTCTGTGGCCATGCCCGCGTCGAGGGTCACGCCCTTGGCATCATCGCCAACAACGGCCCGATCACCGCGCAGGGCGCGGCGAAGGCCGGGCAGTTCATTCAGCTCTGCGATCAGGCCGGGGTGCCCTTGCTGTTCGTGCACAACACCACCGGCTTTCTGGTGGGGACCGAGCCGGAGCGGGCCGGGATCATCAAGCATGGATCGAAACTCATTCAGGCCGTGGCCAATGCGCGGGTGCCCAAGCTGAGCCTTGTCGTCGGCGGCAGCTATGGCGCGGGGAACTATGCGATGTGCGGCCGGGGCTTTGATCCGCGCTTTCTCTTCGCCTGGCCCAACGCGCGCACCTCGGTCATGGGTCCGGCGCAGGCGGGGCAGGTGATGCGCATCGTCACCGAGGCCGCGATGACGCGGGCGGGCGCGGCGGACACGGCCAAGCTTGACGCGCTGGAGCAGGGCACGGCAGCGATGCTGGCCGAGGCGACGACGGCGCTGGCGTCCTCGGCCCGGTTGGAAGATGACGGCATCATCGACCCGCGCCAGACGCGCGATATTCTGGGGCTGGTGCTGGGGCTGATCGCGTCCGAGGGCGCGCGGGTGACGCGGCCCAACACGTTCGGGGTGGCGCGGCTATGAAGATCCTGATTGCCAACCGGGGAGAGATCGCCCTGCGCGTCATGCGCAGCGCGCGGGCGCTGGGCTATGGCTGCGTGGCGGTGCATGGCCCCGGCGAAGCGGGCGCGCCGCATGTGCTTGCCGCCGATCTGGCGGTCGCGGTATCGGGCTATCTGGACGGGCCTGCGATCATCGCGGCGGCACTGGCGACGCGGGCCGGGATGGTGCATCCGGGCTACGGGTTCCTGTCGGAAAATGCCGGTTTCGCCGCGGCTTGCGCTGAGGCCGGGTTGGTGTTCATCGGCCCTTCGCCCGAAGCGATCGCGCTGATGGGCGACAAGGGCAGCGCCAAGGCGGCGGCGCAGGCCGCGGGGGTGCCCTGCCTGCCCGGCGCGACCGAGGATCTGCTGGAAGCGGGCGCGCGCATTGGCGTGCCGCTGATGGTCAAGGCGGCGCTGGGCGGCGGCGGCAAGGGGATGCGGCTGGTGCGCGCGCTGGCCGCGCTGCCCGAGGCGCTGACCCGCGCTGCATCAGAGGCCGAGAAGAGTTTCGGCGACGGCGCGCTGATCCTTGAGAAGGCGCTCCTCGCGCCACGCCATATCGAGGTGCAGGTGTTTGGTGACAGCCACGGCAGTGTGGTGCATCTGGGCGAACGCGATTGCTCGATCCAGCGGCGACACCAGAAGGTGGTCGAGGAAGCGCCATCGCCCGCCGTGGATGCCGCCCTGCGCGAACAGATGGGCGCGGCGGCAGTCGGGCTGGCCAAGGCTTGCGGCTATCAGGGCGCTGGGACGGTCGAGTTCCTGCTCGAAGATGGCGCGTTCTATTTCCTCGAGATGAACACCCGCCTGCAGGTCGAACACCCGGTGACCGAGGCTGTTACCGGGCTCGATCTGGTCGACTGGCAGATCCGCGTCGCGCGCGGCGAGCCGTTGCCGCTGAGCCAGGACCAGATCACCCTGACCGGCCACGCCATCGAGGTGCGGCTTTATGCCGAAGACCCCGCCAATGGCTTCCTGCCCCAGACCGGGCGCATCCTGCGCTGGGCCCCGGACGAAGGCCTGCGCAGCGACGATGCGCTGGCCGAGGGCGTCGAGGTCGGCGCAGGGTTTGATCCGATGCTGGCCAAACTGATCGCCCACGGTTCCGACCGCGAAACCGTGCGCCAGCGGCTGATCGAGGGCCTCAGCCGCACCGAAGTACTGGGGCTGCGCACCAACAAACCCTTCCTCAGCCGCGTTCTGGCGCACCCGGTCTTCGCCCAAGGCAACGCGACCACCGCCTTTCTTGAGCGCGATTTCGCAACCGACCCCTCGCTCACCCCAACCCCGCCAGACCCGGCATTGCTGGCGCTCGCCGTGCTCCTCCTTGCCGGAGCCCCCGCGCCGCGCTTCGGCTTCACCACCGGCCCGCGCCCAACCCTGACCCGGCGCTTTGACACCGGCACCGGCACCGCCAGCGTGACCGTCACGCTGGACGGCCCCACCGCCCATCTCCCTGACGGCCCCCGTGTCACGCTGGACAGCGTCACCCCGACCCATGCCCGCGCCCGCCTGAACGGCGTCGCCCGAACCTTGCCCTATGCCCGCGACGGCGACACGCTCCATCTCGCCGATCTCACACTCACCGACATCACCCTTGCGCCCGCGCAAACCCGCGCCCAGCAGGGCGACGGGCGCATCCTTGCCCCGATGGCGGGGACCGTGCTGGCCGTTGACGTCGCGCTCGGTGACCGGGTGACACAGGGCCAGACCCTCGCCATTCTGGAGGCGATGAAGATGGAGCACCCGCTCCGCGCGCCTTTCGCGGGCCGCATCACCAGCCTTGCGCTGACCAAAGGCGCGCAGGTCCGCGCGCGCCAACCCCTGATAACCCTCGACCCGGAGTCCCCATGATCGAGCTATGGCATAGCAAAGGCGCACGCTCCTTCCGCCCCCTGTGGACGCTGGAAGAACTGGGCGTGCCCTATCAGCTGCACATGCTGGGCTTCCCGCCCCGCGCCACCAACCCCGAGTTTCTGGGCGTCAATCCGCTGGGCACCGTGCCCTACCTGACCGACGGCGACACCCATATGACGGAATCGAGTGGCATCACCCATTACCTGTCGCGCCGCTATGGCGAAGGCTCTCTCGCCGTCGCCGCCGATGATCCGGCCTATGGCGACTGGCTCAACTGGCTCTACCACTCGGATGCCACGCTGACCTTCCCGCAAACGCTGGTCCTGCGGTATGGCCGGTTCGAGGCCGGTGACCGCCGCCAGCCGCAGGTCGTCGACGACTACACGCAATGGTTCCTTGCGCGGCTCAAACTGGTGAACGCGCGGGTCGAGCACAGCGATTTCCTCTGCGCCGACCGTTTCACCGCCGCCGATATCGCCGTGGGTTATGCGCTCTATCTGGGCGAGCTGATCGGCATCAGCCAGCACTACAAACCCCAGACACAGGCCTATCTCGCCCGGCTCAAGGCGCGCCCCGCCTTCCAGCGTGCCGAGGCCCCCGGCCAGATCAGCGCGGTATAAATCATGCAGTTCACCCCCACGCCCGAGCAGCAAGCCCTCTACGACGCCGCCTTTCGCTACGCCGAAGCCAGGCTGCACCCGCTTTTCGCCCGCATGGATGACGAGGACTGGTTCCCCGACCAGCTGATCGCGCAGCTCGGCGCGGATGGCTATTGCGGGTTGACCGCGCCGCAGGATCTGGGCGGCGCAGGTATGGACCTGATGTCGGCGGGCATGGTGGCCGAGGCTTTTGGGTACTGGAACACCAACGCCGCCTTCATCTGGGGGCCGCATGAAAACCTGTGCCTGAACAACATCCTGCGCAATGGCACGCCCGAGCAGATCGCCCGTTTCGTCCCCGACCTGATCGCCGGGCGCAAGATCGGCGCGCTGGGGCTGACCGAGCCGGGGGCGGGGTCCGATGCGCTGGGCTCGATGGCGCTCAAGGCGGTGCGCGATGGCGATGACTATGTGCTGACCGGACGCAAGATGTTCATCTCGAACGGGCCGGTCGCCGATCTGGTGCTGACCTACGCCAAGACGGCACCCGAACGCGGGGCCAAGGGCATCTCGGCCTTTGTCGTCGACACCCGGACGCAGGGCTTCTCGGTGGCGCAGACATTAACCAAGATGGGCTGGCGCGGCTGCCCCACCGGCGAGCTGGTCTTCGAGGGTGTGCGCGTCCCGGCGGCCAATCTGCTGGGGGCCGAGAACGCCGGGGTCGGCGTGGTCATGTCCGGCCTCGACATCGAGCGCGCCTTTCTGGGACTGCCCTATATCGGCGCGGCGCAGCGATGCCTCGACCTCTCGCTCGACTATGCCGCGACGCGGCGGCAATTTGGCAAACCCATCGGCAGTTTCCAGATGATCCAGGCGCATCTGGCCGAGATGGCCACGCTGATCGACGCCGCCCGCCTCTATGCCTACCGCGCCCTCTCGGCCTGCGACGGACTGGCGCGCGGCGAGGGGGGCAGGGGCGAGATCCACCGCCTCTGCGCCGGCTCGGTGCTGTTCGGCGCGGACATGATTGCGCAGGTCACCGACCGGGCGGTGCAGATCCACGGCGGCTCGGGCTTCGTGTGGGAGACCGAGGTCAACCGCCACTACCGCAACGCTCGCATCGCAAGCCTGGGCGGCGGCACCACCGAAGTGCGCAAACTGATCATCGCCGAAGAACTCTTCCGCGCCCGCGGCCTGCGCCTCGACTGACCGAAACGGCGCCTCTTTGCTCTGCAAATATCCTCAGGGGGTGAGGCCCGGCACGGGCCGAGGGGGCAGAATGCCCCCTGCGCCGCCGGAACGGCGGCGCGCGGGTCGCCCAAGACCTGCGCGCCGCAAGGCGTGCCGGGCGCGGGCGAAACACCACCCCGTCCCGCCCCGATCTTGACGCGCGGATCGAATCGTAATAAATGAAGTTACATGAAACGCGACAGCCGCCTCTCCTCCGTTCTGCATGCGCTTTTGCACATGGCCGAACACGACCAGCCGATGACCTCGGAAACCCTTGCCCAGTGCATGACCGCCAACCCCGTCGTGGTCCGCCGTACGATGGGCCTGCTGCGCGAGGCGGGGATCGTCGCCTCGGCGCGCGGTCCCTCGGGGGGCTGGACGATCACCGCCGATCTGGAACAGGTCACCCTGCGCGATCTGCACAACGCGCTGGGCGAACCCGCGGTCTTTGCCATCGGCAACCGGAATGAGACCCCCGATTGTCTCGTCGAGCAGGCGGTCAACGCCGCCCTTCATGATGCCTTCGCTCAGGCCGAAGCCCTGTTGCTCGACCACTTCGCCCATATCACCCTCGCCACGCTGGCGCGCGACTTTGCGCGCCGTCACGCAGCCAGACGCCAAACGACCCCCCCCACAGGAGTAATCCCATGCCCGATGTCATCATCATCGGTGGCGGCTATGCCGGAATGGCCGCCGCCCTCCAACTGCTGCGCGCCCGCCGTGATGTCCTGATCATTGACGCAGGCCAGCGCCGCAACCGGTTCGCCAGCCACGCGCAGGGCTTTCTGACTCAGGACGGCGAAGACCCTGCCGTCATCGCCGCCAAGGCCCGCGCCCAGATCGAGGCGTATCCGGATCTCGACTGGTATGACGGTGAAGCGAACCGGATCGAGGGCGAAAAGGGCAACTTTGTCGTCCACCTGAGCGATGGCGCGGCTTTCAGCGCCAGCCGGGTAATCCTCGCGCTCGGCGTCAGTGACACGCTGCCCGAGATCCCCGGCCTTGCCGAGCGCTGGGGGCAATCGGTATTCCACTGCCCCTATTGCCACGGATACGAGCTGAACCGCGGCCGCATCGGCGTCATCGCCTCGGCGCCTGCGATCACCGGCCATGTCGGGCTGTTTTCCGAATGGGGCGACGTGACCCTGTTGATCAATGGCGCATTCAGCATGAATGACGATCACGCCGCCGCCATGCGCGGGTACGGTATCACCGTTGAGGAGACGCCGATCGCGGCCATCGAGGGCCAAGCCGAGGTCGTGCTGACCGACGGCCGCCGTCTGAAACCCTTCGCCGGGCTTTTCGTGACCTCGCGCGCTACGCCTGCCACCGGGATCGCACAGGCGGCAGAGCTTAGCTTGGCCGAAACCCCCATGGGTCAGCAGATCGACACCGACTCGCTGAAGGAAACCTCGCGGCCCGGGATCTATGCCTGTGGCGACGCGGCGCGCGTGCCGCATTCGCTGGCTCTGGCCGTCGCCGACGGGTCTTGGGCCGGGGCGACGGTGCACCGCTCGCTGGTCTTCGACCACTGACGAACCCCCGGGCGGCGGGGGCATCGAACCGCCGCCGCCCGATCCGCCATCCCAGTGGCCCGCCACGGCGGTCCGCGGCCCGGCCCCGGCGAAATCGCGCTGATTTGGCGTGGTTTTCTGCCGCGGGCGCAGAAAATTCCGACTGTGGGCGCTAACGTCTCAACCGCGCCATTGTCGTGTCACTTTCCCCCGCGTATCCCTGTCCCCAGCAGTCAAACAAGAGGGACCCGCCATGCGCGCCACCAAGCTCGTTCAAAAGATCCTGGCCAACTACGAGGGCGAAACCCCCGGTGTGAAAGCCAACCTGTGCCGTATTCTGATGGAGGGCAAGCTGGGCGGCACCGGCAAGCTGATCATCCTGCCGGTGGATCAGGGGTTCGAGCACGGGCCTGCCCGCTCTTTCGCGCCGAACCCGGCGGGGTATGACCCGCACTACCACTACCAGCTGGCGATCGACGCCGGTCTCTCGGCCTATGCCGCGCCGCTGGGCTCGCTGGAAGCCGGCGCCGATACCTTCGCCGGGCAGATCCCGACGATCCTGAAGGTGAACTCGTCCAACTCGCTGATGTCGGACACCGCGGGCAAGAACCAGGCGATCACCGCCTCGGTCGATGACGCGCTGCGTCTGGGCTGCTCGGCCATCGGGTTCACGATCTATCCGGGCTCGGACTGCGCGCTCGACATGTTCGAAGAGATCGTCGAAATGCGCAAAGAGGCCGCCGCCAAGGGCGTGGCTACCGTGATCTGGTCCTACCCGCGCGGGGAAGCGATCACCAAGGACGGCGAAACGGCGATCGACGTGGCGGCCTATGCCGCCCATATCGCGGCGCTGCTGGGCGCGCATATCATCAAGATCAAGCTCTCGACCGACCACCTGATGCTGCCCGAAGCCAAGAAGGTCTACGAGAAGGAAGCCATCGACGTCGCCACCCAAGCCGCACGCGTCAAGCATTGCGTGCAATCGTCGTTCAATGGCCGCCGGATCATCGTTTTCTCGGGTGGCGCTGCCAAAGGCGCAGACGCAGTGTACGACGACGCCCGCGCGATCCGCGATGGCGGCGGCAACGGCTCGATCATCGGGCGCAACAGCTTCCAGCGGTCGCGCGAGGATGCGCTGTCGATGCTGGGCAAGCTGGTCGATATCTACAAAGGCAAAGCCTGACGCTTTCGCCGGTTTCGCCAGGAAAAAGGAGGGGGGCTGTCAGCCCCCCTCTTCGCTTTCAGCGAATTCACCCCCCGAGGATATTTGAAGAGCAAAGAAAGCGCGGTTAACCCTTCGTTAACGCCCCTCTTTGCTCCTTAAATATCCCGGGGGGCGGGCCGGAACGGCCCGGTGGGGGCAGCGCCCCCGCGCGGCGCTCAGGGGCTCGATGCCCCTGAGCGCCGCACCCGCCTTGTCTCAGTTCCCCGGCAGCAGTTTGCCCGGGTTCATCACGCCCTCGGGGTCGAGCGCCGCCTTGATCGCCCCCATCACGTCCCAGGCGTCGCCATGTTCCGCGCGCATGTATTTCGTCTTGCCCAGCCCGATCCCGTGCTCGCCTGACACCGTACCCCCCAGCCGCAGCGCGCGTTCGGCCATGTTGGCCGAGAGTTTCATTGCAGTTTCCCACTCAGCCGCATCGCCGGTTTTGGGCAGCAGCAGCGCGTGGAAGTTGCCGTCGCCCACATGCCCTACGATCGGTCCCGGCAGTCCCGAGGCGGCGATTTCGGCGGCGGTTTCCTCGACCGCTTCCGCCAGCCGCGAGATCGGCACGCAGATATCCGTGGTGATCGCCGTGCAGCCCGGATAGGCCTGCAGCGTCGTGCGATACGCGTTGTGGCGCATCGCCCAGAGCGCGGTGCGTTCCTCGGGTTTGGCCGCCCAGCGGAACCCCTGCGCGCCAAAGTCCCCGGCGATTTCGGCGAAGCGTTCGGTTTGCTCGATCACCCCCGCCTCCGAGCCGTGGAACTCGACCATCAGATGCGGCGCATCCGGCCAGTCGGTGCCCGCGCCCTTGTTGAACGCCGCTGCCGCTGCCGTATCCACGAACTCGATCCGCGCCATCGGGATGCCCGACTGGATGGTCGCGATCACCGCATCCACCGCGCCCGCCATCGTATCAAACGCGCAGACCGCCGAGCGCGAGGCCTCGGGCTGGCCGTGCAGCTTGAGCGTGATCTCGGTGATCAGCCCCAGCGTGCCCTCGGCCCCGACAAACAGCGCCGTCAGGTCATACCCGGTCGAGGATTTCGGCGCCCGCGTGCCGGTGCGGATCACCCGCCCGTCGGCCAGCACCACCTCAAGCCCCAGCACGTTCGAGCGCATCGTGCCATAGCGCACCGCCGTCGTGCCCGACGCACGGGTCGAGGCCATGCCGCCGATCGAGGCATTCGCGCCCGGATCAATCGGAAAGAACAGGCCCGTTGCGCGCAATTCGGTATTCAGCGCTTCCCGCGTCACGCCCGGCTGGACGCTGACCACCATGTCCTCGGGCACGATGTCCAACACCTTGGCCATGCGCGAGAAATCCACCGTCACCCCGCCGCGCGGCGCCAGCGCGTGCCCTTCCAGCGACGTCCCGGCACCCCAGCCGATGATCGGCAGGCCCGCGCCATGGCAGATCTTGACGATCTCGGCGACCTCTGCGGTGCTTTCGGGATAGGCTACGGCGTCGGGGGGCATTTGCTTGAAATGGCTTTCCGAGCGTCCGTGCAGGTCGCGGTCGGATTGCGAGCGGTTCAGGCGGTCGCCCAGCAGGTCAGTGAGCGCATCAAGCGCGGCGGCGGTGGTCGGCATCGGTGTCTCCTCAAACTGGCCCAAGCTTAGCGCGCGGCCGGGCGCGATGCCAGAGAGCCTGTCGCCCGCGCCAATACCTTGGTCATCCTGTGCAAAGCCTTGCAACCGGGGGCAATCTGCGCTTTGCAAGACCCAAGTGAGGGACCGTCCATGAGCCGCACCAGCCACCGCCGCAAGATCCTGCGCCAGTTCAGTCTGGGCTTGCGCCGCGTGCGCCAGCACGGCCCGTCCGAAGCGCTGTTCTGGCTGATCGCCTTCTTTCTGGGCACGGCGGCGGGGTTGGCGGCGCTGTTGTTCCGGTTGGGCATCTTGACGCTGGAGTCGCTGCTTTATAACGCGCAGGACCACGCCGTGCTGGCCTCGGCCTCGGTCATGCCGTGGTGGCAACTGGTGGCGATTCCGGCCACCGGTGGGCTGATCGTCGGCCTGATCCTGCATCGATTCACCCCCGATGGCCGGGTCCGCGCCGTGGCCGATGTGATCGAAGGTGCGGCGCTGCACCGGGGCAGGGTAGAGGTGCGCGAGGGGCTGGCCTCGGCGGTGGCGTCGATGATCACGCTGGGCTCGGGCGGCTCGGCGGGGCGCGAGGGGCCGGTGGTGCACCTTGCCGCGGTGATCTCGACCCGCATCGCCAACCGCATCCACGCCAATGGCATCACCGGGCGCGATCTGCTCGGCTGCGCGGTGGCCGCTGCCGTCTCCGCCTCGTTCAACGCGCCCATCGCCGGGGCGATCTTTGCGATGGAAGTGGTGCTGCGCCACTACGCGCTGCACGCATTCGCGCCCATTGCGATAGCCTCGATCATGGGCACGCTGGTCAACCGGCTGGCCTTTGGCGACGTGGCCGAGTTCACGCTGCCGGTGCGCAATATGGTGGCGTTTTACTGGGAGATCCCGGCCTATCTGATCCTTGGCCTTGTCGCCGGGCTGGTCGCCGTCGCCCTGATGCGGACGATCTTCTTCGCCGAGACCGTCGCCAGCGCCGTTCAGGCCCGCACCGGGATGCCGCGCTGGCTGCGCCCTGCCGTGGCCGGGGCGCTGGTCGGGGTCATCGCGATCTTCGTGCCGCAGGTGATCGGCATCGGCTATGAAGTCACCACCCGCGCGCTGACCGGCGATCTGGCCCTGCGCGAGGTGATGCTGATCGCCGTCGCCAAGACCATCGCGGTTGCCATCACGCTGGGCGGGCGCATGGGGGGCGGGGTGTTCTCGCCGGCGCTGGTCATCGGCGCGCTGACCGGGCTGGCCTTTGGCCTGATCGCAACGCAGCTGATCCCGGCCTATTCCGGCAGCGCGACCACCTATGCGCTGGCCGGGATGGGCGCGATCGCGGCGGCGGTGCTGGGGGCGCCGGTCTCGACAACGCTGATCGTGTTCGAACTGACCGGCGACTGGCAGACCGCCATAGCCGTGCTGGCCGCGATCTCGACCGCCTCGGCCGTCGCCAGCCGCTTTGTGAAACGCTCGTTCTTTCTGGCGCAGCTTGCCCGGCGCGATGTGCGTATTGCGCAGGGACCGCAGGAGTATCTGCTGCAACTTGTGGGCATCGCGCATATCACCAAGCAGGAGGGCACCACCGGGGCGCTCAGCCCCGAGGCGCTTGATAGCCTTCTGTCCCAAGGCCTGAGCATCGACGCCGGGTCGCGCCTCAAACCCGCGCTGCGCATCTTCGAGCGCACCGGCGCGCTGCATCTGGCTGTCACCCAGCAGGGGCGCGACGGGGCGGTGCGGGTCGTCGGCAGCCTCAGCCATGTCGACGCGCTGCGCGCCTTCACTCAGGCGCTGGCAGCGACGGCGGCGGAAGAGCATTCCTGAGCCGCACGGATATCAGACAGGCGGGGGCGGTGCCGTTATCGGTAGTCGCGCTGTTTCTGCGCTGGTTGGTGCGTTGACGAAAGCGCACAGACAGGGCCGCTGCGCGCGCTGCTGGTTCCGGCGGCGCGTCTGCTGTCCTCGGGCGCACTCTTGGCCCGCCTTCGCCGTGGCGATGTCGACGCCGCATGCTGGTGTCACGGGATAGCGCTCTGCCCTGAACGCCCTCAGCGCCGTGCCAGCGGGTGGTGATCCATCACCAGCTGCCGCAGGCGTTCATCCAGCACATGGGTGTAAATCTCGGTCGTGCCCAGATCGGCATGGCCCAGCAGTGTCTGGATCACCCGCAGATCGGCACCGCCCGCCAGCAGGTGCGTCGCGAAGGCATGGCGCAGCACGTGGGGGCTGACGCGTTCCGGGTCCAGCCCGGCGCGGGCGGCGACCTGTTTGACGATGGTGTGAAAGCGCACGCGGCTCAGATGCCCTTCGGCCCCGCGCGCCGGGAACAGAAAGCGCGAGGGCGGCACCCCCTTCTTGCGCGCCAGATCCTCGTCCCGGTCGCGGTGCGCCAGCCAGATCGCCACCGACGCGCGCGCCGGGTCGGACAGTGGCACCAGCCGGTCCTTGTTGCCCTTGCCGCGCACCATCAGCATCTCGGGCGCGCCGCGCAGGGCGGCTTGCGGCAGCGTCACCAATTCGCTGACCCGCAGGCCGGTGGCATAGAGCAGCTCGAACAGACAGGCATTGCGTGCCCGCTCGCCCGCGTCGCGACCGTGGTCGCGCGCGGCGTCAAGCAGGCGTGACACCTCGTCTTCGGTCAGCGTGCCCGGCAGTTTCTGGCTGCGCCCCGGCCCGTCAATGCGCAAGACCGGATTGTCTGTGCGCCACCCTTCGTCATAGGCGAACCGGTAGTATTGCTTGAGCGACGACAGGCGCCGTGCGCGCGTGGCCCGCGACAGGCCCTCGGCATCGAGCGAGACCAGATACCCCTCGATCTGATCGCGCCCGGCGCTGTCCAGCGCACTGCCATGCCCCGACAGCCACTCGGCCGCATGGGCCAGATCGCGCCCATAGGCCAGCAGCGTGTTGCGCGCGGCACCGTTTTCGGCGGCGATGGCCTCAAGAAACGTGGAAATCTGGCGGTTGTCGTCGCTCAGGGCCATCAGCCCCGGCGCTCCAGCAACAGGCTTTCCAGCGCCGTGCGCCGGGCGATGTCTTCCAGCCCCAGCGCGCGCAAGCCGCCCAGCCCCTCGGCCAGCACGCGCGGATCGCCCGGTCCGCCCAGTTGCATCAGAATGCGCAGCATTTCTTCGCCCAGCCGCCCCTCTGCCAGCCGCTCGGCCATGCCCTCGGGCAGGGGTGGCTCGGGCCCGAAGGCCAGCGCCACGGCGGCGGCCAGTTCGCCGCGCATCGCGCCCGCTTGCGCCGGGTCCAGACCGCGCGCAACGGCAGCAAGGAAACGCTCTTCAGCATCTGCGCCCGCGGGTAGCCCCAGGGCGACGGTCTCATAGGCTTCGGACAACAGGCCCATGCGGTAGGCAATCGCGCGCGCCTCGCCGGTCAGGCCGATCTGTCCCAACGGCTGTGCATAGAGGCTGGCCAGCGGCACCTCCAGCTCACCGGCCTGAATCTGCGGCCAGGCGTCGATCAAGGCAGCACTTGTCGCCGCCGCATCCGCGTTGCGCAGGGCGGTATCAAGCCGCTGAACCACGCGCACCCGCTCCCAGATCCCGCCCGAGGCCGCCGCGCGCCGCTCGGTGTAAAGCCCCAGCAGCCGGTTGGGCGACAGCGCCCCGGCGCGCACCAGCCGCTCGGCGGCTTCGATCTGCGCGCGCCAGCCTTGGGTGCCGCGCAGGTCGGCATGGGCGTACGAGACCGGCAGGCCAAGCGTTGGCAGGCCGTCGCCGACAGCCTCTCGCAGACGCCATGTCAGGGGATCGGGCGTGCCGGGGGGCGGGGGCAACAGGGTCGAGGCCCCGGGCAGCGTTTCGTCGCCGTCAAGGAAATGTTGCAGCAATTCAGCCAGATAGGGCGCGACCCGGTTTTCTTCCGCTGCCGCATCCAGCAGCGCCGATGCTTCCTGCCATTGCCCGGCGCGGGCCATGCAGAAGATCAGCGCGGCGGCATCGCCCACGGGGGGCTCTTCGCGCAAGACGGGCTGGCAGGCGGTGTGTTCGTCACCCAGCAACAGGCCGATGTCAAAGCGGCGCAGCCGCAGCACGGGCGCATCCGAATCCAGCGTATCGAGCACCGCCGCCGCTTGGTCCAACGCGCCGAATTCGATCAGCTTGTCGATGCGGGTCAGCAGGAAATCGGGCACCGGCGACGGCTCGGTGCCGGGCAGGGGGCGTTGAACTCGGCCAGCAGCAGGCGCAGCGACAGATCGCGCAACGACGGCAGCATGTCGGCGGGCAGATCGGCAATCAGATCCGACAGCGCCCGCGCCGGGGTCGTCCCCCAGAGCGCGGCGGGCAAGCCGACCCGGGCGGCGGGGTACAGGCCCACCGCCTCGGGACGCAGGGCATCCAGCGCGCGCACGGAAATGCCCGTGCTGCCGCCCACGCTGCTGGCCACGGGTGGGGTGATCGGATAGGCGCCGGGCATCTCGACCCCGCCGCGTGTCTGTAACCAGTCGATGGCGGACAAGGGGCTGGGATTTTGCGCCAGAACACTGCCGGGAAGCATCCCAAGGCCAAGCACCACAAACACGGTGCGCAGCGAATCGGTGGAAAAGCGGCGCGCGACCATATGGGTCAACCCAGCTGCAGATCGACCGGCAAGCTGCGCGGCTCGGGGGGGCGACCAAGATCGCCGAAATAGGCAAAGGCAACAAAGCCAAGCCCACCCACCAGCACCAGAATCAGCACCAGCCTGAACAGGTAGCCAAAAAAACCGGGGCGGTCGTCATATCGGGGCATAGGGGGCTCGATCCTCACATCGGTTCGGCAATCTGCTGCCGGTTGTTTGCCGATTTATAACTGGAACTCTGGGCAAGTTCACGCCATTCAGGGGGACAAAGCGAAAAATCGCCTGCATGTGAAGTGGGCCGGGTGTTTTGATGAAGCCGAGGTTGCACAAGACCGTCATGATGGTCGGGATGATGGGGGCGGGAAAATCCGCCGTGGGCAAGGAATTGGCCCATGTGCTGGGTGTGCCCTTCGTTGATTCGGACGCCGAGATCGAGCGTGCCGCCAATGCCACGATCGCGGAAATCTTTTCGCGCGACGGCGAGGCCTTCTTTCGCGACAAGGAAGCCCGCGTCATCGCCCGCCTGATCGAGGGCGAACCCTGCGTGCTCTCGGTCGGCGGCGGCGCGTTCCTGCGCGCCGATACGCGTGAGAAAGTGTCGGAACTGGGCGTGTCGGTCTGGCTGAAAGCCGATCTCGACACGCTCTGGAGCCGGGTCAAACGCAAGGACACGCGGCCCTTGCTGCGCACACCGAACCCGCGCCAGACGCTGGCCGATCTGATGCGCGCGCGCGAGCCGTCCTATGCGCAGGCGGATCTGATCGTCGCCACGACGGCAGACTATGCCATTGAAACCACGGCCCTGAAGGTAGTCGAGGCACTGGCCGAGCGTCCCGATGTGCTGGAAAAGCTTGAAAGTCCCCCCGCATGACCACCGCCCCGATCGAAGATGTCGCCGTCAATCTGGGCGCGCGGTCCTACACCGTGCGCGTCGGACGCGGGCTGATCGCGCGCGCCGGGGCCGAGATTGCGCCGCTGTTGCGCCGTCCGCGTGTGGCCGTGGTCACCGAAGAAACCGTCGCCGCCTGCCAGCTGGACCGTCTGCGCGCCGGGCTTTCGGCCGACGGCATCACCAGCGAGGTTTTGATCCTGCCCGCCGGGGAAGGCACCAAGAGCTGGCCGTATCTGCAACAGACGGTGGAATGGCTGCTGGAGCAGAAAGTCGAGCGCGGGGATATCGTCATCGCGCTGGGCGGTGGGGTGATCGGCGATCTGGTCGGCTTTGCCGCTGCCGTGCTGCGCCGGGGCGTGCGCTTCGTGCAGATCCCGACCTCGCTGCTGGCGCAGGTTGACAGCTCGGTCGGGGGCAAGACCGGCATCAACTCGCCGCGGGGCAAGAACCTGATCGGCGCGTTCCACCAGCCCGCGCTGGTGCTGGCCGATATTGATGCGCTCGACAGCCTGCCGGGCCGGGATTTTCTGGCGGGCTATGGCGAGGTGGTGAAATACGGGCTGCTGGGGGATGCCGGGTTCTTTGACTGGCTCGACACCAACGCGCCCGCCATGGCCGCGGGCGACAAGGCGCTGCGCCAGCAGGCGGTGCGCCACGCGGTGCGGATGAAGGCCGATATCGTCGAGCGCGACGAGACCGAGCAGGGCGACCGCGCGCTGCTCAATCTGGGCCACACGTTCGGCCATGCGCTGGAAGCGGCGACGGGGTTTTCGGACCGGCTGCTGCATGGCGAGGGTGTGGCGATCGGTTGCCTTTTGGCCTTCGATCTGTCGGCGCGACTGGGTCTGTGTTCACAAGAAGCGCCCGAGCGGGTGGCCGAGCATCTGGCCCGCATGGGCATGAAGCGGCGGCTGTCGGATATTCCGGGCGATCTGCCGGGCCGCGACGCGCTGATCGCGCTGATGGCGCAGGACAAGAAGGTGCAGGACGGCACCATGCGTTTCATTCTGGCGCGCGGGATTGGCGAGAGTTTTGTCACCGCCGATGTGCCAAAGGCGGCGCTGGAGGCGCTGCTGGACGAGGCTCTGGCGCTCTAGGTGCCGGGGGCTGTCGCCCCACGTTTACTGTTAAGGCGGGGGGCTGCCGCCCCCGGGCCCCCGCTTCAAGGGGGACGCACGCGCCCCCTTGAAAATCCCCCCGTGGATATTTTTAGACAGAAAATGGCTCAGGCGCGGTGGCGGTTGATCAGCATCAGGCCGGTGATCAGCAAGGCGATGGCGATGGGGGTGGTGGCCGCGACGGGCTCGTCGAGGACCAGCCAGCCCAGCAGCGCGCTCAGCGCCGGGGTCAGGAAGCTGAAGCTGGCCAGCGTCGACGCCTGATAGCGGCCAAGGAGCCAGAACCAGGTGACAAAGCCGACGCAGACCACGCCGAGCGCTTGCACGACCAGCATGATCGCCTGAAAGCTGTCGAAATCGCGCACCAAGGGGCCGCCATAGAGCGGGGCAAGCGCGCAGAGCAGGACCGCCGAAACAACCGTTTGCCACAGGATCTGCGTCTCGGCCGGGGTGTTGCCCAGCGTAGTCTTGCGTGACACCACCACGATGGCCGCCCAGGAAACGCCCGCGAAGATCGCCGCCAGATCGCCGGCGATGCTGCCGTCCCCCAAGCCCCCGGCGCGGCCCGCCAGCGTCAGCACGACACCCGAGAACCCCAGCGCAAAGCCCAAGGCACGCGGGCCGGTCAGCCGTTCGCCCGGGAACAGGAAATGCGCCGCCAGTGCCAGCCAGATCGGCATGGCGTAGAACAGCGACGAGGCGCGCACGACGCTGGTGTTGTCGAGCGCGATGAACAGCAGCATGAACTCGGCGCTGAACAACAGCCCCATCACCAGCCCGGCGCGCCACAGGTCCAGCCGCACCGGGATCTTGCGCCACGCCATCCACAGCGCCAGCGCGCCCGTGCCGATGACCGAGCGCACCCCGGCAAAGAACACCGGCTGCAACCCTTCGTTGCCCAGCTTGATCATGAGATTATTGGCGCCGAACAGCAGCGCGAGACCGAACATAAGCCAGAACCCGGTCGGATCGAGCGGGCGGCGCGGGGCAGAGGACATAGGGGATCTTGAACCTGTGAAATGAGTGTGCGAGTGAACCCGTGGCGGCGGCCGGGGTCAACCCCTGTTTGGCGCGCCTTCCGGCAGGGCGCCTTGCCCGCTTTGTGACCGGGACAATCAAGGAGTGTGGCGATGAGCAGCGTGCGTGGTCCGATCCTGATGGTGGCCGCTATGGCAGGCTTCGCCATCGAAGACGCCTTCATCAAAACCTTGGCACAGCGCATCCCGGCTGGCGAAATCGCCATCGCGCTGGGGCTGATCGGCGGGCTGGTGTTCGGCCTGATGGTCCGGCGCGAGGGCGGGCGGCTGATGGATCTGCGCGCGCTCAAGGGTGCAGTGCTGTGGCGCAACCTGTTCGAGACGGGCGCCGTGATGACCATGGTGCTGGGCGTGGCGATTGTGCCGCTCAGCGTGGTGTCTTCGATCCTGCAGGCCGTGCCGCTGACCGTGACGCTGGGCGCGGCGCTTTTCCTAGGTGAATCAGTCGGTTGGCGGCGCTGGAGCGCGATCCTTGTCGGCTTTGTCGGCGTGCTGATGATCGTGCGCCCGGGCATGGCCGGGTTCGACGTGCTGGTCCTGATCCCGCTGCTGGCCGTCGTCTTTCTGACCGGGCGCGATCTGGTCACGCCCTCGGTGCCGCGCGACATCTCCACCTTCAAGATCTCGGGCTGGGGGTTTCTGACCGGGGTGCCCGGCGGTCTGATGCTGCTGGCCATCACCGGCGATGCGCCGGTGATGCCCAATGCGCTGGAAGCCGTGTTCATGCTCGGCACCGCCATCAGTGGCATTCTGGCCTATGCCGCGCTGGTGCTGGCCACCCGGGCGGGCAATCTGGGCGCGACAACGCCGTTTCGCTATGCGCGTCTGGTCTTCGCCATGATCATCGGGGTGACGCTGTTTGGCGAGCGGCCCGACGCGATGACGCTGGCGGGGGCAGGGCTGATCGTGGTGGCCGGGTTCTACACGCTGATGCGCAATCTGCGCCTGCGTGAGCGTTAAGCGGCGGCACAGGCGCTAACGGTGGCGATAACGCGCGCGGGCGGGCCTTTCAACGCCGGGTCCCGCGCAGTATAGAGGCGCCAAACAGCCAACATGAGGGGCGCCATGACCACCATCCTTGATATCATCGGCCGCGAAATCCTCGACAGCCGGGGCAACCCGACGGTCGAAGTCGACGTCATCCTCGAAGACGGCACGATGGGCCGTGCCGCTGTGCCCTCGGGCGCCTCGACCGGCGCGCATGAAGCCGTCGAGCTGCGCGACGGCGACAAGGCGCGCTACATGGGCAAGGGCGTGCTGAACGCCGTCGCCGCGGTGAACGGCGAGATTGCCGAACTGCTGATCGGTGCCGATGCGACCGAGCAGGTCGCCATCGACCGCGCGATGATCGAGCTGGACGGCACCGAGAACAAGTCGCGGCTGGGTGCCAACGCCATTCTGGGCGTCTCGCTCGCTGTGGCGAAAGCCGCCGCCGAGGCCACCGGACAGCTGCTGTATCGCTATGTCGGGGGCACCTCGGCCCGCGTGTTGCCCGTGCCGATGATGAACATCATCAATGGCGGCGAGCATGCCGATAACCCCATCGACATTCAGGAATTCATGATCATGCCGGTCAGCGCGGGCAACATCCGCGATGCCGTGCGCATGGGGTCAGAGGTATTCCACACGCTGAAGAAAGAGCTGACCGCACAGGGCCTGTCCACCGGCCTTGGCGACGAGGGTGGCTTTGCCCCCAACCTCAGCTCGACCACGGCGGCGCTGGATCTGATCCTGAGCAGCATCGAAAAAGCGGGCTACATACCCGGTGAAGACATTTACCTCGCGCTCGACTGTGCCTCCACCGAATACTACCGCAATGGTAAATATGAGATGAAGGGCGAAGGTCTGAGCCTGACCTCGGCTGAAAACGCTGATTATCTGGCGAAACTCTGCGAAGATTATCCGATCATCTCGATCGAGGACGGCATGTCCGAAGATGACTGGGAGGGGTGGAAGATCCTGACCGAGCGTCTGGGCGACAAGATCCAGCTGGTGGGCGATGATCTTTTTGTCACCAATCCCAAGCGCTTGGCCAAGGGTATCAAGGACGGCGTCGCCAACTCGATGCTGGTCAAGGTCAACCAGATCGGCACCCTGACCGAGACGCTGCAGGCCGTCGATATGGCCCACCGCGCGCGCTATACCAACGTCATGTCGCACCGCTCGGGCGAGACCGAGGATGCGACGATTGCCGACCTGGCCGTCGCCACCAACTGCGGTCAGATCAAGACCGGCTCGCTGGCGCGCTCGGACCGGTTGGCCAAGTATAACCAGTTGATCCGTATCGAGGAAATGCTGGGTGAAGTGGCGGAATACGCCGGGCGTTCGATCCTCAAGGGCTGAGGGTTCAGACGCAGTCAGATCAGGCGCGATCCTTCGGGGTCGCGCCTTTTTGCTGCGCGGGTGGGGGGCGGGCAGGGCTGTCGCCTTGGCGTCCGCGTTCCCAACGCGCCGGGGTTTCTTTCGTTAAAACTTGAGACGTTAAGAGACGCTTAAGGCTCCATATATAGAGTGAGGGCATCGACACGCATCGAGGTTTGCCATGACCACTGTTCTGTCCCCTCTCGCGCCCAGCAGCGCCCCGGCCCGTGACCTGCCCCTGACCGGGCAACCGCAGGGTCATCGCGCGGTTGCCCGCGCTACCCCGGTGGAAACGGCACGCGCGCCTGCGCCCGTGGACAGCCGCGCCCCGGCTGAACCCCCGCGCAACCAAACCGCGCGCGAGCGGCCCGTGGGGCCTCCGCCGGCTTTTGAAATCAACGTGTTGCAAGATATTCGCACCCGGCTTGCCGACCCGGTCAGAGAGGCACCGCCTGCCCAATCCGTTTCCCCCCACCGGGTGACGAGGTTGACGAACCTGAGGGCGAAACCGACGCAGCCAGCGTCACGGATGACACCGACGAAACCCCAGAACCCTCAGCGCCGGAACCACCTGTCAGCCGCGCGCCGTCAACCCTCAGCGAAGAGCCGCATCAGCTGGACAAGAAAGTCTGAAGGTCACAACGCAGGGTCTACGCCGACTCGCGGACAGATTTGGCGGGGCGCTGCAAGAATATGTTCAGGTCAGAGCGTCCGGCCTCGATAAACCCGTGCCGGGAATACAGGCTGCCAACCGGGCTCCAGCGAAGATATTCCAGCCGCACAGGCACGTCCATCTCGTCGGCTATGCTCAGACAATGGTCCAGAACCCGTGCGCCGATGCCGTGGCATTGGTGGTCCGGCAGCAAGTAAAACTCGCCAAACCGCACATAACTGACTTGCGACTGCATCGATACCGTGCCGATACGCTCTCCCTTCAACGCTATGGCAAAGAACGGTTTTTCAGCAAAATGCTCGGCATGGATCTGACGCTGCTGTGCCTCGTCCCAGGCCCATTTCTTGATGATATGCGGCTCCATCGCCGCCCGCTTCACCGCAAAGGCAAAATCGAGATTAGCCTGCGTCGGGTCGAGTCGCGGAAAGGTCAGGTCGGGGGCGAGATCAGGAATGAACATAGGGGCACTCTAAATCCAAGTTAATCCCGTTGTCACCGGGTCTTTCGCCAGCGGTGCCGGTTCCGTGACACCCACGCCACCAGCACCGTGCACAGACGACATTCTAACCCCCGAAATCGGCAAGAAAATGACCGGCGCGAAGGGGATACGCGCCGGTCTTGATGTCGCATGCTGGCTTATTCAGCCGCCGGAACCATCGGGTTGTTGGGATGCTGCGTCCAGTTGCCCGGCTCGGCCGACACGACCTTGCCGGTGCGCTCGTCCGTCTTGCCGGGCGCCACGCGCTCCATGGTGATGCAATCCTCAACCGGGCAGACGTTCACACACAGGTTGCACGCCACGCATTCTGCATCGTTCACTTCGAACACACGGTCCGGCTTCTGCCAGATCGCCTGATGGCTGGTATCTTCGCAGGCCGCAAAGCACCGCCCGCAGCCGATGCATTTCTCGGCGTCGATCTTCGCTTTGGTCACGAAATTCAGGTTCAGATACTGCCAGTCGGTCACGTTCGGCACCGCGCGACCCACCACCTGCTCAACCTCGGTGAACCCTTTGCGGTCCATCCACAGGCTCAACCCCGCCGTCATTTCCTTAATGATGCCAAAGCCATAAGTCATCGCCGCCGTGCAGACCTGCACATTCCCGGCCCCCAGCGACAGAAACTCCGCCGCATCGCGCCATGTCGTGATCCCGCCGATCCCGCTGATCGGCAGGTCCGCCGTATCGGCTGAGCGCGCGATCTCGGCCACCATGTTCAGCGCGATCGGCTTGACCGCCGGGCCGCAATAGCCGCCATGCGTGCCCTTGCCGTCGATCGCCGGTTCCGGGCAGAAGTCATCCAGATCGACCGAGGTGATCGAGTTGATCGTGTTGATCAGGCTGACCGCATCCGCGCCGCCCTTCTTGGCCGCCAGCGCGGGCTTGCGCACATCGGTGATGTTCGGCGTCAGCTTCACGATCACCGGCATCCGCGTGTTCTGCTTGCACCAGCGGGTGATCATTTCGATCAGATCGGGGTTCTGCCCCACCGCCGCGCCCATGCCGCGCTCGGACATCCCGTGCGGGCAGCCGCAGTTCAGCTCGATCCCGTCCGCGCCGGTTTCCTCGACCAAAGGCAGGATCGCTTTCCACGCCTCCTCGACGCAGGGCACCATCAGCGAGGCAATCAGCGCGCGGTCCGGATAGTCGCGTTTCACCGCCTTCATTTCGCGCAGGTTCACCTCCAGCGGCCGGTCGGTGATCAGCTCGATGTTGTTAAGGCCCAGAAGCCGCCGGTCCGCCCCCCAGATCGCGCCATAGCGCGGGCCGTTCACGTTGACGACGGGCGGGCCGGCCTCGCCCAGCGTCTTCCACACCACGCCGCCCCAGCCCGCTTCAAAGGCGCGGCGTACGTTGTATTCCTTGTCCGTCGGCGGGGCCGAGGCCAGCCAGAACGGGTTGGTGGATTTGATCCCGGCGAAAGTAGAGGTCAGGTTTGCCATCTCAGCGCTCCTCTGACGCGATCAGCGTCGCGTAGTCCCCGAGCAACGCCGGAAAGGCGTCCATGGGGGGGAAGGTTTCGTATTTGTGCGGGGCAGGGGTTTCGACCCAGGCCAGCTTCTCCGAGGTGTAGGTCTCGATAAACGGGTCAAAGCCTGTGGCATCGTCCAGCAGGGTCGCGCGCAGGTTCAGGAACGCGTCGACGCCCTCGATGCGGGTGAAGACCCAGCTCAGGCACTCCGGGCAATGGTTGTGCACCAGCCCGGGCTTTTTGGTCCCACCGCGCACAGGGTTGCCCTTGGTCACCTCAAATCCCGCCACCGGGACCATCAGCGTCGTCGAAAACGCCCCGCCGGACATTTTCTGACAGCCCGTGCAATGGCACACCGCGCTCATGATCGGCTGCGCTGTCACGCGAAACCGCATCGCGCCGCACCGGCAGCCGCCCTCGGCGGGCAGGGCATAGGCGCTCATGTCAGCGCCCGGTGAATATCCAGCGCCGCATCGCGCCCCTGCGCCACGGCGGTGACCGTCAGATCCTCGCCGCCTGCCGCGCAATCGCCCCCCGCCCAGATCCCGCCGACCGAGGTCCGGCCCGCCGCGTCAACCGCGATCTTGCCGCCCTCCAGTGTCAGGCCTTCGGGCGCACCGGCCAATGTCTGACCAATCGCCTTGAACACCTGATCGGCGGGCAGGGTGAAGGTCTCGCCGGTTTTCTCCAGCCCCTTCGGCCCGCTGCGGGTATAGGCAAACTCGACCGCCTGCGCCTTGCCCGTGCCAGTCACCGCCACCGGCATCGCGTTTGTCAGGATCGTCACGCCCTCGGTCGCGGCGTGGTCCAGCTCGTAATCCGAGGCCGACATCGCCCCCCGGTCGCGCCGATAGACGATCGTCACATGCTCGGCGCCCAAGAGCCGCGATTGCACCGCCGCATCGACCGCCGTCATCCCGCCGCCGATCACCACCACATGCCTGCCGATGGGCAGCGCGCTCAGATCCTCACATTGGCGCAACTCAGCGACGAAATCGACCGCGTCGCGCACCCCGTCCAGATCCTCACCCGGCGCGCGCAGCGCGTTCACGCCCGCCAGCCCCATGCCCAGAAACACCGCGTCATGGCTCTCCTGCAGCTCGGTCAGCGACACGTCCCGGCCCAGAGCACTGTCGGTCACGATGGAAATCCCGCCGATCCGCAGCAGCCAGTCAACCTCTTCCTGCGCGATCCCGTTGGCGGCCTTATAGCTGGCGATGCCGTACTCATTCAGCCCGCCGGGCTTGGCATGCGCATCATGGATCACCACCTCATGCCCCAGCATCGCAAGCCGGTGCGCACAGGCCAGCCCTGCCGGCCCCGCGCCCACCACGGCGACCCGCTTGCCGGTCGGGGCTGCGCGCTCGAACGGATGCTCGTTCGATGCCAGCAACCCGTCGGTGGCATAGCGCTGCAAACGGCCAATCTCGACCGGATTGCCCTCGGCCACCTCGCGCACGCATGAGCCCTCGCACAGCGTCTCGGTCGGGCAGACCCGCGCGCACATCGCGCCCAGAATGTTCTGCCCCAGAATGGTGCGCGCCGCCGCTTCGGGCATGCCGGTGGCGATCTGGCGGATGAACAGGGGAATGTCGATTGCCGTCGGGCAGGCGGTCACACAGGGCGCATCATGGCAGAAATAGCACCGATCCGCCGCCACCCGCGCCTCATGCGGGTCCAGATCGGGATAGATGTCATCGAAATGCGCCGCCAGCGTCTGGCTGTCCAGACGCGCGGCGACGATGCCGTCGGTCTGTGGGGAATGGGTCACGGGCTACCTCCGGGTTGGCTTGTGCTTGTTTTCTCCCAGACTGCCACGGTTCAAAATTTTATCAACTGATAAAAAACGTAGCCAGCAAAATAAGGCAACATCGCCCAGCATTTCACCAGACCGGCGCATTTTCTGTCGAGAAATATCCACGGGGGGATTTTCAAGGGGGGCGCGTGCGTCCCCCTTGAAGCAGGGGGCCCGGGGGCGGCAGCCCCCGCACTAACAAGAGACCTGGGGCGGCGAGAGGCTTAAAGCCGCCCCAGTCTCTCGGTCAGCAGCGCATAAAACCCGTCCGCATCGCAGCCGCCGACAAAGAACGCGTTCTTCGGCCGGTCGGTAACCCCCCACCAGTCGGCCACCGTCATGCCCAAGGTCAGCTCGGATACCGTCTCGATCTCGACGTTGATCTGACGGCCCGAGAACAGCGCGGGCTGCAACAGCCACGCCACCGTGCAGGGATCATGCAGCGGCGCGCCCTCGCTGCCGTATTTCGCCATGTCGAAACGCTCGAAGAAATCGGTCCAGCCCGCCACCGCCGGACCCACCGCACCGGGCAGGGCGCGGAACGCGTCGATCCGCGCGCGGGTGGTCAGCACGCTATGCGTCACATCCAGCGGCATCACCGTCAGCTTGATGCCCGAGCGGAACACGATCTGCGCCGCCTCGGGGTCGACGTAGATGTTGAACTCGGCCGCGGGCGTGATGTTGCCGACCTCGAAATACGCCCCGCCCATGATGACGATCTCGTCGATCTTCGCGGCAATATCGGGCGCGCGTTGCAGCGCCGTGGCAATATTGGTCAACGGGCCGATCGGCACCAGCGTCACAGCCTCCTGCGTCCGGCAACTGTCGATGATGAAATCAACCGCGTGCTGGTCTTGCAGCGGCATCACCGGGTCCGGCAGGTCGGTGCCATCCAGCCCGGTCTTGCCATGCACATGCTCGGCGGTCACCAACGGGCGCGCCAGCGGGCGGTCGCAGCCGGCAAACACCTTCACCTCCGGCCGTCCGGCCAGTTCGCAGACAATCCGCGCATTGATGACGGTGCGCGACAGCGGCACGTTTCCGGCAACGCAGGTGATGCCCAGCAGCTCCAGCTCCGGCGAGGCCAGCGCCAGCAGAATGGCGACAGCGTCGTCCTGTCCGGGGTCGGTGTCGATGATGATCTTGCGGGCCATGGTGCCTTCTCAATTTGCGAAGCGACGACCCTAGGAAATCTCCCCTCCGATGTCGAGGGCGACTGGCAACGCCCCGCCGTCGGCTTATCTTGCCGTAAAATGGCCCCGTTTCTCTGGCTTTCAGGGGGGCAGTTACGCTAGGAAGACCCTGATGAGTTTCGCACGCGCAGACCGGATGACTGACCTGACCGAGCCCTCGACCTTTGTGCCCGGACCGGCAACCGAACGCGCCTTTCGCGACGCGCTCGGGGCCTATGCGACCGGCGTGACCGTGATCACCACCAACAGCGATCTGGGGCCGTTGGGCATCACGGCCAATTCTTTCGCCTCGCTTTCGCTCGACCCGCCCTTGGTGCTGTGGTCGCCCGCGCGCTTCTCGCGCCGGTTCGAGGCCTTCACCACCGCGCCGCATTTCGCCATCCATGTGCTGGGGGCCGATCAGATGGCGCTGGGTCGCCATTTCGCCAAGCAAGGCCATGCGTTCGATTTGCCGGGCGTGGCGCTGAACGCGCAGGGCATTCCGGTGCTGCCGGGCTGTCTGGCGGTGTTTGAATGCGCGCTGGACGCGGTGCACGAGGGTGGCGATCACGCCATCGTCGTGGGCCGGGTGCTGTCGGCGCGCCATCGCGCCGGTGCCCCTTTGGTGTTCCATGGCGGGCTTTATGGCGGTTTCGGCGATGGTTTTTCGCGCGATTAACCCAAAACCGGGGGTTATGCTTGCTGGATCGCAGCCGGTCGGGGTAGTCTGTCACCAAGCGGGCAAAGACCCGGGCCGAGCGTTGGGATCAAGGCAGTGAACCACATCAAGTCCAGCCCGGGCGCGTTGCAGACCGGGGCCAGTGCGCAATCGCGGCCGTGGATCGACGCGGGGGCGCAGGTGCCCTTTGTCTTCCTCACCCAGTCGCAGGGTCGCGTGCAGGTCGACGGCACCCCCGCCGCGCTGGTCGGTCACCGCATGCGCGTCCCCGGCGATGCGCGCCCGCGCGGGCTGTGGGGGGAATGGTCGTGGGACGGCGAAACCCTGTCGGCTGCCGTCGATCCGATGGGCTATTTCAGCCTCTATGTGTATGCCAAGGGTGGCCAGATCGGCCTCTCGCCGTCGATCCTGCACCTGTTGCAAGCCGGGGCTGATCCTGAACCCGATGAGCTGGCGCTGGCTGTCTTTCACCGGGTCGGCTTTTTTGTCGGCGACGATACGCCCTTCCGCCATATCCGCACCCTGCCGCCGAACTCACGGCTGGTCTGGCGCGCGGGCAAGCTGAGCATCACCGGCGGCCCGCCTGCGCCCAAAACGCTGGACCTGAGCCGCGAGCAGGCGGTCGAGGCTTTCATCGAACTGCCCCGCGCCGCGATCAGCCGGTTTCTGGGCAGCTGGGATGGCCCCATCGCATTGCCGCTGACCGGCGGGCGCGACTCGCGGCATATCCTGCTGGAGATGGCGCATCAGGGGCGCAAGCCCGACACCTGCCTGACCTTCCACCACGGCGGCCGCGCCCTGAATGCCGAGGTCCAGTCGGCCCGCGCCGTCGCCGGGCGCGTCGGCGTCACCCACCGCATCCTTGGCCATCCCCGCCTGCGCCTGCGCGACTGCGTGCGCGGGTTGCTGATGACCCAGCTCTGCGCCGACGAACACGCGCAGATGATGCCGATGCATGATTTCCTCAGCGGCAGCGCCTATGCTGCCATCGACGGCATCGGCGGCGACATCCTGACCAACCCCGACGACTGGGCGGCGGGCTTCATGGAACGCGCCCGGCGCGGCGATTACACCGGCATCGCGCGCGGCATGGCCGAGGGGCATGGCGGCGTGATCAGCCGTCCCGGCCATCAGGGCGGGGCAGGGGCGGTGTTCTCGCCCGCGCTGGACGCCGCCGCCATCGCGCGGATTGCCGATGCGGTGAAGCTCTACGACGACGCGCCCGATCCCTATCAGGCCTTCTGGTTCTGGCACCGGACGCGGCGCGAGATTTCCTTTACCTCGACCGCCGTGATGGGCGGGGCGGCGATGGTGTTCAACCCGTATCTGGACCCCGATTTCGTCGACCTGGGCCTGTCACTGCCCTGGGACGTGACGTGCGATCAGAAACTGCATGACGATGCCATCTTCCGCGCCTATCCGGCCTATGCCGATATTCCTTTCGCTTCGGGGTATCGCAACCAGCCGCTCAGCAAGGTCCGGCTGCACCGGGTCGCCAACGCAGTGGATACGCTGCGCATCGCCGCCATCGCCGGGCCGGGCAATGCGCTGCAAGGCGTGCGCGCGACACTGCATGAAACGCCGCTCAACCGGATCCCGTCGGATATTCTGCGGCTGCATAACGGCTACGTGCGCGGCATGGATGCGGCCGAGGCGCGCCGCCTGATTGCCCTGTCCACCCGTCTGTCCGCGGCGGCAGCCAAAGGCGAGGAAGTGGTGAGCCATGTCCATTCCGACCACTGAGGTCTTTGCCAACCGGGTGCGGCTTTACGCCCGCCGCCGTCGCGCCGAGACAGCGCGCGCGCGTGCGATGGCCAGCGGTTTCCCCAAAGGGGCGACGGAACGCCTGTTGCTGGTCACCCAGCCCGAGCGGATCCCGCAAAGCCAGATCTATCCGTTTCATCACTACGCCGCCGATCTTGACCGCCTCTACGGCGCGTCAGTGCGCGAGGCCGATACCTGGGCCGTGCTGCGCGGCGAGGTGCCACGGGCAACCGGGGCCACGGTGGTGGCGTTTCAGACCCCCTTTGACATCGCCGATGCCGACCTGACCCGGCTGGTCGAAACCCTGCGCGCCCAGAACCCCGGCGCGCGGATCGTGTGTCTGGACTGGTTCGCGCCGACCGATCTGCGCAACGCCGCGCGCATGGACCCGCTGGTGGATCTCTATGTCAAGAAACACCTGCTGCGCGACCGCAGCCGCTATGGTCAGCCGACGCGCGGCGATACCAACCTGACCGACTATTTCAACCGACGCTATGATATCAACGAAGCCGAGCAATGCCATGAAATCCCGCCGGGTTTTCTGGACAAGCTGGTGCTCGGCCCGTCTTTCCTGACCGCCCCCGGCATCCTGCCCGCCCTGGCCAGCCGCCGCCCGCGCGGGCTGCGCCCCATCGACCTGCACGGCCGTTTCGCAGTGGGTGGGACGCCGTGGTACGCGGGGATGCGCGGTGAAGCCGAGACGGCGCTGGCGCAGTTGGACGGGCTGAGCGTGCTCAAGGGCGAAGGCGTACCGCTGCCGCGCTTCATGGTCGAGATGAGCCGCTCGAAGCTGGGGTTCTCGCCCTTCGGCTATGGCGAGGTCTGCTGGCGCGATTACGAAGCGATCATGGCCGGGGCGGTGCTGCTGAAGCCCGACATGAGCCATATCGAGACCGCGCCGGATATTTTCGAGGCCTGGGAGACCTATGTCCCCGTCGCCTGGGATCTGTCGGATTTCGACAAGGTCACCCGCCAGGTCTGCGCCGATGACGCGCTGCGCGAGCGGATTGCGTCATCGGCCTTCGACCGGCTGCACGACTGGCTTTTGTCAGACGCCTTTGCCCGGGCCATGGCGCCGCTTTTCGGCTGACGGGCCCCGGCGCTCGGGGGCATCGAGCCCCCTCGCGCCGCTCAAAGCCCGCAGGCGGGCTTTGAGAAAAAGAGCGTATTTTCAGCAAGATGAAAGGCGATCAGTAGTCGTTGGCGCCTTCTTGCCAGCTTTGGACAAGGTTGCCGAAGCGGGTGAACTGGCCGTCGAAGCTGAGGTTGACCGTGCCGATGGGCCCGTGGCGCTGCTTGCCGATGATCACCTCGGCGCGGCCATGCAGGCGTTCCATGCGTTCCTGCCATTTGGCCATTTCGTCGAGCTTGTCGTCCGAGGGTTTCTCGCGCTCGGCGTAATATTCTTCACGGAACACGAACATCACCGAATCCGCGTCCTGCTCGATCGAGCCGGATTCGCGCAGGTCCGACAGCTGCGGGCGTTTGTCTTCGCGGCTTTCCACCGCGCGGCTGAGCTGCGACAGGGCGATCACCGGGATCATCAGTTCCTTGGCGATGGCTTTGAGCCCCTGGGTGATCTCGGACACTTCCTGCACGCGGCTTTCCTTGGACGAGCCGCGCAGCAGTTGCAGGTAGTCGATGACCAGCACATCCAGCCCATGCGTGCGTTTCAGGCGGCGGGCGCGGGCGGCGACCTGGCTGATCGGCAGGGCGGGGGTGTCGTCGATGTAGAGCGGGCAGTTTTCCAGCGTCTTGGCGGCCTCGATGAAGCGGCGCAATTCGTCCTGGCTGAGCGTACCACGGCGGATCTGTTCCGAGGGCACTTCGGCGGCCTCGGACAGGATCCGCGTAGCAAGCTGGTCGGCGGACATCTCGAGGCTGAAAAAGCCCACAGCGCCGCCGTTGATCGCACCTTCGGTGCCATCAGGCCGCAGCCCGCGTTTGTACACCTTGGCGATGTTATAGGCGATGTTGGTGGCGAGCGAGGTTTTGCCCATCGACGGGCGACCGGCGAGGATCAGCAAGTCCGAGGGGTGCAGCCCGCCGAGCTTCTTGTCCAGATCGTCAAGCCCGGTCGAAATCCCCGACAGCCCGCCATCGCGCTGATAGGCGGCGTTGGCGACGTTGACCGCCTCGGTCGCGGCGCGCAGGAAGCTTTGGAAGCCCCGCTCGGCCACGCCCTGTTCGCCCATCTTGTAGAGCGCCTGCTCGGCCTCGATGATCTGTTCCTTGGGCTCGCTGGAAATATCCACCGTTGCCGCCTTGGCGGCGATGTCGCGGCCCAGCTGGATCAGATCGCGGCGCACGGCCAGATCGTAGATCATCTGCGCATAGTCGCGCGCCGCATAGGAGGCGATGGCGGCGCCGGCGATGCGCGCCAGATAGGCGGCGCCGCCCAGTTCCTTGAGCCCGGCGTCGTCATCCATGAAGGCCTTGATCGTCACCGGCGAGGCGAGCGCGTTCTTCTGGATGCGCGCGGCGGTGATCTCGAAGATGCGCTTGTGCACCGGCTCGAAGAAATGCTCGGCCTTCACGATCGAGGACACGCGGTCGAAGATCTCGTTGTTGGTCAGGATCGCGCCGATGAGCTGCTGCTCGGCCTCGACGTTATGGGGCAGGACATCGAGCGGTTCGGCCGAGGGGGCAGCGTTGGGACGAGATCGCGGTGATCTCGGTCATCTGGACATCCAAGCAAAAGGGGGGCTTTGGGGGGCGTGCCCCGTTATGCCAAACCCCGGCGCGTGGGGCAACGCGCCGGGGTGAAATCTTTGGGGGCAGAGCTGTGGATAAGTCGCAAGCCGCTGGCGGGGTTGCGAAAGAAACTGGACCGGCTCAGAGGCTGGGGGGCGTCCAGTCGCGCGGGGCCTTGAGGAAGGTTTCCACCGAATCCAGCGTCTCGGTGTCGAAATCGCCGCCGCGACGGGCTTCGGCCAGAACGTCCCACCAGGTGCACAGGTAATGCAGGGCCACGCCGTGCTCGGCCAGACGCGGTTCGGTCTCGGGGAAGATGTCGTAGTAGAAGATCACCGCCGTATGGCCGCAGCTGGCCCCGGTTTCCCGGATCGCGTCGACGAAGGAGAGTTTCGAGCCGCCGTCGGTGGTCAGATCCTCGACCAACAGCACGCGCTGGCCCTCGGACATCAGCCCTTCGATGCGGGCGTTGCGCCCGTAGCCTTTGGGCTTCTTGCGCACATAGGTCATCGGCAGCGCCATGCGCTCGGCCACCAGCGCAGCAAAGGGGATGCCCGCCGTCTCGCCACCGGCGATGTTGTCGAAGGCTTCAAACCCGGCGTCGCCCATCACCTTGGCGACCAGAAAATCCATCAGCGTTGAGCGGATGCGCGGAAAGCTGATCAGCTTGCGGCAGTCGATATAGGTCGGGGCCTTGTTGCCGCTGGCATGGGTGAAGGGCTCGCGCGCGTTGAAGTGCACGGCCTGAATATCCAGCAGCATGCGGGCGGTGAGGCGGGCCATGACGGCTGGATCAATGTGCGTGGCGGGGATCATCTGGGCACTCCTGCGGCAATCGGGGGCAAAGCGGGGATCTGCCGCGTCCTAGCCGCTAATCCCTTCGCTGACAACGGGCCGGGCTGCTATCAGGGCGCACAGGAGGCCCGCTATGTACCGAATCGTTCCCACCGCCGTTTTCGCTGCCCTTGTCGGGGCGGCACTGCCGGCTCAGGCCCAGACTCTGGACGGTCACTGGATGGCCGTCGGCGATATGCTGGGCCTCGCGCCCGGCAATATCGAGGCGCTGACCATCGAGGGGGGCCACGCCGCTTCGGTGCTGTGGCGCGCACCGACGGAGGCCTGCGCCGCCAGCCCGGCGGCCGAGGGCTGCGCGATGCCGCTGCCCAGTGCCTCGGGCGCGATCAGCGTGGAGGCGGTGACGTTCGAGTTCACGGCGGACGAGGCCGACGCCTCACCGTTCCCCGATGTGGCGACATGGCCGTTTCTGGCGCTGCCGGGCGGGGCGTGGTCGATTATCAGTCAGGACCGGCGGTTGATGGCGATGCGCGAGGCCAGCGTGAACGGCAATTCGGTGCCGCTGATGCGGATCTGGCTGCAGGTCGCGCCCGAGGTGCCCGAGCAGCTTTATGACTACCTCACGGTTGGTGGCCGCGACATCGCGCGCAGCATTTGTGGCGTGACGACGCTGCACGCGGATGCGGCGCTGTGGCAAGGGTTCACCGCGCATCTGGCCACCCTCTCCGCGCCGATGCACGACATGCGGCTGGGTACACCGCAGGCAGACCCGAGCCGTTACGGCCCGCAAGCCGCGCAGGCGCTGCACCAGATGGCCGCGTGGATTCAGGGCGATCTGCCCGAGGGCAGCGTCATGGTCGCCGATATCCTCTATCCGGTTCCCGCCGCGACCGCAGCCGCCATCGCCGATTGCACGACGCGGTTGTTTGGCAGTTGAGGAACCCGGCTGCAGGTCCGGGCGTTCCACTGGGTGGAAGACTTGACGCCCCGCGCCCGGCGGCGCAGCGTTGCGTCAACAAAGGAGCCCGCCATGGCACACGCCTATACGCTGTCCGTCCCCGATATGAGCTGCGGCCATTGCCGCGCGTCGATTGACAAGGCGCTTGCGCCGCTGGCGGCCAAGCCCGCCTTCGATATGGAGCACCGCCGGGTCACCGTCAGCGGTGATGCGCCCGAACCGGCAGTGATCGCCGCGCTCGATGCGATCGGCTTCCCGGCACAGCGCGTCTAGCCCGTTGTTTCGCCTCCTCCTCTGGTTGCGCAGGCTGGGTCGTGCGCTCTGGCTCCGCGTTGCGGGTTTTGCAGTGCTCGCCTTGCTTGCCGTGATGGCGGCACATCTGGCGGCACCCCTCGTGCCTGCTTGGCTGGATGACCGCATCGGCGCGAAGGCGGTGCTGCCGGTGCTGGAGATCCTCGCCTCGTCCATGCTGGCGGTGTCGACGTTTTCGCTGGGCATCATGGTGCAATCGCACCGCTCGGCGCAGCAGACCACCACGCCGCGCGTCCTGACGCTGATGATCTCGGACCCGTTGACCCAGACGGTGCTGGGGATCTTCATCGGGGCTTTTGTCTATGCGCTGACCGCGTTCATCCTGTTTCAGGCCGGTTTCGACAGGGGGGCGCCCTTGGTGCTGGGTGTCACCCTTGCCGTGATCGGTTCCGTGGTGTTCGCACTGATCCGCTGGATCTCGTATCTGACCACGATGGGCACCACTGGCGATGCGCTGGACCGGGCCGAGGGGCAGGCGCGCAAGGCGCTGAAATCGCACCGACGCCAGCCCGCGCTGGGGGCGACGCCGATGGGTGACGATATCGTCACGCCCGATGTGGTCACGACGCTGACCGCCCGGCGCTCGGGCATCTTGCAGGTGATCGACGTCAAGGGGTTGGCCGAATGCGCGCAGGGCCCGGTCTGGGTGCTGCGCCGTCCCGGTCAGGCGGTGCTGCGCGGTGCGCCGGTGCTGCAGGTCACCGGCGACGGCGACCCCGACGCGCTTTTGTCCTGTCTGGTGATCGGTGATGACCGCACGTTCGAGCAGGACCCGGCCTATACCTTGACCGTGCTCAGCGAGATCGCCTCGCGCGCGCTCTCGCCTGCTGTCAACGATCCGGGCACGGCGATTGCGGTGATTACCCGGCTTGAGCGGCTGTTGTGGGACTGGTCTCAGGCCGACCCGCGCGAAGTGATTGACCATCCTGAGGTTTATGTGCGTCCCTGGACCGCCGAGGAGATGGTCGAGGCCGCTTTTGCCCCCATCGCGCGCGACGGGGCAGGGATGCTGGAGGTTGCGACACAACTGCTGGACGCGTTGAACGCGCTGGGCGAGGGCGGCGATGATGGGCTCGCTGCGGCGGCGCGCGCGATGGGCCAGCGCGCCCGCGCCCACGCCGAAGGCGGGCTGCGGCTGGACGATGACACGCAGCGGTTGCCGGGGAGCGGGGCGCGAACGGCGGTGCGTTGAAAACGCACCCTACCTATGCACGCCCGTTGGGTGCGTTCGGACCGTAGCCCCCCCGCCGTAGGGTGCGTTTTCAACGCACCATCGTCCGCCCACCCTGGGGTGTGGTTTCACCGCACCCTCGTCCCGCCGCCGACTGCCCCTAACAACAACGGCGAAAACTCCCGCAGCAGTTTCACCCGCATCGCCCGCGCGAAATCGCCAAACCCCTGCGCCTCCAGCGCAAATGCGCCCGGGCCTTGCAGAATGTTGACCTCGTACCAGCCCACCAGCCCGTCCACCGCGCCGTCATAATCGAGCGGCATGTTCCCGGCCACGGCCAGCGCATTCACCGTCACCGCCTCCAGCCGGACCGAGGCCGGCCCGTCATTGGACTCGCCATCCCCCGCCAGATCAATCGTCTGCGCATCGCACAGCGGCGCGCGGCTCAGCAGCCGCCCGCCCGCCGCCAGCGCCGCCCCGACGCCGGTGCGCCCGCCCCAGATGCTCAGGGGATCGCCTGTCGGTCGCGGAAAGCCCCCAGCCGGTCGGCGAATTCGGCCAGATCCGTCTCACTCTCGATCAGCACCCAGTCCACGGCAATCGCCTGCTCGCGCCGCCCGGCCCAGACATAGGCGGCCAGCGCGATCGGCAGATCGCTCAGCGCCGCCCGCCGCACCTGGCTGTCGCGCAAGGCCTCGGCGGTGCCGTCCATCATCAGCCGGTATTCGCGTGCATCGACCGAGGCCGACACATCAAACGCCAGCGCCAAGGCCAGTCGACACGCGGCCCCCGCCGGCCCTGCCGCGCCGATCAGCGCCGCGAGCAACAGGGCAGGGGCCGCGCGCCCGTTCATTGCACGGTCACCAGTGGCCGGTGTTGGGCATCGACGACCACGGTTCGGCCGGGGCTTTCGCCTCACCCTTTTGCAGCAGTTCGATCGAGATGTTGTCGGGGCTGCGCACAAAGGCCATGCGGCCATCCCGCGGCGGGCGGTTGATCAGCACGCCATTGTCCTGCAGATGCTGGCACATCGCGTAGATATCATCGACCTCATAGGCCAGATGGCCAAAATGCCGCCCGTCCGAAGGCAGCCCGTCATCGCCGTCCCAGTTCCAGGTCAGCTCGACCGGGCATTCCTCCTGGCCTTCGGGGGCCATGAAAATCAGGCTGAACCGCCCCTGTTCGCTGTCCATCCGCCGCGTCTGCTTCAGCCCCAGCAGCGCATAGAACGCCATCGACGCCTCAAGATCCTTTACCCGGACCATGGTGTGCAGGTATTTCGTGCTCATGCGTGTCTCCTTAACGCCGTGTGCGGGGAAGATAACGCGCCCGCGCGCAATGTCGCCCCCCTCTTCGCCAGAAAGTTCCCGGTCCGCAGGCCGCACCGGTTCGCGGTGCAGCGCATCCCGCATCACCAGCGTGACGGTGACAAAGCTGACATACAGCAGCAGATACCACGACCCCAGCTTGCCCAATGACACCAGATCCAGATGTCGTTGCCCGGCATAGACCCAAGTCTGCGTCAGCGTGCCGACATTCTCGGCCAGCCACAGAAAGAATGCCGACAGGAACGCGGCGACCGGCAGGGGCATCCAGTAGGCACGCGCGCCGGGAAAGAACCAGATCCGCGTGCGCCAGAACATGAGCACCGTCGCGGCGAACAGCACCACCCGGATATCCGGCCCGAAATGATGCGTGAAGAAATTCGCATAGATCGCGCCCGCCAACACCACCGTCGCCCAGAACGGCGGGTAGGGCGCGAACTGCATGTGAAAGATGCGGATCACCCGCGCCATGAACGACCCCACGCAGCCATACATGAACCCGCTGAAGAGCGGCACACCGGCAATCTCGAACACCCCCGCATCGGGGTAATCCCACGAGCCCTGCGCCAGCTTGAACACCTCCATCACCGTGCCCGTCACATGGAACAGCGCGATGACGCGGGCCTCCTCCCACTCCTCCAGCCGCAGCCACAGAAACAGCGCCTGCGTGCCGATGGCGAAGACGAAGAGCGCGTCATACCGGCTCACCACCCAGTCCGGCTGCCACAAGGCCCGGCTCACGATCAGCGCCGCCAGAAACAGGATGCCGAACAGCGCCGCCCAACCCTGCTTGAGCGCAAACATCACAAACGCCGCCGAATGCCGCCCCATCCGTGAGCGCACCCAAGTCCCCAACCGGCGCTCCAGAAACGCCGTTCCCCGGTCTTGCATCAATCAAGACCCTTCTTCTTGCGGTCCATGCCCGCTGTGATGCAAAATGTAGTCAAAACGAATCCCGTAAAAGAAAGATACCCCATGCCGCTCAGCGACGAACAACTGGCCGAGATCACCGCATCGCGCGCAACCCCGCAACTCACATTGCGGTCAGTCGCCCCGGGGATGGAAAAGCACCTCTACACCGCCCAGCCCGTGCTGGACCACGGCTTCGTGCGCGCCATCGACTACATGGGCGACGATGCCGCCATCGTGCAGGCCGCCCGCGTCAGCTATGGCGCCGGCACCAAACACGTCTCCAACGACGAGGGGCTGATCCGCTACCTGATGCGCCATTGGCACTCGACCCCGTTCGAGATGTGCGAGATCAAGCTGCACGTCAAACTCCCGGTCTTCGTCGCGCGCCAGTGGATCCGCCACCGCACCGCCAACGTGAATGAGTACTCGGCGCGCTATTCGATCCTCGACCGCGAGTTCTATATCCCCGAACCCGCCCAACTCGCCGCGCAATCCACCGTCAACAATCAGGGCAGGGGGGCCGTGCTGGAAGGGGCCGAGGCCGCCCGCGTGCTGGCAATGCTGAAATCCGACGCCTCGCAGATGTACGACCATTACGAGGAGATGCTGTCCCAGGACGGCCAGCAGGGTCTGGCGCGCGAATTGGCCCGGATGAACCTGCCGATGAACATCTATACGCAATGGTATTGGAAGACCGATCTGCACAACCTCTTCCATTTCCTGCGCTTGCGCGCCGACCCCCACGCCCAATACGAAATCCGCGTCTACGCCGAGGCGATTGCCGCGATGGTGGCGGATTGGGTGCCTTTGGCGTTCGGGGCGTTCGAGGATTACCGGATGGGCGGGGTGAACCTGTCAGGCAAGGCCGTTGACGCGTTGAAGCGGATGCTGAAGGGTGAAGACGTGACGCGCGAGAGCACGGGGATGAGTGTGGGCGAGTGGCGGGAATTTAAGGGGGTTTGGGAGTGAGTGATGGCCCCGGCTCTTGCCGGGGCGAAAAGGCTCCAGTGGAGCCTTTTCAGGCGCGAACGCCCGGAGCGTAAGCGGAGGGCTTTGTGATGACCGCCAAGTTTCGTGTTTTTATTGATGAGAGTGGAGAGGCAGGCCTGTCCAAGATTAGGACTGCTGAGTCACCAGGGTCAGGACTCATAACCAGAACATGACAGTTGCGGCGAGTGCGACGGCCGACATGCCATGGCTCTTTGGAAAGAACGGCTGAAGCCGAGCCATCTGCTCGTCGGTCAGCCAGAAGAGATTGCTCATCATGACCCCATCAGTTCGGGAGCGTGAATCACACAGGCAGGGCAGTCGCAAGCCGATTAATGGGTCCTGAGCCTAGAATATCTCATGGTAGTATTATGCTCACTTCGGGTTTGCCAAATTCCAAGATAACTTCAAGAGAGAACAATGTGAAGCCAAAGGCAATTAGCGCGAAGATCTGAAACCAAAGTGGCTGATCACGCAACGTCACAAGGGACTTCAAGCGGAACAAAGAGATTAGGATTACGATCCAGCCAGGGAGAAACAACAAGCCGAGAAAGAAAAAGACCGAGCCAATCAGGTTGGACAAGTCGACGTCCCTTCCTGAGGAGATTGAATAAAGAAACTGAAGGGAGACCTCACTTATCAAGAAGCCAATAATCAAGGAAATCACCATGATTATTAGCAGAATAATGAAATTAAATGCCTTACGGCCGAAAGTCGTCAAGATTGTTCCTTCCAAACATTGTTGAGAACGAGAACACCATCAAGCTACAGCACTCGTGCGCGCGAAGCCTGACTTAAGTTTAGGTTGCAGCTGGCCTCGTGGCCCTCCCCTGGTATCGCAATGCTCGCTGAATGCGAATGCTCGTCAATTGAAGTTCGAAAGGTGCCATTGTCGAGCCTCATCAGAAACGTCTTCGCGCACAGAGCGATACACGACACCCACCTAGCCTGCATTCCTCACAAGCCCATAGCCGCCCAGAGTTGAGTTTGTCGTCAGCAAACTGCGCTTCGCGGCATATTCACAAAGAGCAAGCGTAGGTCGGGGTTCACCCCGACTCCCTCTCGACCACCCCATCACCCCGAATCCCCCACGCGTCCCGCCGAGTCGGGGTAAACCCCGACCTACGGGTTATCGCGATGCCAACTGGAATACGGCCAATCGCGGGGATGCTCGACCAATCCGTGTTTCACCGGGTTGAACCAACAATACCGGATGTGATTGGCCCAATCCGTCTCGTCGCGGATGTGGTGTTCCCAAAACCGCTTCTGCCACACCCCCCGCTCGGACCGCGTAGGTCGGGGTTCACCCCGACTCTCCCCACCCCGACTCTCTTCCCGACTCTCCCCACCCTCCCGCAGCCGCGCGCCACCGGCGCCGTAAGGGTTGTGGGGAAAGGGAGCCGGGGTGAACCCCGACCTGCGCACCGCCCTTGTGAACCGCGCCTTGATCGCTGCCATCCGCACGGTATATCCCGCGTCCCTCTCGGGCAGCGCCAAGACACAATGCATATGGTCCGACAAGACCACCCAAGCGTCGATGCCGAACGGGCGTTCGATCCGCGTGCGCGGCACCGCGTCGCGCAGCGCCGCGATCTCGCGGGTCAGCAAATCCGCCCCGCGCTCGGCGAGGGTCACCGTAAAGAACACCCGGGCGCCGGGTATGAGGGGGCGGCGATAGGAGGACATGGGGCGTGGTACCGTGATTCTGGTTAACAAAGCTTTGCCACGGACGGCGTGCGCCGGCCGTCACCGCGAGGGTGGGTTGAAAACCCACCCTACGGGTGTCCGGAACCCGGGGACATCCCTCAACAAAACCTTAACGGCCCCGCCTAACCGCCTGAAAATGCACAACGCGGCCCGATGTCCCATCAGGGGACACCCCCTTGCCCCCACCCAAATCCATCGGCATCCTCCCCCCATGAACGCGCAAGCCCTCATCACCGCCCTCGACCTCAAACCCCACCCCGAAGGCGGCCACTACCGCGAGACCTGGGTCGCCCCCTCCGCCCCCGGCCAGCGCCCCACCGGCACCGCGATCCTGTTTCTGCTGGGGGCAGGCGAGACCTCCCACTGGCACCGCGTCGATGCGACCGAGATCTGGCTGTTCCACGCCGGTTCCCCCCTGACCCTCTCGCTCAGCCCCACCGACACCGGTCCCGCCACGGACCACACCCTCGGCCCCGATGTCCTGTCCGGCCAATCCCCGCAACTGATCGTCCCGCCCCACCACTGGCAAGCCGCCCGCAGTCAGGGTGCCTTCACGCTGGTTTCGTGCACCGTCTCTCCCGGTTTCGACTTCGCCGGCTTCACCCTGGCCCCGCCCGGTTTCGACATCCCGCGAATGGTGTGATTTTCCCCGCCAGACCCTCTTGCACCCGCCCCCGAACCCCGCTAAATCCCCCTCACGTTGACCATCTAAGCGCGGAGAGGTGCCGGAGCGGTCGAACGGGGCGGTCTCGAAAACCGTTGTGGGTGAGAGCCCACCCAGGGTTCGAATCCCTGTCTCTCCGCCATCTTCCCCCTATCGCAAATCCCCCTGCTGACTTCCCGTGGACCGCGGGTTGCCTGTGAGCGGGCAGGCGACGTCTGCGAGAATTGCGCGGGCGATGCTTCGGGTGATTTGTGGTCGAGGGGTACTCTCAACCCGTCCCCTTCGTCCGTCGCTGCGTTCGCAGCACCGCAGCAATTGCGTTGGCCCGGCAAACCGGTGCACTCTGGACCCGCGTCTGCCGCCGCGGCGGGCCATTTTGTAGGTCGTATCCTTCACTTTCAGGAAGCCGAGATCCGCCATGACTGATCGTCCCCTCCTTGCCGGGCCCATCCTTGCCGAAGTCGTGTTGCCGACGCAGGAGTTGCGCAACGACATCCCGTTCTTCACCAAAACACTGGGCATGCGGCTGGAGACGATCTTTCCTGCGGACGATCCGTCAGTCGCCAGTTTCTCCGGCCACGGGCTGCGCGTAAGGATCGAGAAGGGGGCCGCCACACCGCCCGGTCATCTGCGCATCCTGACCGATGATCCGGCAAGCTTTGCTGGCGGGCAGCGCCAGTTGACCGCGCCCAACGGCACCCGGATTGATGTCGTGCCGCTGACCCCGGTTGCCTTGCCGATTGCGGCCGAGCACGCCTTCGTCGTGCGCCGCCTGCGCGACGGAGCGCCGTGGGTGATCGGGCGGGCGGGCATGCATTATCGCGACTTGATCCCGACCCGGCTGGGCGGGTCGGTCATTGCCAGTCACATCCGCATCCCCGATGGCGGCCCGGTTCCCGACATGGTCCATTACCACACCGTCGGGTTCCAGCTGATCTTTTGCTATCGCGGCTGGGTCGACGTGCTCTACGAGGATCAGGGTGAGATGATCCGCCTGCACGCGGGCGATTGCGTCAACCAGCCGCCGGGTATCCGCCACCGCGTGGTCGAGGCCTCGCCGAATATCGAAGTGATCGAGATCGGCGTCCCGGCCGAGCATGTGACGACGATTGACCATTCCCTGACCTTGCCCAACGGCAAGGGGGATCCTGCGCGCGAATGGGACGGCCAGACATTCGTCCATCACATCAAAGACAAAGCCAGTTGGGGACCGTTCCGCATCCCCGGGTTTACCGCGCGCGACACGGGCATGGCGGCAGGCACCAAGGGGGTGGCGGGGATCCAGGTGATCCGCAAGGGTGACGGCACACCCGTTGCATCGCGCCATGACGCCGATATCCATTTCACCTTTGTCATGGACGGCACGCTGCGGCTGGACGCCGACGGGCAGGAGCCCCGCGATCTGGAAGCCGGTGATGCCTTTGTCATCCCGCCGGGGATAGTTGTCACCTATGCCGAGGCGTCCGAGGATCTCGAACTGCTCGAAGTCGCCTTGCGCGGGGACTTCGCCACCACTCTGGCCGATTGATCACAAAAAAACACCGCCGCTCGATCACGAGGGGCGGTGTTGTGTCGGGTGCGGAAACTGCGGACCGGCTTCAGTCATGCCTCTGGGTCAGTATCTCATGATACAGGTTCAGATACGCTGCGCCGATGACGGCCGGGGCCAGATCATCGCGCGCACTGCTCAGCGCGGCGGCGGAGCAGGCGGTGTAGGTGCTAACGATTTCGGCGACGCTGGCGTTGAAGCGCTCGAGTGCCGAGGAGGTCAGGTGCTTGAAATCAATCAAGGCCCCCGTTCCGGGCAGAACGTAGCTGTCCATCCCGGTGCCGGATTGGGCGATGACCGGGACGCCGAAGGAAAAGGCTTCGGTCAGCACGTTGGGCGAATTATCCAGCAAGGACGGGCACAGCAGAATGTCAAAGCTGCCATAGACCCCGGCCTTCTGGTCGCGCGTAAACCGACCACCCGACACCCATTCAATGCCCGGCACAGCGGGCAGGTCGGTCTTGGAGGGATGTCCGTACAGATGGACCTGCGCGCCGCCCGGAAGCGCGGCAAGGAACGGCAACAGGTTCTTGAACCCTTTGCGGGGGTCGGTGATTGAACCGGCAATGAACCCCAGCCGCAAACCGGGGGCGCAGTGCGCACGGGGCTGCACCTCATCGGGGCTGGTGACCGCGTTGCGGATCACGCGCAACCGGTCCCGCGCGACACCGCCACTGACAAGGTGATCAGCCAGCCAGTGCGACGGCGCGACCCGGATATCGGGCACCGGCGCACCAGAGAACGCTGTCCAGCGCAGCACCCGATCCGCCAGCGCCGGGCGCGTGGGCGGACTGGGTGCGTAGTGCCGGGCCCCGTGATAGGGCCAGAAATCGCTCATCCGGTGGAACACGGGGCAGGGTAGCCGCCGCAGGGCCTTGAACGAGATCGTATTGGCGGAGATGTCGCAGAGCTGCACGACATCGGGCTTGTGGATTTTGCAGAGCGCAAGCAGGTCAACCGATGCAGGGCCAAGCCGCAGGCAATGGGTCTCGGCGTCATGGGCCAGCCGCTCATAAACGCGCTCGACGAACCGAACGGCGGCCAAAGGGCGACCGGCGATTGCCTCTTGCGCATCCACGCGCACCACTTCGGCCCCCGCTGCATTCAGCGCCTGCGCCAAATTTGAGGCACCAGAGGCCGAACCACCTTTGGTGAAGCTTTTCGAAACGACAAGAACCTTCACGTCAAATTTCGCCTTGTGCCGGGAAGATGAAAACGTATGCGCCGTCCGATTGCGAACAGGAAATAAAGCGCGATAAAAACGTAAATCAGGCGCGATGACGTGCGCAGATTGTACTGGAGCATGACCAGGAACGGGACAAGCAGACTGGCATAGAACAGGGACTTTTCGATCATGTCCCGCCGGGTCGCAAAGATCCCGCGGAACAGCTCGTAACAAAATGCCGTGGCACCGACCAGAAGGCTGTACAGCGTCAGCCCAAGGAATTGCAGCGCATAGCCAAAGCCGGAATAGGGAATGTTGGTCCGGAAGCGGCTGTTCAGGTCGTACTCTGCGGACAGGTCATACAGCGACGATGGAAGGGGCAGGATCGAGTAGTAAAACCACCGCGCCTCGGCGGTGACGGAATAGATCACTTCCGCCGCGGAAACGACAGAGAAGCTCAAGATGTAGTTGATGCTATAGAGGAGTGCGTCAAGAAGGTCTGAAAACTGGATCGATAGCATCTTGCTGATGATCGCAGCCATGCCGCCATCATTCGTGGCTCGCAGGTCGATGATGATTGCCAGCAGATACAGGGGCAATGCTGTCAGAACCAAATGCCGCGTTGCACTGCGGTCACCAATGATGAACCGTTCAATCATCACATAGACAAGTATATAGATCGGACCTGATCTTGAGCCAAGCAGCGTGAAAAGAAAGGCTACGGAGAAAAGGATGATATACCGCAACGTAGCCGCACGCAGAAAGGGCAAGGCAAAGGCGGAGAGCCAGAAAGTGATATCGGCGAACCGCATCCACGAGCCATTGAGACTGTCAGGAACAAAGCCCTGACGCGCCAGCAAGCTGCTGAAATCTACCGCCATCAGAATAAAAAAGATCGGCGCGGCGATCACAAAGGCATAGGGCCAGTTCAGGAAGCGGCTCAACCCGAATACTTTGAGCGTCAGGCGACGCTCGATCACGGCGCGGTCGCGAATAAGCCAGTGCTTGGTGCGGATGCCGAGATAAATCGCCAGAAAATGCAGCGCCATTGCCAGCAGAACAGTGTCATAAACCGGCGCCTTCGCTTCGTCGTAGAAGGTAAACGGCATATCTGTTGCAAACTGGAAAACGCGTGTGCCGACGATGAAATAGGTTGTCATGACCACCGGCAGCGACGCCAGAACCAACGCGTTCTGATCGCGTCTGAGGACGCCGTACAGCATCAAGATCCAGCTAATGATCAAGCCTTCCAAGGCGGTCAGCCTCCGTTCAGCACAGTCACCAGACGCGCGCGGTATTGCTCCCAGATCTCCCGTTGCCGGGCCGCGGCGTTCTTTTGGAAATCCTGCCGATCAAATTCGGCAAAAAACGCGATCGTCTTCGGGCGAGAGCCCTTGGGTTCAAACGGCACGCCGAAAGACAGGGCAATAATTCCGGGGTGCAGTTTCGACGAGACGATACCGTCCGACGCTGCGATAGCGCTCAGCGAGGCAGGAATGTCATCGGCTCTGAAATTCCTCAGGCCGGGAAAAACGATCTCACCGCCGCTATGGGATTTTCTGGCATGGGCCTGAAACATCGAAATCCGCTTGCCGCGTTTCTTCCACAACGTCTTCAACAGACTTGGCAGAGAGCGGCGCGAAAAGTTCAGCAAGGTGCCAAGTTTGGGTGTGCTCGGACCGGGCGTTTTCCAGCCCATGACCTCGCGGCAGAAATGAGCGGTGCAAAGGACAATGTCGGGAATAAACGTCAGATCGCGAACGCCAAGCGCCAGATCCTGTTGCAACCGGATGGCCGCCCCGCTGAAACCCGGTGCGTCCACGACGGATTGACGCGCCGGGCTTGCGTCCTCGATGCTTTCGATGCCATCACTGCCCAGCGACAGCCCATAAACCGGCGTCGATGTGTTGTGCAGAAACGTTGCGAGCAGGCATATCTTGTCTTCGATCGAAGATTTCGACGCGGTATTTGCCTTGAAAAACGCGCCACCGCCCAAAAGCACCAGGTCGGCACGGCTATCAGCCGGAGTGGCACAAATTTCATAGCCTGCGTCGGCAAAATCTCTGTTCGAGCTGCAAATAACCGGAACCGCTCCGGCCTGTTTTGCCAGTTCGGCCATCATCAGCGCCATGAGGTCATCACCCAGGTTTCCCTGGTCGTAAAAGCCCCAAACCAATACGCGCTTGCTCATCTTTCGCTCCTTGCCTTTGCGAACCCAAACGCGCGGCGGGCGAGCGAGCGGGCGAACTTTGCCGGGCCCGACAGAGTGCCGGTGATTAAGGGGGCCGTCGGTTTGTTCTTCCAGTTGGTTCGTTCTTGCAGCAATTGACGAACGTCGTCTTCGGTCACCTCAACCGGCGACATCCCCAGAACTGGCGACAGTTCCAATGCCTTGCGGCGCAGTGCTTGAAGATCGGTTGCTTCTTCGAGATCGGATGAAGCGGTTGGCAAACACAGCGGACAGGGCTGTGGTCAACGTGTAATCGATAAACCACAGGGTGGGTGATCCGCCCTTTTTCGTTAACAGCGAAGCGACCGTGGCATCAGGATCGCGTAACAAAAGGATCGATGGCACGCCCCAGAGCCTTGCAAACAGAAACTGCTGCCATGAATGGATGTGATGCGCGATCTTGGCGTTGGGGTACGACAACTGGATCACATAGTAGGAATAGGTATTTGCCGAGCGTGGAAAACCATCAATCAGAAGATCAAAGCCGGGGCGCACGAACTTGGGGCTGAATTTGTCGGTTTTCCCCCGGCGAAGGAGGTGCCGCAATTCCGCGCCCGGAATGAGCCCGAGGCCCAGATGGAGCGTCTTGGAGAGTATCATGTCCACCAGCCTTTTGCTGTCTTGATGATGGCAAGCAATTGAATGCCGTAGTGAAGTGACGTGACGATGGCATAAATCCAAAGTGTGGTCAGAACATCCAGTTCCAGCCAATACGCTGTAAGATAGACACAAGCGATAAGCGCAAAACGCTGGATATAAAGATACAAAACTTGATGGTGTTTATCCATCACGTCAAAAGTGCGCAGCAGGGACGATGAGATGAGTTGCGGTGTGATCATCAACGCCAGGATCGAGGCCATTTCGCCCGCAACCACCCAATTCGCGCCCAGGAAGAACGTGAGAATGGGTTCTCCGAAGAAGATCAGGATCAAGGAAGGTACAAGACTGATGAAAAGAAGTTGCAAAAGTGTCCCGTAGAACACCGATTTGATGCGCTGTGGTTCCTTCAATGCCAGATGGGCGATCTCGCCAAAGTACGAGCGGCTGATTGCCTGTCCAATCAGAAGGAACGGAATGGACACGGCCATCATCGCCAGACCAAGATTTCCGGTACTCTCGACCCCGTAAATTGCCGACGTGAAAAAGATCGGGGCCTGTGTCGATAAGACCAGGATGATCTGCGCGATCAGGCGGAACTTGGGGAAGCCGATATAGCGGCGTGCGATGATCTTGATGCGGTAAAGCGTGGTTCGGCGGGCGAGGCGTCTGAAATCGCTCTGGAAAAGCCGGAGCAGCCGCCCCGTTCCGCCGCTGTATCCCACCGCCTGACCGATCATCAGGCCCAAAGGTTGTACCGACAACAGGCCCAGACCGATCTTGATCGCTTCGCTCATGGCCGCTTGCACGACCTGCGCACGTGCGATGATCCCGTAATGGCGGTGTCGGGTGCCCCACATGATCAGGACCTCGTAAACCGCCCCCGCCGCCGAGCCCAGAACCAAGAGCCACCACCACGGCGCTATTTTCTCGGCGCCTAGAACCGATAGCATCGGTTCGGCAAACAAGAACAACACGACGCCGATCACTATAGTGGACGCAGTTATCAGCAGACCCGAAAGCGCGACAAGTGAGAAGGCGGCGGATTCGCTACGGGGCAGAGGAATTGCAACGGCGTAACGGAATGTCGTCAAGGGCATCAGCAGCAGCATTGACGATGAAAATACCGAAAGCAGGCCGAAATCTTCGACCGTATAAAGGCGCGACAGGATGGGGATCGATGCAATGCTGATCAGCCGGGCAACACCGCTGCCAAAGGCGAGTTTCAGCATGCCCCGTGCAACCTGTGACGCCCCCATTTTCGCAAACATGCCAGTGAGAGCTGCGGCGATGCGTTTCACGATGAATATCCCGACGAGGCGAAACTGGTCGCTGCGATTTTGTCAGATGAAGGGGGCAAAGGTTACGAGCTGATGGCAGACTGACGGCGCGGTACCATCGGCCGTCTGCTGCAACCAGAGGCTTGCTATTTTCCGTAGTACTCGCGGAACCACGTCACAAACCGGTCAATGCCTTCCCGAAAGTCGGTTTTCGGGCGATAGCCGGTCAAGCTGCTGAGCAGATCGGCATCCGCCCATGTCGCGGGAACATCGCCCATCTGCATGGGCATGTAGTTGCGGATTGCCTTCTGCCCCAGACTTTCTTCGATCGCATCGACGAAGTCCAGCAGGCGAACCTTGTCGGAGTTGCCGATATTCACCACACGGTACGGTGCAACCTTTGACAGGCTGTCTCCGTCGGGCACAGTGCCGTCCAATGGCCGGACGGGCACGGCATCGATCAACAGCCGGATGCCCCGGACGATGTCATCCACATGGGTGAAGTCGCGATACATGTCGCCATTGTTGTAGATATCAATCGGCCGGCCATCGAGGATGGCGTCGACGAATTTGAACAGCGCCAGATCCGGGCGGCCCCAGGGGCCGTAGACCGTGAAGAAGCGGAACATCGTTGTGGGCAGATCGTAGAGATGCGCATAGGCGTGGCCCATGCTTTCGCTGGCCTTCTTTGTCGCCGCGTAGATGGTCAGCTGTGTGTCGGCCTTTTCGGTTTCCTTGAACGGCATCTCGTCGTTGCCCCCATAGACCGATGAGGTCGACGCCATCAGCAGGTGCGAGACCTTCAGGCGGCGCGCGGCCTCCATCACGTTGAACGTGCCGATGACGTTGCTGTCGAGATAGGCGCGGGGGTTTTCAAGGCTGTAGCGCACGCCCGCTTGCGCCGCGAGGTGGACGATCACCTCGGGCTGGAAAGCGTCGGCCATCGCGTCGAAGGTCGCCTGATCCTCGAGCATCCCCTCGACCATCGCGAAATTGGGGTTCTGCAACAGGATCTGATGACGCCGCTGTTTCAGCGTCACATCGTAGTAATCGGTCATCCCGTCATAGCCCTGGACCTGAAAGCCCTCGGCAAGCAGGAGTTTGGCCAGATGAAAGCCGATGAAGCCAGCGGTGCCGGTGATGAGGATCTTTTTCACAGCGGAGCGCTCGTTTTATGTGAGAGAGGGGCGGGCAGGGGGAAGGTCATGTCCTCAGCGCCCGACGGACATGTAGTGTTCAAACCCGGCCAGCTTTGCGTCGCTGGCGTTGTAGATGTTGCGCAGGTCGGCCATGGCGGCCGCGTTCATGTCGCCCGCAATCCGGTTCAGATCCAGCGCGCGGAATTCGTTCCACTCGGTCAGCAGGACGAGCGCATCGGCACCTTTGACGGCCGCATAGACGTCTTCTTCCCACGTCACGCCCGGAAGCAGTGCTTCGCCTTCGCGCCGGCCTTGCGGATCGACAACGCGAACCTTGGCCCCGTTGCCGATGAGCGCGGGAATGATGGTCAAGCTGGGGGCGTCGCGCATGTCATCGGTGTTGGGCTTGAAGGTCACGCCCAGGACGGTGATCACCTTGCCGTTGACCGAGCCGCCACAGAGGTCGAAAACCTTGTCGATCATGCGGCGTTTGATCTGGTCGTTGACCTTGATCACCATGTCGGTCAGCTGCATCGGCACGCCGTGCTCTTGCCCCATCCGGGCCAGCGCCTGTGTGTCCTTGGGAAAGCAGCTGCCGCCGTAGCCGGGCCCGGCGTGCAGGAACTTGCTGCCGATCCGGCCATCCAGCCCCATTCCCTTGGATACCATCTTGACGTCCGCGCCGGTGCGTTCGCACAGCGAGGCGATCTCGTTGATGAAGGTGATCTTGGTCGCCAGAAAGGCGTTGGCGGCGTATTTGATCATCTCGGCGCTTTCCAGATCGGTGGTCATGATCGGGAAGTCACGCAGATAGAGCGGGCGGTAGATCGCGCTCATCACTTCGGCGGCGCGTTTCGTTTCGGCACCGACGACAACGCGGTCGGGGCGCATGAAGTCGTCAATCGCCGCGCCTTCGCGCAGGAATTCGGGGTTCGAGGCGACGTCGAATTCCGCCTGCGGGTTTGCGTCGAGGATCGCTTGCTTGACCAGCCGGTTGGTGCCGACGGGCACCGTCGATTTGGTCACCACCACCGCATAGCCGGTCAAGGCCTGTGCGATTTCTTTGGCCGCAGCCATCACATAGGTCAGATCGGCGTGGCCGTCGCCCCGGCGCGCGGGCGTGCCGACGGCGATGAACACTGCATCGGCACCGTCGACGGCCGTGGCGAGGCTATCCGAAAAGGTCAGCCGCCCGGCAGCGACGTTCTTGGCCATCAGGTCATCAAGTCCCGGTTCGTAGATCGGAACCTGGCCTGCCTTCAGTTTGGCCAGTTTGGCAGGGTCTTTGTCGACGCAAATGACTTCGTGACCAAAGTCCGAGAAGCACACACCAGACACAAGGCCTACGTAACCAGTGCCGATCATGGCAATTTTCATAGGAGGAGCACCACGCTTTGGGTTAAGATATTGAGCGCCATGGCTAAAATTTGCCCATGGCTTTGCAGTGCGGCGTTGCCCATGGGGGTCTTGCCGCTTGGGGGGGCAGGCACCGGGTGCCTTGGACGCTGTGGGAAAAGATGATCCGTCAGGCCCGGTCATGGCTCAGGCGCGCGAAGGCGCGGGCCGCGGTCAGGGACGGGGTGAGGGAATAACGCAGCTGCATGGCGGCGCGTCCGCGACCATTGGAATGGCCGAAACACCCTGCCGTGCAGGTTTCAAGCTGGGGTCAGGGGTAATAGCTACCGCACAAGAGCTGCCCGAGGGCGCCTTGGTCTTAAAGGGCGATCATTCATCGAACGAAATCCGCAAGGATTGCTGAGAAATTAACACAATGCTGCGTTCGCAAAAAAGCTTCAAAATCGGAGTCTGGACAAAGGGTCGGCTGTCGCGTCGAGATTTTTGGTTTCGAGCGCCGGTTCGGCTTTCGTCCCAAAGCGGTCTCGGGCACGGGTGCCGGAACGGCACACTGCAGGCAGTTAACAATAGAATACCCTTGAATATGGCGACAATTCCGGCAACCCTGTGCATCTGTTTGCGTCGATTTTGTACCGCAGGCTCATCTTTGGCAGCGGCCTTGCGGTCCTAGTGTGAGAGCCGCGAAAAGTCGTTACCATTTTGGTGGCGCGCTTGGACGTTTGTGCTTGTTTTTTAGACGACAGTTTTTCTTCGATCGTTCAGGGCCAGAGCTTCTGTTCTGGTTTCCTGATGCAATGGGTCCGAGAGTCAGGCGTTTCAAGGGTCACTTATGACTCAACGAGGGAACTTGTTTGAACACCACAGTTGATATCAGCGTCGTTGTCCTGATCGCGGCCATCATGGTGGTGTTCTCACTGCTGATCTGCCTGCTGGCCCGCCGCAGCCGGATTGTGGATTCGGATCTGGAAAACGGCGCCGCCTGGATGATCGCGGCCAATTCGGCGTTGCTGGTCGGGGCGCTTGCCTTGCTCTTTACCCAAGTGGCTCCGTTGCGGCTGCTCGCCTGCATTACCATGGCAGGGGCGTATCTGGGATTTCTGTTTGGCTATTTTGCCATGCACAAAAGTCTTGGTCAGCGGCCTTACTATGCCGTGTTCGGCATCATCGGTGCGGCGGGGATCGCGTTGCAATGGGTGACGGTGCTCACCGTTCCGGGCTTGACGCAGTTGTTTGCCGGAACCTCGATCATCAACGGTTCCGTCGCGCTGGCGATGGGGATCATCGTTCTGCGGGCGGCCAAACGCTATGGGCGTGAGCTGGGCCTTCTGGTCAGCGTGCCGTTCTTTGCCATCTCCGCCGGGTTTTTCCTGCGACTGGTCATGATTGCACTCCACAGCTCGACCTTCGCTGTCCTGACGATCACCGCCCTGAACGCGTTCATCTTTGCCTATTCGTCGCTGCAATGGGCCTTTGGCCTGATCGCGTTGCGGGCGGCGCGTCTGAACATGACGCTGGACGTCGAACGCCAGCGGGCCGAGGAACTGGCCCGCGCCCGGGCGCGTTTCCTGGCCCATATGAGCCATGAGATCCGCACGCCGCTGAATTCGGTTCTGGGGATGGCCGATGTGCTGGAAGGCATGGTCAAGCACGACGAAGCGCGCGAGATGGTCGGGCATATCCAGACCTCGGGCGATCTGCTGATCCACATTCTGAACGATATTCTCGATGTCTCCAAGCTTGAGGCGAACGCGGTCACCATCGAACAGCGCGCCTTTGGCATCGACACGCTGCTGCGCCAGATCGAGGCCAGCCACAGCGCGAAATGCCGTGAGCGTGGTCTGGCGCTGGTGATCGACACCCAGCCCGAGGTTGCCGGGCAATGGCTGGGCGATCCGCACCGCGTTAACCAGATTCTGCACAATGTGGTGGGGAATGCTGTCAAATTCACCCAGACCGGCAGCGTCAAGGTGTCGGCCAGCGTCGGTGAGCAGGTGCTGCTGGTCGTGGAAGACACCGGCATCGGCATGACCGAAGCGCAGATCGCGGCCATGTTTGACGAATTCACGCAGGCCGATGAAGGCATCACCCGGCGCTTTGGGGGCACCGGGCTGGGCATGGCGATCGTGCACCGGCTGGTGACGCTGATGGGCGGTGCAATCACCGTGGTCAGCAACCCGGGCGAGGGGACGCGCTTTTCCATCCAGCTGCCCTTGGAACGCGTCGAGGCCGGGGCCGTCGAGGCCCCGGTCGAAGTCGCGCCACCGCCCGTCGTTGATTTCTCGTCGCTGCGGGTGCTGTGCGCCGATGACAGCCGGGGCAATCTGATGGTGCTCAGCAAAATGCTGCGCCAGCTGGGGCTTGAGCCGCACACGGTTGAAGATGGCCATGCGGCAGTCCGGGCGGCAAAGGCCGAGGCGTTCGATCTCTACCTGCTCGACATCTCGATGCCTGGATTCTCGGGCATCGAGACCCTGCACCAGCTGCGCGAGATCGAGAAGGATGAAAGCCGTCTACGCGCCTTTGCGGTCGCGGCCACGGCGAATGTGATGGCGCCGGATCTGGCGTATTATCTGTCGTCAGGCTTTGACGCCCATCTGCCCAAACCGATCCGGCGCGATGCGCTGCAGGCGGTGCTGCGCGCCTGTCAGATCGAAATGCAGGGCGGGGTCGACCAGCCTGATCACGTGGTTCAGCCGGAGCCCAGAGCCTCGGTCATTACCTTGTAAGGCGGAACCGGCATTACCGCATTGCGCGCAGTTTCTTGAAACTGGCGGTCAGCGGACCCAGCGGCGTTTGCATGTTGATCGACTGGCCGTTGGCGAAGTCTGCGGGCAGGTCGATCTTGATCGTCTGGGTGTGCATCGACGACATGGTTTGACCCGTCGCCAGCGTGGTTCCCGGCGAGGTTTTCAACACCACAGTTACCGACACCCGACCGCTGTCGCTGACCGAATACGTGCCGTCCAGCGAGCCGCCCATTTCGTCAGATCCGGTGACAATACCGTCCATCAGGACCAGAACGGCAAGGCCAACGCCCCCAGAGCCGGTAAAATATACCGCGTAGATGCCTTCCATCGCCCTTACCTTCCGATCACAGTCACGCTTGCCCACAGGAGTTGGACGCCGCTGCGGGTCTGGTACGAGGGGATTGTGTCTTTTTCCAGTGAAACTTGACGCTTTGTTCAGGAAGAATCGACCCGCGGCGTTTGTGCTCAGGTCGGGCGGCGCAACGGCGCATTGGCCGTGACGCGCATAAAAGATAAGGAAGAACAGCGGCTTACTGCTGCTTGCTGGTTGGGCCTCTGCTCTGTGTGCCCGCGATTTACCACGATGTCACGTCGCAGGTCGGCCACCGTGGCGAGGCTGCAGGTTTACGGCGTCGGCGGCGTGTTCTGGTGCTGGCTCGCCATCTTGAGTGCATCAAGCAGCAAGGCTCTGTTCAACGGCTTGCCGACACAGCTGACAAAACCCTCGTTCAGATATTCGGTGATCTGATGCGCCATGACATTCGCGGTAAAGGCAATTGCCGGCGGCATAGGGCGCCCGGTTAAGGCAGCCTCCTGGGCGATCTGGTTCAGCGCGGCGATCCCGCCCACCACCGGCATCGAAATATCGAGCATCAGCACGTCGAAGTCGCTCGCGCGCCAGGCGTCGATCGCTTGCTGGCCATCCTCGACAAGCGTCAAAACGATCCCCGTGCCACGCAGCATGGCCTCCAGAACGCGCCGGTTGGTGGCGTTGTCATCCGCCGTCAGCAGGCGCAGCCCGCTGAGGTTCAGCACGACGCCGCTTTCGATCTCGGCCTTACGGACCATGTCATGTTCCGGCAAAGGCAGCGTGATCAGGATCGTGGTGCCCTTGCCGGGGGAGGATTGCACGTCGATTTCGCCCTGCATCAACTGGATCAGCCGTTGCACGATGGACATGCCCAAGCCGGTTCCGCCATGCCGCCGCGCGACCGAGCCGTCGCCCTGAACGAAAGCGTCAAAGAGCCGGTTCAGCGCCTCGTCCGTCATGCCCGGGCCGGTATCGGTGATCTGCACCGTCAGGGCCTCGCCCGGCCGGTTCGACATGTCGACGCTGACCTGACCGGACTCGGTGAACTTGACCGCGTTGCCGATCAGATTGTGCAGGATCTGCGCAAAGCGATGGGTGTCGCCGCGTCGTGCCGGGCCCTGCCGGGTCAGGCCGTGGGTGGTCAGCTGCAATCCCTTTTCCTCGGCACCAAGCTGATGCAGATTAACGATGCGCTGCAGCGTCGATTCCGGCTGGAAGGGGTTGTTTTCCAGCTCGAGCTTGTCTGCCTCGATCTTTGAGAGATCCAGAATATCGTTCAGGATATTGTGCAGGCTCTGGCCGCTTTCACGGATCGTTGTCACCATGGCCCGTTGGTCAGGATCGGTGACAAGGCTTTCAAGCACTTGCGCCATGCCCAGCACCCCGTTCAACGGCGTGCGGATCTCATGGCTCATGTTGGCCAGAAAAATCGACTTGGCGCGGCTGGAATCGTCGGCGGCCTGACGCGCGCGCTGCGCGGTGGTGATATCCATTCCCGCGCCGCGATACCCGCGCAGGACGCCCGCTTCGTCAAAGACCGGGCTGCCTGACAACTGCAGCCAGACCTCGCTGCCGTCCGCCGTGGCGGCAAGGCAGACGAAATCGCTGAAGTCTTCCTCTGCGCTCATGCGCGCCGCCAGCGCCGCCCAGTCGGGCCTTGGCTCGAAATGCGGGCTGTTCTTCGCCAGATCCTGAAGCCCGTGACCCAACAGCGACTGGCGGTGCTGGCCGGTAATATGCTGATAGCTGCTCGACAGATAGGTCAGCCCCCGTTCGGCATCCTGTTCCCACACGAAAGTCCGGCTCACGCGTGAGACGCTTTGGTAGCGGCTGTGTGCCTCGCCGCGCCGCCGAAGGGCAACGTGCAAGCGTTTCACATTGCTTGCCCGCTCGTCCAGCAACCGCCCCATGATCAGGCTGGGAATGACGATCAGCATCGCGCCGAGCAGCAGCCACAGGCGCAGGCCCCAGGCATTCGATGGCGTATCGCGCCAGCCGCCGCGCGGGATCGCCGAGATCTCCCAGGTGCCGAACGGCAGATTGACAAGCACCTGTACGGGGTCGTTTTCAAGGATCGCGGCGTCGCCAAAGAAGACCGCGTCCTGCGAGCCCTGTCCCACATGGCCGCTCAAGGCCAGCTCAATCGAGAGGGTGTCATCGTTCAGACCGACTTCCGCGTAAAACCGATCCGCATCAATCACCGCTGACACCAGCCCCCAGAACTGGCCCTGTTCTGTGCCGTCGGGGATAAACACCGGAAAGCGACCGATAAAGCCGGAACCGCCTTGCACCAGCGCGACGGGTCCGGCCACCACCAGACCGCCGCTGTCGCGCGCCAGAATGGCCCCCTCACGTTGCTCGGGGGTGTCAAGGTAGCTCAGACCCAGCGCCGCTGCGTTTCCCTCAAGCGGATAGACGTAGCGGATCACCATATCGGGCGCGGCGGCCAGATTGCGCAGCAACGAGTTCTGGCTCATCAGCCCGGTGGAAAGCGCGGCGAAACGCTCGGCGCTCATGTCCGGTTCGGTGATCAGCGTGGCGATAAGGCCGCGCACCAGCTGGATGTTGGACGACAGTGTGCCCTCGATCTGCGCGCGCACCACGCTGGCGCTGCCCAGAACTTCATGGCGAAGGCTTTCTTGGTAGACGTGGCGGTTTTGCAGCTCGGCAAAGGTCCAGATCAGCACGACGACCGCAAGGGAAATTGCGGCTGGAATATTGGTTACACGGAGGAAACGCTGCAACCGACACTCCCTGACTGTCTTGACCTTGATCTCACAATGACCCTGCGGACCGGTCAGTTCAATGCTATTTTTTGCATAAGACAGGACCGCGATCCGCCTGACGGGCGGATCTGCGTCTTTTCGATCAGTTGAGGGCCGCGTCTGGTCGCAACGGCGCAGGGCAGGGCGGTGTCGCGGGCGTTAGGCTAAACGACGCGATGTTGATCCGGCGGCACCTTGGGCAGGCTTTGTGCGTGTCCTGACCTTGGTTCAGCCACCCGCCCGGGCAAACAACGCCTGCGCGGTGGCAAGCTCGGCTTCGTCCCAATACCCGATGACAACGCCCTGTTTGAGCACCGGATCGGCCCCGATCCGCAGCAGATCATCGGCTTGGGTAAAATCGGTATCCGCGCAGCTGATCCGGTTGCGGCCGTCGTGATACCAGCGTCGGATCGCGTCAAAGAGGCGGGCCCGGATCATGCCATAGCCGGGTTCCCGGCCCAGATCGAACAGCTCATCGGGGTCGCTTTCGAGGTCGAACAGCATCGGCGGCAACGCCCGGCAGTCGATCATCTTCCAGCGGCCGTCAAAGACCATGGTCAGCCGGCTCTCCTGCACGCTGGTGCCCAATTTTATGCGCACCTGATCGGCGGCAAAGTCGTATTCCGAGAACACATAGTCACGCGCAAGCACGGCCTTGGGGTCGTGCAGCAACGGCAGCAGCGAGTGACCTTCCAGCACATGCGGCTTGGGTGGCGCGCCTGCCAGATCCAGAAACGTCGGTGCCATGTCGATCATCTCGACCAGCGCGTCCGAGGTCGTGCCCCGCGTGGCATCGGCCTCAGGCGCGGGATCGTACAGGATCAGCGGCACTTTGACCGAGGCGTCGTGAAAGAGGTATTTTTCGCCCAGCCAATGGTCACCGAGGTAATCGCCATGGTCCGAGGTAAAGGCGATCACCGTCTGATCCGCGATGCCGCGGTCCTTTAGAAAGGCAAAGAGCCGCCCGAGGTGGTCGTCGATTTGCTGGATCAGGCCCATATAGGCCGGGATCACACGCTCGCGTCCGCCCTCACGGCACAGGGTGAGGGCGTGGCGCTCTTGCGTGAAGGCCTCGTAGAGCGGGTGCGGGTCGGCCAGCTCGGACTCGCTGCGGACGGGGGCGAGCAGATCCTCGGCGCCATAGAGGTTGTGATACGGGGCAGGGGCCAAATAGGGCCAGTGCGGCTTGATATAGCTCAGATGCGCGCACCAGGGTTTCCCCTTGGCGATGGCGCTGTCGATGAACGCCATTGCCCGGTCGGTCAGATAGGCGGTTTCGGAATCCTCTTCGGCAACCCGCGCCGGTTTGTCGGAATGCGCCCAGAGCCAGCCGTTAAGCCGTTCGCCCGCCGGGCCGTCGGCGCTGTTGGTCCATTCTTCCCACAGGTTGTCGCCCTCATAGCCCTTGGCCCGCAGATAGGCCTGATAGGCCTCGCCACCGCCGCCGGGATGCTCTGACGGGTGCAGGCCGTCGTGGCGGTCGAACGGGTCAAAACCACATTCCGCGTTGCGCACGCCGATCAGGGAGTCCGCCTCGATCCCCAGCCGCGCCATGCCGTCGGTATCGGGGATCATATGCGTCTTGCCCAGCAACACGCAGTCCATCCCCGCCTCGCGCAGATGGTCGCCCAGCATCGGTTCGCCCACCCGCAGCGGCACGCCGTTATAGGTCGACCCATGCGAGCGCACATAGCGGCCGGTATAGGCCGACATGCGCGAGGGGCCGCAGATCGTGGATTGCACATAGGCGTTGGTGAAGCGCACGCCCCGCGCGGCGAGCGCGTCGATATGGGGCGTTTTCAGGGTCGGATGCCCGGCGCAGCCCAGGTAGTCGAACCTGAGCTGGTCGCACATGATCCACAGAATGTTTCTCGCCACGTCGTCTCTCCGTTTCAATAGGGCAGGCCACCGATACCGCGTCGGGCCGAGGCGAAATGTCGGCTCAACGGTTCATGAGGTCCGGCAGCAGGGTCGCCGTCTGCGGCACCAGCAGCACAAAGATCAGCGCGATCACCATGGCGATCACAAAGGGCCACACGCCGCGGAACACGGTCCAGATGTTGACCCCGGGCACCGCCGACTTGACCACCAGCACGTTGATCCCCACCGGCGGCGTGATCAGTCCCAGCTCGACCGCGATCACCGCAACGATGCCGAACCAGATCATGTCCACGCCCATCGGTTTGAGGATCGCGGCAAAGATCGGCACGGTCAGGATGAGCATCGCCAGACTGTCAAAGACACAGCCCATGATCAGATAGATGACGCAGATCGCGGCGACGAAGAGCAGGGGCGAGACGTCGAGCGCGATCAGCGCTTCCGAGATCGCGGTGGTGAAGCCGGCAAGATTGACGAAGTTCGAGAAGATCGTCGCGCCGAAGGCGATGACAAAGATCATGCCGGTGGTGATGCCGGTTTCCACCAGACTTTCGCGCAGCTCGCGCAGCCCCATTTTTCCGCGCGCGACCGCGAACAGAAAGCTGGTGGCGACACCGATGCCGGCGGCCTCGGTCGGGGTGAAGATGCCGAAATAGATACCGCCGATGATGACGACAAAGATCACCACCACGCCCCAGACCTTGAGCAACAGCCGGAACCGCTCGGGCCAGGCGACCTTGTCGCCGCGCGGGCCGATGTCGGGATTGCGGTAGGTCTGGATCGCGATGGTGGCAAGGAACAGAGCCATCAGGATCAGGCCGGGGATGATGCCCGCGATGAACAGTTTGGCCACATCGGTTTCGGACAACAGGCCAAAGATCACCATCGGCACCGAGGGCGGGATCATGATCCCCAGCGTGCCGCCTGCCGCGATCACCCCGGTCGACAGGCTGTCGTCATAGCCATAGCGCCGCATCGAGGGCATCGCGACCTTGGAAATCGTCGCCGCCGTGGCCAGAGACGAGCCGCAGACCGCCGCAAACCCGCCGCAGGCCGCAACCGTGCCCATCGCCAGCCCGCCGCGCCGGTGTCCCAGAAAGGCGTTGGCGGCGTCGTAAAGCTCTTGCGCCAGTTGGCTGCGGTGAATGAACGCCCCCATCAGCACGAACAGCGGGATCACGGTCATGCCGTAAGACGCGACCTGATCGTACATCTGCTGGCCGGTCATCACGAGCGCGCCGTTGATCGCACGCATGTTGAAGACGAGGCCGCCGTCGCCCCAGGACATCAGGGCCTGTCCGACCATATCGGCGCGGACATAGGCAAAGCCGATGACCCCGACGAACATCAGCGCAAAGCCCAGCGGGACGCCGACAAAGATCATCAGAAGAAGGACGGCAAAGCCGATCAGCGACACGATCATTCGAGAGTCCCTCTTGCGGGTTTGGTGTCCAGATCGCGCCCGGCAAGCGCGCGGATCACAAGGACCAACGCGACCAGGGCCGACAGCCAGCCAAGCGCCGACATGACCGCAGCAATCGGCCAAAGCGCCAGCCGCAACGAGCCGGTAGCAATCTGTGAGTGGTAGAAGATGCTGGTCTGGATCCCCATGCGCCAGCCGATGAAGGCCAGCGCAAGGAAGCTGATGATCTGGATGGTGATCCGGTGGATCTGCCGCGTGCGACCGTAGAGCTGATCGGTGAAAAGCCCGATCGTCAGGTGGCTTTCCGAGCGCGTCGCCAACGGCAGCGAGGCAAAGACGGTCATCCCCATAAGCAGTTCCGAGATTTCAAACGCGCCTTGCAGGGGCATGCCGAAAAAGTAACGGCCCGCCACATCAATCACCGTCAGGGCGGTCATGGCGACAAGACACAGGCTGATCACCATCTCCAGGAAGACCTCGACCCATCGCCATGAACGTTTCATAGGTCAGTTCCCGGTCACGACATTGGCTTGTTCGGACAGGTAGAAGTCCAGCGCTTCGGCCCCGTCGATGCCATGGGCCGCGACAGAGTCGATCCATTCCTGACGGATCGGCGCAAAGGCGTCGGTCATGGTCTGCGTGAAGCTGTCATCGGCCTGGATCACCGGAATGCCCGCATCAAGGGCCCGCTGGCGCGCTGCGGCTTCGGGGGCGTCGCCAAAGCTGCCGCGATGCGCCAGAGACTCGCCCGAAACGGCCAGAATCGCCTCCTGATCGGCGGGGCCGATCGAGTCCCAGACATCCTGACGCACGAAGATGGCAAAGGCGGGCGCAAAGAGCGATCCGGGCACTTCGGTGACCGACCCGATGTATTGCGCGACGTTGAACACTTCGAGCGACTGGAAGTTGATGCAGCAGAACGCATCCACCACCCCGCCCGAGATCACCTCATACATCCGCACCGCCGGTCCGGGGGTTACCACGGTGCCCAGCGCCGCCAGAGCCTCGGCGGTGACGCCGGGCAGGGACCATATCTTGACGTTCTGCAGATCCTCGACGCTGTCGAACGGCTCAGGTGCCATGTTGAAGAAGCTGCCCGACGGTGTGGTGACCAGCCCCAGCAGCACCACGTCTTCCAGATCATTGTGACCGGCGAAGTAGCGCTCATAGGTGCGCCACAGCGCAACCGAGGTCTCTTCATTGCCGAAATAGGTCATCGGCAGCAGGGGCAACTGAAGCTCAGGATGAGACTCGCGCAGAAAACCGACCATCTGGAATGCGCCGTCGACCACGCCTTGCTGAACCGCGTTCAGCAGGCCCGGCGGCGGCGCCAGCGACGCTGCGGGAACCGAGAAGGTCACGCGTCCTTCGGTGGCGCTTTCGATGTCGCCGATCCAGGGGGCAAGGACGTCTGTCCACAAGGCGTCATTCGACCCCAGGAAGTTGTTGAACAGGATGGTGGTGTCCGCAAAGGCGGGTTGGGACGCCAAAAGCGTAGCCGCTAACGTCCCGTACTTAAAGGGTTTCATGCAAGTCTCCCGTGGGGTTGCACCGCTTCCTGCGGCTGTTGATCTTGATTTATATAACACGTTATATATAGCCAAGAACAAGTCAAGTGCTATGATCGGCACCTCAGGAATGGCGTTGGAGATCGCGATGCCGGGCAAGAATGAGAAGCAAGCCAAGGAGGCAACGGCTATGAAAATGCGCGGTTTTGAATCCGCTTTGCCGCTGTCGCTGGCGCGCGCGCGCGCCGCAACGGCACAGAAGTTTCAGGTCCACACCCATGCTGTCGGTCTCACGCCGCCGCAATGGCAGGTGATTCGTGCCCTCGGCGATGGCGAGGCGCTGGACATCGGCACCATCGCCACGCGCTGTGCGCTGTTGCAGCCCTCGGTCTCGCGGCTGCTCAAGTCGCTGCAAGATCGCGATCTGGTCGATGTGCTGCCCGGCGAAGACAGCCGCCGTCGCAAGGTGACCCTGACGGACAAGGGCCAGGAGCTGTTCGCCCGTATCGGCGTTATTTCGGAAGCGGTCTACCGCGACATCGAAGACGCCTATGGGCGCGAAGAGCTGGAGCAACTGGTCCGCATGCTCCACCGCCTGCGCGAAGTTGTCGATGCCATGCCGCCACTCCCGCTGACCATGCCCGTAACCGAGGAAACGTCCGAATGACCCAGACCCCGACGCTGATACTGACCGATGCCCGGATCCGCACCATGGACCCCGCGCGCCCCTTTGCCGAGGCCTTGGCGGTCTGCGCCGGGCGTCTGGTCGCGGTCGGTCCGGCGCATGAGGTCGAGGCGCTGGCCGGACCGGGGACAAAAACCGTGCGGCTGGGGGGCAGGGCGGTGATGCCCGGTCTGATCGACAGCCATACGCACGGGTTGTGGGGGGCGTGCCGCGATCTGTTCGAGGTCTATGTCGGCCTCAGCGGATCGCTTCGCCTGCTGCTCGACAGCATCGCCGCGCGCGTGGCGCAGACCCCGCCGGGCGAGTGGATCGTCGCCGGACCGTGGCGTCCGTTCGAGCGCCCCTCGCTGGGGGCCGTGCCGCGCGCCCTGCTGGACGCGATCGCGCCGAACCATCCGGTCGTCGTGAAGGATCTGTCGCAACATAACATGTGGCTCAACTCCGAGGGGCTGCGCCGTATCGGCTTTGGCCCCGACAGCCCGGCAATCCCGGGGGGCGAGATCGAGCGCGACGCCAGCGGCGTGCCGACCGGCATCCTGATCGAGGCGGCCACGGCGCCGGTTCATCCACAAATCGCCCCGACTGCCGCGCAACTGTCGCAAGCTGTGCTGCATATGGCAGGGTACTTTCACGCGCAGGGCATCACCGGCTTCAAAGAGCCGATGGCCTTCGCGCCCGAACTCGCGGCCTATGCCGAGGCCGATCTGGCGGGCACGCTGAACCTGCATGTCGGCGCGCATCTGACGCGGTTTTCGGCGATCACCGGCGATTGGGTCCCGATGGAGGACATCGCGGCCCTGCGGGCGCGCTACCGCAGCCCGCATCTGCACACCGCGTTTGCCAAATTGTTCCTTGATGGCGTGCCGGTGGCCAGAACGGCTGCGTTTTGCGATCCGTATCCCGGTACAGATCCGGCGTTGCACGACCCCGAGGCGATGCTGCTGGTCCCGCCCGCGCGGCTGAATGCCGATGTCACGGCGCTGGATGCCGCAGGGTTGACCGTCAAGATGCACGCCGTCGGGGACCGCGCCATTCAGGCGGGGCTCGACGCGATCGAAGCGGCGCGGCGCGCGAACGGGGCCAGCGGGCTACGCCATGAGATCGCGCATGCCAATTTCATCCGGCCGCAGGATCTTGCGCGCTTCGCCGCGCTGGGCGCGGTGGCCGAGATGTCCCCCAAGCTGTGGTTCCCCAACCCCGTCACGCCCGGCCAGCGCGCCGTGTTGGGCGATGCGCGGGCCGAAAGCTGCCATCCGGTGCGCAGTCTGCTCGATGCCGGGGCCGAGGTGATCTACGGCTCGGACTGGCCCGCCGCCGCCCCCGATGCCAACCCCTGGACCGGGATTGCCGGCATGGTCACGCGCGCCGACCCGGCGGGTCTGTTTGCCGGCCATGTCGGGGCGGAGCAGGCCATCGCGCTTGACCGCGCTTTGCCGATTTTCACCGTGAACGGCGCGCGGGCGCTGCGGCTTGAGCAAACCACCGGCGCGTTGCGGCCCGGTCTGTCGGCGGATTTCATCGTGCTGGACGCGCCGCTCGAGACACTGACGGCGGCGGAACTGGGCGCGGTGCAGCCGCGTCAGACTTGGTTCGAGGGAACGCAGGTTTTTGGTGCCTGACAGTATCCGATAGCCATGACACGCTGGCTTTTGATGAGGCGGCCCGGTCGGTAAGATCGGGCAGCTTATTGCCGTAAAGTCAGCGGGTTGCGGGCGGTTCTTCGCAGTATCGCAGGCCGTCGCCCCCTTGGGTTCCCCGCATGTTTTGCACAATTATGGGAACTCTTGCGCGTCCCGCCGGTTGAGTCCCCATGAGGGCCGCCCCTGCGCGGGCATTTCGCGCGCATGCGGCCTCTGTGGCTGCCTCGACCGCACCGGCCCTTCGTGCCGCAGCGCGCCACGCGCGTTTGTCCTGACAGCCAGATCATGCGTCGGGAACACAACAGGGGCCGCACCGTCATGCCACCAGACTTTACCAAACCAAGCCGCCGCACCTTCCTTGCCGGAACCGCTGCGGGGGCCGCGCTGAGCGTTTTTGCCATGCACGCCCGCGCGCAGGCCGCACGCGAAGTGCCGCTGGATCAATACCAGCCTGACTACTTCACCGCCGCCGAATACGCCTTCATCATGGCCGCGACCGACCGGATCATCCCCGAAGACGGTGAAGGCCCCGGTGCCTTGGAAACCCGCGTCCCGGTGTTCATCGACCGCCAGCTTGCGGGCGACTTTGGTACCGCGGCTGATCTTTACATGGAGGGGCCGTTCAACGCTGCAGCCGATCCCTTCCTCGGGCCGCAGTCGCCGCTGACCCCGGCGCAGATCTATCGCGGCGGGATCGCGGCCTTTGACGCGTGGTGTGCGCAGACCCACAACGCCAGCTTCGCCGATCTCGACGCCGAAACGCAGGACGCCGCGATCACCGCGCTGTCCGACGGCGGCGTCCCGCTTGACCCCGAACTGCGCGAGTTCTGGGATCTGCTGCTGCAAAACACCCGCGAGGGGTATTTTTCCGACCCGCAATACGGTGGCAATGCCGGGATGGCGTCCTGGGTCTATATCGGCTTTCCCGGCGCGCGGGGCAGCTTCTTTGAATGGGTGGGACGGGATGAGGCGTATCCGCTCGGCCCGGTCAACATCGCTGGTGAGAGGGCCTGAACCATGGCACGCACAGATCCCAAGAAAGACGTCGTCATCATCGGGCTGGGTTGGACCGGCTCGATCCTTGGCATGGAACTGGCGCAGGAAGGGCTTGAAATCCTTGCCCTCGAGCGCGGACCAGACCGCGAGACGGTGCCGGATTTCCAGTATCCCAACGTGATTGACGAGCTGAAATACGGCATCCGGATGGGCTTCATGCAAAAGCCGCGCAACTCCACCCTGACGGTGCGCCGCTCGCTGACCGAAACCGCACAACCCTATCGCCGTCTGGGGTCGTTCCTGCCCGGCGATGGCGTCGGCGGCGCGGGCATCCACTGGAACGGCCAGACATGGCGTCCCATGGCCGAGGAGTTCCGCCTGCGATCCTATGTCGAGGAAAGCTTTGGCGCCGACATCATCCCCGAGGGCATGACCATTCAGGACTGGGGCGTCAGCTATGACGAGCTGGAACCGCATTTCGACCGTTTCGAGTATATGGCCGGGATCGCCGGAAAAGCCGGTAACCTGAACGGCGAGATCCAGCCGGGGGGCAACCCGTTCGAGGCCCCGCGCAGCCGGGAATTTCCGATGCCGCCGATGAAACAGGGCGTCGATGCGCAGATGTTCGAGCAGGCGGCACGCGCCATGGGTCTGCACCCGTTCCCGCGCCCGGCTGCCAATGCAACGCAAGCCTACACGAATGAATACGGCATGCAGCTTGGCCCGTGTAACTACTGCGGGTTCTGTGAGCGGTACGGCTGTTTGAACTACTCGAAATCCAGCCCGCAGACCTGCGTTCTGGACGCGCTCAAGCGGATGCCGAATTTCAGCTACAAGGTGAATTCCGAAGTGCTGAAGATCGACCTGGCCGAAGACCGCGCCACCGCCACCGGCGTCACCTATTTCGACGAGGCCGCGCAGGAGGAGGTGTTTCAGCCCGCCGATCTGGTCATCGTTGCCGCATATTCGCTGCACAACGTCCACCTGATGCTGCTTTCGGGCATCGGTGATCCGTGGGATCCGGTCACGCAGACCGGCACCACCGGCAAGAACTATTCGTATCAGATGAACGGCGGCACCTCGATGTTCTTTCGCGATGTCGAATTCAACCCCTTCGCCGCTGCGGGCTCGAACGGCGTGTCCATCGACGATTACGCCATCAACCAGATCGACTTTGCGCGCGAGGGCTTCATCGGCGGCAGCTATATCACCGCCGGGATCTCGAACGGGCAGCCGATCCGGGGCATCTCGCTTCCCGCGGGCACGCCGTCATGGGGCGCGGGCTGGAAACAGGGGATCGGTGACTGGTACGGGCATTCGATGTCCATCGGCTCGCATGGCTCGAACATGGCCTACCGCGACTGCTATCTGGACCTCGACCCTACCTATACCGACCGCCATGGCCGCCCGCTGATGCGCATGACCTTCAACTGGAAGGACAACGACATCCGCATGACGCAGTTCATGCGCGCCAAGATCGAACCGATTGCCGAAGCCATGCAGCCCGACAGCTGGCGTTCGTCCTACAAAAGCGAGGGCGCGCAATACGACGTGCGCCCCTATCAGACCACGCACAATGTCGGCGGCGCGATCATGGGCGAGGACCGCGAAACCTCGTCCCTGAACCGCTATCTGCAGACCTGGGGCCAGCACAATGTCTTCGTGATGGGGGCCTCGGCCTTCCCGCAGAACATCCAGTACAACCCCACGGGTGCGGTCGGCGCGCTGGCCTATTGGGCCGCCGATGCGATCCGGCGCGACTATCTGCCCAACCCCCGGCCGCTGGTGTGAGGAGAGCATCATGAAAACCTTCCTGCGTCTCATCCTCGTTCTGGCGGTCATCGGCGTCGTGGCGCTGATTGCCTTCATCTTCATCCCGGTGCAGCGCACCGAGCCGCAAACCGCGCTTGCGGCGACGTATACGGTGCCCGAAGGGCAGGGCGAATACGCCATGCGGCTGGCTGACTGCGCTGCCTGTCACACGGCGGATGACGGCGTGCCCTTCGCGGGCGGACGGCCCATCGAGAGCCCGCTGGGCACGATCTATTCCTCCAACATCACGCCAGACCCCGAAACCGGGATCGGCAATTACACGCTGGCCGATTTCCGCGCCGCACTGGTGGACGGCCTGCGCCGTGATGGCACGCATCTTTATCCTGCCATGCCGTATGAAAATTACCGCATGCTCAGCGAGGAAGACATCCGCGCGCTTTACGCGTATTTTCACGACGAACTTGACCCGGTCCGCAACCCGACCCCGGAAACCGAGCTGTCTTTCCCTTTCAACCAGCGCTGGGCGTTGCGGGGCTGGAACTGGCTGGCGCTGGGCGATCCGGGCTTCACCAGCACCCTCAGCGACGCCGAGCTTGCGCGCGGTGAGTACCTTGTGACCGGCCCGGGCCATTGCGGTGCGTGTCACACGCCGCGCAGCCCGATCATGACGCAAGCCGCGCTGACCGGCGCGGACGACGCGTTCCTGTCGGGCGGCGAGATCGCAGGCTGGACCGCACCCGCCCTGCGCGGTGCCAACAGCGCGATCCGGGGCTGGAATGCGCAAGACATCCGCCTGATCCTGGCGACGGGCCGCAACGCGCATTCCGCCGTCAATGGCGAGATGCAGCTGGTGATCCGCGATTCCACGCAGTTCCTCAGTGACGAGGATCTCGATGCTGTGGCGGGCTATCTGGTCCATCTCAACAGTGGTGAACAGGCTCCTGCGGCCCCGACGGAAACCGCCACCGAACAGCTGCTGACGTCGGCTGACCCGTCGATGGATCTGGGCCCACGGCTGTACCTCGACAATTGTGGTGCCTGCCACTTTGTCACCGGGCGCGGCGCGGATGAGGTATTCCCGGAACTGGACGGCTCGTCGCTGGTCACCGCCAACAGCCCGACCGGCCTGATCTCGATGATCCTGCACGGCGGAGAACTGCCCTCGACCGCCGAACGCCCCGCGCGGCTGCGCATGCCGGGCTTCGCGCACCGTTTGTCGGATGACGAGGTCGCCACGCTGGCCAGTTTCCTGCGACAGGGCTGGACCAATGACGCAGGCCCGGTGTCCGCCGCCGATGTCTCGGCCCTGCGCGCAGAGCCGGCGACGAACTGAGCGTCGGTGCGGTGCCGATCCCGGCGGTCGGCACCGCACCCACCACAATTGCGACGGGCGTTTACCATATCTTATTCGCCCGCCCGCTATGCCTGTTCGGACCCCTTCCTTAGAACGAGGATATCGGACCTATGGCAAAAGATCTTGCGCTGACCTCTTTGGCAAAACATCAGGGTTTACAGGCGTTTGCCTATCTTCGCCTGCAAGAGGCGGATCGCCTCGTCCAGCGCGCCACGCTTGAGCCGCTGACCGATGGCGGCCTGCGCACCGCGCAGCTGCTGGCCGATGCGCTCGCCCTCGCGCCGCATCATCATCAGGCGCAAATCCTGCAACAGCGGCTTTATCAGATGTTCGTGCCGCGCTGGCATTTCCCCATGCTCGCCGACAGCGCCCGCAACCGCGCCTATGCCGCCGCCATCGCCGCAAAGGTCAAGCCCGGCGACATCGTGCTCGACATCGGCTGTGGCGCGGGGCTGACGGCCATGCTGGCGGCGCGGGCCGGGGCCAAGCACGTCTACACCTGCGAACAACAGCCCCTGATCGCGCAAGCCGCCACGCGCGTGATCGCCGAGAACGGGCTTGCGGACCGGATCACGGTGATCCCCAAGATGTCGCACAATCTTGTCATTGGCGTCGATCTGCCGGAACCCGCCGACGCCGTGATCTCCGAGATCGTCGATACCCTGTTGCTGGGCGAAGGGGCGCTTGACACGCTGTTTCACGCCATGCACCGGCTGGCCAAACCCGAGGCGCGCACCATCCCCGAGCAAGGGGTGCTCAAGGCGCAGCTGGTGGAAAGCGATGCCCTCATGCGTCTGTGGCGGCCCCATCAGGCCGAGGGGTTCGATCTGTCGGCGTTCCACCACTTCGCCACCATCGCCCAGATTACCCCGAATGATTTTGCCACCTGCGGACTCAAACCGCTTGGGCCTGCAAAGCCGCTGTTTTCGTTTGATTTCACCCGGCCAGACACAAAACCCGCGCACCGGATCGAGGTTCTGTCAAGCACCACAACCGGCACCATCCACGCGGTGTTCGTGTTCTTCGAGATGCGCTTGGCACCGGGTATCCGGGTGACGAACAGCGTGCAGGCTGACGGCCATTGGGGCCGGACCGCGTTCTTGCTGGATCACCCGATCCGCGCTCAGCCGGGCGTGCAGCTGAGCGTCTGCGCTCATCACGACGCGGCGCATCTGAGCCTGTCTGTCGCGCAAGAAGAGGCGATCACTGTTTCCGTCACTGCAGACCTGTCTGGGCGGGTTGACGACCCGGTGGCGGACATCCCCGAACATGCCGAACAGACCGTTGATCATGGTTTCGCACCCCCGTCATCCTGGCCACGCGCCAAAAGCGCCCCACCACCCGCCGGTCACGCCGAACGTCGCGCCTGAGGTCCGCACCGGGGCGATGGGGCGGCGCGTCGGGACGGTGCCGCCAACGGCGCTGTGGTGCGCGGGGGAGGGGTGGGAAACCGGGCGGACCCGGCCCAAACGGATACCGGACCCGGTCCATGCCGCTGGCACCCCGTCAGGCCCCTGTTCCCGACGGCGTAACGCAGGGAAATGACAGAGAAACATTCTGAACAGGGCGCTTGAGAAAGCGCCCTTGCCCCCGGTCAGCAAGCCGATGCACCCGTTACGGCGCGTAACCGGCGTGCGGCTTGCCTTGCGCCGTCGCCCATGATCGCGCAAAACCAAGTCTTCAAGATTTCGACGCCGGATGACCCCGACATGAGGACGCCATGACCCCGCGAGCGCCTGTCATAGCCCTGTATGGATCGTCCTTCCCGGTCTGGCTGTTCGCGGCTCTGGCCGGGTTGGTCGTGGCGCTGGTGCTGCGCGAAGTGCTCATCGCCACGGGTCTGTCCCGGCATCTGCCTGCCCCGGCGGTTTTCCATCTGTCGACCGCCGTTCTGTCGGGCGTCGGGCTCTATGTTCTGTGGATCGGAGGCTACCAATGACGCTGCGCGCCTTTCTTCGGGTCGGTGTTGCGGTTCTGGCGCTGGGTGCCGGGGGGCTGTCTGTTTGGGCCTGGCAGCAGTCGGAAAGCCATCCGATGACCGATGCGGCCACGGTGGACGCGCCGGTGGTCGAGATTGCCGCCATCGTGCCCGGTCTGGTGATCGAGGTCGCGGTCGAGAACAACGACCATGTCGAGGCCGGAGAGCTGCTGTTCCGGCTGGACCCCGAGGTCTATGATCTGGAGCTGCAGCAGGCCCGCGCAGCGCTGGCAGCCGCCGAGTCCGAGCTGCGTCAGGGCGAGGGTAACCGCGCGCTGGAGCAATCCAACGCCGATGTCGCCTCGAGCCAGATCGACCGGGCCGAGGCCAACCTGACCCTTGCACGGCAAACGCTGATGCGGCTCGAACCGCTGCTGGAGCAGGGCTATGTCACCGCGCAACAGGTGGACAGCGCCCGCACCGCCGTCCGCGATGCCGAGGTGACGCTGCAACAGGCGCGCAGCCATGCGAGCGGCACGGGTGCCTTTGTCGGCACGCTGGATACGCGCCGCGCGCAGGTGGAGTCCGCCCGTGCTGCCGTGGCGCTGGCCGAACGCAACCGCCGCAACACCGAGATCCACGCCCCGCGCGCGGGCTATATCGCCGGGCTGACGATGACGACGGGCGAGTTTGTCGTCACCGCCGCTCCGCTCTTCTCGCTGATCGACGACAGCGAATGGCGGGTGACCGCGCTGTTCCGCGAGACGGACCTGCCGCAGATCGCGTTGGGCGACAGCGTGCGGGTGTTCCTGCTGGCCGCCCCGTCGACACCGATCCGGGGCCGGGTGACGGGTGTGGGCTGGGGCGTGCGCTCGAATGACGAGGCGCAGCTGCTGGGCTTGCCGCTGGTGGCGAGCAAACTCGACTGGGTGCGCGCCGCGCGCCGCTTCCCCGTCGAGATCGAGCTTGAGGACGCGCCCGCCGGGCTGGTCCGGCTTGGCGCCTCGGCCTCGGTGCGCATTCTGGGGGTGGACGCGGACGCGGCGCAATGACCGACGCCTCGGCACAGACCCTGCTGGCCGACCTGGCCCCGCGCGACGGGCGGCTTTCCGGCGCGCTGACGATCACCGGACTGGTGCTGGTCACCAGCGCCATCGCCATGGCGCTGCGCGTCCCCGAAGCGGCGCTGTCATGCTACCTGATCTTCTTCGCCCACCGCGACAACGCGGGCGACAGCATCTTTACCGCGATCAAGCTGACCATCGCCGCCTCGCTGGGGATTTTCCTCGGCGTGCTCTTGCTGCGCGGCGTGATCGAGGAACCGATGCTGCGGCTGGCCGCGCTGGTGGGGTTCACCTTTCTGGGTATGTTTCTGTCGCAGGCATCGAAACTGGGGCCGCTGGCGGGCACGGCGGGGTTCGTCTTTGCCTTCCTGCTGACGCTGGCCGATGTCATCCCGGTGCCCGAACTGATGAACCGCGCGCTGGAATGGATGTGGGTCGTGCTGGCGCTGCCGCTGGGCCTGATGGCGTTTTGGGCGGCGCTGGCGGGCAAACGGCCCCTGCACTGCGCCGAGGAACGGATCACCGCGCGCACCCGCGCGCTGGCCGATCCGCAGGGGGCATCCGCGCAGGCCTTGCTGGATGAGGGCATGGGACCGCTGGATGACTACCGCAAATTCGCCCGCATGTTGGGTGAGGCGCGGGGCGAGGACGCAGCGCGCCTTGCCTACCGCGCCGATGACAGCTTTTACCAGCTCGCGCTGGCCGAGGCCGGGGTCTTCCCGCAGCGCAGCCACGCGGCACCCCCGCCCGAGCCGGTGCCGTTCTTGCTGCCCAACGCGTTCACCGACCCCCGGCATGTGCGCTTTGCGCTGAAGGTCTCGCTGGCGGTGGTGATCACCTATGCCTTCTACACCGCCTTTGGCCTGTTCCAGATCCACACGGCGATGATCACCTGTTTCTACGTCGCGCTGGGCACACGCGGCGAGACGCATCATCGCATCGCCCTGCGCTTTGCGGGCGCGGTGATGGGCGCGGTGGCCGGGTTCGCCACCATGCTGTGGCTGATGCCGCTGGTGGATGACATCGGCGGGCTGTTGCTGCTGCTGGCCGTGCCGACCTTTGTAGCGGCGTGGATCGGGTTGGGCGGCGAGCGGATTTCCTATGCCGGATGGCAGCTTGCGCTGTGCTTTTTCCTTGTGGTGCTCACCGGCTTTGGCCCGCCGACCGGGATCGGCGCGGCGGTCAGCCGGGTGATCGGCATCCTGTTTGGCAGCGCGGTGATCATGGTGGTCTTTGCCGTGGTCTGGCCCGATTCCGCGCGCGATGATGCGCTGGCCGCGATCGACGAGATGGACACCGCCCTTGCCACCGCCCCGCCGCCGCGCTCAGGGCGCGACATCGCCCGGCTGCGCGCCCCGCTGGCGCAGGCGATGCGCCTGTCCGAGATGGCCCGCTATGAGCGGCTGGCCGATCTTTCCCCCCAGATTGCCGCTGCCAAGGCGCGGTATCACGCCTTTCTCAGGAGCACTGCGCATGCCGCTGCCTAAGGCACTTCGCCCGTTCCCGCTGATGCTGCTGATCGCCGCCTGTGCGCAGGTTGACACCGCAGGTCTTGCCCCCGCCGATCCCTCGGCCCCGCCCGCCGGGATGAGCAGCTTCACGCTGGCCGCCGATACCCGCGTTCCGGCGGCAACCGCCAGCCGCGCGGCGGTGCCCGGTCAGGTCTATGACCTGCCGAGCCTCATCGACATCGCCCAGACCAACAACCCGGTGACCCGCGCCGCGTGGCTCAGGGCGCGGCAGGCCGCGCTGGCAGTCGGGCTGGTCGAGGCAACCTACCTGCCGCGCATCAGCGCCGAAATTCTGGCCGGGCGGCATGCCTCGGACAGCACGGCGGTCAATGACCCGCTGGGCGTTCTGCCTGCGGGCTCGGTGGCGACGGGAACCGGGGCGGATGCGGCGGTGCTGTCGGTGCAATGGCTGCTGTTCGACTTTGGCCGCCGGTCGGCGCTGCGGCGCGGGGCACAGGAAGCGTCTTTTGCCAGCAACGTGACCTTTGTGGGCGCGCATCAGACGTTGATCCATGACGTCACGCAGGCCTTCTATGATCTGCAGGCGGCCACCCAGCGCGAGGCTATCCAGCGCCAGCGTCAGGACGCCGCGCTGGAGATCGCCAGTATGGCCCGCGCGCGCCGCGAACAGCAGGTTGCCACGGTGACCGAACTGGCGCAGGCCGAACAGGTTGTGGCGCAGGCGCGCTTCGATCTGACCCGTGCCCGGTCGGAAACCACGGCGGCCTCGACCCGGCTGGCTACGCTTTGCGGGCTGTCGCCGCGCCAGCCGATCCGCGTAAGCCTGAGCAGTACCTTGGCCCTGCCGCCGCGCCCGCCTGCGGCGGTCGATGCCTTCCTGCAAGACGCGCTTCAGCGCCGCCCCGATCTGCAAGCCGCCTTTGCCCGCGCCCGCGTCAGCGAGGCCAATGTCGCGGCCGTCGAAGCCTCGTTCCGGCCGCGTATCGTCGCGTCCGCCACGCTGGGCGAGAGGGTGCTGAGCGGCACCATCGATGACTCCCGCCTTGGCAGCGCCGGGATCGAGCGCTCGCAGCATGTCGCGGGCGTCTATCTGGGCGTGTCGATCCCGATCTGGGACGGCAACGCCCGCCAGTTGCGGCTGGCCGAAGCACAGGCCGGGCATCAGGCCGCGCTGGCCGAGGCCGAGAACCTGCGCGCCATGGCAGAGGGCGAGATCATCGCCGCCTATGAGGCGCTGCGTGCCTCGCTTGCGGCGAACACGGCGGCGGTTGAAATGGTCTCGACCGCGCAGACCACCTATGACGCCGCGCGGTCGATGGCCGGGCGCGGGCTGGCCACGGTGGGCGAGGTCGATACCGCGCTGCGCATGCTCTACGACGCCCAGCTGTCACGGGTTGAAGCGCAGCGCACCGCCCGCTCGTCTGCCGCGCTGCTCGCCTTCGCGTCGGGTCAGATCGCCTCGGGGCGATAACAGCAGACCGGCGCAGCACCGGGCGACCGGGCGGGGCGGGTTCGAGCCGCGCCCGGACAGTCTTTGCGACACTGCCGTTGTTTTGGTACAAGCGCAGGGCTTGCGGGTCCACAGGACACCGGACAGGAGGAACAGACCCATGCCCGACGCCGTGCCGATCATCGCTGCCAAATCGCCCGCCAAGGTAGAGCTTGAAGCGGGCAAAACCTATACGTGGTGCCGCTGTGGCCGCTCGTCATCGCAACCGTTTTGCGATGGCTCGCATGCCGGGACCGGGATCACCCCGCTCAGCTTCACCGCTGAAAAGACCGGATCGGCGGTGCTGTGCCGCTGCAAGGCGACCGGCGATGCGCCGTTCTGTGACGGGACGCACACCCGGCTTGGCGACCGCGCGGTCGGCGACGCCTCGCCTCAGACCAAAAGCGAGACACCCACCGCACAACCGACGCCTGAGGAACCCACCGTCGCCCGCATTCATGCGCTGGCCCGCGACGGGCTGTCAAAGCTGGGCCACCACGGCGAGATGGGCGCGATGGGGGTGCCGCGCAAAGACCTGCCGCAGTGGGACGATATCCAGATCCTTGCCGCGCAGATGGCGCGCAAACCGCTGCTCGATGATGTGCTGGTGGCGACCTCGGTGACCATCGGGCCCCGCGCGAACAAGCCGTTGACCCTGACCATCCCTTTGTTCGTGTCGGACATGAGCTTCGGCGCGCTGTCGCAAGAGGCCAAGACGGCGCTGGCCCGGGGCGCGGAACTGGCAGGAACCGGCATCTGCTCGGGCGAGGGAGGGATGCTGCCCGAAGAGCAGCAGGAAAACAGCCGCTATTTCTATGAACTCGCCTCGGCGCGGTTTGGCTGGGATCCGGCCCTGATGGAACGGGTGCAGGCGTTTCACTTCAAGGGCGGGCAGGGGGCGAAGACCGGAACCGGCGGGCACTTGCCCGGCGACAAGGTTCAGGGCCGCATCGCCGAGGTGCGCGGGCTTGAACCGGGGCAGGCAGCCGTGTCGCCTGCGACCTTTCCCGATCTGCACACGCCGGCCGATTTCCGCCGCGTCGCGGATGAGGTGCGCGAACGCTCGGGCGGCATCCCGATCGGTTTCAAGCTGTCGGCCAACCATATCGAGGATGACATCGACTTCGCGCTCGAGGCCGGTGCCGATTACATCATTCTCGACGGTCGTGGCGGCGGGACAGGGGCCGCGCCGCTGATTTTCCGCAACCATATCTCGGTGCCGACGATCCCCGCGCTGGCGCGCGCGCGCCGTCATCTGGACGCGCGAACGGGCCGCGAGGTGACGCTGGTTATCACCGGCGGGCTGCGGGTGGCCGAAGATTTCGCCAAGGCCCTGGCGCTGGGGGCCGATGCGGTGGCGCTGAGCAATGCGGCGATGCAGGCGGTCGGCTGTGTCGCGGCGCGCATCTGCCATACCAACAATTGCCCGGTGGGCATCGCCACGCAAAAGCCCGAGCTGCGCAAGCGGCTGGATGTTCAGGTCGGCGCAGACCGCCTCGCACGGTATTTCGGCGCAAGCGTCGATCTGATGCAGGTGCTCGCCCGGGCCTGCGGGCACGCCAGCCTGTCGGACTTCAGCCCGCGCGACCTGACCACCTGGAAGCGCGAAATGGCGGATCTCAGCGGTGTGCGTTTCGGCGGTGTTTCGGGGTAAGGCGCGGAGATACTTAAGAAATCGCGCCCCTGTCAAATCCAGTGCGGTGTCAGTGCAACACCCCCGTGTCGGCTCACCGCGTGCTGGTGTTTGCGCGGGACCGGTTGCCGTGTTCGGACGTTGCTGCGTGAATCCGGGTTGACCTGTCCCGGTTTTCCGCGACATTTCGCCTATGTCGAGCGTGAACTGTCCCAGCTGTGGTGCGTATGTCGGAGACGGGTCAACCGCGATCCGGATGATCTCGTGCCCGTATTGTGGCACAACCTCGTTTCTCAGCGACAAGGCGGCGCAGGCGACCAGCGGCACCGGCGAGATGCACGAGGCGCCGCAACTCATTTCCCTGGGCACCCGCGTCGTGATCCATGGCACCGCTTACCTGCCAATCGGCCATGCCCGGTTCAGCTATGGCCGTGGTGAATGGGATGAATACTGGGTTGAAACCGATCAGGGCGGCCCGGCGTGGATCTCGGTTGATGAGGGAGACGTCGCCATCCAGCGCGCCGTTGAGCCCAGCCTCGCCCCGACGCTCACGGATATGCCGTTCATGGGGACGACGATCGGCATCGGCCAGACCGACTATACTGTCAGCGAGATTGAAACCGCGCGCTGCATCGCCCTGCGCGGGCTCTTTGGTGAGGTGCTTGCCCTGAACCAGACCTACCGCTTCGTCAATTGCACCGGCCCGCGCGGCACCTTGCTGTCCGGTGAAGTCAGCGCCGATGGCTGGGCGTGGTTCCTCGGCCGCTGGGTCGATCCGTTCCGCGTGCGCGCAGCATGAGGGCCGGGGGCCAGCGCGAGGCCGTCCGCTGCGTCACCTGCGGCGCCGGGCTGAACGTGCTGGGCGGGGGCAGGGTGACCACCCATATCTGTCCGAACTGCGGCAGCGTTCTGGACGCGCTGGAAAGCTACCGGCTGATCAAGATCTATACCGACATGCCCCGCGCGCGATCCCCGCTTGAGCTGGGGCAAGAGGGTGAGGTTGACGGCATCCGCTACCAGATCATTGGCATCCTGGGCATGCGCGAGCGCTATCAGGGCAGGGTTTGGGAATGGGTTGATCACCTGATCTATTCGCCGACCCACGGCTACGCCTGGCTGACGCTTGAGGACGGCAATCTGATCTTCACCCGGCGCTGGCGCAGCGGCGTATCCCCTGATTTCATCACGCCGGTCACGGTTGAAAGCGCCGAGACACGCCCGTACTGCGATGCCGATGGCGAGATTTTCGACTATTACGAGACATCGACCGAAGAGATCGTCTCGATCGAAGGCGAATTCACCTGGCGGCCCCATCCGGGCGACAAGGCCACGGTGGTTTCGCTTCTTGGTCCCGAGCGAATGCTGACCTATGTGGCGACGGCGACCGAACGCGAAGTGGAAATGAGCCGCTACCCCGATCAGGCCGCGCTCTGGGCGTCGTTCGGCGTGGCCAAACCGCCTGTCGCGTCGTCGTCGCACCCGCTGACACCCATCCCCGTCTCGCGCGATGAGCCTTTCATCATGTACGGGGCCTGCACCACTGCCGCGCTGTGCATCGGTCTGGCGCTCTTTGGCCTGATCGCGCGCGGCGGTCTGGTCTATGCGCGCAGTGAAACCCTGCCGGCCAGTGTGACCGTGACGCTGGCCGAGCCCGACAGGCTGGCGGTGATCCATCTGCAAAGCCGTCTGCGCCCGAACTCCTGGGCGTGGTACGACATCGAGCTCGAAGACCCTGACGGTGTCCCGCTGTTCGGTGCCGGGCGTGAGATCGGGTATTATTTCGGCCGTGACAACGACGGCTCGTGGGTCGAAAACAACACCAGAACCTCGGTGTATTTCCGCCCGGAAGTGGCGGGTGACTACACGCTCGAAATCGACGTGCCCGAAGCTGGACAAGGCGAGCAGTCGGGCGGGCCTGCCCCGGAGACGGTCAGCATCGAAATCCGCGAGGGCCTGACGTCGATCGTACCCGCCGTGGTCGTGGGCCTGATCTTTGCGATCATCGCGGGTCTGCTGTTCGCCCGGCGCTCGCTGCGCAGGGCAAAGCGGTTTTCAGGCTCGGACTGGACCGAGGAGGACTGACCAATGACCCTTGCGCGCGTCCTCTTCGTGGTGCTGTCGGTGCTGAGCTTTGGCGGGGCGGGATACCTGGGATACCGGGGGATCGGCGGCGTCAGCGCCGATCTCGACCGCTCGATCCGTGTCGGAAGCGGCGGCAATTCTTTTTACAATTCAAACGTCAAATGAGGGAGCAGCCATGTCGTTCTTTTCCACCCTGAACCCGGCCGAGTTCGTGTCGACCATCGTCTTTTCCCTGCTCGGTGTTGCGCTGATGGGCTTGAGCTGGTGGGCAATCACCCGCATTGCCCCGTTCTCGATCATCAAGGAAATCGAAGAGGACCAGAACATTGCCCTCGCCATCCTGATCGGCTCGGTCTTTGTGTCGCTGGCGCTCATCATCTCTGCTGTCATCTTGTCATGACGCCCGCCACGGCACCGCGCGGTGCCGAGGTCTGGCTGTTGCTGGCAACCTTTCTGGTCGCCGCTGCCGGCCTGACCTACGAACTTCTGGCGGCGACCGCCTCAAGCTACCTGCTGGGCGACAGCGTGCGCCAGTTCTCGCTGGTGATCGGGGTGTATCTTGCGGCCATGGGGCTGGGGGCCTGGGCGTCACGGTTCGTGGCCGCGCCCGTCGCGGGCTTTGTGTGGATCCAGATCGCGTTGGGGCTGATTGGCGGCTTCATGGCGCCCATGCTCTTTGCCAGCTATGCCTTTGCCGGGGTGGTGCAGGGGCCGCTCTATCTGCTGCTCATCCTTACCGGCGCGCTGAGTGGCATGGAAATCCCGCTGATCGCGCGCGTGCTCAAGGACATCGGCGCGCCCGTTTTCCGCTTCGAGAATGTTCTAAGCGTCGATTACGTCGGCGCGCTGGTCGCTTCGGTGGCATTTCCGTTGCTGATCGTGCCGCAACTGGGGCTGATGACCGGGTCGCTGGCGGTGGGGCTGATGAACCTCGCGGTCGCCGGGTTTTCCCTGTGGCTGTTTCGGGGCTGGCTGGGGCGCGGGATCGTGATCACCTGGGCACTGTCGCTGGTCCTGACCTTGGGCGGGCTGGTGCAGGCCGAGCGTATGGTCTCGGTCACCGAATCCGCGCTTTACGACGATTCGGTGATCTACAGCGCCGCCAGCCCGTATCAGCACATAACCCTGACCCGGTTCCGCGACCGGACGCGGCTGTTTCTGGATGCCTCGGTCCAGTTCGACAGTCAGGATGAGTACCGCTACCACGAGATGCTGGTGCAACCGGCCATGGCACTCGCCCCACGGCGCAACCGCATCCTGATCCTGGGCGGCGGCGATGGTCTGGCCGCGCGCGAGGTGCTGCGCCACGCCGATGTCGAACAGGTGACGCTGGTTGATCTGGACCCGATGGTGACGCAGCTGTTCCAGACCAACGCCGATCTGGTTGCCCTGAACCACGGCGCGCTGAACGATCCGCGCCTGAGGGTGCTCAATCAGGACGCATGGCAATTTGTCGAGCATGACACCACGGCCTTTGACCTCATCATCGTCGATCTGCCGGACCCGAAGTCGGTTTCGCTGTCGCGCCTCTACTCACAGGAATTCTACGCTCTGACGGCGGAACGGCTGTCGGCACAGGGGATCATGGTGGTGCAATCGGGCTCGCCGCTGTTTGCCCGTCAGGCCTATTGGTCCGTCGTCCACACCCTCGCCGCGACCCGCAATCCGGTGGTGCCGGGTGCGGGACTTTCAGTACTGCCGTATCACGTCTACATCCCCAGCTTCGGCGAATGGGGCTTCACGCTGGTCACGTTTCACCCGCTTGCGTCGCGCCCGCCGACTTTCCCCGACGGGCTGCGCTATGCCAGTGCCGCGACATGGCAGGCGTCACAGGTCTTTGCCCCCGACATGGCCGATCTGCCAGCCGCCGTGAACCAGCTCGAAACGCAGCCGCTTCTGGGCTATTACAACGACGGCTGGGACGCCTGGTTCAACTGAACGGCGCCGCGCGCGATCCGGTGCACGACAACCCGCTTGGGGCGCAGACACGCCTCGATCCAGTCGCGAGCCGCCTCTGGCTTCGCCGCGCCGCACATGAAGATATCGACCGCGGCAAAATCCATCTCGGGCCAGGTGTGGATCGAGATGTGGGATTCGGCCAGCAACACCATTCCCGTCACCCCGCCGCCGCTGAACGCGCGAAACTGTGTGGCAAGCACACTGGCACCGGCGCGCCGCGCCGCCTCGGTCAGTGTCGTCTCCAGCCGCTCGGACTCTGTCAGCGCTTCGGCCCCGAAAAGATCAAGGATCAGGTGCAGGCCGGGAGAATAGGGGGCACAGGTCATGGCGCTATCTTCACCAAGCTTGCCGCAAGAACAAGCGCTCGTTGCAGGCCGCCGCGCTGATCAGGCAGCCCGTCTCAGCTCGGGCCTTCACACGCGCACCGGCGGTGATCCGCGCGCGGAAACCAATGACAACAGGGTTGGCTGTCTGTCCGAAGCCCTCTGCGCTTAGTGCCAGACGGTAAAAACGCCCGCGTCCCGCAATACCGTTCTGTGGATAAAGTTTGATTTTCCGACTCGGCCAATTGGTTTGGCTGAAGGCGTGCGCGGGATTTTATGCAAGCCAGCGCGCAGATTCGCATTCTGCAACGACCCTATTCGCGGGCATCCTTGACGCCGGGTATTACGTCACGCCGCCAGGCCATCGCCAGATACACCCAGACGCTCAGCGGGCAATTCCCTTTGCCCCACTGGGGAATCTTGATGCCGTCGCCCCTTTCACGCGGCTTTACGACAAGGAGTCGCAGCGTCTGTGTCAGCAGGACCCGCCCCCGCAAAATGTGGCGCGTTTGCCGCAACAAAGGAGAAACCCGTACTCAACCTGAAAATGAGTTGTTGTTCATCTGTGAAGATTCTAACCCATTTGTGATGAAAATTGTGCGTGTCCAGACCGAGGCGTGCTGTGAGATTGATGGGGATGGATGATGTTTAAGTGGTTAAGCGGTGTATTGAGCGTTGCGTCAATCATGGGGGCCCTTGCAACGCCATCCGACGCATTGACTTCGACTGGCTCCGAGGTTTTTGTGGCAACGCCGCTGGGCAGCTGCTCTGTCAGTTCCTACCAAAGCGCGACCGCGGGCGTTAATACCGCATGGATTTTTCTGGAAACCTACGCTTCCGGTGGCAGCTATTGGTTCAGCAATAGTATCACAGCTTCTTCTGCCATAACGCAGAGTGTCATTGAAGGCTGCGGCTTTTCCGCCGTCTCTGGCTTCACGGCAAATGGGGCAGATGGGTCGTATGCCGGGGACGCCTATATCGGTTTTTCCTTCACCGGGACGCCGACCGGCGGTGTGCCGACATTTCATGAATTCGCCCTTTCAGGCGCAAACCCGACCACGCACATCGTCACGATAACACCCTCTGCCCCCGCCAACACCGTGCCGACCGCCGAGGCCGGCATCCCGCAATCGGTGGCGCAGGGCGCTGTGGTGTCGCTGGATGGCACCGGCTCGACCGCGAATGACAGCGGGCAAAGCCTGACCTATGCCTGGACGCAGACCGCGGGCACTGCAGTGACCCTGTCGAGCGCAACCGCAGCCAGCCCCAGCTTCACCGCGCCGAGCCTGTCCATCGGTGACAGCGCGGTGGTGCTGACCTTCTCGCTGGTGGTTGACGACGGCTTCGACGCCTCGACCGCCGATACCGTGCAGATCACGGTAAACCCGCCCGCCAACACGGTTCCCACCGCCGAGGCGGGGATCCCGCAATCGGTGGCGCAGGGCGCTGTGGTGTCGCTGGATGGCACGGGGTCTACCGCGAATGACAGCGGCCAGAGCCTGACCTACGCCTGGACGCAGACCGCGGGCACCTCGGTGACCCTGTCGAGCGCCACGGCGGCCAGCCCCAGCTTCACCGCGCCGAGCCTGTCCATCGGTGACAGCGCGCTGGTGCTGACCTTCTCGCTGATCGTCGACGACGGCTTTGACGCCTCGACCGCCGACACCGTGCAGATCACGGTAAACGCCCCCGCCAACACGGTTCCCACCGCTGAGGCGGGGATCCCGCAATCGGTGGCGCAGGGGGCTGTGGTGTCGCTGGATGGCACCGGCTCGACCGCCAATGACAGCGGCCAAAGCCTGACCTATGCCTGGACGCAGACCGCGGGCACGGCAGTGACGCTGTCGAGCGCCACGGCGGCCAGCCCCAGCTTCACCGCGCCCAGCCTGAACATCGGCGACACCGCGCTGGTGCTGACCTTCTCGCTGGTGGTTGACGACGGCTTCGACGCCTCGACCGCCGATACCGTGCAGATCACGGTAAACCCGCCCGCCAACACGGTTCCCACCGCCGAGGCGGGCATCCCGCAATCGGTGGCGCAGGGCGCTGTGGTGTCGCTCGATGGCACCGGCTCGACCGCCAATGACAGCGGGCAAAGCCTGACCTACGCCTGGACGCAGACCGCGGGCACCGCGGTGACCCTGTCGAGCGCCACGGCAGCCAGCCCCAGTTTCACCGCGCCGAGCCTGTCCATCGGTGACAGCGCGCTGGTGCTGACCTTCTCGCTGATCGTCGACGACGGCTTCGACGCCTCGACTGCCGACACGGTGCAGATCACGGTAAACGCCCCCGCCAACACGGTGCCCACCGCCGAGGCGGGCATCCCGCAGTCGGTGGCGCAGGGGGCTGTGGTGTCGCTGGATGGCACCGGCTCGACCGCCAATGACAGCGGGCAAAGCCTGACCTATGCCTGGACGCAGACCGCGGGCACTGCAGTGACCCTGTCGAGCGCCACGGCAGCCAGCCCCAGCTTCACCGCGCCGAGCCTGTCCATCGGCGACAGCGCGCTGGTGCTGACCTTCTCGCTGGTGGTTGACGACGGCTTCGATGCCTCGACCGCCGACACGGTGCAGATCACGGTAAACGCGCCCGCCAACACGGTTCCCACCGCCGAGGCGGGGATCCCGCAATCGGTGGCGCAGGGCGCTGTGGTGTCGCTCGATGGCACCGGCTCGACCGCCAATGACAGCGGCCAGACCCTGACCTACGCCTGGACGCAGACCGCGGGCACCGCGGTGACGCTGTCGAGCGCAACCGCAGCCAGCCCCAGCTTCACCGCGCCGAGCCTGAGCATCGGCGACAGCGCGCTGGTGCTGACCTTCTCGCTGGTGGTTGACGACGGCTTTGATGCCTCGACCGCCGACACCGTGCAGATCACGGTAAACGCCCCCGCCAACACGGTTCCCACCGCCGAGGCGGGCATCCCGCAATCGGTGGCGCAGGGCGCTGTGGTGTCGCTGGACGGCACCGGCTCGACCGCGAATGACAGCGGGCAGAGCCTGACCTACGCCTGGACGCAGACCAGCGGCACCTCGGTGACGCTGTCGAGCGCGACGGCGGCCAGCCCCAGCTTCACCGCGCCGAGCCTGTCCATCGGTGACAGCGCGCTGGTGCTGACCTTCTCGCTGGTGGTTGACGACGGCTTTGACGCCTCGACCGCCGATACCGTGCAGATCACGGTAAACGCCCCCGCCAACACCGTACCGACCGCCGAGGCCGGCATCCCGCAATCGGTGGCACAGGGCGCTGTGGTGTCGCTCGATGGCACCGGCTCGACCGCGAATGACAGCGGGCAGAGCCTGACCTACGCCTGGACGCAGACCGCGGGCACTTCGGTGACGCTGTCGAGCGCCACGGCGGCCAGCCCCAGTTTCACCGCGCCGAGCCTGTCCATCGGTGACAGCGCGCTGGTGCTGACCTTCTCGCTGGTGGTTGACGACGGCTTTGACGCCTCGACCGCCGATACCGTGCAGATCACGGTAAACGCCCCCGCCAACACGGTGCCGACCGCCGAGGCCGGCATCCCGCAATCGGTGGCGCAGGGCGCTGTGGTGTCGCTCGATGGCACCGGCTCGACCGCGAATGACAGCGGGCAGAGCCTGACCTACGCCTGGACGCAGACCAGCGGCACCGCGGTGACGCTGTCGAGCGCCACGGCCGCCAGCCCCAGTTTCACCGCGCCGAGCCTGAGCATCGGCGACAGCGCGCTGGTGCTGACCTTCTCGCTGGTGGTTGACGACGGCTTTGATGCCTCGACCGCCGACACCGTGCAGATCACGGTAAACGCCCCCGCCAACACGGTGCCCACCGCCGACGCGGGCATCCCGCAGTCGGTGGCGCAGGGGGCTGTGGTGTCGCTGGATGGCACCGGCTCGACCGCCAATGACAGCGGCCAGAGCCTGACCTACGCCTGGACGCAGACCGCGGGCACTGCAGTGACGCTGTCGAGCGCGACGGCCGCCAGCCCCAGCTTCACCGCGCCCAGCCTGAGCATCGGTGACAGCGCGCTGGTGCTGACCTTCTCGCTGATCGTCGACGACGGCTTCGACGCCTCGACCGCCGACACGGTGCAGATCACGGTAAACGCCCCCGCCAACACGGTTCCCACCGCCGAGGCCGGCATCCCGCAATCGGTGGCGCAGGGCGCTGTGGTGTCGCTCGATGGCACCGGCTCGACCGCCAATGACAGCGGGCAAAGCCTGACCTACGCCTGGACGCAGACCGCGGGCACCGCGGTGACCCTGTCGAGCGCCACGGCAGCCAGCCCCAGTTTCACCGCGCCGAGCCTGTCCATCGGTGACAGCGCGCTGGTGCTGACCTTCTCGCTGATCGTCGGCGACGGCTTCGACGCCTCGACCGCCGACACGGTGCAGATCACGGTAAACGCCCCCGCCAACACCGTACCGACCGCCGAGGCCGGCATCCCGCAATCGGTGGCGCAGGGCGCTGTGGTGTCGCTCGATGGCACCGGCTCGACCGCCAATGACAGCGGGCAAAGCCTGACCTATGCCTGGACGCAGACCGCGGGCACTGCAGTGACCCTGTCGAGCGCCACGGCAGCCAGCCCCAGCTTCACCGCGCCGAGCCTGTCCATCGGCGACAGCGCGCTGGTGCTGACCTTCTCGCTGGTGGTTGACGACGGCTTCGATGCCTCGACCGCCGATACGGTGCAGATCACGGTTAACCCGCCCGCCAACACGGTGCCCACCGCCGAGGCGGGGAGCCCGCAGTCGGTGGCGCAGGGCGCTGTGGTGTCGCTGGATGGCACGGGGTCTACCGCCAATGACAGCGGCCAGACGCTGACCTACGCCTGGACGCAGACCACGGGCACTGCGGTGACCCTGTCGAGCGCAACCGCAGCCAGCCCCAGCTTCACCGCGCCGAGCCTGAACATCGGTGACAGCGCGCTGGTGCTGACCTTCTCGCTGATCGTCGACGACAGCTTCGACACCTCGACCGCCGACACCGTGCAGATCACGGTAAACGCCCCCGCCAACACCGTGCCCACTGCCGAGGCCGGCATCCCGCAATCGGTGGCGCAGGGGGCTGTGGTGTCGCTGGATGGCACCGGCTCGACCGCGAATGACAGCGGCCAGAGCCTGACCTACGCCTGGACGCAGACCGCGGGCACCTCGGTGACCCTGTCGGACGCGACGGCGGCCAGCCCGAGCTTCACCGCGCCCAGCCTGAACATCGGTGACAGCGCGCTGGTGCTGACCTTCTCGCTGGTGGTCGACGACGGCTTCGATGCCTCGACCGCCGACACCGTGCAGATCACGGTAAACGCCCCCGCCAACACCGTGCCCACCGCCGAGGCCGGCATCCCGCAATCGGTGGCGCAGGGCGCAGTGGTGTCGCTCGATGGCACCGGCTCGACCGCGAATGACAGCGGGCAAAGCCTGACCTACGCCTGGACGCAGACGGCGGGCACCGCGGTGACGCTGTCGAGCGCCACGGCCGCCAGCCCCAGCTTCACCGCGCCCAGCCTGAGCATCGGCGACAGCGCGCTGGTGCTGACCTTCTCGCTGATCGTCGACGACGGCTTTGATGCCTCGACCGCCGACACCGTGCAGATCACGGTAAATGCGCCGCTGGATACCGAGGCACCGGTGATCACCGGGCTGGTATCGGTGACGCTGGAGGCGGGCCCGTCGGGCACGGCGAACCACGCGTTCACGGCAACTGTGACCGACAATTACGATGCGGTGGTGGTGCCGGTGTTCACCCTGAATGGCACGCCGATCTCCAGCCCCTATGACTTTGCGGTTGGCACCAACGCGGTTCTGGTCGATGCGCAGGACGTGGCGGGCAACGATGCGGTGCAGCAGACCCTGACGGTCACCGTGACGCCAGCGGTTGCCCCGGCAGCACCGCTGGTCTCGACGACGACGGTCAATCCTGACCGTTCGGTGACCGTCGAGGGCACGGCTGAGGCGGGATCGACCGTTCGTGTCACCTTCCCGGACAACAGTTTCGTGGATGTGGTCGCGACGGGCGGTGTCTATTCGGTAACCTCTGCGCCGGACATGATGGCGGGCACGGTTTCGTTGACGGCAACCGATGCGCAGGGGAATATTTCGGGCGCATCGACGGTTGTTGTCGCGCCCGACTGGGAGGCGCCCACGGTGGTGCTGACCGGCACGCCCGCGTTCCCGGGAACCGCCTATACGCTGACGATCACCTTCAGCGAGCCAGTGACCGGGCTGAGCCTGGGCGATTTCGCGACCTCGAACGCCGATGTGACCGCGCTGAACGGCTCGGGCGCGGTCTATACGGTGCAGGTCACCGCAAGCCAGGTGTCGCACAGTATCCAGCTGCCAGCCGGGGTTGCACAGGATGCGTTTACCAATCTCAGCGAAGCGTCGAACCTGTTTGCCAACACGCCCGATGGCGTGGCGCCGGTGGTGACGATCTCCGGTCTGCCGGCCAATTTCCTGCCCGGCGACGTGCTGAGCGCGACCTTCTCGTTCTCGGAGCCGGTCTCGGGGTTCGATCTGGCGGATATCGGCGTGCTCAATGGCACGGCGAGCGGGCTGTCGGGCGGTCCGTCGGTGTATAGCGCCACGGTCACGCCGACCGGCGCGGGCGCGGTTGTGGTCAGCCTTGGCGACGGGGCGGCGATCGATGCCTCGGGGCAGGGGTCGGCGGCGGCTTCGGCCTCGAGTGCGTTGAACTCGGTGGCGGTCGCCAGCGAGATGATCACCGACTTCCTGCAAAACCGCGCGCGCAGCCTGATCCAGAACCAGACCCGTCTGACCCGGTTTCTGGATGGCACCGATGGCGGCGGCGTCAATGTCTCGGTGACGCGCGGCTTTGGCACGGTTGATATCGCGACAGGCGGCAATGGCCCGCTGTGGTTCAGCCTGCGCGGATCGCGCACCAGCTTCGAGAACGGCTCGGGCGACAGCGCCTTTGCGCTGGCCACCGTCGGCACCCATGCGGCGTTGCGGCCGGGTCTGCTGGTGGGCGGGATGCTGCAGTTCGACTACGCATCCGAAGATCAGGGGGGCGGTGTGGCGACCAGCGGTCATGGCTGGCTGGCCGGGCCCTATGTCGTCGCACAGCTGGGCGATCAGCCGCTCTATTTCGAGAGCCGTCTGCTCTATGGCCGCTCCAGCAACCGTATCTCGCCGTTCGGCACGTTCACCGACCGGTTCGATACCGAACGCTGGCTGACCATGGTTGCGCTCGAGGGCAGCTTTCAGGGCGAACGCCTGCGCTATATCCCGCGGTTGCAGTTCAGCCATGTCTCGGACACGCAGGCGGCCTATGTCGACGGCTTGTCAAATCTGGTGCCCGAACAAACCGTGCGGCTGAGCGAGCTGTCACTGGGCATGGATTTCGAGATGCCGATCCTGGCCGGTGTGGGCGAGCATCTGGTCACCTGGGGCGCGTCGGGGATCTGGTCGCATGTCGAGGGGACCGGTGCTGCCACCGCCTTTATCGACCAGACCTCGGGCGCGCGGGCGCGGGTCGATCTGGGCTATCGCTATAATAACGGGGCCGGGATGCGTTTTTCGAGCAGCCTGTTCGTTGATGGCATCGGTTCGGGGGATTTCAGGTCCTACGGGCTCGATCTGAACCTGGCGATCGAGTTCTGATCGCGGCACCCTGCGCCGCAGCACAGTGAACGGCAAACGCGCCGCCCTTTTCGGGGCGGCGCGTTGGTTTTTGCCTGTGGCGGCAACGGATCACGACCGGTGGCGCTGCGTTCAGGGGTGACGGCGTGCCCGTGACACAAAGCCCGCCAAGGGCTGCGTCGGAAACCGATCAGCCAAAGGCATCGCGCAGATCGCGCGCGATTTCGGGGGCTTCGTTCAGATCGAGCTGCGATTCAACATGGGCTAGATGGTGGACCATCGACGCCAGCGCCTGCTCGGTCTGGCCGCATGCGATGAAGGTGACCAGCTCGTGGTGCTCATCCGGGCCGCAATCATGGGTCTGGCGGGGCTGATACATCGCCGAAATCAGCGAGGTGCGCGAGACAAGATCGCGCAAGACGGCGTGCAGGTATTCGGACCCGGCAAGCTCGGCGAGGAGGATATGAAACCCGCCCGAAAGCCGCACAATCGACGCCAGATCCCCGGCAGCAAGCGCCGCGCGTTCCAGCGCGATATGCTCTTGAAGGCGGGCGATTTCTGCCGCCGTCACCTTGGCGCACAGCTTTTCGACCAGCCCGCCCTCGATGATGCGGCGGGCGAAGAACACGTCGCGTGCTTCGGCAATCGTCGGTTCGGCAACAAAGCCGCCGCGGTTGGGGATGATGGTGACAAGACGGTCATGTTCAAGCAGACTGAGCGCTTGGCGGACGCGGGCGCGGCTGGAACCGAAGATCTCGGCGAGTTCCTCTTCCTTCAGGCGCGTGCCGGGGCGGAGGCGGCGCTCGGCGATGGATTGCCAGACCCGATCGCGAATTTCGCTGGCCGTGGCCGAACCGGGTTTTTCTGACATGATATGCTTCCCTTTACTCAGGGTTGTTTGGTGGCAGATGGGTTTTGAGCTGTCAACATTCAACGCAACAGAGCTTTGCGCAGACGATCATCACTCTGCGTTCATAATGATACGCATATTTGTTTACAATATTGTTTGCAAAAATATGACGACCCGGCTAGACTGGTCTGGTGACAAAGGATGCCGCCATGGATTTTGACTTCACGACGCTACCGCCCGAAGACCGCTATCGTCTGCTCACCAATTTTGTCGGCCCCCGGCCCATCGCGCTGGTCACAACCCGCTCGCCGCAGGGCGTGGCCAACGCGGCGCCGATGAGCTTTTTCAATGTGTTCGGCCATGATCCTGCGATCCTTGCGCTGGGGATCCAGCCGCGCCTGTCCGGCGAGGACAAGGATACCGTGGCCAACATCCGGGCGACGGGCGAATTTGTCGTGCATGTCGTTGACGCCGCGCTGGCCGAGCAGATGCTGATCTGCGGGCTGAGCGTCGATCCCGACGTCGACGAGATGCAGCTCGCGGGGCTTGAGCAAGCGCCCTGTGTGCAGGTCAAGGCACCGCGCATCAAGGGTGCAGCCTGCGCGATGGAATGCCGGATCGAACGCATCATCGACTGGCCGCGCCGCGCCATGGTGCTGGGCGAGGTGGTGCAGATGCATGTGCGCGACGATTGTCTGGATGCGCAGGGCCGCTACGTGAACCCGGATGTCTATCAGCCCATCGCGCGGCTGCACGCCGACAATTACGTCGGCTCGGACCGCCAGTTCGTGCTGACCGCGCCGACGCTGGACGCGGTGCGCGCGAAGACGGGGCGCTGAGCCATGAAGATCTTTGTCGTTAACCCCAATTCCACCGCCTCGATGACCGAGACGATCCGCCTCAGCGCCGTCCGCGCCGCCGCACCGGGCACGCAGATCATCGTTGCCACCGTCGCCGGTGCGCCCGCCAGCATCGAAGGCTACGCCGATGAGGCGCGCGCGGTTCCCGGCACGCTGGACGCCATCCGCCTTGCTGAAGCGCAGGGTGCGCAAGCGACGGTCATCGCCTGTTTCGACGACCCCGGCCTGAGCGCCGCGCGTGAGGTCGCAACCGGGCCGGTGATCGGCATCTGTCAGGCGGGCATTCAGGTGGCGATGACCATCGCCGCGCGGTTCTCGATCGTCACCACGCTGCCCCGGTCCGTGCCGATCATCGAGGATCTGGTCGATGCCTACGGCGCGTCGCGGCAATGCCGGAGCGTGCGCTCGGTCAACCTGCCGGTTCTGGCGCTCGAGGAAGATCCCGAGACCGCCTTTGCCCGCCTGCGCACGGAAATCCGCCGCGCGATCAATGAAGACGGGGCCGAGGCGGTTGTGCTGGGCTGCGCCGGCATGGCCGAAATGTGCCGCGCCTTGCAGCTTGAAACCGGCGTGCCGGTGATCGACGGTGTGTCTGCGGCGGTCAAGCTGGCCGAGGCGATGGTCGGCGGCGGCTTTGCGACGGCAAAGACCGGCAGCTTCGCTTATCCGCGCGACAAATCCCTGATGGCCGCAACGCATCCCTGAGCCGCGCAACCCCTCAAACCCAACGTAAAAACCGGCGCCACACAGGCGCCGGTTTTTTGGTCTGGCAAGGGTGGGGAGCGCGCTCAGAGCGCCCCGGCCATCACGGTCGCAGGCTGCGACAGCGCAGCGGCTTCAGCTTCCTCGACCCGGTGGCAGGCCAGACGGCTGCCATCGGCCAGCGCGATCACCTTGGGCCGCTCGGCCGAGCAGCGCGCGTCGGCCAGCGGACAGCGGGGGTGAAACGCGCATCCGGCGGGCGGGTTGAGCGGGCTGGGCACCTCGCCGCCCTCGGCCTCGCGCTGGCGCTTGGGGTTTTCGATGCTGGGGATCGTCTGCAACAACAGCCGCGTATAGGGATGGCGCGGGTTGGCGAACAGGATCTCGGTCTCGGCCTCTTCGACCACCCGGCCCAGATACATCACGGCGATCCGGTCCGACATATGCCGCACCACGCTCAGATCATGGCTGATGAACAGATAGGTCAGCCCCAGCTCATCCTGCAACCGGCGCATGAGGTTGAGGATCTGCGCCTGAACCGACACATCCAGCGCCGAGGTCGGCTCGTCACAGACCAGAAACCGCGGCTCGGTCGCCAGTGCCCGCGCAATCGAAATGCGCTGGCGCTGCCCGCCCGAAAACTCATGCGGAAACTTGCCGCCATCGCGCGGCGCAAGGCCCACGGTGGTCAGCAACTCGTCCACCCGTGCGCGCACCTCGGCCTCGGTATCGCGCAGCTTCAGCTCGCGCAGGGGTTCGGCGATGATGTCGCGCACCCGCCAGCGCGGGTTGAGGCTGGCGTAGGGGTCTTGAAAGATCATCTGCGCCGACAGGGGCGCGCCGTCGATTTCGGCGCCGAATTCAATCGTTCCCTCGGACGGCGCATAAAGCCCCGTCACCAGCCGCGCGACCGTGGATTTGCCGCAGCCGGATTCGCCGACCAGCGACAGACAGCCCCCGGCGGGCACGCTGAAGGTCACGTCATCCACCGCGCGCAGCGACTGGCGCGGTTTGCGCTCGATCAAGCGGTTCAGCCAGGGGGCCGAGACGTCGAAAACCCGCGTCAGATTGCGGACGCTCAAAGCAGGGGGCGGGTCATGCAACACCTCCATGGGTGAGCCAGCAGGCGTTCTGCCCGGCTCCTGTGGGCATCAATCCGGGCCGGTCGCGCCGGCAGCGCGGACCGACATGCGCGCAGCGCGGGTTAAAGGCGCAGCCGTCGGGGATGGCATCGAGCCGGGGCATCGAGCCGTCGATCTGCGTCAGATGCTCAACCCGCCGCCCCAGCGCCGGGATCGAGTCCATCAGCCCGCGCGTATAGGGATGGGTGGGCTGGCGCAGCACCTCGCGCACCGGCCCGATCTCGACCATGCGCCCGGCGTACATCACCGCGATGCGGTCGGCGGCCTCGGCGATGACGCCCAGATCATGCGTGACCAGCATCACCGAGGTGCCCAGATCGTCGCACAACCGGCGCAACAGCGCGATGATCTGCGCCTGAATCGACACATCCAGCGCGGTGGTCGGCTCGTCGGCGATGATCAGTTTCGGCTCACCGGCCAGCGCCAGCGCGATCACCACCCGCTGCCGCATCCCGCCCGAGAACTGGTGCGGATAGTGGTCAATGCGCTCTTTCGGTCCCGGAATGCCGACCTGCCGCAGCAGATCAATCGCCCGGGCGCGGGCCTCGGCGCGGGTCATGTCCAGATGCAGGCGGATGGTTTCCTCAAGCTGGCTGCCGACGCTGAACAGCGGGTTGAGCGAGGTCAGCGGGTCCTGAAAGATCGCCCCGATCTCGCGCCCGCGGATCTTTTCCATCTGCCGGTTGCTCAACTGGTCAATGCGCCGCCCGCTCAGCCAGACCTCGCCCCCGGCGATGTGGCCCGGCGGTTCCAGCAAGCCCTGAACGGCGAGCCCCGTCATCGACTTGCCCGCGCCGCTTTCACCGACAACGCCCAGGATCTCTCCGGCGTCCAGATGCAGCGAGACGCCATCCAGCGCGGTGACGGTGCCGTGGCGGCCGGGGAACTGCACGCGCAGATCGCGCACTTCAAGGACGGGATCAGGCATCGTATTCCTCCATCGGAAAACTGGGCGGGAACAGCTGTGACAGGGGCGGGTGGCCCCAGCTGCGTTCGGGATATTTCGCCACCAGCCCGTCAAACTGCGTCTGCGCGCGCTGGCGGGCGGCTTGCATGTCCATCCCGGCGACCTGTCCGTCGCGCATCGACAGACGGCCATCGACAAAGGTGGCCCTGACGGCGCGGCCCGAGCCCCCAGCAACCAGCGTGGTGATCGGGTCGATGGTGGGGGTCATCCACACCTCGTCCAGCCCCAGCACCGCCAGATCGGCGCGCGCGCCTGCCTCGATCCGCCCCAGATCGGTGCGACCCAGCGCGCGGGCACCGCCCAGCGTCGCAGCCTCCCACAGATCGGCGGACGAGGTCGCATCGGCGCGCCCTTCGGCCGCGCGCGCCATCATCAGCCCGGTGTGCAGGGTCATCAGCATGTCGGGCGGCGCGGTGTCGGTGCCCATGGCAATGGTTACGCCCTTGGCGCGCAGCTTGCCGAACGAGCGCAGCAGCCCGCCGAACCGCCCGGAAACCAGCGGGCAATGCACGATGGACACGCCGTTTTGCGCGTAAAGATCAAGGTCAGCATCGGTGGCATGCGTGCCGTGCGGCGCGATCAGCCGGGGCGACAGCAGCCCCAGCGAGGCCAGCCATGCCGGGGCGGTCATCCCGTGCTGACGGGCCATCGCCTCGCGCTCCATCTCGCCCTGCGCCATGTGCAGGCGCACGGGCACGTCCAGCGCCTCGGCGGCGGCAAAGGTGCGGCGCAGCAGGGCTTCGGTGCAGGTCTCCACCCGGTCCGGGGCCAGGAGCCCGCGCACCAGATCGCCGCCCGCACCCTGCCAGCGCTGGATGAAGCCTTCGGCCTCGGCCAGCCCGTGCAAGCCGCGCGCCTCGTCCAGCACCGGCTCCAGCACGCCCGGCGCGGTGCAGACCATGCCGCCCGCGCGGTAGGCCGGGCCCAGATACACCCGCAGCCCCAGATCCAGCGCGGCCTCGGCGGCGGCGTCGAACTCGGCGACCGTCTCGCCCCATGCGCGATAGAACAGCGAGGCGATGGGGGCCGCGGTGGTGATCCCGTTCAGCAACAGCTGCGCAAAGGCAAAACGCTTCTGGAACGCCAGCTCCTCGGGCGTGTACATCTCGTAGGGGCCACGCTCGACATAAGATTGCGGCCAGACGCGGCCCTTGGCCCAGCCGGGCTGATGGTCGATGGCCAGCAGCGTGGTGTCCAGATCCGACAGCGCATCAAGGTCGATGAACCCCGGCGAGATCAGCGCAGCGCCCAGATCAACGCGCCGCGCCACGTCGCCCCCGAACCGGCAGCCCACATGCAGGATGCGACCGTCCTCAATTACGACTTCGGCGTTCCTGAGCAGCCGGTGCCCCTGCGGCCCGTGGCCCAGAACCCAGTCGGCCCTGAGCGCGGTACGCCCCGAGGGGCGCTGACCGAGGGGGAGGGAAGCCAGCGTGCTCATGGGGCCTCGATCACGGCGTGACCCGCGCGCGCCACCACCGCGCCGCCCTTGATGACCAGCGGGCGCGGCTCTTGCAGCACGACCGCATGCGCCAGCGTCTCGCCCGCCAGCAGCGTCAGGTCTGCGGCAGACCCCACCGCAACGGCATGGCCCGCAACCCCGATCGACGCCGCCCCGGCACCGGATGCCGTGTCGAGCAGCAGTTCCAGTTCCTCATCCCGCCGGAACCCGTTCTTCATGCCGACAATCCGCGCACGGTGCATCATGTCCGGCTCGCCCCATGGCCCCCAGGTGTCGCGGATCCCGTCGCAGCCGATGCCGACCCGGATGCCCGCCGCGCGCATCGCCTTGAGCGACGGCACATTGGCCGAGGGGTGGCCGGTCGAATAGATCGACACGTCCAGCGCCGCGATGCGTTCCATCAGCGCCTCGATGCGGGCAGGGGGCACCATCGCCAGATGGAACGCATGGCTGACGCCGACGCGGCCCTGCATCCCCAGCGCCTGCGTGCGCTCGAGGATTAGCTCCATCGTAAAGGCCCCCAGCTCGCCGGGTTCGTGCAGGTGAATGTCGATCGGCGCGTCATGCTTCTGCGCCAGCGCAAAGATCGCGTCCAGCTGACCCTTGGGGTCGCGGTCCATCGACGACGGGTCCAGCCCGCCGACAATATCCGCGCCCGCCGCCATCGCCGCATCGAGCAACTCCAGCGTGCCGGGACGCACCATCAGCCCCGATTGCGGAAAAGCGACGATCTGGATGTCGATCATCCCCGCCAGCGCTTCGCGGGTCTTCAGCACGCCCTCCAGCAGGCTCAACCCGTGGTCGGTGTCGATATCGACATGCGTGCGGATATGCGTCGTGCCGGTGCCTATCAGCGCGATGGCGTGGCGCATCGACTGGCGGTGGACGTCCAGCCCCAGCGGCACACGCTCGTTGCGCTCATTGTCGATGAGGTCTTGCAGCACGCCGCCCTTGCGTCCGGCGTACCACGGCATGCCCCAGGTGGTCTTGTCCAGATGGGTATGCGCCTCGACCAGACCGGGGATCACCAGCGCGTTCTGACCGTCCTCGACCACGACGCCGGGGGCGTCCAGACCTGCGCCGATTTCGGCAATCTTGCCGTCGCGGATCAGGATGTCAGCGGTCTCGCGGCCCATCGGGCGGATGTTCTTGAGCAGAAGATCAGTCACGGAAATTACCTCAGTTTCGGGTTGAGCGCGTCACGAAGCCAGTCGCCCAGCAGGTTTACCGACACCACCAGCAGGCACAGCTGAAGCACCGGGAAGATCACCATCCACCACATGCCCGAGAACAGGTACTGGTTGCCAAAGCGGATCAGCGTGCCAAGGCTGGGCTGGCTGGGCGGCATACCGATGCCCAGAAAGCTGAGCGTCGCCTCGGTCAGAATGGCCATGCCGAAATTCAGCGTGGCGGCGACCAGAATGGGGGTCATGGTGTTGGGCAGGATATGCTTGACCATGATCCGCCGCGCCGGAACCTTCAAAAGCCGCGCCGCCTGCACATATTCCTTGCGCCGCTCGACCGAGGTCTGGGCGCGCACGGTACGCGCATATTGCACCCATGCCGACAGGGTGATCGCCAGGATCAGCACGGCTCCCGCCCCGACCTCGCGCAGCCCGGGCGGCAGCGAGGCGCGGGCCATCGCCGACACCAGCATCGCGATCAGGATGGTCGGCACGGACAGCAGCACATCGCCGACCCGCATCAGCACCGCATCGGTGATGCCGCCGAAGAAGCCGGCCATCAGTCCCAGCGAGATGCCGATCACCAGCGACAGCGCCACCGAACCAATGCCGATGATGATCGAACTGCGCGAGCCATAGAGAATGGCCGACAGGATATCGCGGCCCTGATTGTCGGTGCCCAGCAGATAGGGCCATTGCCCGCGCTCCATCCAGATCGGCGGCAGCTCGGCGTTCCACAGATCCAGTTGCGCCGGGTCATAGGGGTTCTGCGGTGTGATCCACGGGGCAAAGGCTGCCGACAGGATCAACAGGGCCAGCAGCACCGCCGCCGCCATTGCCGCCTTGTGCTGGGTAAAGGACCACCACAGATCCGAGCGGCGGATGCGGGTGAGAAGGGTGGGTTCAGCAAGGCTCATCGCGCTTCCCTCAGGTGGTGGCGTCGCGAAGGCGCGGGTCGATCAGCGCATAGGTGATATCGACCAGCGTGTTCAGCGTCACGAAGATGAACGAAACGATGACCAGATAGGCCGCCATCACGGGAATATCGACGAAGGTAATCGCCTGAATGAACAGCAGCCCCATGCCCGGCCACTGAAAGACCGTCTCGGTCACCAGCGCAAAGGCGATCAGCGCGCCGATGTTCATTGCGGTCATGGTCACCACCGGCATCAGGCAGTTCCTGAGCGCGTGGCGGTAATGGATGCGCCACGCCGGAACACCGCGCGCGCGGGCGAATTTGACGAAATCCGAGCGCAGCGTCTCCAGCATCTCGGCGCGGACCAGCCGCATGACCAGCGTGATCTGATAAAACGATAGCGCCACCGTCGGCAGGATCAGCGCCAAGCGGCCTGAATGGGTCAACAGGCCGGTGGACCACCAGCCAAACCGCACCACCTCGCCACGCCCGAAGGCAGGCAGCCAGCCCAGCGAGACCGAAAAGCCGAGGATCAGCAGGATGCCGATGACGAAACTGGGCAGCGAGACGCCGATGATCGACGCAAACTGCACGGCTTCTGAAAACCACCGTCCGCGATAGATCGCGGTGATGACCCCCAGCGGCACGCCCACCACCAGCGACAGGATCGTCGCCAGAATGACCAGCTCGAAGGTCGCCGGGAAACGCTCGGCGATCAGCGACATGACGGATTCCTGATTGCGGTACGAGATCCCGAAATCGCCCTGCACCGCATTGCCCACAAAGCGCGCGAACTGCATCAGAACGGGCTGATCAAGCCCCAGCCGCTCACGCAGTTCCTGCCGCTGCTCTTGGGTGGTCTGTTCGTTCACCATCAATTCGACCGGATCACCGGCGAAGCGAAAGATCATGAAGGCCATCAGCGCAACCGCCAGCATGACCAGCGCGGCATTCGACAGGCGCTTGATAAGAAAGACAATCATTGGGGTCTCCGTTCGCAAGGCGAAGGGTGGGAGCAAGGCGAAAGGCCGGGCCACCCCCTTGGGCAGCCCGGCCAGGCGATCAGTCAGCCATGCGCGTCAGCCAGTGACGCGGCTTGTTGTCGGCCTGTTGCACCACCGACTCCACCCGGTCCGAAACCGCCCAGGCCATCGGCTGCTGGTGAACAGGCACGAACAGCATCTCTTCGCGCGCACCGGCCAGAACCTGCGTCTCATAGCCAAGGCGGGTGTCGCGATCCAGCTCGACTGCAGCCGCGTCGATCAGGGCATCCCACGCCGGATAGCTCCACGCCCCCCAGTTGAACACGCCCGCCGTGCCTTCGCGCGTGCGCACCACCTGCACCAGCAGCGAATAGGCGTCCAGCATCGGCTCGTTCGCCCAGCCAAAGATGAACATGTCAGCCTGTCCCCCCGACATCCGGGGCGCTTGCACAGCCCAGGGCCCGATATCCAGCGACGGGGCCAGACCAGCGCGGGTCAGCATCGAAATGACGGCCGAGCACAGCTCTTCCTCGTTCACCCAGCGCTCGTAGGAACAGATCAGCTGGAAGGTCAGACCTTCGGCACCGGCCTCGCTGATCAGCTGGCGTGCCAGATCGGGATCATAGGCGATCTGCGCGTCCAGATCAGCCGAATAGCCGGGGATCTGCGGCGCAACCAGCGTGCCGGCGTTACGCGAGGAACCACGCATGATCCGGTCGCGGATCAGGTCCATGTCGATGGCATGGGCAATCGCCTGACGCAGGCGCAGATCGTTGAACGGGTTGTCGCGCCCGTCGGTCAGGGTCTCGCGGCGGTTGAAGCCGAACATGATCGTGCGCAGGGCGTTGCCCTCGATCACGTTGACATTGGGGGCGGCCTGCAGGCGCGGCAGATCCTGCACGGGTGCGCCTTCGACAAAGTCGATCTCGCCCGACAGCAGCGCCGCAACCCGCGTCGCCGCCGAGGTGATCGGCGTGAACTCGATCCGCGTCACGTTATGCGCGGGCTCATCCCACCAGTCGGGGTTGACCACCATCGAGGTGCGGGTGTCGGGCACGCGTTCGTCGATGATGAACGGGCCGGTGCCATTGGCGTTGAAGGTCGTATAGCCCTCGACCCCGGCGGCCACGTCGGTCGGCAGCTCGCTGTTGTTGTCGCGCAGCCAGCTGGCGTCAAAGATGAAGATGTTGGTCAGGTCATTGAGCAGCAGCGGATAGGCACCATTGAGGTGGATATCAATCGTATAGTCATCAATGACTTCCGCCGACTGATACGCCGGCAGGTTGCCCCGCAGAGGCGAGGTCTCGTGGCTTACCCGGTTCAACGACGCAAGGACATCTTCGGCGGTGAAGGTGGCACCGTTGTGGAAGGTCACGCCCTGACGCAGATGAAACCGCCAGACGGAATCGGACACGACCTCCCAGCTTTCGGCCAGCGCCGGCTCGATCTGCAGATCGGCGTCATAGCGCACCAGGCCTTCGTAGATGTGGTTCAGAAAGGACAGGGTGAAGGTCGATCCATACGAGTAGGGATCGAGCGAGTTCAGGTCCGCCGAACCGCCCCAGCGGATGGTCTCAGCCGAGGCCGCGCCGACCAAAAGGCCAAGCGCAGCGACGCTGCTCATGAGTCTTGCGTGAAAGGCGTTCATTGCCGGGTTCTCCTGTTGGGTCTGATTCTTGCGGCTTGCCGGTTGCGTGCGGGCAGTACGTCGCAATGCCCTGTTTGCAAGGCTGACCCACGGGCAGACCGCGTGTCAACGAAATTGTTTGCATTGAGATAGAAATTGTAAACAATTCTGAAAAGTGCTTCGTTAACGGGCAGTGCTCGTCACCTGCGGCGATGCCGCCCGGGCCGCGCTGCCGTGCATGGTATCCTGCTGTCAACACAAAGCCTGCCGGGAAAATCGGGCTCCCTGCCAGTGCGCAGGGTCCGACCCTGAGGGTGTCTCACAGGCGTGACGCCCCGCCTTCAGCGCTGGTCGGCGCGCAGAAAAGCGACGTCACGGATCCGGTCCTGCTCAAGAAACGTGCAAAGCGTAAAGTCCCAGATCCTGCCGCCCGGAACGATACGCCCGCCGCGGCCGCGCGTCATGGCGGGGGGTAACCTTAATGAAAGCTCGCCTGAAAGGACGTCGCGGTCAGCGAGACATGCGCGTCCAGCGGCGGGTGCATTTCGAACGCCTTCGGCTCGCGTGAGAAATTCCAAAGCCGGAACAGGCGCCATTCCGACCGGCGTTCCTCGGCCACGGCCAGCTCGTTGCGCGTGATGTGGAAGGGGGTGCGCTCCCAGCCGTTCGTCGTCTTGACCTCGATGAGCCGAGGGAGCCCGTCCGGGGCAAAACTCGCGATGTCGTAGCCCGCGCCGTCGCCATCCTCCTCCGAAACCCAGCGTACCTTGCGCGCCAGATCGTCTCGTCCTGCCGAGCGCAGAGACGCCCGTTCATGCGCCAGCACACGTTCCTCTCCCGCGCGGCCGAGGGCCCGGTTTCGTTCGTCTCTTGCCGCGACATCGAATTTGCGGGCGATGTGCAGCATCTGCTCCAGTTCCTGCGGGGGCGGCTGGTTCGACAGCGTCGGCGGCGGCCCGATCCAGATCTGCGCCGCCTCGCGCAACCCCACGGCGGGTTGCAGCCCCGGTTGGCGCCCGAGCCAGGCCGGGTTCAGCGCCAGCCACCGCGCCACGGCATCTACCAAGGTCATCTGAAAATTGAACGCGGGCTTGTAACCGGGGATCCAGTCCTCGCCGAGGCCCTTCAGCACCGCACTGATGTTCTGGTGCTTGAACTCGACGGACCCCTCGGACCGGTCGTTCAGCAGCGGCAGCAGCGCGCGGCGGTGCTCGGCCTTGCTGTAGCGGCGCGCGGAGATGTCATCGGCCAGCATCGCGAAGTAATCCGCGACGATCAGGTCGTTCTCTTCATCTGTCCAGGGCCCGTTCGACATTGCGCCAGGCTATGGGCGTGAAGTCTGTTTGTCATCAGAGACTTCCGACAGGGTCCTGGCTCGCTCCGAACGCTGCCGCCGGACTTGGGGATCGGACACTACGGAGCCGTCCTTCTGACCGCCCTGCGCCTTCGTGTCAGTCTCCGCCACCGAATTATCTCGCGAACGGGACGACCCCATGAACACGGCAACCCATTGGAAATGCGAGGATGTTTTGCGCCGTCCTGTGGCCGTCGAGGGGCGCTCGAAGAGAGACGCAGGCCATTCGGAGACCCATTCCGCGTCAAGCGTCCAGTCTCCGAAGGGCGGATGGCCCGGCCAACGCCCTTTGAAGCAAAAAGAAAAAAGGCCCCAATCGGGGCCCTTGGACGGATTCTGTATCTGAATGTGGCGGACAGACAGGGATTCGAACCCTGGAGACGGTTCCCCGCCTACACACTTTCCAGGCGTGCGCCTTCGACCACTCGGCCACCTGTCCGTTCCGGCACCAATAGCGTCGCAGGCGCGAGGGTGCAAGAGGGGTCGGTGGCCCCAGCTGCGTGGAGTTGTTGCACAAAGCGGCGGCGCTTGTGTATACGGATGGGCAGCCCGGAGCGGGCCCAAGCTGAGAGACGCCGTGGCCAATCAGACCGAAACCATATTGCGCAGTTTGCTCGACTGGATTGACACAGGTCGGTTGAACCCGGGCGATGAAATCGAAGAAGCCGCGCTGGTGCAGCAGTTCGGTGTGTCGCGCACCCCGGTGCGCGAGGCGTTGATGCAGATCGAGGCAACCGGACTGGTCAAACGTCTGCCGCGCAAGGGGGCCGTGGTGTTCAAGCCGACACTGGCTGAGTTCCTTGCGATTCTCGAAGTGCACGCCAAGCTCGAAGGGCAGGCGGCGGGTCTGGCGGCGCGGCGCTTGTCGCCCAGTGGTGCCGCAGCGCTTGAGGCCGTCACGACGGCTTGCGAGTCGCATTCTGCGACGTTGGGTGATGCCGAGCCCGATGGGTATTACCAGCTCAACCTTCGCTTTCACGGCACGGTGGCCGAAGCCGCAGGCAATCCGTTCCTGCTGGATCTCATCAAGACCAACGCGCGCAAGCTGATGGCCTATTACCGGGTTCGCTATCGCTATGCCGGGTCGATCGCGGCCTCGGCCCGGGATCACCGGGTTATTGCCGATCTGATTATGGCACGTGACAGCGAGGCCGCCGAGGCTGCGATGCGTCAACACGTACAGTTCGATCAGGTCACAGCGATGGATCTGCTGGCCGTCCTTGGCTGACTGCGTGGGCGAAAGTCGGCGGACGGGCGGGGGCATTTTCCTTTATCTCAGCGGGTCATGGTGGCTGCCCTATATGTAGCCGTGATTCGTTAACGCGCGGTGAACGGCCTTGGGGCGTTCGCGTTTGCGGTCATGCTTGTCGGGCGCTGCGCAGACCGCGCAACGGTGATTTCAGGAGGCACCGTCTCCGATACCGGGGTGGCCAGCAGTGCCTTAAGCATGATCCGCAACGCTTGGGCTGCGTTCCCGCCCGGGTCCCCGACCGGTGCGGTCAGTGTTTCTTCCAGGGCGCGCACCGCGGCGCGGGCAAGCGCCAGTTGGGTCTGGCCATTGCGCGAAAGCGTCAGGCAATAAGCGCGGGCGTCCTGTGGATGATCCGCGCGCTGGATGAGTTTTTGCGCTTCCAGCGCCCGCACCAGTTTTGACGCGAAGATCGGCGATACGCCCATTTGCTCGGCAAGCGCTCGCTGGCTGGGGCTTTCGCCCCGCGCCCGCATCGCCGCCAGTGTGCTCAGGGCGGTGTATTGCGCCTGGGTCAAGCCCAGCGGAGCAACGGCGCGGTCAACCGCGCTGCGCCAACGGGTCGACAGCTGCCAAACCAGCGTACCCAAGGTATTTGTGTCCATATGCATCATCTCCTGAGCGATGATAGCCATGGACGGTGTTAACAGGCGGCTAACGCCGGTCAGTTTCCGTTGAAAAACGCCGCAATCCAGTGGGCCATCCGTTCATCATCCAGCGAAAGCGGTAGTGCTGCCTGCGCGCTGGCCAGAACCGGAGCCGGCACGTCGCCGTGCAGATGCGTGATCAGGTCGGCCATGAAATCCCGTGTGATTTCAGGGTGGTATTGTGTGGTGAATACCGTATTTCCCATCGCCAGCTGTGCATTTGGCACCTGCGCTGTGCCCCCCAGAACGGTTGCGCCCGGCGGCGGCGTGACCACCTGTTCATTATGCGCCGCGTTCAGCGCCATGGTCGCCGGGGCATCGCGCATCCAGGGTGCGGGCGTATGGATCACCGTTTCAACCCGGCCCAGCACCCAGCCATCGGGGTTGTGGGCGACAACGCCCCCCAACGCCTTGGCCACCGCCTGATGCCCGAAGCACGCGCCGAACACCGGCACACCGGCGTCCACAGCCTTGCGGATCGTCGCCAGCAGCCCCGGAACCCAGTCCTCTGCATCATTGACCGAAGCCGGGCTTCCCGAAACGATGACCCCGTCGAAACCCTTCAGCGACGCGGGCAACGCGCCCTCGGTCACCTTGAAATCGCTATAGCGCCAGTCCGGCGCGACAGGGGCCAGAAGGGCACGGAATTTGTCCACTTCGCTTGCATGGCGGGCAGCAAAGGCAGAGCGGTCGGTGTTGGCATCAAGAAAGGCGATATGCATGAAAATTCCATTTGCATACGTTGCATTGCCAATAATATACATAGCAAGCAACGGACCGCAAGGGAGAGTCGCATGACCATCTGGACACCAACCGGCGACGGGCACGCCGACCTGACCTCGCATGATATTTTTGCCCAAGGCGTGCCGCATAATACCTTCGCCCGGATGCGCCGCGACGAGCCGCTCGCCTGGAGCGACTGGGACGCGGGGCAGGGGTTCTGGAACATCACCCGTCACGCCGATATTCTGGCGCTGAACCGGCAGCCGGATCTGATGTCCTCGGCCCGCGGCATCCGCATGGAAGACCAGACGTATGAGGAATACCTCGCGCGCCGCACCTTCCAGGAGACCGACGCGCCCGAACACACGATGACCCGCGTCAAGGTCGCCAAGGCCTTCTCGCGCCCCGTTGTCGCCGGGTTCGAGGACCAGATCCGCGCCCTGTGCGACGAAATCCTCGACGACGCCCTGCAGCACGACAGCTTCGATGCCACCAAACGCATCGCCCGCGAATTGCCGATGCGCATGCTCGGTCGCATTCTGGGCACCCCCGACGAAGACCTGCCGTGGCTGGTGGAAAAGGGCGACGCGCTGATCGCCAACACCGACCCCGATTTCACCGAGCATGTGCTCGACAAGATGACGACCGATGATTACCGCCTGATGCCGTTCAACTCGCCCGCCGGGGCGGAACTTTATGAATACGCACGTAAATTGATGGCCGACAAGGCGGCGCGCGGGGATACCAACGGCATCCTCCACCTGATCCTGCAACCCGGCCCTGATGGCAGCGTGATCAGCGAGACCGAGTTTCGCAACTTCTTCTGCCTGCTCGTCGCCGCCGGCAATGACACCACCCGCTACTCCATCGCCGCCGGTATTCAGGCCATGGCGCACCAGCCCGAACTGCTGGGCCAGATGAAGGCCGGTGAGGTCTGGGCCACCGCGCCCGACGAGATCATCCGCTGGGCCACCCCCGCCGTCTATTTCCGCCGCACTGCCACGCGCGACCACCAGATGCACGGCAAGACCATCAAGGCGGGCGACAAGGTGCTCTACTGGTTCGTCAGCGGCAACCGCGATGACACCGCCTTTGACGACCCGTTCCGCGTGAACCTTGCGCGCACTCCGAACCCACATCTCAGCTTCGGGCAGGGCGGCCCGCACCTGTGTCTGGGCATGCATCTGGCCCGGCTGGAGGTACGCGTGCTGTTTCAGGAACTCGCCAAGCGGATCACGTCGATTGAACCGGCGGGGCCGCAAAAATTCCTCCGTTCCAACTTTGTGGGCGGTATCAAGGAACTTCCGGTGCGGATCACCCGCGCCTGACCACAATAAAAAACCATAAAAAACAGGGAGATACCTCATGCGTGACCGTTTGCGCCCCGTCTGGTGCGACCACCTTTCCATCCTGCGCTCGAAATACCTGCCGCAGGAAAAGATCGGCTCCGGCTCGACCCGCTTTGCCCAGCCTTGCCTTGCCGTCCATTATGACAAAGACCTGATCGTCGACGCGCCGGGCACCAACTGCCTTGACGGCCTGCCCGACATGACCCTCACCTGGGACGCCGCCGACATCCGTCCGGGCTGGGAGCCGGGCGTCCATATGGTGACCGGCGACATGACCGACCGCGACGGCGCGCCGGTGCCGATCCTGGGGCGCAACCGGCTGAAAGCGGCGATTGCCGACTGGGCCAAGCACGGCCTCACCCCCAAGATCGGCATCGAGCTCGAGGCCTTCGCCTTCACCCGCGCCGAGGATGGCACGCTGGTGCCCTATGACGTCCCCGGCGGCCATGTCTATGGCGGCGGGCCGTTCAACGACCCGCTTGGGTTCACCGATGCGATCTGGGCCGCGGCCGAGGCCGCCGGCTTCAAACTCGATCTGGTCACCACCGAATACGACACGCCGCAATACGAATTCACCCTCAGCTTTGATGAGGCGCTGCAGGCGGTGGATGAGACGGTGATGTTCCGCCAACTGGCGCGCGAAGTGGCGTTCCAAAAGGGCATCATACTGACCTTCCTGCCAAAACCGCTGTTCGATCGCGGCGGCTCAGGCATGCACATCAACCTGTCCTTCACCGATTCCGCAGGGAACAACGCCCTCAGCACCGGCCCGCAGGGCGGGATCAAGGGCATGACCGATCTGGGCCGCGGCTGTATCGCGGGTTGGATGAAACACCACAAGGCCCTGGCTGCGCTGACCGCGCCCTCGGTCAATTCCTACGCCCGCCTGCAACCCGCCTCGATGTCGGGCTTCTGGTGCAACTGGGGCGAGGATCACCGCGGCGTCACCTGCCGCGTCTCGGGCGAGGGCGGCAAGAAGGCCCGGCTCGAGCACCGCATGGCCGACGCCGCCGCCAACCCCTACGCCGCCGTCGCCGCCGTGCTGCAATCGGCGCGGCTGGGCTTTGAGGGCCGCTATGACCTGCCGCCGGTCGAGACGGGCGATTGCTTCATGGGCCAGAACGCCGCCTATGGCGTGGCGGAAACGCTCAGTGCCGCGCTTGACGATCTGGAAGCTGACGCAACGCTGATCGCCGCGATGGGGCCCGAGTATGTCGCGCACCACGTCCATATGAAGCGGGTCGAGGTCGACAAGACCAAGGACATGACGCCCGAACAGGCGCGCGATTTCTCAATCTGGTTTGTGTGAGGAGAGGCCGCATGAAAGCCACGTGGATTCTGCCCGACGGTCGCCAGATCACCGCCGATGTTGCCCAAGGCCGCCCTCTGATGGAGGCCGCCGTCGACGCCAATGTCCCCGGCATCATCGGCGAATGCGGCGGCACGATGAGCTGCGCCACCTGCCACGTTTATGTCGACGAGGCATGGCTGACAGCAGCGGGCAGCGCGTCGGATTTTGAAGACGCGATGCTCGACGCCACCGACGCCCCGCGCCTCGATCAGTCGCGCCTGTCGTGCCAGTTGGAAATGTCCCCGGCGCTCGACGGCATCATCCTGCGCGTGCCCGAGGTTTAAGCAATCGCTTTTCGGGGCAGGCACAGGCTTGCCCCGAAACGCTTGGCGCTTTGCGCCGTCTGTGTCACGCTGAGCGCACTCAGCGGGAGCGGACAAATGCGACGAATCCTCAGCCCCCTCATTGCCGCCATGATGCTTCTGGCCCCGGTCGCAGCCCATGCCGATTCCATCGACGGCACCTGGTGCGAACCGGGCGGCCCGCGCTCGCTGCAGATTGACGGCGCGTCCTTCATCACCCCCGGCGGCCACAGCGTCACCGGGGTCTACCGCCGCCACGACGGCGGCTACACTGTGCCCGAGGGTGAGGCGGGTGCCGGTGAAATCGTCGTGGTCATGCTTCTGGGCGAGGAATCGCTGCGCGTCGCCGAACCCGGTGCAAACCCCGTCATCTGGGGTCGCTGCAACCTCAGTTCATGACCGCAACCAAGGCTTGGGCCCGCCGCTTCATCTTGCTCAAAATACGCCCTTTTCCCGTGCAACCGGCCTCGTAGGTCGGGGTTTCACCCCGACTTCGTTCAACCCGAAACTGCCGGCAAACGCTAAGATACTCTTAACGCCGCTCGCCAAACCCTTGAAATCACTGATTGCCCCCTCATTGTCCCATCGTGGGACAGCCTCAGGTGATCACATCCGGCCCCGACCGCCCGGTCCGCGCCGCGATCCCCGCCAGCGCCTCGACCGCCTTGATCACCGGCGCCAGCGCCCCCTGCGGGTCTTGTCCGAAATCGGCCGGATCGAAGCGCTCCAGATACACCCGCAGCGTCGCCCCCTCGGTGCCCGTTCCGCTCAAGCGCAGCACCACCCGCGCGCCGCCTTCAAACCGGATCTGCACGCCTTGTCTGGACGCGACCGAGCCATCCACCGGATCGGTATAGCTGAAATCCTCGGCGCTCTCGACCACCAGATCACCCGCCGCCTGACCGGGCAGCCCGCCCAGCGATCCCCGCAGCGCCGCCATCAAATCATTCGCGACACCGGTCTCGATCGCCTCGTAATCGTGGCGCGAATAATAGGTCCGCCCGAATTCGGCCCAGTGCTCGGCCATCACCTCGGCCACCGATTGCTTCTTCACCGCCAGAATGTTCAGCCACAGCAGCACCGCCCACAGCCCGTCTTTCTCGCGCACATGATCCGACCCGGTTCCCGCTGACTCCTCGCCGCACAGCGTCGCCATCCCGGCGTCGAGCAGGTTGCCAAAGAACTTCCACCCCGTCGGGGTCGCATAACACGGCATGCCGCGCGCTTCGGCCACCCGGTCCACCGCGCAGGACGTCGGCATCGAGCGCGCCACGCCCTTGAGCCCCGACGCATAGCCCGGTGCCAGCTGCGCATTCGCCGCCAGCACCGCCAGACTGTCCGAGGGCGTCACATAGCAGCCTTTGCCGACGATCATGTTGCGATCCCCGTCACCATCCGAGGCCGCGCCGAAATCCGGCCCGTCCGGGGCATACATCGCGTCCATCAGATCCTTGGCCCAGACCGGGTTCGGATCAGGATGCCCGCCGCCGAAATCCGGCGAGGGCACGGCGTTGACCACCGATCCGGGCGCAGCCCCCAGCCGCCGCTCAAGGATTTCGACCGCATAGGGTCCGGTGATCGCGTGCATCGCGTCGAAGCGCAGTTGATATCCGGACTTAAGAAGGTCGCGAATGGCTTTGAAATCGAAGAGTTTTTCCATCAGCGCCGCATACTCGGCCACCGGGTCCACCACGGTGAGCGTCATCACGCCAAACGGCCGCTCGCCGATCACCGACAGGTCGGCATCCGGGCCTTCCTGAATGTCGTAATGCGCGATCGTCTCGGTCGCGGCAAAGATCGCGTCTGTCACGCCTTCGGGCGCAGGACCGCCGTTTGACATGTTGTATTTGATGCCAAAATCTTCATCCGGCCCGCCCGGATTGTGGCTGGCTGACAAGATTACCCCACCATCCGCGCCGCGCACGCGGATCAGGTTGGACGCGGCGGGCGTCGACAGAAACCCGTTCTGCCCCACGATCACCCGCGCCGCGCCCGAGGCAGCGGCCATCTTCAGGATCGTCTGGATCGCCGCCTCGTTGAAGAACCGCCCGTCGCCGCCGACCACCAGTGTCTTGCCCGCGATCCCGCCGATCCCGTCCCAGATCGACTGGACGAAATTCTCCAGATACCCGGGCTGCATGAACACACGGGTTTTCTTGCGCAGGCCCGACGTGCCGGGTTTCTGGCCGGGGATCGGTTGCGTCGCGATGCGGGTTTGAGTGGTCATCAGTCTATCCTTCCGGACTCAGCCATGAGGGCGCCGGTGTGCGCAAGCGATGGGGCGGAAATGAGGCCCGACAACGGCAAAGGCAGGCGGCGGCACCAGTTGGGGTGTTCGAATACCGTACCCGGCAAATTGGCCTGTTCGACCGAGGCGGCAAGGTCTTCGCCCTGAACCGCCACCAGAACACTGGCCGATTGCGCCAGATGCCGGTGCATCGCGGCCATGTCGCTGCCGCCGGTCAGAGCGTCAAAGGCGGCGACCTCTTCGGCGCGGATGGCGCGGGCTTCGGCCTCGTCGGGCACCTCACCCAACTGTGCGCGCCAGTCGATATCACGGCCCTGCCGCCACCCCTCCCAGGTCGGCGTGTCATGCGTGCCCCAGGACGCCAGCGCGGTGGGTGAATAGGCGTCACCATGCAGAAACGCGCGCGAACCCTCCCAGTCACGCTCGAACACCGCAACGCGGCACCCCAGCACGCCCGATGCCTCCAGCGCGCCGCGCAGCCCGTCGGGGATGGTGCCCAGATCCTCGCCGATCACGCTCGCCCCCGCGCGCGTGGCTTCAATACGGACCACGGCCAGCAACTCGTCGCGCGGCATGGCGACATAGAGGCCGGGCAGGCCGTCCGGCAGCCAGAAGCTGCGTTCCAGTCCAAGGATATGGTCGATCCTCAGCAAGCCGCAAAACCGCAACTGCGCGCGGAGCGTCTGCGCGAAGGCCTCGTACCCCGTGGCACGCAGCACATCCGGGCGCATCGGCGCGAGGCCCCAGCGCTGGCCGGACGGGCCCAGCAGATCGGGCGGTGCGCCCAGCGAGACGCCTTGCGCGAAGAGGCCGCGCTCGGCCCAGGTCTCGGCCCCGTGGGGATGGGTGCCGACGGCGATGTCCAGATACAGACCAAAGGGCATGCCGGCGGCGCGGGCGCGTCGCTGGCTGTCAGACAATTGCGCCTCGGCCTGCCATTGTGCCCAGGCATGAAACTGCCGTCGCTGTGAATTGTCCTGCGCAAAGCGTTGGGTTTCTTCGCTTTTCGGGTCTTGCAGGGGCAGGGGCCACGCCCCCAGTACGGGCCGTGCACGTCGCTCAGTGCCTGATGAGTAACGAATTCCTCAAGCCGAATGCCCCCCGCCTCGCGCCAGGCATCAAACGCCGGATCACCGGTGAAGCTGGCGTAACGGGCCTCAAGGGCGGCGCATTGTGCCGGGATCGCGGCGGCGTAATCGATCAGCGCCCCGCTTTCGGGCAGCGCCGTGCCGGTGTCGATGTGCAGCGTGTTCAGCCGTCGGCGGTGCGAGGGCGCGTAGGGGCTGAAGTTGCTGGCATCGGTGGGAAAGCCCGCGTGGATCGGGTTGATGCCGACAAACCCCGCCCCCTGCGCGGCCAGCCCCTCGGCCAGCGCGCCCAGCAAGGGATAGGCCCCCATGCCCGATTGCGCATCTTCCCACAGCGCGAACAGCGGCAGCGTCACGCCCCAGCGCCGGGGTGGCAGCGGCAGGCGCGGCGGTTCGGCCAGCAGGTGCACGGTCCAGCCGTTGTGCTGCACGCGGTGGTAGCCCATCGGCAGCGCGGGCAAGGGGCCTTCGCCGCGGATTTCCTCGCCAGCCTCGGTATGCAGAACCCAGGGGCCGGGGCCCCAGTCGTGCCCAACACCCGCCGGGATCGCCAGCGAGGTTGCGCGTTGCAGCGCGACTGGCAAGGCGGCGTCAGCGTTGCCATGGCCTAAAGCGGCCAGAACGGCGCGGCGGCTTTCTTCGGGGGCTTCCTGCATGCGTCCCGCGCCATCGCGATAAACCCACGTCAGCCCTGCCGCCTGACAGAGCGCATCCAGATCGCTCATCCGTTGTTTTCCAGAACCAAAGCCGAGACCGAATGCGCGGGCACGTTCAGCTTGCCATAGGGGATGCGCTGCGGCGGGATCAGCGGCGCGTAGGTGTTGATGCGGCGTGACCAGACCTTGCCTTCGGGTGCAGGCGTCAGCATCACGTCAATCTCGCCCCCGGCGTTGAACACCAGAAACAGCGCGTCCTCGACATCAGCGTAACTGGGCGTGCCCGACGCCGTGCGCAGCTCGACGCAGACGAAGCTGAGCGAGGGGTCTTCCCAGTCCTCGGGCGTCATGCGCCGCCCTTCGGGGTGCCACCACAGCACATCGGCCTTGCCGTCGGTGGTGCGGGCCTTCGAATGCAGGAAAAGCCGCTGGCGCAGGATCGGATGGTTCTTGCGGAACTGGATCAGGCGCTTGGTAAAGGCCAGCATATCCGCATCAATCGCGTCCCAGTTCAGCCACGAGATCGGGCCGTCCTGACAATAGGCGTTGTTGTTGCCCTGTTGCGAATGGCCGAGCTCGTCGCCTGCCAGGATCATCGGCATGCCTTGGCTGAGCAGCAGCGTCGCCATCAGGTTGCGCCGCCGCAGGGCGCGGGCCTGGGTGACCTGCGGGTCGTCGGTCGGCCCCTCATGGCCCATGTTGTCCGAGAAATTCTCGGAATGGCCGTCGCGGTTATCCTCGCCGTTGGCGATATTGTTCTTGTCGTTATAGCTGACCATGTCCAGCAGGTTGAATCCGTCATGGGCGGCGATGAAGTTGACCGAACTGGTCGCGCCCCGGCCCGAATGGTCGAACTGCATGGCCGATCCGGTGATGCGCGCCGCCAGCTCAGGGGCCGGGCGCGGGTCACGCCGCCAGAAGCGCCGCACGCCGTCGCGGAACTTGTCGTTCCATTCGTGGAACGGGTGCGGAAACGCGCCCAGCTGATAGCCGCCGGGGCCGATGTCCCAGGGTTCGGCGATCAGTTTGACGCGGTTCAGGACCGGGTCCTGCCGGATCGCCGCGAAGAAGGCCGAGTTGGACTGGAACCCGGCGTCATCGCGCGCCAGCGTCGAGGCAAGGTCGAAGCGGAAGCCGTCGACATGCATCACCTCGACCCAATAGCGCAACGAGATCCATGACCATGCGCAGCACCATCGGGTGCTCCATGTTCACCGTGTTGCCGCAGCCGGTATCGTTGATATAGTGGCGCGGGTTGGGGGCCAGCCGGTAGTAGCTGCGGTTGTCGATACCCCGGAAGCTGAGCGTTGGGCCCAGCTCCGAGCCTTCGCAGGTGTGGTTGTAGACCACATCCAGAATGACCTCGATCCCGGCGGCATGCAGGCGGGCGACCATGTGCTGAAATTCGTTGATCTGGCCGTTCTGCAGATAGCGCGGATCGGGGGCGAAGAAGCCAAGCGTCTGATACCCCCAGTAATTGGTGAGTTTTTTCTCGATCAGCCAGCGGTCGTTGAGAAAGCTCTGCACCGGCAGAAGTTCCAGAGCGGTGACGCCAAGATCGACCAGATGGTCGATCATACGGTCCGAGGCAACGCCCAGAAACGTCCCCGGATTGTTCACACCCGACAGCTGTGTCAGGCCCTTCACATGGGCCTCATACACCACCGTCTCGCTGGACGAGGTGGCGGGCGGGCGGTCGTTACCCCAGAAGAAGCTGGGATCCTCGACCACGCATTTGGGCATGAACCGCGCGGAGTCGCGGGTCGAATAGGTCAGATCCAGCGTCTTGGCACCGGGGTTGTAGCCAAACAGCGCATCCGACCAGCGCGGGTGGCCGGTCAGGCGCTTGGCGTAGGGGTCCAGCACCAGCTTGTTGGGGTTGAAGCGATGACCCTCTTCGGGGGAATACGGTCCATGGACACGGTATCCATAGAGCTGACCGGGACAAAGCCCCGACACCCGGCCATGCCAGACATAGCCGGTGCGTTCGGGCAGGAACATCTTGTGCGTCTCACGCATGCCGTCGGGTGAAAACAGGCACAGTTCAACCGCCGTGGCATGCTCGGAAAACAGCGCGAAATTGACCCCGTCGCCGTCAAAGGTCGCGCCGATGCGGTCATGACGACCGCGTTCGATGGTCAGGTTCATGAGGACTCCGGGTGCGCCGCCGCCAGTTGGCCATAGAGCGCCGCATAGAGTGGCGCGCTGGCCTCCCAGCCGACGGGGTGTTTCATGGCATTACGCTGAAGACGTTGGAAGGCGGGCCTGTCGTGCCACAACCGGCACAGATGCGTCAGGGCATGGGCCAGCGCCGCTATGGATTTGGGCGCATGCACGATGCCGGTGGCGCAGCCGGCGGCAAGGGCGGCGGCATTGGCGTTGATCACCGTGTCAGCCAGCCCGCCGGTGCGCGCGACCACGGGCACCGCGCCATAGCGCAGCCCGTACATCTGCGTCAGCCCGCAGGGCTCGAACCGCGAGGGGACCAGAATGGCATCCGCCCCGGCATAGATCCGGTGCGACAGGGTTTCGTCATAGCCGATGCGGACCGCCACCTGACCGGGATGCGCGGCTGCGGCGTTGAGCCAGTCGTTTTCCATCCGCCGGTCGCCCGAGCCGAGCAGGACCAACTGGCCACCGCCGTCAAGCAACGCGGGCAGCGCGCCCAGCAGCAGATCCAGCCCTTTCTGGTCGGACAGCCGCGACACAACCGCCGCCAGCGGCCCGTCGCTGGGGGCAAGCCCGAACTCGGCCCGCAGCGCGACGGTGTTGGCAACCTTCCCGCGCGGCGTCGAAAACGGCACGATCGCGGGATCGCTGGTCGGGGTCCATTGATCGGTGTCGATCCCGTTCAGGATACCGGTCATCTGCGCCGCCCGCGCGCGGATCACCCCTTCAAGCCCCAGACCGAATTCCTCGGTCGTCAGTTCCTGTGCATAGGTCGGGCTGACGGTGGTGATTGCCCAGGCCCCGGTCAACCCGGCTTTCAGCGCCGAGATATGGCCGTAATACTCGAACCCGTCGGGATGAAAACCCGACGGCGGCAGCGCCAGCGCGCGCATCCGGTTGTACCCGGTCAGGCCGTGAAAGGCGATGTTGTGGATGGTCAGCAGCGTCGGTTGGGTCGCGCCCAGTTCGCTCATGTAAACGGGCGTGAGCCCGGCCTGCCAGTCGTGCAGATGCACGATTTCGGGCGTCCAGTCGCCGATCCCGTCCTTGGCGATCAGCGCCGCTGCCTGGGACAGGGCGGCAAAGCGCAGGTCGTTGTCGCGCCAGTCATTGCCGTTGGCGTCCAGATAGGGCGTGCCGTCGCGGTCAAACAGATCCGGCGCATCCAGCACCAGCATGTCCAGCCCGTCAACATTTGCCGCCAGCACGCGCGCTTTGCTGCCCAGAAGCGACGGCAGCTCGCGCACCACACGCGGCTTGCCCAGCGCCGCCAGCACCCGCCGATAGCCCGGCAGCAGCGTGCGGATCGCCCAGCCCTGCGAAGCCAGCGCACCGGGCAGGGCGCCGACCACATCGGCCAGGCCGCCCGTCTTGATCAGCGGGGCGCATTCCGAAGCGACCGCAAGGACCGCTCGCAGCGCGGGCGTCTGGCTCATAACTTGCTCTCTCGACGGTCGAGCATGGACTGGGTGATCAACGTCACACCGCCCGGGCTGACGCGGAACCACTTGGCGTCTTCTTCGGGATCTTCGCCCACGACCAGCCCGTCGGGGATCACCACCCCGCGATCAATCACCACCTTGGTCAGCCGCGCGTGGCGGTTGATCGTGGCATAGGGCAGCACGACCGCATGGGTCAGCGAGGACCAGCTGTTGGAATGCACGCCGGTGAACAGCAGCGAATTGCGCACCTCGGTGCCCGAGATGATGCAGCCGCCCGACACCAGCGAGGACAGCGCAACACCCCGGCGGCTTTCTTCGTTGTGGATGAATTTGGCGGGCGGGACGCTTTCGGAATAGGTCCAGATCGGCCAGTTGCGGTCCCACAGATCCAGATCGGGGTCGAAGCCGGTCAGGTCGATATTGGCTTTCCAGAACGCATCGAGCGTGCCGACGTCGCGCCAGTAGGAGGGGGCATCGTCACGGTGGCGCACGCAGCTGCTCTCGAACCGATGGGCCATCGCCTTGCCGTTGCGCACCACATTCGGGATGATGTCACTGCCGAAATCGCGCGAGGAACTGGGATCGGCGGCGTCATCCATCAACAGCTGCCGCAGGAATTTCCAGCGAAACACATAGATCCCCATCGACACCAGCGCGCTGTCGGGATCATCGGGCAGACCGGGCGGGTTGGAGGGTTTCTCGATGAAATCGGTGATGCGCCCGGCGTGGTCGATGGCCATGACGCCAAAGGCGCTGGCGTCGCTGCGCGGAACGGTCAGACAGCCGACGGTCACATCGGCCCCGCTTTCGGCATGCTCGGACAGCATGACCTCGTAATCCATCTTGTAGATGTGGTCTCCGGCCAGAATGATAACATAATCAATATCATAACTGTCGACGATATCGGTGTTCTGGTAGACGGCATCGGCGGTGCCCTCGTACCAGTGATGCTCGTCAACGCGCTGGCTGGCGGGCAGGATGTCGAGATATTCGTTACGTTCCGAGCGGAAGAAGTTCCAGCCGCGCTGGCAATGGCGGATCAGCGAATGGGCCTTGTACTGCGTCGCGATGGCCATCTTGCTGATGCCCGAGTTGAAGGCATTCGACAGCGCAAAGTCGATGATCCGGGTCTTGCCGCCGAAATAGACCGCCGGTTTGGCGCGGTGGTCGGTCAGTTCGTGCAACCGGCTGCCGCGTCCGCCGGCCAGAATGAAGGCCATGCTTCGCTTGGAGAGGCGCGTGGTCGAGGGGGTCATCGGTCGTCCTCCGGTATCAGAAACAGGGTGGAAAGCGGCGGCAAGGTCACCACCGCGCTATGCGGTTGCGCCGCGTGGGGCGGGCCATTGGCGTGGACAGAGCCGAAATTGCCCCGGTTCCCGCCACCATAAAGGCCCGCGTCGGTGTTGAGCGCCTCGCGCCAGCGGCCGGGGCGGGGCAGGCCGATGCGCCACTGACGCTCGACCGGGGTGAAGTTGGTCAGCACGGCCACCGGGCGATGCTCGGCATGGCCATAGCGCAGCCAGCTGAACACCGATTCCGCCCGCGCCTCGCGGTCAACCCAGGCGAAACCGTTGGAATCCGCATCGCGCGCGTGCAGCGCGGGCTCGGCGCGGTAAAGCGTGTTGAGATCACGCACCAGCCGCTGCATGCCCGCATGGCCCGGATGGTTCAGCGCGCCCCAGTCCAGCCCGAAATCATGGTTCCACTCATGATCCTGCGCGAACTCGCAGCCCATGAACAACAGCTTTTTGCCCGGATGCCCCCACATGAAGCCATAATAGGCCCGCAGGTTTGACAGTTTGGTGGCATGATCGCCCGGCATCTTTTGCAGCATGCTGCCTTTGCCATGCACCACCTCGTCATGGCTGATCGGCAGGACGAAGTTTTCGCTGAATCCATAGACCAGACCAAAGGTCATCAGGTCGTGGTGGTGGCGGCGGTGGATCGGGTCGTGTTCGATATAGCGCAGGGTGTCGTTCATCCACCCCATGTTCCACTTGAAGCCAAAGCCGAGGCCGCCCTCATGCACCGGCGTTGTCACCCCGGGCCATGCCGTGCTCTCCTCGGCCACGGTCATCAGCCCGTCGGGGCCTTCGCCATATGCCAGCGCGTTCATCTCACGCAGGAAGGTGATGGATTCGAAATTCTCGCGCCCGCCCAGATGGTTGGGCACCCATTCGCCCTGCTTGCGCGAATAGTCACGGTACAGCATCGACGCCACGGCATCGACGCGCAGCCCGTCCAGATGGAACTCGCGCAGCCAGAAGATCGCGTTGGCGGTGAGGAAATTCTTCACCTCGGTGCGGCCGACATTGTAGATCAGCGTGTTCCAGTCCGGGTGATAGCCTTCGCGCGGATCGCCATGTTCGTACAGCGCGGTGCCGTCGAACTGCGCCAGCGCGTGCGCATCGGTCGGGAAATGGGCGGGAACCCAGTCCATCAGCACCCCCATGCCCTTGGCATGCGCGGCGTCGATCAGGGCGCGGAAATCGTCAGGTGTGCCGAAACGGCTGGTGGGTGCGTACATCGCGGTCGGCTGATAGCCCCACGAGCCGCCGAACGGGTATTCGGCCAGCGGCATCAGCTCGATATGGGTGAACCCCATGTCATGCGCGTAATCGACCAGCTCGATCCCGGCCTCGCGGTACGTCAGCGACCGCCCGTCGCGGTGCCGCCAGCTGCCCAGATGGGCCTCATAGATGGTGATCGGCGCCTCGCGGTTGTTGCGCAGGTGGCGGCTTTCCATCCAGGCGTCATCGGCCCAGTCATAAGGCTGCGACGTGGCAATGCGCGAGGCGGTATCGGGCGGCAGCTGGGTCGCGCGGGCTAGCGGATCGGCCTTGAGCGCGCTGCCGCCGTGCATGGGGGCGATGTCGTATTTATAGGTCTCGCCGGGTTGCAGACCGGGGAGGAAAATCTCCCAGACCCCGGCACCCCGCCGCCGCATCACAGCGCGTCTGCGGTCCCAGCCGTTGAAGTCACCGACGACGGAAACCTGCCGCGCATTCGGGGCCCAGACGGCGAAATGCACGCCCGCGCAGCCCTCATGGGTGATCGCATGCGCGCCCAGAGCCTGCCACAGACGCCGGTGCGTGCCTTCACTGATCAGGTGCAGATCCAGCGGACCCAGCACAGGGCCAAAGCGGTAGGGGTCATCGAAATCCCACAGGTGCGGTCCCTTCGTGGCCCGCAGCCGATAGCTGGTTTCAGTGCCCAGCTGGCCGGTGAACAGCCCGTCACCCAGCGCCTGCATCGGCAGACTGCCCTTGGGCGTGAGTGCTTCCATTGTTTCGGCTGCCGGATCGAAGGCGACCAGAAACCCGGCTTGTCCCCGGTGACGCGGTCCGAAAACCGCAAAGGGATCGAGGACGCGGCCGGACTTGATCTCGGCCACATCGTCTTGTGTTATCACACTTTTCGCAGGTGTTTTTGCCCGAACCATACGCAATTAGTCGCGCAGGTCCGGGTGAAAGGCAATGACTCGTTTCCCGGTATCGTCAGCGATGGGGCCACAATACCGCGGCTGCGCGTCAGATCATCGGCTGAATGTTCCAGACGTCCTTCATATAGCCTTTGATGGTGCGGTCCGAGCTGAACCAGCCCGAGCGGGCGGTGTTCAGCGCGGCCATGCGCATCCAGTGATCGGCATCGCCCCAGGCGGTGTCGACGCTGCGTTGCGCGTCCCAGTAGCTGTCGAAATCGGCGCAGACGGTGAAGTAGTCATGCGCGCGCAGGTTCTGGGTCAGGCCGCGATACGTGCTGCGATCCCCGTTCGAGAACGTGCCGCCTTCGATCAGGTCAATCGCACGGCTCAACCTTGGGCTGGCCGCAATCGCGCTGGACGCGTGATCGGGGTGGCGGCGACGCTCGACCACCTCATCGGCGGTCATGGCGAACAGGAAGAAGTTCTCAGGCCCGACCAGATCGCGGATCTCCACGTTGGCGCCGTCCAGCGTGCCGATGGTCAGCGCGCCATTCAGGCTGAACTTCATGTTGCCGGTGCCCGAGGCTTCCTTGCCCGCCGTCGAGATCTGTTCGCTGAGGTCCGCCGCCGGGATCAGACGCTCGGCCATGGTCACGTTATAGTTGGGCGGATAGACCACGGTCAGCAGGTCGCGGCTTGTGGCATCGGCATTGATCACGCGGGCGACGTTGTTGATCAGATGGATGATCTCCTTGGCCATCACATAGCCCGGCGCCGCCTTGCCGCCAAAGATCTTGACGCGCGGCGCCCAGCCGGCACCCGGATTGGCGCGGATTTCCTGCCACAGGGCGATGGTTTCCAGAATGTTCAGATGCTGGCGCTTGTATTCGTGGAAGCGTTTGACCTGCACGTCGAACATGGCGTCGGGATTGACCGAAATGCCCATCTGTTCGCCGATCCAGTTGGCCAGATGCACCTTGTTGGTCTTCTTGACGGCGGCATAGCGGTCGCGGAAGCCCTTGTCGTCAATCGCGGGTTCCAGCTCGACCAGACGTTCCAGATTGTCTTCCCAGCCGTCGCCGATGGTCTCGGTGATCAGCGTGGACAGGCCGTGGTTCGCGCCCTTCAGCCAGCGGCGCGGGGTGACGCCGTTGGTCTGGTTGATGATCCGCTCGGGGTGCAGGGCGTGCAGATCGGCGAAAACGGTGGATTTCACCAGTTCGGTGTGCAGCGCCGAGACGCCGTTCACCCGGTTGGCCATGATGAACGACAATTCGCCCATCTTGACCTCGCCCTTTTCCACGATCGGCGTGCTGCGGGCCGGGAATTGCGTGGCATGCAGCGCGTCGATCCGTTCGATCAGCTGCATGTGGCGCGGCAAAACGGCGCTCATCAGGGTTTCCGGCCAGCGTTCCAGCGCCTCGGGCAGCAGCGTGTGGTTGGTGTAGGACAGGCAGGCGCGCGCGGTGTCGACGGCCTGCTCGAATTCCATGCCGCGCTCGTCATGCAGCAGGCGGACAAGTTCCGGCCCGGCGATGGCGGGGTGGGTGTCGTTCATCTGGATCGCCACGCGTGAGGGCAGGGCGCTCAGATCGCCATGCTCGGCCGAGAAGCGGCGCAGGATGTCGCGCAGCGAGGCGGCGGTGAAGAAGAATTCCTGCTTCAGGCGCAGCTCTTTGCCTTGTTCGGTGGTGTCATCGGGGTACAGCACGCGGCTGATGGTACGGGCAAAGGCCTCGGGCTGGGCAGCCCCGACGAAATCGCCCTTGTTGAACGCAGCCAGATCGAAGGCGCTGAGCGGCTCCGCCCCCCACAGGCGCAGGGTGTTGGCCCATTTGCCCTGCCAGCCAATGACCGGCGTGTCGTAGGCTTTGGCCACCACGGCATTGTCGGGGGTCCAGACGGCGCTGCGGCCGCTTTCAGCGACGGTGCCGCCGAAGCCGATGTTGAACGCGGCCTCGGGACGCTCGAATTCCCACCCGTGGCTCTGGCGCAGCCAGTCCTCGGCGGTTTCGACCTGACGGCCATCGGGACCAAAGCTTTGGCGAAAGAGGCCATGCTCATAGCGGATGCCATAGCCGTAGGCGGGGCAGCCCAGCGTCGAGAGCGAGATCGAGGAAGCAGGCGGCCAGACGGCCAAGGCCGCCGTTGCCAAGCGCTGCGTCCGGCTCGTCATCCAAGACGGCGCGGAAATCATGGCCTAGCCCCGAGATTGCCTCATGCGCGGCTTCGGTCAGGCCGATGTTCATCACGGCATCTTCCAGCAGACGCCCGATCAGGAACTCCATCGACAGGTAATAGACGCGCTTGGACTGCGCGGCATAGGTGGCGCGGGTGGCACGGAACCACGGCTCGATCACGCGGTCACGGATCGCCAGCGTCAGGGCCATGCGCATGTCATAGAGGCTGGCATGGGCCAGATCTTTACCCTGCGAGAATTCCAGATGCTTGAGAATGGACTCACGCAGTTCGGTGGCTCTCATCGGTTTAGTGTCCTTGCTTATCGCACTGGGATTCCAACCGCTCAGGCTGCTGGTGCCCTTGTCGAACGTCATCGATCGGGTGGTTTTCATAACCTGTTCCTGTCCTGCTCACCGTTAGTGTGCCCCCGCGCTCGGGGCCAGATCAGTATCGGTGATGACGGTTAAACAGGGCCAAAAGCGGGCACGGTTGGTCTGCTTTATGGACATAATAGGGGTCATTTGCAGCCGCAGCATGCACAATTGAAGCGCTGCGGCTGCAAACGAACGCGCTGGGTCAGCGCGTGACTTCGGAAAGCCGGCGCTTGACGTAGGTTTTGACCGTGTCGAGCATCGGGTTCATGTAGAGTTCATCATCGCGGAAGAAGTGGTCCGACCCTTCGATCTGCTCGTGGGTGATGGTGATGCCCTTCTGCTCGTGCAGCTTGTTGACCAGACCGGTCACATCCTTCGGCGGCGCGATGCGGTCGGCGGTGCCGTTAATGATCAGACCCGAAGCCGGGCAGGGCGCAAGGAAGCTGAAATCATACAGGTTGGCTGGCGGCGCGACCGACACAAAGCCGGTGATATCCGGGCGGCGCATCAGCAGTTGCATGCCGATCCAGGCCCCAAAGCTGAAGCCTGCAACCCAGCAATGGCGCGCGTTCTGGTTCATCGACTGCAGGTAGTCGAGCGCCGCCGCAGCATCGCTCAGCTCGCCGATGCCTTGATCGTACTCGCCCTGACTACGACCCACGCCGCGAAAGTTGAAGCGCAGGACCGAGAAGCCCAGCGAATGAAACGCATAGTGCAGGTTGTACACAACCTTGTTGTTCATCGTGCCGCCAAACTGCGGGTGCGGATGGAGCACAATGGCAATCGGCGCGTCGCGATTGGGTTGCGGGTGATAGCGGCCTTCGAGACGGCCATCGGGGCCGGCAAAAATTACTTCGGGCATCCGGGGACCTTCTACTGCCTTCCAGGCGTTCTGATTGCGGTGTCCTTTGTTGACAAAAGAAGTCACCTTATCTAGAACGGTTCTAATCTCTGCCCCCGTCTCTTGGGGAGTCGGGGTGAGCGGGTTAGCAGTTAAGCAAGGCCGCCTCATCCGTCAATGTTTTTACGCCTTTTAAGGCGTTTCATGAGGATTTGCGCCATGAAGCTGTCGACCAAGGGGCGTTACGCGATGGTTGCGATGGTCGATCTGGCTCTGTTGTTGCGCGGAACGGGCGCAAGGCACGTCTCGCTGGCCGAAATCGCGCGCCGTCAGGACGTCAGTCAGGCCTATCTGGAGCAGCTTTTCGTCAAATTGCGCCGCGCGGGGCTGGTCGAATCGGTCCGCGGGCCCGGTGGCGGCTATCGTCTGGCGCGCGAACCGGCGGATATCCGCGTAAGCGAGGTGCTTGAGGCGGTCGAAGAGACGGTCTCGGCGATGGAAAAAGGCGCAGGCGCGTCCGGCGGGATGTCGGGCAGTCAGGCCCAGTCGATGACCAACCGCCTGTGGGAAAGCCTGTCGGCGCAGGTTTACGTGTTCCTGCACCAGACGACGCTGGCCGATGTGGCTGCCAATGGCCTCAAACCCTGTCCGGCGGTGCCCGGCCTGTTCCGGGTCAGCGCATGAGGTCTCGGCTCTACCTTGACTGGAATGCCTCGGCCCCGCTGCGGGTTGAAGCGCGCGACGCGATGATCGCGGCGATGGATCTGGTCGGCAACGCCAGTTCGATCCACGCCGAGGGTCGCGCGGTGCGCGGGCTGGTGGAAAAGGCGCGCGGGCAGATTGCCTCGGCACTGGGGGCGGACGGGGCGGATATCGTCTTCACCTCCAGCGCAACCGAGTCTGCCGCCCTGGCGCTGGCCGGGCGTGATCTGGCCTGTGCGGGGGTCGAGCATGACGCGGTGAAAAGCTGGTGCCGTCCGGTGCTGGTGACCGATGAGACCGGGCGCATCGACGTGACGGACCCGGCGCACAGCACCGCGCAGCTGGCCAATTCCGAGACCGGCATCGTGCAGGATCTGCCCGCCGGGCTGGCGGTCAGCGACCTGACGCAGGCCTTTGGCAAGATGCCCTTCGCCTTCAACTGGCTGGGCTGCGACATTGGGCTGGTGTCGGCACACAAGCTGGGCGGCCCAAAGGGGATCGGCGTGCTGGCGCTGAAACGGGGCCTGGACGTTACCGCCCAGATCAGGGGCGGCGGGCAGGAAATGGGCCGTCGCGCGGGCACCGAAAATGTCATCGGCATCGCCGGGTTTGCGGCTGCCGCTGAAGCCGCGATGCGCGATCTGGCGAATGGAGTCTGGGATGAGGTGGCGGAAATCCGAAATACCTGTGAGCAGGCTCTGGAAGCTGAGTGTCCAGGGATTATCTTGGTAGCCAAGGATCGCCCACGCCTGCCCAACACGATCAGCCTGATAGCACCGGGCTGGAAGGGCGAGACGCAGGTGATGGCGATGGACCTGCAGGGCTTCGCGGTATCGGCTGGCTCGGCCTGCTCGTCGGGCAAGGTCTCGTCCAGTGGGGTGTTGCGGGCGATGGGCTTTGATGCCACAGCGGCCGGCAACGCGCTGCGGGTCTCGATGGGCCCCGGTATCGACAGAGACGACGCGCTGCGCTTTGCCGCAGCCTATGCCAAGGCCTGGAAACGGGCGGGCGAACGCATGAAACAGGCAGGCGCAGACCTGCCGAAATAAGACGGGAAGACGACGCAATGGCGGCTTTGGACAATACGGTTGAAGTGCGCGACGGGGTCGACCGCGAGACGGTCGAAACCGTGCAGCTGATGGCCGGCAAGTACAAACACGGCTGGGAAACCGAGATCGAGATGGAGTTCGCGCCTAAGGGCCTGAACGAAGACATCGTGCGGTTGATCTCGGCCAAGAACGGCGAACCCGAGTGGATGACCGACTGGCGACTGGCGGCGTACCGCCGCTGGGAGCAGATGGAGGAACCCGACTGGGCGATGCTGGATATCCCGGCGATCGACTATCAGGACCAGTATTACTACGCCAAGCCCAAGAGCATGGAGGGCAAGCCCAAGTCGCTGGACGAGGTGGACCCCAAGCTGCTGGCCACCTATGCCAAACTGGGCATCCCGCTGAAAGAGCAGATGGTTCTGGCGGGTGTCGAGGGGGCTGAAGACATCGCTGCACCCCGCAAGGTGGCGGTGGACGCGGTGTTTGACTCCGTCAGCGTCGGCACCACGTTCAAGGATGAGCTGAAAAAGGCGGGCGTGATCTTCTGCTCGATCTCGGAAGCGATCCGCGAATACCCCGATCTGGTCAAGCAGTACCTCGGCTCGGTGGTTCCGGTTTCGGACAACTACTTCGCCACGCTCAACTGCGCGGTCTTCACCGATGGCTCGTTCGTCTACGTCCCGCCGGGCACCAAATGCCCGATGGAGCTGTCGACCTATTTCCGCATCAACGCCGAGAACACCGGCCAGTTCGAGCGCACGCTGATTATTGCCGATAAAGGTGCATATGTAAGTTACCTTGAGGGCTGCACCGCCCCCAAGCGCGACACCACGCAGCTGCACGCCGCCGTTGTGGAAATCGTCATCCTCGAGGATGCCGAGGTCAAATATTCGACCGTCCAGAACTGGTATCCCGGCGATGAGGACGGCAAGGGCGGGATCTACAACTTCGTCACCAAACGCGCCGACTGCCGCGAGGACCGCGCCAAGGTGATGTGGACGCAGGTCGAAACCGGCTCGGCGATCACGTGGAAATACCCGTCGTGCATCCTGCGCGGGGACGATACCTCGGGCGAGTTCTATTCCATCGCCATCACCAATAACTACCAGCAGGCCGACACCGGCACCAAGATGATCCATCTGGGCAAGAATTCGCGCTCGCGGATCGTGTCCAAGGGCATCTCGGCCGGGCATGCGCAGAACACCTATCGCGGGCTGGTCTCGATGCACCCGCGCGCGACCAACAGCCGCAACTATACGCAATGCGACAGCCTGCTGATCGGCGACCAATGCGGCGCGCATACGGTGCCCTATATCGAGGTGAAGAACGCCTCAAGCCGTGTCGAGCACGAGGCGACCACGTCCAAGGTCGACGACGATCAACTCTTCTACTGCCGCTCGCGCGGGATGGATGAGGAAGAGGCGGTGGCCCTGGTGGTCAACGGCTTCTGCCGCGACGTGCTGCAAGCCCTGCCGATGGAATTCGCCATGGAAGCGCAGGCGCTGGTGGCGATCTCGCTTGAGGGGAGCGTGGGGTGACGCTGGATCTGTTGCGTTTCCTGCTGATCAAGTCGGCGGGTGTCGGCATCGGCGTGTTCGTCGGTGTGCTGCTGGGCCTCGGCTATCGCCGCCGGTCGTCGGGCAAGACCGACGGGTTGCTCGCAGGCTCGGTCGTGCTGACCGCGCTGGCGGTCGGGGCGGCGGCATGGGTGACCATGATGGTCATCACCTGGTTTGGGATGCGCTGAGATGATCGTCACCACCACCCCCACGGTCGAGGGGCGCCCGGTGCGCACCTATCACGGCATCGTCGTCGGTGAGGCGATCATGGGCGCCAATGTCGTGCGCGATTTCTTCGCCTCGGTGACGGATGTCATCGGCGGGCGCTCGGGCGCGTATGAAAGCAAGCTGCAGGATGCGCGCGAGGTTGCGCTCAAGGAAATGCAGGACCGCGCCGCGCGGATGGGCGCGAATGCGGTTGTGGGTGTCGATCTCGATTACGAGGTCGTGGGAAATTCCATGCTGATGGTGTCCGCCTCGGGCACCGCGGTCAGCCTGTCCTGAGGAACGGTGCATGAACTGGAAATGGCTGCTCTCGGCGGGTGAACCGCGCCCGCGCTACGTGCTTCTGGTGGCCATCGGCGTGGTGCTGATGATGTCGCTGACCTATCCCATCTGGTATCCGGGCGGCCGGGGCATGGCAGCGTTCGTGGCGATCTGCGCCGTGATCCTGTCACACCTGTCGGCCAAATTCGTGATGCGCAGCTGATCCGAAAACCGCCCGCCACGCGTCCGCGCCCAGCCGGCCCAAGAACACATACCACGCCCTGACCACAGGCCGTGGCCCCGAATGAGAGACGAGGATAAGATGCTGGAAATCAACAACCTGCACGTCAAACTGGCGACCGAAGACAAACAGATCCTGAAAGGTCTGAGCCTGAGTGTCGAAGCCGGTTCCGTGCATGCGATCATGGGGCCGAATGGCTCGGGCAAATCGACGCTCAGCTATGTGCTGTCGGGCCGCGACGGCTATGAGGTGACCGACGGCACCGCCACGCTGGAAGGCGAAAGCCTGCTCGACATGGAGCCCGAAGAACGCGCCGCCCACGGGTTGTTTCTGGCGTTCCAGTACCCGGTCGAAATCCCCGGCGTCGGCAACATGACCTTCCTGCGCACCGCCGTGAACGCGCAGCGCAAGGCGCGTGGTGAGGCTGAACTCAGCTCGGGCGACTTCCTGAAACTGGTGCGCGCCAAAGCCAAGGATCTCAAGATCGACGCCGATATGCTCAAGCGTCCGGTCAATGTGGGCTTCTCGGGCGGTGAGAAAAAGCGCAACGAAATCCTGCAGATGGCCATGCTCGAGCCGCGCATGTGCATCTTGGATGAGACGGATTCGGGCCTTGATGTGGATGCGATGAAGCTGGTGGCCGACGGCGTGAACGCGCTGCGTTCGACCGGGCGCTCGTTCCTTGTGATCACCCACTATCAGCGCCTGCTGGACCACATCAAACCGGACTTCGTGCATATCATGGCGGGGGGCCGGATCATCAAGACCGGCGGGCCCGAGCTGGCGCTTGAGGTCGAGCAGAACGGCTATGCCGACATTCTGGCCGAGGTGCAGGCATGAGCGCCGCGCCCGCGACCAGCCCGCGCGCGGCCCGTCGCGCGGCGCGCTTGCAGGCCACAGCCGAGCGGATCTCGGGGCTGACCCTGCCGTCCGCGCCCGCATGGCTGGCCCCGCTGCGCAAGGCGGCGCTGGACCGGCTGGCCACGCTTGGCTACCCGGAGAAGCGCGACGAATATTGGCGCTACACCGATCCCGAGCGCCTGATTTCGACCGATGTGCGCCCGGCAGAGGTGTTCAAGATCACCGACGAGCCGCCGATGTACCAAGGCATCGACCGGCTCAAGCTGATCTGGGTCGATGGCGTGTTCAGCGCTGAAGACTCGGACCCGCTGGCAGGCGAGGGGCTGGAAATCACCCGCCTCGCCGACAGCGCCGATATCCATTGGGCCGCTGATCTCTACGGCACGCTCGAAGCGCGCGGGCAGAAGCCCGTCGCCCGCCCGCTGGCCGCGCTCAACAGCGCGCTGGCAACCGATGGTGTGCTGATCCGGGTGACCGGCAAGGTCTCGCGCCCCGTCTCGCTGATCTACCGCCGCGCGGGCACGGATGCGTCGGTGACGATGCACCATGTGATCAAGATCGAAGAGGGCGGTGAGCTGACGCTGTTGGAAAACGGCGCCGTGGCTGCCCGCAGTTCGATGGTGATCGAGGTCGAGGTTGGCGATCACGGAACCTTCCACCACGTCCGCACCATGGGCCGCGATCACGAGCGCAAGGCGTCGACTCATCTCTTCGCCCGCCTCGGCAAAGCGTCCAAGCTGAAAAGCTTCACCCTGTCGATGAACGGCCGCCTTGTGCGCAACGAGGCGATGATCTGGCTTGGCGGCGCCGGCGGCACCGCGCATCTGGCCGGTGCGGCGATGGGCGACGGCATGTTTCATCACGACGACACCGTGTTCATCACCCATGAGGCACCGGGCTGCGAAAGCCGTCAGGTGTTCAAGAAGGTGCTGCGCGACGGGGCGATCGGGGTGTTTCAGGGCAAGATCCTTGTCGAACAGGCCGCCCAGCTCACCGATGGCTACCAGAAAAGCCAGTCCTTGCTGCTGGACGAACGCTGCCAGTTCCTTGCCAAGCCCGAACTTGAGATCTACGCCGACGATGTGAAGTGTTCGCACGGCTCGACCTCGGGTGAGATCAACGAGGATCAGCTGTTCTACCTGCGCGCCCGCGGCGTCCCCGAGCAAGAGGCCAAGATGTTGCTGGTGCTCGCTTTTCTGGCCGAAACGCTGGACGAGATCGAGCGTGAGGACATCGCGCAGGACATGCGCCTGCGTCTGCGGCGCTGGCTGGAACGGCATAGCTGAGCCATGGCCCTGACCACAGACATCGTTGCCAGCTACCGCCGCCCGCGCGCGGTGCTGCGCAGCCTGCAGGGCGACCGGCGTGAGGCGCGCATCCTTGTGTACCTGATGCTCGCCTGCGCGCTGATCTTCGTGGCGCAATGGCCGCGTCTGGCGCGTGACGCGCATATGGATGAGACGATTCCGCTCGACGCGTTGCTCTCGGGCGCGCTGTTCGCGTGGATCTTCATCGCGCCACTGGCGTTCTACGCGCTGGGGGGCATGTTGTCGCTGGTCCTGCGTATCGCCGGGCCGGTGGATGCCTTCGCGGTGCGGCTGGGGCTGTTCTGGGCGCTGCTGGTGGCGGCTCCGCTGATGCTGTTTCAAGGGCTTGTTGCCGGGCTGATCGGTCCGGGCCTGCAAGCCAACCTCGCCGGGCTGCCCGCTGCGGTGGCGTTTTTCGCCGTGTTGATCGCCGGCCTGCGGGTGGCGCTTGAAGCGCCCCACCGGGCGGCATAGGGACAGGGCATGACACGCACCGAGTTTTTCGCGCTGATCCGCCAATCGCTTGCCGACCCCGAGACGGGGGCGCAGCACCTGATGGCGCTGAACCCGGCGATGGCGACGCGCTGGATGCTGCTGGCGGCCAGTGTGCTGGGGTCGGTGGTGCTGCTGTATCTGCTGCCGGTCCTGACGGGCGAAGTGTCGATGCTGCCGTCGCCCTTCGCTTTCGCCGGTACGCAGGCGGCGATGAACCTGCTGGTCATCGCGCTGATCACCCATGTCGGCCGCGCCTTTGGCGGTACGGGCAATTTTGCCGATGCCGTCTGGCTGGTCGGCTGGATGCAGTTGATCACCGCCGGGCTGCTGATTGCGCAGATCGTCGTCATGCTGGTGCTGCCGATGGCCAATGTCATCGTGGCGATCGCGTCGATTGCCGTGTCGATCTGGCTGCTGGTCGGCTTCATCTGCGCCCTTCACGGGTTCAAGTCGCGGATCACCGTGATGGTTGCCGGGCTGATGGTGTTTCTTCTGAGCAGCTTTGTGATTGCCATGGTGCTGCTCTTCTTTGGCTTCTCGCCCGCCGAGGTTTCCAATGTATGACATTGAGGCGGTGCGCCGCGACTTTCCGATCCTGTCGCGAACAGTGAACAACAAGCCGTTGGTTTATCTCGACAATGGTGCGTCGGCGCAGAAACCGCAGGTGGTGATCGACGCGATCACCCAAGCCTATTCGATGGAATACGCCAACGTCCACCGGGGCCTGCATTTCCTGTCCAATCTGGCGACGGACAAGTATGAAGCGGTGCGCGGAATTGTCAGGCATTTCCTGAACGCCAAGCATGAGGATGAGATCCTCTTCAACTCGGGCACCACCGAAGGCATCAACCTGATCGCCTATGGCTGGGCGATGCCGCGCCTGCAGGCCGGGGATGAGATCGTCCTGTCGGTGATGGAACACCACGCCAATATCGTGCCGTGGCACTTCCTGCGCGAACGTCAGGGCGTCAAGCTGGTCTGGGTCGAGACCGAGGCCGATGGCTCCCTCGACCCCGCCCGCGTGCTCGCCGCGATCACGCCGCGCACCAAGCTGGTGGCTGTCACGCATATGTCCAACGTGCTGGGCACCGTCGTTGACATCAAGACCATCGCTGCCGGGTGCCACGCCAAGGGCGTGCCGATCCTTGCGGATGGCAGTCAGGCCGCGGTCCACATGCCGGTCGATGTGCAGGATCTGGGCGTCGATTTCTACCCGGTCACCGGGCACAAGCTTTATGGGCCGTCCGGCTCGGGCGCGATCTACGTCACCCGCGAACGGCAGGCCGAGATGCGGCCGTTCATCGGCGGCGGAGACATGATCCGCGAGGTCACCCGCGACGCCGTGACCTATAACGACCCGCCGCATAAATTCGAGGCCGGTACGCCCGGTATCGTGCAGCAGATCGGCATGGGCGTGGCGATCGAATACATGCAATCATTGGGCATGGCGAACATCGCTGCGCATGAAAAGGCGCTGGCAGCTTACGCAACAACGCGCCTCAAAGGGTTGAACTGGCTCAATATTCAAGGCGAGGCGCCGGGCAAGGGCGGGATCTTCTCGTTCACGATGAACAACGGCGCGCATGCGCATGACATCTCGACCGTGCTGGATAAAAAGGGCGTTGCGGTGCGCGCGGGCCAGCATTGCACCGGGCCGCTGATGGAGCATCTGGGCATCAACGCCTCGTGCCGCGCCTCGTTTGGCCTCTATAACACCACCGCCGAGGTGGACGCCCTGATCGACGCGCTGGAGTTCTGCCACGAGCTTTTCGGCTGATCTGCAGCCCGGTCTTTCGCAATTTCCACCATTGCAGCCCCCCGCCTTTCGCCTATATCGGCGCAAGCTGCACCCATAGCTCAGCTGGATAGAGCGCTGCCCTCCGAAGGCTGATGTCAAGGGGATGCCGTGATTAAGAGGACTAAGAAAGATACGTGAAACCAAGCTCTTGCCGAGCAGATCGTTTTTCGATTTAAAGGTGAGAGAAGTCGCGTAAGCACTGCGTAAGCAGTCAGGGCCTGACGGTTCTACTGCGCACCCATAGCTCAGCTGGATAGAGCGTCGCCCTCCGAAGGCGAAGGCCTCAGGTTCGAATCCTGATGGGTGCGCCATTAACCTAGAAATTCTAAGATGTTGGTCTGATTGTGGACTCAAACTTAAGGTCGTGTACCGCGACTGGATGGGGAGGCTTTCTGCTTCTCCTATTTCCTATCGGCTGGGGGTATCCGGAAGATGGCCTCGAGGGTCGCTGTCTCGCTTGTAGGTTCCTGCTTAAGAGCGAGAGTAAGGTTGGGGTGTCAAGAGTGGTGGGTTGGTTTGGCGGGGGAAGGCGCCGCTGGAGTGCGTTGTGCTCACCTAGTTAGCCAAGGTGTTTCGTGTTACCTGCGCACGTTTCTATGGCGGGATCACCGACACAGTGCCTGCGGCAGTGAACGAATGCGATTTCCCTTCAGAAACCTCTGGAAGGCGTTCGCGAAAGTTAGACGAAAAGGCGGCGCGAGCGCTTAACGTTCAACGGTTTCGTGTGCTTTCGATTGGCGCTCTCTGCTATCATGCTTAGGGGGCGGTCCCCGGACGGAGGCGACTGCCGACACGTGACTGTTCGACCTGTTCCGACAAGGGAGTCTTTCGACATGCGTCGTCGAGGAGCAGGTGGGAGTTGGGGGCCGTTCCGTCTATCCCGTTGGTGAGCGATCAGAAGGTATGTGGCGGTAACGTAGTGTGGGTTGCTAGTTGTTGAGGAAATCTTAGGGTTCTGCCCAATATCTAGACTTGGCAGCCTTGATCCACAGCGTGCCATCTGGTCTAACTCGAGAAAACGGAGTCAGGTGTCAACATGTCTATCGAACTGGCGAATATCACGAGGCAACGTGCTTCGATCGAACTCTTCGCCGGAGCGGGCGGTTTGGGCATCGGACTGGCGCAGGCTGGATTCATCCCTAAAGCGGTCGTCGAGTATGATCGGTGGTGTTGTGACACGTTACGCGAAAACCATGGCGTTCTGGATGGCGCCGATCCTGCGGACATGTGCGCCTGGAATGTGATTGAGGGCGATGTACGCTCCGTAGACTTCACGGCCCACGAAGGCGCTCTTGATCTGATTTCCGGTGGACCGCCATGCCAACCCTTCAGCTTGGGGGGCGGCATCGTGCATATGACGACGCGAGAGACATGTTTCCGCAAGCTGTTCGCGCGGTAAGAGAGGCACGGCCGAAGGCATTCATCTTCGAAAACGTGAAAGGCCTCACCCGTGCCGCCTTCGCGGACTATTTCTCTTATGTGCAGCTACAGCTTGAGCATCCGGAGCTATTGGCCCGCGACGAAGAGGCTTGGCAGGGACACTTGGCCCGTCTGCAGCAACATCACACCTCAACCCGCCGGCCCGGCCTTCACTACAACGTGGTCACGAAGCTACTAAACGCCGCCAACTACGGTGTGCCGCAACGTCGTGAGCGGGTATTGTTCGTTGGATTTCGCGATGATGTGGACGCGTGCTGGAGCTTTGGAGAGGGTGAGTTCAATCAGCGCGCGCTGATTTGGGACCAAATTTGCGGCGACTATTGGGATCGCCATGAGGTGCCCAAACCCCATCGTGAGCTGGAGGGACGCGCTGCGCAGATAGCGGCGAGAATGTCCCGAGACGAGAAGCCCGAAGGAAAGCCCTGGCGGACAACGCGCGACGCGATCGGGGATTTGCCCGATCCGCGACACACGCAGCGTGCCACCGCCTTCCACGATCACCGCTTCCAGCCTGGCGCCCGCAGCTACAAGGGGCACACTGGTAGCCATTTGGACGAACCCTCGAAGACTCTGAAGGCAGGCGTGCACGGAGTGCCTGGTGGAGAAAACATGCTTCGTCGTGCGGATGGTTTCGTTCGCTACTTCACCGTTCGGGAGTCCGCCCGACTGCAGACGTTCCCCGATGACTATCGATTCCACGGGTCGTGGAGCGAAAGCATGCGTCAACTCGGGAACGCCGTGCCCGCCGAATTGGCGCGCGTGGTTGGAGACAGCGTCGCTAAGAAATTGGACATGGCGGAGACTGTATGAGCGACGGCTATGCAGAGCTCGAATTTGATCTGCCAAGAGCCCTATTGAGGGACATTGTTGCCCTCCTTGACGGGATGAATTCTGCTGAACTTACCGCCCTGAACCTGACGCGCGTCTCGGACGCGCCGGGCGTTTATGCTCTCAGCTCCAGCGTGACGGGAGAATTACTCTATATTGGCAAAGCAGAAAGCTCGAAAGGCCTGCTGAACCGGCTGACCCGCCACATGCGCAAGTTGGATGGTAGGCAGTACATCAGCCCGGGCGATATTCACTTCAAGGCAATACGAATATTCGTCTTTGCTGCCATGGATCTCGAAGCAGCCTTGATCTCGCACTATGGCGGGGAAGGGAAGCTCCCTTGGAACCATTCCGGCTTTGGCTCGAACGATCCCGGGCAACAACGAGATACTACGACATACAAACCAGACCATTTCGACACCCAGCACCCTATCCGTTTGGATCACTGTTTCGTTGAGTTCAAAGTTGGAAAACAGTCGGTCGCGGACGTCATGCAACACCTCAAGGATGGCCTTCCCTTCCTGCTGCGCTTCCAGCGCCCGAACGCGACGTCCCGAAATTCCTTCGAGCCAGACTTTGAAGCTGGCGAAGTTGATATCCCGCGACCTGACATCACGACACGCGAGGTACTTGAACGTTGCATCGCCGCACTTCCCTCGGGATGGCATGCGACGGCGCTTCCGAGCCATGTCATCTGCTACAAAAATGACGATCGGCGTTTCCCGAGCGGCACGTTGATCACCCGATCTTAGCAAGACCTCAAATTCTTGAAAATCGCTCCTCCTCTGAAAGGCTGATCGGTGATTTTTCAAGGCGCTTGTGATGTCGCGCTTTTTTAACATTATCAATTCAATTATTTCATGAACGACGTGTACTGCTTGGTGGAAAAAAATGACTCAAGAATTTGATCTCACTCCCGACGCCCGCGTCTTGCAGATGCTCGGTGAGATCAATCTTCATCAATGGCGTTGCGTCGCGGAACTGATCGACAACAGCATTGACGGTTTCGTCGGGGCGGCTCGAGCGGGCACGCCGATAGACCATCCTGAAATCACGATCACGATCCCGACGCCGAACAAGAGCGACGCGCGTCTCTCCATCCGGGACAACGGTCCAGGCATGGCGATCGATGTGCTGGAGCGCGCGGTGCGAGCTGGTTGGTCGGGGAACAACCCTCTGACCAATCTCGGGCTGTTCGGCATGGGTTTCAACATCGCCACGGCGCGGCTCGGCACGGTAACCGAGGTTTGGACCACGCGCGCAGGCGAGCCGGAATGGGTCGGTGTGCGCATCGACCTCGAGGGGCTTCGGGCGAGCCAGAGCTACAAAACGCCGCGACAAACACGGGTGAAGCCGGACCACACCCAGCACGGAACCGAAATCATCATCACGAAGCTGAAGCCCGATCAGCGCGCCTATCTCGCGCGATCGGCCAATCTCGGAGCGATCCGCAAGCATCTCGCGCGCGCCTATTCCGCGATCTTGCGCGAATCCGAGGCGGGCCGGATCAGACTGAAGGTGAACGGAACGAAGCTGGAACCCAGGCGCCATTGTCACTGGGATCCCGACCGTTCGGTGGAGCTGAGCGACGGGACGGTTGTCCACGCGGTCGAGCGGTTCGACGTCGCGCTCGCGCCGCGGAGGTATTGCACGCATTGCATGCGGGCATTGAGCGGCGATGAGGAGCAATGCCCCAACGGTGGTCCGAATTGCGAGATCGTGACGACGGAACGCCGGGTGAGGGGATGGGTTGGGCTCCAACGCTATCTGCACAAATCAGACTTCGGTATCGACTTCATCCGAAACGGCCGCAAGATCGAGATCGGCTCGAAAGACCTTTTCGCTTGGAACAACGGGGACAATGCGGAGATCGAGTATCCGATTGACGATCCGCGGAACCGCGGTCGTTTTGTGGGAGAGGTTCATCTTGACCATTGCCGTGTCAGCTACACTAAAGATCGCTTCGAGCGGGACGACCCGTCTTGGGAGGAGATGGTCCGTGTCGTCAGGGGAGAGGGCCCCTTGCGGCCGCAAGCGGCGAAGCAAAGTGGCTTCGACGGAAACACCAGCCCTCTCTACAAGTTATTCCAGGCGTTCCGACGCTCCAGCCCGCAAGGCAAAAACGGCCTGTGGTCGAGGGTACTCGTGGTCAAAGACAACGATCGATCCGAGCAGATGGCCCAATCGTTCTATGAGAACGACGCCGACTATCTTGACGACGAGCGGTGGTGGAAACTGGTCGAGGAGCAGGACAAGGAAATTTTGGGGGAGAGTGGCGACACCGACCTTCCTGATGGCTTCCTCGACGATGGGGAGGACGGGTCGACCAGCGGCGGCTCGCAGGGTGATACCGATGGCGCGGACGTCTCGCCGGAGCCGGAACCGGCGGAGCCGCCAGCCGAGCGCAATCAAATCCATGAGCTATCGCGCAAATACGTGCACCCGACTTACCGAGTTGAGTTCCAAGTGGAAGCCTTCGCCTCGGAGCCAACTGACAAGGCGCTCACGGGTAGTCTTCCCTGGTCGTTTGAACTCGACGACGTGGCGACCCGAACCTACGCGTTCGTGATGAACCCAACCCATGACGTGTTTCGGTCGACTACGATGACCGCCATGGACGCGCTATTGACTGAGCTCTCTGTGCAGACCCTGGATTTCCTGAAAGGTCAGGTGCATGACGTGACGCTGGCGAATATTCTCGCCGATTACCGCTCGAGCTACGCCAGCGCGACACGGTTGGAGCCGTCCGAAGTCATATCGATGGCGAACACGGGCCTCGAGGAGTTCGCGAAGGCGGTGGCGAACCTGATCCCGGAGGGTCAAGGCCAAACATATTACGCCGAGCTCTCGAAGCCCGATCGGGAGCATGTGGCGCGAAGAATGGCGGCGCGCGGGGTCGTGGATGTGCCCAAGGTGATTTCCGAAGGCCGTTTCTGGGAATATATGGATCCTCAGGCGGTCGTCGCGACCTTCACTCGGCATCCAGAACTGTTCTTCGATGGCAAGTATTGGTCGGACCCCTATGAGACCTTGAGTTTTGGCGCCGACCATATCGATGAGGAGGCTCGGCGTCGTCTCGTCTTACGCTATGAGGCCTATCTGGGCGATACGCTCTGGTTGGCGAACCAGTCCTCTCGCGACCTTGAGACGGCGAACCGCGATGAGATCATTCGAGCGAGCTGCTCCCTCCGTCTCATGAAGCCGGATGTGGATTTGGAATGACGGACGCCTTTCTGGATGCCAGACGACTACTGAAAGGGCCTTGGCAGGCCTTCGAGCGTGATGTCGCTCGGCTGTTGATCTGCAATGGCTTCCAGGATGTTCGGGTTGTGGGTGGGTCCGGCGATCGCGGCGCGGATGTTTTGGGTCGGAAGAATGGCGAACTCTGGGTCATCCAATGCAAGTTCACCACTAATGGTTACGCGGCGGCCGCCGCAGTGGACGAGGTCGCCGAGGCGGGGCGCTTCTACCGCGCATCGCGCATGTATGTGGCCACCTCTCGCCCTCCGGGCCCCGCGACACGCTCCGCCATTGAACGCTGGGGCAAACTTGGTCTGAAGATCGGGGTTCTTGAACCTGCGACACTCCTCGCAATGGCCCAAAAGACCCCGGAATTCCCACCAGCGCGCAGAGATCTGAGGGACTATCAGGAAAGCGCCGTGGAACTTTTCGTGGGCGCGCTTCGGGAGACGGGTAGGGGGCAGGTCGTGCTCGCCACAGGTCTCGGCAAGACCGTGGTGATGTCGGAGGCGACCGCGCGTCTCTTCGCGGACGCGCGTATCCCGGATGGCAGAGCCCTTGTGTTGGCCGGAACACGCGAACTCGTGGACCAGTTGCAACGCGCGTTCTGGGATCAGCTACCGAAATCAATCCCGACCCATCGCCTGATCGGAGGCGAGACGCCGGCGTTCTGGGAGGGGATAACCTTCGCGACCGTTCAGAGCGCGGTCGCTCGGCTCGACGAGCTTCCGGACTTCGGGCTCGTCTTGATCGACGAGGCGCATCATGTGGGCTCCGACACCTTCCGCCAAGTAACCGATCGCATGGTGGATTCCATGATTGGCGGCGTCACCGCGACACCCTGGCGAGGGGACGGCTATGACATCGACACACTTCTAGGGCCTCCCGTTATTCGAGTAGGAATCGCGGAAGGGCTGAAGCGCGGCTTTCTGTGCGAGGCCGACTACCGCATGTTCGCCGACGACATCGATTGGCAACTCGTGCGTGATCAATCCCGCAACGCGTATTCGATCACGCAGTTGAACAAGCGTTTGCTGCTGCCGACTCGCGACGAGGAGGCCGCCCGCAGGATCAGGGAGGTGTTCGACGCCGAAGCCCGCCGGTCCGGTATCGTGTTTTGCTCCACCGTTTTGCACGCAAAAAGCTTCGCGGCGATGCTGGGACTCTTCGGTCTACGCTGCGAGGCCATCACCGGTGAGATGTCCCCTCGCGAACGTGACGAGGTGATGGCCCGTTTCAGGAGCGGCGCCCTCGACCTGGTCACGACCCGCGATCTCTTCAACGAGGGCGTGGACGTGCCTGACGTCGATCTCATCGCGTTCATGCGAGTGACCCATAGCCGCAGAATCTTCGTGCAACAGTTGGGGCGAGGCCTGCGTACAAGTCCGACCAAAGACAAAGTGGTGGTCCTGGACTTCGTGAGTGATATCCGCAGGATTTCGGAGGTGATCGAACTGGAGCGAGGCGCGAAGGGCGACATCGAGCGCCTTCGCCTGCCCGGGGTGGTGGAGTTCCGCGACGCCAGCGCCGGGAGCTTCATGTTGGAATGGATGAAGGATCAGGCTGATCTTTTCTCTCGCGAGGGTGACGCGATGCTGGAACTGCCTCGCTTCGACTTCCCGGAGCCTCATGGCGGGGGGACCGTACAATGAATATGCCCGAGGAGATCAGGCGCGCGATCAAGGAGGCGCTTTGGGCGAAGCTGGATGATTTGAGCTGGCTGACCATGTCGGACGCCGACCACTCGAACTTTTATGAGCAATGGACCCGCGCGCCGGAGATCGGCGGCAAGCTCGGGCATTTCATGGATCCGCGCGCCGTCCGGGTTTATATCAAGGATACTTTGGTCAAGGACTACGCCCGCGAACGGTTGCTTGAAAGCGCCGATCAAGTTCTTCGCGCCCTCGACATTCCACCAGAACTCACGATCGTCCGAAAATACATTAAACCTCACGGCCTGCTCTTGAGCGATGGACGGGTGGTCTGCTGGGGAAACAGCCGGGATTGGAAGCACCTTCTGATGGCGGCTTTCGAGCGGCAGCGAGCGTCGTCTCGCGCGAAAGCGTGCTCGGTGGTCGTGATTGAGAATGGCAAAACGGTCGATCTCGATACGCGAGAACTGGTTCGAGACGCCGCCGCGCGCCTCGGTGTCGATCCGATCGTTTGGTGGGAGTGAGGGATGCGGAAGGCGCTTGAGGGATGGTATCCGAAAACGGCCGAGGAGCTCGCCAACATCTGGGAGCACGCGCTCTTCGTACCCGACGCGAATATCTTGCTGCACTGCGTGCGGCACCCGAAAGCGGTGCGCGAGGAGTTGCTTCGGCTCTTCGGAGTCCTGCAACCGTCCCTTTGGGTGCCCTATCAGGTGGCGTTGGAGTTTCATCGAAACCGGCTCGACGTCGAGCGTTCCGGGGTGGACGCCTATGATCAAATCCTCCGGGACTACGAGAAGACGATCCGGCAGGCTCGCGACCAACTGAGACAGTTCAGGGCGCACCCCACGATAGACATCGAGCGCGAGGTCTCGGCGCTCGACGTCCAGCTGGCGGATTTCAAAGATAGGATCGATGCCGCGCGGAACGCACACCCCGAGGCGGAGATCGGGACGGTGGTTGACCGCCTGACGGAGCTCTTGGAGGATCGTGTCGGAGAGCGCTGGCCGGACACGGAACTCGGGAAGATCAAGAAAGAGGGAGAGACCCGATACGCGGCCAAAGTTCCCCCTGGATACCTCGACGCGAAGAAGGATGGTGACGAGTACCGCAAGTACGGAGACCTGATCATATGGAAAGACATGATCGAGAAGGCGAAAGCCGAGAAAAGACCGATCATTTTCATATCCGATGACGTCAAGGAGGATTGGTGGTGGATCCATAAGGGCAAAAAGCTTGGACCGCGGCCGGAACTGGTCGAAGAGTTCAAACGGGAAAGCGATCAGGATTTTCACATCTACGAATTTGGGAATTTCATACGGATCGCCGCCGAACATCATACGGAGATACAGAAAGATCTCGACGCGGTGGAACAAAGTCTGAGGCAAGACAGTGAAGCCAAGGAACGCCTCTCCAAGAGTGAATCTGAACGAAATCGCGTTGAGCAGTTGGCGGGATTGGAGGACGAGCGCGACGAGCTAATTGCATTGTTGTCTGGTGCTCCCGATCGAAGTGCGCCGCGTAGTCCGATATCTGACCGAGCGTCAGTTCGGCTGCGACTCAAGGAAATCGACAGGCAGCTTGGGTTGCTTGGCGATCATACCTCGGATCCATAGGATTTTTGCAGTTAAGATCCATGTTTCAGGGGCGCACTGAAACCTAGAAATGTTGATTTGCACTCAGAACTGAGCCGGTTAGGCGGATAATTTTCACTGAGAACTGAGCCATGTGAACCTTTCCCCAAAGCGTTGAGCGGCGGGGGCAACGGAGTGATCCACATGGGACTATTGAACATCATCCGACGGATGCATTTGCGGCAGAAGTTGTCGATCCGCGAGATCGCGCGCCTGACAGGCGCGTCGCGGAATACCGTGACCAAGCATCTGGCGGCGAACACCATTGAGCCAAAATTTGCGACACCGGAGCGGCAAAGTAAGCTTGACCCCTTCGCCGAGAAGCTGGCGGGTTGGCTGAAGACCGAGGCCGGGAAGTCACGCAAGCAGCGGCGCACAGTGAAGCAACTGCATGCCGATCTCGTGGCGCTTGGCTTCACCGGCTCTTATGCCCGGGTCGCAGCGTTTGCGCGACGGTGGCGGGCAGATAGGCAGCGCGAACAGCAGACGACGGGGCGCGGGACCTTTGTGCCGCTGCATTTTGACCCCGGCGATGCCTTCCAGTTCGACTGGAGCGAGGACTTCGCTGTCCTGGGCGGCGAGCGCACAAAGCTGCAGATGGCGCATATCAAGCTGGCGCACAGCCGTGCCTTTTTGCTGCGCGCCTATCAGTTGCAAACCCACGAGATGCTGTTCGATGCCCATTGGCACGGCTTCCGCGTTTTTGGGGGCATCCCTGGCCGAGGCATCTACGATAACATGAAGACGGCGGTGGATCGTGTCGGTCGCGGCAAGGAGCGGCAGATCAACATGCGCTTCCTTGCCATGACGAACCACTATGTCTATGAGCCGGAGTTCTGCAATCCGGCAGCGGGCTGGGAGAAGGGCCAGGTCGAGAAGAACGTTCGGGATTCCCGACATCAGATGCTGCAAGCGATGCCGGACTTCCCTGACCTCACCGCGCTGAATGCCTGGCTGGAACAGCGTTGCCTCGAGCTGTGGCAGCAGACCCCGCATGGCAAACAGCCTGGCACGATCGCCGATGTCTGGGCTGAAGAGCAGGCCGCGCTGATGCCGCTGCCGGTTGCCTTTGACGGCTTCATTGAGCTGAGCAAGCGTGTCTCGCCCACGTGCCTGATCAGCTTCGAGCGCAATCGCTATAGCGTTCCGGCGTCATTTGCGAACCGTCCTGTCAGCTTGCGGATCTATCCGGACCGGTTGGTGGTGGCGGCCGAGGGTAATGTCTTGTGCCAACATGCCCGTGTGATCCAGCGCAGTCACCACCTGCCGCCGCGGACGATTTATGACTGGCGGCATTATCTTGCGGTCGTTCAACGCAAGCCCGGAGCCCTTCGGAATGGTGCGCCGTTCCTCGAATTGCCTCACGCCTTCAGACAGTTGCAGGATCACATGCTGCGCAAACCCGGTGGCGATCGGGAAATGGTCGATATCCTCGCCCTCGTTCTGCAGCATGACGAACAGGCTGTGCTGACCGCGGTGGAGCTGGCACTGACCGAGGGCGTGCCGACCAAGACCCATGTCCTGAACCTGCTGCACCGGCTGGTCGACGGCAAGGTGATCGGTGGGCCACCGCTGGACACGCCGCAAGCGCTGGCTCTGCACCGCGAACCCAAGGCCAATGTCGCACGTTACGACGGCCTGCGCAGCCAGAACGCCGGAGGCCACCATGCGTCATGATCCAGCTGCCGGCGCCATCGTCATCATGCTGCGCAGCCTCAAAATGTATGGCATTGCCCAAGCCGTCACGGACCTGATCGAGCAGGGCGCACCGGCCTTTGAAGCTGCAATCCCGATGCTGTCGCAACTGCTGAAGGCCGAATTGGCCGAGCGCGAGGTGCGCACCATCGCCTATCACATGAAGTCAGCGTTCGTCGGGCAAACAGTCCCCCGGACTGTTTGCTGATCCTCCTCACCCCGGCCTACAAGGACCTCTCGGGCTTTGACTTCGCCGCCAGCGAGATCAACGAGGCGACCGTCAGAACGCTGCACCGCTGCGAGTTCATGGATGGCGCCCAGAATGTCGTCCTGATTGGCGGGCCGGGCACCGGCAAGACCCATGTTGCCACCGCCCTCGGCATACAGGCGATCGAACACCACCGCCGCAAGGTCCGCTTCTTCTCCACGATAGAACTGGTCAACGCCCTCGAACAGGAAAAGGCCAAAGGCAAAGCAGGCCAGATCGCGGAAGCCTTGACTAAGCTCGATCTCGTGATCCTTGACGAATTGGGCTACCTCCCGTTCAGCGCGTCTGGTGGGGCCTTGCTGTTCCATCTGCTTAGCAAGCTTTACGAACGCACCAGCGTGGTGATCACCACCAACCTCAGCTTCAGCGAATGGGCTACGGTCTTTGGTGATGCCAAGATGACCACGGCTTTGCTCGACCGTCTTACCCACCGCTGTCACATCCTGGAGACCGGAAACGACAGCTTCCGATTCAAGGCAAGTTCAGCTGCGGCATCCGCAGCAAAGAGAAAGAAGGAGACAACACAGATCTTGACCCCAGCATGAACCAAAAACCATAATCAGAGGTGGCTCAATTCTCGGTGAAAAAACCGGCTCAGTTCTGAGTGCAAATCAACACCCTTGTCTTTCAATGCATCTCTGAACCAGTCGGCATCGTAACCCCGGTCACCCAGCAGCCATTCTGCCGCTGGCAGGCTGCCCAACAGAGCTGCCGCACCGGTGTAGTCGCTGACCTGACCTGCACTCATGAAGAACCGGATCGGACGACCTTTGGCGTCCGTCACTGCGTGCAGCTTGGTGTTCAACCCGCCCTTCGTGCGGCCGATCAAGCGGCCCCGCTGGTCGCCAGACCCCTTTTTTCACCCGCAGGCTGGAGGCCGTGCGGTGCGCCTTCAGATAGGTGGCGTCGATCATCACTGTCTTCGGAGTGGCCGCCTCGGAGGCCAGGCCTTCCATCATGCGCGCGAAGACGCCCTTGTCGCCCCATCGCTTCCAACGGTTGTAGAGGGTCTTCGGCGGGCCATATTCCTTAGGCGCATCACACCACCGCAAGCCATTACGATTGATGAAGATTATTCCGCTGAGAACACGCCGGTCATCGACGCGCGGCTTGCCATGGCTCTTGGGAAAGAAGGGTTGCAGGCGCGCCATCTGAGCGTCTGTCAGCCAGAAAAGGTTGCTCATTGATCATCTCCTTGCGGAGCCTGAATCACGCCGTAAGCGGAAAATCAATGGGTCCTGACCCTAGCGAACGGCGGGAAGCGGTCGTTCGCAGCGAATGCGAACCGATCAGACCTGCATGGTCAAAGCAGACACATAGGGAATAGCTTTCTGAGCATTCAATAACTACAGTTACTGGGGTTAGTGCGCCGAAGTGGATTAGAGTGGCGCACGCTATACGCAAGTGTGCTTCTACTATTCGTAGCGTCCTTGTTAATTTGGCACCAAATAGGGCGATGTAATGTCTGATAGTCCGAAACGTATATTTGTGTCCATCGCAGTCTCTAAGCCCGACGGCGGCCTCAGTGCGCTGCCGGGGGTGATCAAGGCATCTGAGCGGATGGCAGCTTGGGCCGAAGCCAACGAGTACATCCCCTTGCTGATTAACGATAAGGTTTTCCCAGAAGTCACAACAGAATTGCTGCGCAATGAAATTTCGAAGGTAATTGAGGAAGTTACCAGTCGAGCAGTACTGCGTCGGTTAGTCATCTTTTTCGCGGGTCATGGTGCTGCCCTTGGCATCGACGACCAGAGTTGGATGCTTAGCAACTGGGATAAGCGTCCAACCGAAGCCGTGAAGGTTTCTTCATTGCAGCGCATGCTTGAATACTATGGCCCAGAACAAGTGACAATTATTGGCGATGCGTGCCAAGAATTCTCGGCCAAGTTTATCGAGGTCGTCGGTAGTCCCGTTCTCGACAAGCCCGACGAAGAGCGTCGGGATTACGAACTCGATCGCTTTTTTCCAGTCGACGCAGGCAGCCAAGCCTTCATGATAAAAGCGAGTGGCCAGGAAGACGCTTTTTGTCTTTTCACCGAGGTAATGCTTGACGCATTGGAAGGCGATGCCCCCGAGAAATACTTCGAGACGATCGATGGCAGTCGCCACGTGACAAGTCAGACGCTGGCAATGTATCTGAAAGACAATCTGGCAATTGAAGCAGGCAAGTACGGCGTGCGTATGGACCCACGCCCGCGCCCAGGATTCTACACCGATCGAATTTACTACTCATTACCGGAACCCAGCATGGCAGCTAGCTCAAAGCCACCAAGAGCGCGCGGATTAGCTAGGGACCGTCTCATTCAATCCACCGATCTTGACGAGGGTCGTTCACCAGTCGGCAGAACTGTGCCTAGAGTAATGCTAACTGCCCGGTCCGAGCAAACCCTTGTAGGCAGTCTTGCCGAAGCGCTTGAGGACAAGCGTCTTGAAAATGAGCGCGACTATGCGGCGGCGGCCGATGCCGACGTTCGCGATCATTTCGAGACTGGTTGCGGTATTTGTTTTACTGGCGCCGCAATCAGCGAAGTCCGCGTTTCACGGGGATCGCTCACGCGAGACTTTTTACCTCCGAACTGGTATCGTCTTAAACTCAGCAACGACCTCGATCCATTATTGTGGGCGGACACTGTTGTTGAGCTCGCCGACGGAAATTTTTCTTCTGCTTGCATCGTTCAGAACTTTATCACTGCTATGCATGTTTTCGAGAACGGCAGCACGAATGTACTGCATCGAAAACTTTTTGCACCCGTAGATGAGGGTCGAGACATTATTGCACTGCTCGGCAGGATGCAGGCTGGGTTGCTCACCGAAGGCGAGATCGTTGATGCCGCTGCGTTTCTGCGATGGGGAAAACATGAGGTAATAACAGTGGGCGCGGTCGCCTCACAGTTCTACGATTCAATACGCGATACCGAGAGTTTACGCTCCATTGCGGCATTCTATGCGCAAAACAGTCAACCTATCCCGCTCGACATCGTTTTGTTCGGCGGAGGGCGTCTGTTTTTCAGGGATGGTGTTCTATACGCCGACGTTCCTGCCACGCCCGAGAGGGAAGCTCGTTCGGAAGTTGAGCGCGAGCGAAACTATACTTTCAGAGCTACCAAAGAAGTCGTTAATCACCCAGTTGCGGGACGGGTCCCTTGGATGCGTCAGGCATGGGGAGCCATTGAAACCGCTGATTGCCACGAAAGCGCAGAAGAATGGCGCGCGCTAGCGTTGTCTGCACTGCCTTACCTTGGCGCGGGACCATTTAGCTTGGTGAAGCGGGAAGGGCGAGACGCACTACTCGCGCTTGCCGGCATAGCCAGCAGCAGAAAAAACATTCTTTCATTCGAAGCCACCGAATGATCGATCCACTTGGAGGACTACACTATGCGGATGATATTCGTTCACGGAATTTCGCAGGAGGGCAAAAGCGAGAAGGGTATTCTAGATGAATGGCTGGCACCATTGCGCGCGACTTTGGCCAAGCAAAGTAACGATCCGCTTGGCCGTCTAAGCCGAATCGAGGCGGTATTTTATGGAGACTTGCTTGCTTCAAACAGTTCGCCTTGGCTAAAATCGGAGACCCTCGCGATGGGTGCTGAAGCGGCGAGCGATGATTTTGATGAATTTGCCGTTGATGCACTGGAGGAAATGGCAACCACAATTGGAGTCACTAGAAGGGAGATCGAGGCCGAGGCAGCGGAAACCACCGTGCCAATGGGTAGTGGGCCACACAAAAAATGGCTTAAGGCAATTGTTAGAACCATCGAGAAAGTCTCACCTCTCAAGGGAACAATTGCCTTGCGGGTGCTTGGGCAGGCCCACGCATACATTCGAAATCAACATGTACACGATTTGGTCAACGAAAAGGTTCGCCCAATATTTGAAGATGATGAGCCTGCAATTATTGTTTCGCATTCGCTAGGAACAATTGTCTCATACGCGCTGTTGAGAGAGTTTGCTCGGAACGGTAGACCGCGGCAATCGCCACTTTGGCTTACGCTGGGATCACCACTCGGAATCGACGTGGTTCGAAAAAGTTTTGCTAAGCCACGAGTCCGCCCCGCCGATATCTCGAGATGGGTAAACGCAGCTGATCCTGAGGATTTTGTAGCCTTGCGTCCTGTCCTCGCTGTAGCAGACTTTGGTCCTGATATAGAAAACTTCTCTGACGTTGAGAATGGGCCGGAAAATCCACATAGCATTGCAGGCTATTTGAGCGACGAGCGTATTGCAAAGGCAATCATTGAAGCTATCCTGTAGCTGAGCGAGGTCACTCGGTGCCTGTTGCATTACCCTATGCTAAACTTCGTTAAGTAAATAGCATAGGTGGATCACCACGCCGTTTATGGACTGTACGCACATACCCGCTCCACTGATCAAGCAATCGACGACATTCGTCACTGGTGATGAAGGAAGAGGAAGCTTCGAGACTGAACTCTGGCAAATATAGACCGGTCACACCCTTTTCGAGCACCCCCTCCGCGAGGACGCCCTCTTCACGCAGGATCAGGATGGGTAGGCCGAGTTGGAAGGCCATTGCGGGCTCGATCTGGCAGTAAGGGCTGGTGAACCAAATGTCGCTCGAAGGTTCCTCAGTTCGGCCTGCGGTATCCGCACCAAGATGCTTTGTTGCTGATGTCACGTGGGTGCGGCGGAATGCTATGGAGACCAACCCGCAGCAATGAGTAAGAATTCGGCGAATACCTATTAAGGGGGCGTCGTAGTCATAGCTACTACCAGGGCCTAACGTATGGGGGTCGAACCCACGATTGCTCAACTCCCTTTTCAATTCATCCACGAACTGAATCTGCGCTTCGAGATGCGGCGTTGGTCGACTTAAAAATACAGGTACTTTCATCCGCTCTCCGAGGTGTCTGGCCGCGACATAAAGATTTCTGCTTTCTCATACCTTATATTGGTTTCCTTGAAAACCATCAGTTTGATAAGATTTGTGCGACGGCGGGAATGTACTGCTGTACTTGCTCGCGATCGCTTTCCTTTTCATCATCACTTAGCTTTTCAAAGGGAGTTTGTATCTGCTTCTCCCACCTCGCGACGAGATCGGGTGGTAGCATAAGCGACCCGTCCGCAAGCTTTGTGCCCTCGCTATGCAGATAGTTTTGCCAGTGGGCCCATCGTTGATGTTCGACCGCCGCGAGCATATCAATGCTTTCAACAAGTTGTTGCTCTATGTCTTCCTTCTTCATCTAAGTAGTTTCTCAGCCACTAGGTCACGGTAGTGCCGTCCGAGAACGGTCAGCTCGCATGACCTCGATTCCATTGCGGCATCATACATATGTGTCGTACCTACAGGCCTAACCAAGTTCACTTTAACGTAATTCTGAAGCACGCCAAAAATTGCGGTATTGGTCGGGTTAGGAGGTGGGATACTCCGATTAGCAAGCTCTTCGCTGGAACGTTTAGGTTCGAACGAAGGATCGAGTTGGAAACGATAGTCAGGAGTCGCGAAATGCGTGGCGAGTTGCTTCAGTTCATCTCGAGCGATCGGCGGCTTCGCCCTGCGAAGGGAGATAAATCTCCTCACATTCGTCTTGAAAAGCGGGCGCTGACCAAAATTGCCGAGCGATTGGTCAATGTGGGCGTAAACGCTTCCTGGCGTCACATCTCCGGTGAGATTGGCTGCTGCGCCATTCAGTGCGTCAAGAAATAACGAAGTGAACACGCCCGCACCCCCCTTACCTCGAAAGAAGACTGCTTCGCGGTAGATGCGGTAAGAACGGTCATGCCTTCTTTTATCTCAGCGACGTCGTCCACTCCGTCCCGGTTACCGGCAAGCCCACTGTGGCAACTGTCCAAGATTACGACCTTGTTTATTGCGGGAGATTTAGTCGCCATCCTCATGATGTCAGCCAAAAGAACACCGTCGTCTCCAGCTTTGCATTCACTACCGCACAGATAGCCGCTTGACTCGTCATCCAAGTCTCCGTGGCCAGCGAAGTAGAAGAGCGCAACCTCACTTTGATCCTCAAACAACTCACGTGCCGCATCCTTGATATCGGCCTTCGATATGGCCGTCGCTGCGCCATCCGCAACCATCAAGTGGGGCTTTAGAAAGTTCGACGTCCCATCATAATGCTCCTCTAGAATGCTAGCGACAGATTGTGCATCATTCACGCACCCACTGAGAATTGGAAGGTGATCGTAGTGATTAATCCCGATGACCACTGCCTTGCGCGTTGACATTGATTAACCTGACTAAAGGGAATCGATGAAGTCAGAGATGTTTTTGTCGGTCCAGGTGTAGGTGGCGACACCGGCAACGTTGGTACGGTCGTCTGTATAGGCATAAATGCCTCGGATAGGTTTGCCTTCTTCCATAGCGCACTCAATTTCCCACTTTTGGCCGCTTGAGTTCAACGAATTCTTACTGACCAACGCAATTACGCCATGAGACCGTTTAATTCGTGTCCGCACCCGGTCCTTCCATTCCTTGTCGTATGGTTGCTTTACCGACATATCGATGAACTCGTACGGTGCTCGTGGAGACAGTGACTGGCCCTTAAGGAAATCTCGCTGACGCTCGTCATCGATTGCAAATGCGATGAATATGACTTTTTTGTCTGCCACTAAACTACCTCCACTAAAGTGTTAACATCCTGCAGTAGATTAACAGTATCAGACTAAAGCGCAAGCGTGTACGAAGGTCAACTTTGGCCGCTTTAACCGCAAGTTATCTTCGGTCGTCGTAAAGCCTTCTCGGCGATGGTGCTGGTGACCGAAGGGCCGGCCGCGTCGATGCGCTGGCGCGCGGCCCATTGGCACTCTGACAAGGGTTGGGCTTGGACTGCCCCGCCCGGTGATCCCGGGCGGGGCGGTCTGCTGTCAGTCGCCGTTGCGGCGGGTGTTGGGGCGCGACCAGATGAGGTTGAAGGTCTCTTCGCCGCCTTCGACTACCGTGTCATCGAAAAGATTGGCGTAGATCGGCGCAGTGAAGCTCGGGTCGTCGAGCTTGAGGCTCAGGTAGTCGCGGCCCTCGGTAGAGCGCTTGGACCAGGCGGCGCCGATCTCGGCACGGCCGACAAAGACGCGGTGGGAGGGGGCATTGCCGTTCCCCGTGGTGTCTTCGGGCACGACGCGGACGTTCTTCGCCTGCACGCTGAGGGTGACGATTTCTCCGACGTATTCGCTGCCGGTCTTCTTGAAGGTTCCGATTGTGGCCATGTGATGTCTCCTTTTGGCTTGTCCGAGCCCGCGCCCATCGCGGCCTCGATGGCGATCGTCAGGACCGGGGCGATCCGCCGACGCAGCCCTTCAGTGGCCCGCAGCGCCAGCGGAGGACGGCAAGGCCGGTCTTTCTTGTCCCGCGAGGAATGGCGGCTTGTCCGCCAAGGGAAGAAAGTCCGGACGCACCGTTGCGTCCAAGGCGGTCGAGGCGTTAGCCGATCCCGGTCAGATCAGCCGCTGAGAGGCCCGCGAGTGACGTGTGGCGCAAGCTATGGGAGAGAGATCACAGGGTTCCATTGGGCCGCGCAAGACACTGGCAGCGCGCGTCGCGCAAAGACAGGCTTTGGCGTGCAGTCGGAAACAGTGCATGTCCGGGCATAATCCAAGATGCCGGGATTGCCCCGTCCCATCGCGTCTCTATTTGGCTGCCGTGGTGATTGATATGCCGGTACTTCAAGTGCATGCGCGCCGGGGGCCATGTGCCGCGATTTGAGTTTTGGCGACCCGTCCAACCGCGCCGCTCTTGCCTAACCGGTACGATCTGATGAAGTCGAACACAGAGACTTTCTGCCTCGTTTGGCTCCCGTGCACGCACGCGAAGGCGATAGAGGCAGATCGCCCGCTCAGGGCCTTGATGTGCGTTTCAGCGATTTTCCAAAGTGTTGTTTGGAGGTCCGCCTGATATGGCGTTGGCCTCAGACCAGCCGGAGACCCGCGCCCAAGCCGTCCCGCCGACGACGAGCGCGCCTATCCAAGACAGAAGGGTGATGGTCGGGCCGCTGGAGCCGCCAAATTCAGCTAGGCCCTTGGCGGCATGAAACCCGGCGATCCCGGCGGGTACCGCGTAGATCTGGCCGATGGCGAGTTTGAGAGGGACGGACCGGATACGGTCAAAGGCGAATTCTCCGAGAGCCGCGATGAAGCCGCCGATGAAGAGGCCCGCAATGATCGACAGGAAAACGCCTTGGCCCGTTTCATACAGATACATGCCGGACGTCAGCCCAATTGCGAAGGGCAGGGCGTAGACGGCCAGGTTGAACAGGATCCAGCAGAGGGCACCGAGGCCGAACAGCGTGAAGAGGGTGGAGAAAAACATGAGGCACTCCTTTCGAGAACAAGGATCGCGCCGCCACCTCCTCCATTGGCACAAGCAGATCATAGCAGAAAACGAGCCGCCCCGGGAGAGTCCGGGGCGGGCGTCGGCGGAAATCCGGTCATGCCGGTGGGGCGGCTTTCGGCCGGAAGTCGAAGAGGGGAATGCCCATCGTGCGGGCCTTGTCGGCGAGATTTTCGGTGATGCCCGAGCCCGGGAAGACGATGAGCCCGATGGGCAGGGTGTCGAGCAACTGGTCGTTGCGCTTGAAGGGAGCCGACTTGCCGTGCCGCGTCCAGTCGGGTTTGAAGACGATCTGCGTCACGCCGCGGTTGTCGGCCCAGGCGGTGGCGATCCGTTCGGCCCCGCACGGCGCGCCGCCGTGCAACAAGACCATGTCGGCATGTTTCGTGTGGACGCGGTCAAGGGCCGCCCAGATGGCCGTGTGATCGTTGCAGTCAAGCCCGCCGCTGAAGGCGATCTTCGCGCCTTGCGGCAGCAGCGGTTCCAGATCGGCCCGGCGCTTCGCAGTGAGATGATCGCGGCTGTCAATCAGGGACGCAGTTAAGGTACGCCGGTTCACGTGGCTGCCCGTGCGCGGGTGCCAGGTCCGGCCGAGATGGGTCTCGAACAACTCGGCAGCGAGATCGCGCATGGCCTCAAAGGCATTGCGCCGCTCGATGAGCGTGATGCCTTCCGCGATCAGGGTTTCCAGTTCGACCGAGCGAACCTCGGAGCCGTCCTGCTCGCGTTGCGACCGCTTCTGCGCTTGTTCGTTGCTGTCGAGATCCCGGCCTGTCCGCGTCGCCATGCGGTGAAACAGGTTCGTGGTGGACCAGAGGAGGTCTTCGAGGTCGGGTTCCAACCGCGTGTCGGACAGCGTCGAGACGAGCGCGTCGAAAATGTCGGCGACGGCGGTGCGAATGGCGTCGGGCTCCGGCAAGGGGCGGGGATCGGGTTCGTCGGTGAAGGCGCGCCAGCCGTAGAGCTGCAGTTCCTCTAGTACGACGGCGGTGGAGGATCGGGTTTGAAGATGTGTCTCGGTCATGATGTCGTCTCCGTTTGTCGAAGCCCGCGCCTCTCGCGGCCTTCCCGGGCAACGGAAAAGCGGGGGCAGGACGGGTCTGCACCGCCGCTCCGGCGGCGGCCGAAGCAAAGCGGAGGACGGCCATGGCCGTTGCGGGCCCGTCCGGGCTCTGCTCCGTTTTGCCCGCTCTCGGAAGGCCGGAAGGCGTGGCTCTGATCGCGGAGGCGCTGGCCGGCTGCGCCGATTCCGATCAATCGTTGGCGTGGTCGAGGAAGTCCACAGAATCCTGGAGCACCAGTTGCGGACGCAGATGCGCGCGCAATTCGTCGCGGCCAGAGGCTCGCAGATCGTCATTGAAATCGCCGAGACGAGGGGAGAGGTGGATCGCGTCGATCCCGACCTCTCTAGCCCGATACGCCAGTTGGTCTGCGGCGGACAGGCCTGCCGGATCGGCATCGACGGCGATGTAGAGGCGGCGAAGATCGGCGGGCAGTTGCAGGGCTGCGAGATGGTTGGCGGACAGAGCCGCCACCGCAGGCAACTCCGGCAGGGCCAGATGCAGGGAGAGCATGGTCTCCAGCCCTTCGCCTGCGGCCAGCACGCTGACCGGTTTACCGATGCGAACACCATGGCCGAGGAGATTGCCCATCGCCTTGCGCGGTGTACTGACCGGGGCCTTGTCCGTAGTGGTGGGGTCAAGCCAGGTGCGGTGCAGGCCGGTAAGCCGTCCATCGAGGTCCGTCACCTTGGCGAGCAGGGCAGGCCAGGTCTCCGGCGGGTCTGTCAGTGCGTGATCCTCGCGCCAGTAAAAGCAACTTGGGTGAAACCGGAGTCTGTCGAGATGGCCCAGCCCGGTGAGGCCGCGTCCGGCGAGATAGCATTCGGCCAAGGTGCCCGACATCGGGTGGCCCATGGCCCAGAGCCGCCGCGCCGCCTCAGGTGAGCCGCGAGAGGCTGGCCGGCCGGTCACGCGGTACCTGTCCGTCTGCGGCAGGCTGAGAAACCGGCGCGCTTCGTCCAGCGTGTCCCTCAGGGTCGTGATCCCCATGTTCAGGGCGATCAGGTCCAGAAGGTCCCCGTGCTGCCCGGTTGCGGAATCAGTCCACTTGCCAGCCGCACCGGGACCAGAGATCGGACCGGTCAGCCGAACGTAGAGGCTGCGGCCCGGCGTATTCTGCACATCGCCAACGATCCAGTAGCGGCCCTGTTTGCGCCCGTTCATGAGGTAGTGACGGCAGACGGCCTCGGCATCCTCGGCCAGGCGGCGGGCAATGTCGGCGGCGGGGCTGTGCATGCTTTGGGCCTCCTGTCGTGGATAGAAAAAGGGGCCCGCCATTTCTGGCGGACCCCGGCTGCCGGAACTCGGGGGGTGAGTGCCCGGCCGGCAAAGGTCCGGGGAACCTTTGCCAGGGCACGAACGCTCCGACCTGCTCGAAGGTCACTCAGCGGCAGTTCGGACGAAAGCGTCACCGGCGACGGGATCATCTTCCCCCGAGGGGTCGGAATCTCCGATAGCCGGTTCGTCGCCGTCTTCCGCCGATTGCGCTTCGCCGCTGTCAGGATCGTCGTTCGAAGGCTCTTCATCCGCGGTGTCCGCATGGTCGACCAGTTCGATCTCCGGTGCGTCCTCTTCCGGCAGCGGCGGTGCTCGCAGCGGGTCCGGTAGCCAGCCGGTTCCGAAGCGCAGGTCCTCTGCTGCCGTCACCATCTCGGCCTTCTTCAGCCCCGCGATCCGATCAGCGGCGTCTTCGCCCTTCGCCTCGGACACGGCCTCGAGGATGCGGGCCTTGGTCACGCGGCCGAGGTAGCTGTCGCCTGTCGTTGTCCAGCCCGCCTTGGCCATGTCGAGGCCGACGGTCCCGGCCAGCACATCCGCATGCGCGATGGCGCGGGGACGGCGCTGGTAGGGATCGTGGACGGCATTCACGCTCATCGCCACGCAATGAGCGAAGAGCGCCTCGCGGCTGCAGCTGTCGAACTCGGTCAGCGCCTCCCAGAGCTCCTCGGATGCCTTCGGCAGGTTGCGCGCCCAGGTCTCGTGGCGCTGGTCGATGGCCTGCGCATAGGCCGTGTCGCCGAGACCCGGCACCTGCGATCCGAAGGCGGTATTGCGCGGTTCGATCTCGACGCAGCTGTCGACGGCGTAGCGATAGAAAAGCCGCAAGACCAACGCGTGCAGGGCCGCGAGAAAAGCGACCTGCGGATCCTGGGCCAGCGCATTGCGCAGCGCCAGGGTGCGATGGGCCGTCAGTTCCATCACGAGGCGGTCAGAAAGCGGCTTGAGGCCGTCATCCTCTTCCTCCTCGTCCGAGGCCGACGTAACGATGTTGTCGGTGTCCTCGGCCGGAGCCGTTTCCGGTGCGGCTTCGCCGATATCCTCCACCTCCTCGACTGGCTCATCCTCGGGCCGCACGTAGCCGCGCTCGACCCGCAGCCGCCCGGAACTGTCGATGCTGACGAAGGCCCCGGCCAGCGCGAGGTCGTCGGCTTCGAACCGGATCGGACGTGCCTCAAGTGCTTCCATCGCCTCCTCGATCTCGCCCAGCCGGGTATCGACGTCGTCGGGCAACTCGTCGGCCTCCGCATGCTCGGCCTCGAGCGCGTCGTATTCGGCCTTCAGCGCCTGGTAGCTGGCGGCTTCCTCGTCAGTCATCGGCACCGCTTCGCCATGAACCCGGCGCATCCCGAAGGTATGGCCGTAGGGGTATTCGTTATCGACCTCGACCCATTTCCAGCCCTCGGTGCGGACCGCCTCAGCCTCCTCGGCCAGTTTCTCGCGCACCATGACGTCGAGCAGGCTGGCGTCCTGCAGCCAGCCGCCGTCGTCCTGCTGGAACAGGTCGCGCAGGATCTCGCCTCCGGCCTCGACGTAGTCGTCGAGTCCGACGAACTGCGCCCGCTTATCCGAGGCCCGCACCGCGCCCTCGGTCAGCATTCGGCGGATTTCATAGGGCTGCCGGGAATAATGCCGCTGCAGTGCCTCCCAGACCTGCTCCTGCCGCGCGTGATCGGGGTTGACCGTGAAGGCCATGAGCTGGTCGAGGGTCATCTCCTCCTCGGCATAGGCGTCGAGCAGCGACGGCGCGACGGCAGCCAGCTTCAGCCGCTGCTTGACCACGCTGGCCGAGACGAAGAAGGCTGCGGCGATCTCCGCCTCGGTCCGGCCCTTCTCCCGCATCGCCTGGAAGGCGCGGAACTGGTCGAGCGGATGCAGCGGCGCACGCTGGACGTTCTCGGCGAGACTGTCCTCCTCGGCGAGGCCGTCGGTGCGCACGATGCAGGGCACCAGCGCGGTCTTGTTCATGCGCTTCTGCTTGACGAGCAGCTCAAGCGCCCGGAACCGCCGCCCACCGGCGGGGATCGTGTACATGCCGGTCTCGGCGCCGCTGTCGTCCAGCACGGGCCGCACGGTGATGGAGCTGAGCAATGTCCGCCGCGCGATGTCCTCCGCCAGTTCCTCGATCGACACGCCCGCCTTGACATGGCGCACGTTCGACTGGCTGAGCATGAGCTTGTTGAAGGGGATGTCGCGTGAGGCGCTGAGGGTGATTTTCTGTTGCTTGGTCATCGGGATATCTCCGCGACGGGCCAGCCGGGAGCCTCTCTCCCGACCTCCAAACCCGTCACGGAAAACCCGGCCAACTTTCACTCTCGAGGGCGGGACGGTTGAGGATAGGCGGAAGCTGCCACGCGGATGCATTGACTTCATACGGACTAAGCGGACCTACCCCGGAGGGCGGCTTTTGGGCCTACGAATACCGATGCTCTCCGAAAAAAAGCTTCTTTACGATACCTCTAATTCGTATACGCCATCAACAAAGTTTGAAATCGACTTGCGATCAAGATACAGTGAGCAGATCGCATCAATCTCCCCGCCCTTATGGTATCGAATTAGTGCCGGAAAAGGTAATCCCTTGGGGTAATCAATTTCTGACTTTTCGCAGAACCTCATAATTGATCTATTGATTTCATCAATCTCTTTATCGGGGTCTTTTGAGGAAAAACCGTATCTAAGGTGCTCAACAGTCTTCACTCGCGTGCGAAAGAGTCTTCTATACGAGTACTGAGTTTCAATCACTGGGAAGAAAAATACGATATCGTCTAGTCCGCGAAGACGCTTGAGAAGGTCAAGCTCGAAGTGCATCGATTGAGTGTCAAGTGGCTGAAAAACAACCGTTTTGGCGCTCCTTATTGCCAGCTCAACCTTCGCCCTCCACTCATCCTCGCCGTAGGTCAGGCCGCCCCCACCAGGAAGGTTGTTACCACCCTCAGAAATGTGAATTACACTGGCGGTAGTAAATGATCTAAACATATCATAGAGGCTTACCTCTGTCGGAAATATTGGAATCGATCGGGTTCGATCTGAAAAAGAAACATATACCGCATGTGGAAATTCAGGAAGTGAAAATATGCTTAACCTATTATCCAAAGAAAATGGGCGAAGCCAAAGAAGAAACTGGTCACCTGCCGCATCGACCTGAAAGTTTCTTACATCTAACCTTTTGGCGTTCTGATCGGCGATCCTAGATCTCCGGGTCTGTATGGCGATTTCGAACGGAATTGTAATTACACCAACAAAAAGAAAGTAATCAAGCCACGTTAGCATGATTGTGAAAGATGAATGAAAAAAATACAGACTTGGATTGTAGCCGAAGAGAAACACCGAAATGGGTGAAAATGGCGCAGGAGTTCCGGACGGTCCATTAGAAGATATGACTGATGCAAGAAACGGCAGCCCCATTGCCGCAAGAGCAATGTAAGAGAATATTGTTGGCCTTAACGAACCCAATTTTTCACCGTCCATTCTTCCCTAATTCTCTCCATGCGTCAAACTCAATTTGGGTGTTCCCGGAACATTAGCCATTCCACTTATTCGATGAGGATAACTAATAGTATTAGTGATTTGAAGATGTCGTGGTCATGACTAATCCTGGTATCTCGCTAAGCGGTTTGGTCTTCTGAGCGAGAATATATTCAAGAATCACGTATGATGATGCCCCAACTTCACAAAGTGCTCTGAGTGCTCTAGAGATCTTAATCCGCTTATCCATTTTTCTGGCACTGTGTATCGATGCAACAGTTTTTTGATCGGACAAGAGCAATGAACATGATGGTCGTATCGACAGAAACAGCCGTTTCTGAACCTCCTATCGTCATGCCGCCACGTTAGCAGGTTAGCCCGGAGAGAAACCATGGGCCAAGCAATAGTGGCGGTAGCACGCTTGAGGCGGGTCGCGGGAGCGACCGTTCGCTTCATCTGGACGAATTCGTGGTCAAGGCTCCTCGCTACCAGCGAACACACAGGTTTGGCGGTAGTGAAATGCCTTTACTGCCGTCGAACTAGGCGCCTACACCACCCTGTCCAACAAAGCCTTCGCCTTCCCCTCCATCACCAGCCGCGCATCCTGCTGCGGCTTCGACCGAGCCACCGCGGTGATCCCCTGCAGGAAGTCGAAGACACTTTCGGGCGGGCGGCCTTCCTCGGCCAGCACAGTCTCGATGATCCGCCCGGTTTCAGCCTTCGAAAACCCGCGCTTGCGCAGGAAATCCTGACGGTCCTCGTCGGACCGCGCGACGATCTTCTCGCGCGCCGCGCGGATGCCGTCGATGAAAGGCGCGGGCGAGGACTCGGCGAAGCGGCTCAGCGCCGGAGCAGCCTGATGTGCGAACCGGGAGGCGGCGTATTTGGAGTGCCGGATCGTGATCTCTTGGAAATCCTCGACGCCCCAGAGGTTGCGGTTCTGACACACCGCACGCAGATAGAAGCTGGCGATGCCGAGCGTCTTGGCGCCGACCTCGGAATTCCAGCAGTAGAACCCCCGGAAGTAGAGGTCGGGCGAGCCATCGGGCAGCAGGCCCGCTTCGATGGGGTTCAGATCGTCGACGAGGAACAGATAAACGTCGCGGTCCGAGGCGTAGAGCGTCGTCGTCTCCTTCGTGACGTCCACGCGCGGGTTGTAGATGCCGGTGGACCAGTCGAGGACGCCGGGGACCTTCCAACGCGTGTCGCCTGTCCCGTTGCCCGCGATGCGCTGCACGGCGGAGACCAGTTCATGGTCGTAGATGCGGCCATAATCGGGGCCGGTCACGGCGCGCAGTTCCGTGCGGCCATTCGCGACTTCCATGGTCTTGATCTGCTCCGCGCGGTGGTTGGTCAGGCCGTATTGCAGGTTGATCCCCGCCAGCGGCGCGGGCAGTTGCCGCAGATAGGCCGCGGGCGCACCGACGAGGCTCGAGAGCTGGCCAAAGGACCAATGCGTCGGCGCGATGGTTTCATCCGCACCGGGCAGGACCAGCCCCAGCTTTTCCGGGTTGTCCCGATGCGCCTCGACCCGGATCGCGGCGCTTTCCACTGTCCGCGTCCGGCTCCGCTCCGCCCGGCCCTTGACCGAGGCGAACAGATCGTCGAGCGACAGATACCGCTCGTCATCCGGCCGGGAGAACCATTCGGACGACACGCGGTCCACATTCGTGCCGCGCGACACATCCACCTTGTAGCCGCCGCTGATGTCACGCCCGGCATCGATAATTTCGGTATTCATGGGTTTTCTCCCGCGACGGGCGGCCGAAAGCCTCTCTCTCGACCTCCAAACCCGTCACGGCGAAAGCCGCCGAACTCTTGCTCTTTTTTACGCAATCGTTGAGAATCCAGAGACCTCAACGCGACGGATAGCTCACGCGTCGAAATTCTCGCTCTGACTTTTCCTCCACAGGCAGCCCGGCCAGTCTGGAAGCTATCTTCGTCTGGTTGAGCGTCGCAGCCGTTCTAAGCGCTTGATTGCGCTATGAACCGCGACAGGGCCTCGCGTCGCGCAGCTCGATCCAGAGCGTAGGCAGTGTGTCTGAACTCGACGCCGTCAAGGAGGCCTTGGATATAGCCTGCAATTGTATCCGCAGCCATTATGAGGACGCTGTCAACCGAGTGGATGTACTTGCTTGTAATCGATCCCGTCGAATGGCCGACGAGGGCAGCAATTGTGCTTTCTGTGAAGCCAAGATCATTTGCAGTGCTGGCGAAGCTGTGTCGAAGGATGTGAGCGGTGAAATTGGGAAGCTCGGAGCCGCGGAAGATCCTGTTCCATTGGTTCGGAAAGCTCCCGAAGGTTTGTGACCCTCGTGTTCCAGGAAACACGTAGTCGCCAGAAACCGTCTTTCGGCGTTCTTCGAGCAATTCGATGACAGGTAGTCCGATCGGTCTTGTCGATGCACCTTCCTTTGAGTCCGCAAGACGCAGGCAGCTGTTCTCAAAATCGACTTCGCTCCATTTCAGGCCAAGTATCTCGCCGCGTCGACAGCCGGTGAGCGCGAGAAGCCGTGTGATAGCGATTGTAGGAGCGAGTTCATGGTCCTCGCCAGCCTCGCGAAGCATCCTGCCAAGCACACGGTATTCGTCATCGCTCAAGCGCCGATCTCGCACCTGATCTTTCGGCTTTCGAATACCATGGGCGACGTTGTGTTCGATGATCCCGATGTTAATTGCATAAGTAAGCATCGAGCCTGTCAGGCCGACGCATTTGCTCGCCGTTCCACGACCGCCGCGCAGAATAGAAACACTTCGCTTCTTGCCAGTCTTTTTGACAGCGCGCGTTTTCCCGGCAATCACGTCGTTCATCATTTTCGTCACGTCTGCCTTGGTGAGGTCACGCACGCGGCGTTGGCCGATCAGGGGGATGATGTGTCCGTTCAAAGCACCGATGTTCGTATAAATCGTGGACGGTCGCTTTGGGCGTCCGCCTTTGCCCATGATTAGCCCGGCTTCCATGGCCTTGACGTATTGCTCGGCCAGTTCCTTTACGGTCATCGCTTTGCGATCGAGCTGCCGGTTCTCGGCAGGGTTCTCACCGCGGGCGACCTGGCCGAGCTGTGCCATCGCTTCCCTTCGGGCGGTCTCGGGCGTCCAGACTCCATGAAGGCCGATCGCGTAGCGCCGCGAACGACCGGCTGCACGATACTGTATCACGTAGCTGCGTTTTCCTGAAGCGAACACGCGCAGCCCGAAGCCAGGCAACTCATCATCCCATACGACATAGTCCTTGTCGCGGATCTCGACCGCATCGACGAAACGTTTCGTAAGTTTTGCCATCCGAATTCAGACCTTTCCGATCGGCCGACAGCCTTCTCACGTAAGCACTACGTAAGCACACGGGCGAAAGCTGCGACCTGTTTCTGGATAGAAGCTTCGGAACAGCGAAACGGAAATACAAATATATTCAGTATCTTATCGTGCTCCGTCGCGCTCTATCGCGCAATTAGGAAAGGTGTCAATAGCGCCTCCGAAGGCAGAGGTCAGAGGTTCGAATCCTCTTGGGTGCACCATTCCCCTTGCAATTCCAAGATGTTGGGCGATCGCCTGCAGGGATAACGCATGTCTTGTGATCCGTGGATCTGCGACCAGCCCGTCCAGAAACCGGGCCAACACGCCCATGGCGCGCCATCGCCTCTCAAAGCGTTGGGTGAAGCCAGGCCGCTTACCACGCGTCGATCATCGACCGGCGGGGTGCCATGGCTTTTGGCAAAGAAGGGGTGACGCTGCGCTGTCTGCGCGTCGGTCAGCCAAAAACTAGAGTGCTTACCGGCAGGTCTCATCGCGGAACCTGAATCACGCAGGGCGGTCAAAATCAGCAGGTCCTGAGCCTAGAAACTTCTGGCACTCGGCGATATCGTGTCAGGGGTTCGGGCGCGCACTTGCCACAACGCTGGATCGACCGGGAATCCGCGCCCGTCACGCGGTTCTAGTAAGGAACACATCGCATGCCCGATATGAGCCAGCCCAGACGGGAAGAGCCGGATGCAGCCGATGCCCGTTTGCACCATTTGCCGGCGATGGTGTCCTTCGACAACGTGCTCGTCCAAGGGTACGCGCGCGCGTTTTCTCCCGGCGTGTTCTGGCCGAATTTTCAGGCTGACGGCCTTCAACGGCACTTTCGCAACGGCGCTCCGATTTGCGAACGGCCAGAGCCGCCTGAAGAGCCGCCCGTTCGGTTCCGCGGTGAGGCGGTTTTCCTGGGGGCAAACGGTTCTCATTTCGGCCACAGCTGTGCGGAAATCGTGCCGCGCTTCCTGCAAAGCAAAACAGACCACCCCGACCTGCCGTTCATTTTGACGGGAAGGCTGGGCCATGCAGAGGAAACGACGCCGACGCCGGTGATGTCTGCGCTTCTTGGCTGGTTCGGGATCGATCAACAGCGCGTCAAGATCATCACTGCGCCGACGGTTTTTGACCGGCTGCATGTAGCGGCACAGGCCGAACACCTGAACGGCGCGCGACCGTATGACGCGTATCTTGACCTGCTCGATGCTCTCTACGTTCGGAATGGTCTGGAAAGTATCGATAGCGACTACGTTTACGTTTCGCGCGCGCAACTGCGGCCCGGTTACGGGATCCACGCCGGTGAAAGCTATCTTTGCACGTTGCTTGAGGCCGCTGGCGTCAGAATTCTCTATCCGGAACGCAGTCCGTTGCGCCTGCAACTCGCGCTGTACGCCGGTGCCAAGCGGTTGATCTTTGCCGAAGGGTCTGCGCTTCACGGGCGCCAGCTTCTCGGCCGTTTCCCGCAGCACATAGACATTCTGGAGCGGCGCAAGAAAAAGAAGAAATTCGCCGTCAATCAGCTCGCCCCACGATGTGATGCGTTGACCTATGTTTCTGCCACGGCGCGGAATCTGACATTCAAGACCGATACCGGTGACGGCGATCTGTTTCGCGCGCTCGCCCTTTATGATGTCGACGCCGTCCTGACGTATTTCGACGCCATCGGTTTGCCCTTGAAACGCCTGTGGGATCAGACCGCCTTCGCGAAAGCGCAGGACGACGCGATCCTGGCGTGGGTCCGCGGAATCCACGGTCTGCGCAACAAGAACCATCCGGCAACGGGCACCGGAGACGACGTGATCGACCAACTGAAGGACGCGGGTCTTGGCCATCTTGAGGCTGACGTAAGACAGATTGTTGCCGGCGTGACGCGTATCGACTGAGCGCCCTAACCTCAGCCAGCGACGGCGCAGGTGCTGACCGCGACCACCGGGAAAAGCGTGAAGCCGACCGAGATCAGACCGATCCACGCGCCATAGGTGATCAGCCGGTCCTCGGGTGCCATCGGCGGGCGGGGACGGCGCACAAAGATCAGGGCGGCGGCGACAAGGGCGACGACCAGTGCGCCGATCAGCGCCGCGTCATGCAGCGGTCCCAAAGGGGTTGCCACGCCCGGCCAGCCCCGTGCGCAACCGATCCCGTGCAGCGCATAGACCGCCGAGAAGCCCGCCGCCCAGACCAACGGCCCGGCGATGACGCGCAAAAGCCAGATCACGACAGGACCTCTTGCGCGACGACGAGCAGGGCGAGGATCGCCACAGTAATCAGCGTGAAATCCTGCCACAGCCGCCAGAGGGACCGGCTTGCCGCTGCCGTCGCGGGGGCTCGTGTCCGGGCGATCAGCGCCAGCAGCACAGCGATGCCGATATGCAGCGCCGCATAGCCCGTGGCCGCCGCGCGCAAGGCATCGCGCGCGTGGCGCGTGGGGTCGTCCAGCAGCCACGCCACGCCCAGCACCGTGACCAGCGCCACAACGCCCGCCAGCGCAGCGGGCAGCGGTCCCCGGCTCCAGCGGGAAAGCCCCGAGGCCACGGCCAGCGCGCTCAACGTCCCGCCGCCAAGCACCAGCGCGCCAAGGCCGAGCCCGCTGTCAGGGGGCGGCCATCCCGGGGCGATCACGCTCAGAAACCCCAGCGCAAACAGGAATGAACCGAACAGCGAGGCGTCAGCGATGATCAGCGCGATCATGCCGCTGCGGGTCAGCGACCCCTCGACGCCTGTCTGATCGGGCAGGGTTTGTCCCGGTGTCACCTCGATCTGCGCCGGGCGCAGATCGCGGCCAAACCGGTGCCACGTCCAGCCGCAAACCAGCACGCCGAGTAACGCTGCACAGGCGAGAATATACGCCCCGAACAGCATGAGCAGCACAAAGACGCCCACCATTGCCGCCGTCACCACCGGCAGCAGGGTATTCCCCGGCAGGACCGCGACATGCTGGGCTTTGCCCTCAAGGGAAGAGACCGCCAGAACCTCGCGCCGACCCCGCGGCGCGCCCGGCAGCGCCCCCTCACCGCGCGCGAGCGCGACGGCTGAGATGTCGGTCGAAACGGGCAGGGCGGCGATGTTGTAGCTGGGCACCGGCAGAGCCATTTTCCATTCCAGCGTGTTCGCCTGCCACGGATCGCGCGTGCTGCGCCGACCGAAGAGGGCGTGCAGCAGCAGATCCAGCGCGAAAAGCACAAAGCCGATCGACATCATGAAGCTGAAAACTGTGCTGATGAGGTTCGGCAAGGCCCATTCGGGGTTGTCGGGATAGACCGGGATGCGCCGGGGCATGCCCAGAAGGCCGGTCAGGTGCATGACAAGAAAGGTGCCGTGAAAGCCGATGAAGATCAGCGCAAAGGCGACTTCGCCCACCCCGCGCACCCGGACCCGGCCCGACATCAGCGGCAGCCAGTAGACGGCGGCGGCCATCATCGGAAAAACGAACCCGCCGATCAGCACGTAATGCAGGTGTGCCGTGACAAAAGCGGTGTCATGTGCTTGCCAGTTGAAGGGCACGACCGCCAGCATCACGCCGGTCAGCCCGCCAAGGACAAAGGTGCCAAAGAAAGCCAGCAGGTGCAGCATCGGCAGGGTCAGCCGGGGCGTGCCCTTCCACATCGTGCCGGTCCAGGCAAAGATCTGCACCGCCGTCGGCACCGCCACCAGCGTTGACGCAGCCGAGAAGAACGCCAGCGCCATCTGCGGAATGCCCACGGTGAACATGTGGTGGACCCAAAGCCCGAAGCTGAGAAAAACCAGCCCGACGATGGCGGCAACAATGGCCTCGTACCCCAGGATCTTGGTTCGGCACATCACCGGCAGGATGGTCGAGATCGCACCGGCAGCGGGCAGGAAGATGATATAGACCTCAGGGTGGCCGAAAAGCCAGAACAGGTGCTGCCACAGCAGACTGTCGCCGCCCCGCGCCACGTCGAAGAACGGCCAGTCAAAGGCGCGCTCGAGCTCCAGCAGCACCGATCCCAGAATCAGCGGCGGAAACCCGGCCAGCATCATCGCCGAGGTGCCCAGCATGTACCACGCAAAGAGCGGCATCTGCGTCAGCCGCATCCCCGGCGCGCGCAGGCGCAGGATGGTGACGGTGATCTCGACAGCGGCGGCGATGGCCGAGATTTCGACAAAGGTGACGCCCAGCAGCCAGACATCGGCATTCACACCCGGCGTGTAGGTGCGCGACGACAGCGGCGTGTACATGAACCAGCCGCCATCGGGGGCCATGCCGGCGGCCAGCGCGACCAGCAGGATCAGGCCACCGAACAGATAGCACCACCAGCCAAAGGCCGAGAGGCGGGGAAAGGCCATGTCGCGCGTGCCCAGCATCTTGGGCAGCAGATACATCGACAGCCCCTCGAGCATGGGAATGGCGAACAGGAACATCATGATGCTGCCGTGCATCGTGAAGATCTGGTTATACAGCGCGGTATCCAGAAACGCGCCCTGCGGCGTGGCCAGCTGGGTGCGGATCAGCATGGCAAGGATGCCGCCGATGCCGAAATAGATCCCGGCCAGCGCCATGAAGCGCATTCCGATCTCGGAATGGTTGACCGAGGTCAGAAAACCCTTGAGCCCCGGCGGGCGGCTCCAGACGCGTTCCATCTCGCGGTGCAGGGGCAGGGCGCGTTGCGGTGGGTGGGGGATCAGCGTCATTCGTCGGGTTCCCCGGCCTGTGCTGCGGGGGCGGTCTCGCCCCGGTTGGTGAACTGCGCGGGCACGTCATCGGGCGGATAGGCCAGCACCTCGAACAGCATGTCTGCGTAGCCCACGCCCGAGAATTCGGCCGAGCGCCCCTGATAGACACCCGGCTCGGGCGCCTCAAAGCGCAGGCGGTTCTCATGCCCGGGGATCGCGTCCAGCTTTCCGGCAAGCTGCGGCACCCAGAAACTGTGGATCACGTCCTCGGTGCGGATCATCACCTCGACGGGCACGCCTGCGGGGATGTACAGCCGCCCCTGCGTTTCGACCGGCGCGCCATCGGGGCCGGGTTGCACGAAGCGCCACTGCCATTGGCTGGCGATGGCCTCGACCCGCACCGTGGCGCTCTGGTGGCGGGCGATCAGCCGGTCGCCGGTGATGATCGCAGCGGCAAGCAGAACGCTCAGGATGGAAAAGCTGAAACCCAGCCCCATGCCATGCGTCCAGAAACGGTCGGACAGCGGGCGCCGGTTCTTGCGGAACGCCAGACCCAGCAGGGCAAACACCATGAGCGAAATGGCCACACTGCCCGCCAGCATGATCCACCACAGGGTGGCAATCGCCTCGGCCTCGGGCCCGCGCGGGGCAAGGGTTGACAGGGCGCCCTCGCATCCGGCCAGCATGAAGGGAACCAACAGCGCCGCACCCCGTTGACTGTACACACGCGCCGACCGGGCGCTGGCCCGCGCCAACAAAGGTTCCCCATGCCCCCACGCCGCCGCTTCCGCGATCCGATCCATCACCACCGCGTCTTTCATCTGACCGAGTCGCGCGTCGCCATCGCCGGCCACCCGGTTCACGCGATGCTGGTGGCATTCCCCATTGCGCTGGGTTTTTCCACGCTGGCAGCAGATGCGCTCTACTGGTGGAGCGGGGATGATTTCTGGCTGCGGGCCGGGCTGTGGGCGGCGGGTGGCAGTTTCGTCATGGGCATTCTGGCTGGTCTGACCGGCCTTGCCGAATTGCTGCTGGTGGCCGGTATCCGCATCCGGGCCGCCAGCTGGACGCATTCCATTCTGGCGGTGATGCTGCTGGGGCTTTTGGGGGTGAACTGGGGCCTGCGACTGCAGGGCGGTGATATCCTGCCCTGGGGTGCCTTGCTGTCGGCGCTGTCCGCCGCGCTCATCGGCATGACAGGCTGGCACGGTGGCAAGCTGGTGTTCGACTACGGTCTGGGCGGGCACGAGGCTCATGGCGCGGCCCCCTCGCGTACCGACAAAAGCTGAGCCGGGAGAAGATCGCTCAGCGTGGCGGCCTGCGGTTTGATCAGCGCAAGGCCGATCACCGCGCAGATCAGCGGCACCAGCGCCAGACCTGCGAAGGGCGCGGTGAACCATTTGCTGCGCCGCTCTTCGCCCGACCGCTGGATCAGATGGCCCAGCCACGTATGAACCAGCACCATCCCGGCGACGAAGGCGAGTTTCAGCAAGAGCCAGGGCTCGAAGATCCCCGCCGCGAAACAAAGCGCTGTGCCCGACGCGATGGCGATCAGCGCGGCGGGCGTGACGAACGAGATATAGGTGACATGGGTGAACAGGCGATATTCGACGTAATCGTCCTCATCATTGGTGGTGCCGAACACCAGCATCAACAGCGCCAGCGCGATCAACCCGGCCGCCCAGCAGCTGATCCCGGCCAGATGCACGAATTTCAGGGCAGCGATCATGCGGCCGCGCTCCGCCGCCAGGCGCGCACCAGCGTGAGGGCGACACCCGCCGACATCAGCACCATGCCCGGCACCCACATCACCAGACCCGCGGCCTGTTGATCGGCCAGCGCCGACAGTCCCCAGAGGTCGGTCGTGGCAAGATGCTCGCCGTACAGCGGGCGTGGGGCAAAGGTCAGCAGTGCGCCCAGCAGGCTCATCACGCTGCCCAGACCCAGCACGAACGCCGTATCCGCCAGCACCGAGTCGCCGCGCGCCTGATCGGGGGCCAGCACGGCGGACCAGAAGCTCCAGCCGCCGACCAGCAGCGCGCCTTGCAGCGCCCAATAGGCCGCGTGACTGTCCCAGGCGAGCGTATAGGCCGCAGGCAGGTGCCAGAGCACCAGCGCCGCCACTGTCATCAAAAAGCCGGGCACGCGGCCGGGCCAGCGCAGCGGCCAGCCGATGGCCAGCGCAGGCGTGGCGAGGGCAAGAAGGACAAGGTGATGACCGGTGCGTGCCAGAAACAGCGCCGTCGTCAGCGCGCAGAGCGGCGAGACGAAGGCGATGACCAGTCCCGCCCAGCCCAAAGCAAAGGCTCCGCGGTGGGTGGCGCGCCACAGACCGGCAGCCAGCAACGCGGTCAGGAGGGCCACCAGCACCGGCGACAGGTTCCAGTCGAGCCAAAGCGCGCCGGGCGAAGGGGCCGGGCCGCAATACGGAACAGGCTGAGAGAACCGCCCAGGCGTGTCAGGAAAACTCAGCTGTTCCATAGGCGCACCAACTTTCGGCGGTCAGGTCGGTTCGGCGGACGCGGGATACCGCGCGCGGTATCAAGGCAACCCCGCATCTGCGCGATTGTTCCGTGCGATCACCCACAATCCTGATGGTTGGTGTGGTGTCGCCGTAGATGGGGCGAATCCAGCGCGATTTGGTGGGGTGCGGGACAGATCGGGCGGACTTCCGCCTGCCCGGCTGGACCCGTCGCGTGCACAGGCGTTTAGGCTCTGCGCGGCGGGAACTTCCGGGCAGCAGCATTGTTCAACCGGTACATGCACTGCCAAGCACCACAGTCACACATGCCGACACAGGGGGTTCTGCCATGAACTGGTTGGAAATCGAAAAGCGATGGGCCGAGATGACGCTTCGCGCATCCCCGCCGGGATCCATCACGGTGATCCGGGATTCCACAAGCATCACCAGCCGCAGGCAGCAAACGGCGATGCCACGGCCGGAGGCAGCAACACTGCACGCCGTAGCTGCTGACAAATGAGGGGGTCGCCCCGGAAACGCCCTGCCGCATGGCAGGGCGTTTTGCACGCCGTACTGCCCAGCGCGCGCGGCCCTGCACTGTGGGATGATACCGCGCCGATCCGCAGCGATCTGTTCGGCGTCGAGCGGCTTGAACACCACGCCATCAGTCTGGCCGCCGAACAGCCCATCGCACACCGCCCCGTGGCTGTGCCCAACCTTGCCCGGCGGCTGCGCGACAACGCGGCCGAGCTGCTCTCGGCCTATCAGTTCAGCGCCGATGCCCTGCGGCGCGGCGAGACGGTCGCCCCGGCAGCGGAATGGCTGCTGGACAATTACCATCTGGTCGAACTGCAACTGCGCCAGATCACCCAGGATCTGCCCGCCGGCTACTACCGCCAGCTTCCTAAACTGGCCTCAGGCCCTTTCGCCGGCTACCCGCGCGTCTTTGGCATTGCCTGGGCCTATGTCGCGCATACCGACAGTTTGGTCGCGGGGTCTGTCCTCGCGCGGTTTGTCGCGGCGTATCAGACGGTTCAGCCGCTCACCATCGGTGAACTGTGGGCGCTGGCCATCACCTTGCGCATCGTTCTGGTCGAGAACATGCGCCGCATTGTCGTGCAGATCACCCGCGCCCATGCGCTGCACGGGGCGGCGGATGCTCTGGTTGACAGCGTGCTGGGCGATGCCGAGCGCGCGCCGACACCCCTGCATCAAGCCGTCGCCCCCTATGAAGCCGCGCCTTTGCCCGATTTTCTGGCCGCCCAGATCGGCAACCGGCTGCGCGGGTTCGACCCGGATACGACGCCGCTGTTGCCGTGGCTGCATGATCGCTTGCGGCGTCAGGGCACCACTCTGGACGCGGTTGTCGAACGGGTGCAGCACGAACAGAGCGCCGCGAATGTCACCATGCGCAATCTGGTTGCCAGCATGCGCGTGCTGTCTGAACTGGACTGGGCCGAATTCTTTGAGCAGGTCAGTCTGGTTGACGCGCTGCTGCGCCAGACCACCGGTTTCGACGCGCTGGATTTTGCCACGCGCAACCGCTACCGCGATGAAATCGAAACGCTGGCCCGCCACGCGCCGCACGACGAGATCGCCATCACGCAGGCGCTTGTGACGCAGACTGCCGCCGGGTTGAACGCGCGAGAGCGCGATTCGGGGCACTGGTTGATCGGGAAGAACCGTCAGCCGTTTGCCGCCAGCATCGGCTACACACCGCCCGCAAGCCTGCGTCTGTCGCGCAGCGTGGCGCGGGTCGGGCTCGGCGGGTATCTGGCGTCGTTGGGGGTGGTGACACTGGCGCTTATCGCCCTTGTGCTGCCCCTGGTTGCGGCCGGGCTGTCGGTCTGGCCGCTCCTCGGGCTGGGGGTGCTCTTGTTGATGCCCGCAGCCGAGGCGGCAACGGCGCTGGTCAACCTGCTGGTCACGCGCCTGAAGGCCCCCCAGCGCCTGCCAGCGCTCGATCTGTCTGAGAGTATCCCCGATGATTACCGCACGCTGGTGGCCGTTCCGGTCATCCTGTCGGGCACAAACGCCCTGACCGAGATCGTCGAGCGGCTGGAAGTGCACTATCTGGCCAGCGCGCCGGGCGCTGTGCATTACGCCATCCTTTCGGACGGTCCCGACAGTGACGCTGCCGACACGCCGGGTGATGACGCGCTGCTGAGCGCCGCGCGCGCCGCGATTGCTGCGCTGAACGCACGCTACCCCAACGGCACAGGCAACCGCTTCCTGTTCCTGCACCGCGCGCGCAAACATAACCCCGGCGAGTCCCGCTGGATGGGCTGGGAGCGCAAGCGCGGCAAGCTGGAAGAGCTGAACCGGCTGCTGCGCGGCGCGACTGATACGGGCTTTTTGCCCGGCGATGCCCCGGTCCCGCACGATATCCGCTATGTGATCACCCTCGACGCCGACACGCGCCTGCCGCGCGACACGGTGCACCGCCTGATCGGCAAGATGGTCCACCCGCTCAACCGGCCGGTGTTTGATCCCGCCGTGCAGCGCGTGACCGACGGCTACGGCATCCTGCAGCCGCGTGTCACCCCGGCGCTGCCGATGGGGGCAGCGGGTTCGATGTTCCAGCGGCTGCAGTCCGGCAATGGCGGGATTGATCCCTATGCTGCTGCGGTTTCGGATGTGTATCAGGATCTGTTTGGCGAAGGGTCTTTTGCGGGCAAGGGCATTTACGACGTCGACGCGTTCACGGCGGCGCTGGCCGGGCGGGTGCCCGAAAACACGATGCTGAGCCACGATCTGTTCGAGGGCGTCTATGCGCGCGCCGCGCTGGCCTCGGATATCGAGGTGATCGAGGATTTCCCCTCGCGCTACGATGTCGCCGCCAAGCGCCAGCATCGCTGGGTGCGCGGCGACTGGCAGCTTTTGCCGTGGATTACCGGGCGTCGCGGCGATGGCGTGCCGCCGCTGGGCCGCTGGAAGCTGATCGACAACCTGCGCCGCTCGCTGACCGCGCCGCTCACGCTGCTGGCGCTGGTCGCGGGCTGGGCCTTGCCACTGCCGGTCGCGCTGGTCTGGACAGGGGTGTTGCTGGGGCTGCTGGCCGTCCCTTATGTGTTGCCGCTGCTCTCGACGCTCATCCCCGTGCGGCGCTCGCAGTTTTCGCCCCTGCAGCTCAACGCCTATGGCCGCGATGTGCTGTCAGCGGCTCTGAACCTTGCGCTGTCTGTCTTGCTGTTGCCCTATACGGCGGTGCTGATGATGGATGCGATCCTGCGCACCCTCTATCGCCTCGGCGTATCGCGTCGTCATTTGCTGGAATGGGTCACCGCCGCCTCGGCCGAAGGGGCGCCGCGTCTCGGCACCTTTGGCCAGTACCGCCTGATGCTGGGCGGGATTGTCGTGTCGATCACGCTTGTCGCCGTGATCTTGGCCGTCAACCCACCGCTTTGGCCGCTGGCGCTGAGCTTCCTTGCCCTCTGGCTCAGTGCCCCGGCGGTTGTGCGGCGTCTCAGCGCGCCGGGGGCCACGCAGGTGGCCGAGCCTCTGAGTGCGCCCGACAGTCTCGCCCTGCGGCAGATTGCGCGGCGCACGTGGCAGTTCTTTGAAACCTTCGTAACGCCGCAAGAGCACTATCTGCCGCCCGATAACTTTCAGGAAACGCCGCGCCCGGTGGTGGCGCATCGCACCTCGCCGACGAATATTGGTCTGTACCTGTTGTCCACCGTGACCGCCCGCGACATGGGCTGGATCGCACAATCGACCGCACTCACCCGGCTTGAGGATACCCTTGCCACGATGCAGCGCATGCCGCGTCATCGGGGACATTTCTATAACTGGTACGACACCCGCGATCTGCGGGTGCTGACACCGCCTTATGTGTCATCGGTAGACAGCGGAAATCTGGCCGGTCATCTGATTGCGGTCGCGCAAAGCTGTCGCGCATGGGGCGAGCAGCCGGTCACGGACGACGTGCTGCGCGATGGATTGACCGATGCGCTGGGCCTTCAGGGCGCCCCGGTCGCGGGCAAGACCGCCGCATTTGCCGCAGCACTGGCCGCCGGTGCTGGTGCGGACCACCTGCTGTCGCTGGCCGATGCGATGGCAACCGATGCAGACGATGATAGCGCCGACTGGGTCGCCGCGATCCGGCAGCGCCTGCGCGATCATATCGGGGACAGCACGGACCTTGCCCGGCTCGCGCGGATCGAGGCGCTCTGCCGCCGCTTCGCGATGGAGATGGATTTCGCCTTCCTCGTCGATCCCGAGAAGAAGCTGCTCTCCATCGGTTATGCCGCCGATACCAACCGTCTTGACCCCAATTGCTATGACCTGCTCGCCTCGGAAGCCCGGCTGGCCAGTCTGTTTGCCATCGCCAAGCGCGATGTCGAGACCCGTCACTGGTTCCGGCTGGGCCGCACCGCCACCCCGGTCGGCACTGATACGGCGCTGATCTCGTGGTCGGGGTCGATGTTTGAATATCTGATGCCGTCGCTGGTGATGCGCGCGCCTGCCGGCTCGCTTTTAGAGCGCACCAACCGCGCCATCGTCGCGCGTCAGCAAGCCTATGGAAAGGCCAAGGATATTCCGTGGGGCATTTCCGAATCCGCCTTCAACGCCCGCGATCTGGAAATGACTTATCAGTATTCAAACTTTGGCGTGCCGGGGCTGGGCCTGAAACGCGGCCTGAGCGAGGACCGCGTGATTGCCCCCTATGCCACCGGTCTGGCCAGCATGGTCGACCCCGTCGGCGCTTTGCACAACTATCACGCGCTGGCCGCGCTGGGCGCCGAAGGCCGCTATGGGTTCTATGAGGCGCTCGATTTCAGCCCTTCGCGCCTGCCCGCCGGGGCCAAGGTCGCCATCGTGCGCAATTACATGGCGCATCATCAGGGGATGACGATCACCGCCATCGCGAACACGGTGCGCGACGGGTTGCTGCGCGCGCGGTTCCACGCCGACCCGATGGTGCAATCGGTCGAGCTGTTGCTGCAAGAGCGGGTGCCGCGCCACGCCGTCGCCGCGCCGCCGCGCGCCGAGGATGTGCTCGTTGGCCCCAAGACGGTGGAAACGACGCCGGCCTTGCGGCGCTTCGACCGGCCCGCAGACACCATCCCCACCGCGCATCTGCTGTCGAACGGGCGCTATGGCGTCATGCTCACCCCGCCGGGTGGCGGTTACAGCCGCTGGGGCAACTTGGCGATCACGCGTTGGCGGCCCGAAACGACGCAGGACGCACCGGGCACGTTCCTCTATGCCCGCGATGTCGCCACCGGCAAGACATGGTCCGCCGCGATGCGCCCGCTGCCGCAGACGGGTGGCACGCACAGCGCGGTGTTCTGCGAGCATCATGCCGAGTTCACGCACAAGGACGCGGGCCTGACCACAACCACCGAGGTCGTCGTGTCCGCCGAGGATGACAGCGAAGCGCGCCGCGTGACGCTGACCAACACCGGCCATCAGGCGCGCGAGATCGACCTGACGTCCTACGCCGAACTGGTGCTGGCCCCGCAGGCGGCGGATCTGGCGCATCCGGCGTTTTCCAAGATGTTCGTGGTCACCGATCACTTTCCCGAACTGGGCGCGATCATCGCCACCCGCCGTCCGCGCTCTGGCAACGATGCCTCGGTCTGGGCGGCGCATATCGCCGTGGTCGAGGGTGCGGAAACCGCGCCCATGCAATACGAGACCGACCGCGCCCGCTTCATCGGCCGGGGGCGCTCGATGGCCAATCCGGTGATGGCTGACGCGCCGCTATCAAGCACCACCGGCACCGTGCTGGACCCGATTTTCGCGATCCGCCGCCGCGTCAGGGTGCCAGCAGGCGGCATGGCGCGCGTGACCTTCTGGACCATCGTCGCCCAGACCCCTGCCGCCTTGCTCGACCTGCTTGAACGGCACCGCGACCCGTCGGCCTTTGGCCGCGCCAGCACGTTGGCCTGGACCGAAGCGCAGGTGCAGTTGCGGCATCTGGGCATAACGCATGCGCAGGCCGCGGATTTTCAGCGGCTGGCCGGGATGATCCTGCGCAACGACTCGCGCCTGCGTCCGGGCTCAGAGCGGATCATCGCCGGGGCCGGGCCGCAATCGGGGCTTTGGGCGCACGGTATCTCGGGCGATCTGCCGATCGTGTTGTTCCTGATCGACGATGCGCAGGACGCAGGCGCGCTGCGCGAGGTTCTGGCCGCGCATGAATACTGGCGGGCGCGGCAGATGGCGGTTGATCTGGTCATCGTGAATGACCGCTCGTCCAGCTATGTGCAGGATCTGCAGATCCTGATCGAGGCGGCGGTGCGCTCGGCCGGAACGCGGCCCCGCGCCTCGGACACGCGGGCAGATGGCACGGTGCATGTGCTGCGCTCGGATCTGATGATGGCACCCACGCGCGCCTTGCTGATGGCCGTGGCGCGGGTTGTACTGGTGGCCAGCCGCGGCTCGATTGGCGCGCAGCTCGGTGCCCTGCGACGCGTGGCGCAACAGGCGGCTGCCGAGATGGCCAGACCGCGCGAAAAGGCGGTCCCCGCCCTGCAACCGGCATTGCAACCCGACGAGCTCGATGACCCCGCACAGGATCTGGAGTTCTTCAACGGCACCGGCGGCTTTGCCAAAGACGGGCGCGAATACACCACGCTTTTGCGCGACGGCACCAACACGCCCGCGCCCTGGATCAACGTCATCGCGAATCCGTCCTTCGGCTTTCAGGTTTCGGCCGAGGGCAGCGGGTTCACCTGGTCGGAAAACAGCCGCGAGAACCAGTTGACGCCCTGGTCCAACGACCCGGTCACCGATCCGGCGGGCGAGGCGCTCTATCTGCGCGATCTCGACAGCGGCGAGGTCTGGACCCCCACCGCCCAGCCGATCCGCGGGCCGGGAACCTATACCGCCAGCCACGGCTTCGGCTACAGCCGGTTCTCGTATGCGCGGGGCGGCATCGCGTCGACGCTGACCCAGTTCGTGCCGCTGAACGATTCGGTCAAGGTCTCGCGGCTGACGCTGACCAACACCGGCCAGACCCCGCGTCGCATTTCCGTGACCAGTTATGCCGAATGGGTTCTGGGCACCTCGCGCAGTGCCACGCTGGCCCATGTGACCACCGAACGGGACCCCGAAACCGGCGCGCTGATGGCGCGTAACCCTTGGGCGACGGCCTTTGCCGGGCGCGTCGCCTTTGCCGATATGGGCGCGCAGGTTACCGGCTACACCGCTGACAGGGCCAGCTTTTTCGGCCATCTGGGCGGACGCTCGGCCCCGATGGGCCTGGGCAAACCGCTTGACGGCGTGGTCGGGGCCGGGCTCGACCCCTGCGCCGTGCTGCAACGCGAGGTGAGCATTGCGCCCGGACACTCGGTGGATGTGGTCGTCCTGCTCGGCCAATGCGAAACGATCGAGGACGCCCGCGCGCTGATCCAGCGGATGCGCGACAGCCCTGTCGACGCGATGCTGGACGCGGTCATGCAGCATTGGACCGGCCTCCTGGGGGCGGTGCAGGTCAAGACGCCGGACCGCGCGATGGACATCATGCTCAACGGCTGGCTGCTCTATCAGACGCTGGCCTGCCGGATCTGGGCGCGCGCCGGGTTCTATCAGGCCAGCGGGGCTTATGGGTTCCGCGATCAGCTGCAAGACGGCATGGCGCTGTCCTTCAGCCGACCCGACATGACCCGCGACCACCTGGTACGCGCCGCCGGGCGGCAGTTCCCGGAAGGCGACATGCAGCATTGGTGGCTGCCGCATTCGGGGCAGGGCGTCCGCACCCGCATCTCGGATGACCGCGTCTGGCTGGGCTACGGCGTGTCGCAATACATCGCGGTGACCGGAGACGCGGCAATTCTGGATGAGGTCATTCCATTCATCGAAGGCCCCGAACTGGCCCCCGGCGCGCATGATGATTTCTTCGCGCCGACACAATCGGACGAGGCCGCCAGCCTGTACGAACACTGTGCCCGCGCGCTTGATCAGGCCATCGCCCTGACCGGCGAGAACGGCATGCCGCTGATCGGCACCGGCGACTGGAATGACGGGATGAACCGGGTCGGGGAAGCGGGGGAGGGGACGTCAGTCTGGCTCGGCTGGCTGCTGATCGCCACGCTGCGCCGCATGGCCCCCTTCGCCCAAGCGCGTGGTGATGCGCGGGCAGAGCGCTGGCTGGAGCACGCAAACCGCGTCCATGAAGCGATCGAGAGCAAGGCATGGGACGGCGCCTGGTATCGGCGCGGCACCTTCGACGATGGCACGCCCTTGGGATCGGCCGAGTCCGACGAATGCCAGATCGACAGCATCGCGCAGTCGTGGTCGGTGCTGTCGGGGGCGGGCGACCCCGAGCGGGCCAAAACCGCGATGGAGTCGGTCACAACGCACCTGATCCGCCCTGATCCGGGCATCGCGCTGCTGTTCACCCCGCCCTTTGACCGCACACCCAAAGACCCCGGCTATATCAAGGGCTACCCGCCCGGCTTGCGCGAGAATGGCGGCCAGTACACGCACGCGGCGCTCTGGGCCATTCTGGCCTTCGCCCGGCAAGGCAACGGCGCGGCGGCACAGTCCCTGTTCGCCCTGCTCAATCCGGTCAACCACGCCCGCACGCCCGACGAGGCCGCGCGTTACAAGGTCGAACCTTATGTGATCGCTGCCGATGTCTATTCCACCGAACCCCATGCCGGGCGCGGCGGGTGGACGTGGTATACCGGCTCGGCGGGGTGGATGTACCGGGCGGGGATCGAGGGGATCCTGGGGCTGACCCGGCAGGGCGATGCGCTTACGCTCGATCCCTGCCTGCCGCCGGACTGGCCCGAGGTGAGCCTGCGCGTCACGCTGGGTGACATGGTCGTGACGGTGGTGGTGCGCAACACCGGCGGCAAGGGCCGGGGTGTCAGCGCGGCGGTGCTGAACGGCGCGGCTTTGCCCGTTGCAGACGGCGTCCTGACGCTGCCCGTCCAGCCCGGCTCACAGGATCTGGTTGTCACGCTTGGCTGAGGCGACGCGGCGCAAGGCCCCGCGCAGTGCACGCGCGGTCAGCCCGCGATCATCCTTATAACCCATGCGGGCCATCGCCTCATCTTCCTGCGGATGCGGCGCGGCTGTCAGCGACGCCGCCAGCAATCGGGCCTTGCCGCTCAGCGTGGGCGACAGGTTTGCCAGCTCTTGCAGCGCGGGCAAGAGGACGCGCTCGATTGCGTCAAAGTCGCTGTCAAAGGGGAAATCGGGCAGCGCCGCGCGGTGCGGCACAAGCCAGTCGGCGACCGTCTGCGGCAGGTTGCGCCGATGCGCGGGCGGGATCTGATAGTCCTTTGGCAGTTTGCCCGCCGCCTTGGCCTTGGCCATCAGGTCGGCCTGAAAACGGCTGTCGGTGATCGCCAGCAGGGCGGCGATCACCTCGGCATCCGTCCGGTCGCGCAGGTCGACGATGCCATATTCCGTCACCACGATATCGCGCATGTGGCGCGGCACGGTGACGCTGGGCAGCGCCCAGCTGATGTTGCTTTCGACCTTGCCATGGCTGATCCGCGTCGCGGCAAGCGTGATGATCGAGCGCGCGCCGTCCAGCGCGAAGGCCTGCTCGATGAAGTTGAACTGCCCGCCGACACCGCTGACAACCTGACCGTCCTTGACGCTGTCGGACATCACGTCCCCCAGCGCCGAGACTTTCATCGCCGCGTTGACAAAGCGTGCGTCGGTCCGTGCCGCGCGCTTTTGCGCCTCGTCGCCGTAGAGCGCATTGGTGAAGCTGACCGGCATCATGCCAATCTTCGCGCGCCGTTCGGGCGGCAGGCTGCGCAGGTTGGCGTAGAAATCCCGGGTCTCGACAAAGAAACCGGCGTGGATCGCACAGCCGTCCACCTCGCGCCGGATCGCTTTGGCCTCGAACAGCGCCATCAGCCCGGCAACCAGCATTTCGGTCACGCAGTAGAGGCCGTCCGCGAAGGGTGCGCCCGCGTCCTGCATGACGGGGAAGGGGCAGTCGGCCTGAACAGCTGCGGCCTCGCCCCGGTCGCGCAGCAGCAAGGCATTGGCGACGGTATCGCCAAGGGTTCCGATGCCGATCTGCAAGGTACCACCGTCAACGATCAGCCGCGCGACATGCAGGCCGATGGCGTGATCCTCCAGCGCAAGGGGGCGGCGGGGGGCCGAGAACAGCTCGAACGGCTGAACGGGGTCCAGCACAAGATCGACCTCATCGACACGCAGGGTTGCGCCCGGACCCTGCAGGAACGGCAGCTGTGGATGGGTCTCGAAGACGGTGATGAAATCGGCCTCGCCCTGCGCCCGGAAGCGGAACAGATCGGCCGAGATATCGGTGTTCGACGACAGGCTGAAGCGCCCGTCTTCTTCGGCCACCAGCTGCATCAGGACATTGGGCTTTTGGCGCAGCAAGACGTCGCGCGCATGGGTGTAATTGGCCGAGATATAGGCCTGCTGCGCCGCCTCATGGCCCAGCCAGCGCCCGGCCAGCATGAAGAATTCGCTGACCTTGATGTTGGGCGGCAGCGTGCCCTCGCGCCTCAGGCGGGCATAGAGGATCTCGGGGTAGGCACCGAAAAGCCGGTCCATCGCCGGTTCCAGAAACCGCCGTTCCACGTCCGAGCCGGGGGCAGGTCGCTCTAACGTCAGGGCTGTGAAGATCGCAAGCGTCACGCCGGGATCGTCACAGGCGGCCTGCACCAGCGCATTGAGCAGCGTGACCGGCTTGCCCAACCCCAGCGGCAGCGCCAGACGGATATCGCCACCCGTCCGCGCGATGATCTCGCGGACGATGGCATCGGCGTCGGTGTCACGTTGCACGGATCAAAGGTCCTTCCAGCCCGGATCGGGGGCAAAGCGCGCACCGTGGCGCTCGGCGAGGTCCGTCAGCCGTTGCTCAATTCCCGCGACCCCGCGCGCGCGGGCGTAGTGCAGCGGGCCGCCCCGGAACGGCGCAAAGCCGGTGGCGAAGATCATCGCGCCATCCACATCGTCAGCACCGCGCGCCACGCCTTTGCGCAGACATTCGACGCAGGCGTCGAGCATCGGCAGAATCAGCCGGTCGATCAGATCCTCGGGCGTCTCGCCTGCGGCCTGTGGGCGCGGCGTGCCCTTGGACCAGTCGTAAAACCCTTGCCCGGTCTTCTTGCCCAGGTTGCCCGCCTCGACCTTGTCGCGCAGTCGGCGGCTGATCTCGGGCATCGGCTTGTCCAGCGTGTCTTTTAGGCTTTCGGCCACATGCAGGCAGATGTCCAAACCCACCTGATCGCTCAACGCGACCGGCCCCATTGGCATGCCGAAATCCATCGCGGCGGCGTCGATGGTCTCTTTGGCGACGCCCTCCTCCATGAGAACCATCGCTTCCATCAGATAGGGCGTCAGGGCGCGGTTCACCAGAAAGCCGGGGTAGTCGGTCACCAGCACCGGCAAACGGTCAAGCGAACCGCAGAAAGCCGCGAGCCGTTGGACCACGGCCGGGTCCGTACCGTCGTGGCGAACCACCTCGACCAGCTGCATCTTGCTGACCGGATTGAAGAAATGCAGCCCGGCGAAGCGCGCCGCATCGGGTGCCGACGCCTGCAGATCACGCAGCCGCAGGCTTGAAGTGTTCGACGCCAGTATGGCACCCGGCTTCATCCGACCGGCAAGATCGGCATAGATCCTGGCCTTCAGCTCAGGCGATTCAGGCACCGCTTCGATCACCAGATCGGCCCGCGCGATGCCGTATCCCCTGGGGTCCGGCATCAGGCGGTCCAGCGCGTCACGGGTTTCGATGCCGCTCAGATGCTGGCCTTTGCAGGTCTCGCGCGCCTGTTTGATCGCGCGCCCCAGCGGGTCGAGTTGGACATCCCCCAACGTCACGCTCTTGCCCTTGATCGCGGCCCAGGCGGCAATCTCGGCCCCCATCGCGCCGCCGCCGATCACATGGACATGGGCAATAGCGTCGTCGTCACGTGCGCCCTCCTTCAGGCCCTGACGCAGGAAGAACACCCGTCGCAGGTTGCGTGACGTGTCGGTCTCCAGCAGCGCCGCAAAGCTGTCGATTTCGGCGGCTTGCAGGGCTTTGGGGTCATCGCCGTGCTTTTCCCACAGGTCAATCAAGGCATGCGGGGCGGGGTAGTGGTGCTTGGGCGCTTTCTTTTCGGTCTCGCTGCGCATCTGCCGCGCGGCAAGGCTGCGCGCCGCATCAAGGCCAAAAGCGCGTGCCTTCAGCCCCGGTTGGCCCCGTTCGACATCGCCCGCCACGATGGCATCGACTGCCGCCCGGACATGCCGCTCTTGGGTCACGATATCGGCAATCCCCAGCGCCTTCGCCTTCGCCGTGTGCGCGGTCTTGCCGGTCAGCATCAGCGTCATGGCCTCGGTCGGATCAATCAGCGCGGGCAGGCGGAAGGTGCCGCCAAGGCCCGGATGCAGGCCCAGCTGTACCTCGGGAAAGCCAAAGGACGCGCCGTCAACGGCGATCCGCCAGTCACAGGCCAGCGCGATCTCGAAGCCCGCGCCCAAGGCAGCACCATGCACCACACACACCGTAGGACACTTCAGCGCGGCCAGCCGGTCCAGCACGTCATGCCCTTGGTGCAGCAGATCGGCGGCGCCGTCGGCGCTCATCGCGTCAAAATCGGTGATGTCTGCCCCTGCGGCAAAGCCAGCCAGTTTGCCCGACCGGATCACCACGGCGCGGGGCGGGGTGCGTTCCAGCGTGTCGAGTTCGGCGGTAAGCCCGGTCATCACGCTGCGATCCACGGTGTTTACGGCCGCATCGGCGCGGTCGAGCACCAGCCAGACGATGCCATCCGCCTCGCCGCGCCGCCACGGGCCGTCACCGGGGCCAACCGGGCCGAGTTCCAGCTTGGTTGTGCCGAGATGTTGCAAGACCGGTCCCGTCATCACGCCACCTCCAGCATCATTGCACCGCCCAGACCACCACCGATGCATTCGGTGGCAATGCCACGGGTTTTTCCCAGCCGTTTAATGGCGTTGGCCAGATGCAGCACGATGCGGTTGCCACTGGCTCCGACCGGATGGCCCAGCGAAATCGCGCCGCCGTCGATGTTCAACCGCTCGGCGTCGATGCGACCGAAGGCACCCTCAAGCCCCAGAACCGCGCGGCAGAACCCTTCGTCCGCCCAAGCCTCGACGCAAGACAACACCTGCGCGGCAAAGGCCTCGTTCAGTTCCCACAGGTCGATGTCCGACAGGCTCAGCCCCTGCCGCTGCGCGATGGGGGTCGAGGCCAGCACCGGCCCCAGACCCATCACCGACGGGTCGAGCGCCGCCCATTCGCTGTCAACAATCCGCGCCAGCGGTGTAAGGCCGTGCTTCTCCACCGCCGCCTCGGACGCGACAATCACCCAGGATGCTCCATCGGTGATCTGGCTGGCATTGCCCGCCGTCACCTTGCCATAGGGGCGCTCGAATGCCGGTTTCGGCTTGGCCAGCCCGGCCATGTCGCTGTCGGGGCGCACGCCGTCGCCATGGTCATAGGCCGTGCCCTCGTCGGCAAAGGCGGGCATGACTTCGCTGTCCAGCCAGCCTTCGCTCTGCGCCCGCGCAAGCCGGTGGTGGCTTTGCATTGCATAGGCATCGGCGGTCTGGCGGTCGATGCCGAAGCGGTGGGCCAGTACCTCGGCCGTCTGGCCCATGTTCAGATGGGTGATCGGGTCGGTCAACCCACGTTCCAGCCCGACGACCGGCTTGAAGAACTCGGGCCTGAGGTCGGTCAGCATCTTGGCCTGCGCCGCAATCCCCTTGGCCTGCGCCATGCCGCCGAACCATTCGGCAGCGGACTGGCGCAGCACCAGCGGCGCGTGGCTGAGCGCTTCAGCCCCGCCGGCAAGGATCATCTCATGGCTGCCATCGCGGATATAGCGGTAGGCGGTATCGATGGATTGCATGCCGGATCCGCAATTGATCTGCACGGTAAAGGCAACCATCTCGGCCCCCAGTCCAAGCCGCAGCGCGGCCACACGCGCCGGGTTCATCTCATCCTGAATGACATTGACGCAGCCCAGAATGACCAGATCAAAGACGCGCCGGTCAAAGGGTTGCCGCGCCAGCAGCGGGCGACCGCATTGCACGGCAAGGTCCACCGGCGTGAAGGGGCCGGGCGTGCCACGCGCCTTGAGGAACGGCGTGCGCGCGCCATCAACCAGATAGACAGGACGGCTCATTCTGCGGCCTCGCGCTGGGGTTCACTGGTATCGAGACGGGGATAGAGCGTGCTCAACGCCTCGGGCGTGAAGTCGTCCACCGCGACCACCTTGGCGACCAGCGCCTGCATCTGCGCGATGGTGTCGCGGTCACCCTGCGTGATGGTCCCGGCTTTGAGCCCGGCATCGGGGTCTTGCCCAGCCTCACGCAGCCGCTTCATCAGCGGGGCGCAACGGGTGACCATGGCGTAGCAATCGTCGAGCACCTTCACCCCGTTGCGCGCCACGCCGCCGGGCGTCTGCCCCAGGATACGGTCGCGCGCGGCAGAGGCCTCGTAGATCAGATCGGCGCAGTCCTCGGACAGCGCATCGCCCGGCCCGGCGGCATTGCCACCCGGCACGGTGATCACGCGCAAAAGACCAGCGGCAAAGCGGCTGGGGAAGTTGGCCAGCACTTCGTTCAGCGACTGGCGGATCTTGGCGAAACTGCGCTCGGCGCAATAGCGCACGACTGGCAGATCGGCGACTTGCTGGCCTTCATCCTGCCAGCGTTTCAGCGTGGCGCTCAGGATGTACATCTCGGACAGAATGTCACCCATCCGCCCCGAGATCATCTCTTTGCGCTTGAGCGCGCCGCCCATGGTCAGGAACGCCATATCGGCGGTCAGCGCATAGGCGGCAGACCAGCGCGACAGCTGGCGGTAGATGTCGGTGACGGGCCCGGCATCGGGGGCAGGGCCGATCCGCCCACCGCTCCAGCCGCGCCCCAGCGCCCGGAACACGGTGCGCGTGGTATGGCCGACATGCGCCCAGAACGATGTGTCGAACGCGGCAAGGCTCTCGTCGTGATCCTTGATCGCCAGCGCGTTCATCTCGTCCAGCAAATGCGGATGCGCCCGGATCGCGCCCTGCCCGAAGATGATCAGCGAGCGGGTCACGATATTGGCGCCCTCGACCGTGATGCCGATGGGCACCGCACGGTGCAGCGGCAGCAGGTAATTCGACGGCCCGTCGATCACCGCCTTGCCCGAATGCACATCCAGCGCGTCGTCGATGGCCGAGCGCATGCGGAACGTCGCATGGGCCTTCATGATGGCCGAGATGACCGACAGCGAGCGTCCCTCATCCAGCCCCGCACAGGTCAGCCGACGCGCGGCGTCCAGCGCGTAGGCATCGGCGGCCAAGCGGCCCAGCCGCTCCTGGATGCCACCGAATTTGCCAATCGGCAGGCCGAATTGCTCGCGGATACGCGCATAAGCCCCCGAGGTATGGGCGCAGAGCGCAATCGCCGCACAGGACATCGACGGCAGCGAGATCCCGCGACCGGCGGCCAGCGCGCTCATCAGCATCATCCAGCCGCGCCCGGCATAATCGGTGCCGCCGATGATATGATCGAGCGGGATGAACACATCGGTGCCGGTCGTCGGCCCGTTCATGAACATCGTGTCCGACGGGATGTGACGGCGGCCGGTTTCGACGCCCGGCAGATCGGTCGGCACCAGCGCGCAGGTGATGCCGATATCGGCCTCGCCGCCCAGATGCCCGTCGGGGTCGCGCAGCTGGAACGCAAGGCCCAGCACCGTGCAGACCGGCGCAAGGGTGATATAGCGTTTGGACCAGTTCAGGCGGATGCCCAGAACCTCCTTGCCCTGCCACAGCCCCTTTTCAACGACGCCTTCATCCACCATCGCGCTGGCATCCGAACCCGCCTCGGCGCTGGTCAGCCCAAAGGCGGGCAGCGCGTCACCGCGTGCCAGTTTCGGCAACCATGTGTCCTTTTGCTCTTGCGTGCCGAACATGTGCAGCAGCTCGCCCGGTCCCAGCGAATTGGGCACCATCACCGTCACTGCCGCCGCGATCGAGCGGGTCGAGATCAGACGGATCACTTCGGAATGCGCATAGGCTGAAAACCCCAGACCGCCGTAGTCCTTGGCAATGATCATGCCAAAGAACCGGTTCTGGCGCAGGAAGTCCCAGACAGGGGCGGGCAGGTCGGCGTCGAGCTGATTGATCGACCAGTCGTCGATCATCGCGCACAGCTCGCGGCAAGGCCCATCAAGGAACGCCTGTTCCTCATCGCTCAGCACCGGACGCTTGACGTTGTGCAGCTGCGCCCAGTCCGGGTTGCCTGAGAACAGCTCGGCCTCCCACCACACCTCGCCGGCCTCCAACGCCTCGCTTTCGGTCTCGGAAAGTTGGGGAAGGACCTTCATCGCCCAGCGATGGATCGGCTTGGTTAGAATGCGCGCGCGAATACTCGTCATGTCATGTCCTCCAAGGTAGAAAAACGTCCCCAGGGCACAAAAGTTCCTTGGCCGGGCAGGGCGGTGCCGCTGCCCGGCGCTCGGATCACTCGGTTTCGGGCCGGGTGATCTGTTCAGGCTCGACGGCCTGCGGAAGCGGTGCGACCTCGGTTTGCTGGGCTGACGGGTTCGCGGGCGGGTCGGATTCGGCGGTCTCTTCAAAGATCCAGAAGAAAATCAGAAGGACGCCGACCAACACGGCAACAGCCATCCCGATCAAGGGGCCTACATGGCGGCGGGCTTGCTTTTTGGGGTTGGTGTCGGGTGCGGACATCGTGGTTTCCTTTCTTTGCTCTTGCAGAGAAAACCACGCAGGCCGCCAAATGTTCCGTTGACGGTACAACCGCAAGAGGTGGAAAGATGCCGATACCCGACGGGACAGAAGCTCGACTGCCGTTGCGTTGGCCACGGTGTGAAACCGGGAAAACCACCGTGTTCTTCGTACCGTCGCGCCCGGTTGACAGGGCATCGACATCTATGGATTCAACCGGCGTCTACGGGTTAAGTTCCCGTATTTCATACCTAATAGTGCGAAAGCGTTTGGTAAAAAAACGGCCCCACCATCCAAGGTGAGGCCGTGTCTGTTCACAGACAGTTCGGGAACGAGGGAGACAGTCCGGCGGCGCTTGCCGCGCTGAAAACAAAACCCGCAAGCGCGGCAAAAGTTTCCGGCCGATCCCGTTTTTTGGGGTGATCGAGGCAGAAAAAGGGGCCGCCCAAGGCGACCCCTTTTCCGTGAACCGTGCTGATCAATCGGGCGTGCCGACGGCCAGCCTTCACGCTACCAAAGCAGGCGTTACTGCGCTTCCCACTCGGGCATCGCTTCCAGTTCTTCCTTGGTGAAGTCCACATAGGCGTAGACAGCACCACCGTCGCCGTCGCGGCGCAGGTCAACCTGGTCGAAACCAAGCGCAACCTGATGCTCGCCGATGCCCAACCAGCCGCCGATATCCAGCACGACCTGCGAGACACGACCGTCATCGCCCAGCACCACGTCGTTCACGTCACCGATCCAGTCCTGTTCGGTGCCATAGACGCGCGCACCCTGAACATCGTCCGCGGTGATCGTCGCGACATCGACAGCCATCAGACCGTCGCGGTCAGGACGCTCCATATCGTCCATCGCGGCAGGGTCGGTCGTGGTGTTGGTGTCGGCATCGCTCGGCATCGTGGTTTCGGCCGGCATCGTGGTCATCGCACCGGTGCCACCTGCCGCGTCATCAGACATGGCCGAGTGGTCACGCAGCGACATCATGCCGGTCTCTTCGGTCGCGGGATCGTATTCATCCGCGTCTTGGAGCAGGTCACGGTTGCCGGTGTAAACGACATAGTAGTCATCTTCGTCGTCGCTGTCGGCCACGAACTGAAGGTCGCTGTAGGGGATGCGCACGTGGTGCTCACCCATGCCCAGGAACCCGCCCGCGTCGATCACGACCGCGCTGACACCGCCCGAGCCGTCGACGATCACGTCACCGATCTCACCGATGTCTTCCCAGCCGTCGGGCGCATCCGCGATGCCGACCGTGAGATCCGAGCTTTCGGTCGCTTCAGGGTCAGGGGCGTGCACCCGGTGACCGATCAGTTCATCGGCACTGACTTCGCCGCCGCCCATCATGGTGATGTTGCTGCTGGCCTGCGCGTTCAGGCTGCTGGCCTGCGCGGTCAGATCGGTCGCAGCGCTGCCGGTCATCTGTTCAGCGGGTTGCTGGGTGGCGTCACCGACCGGCTGGGTCGTGGTTTGGGCATAAGCCGGGGCGACGAGAATTGCGGCCACGGCCGTCGTGAGGAGCAGCTTCTTCATGGTATCCTCCAGTAGGTAAGAAACGTTCTCCAGACATGTGCCTGGGATGCATGGTAAACCGGCGAGGCGCGGGGATGTTCCAACTTTTCCGCGCAGAATTTTGGCGGCGGGGGGATGCGGCGGGCAAATTCCGTCTGGCTGCGGCAGGCGTCGCGACGCTCAAGTCGCCGTGTCGAGCAGGGCGATCAGCGCACCTTCATGGGTGCGAAGCCGGTGCAGCGGCGGGGGGTGCAGCCTGCGCAACAGCCGGGCGCGTTCGGCATCTTTCAGCTGGGCCAGAGCGATAACCTGCGGATGTATATAACTTTTCCGCGCGATGGCCGGGGTATTGCTCAGCCGTTCGGCTGCCGCCGTCGCCATGTCGTGGATGGTCAGCGGGCCGTCCTGCGCCGCGACGGCGAAAGCGGCCATCGTGCCGTTCCAGGTGCGAAAGGTCTTGGCGCTGGTTCCCGCACCGCAGATTTCCGCCAGCACCGCGTTCACCTCGTCCGAGCGCAGCGGGTGCGCGACACCGTCGCCGTCAGACCACGCGATCAGGTCAGCGCCCGGCAGGTCCTGAACCTTGTGCAGCGCGCGTTGCAGCCGTGGCCCGTGCAGATGGCACGTCACCGGCGTGCCGCGCTTGGCCGGGAAATGCAGCGTGATGCCGGTGGCATCGAAGCGGATGTGTTTCGCCAGCAGGGTCGTGGCACCATGGGTGCCATTCTCGCGGGCGTAATCCGCGCTTCCGATGCGCAGCGCGGCGCGGTCCAGCAGCGCCAGCACCGCCGCAAGTGCCAGATCCCTCGACCCGGCAGGCGCGCAAAGACCCGCCGCGATGCGCGCGCGCAAACGCGGCAGGCAGCGCCCGAAGGTGGCGAGGCTGTCGTATTTCTTCTGGGCCCGGTGTTCGGCCCATTCCGGGTGATAGCGGTATTGTTTGCGTCCCTTGGCGTCACGTCCGGTGGCAAGCAGATGCCCCTGTGGTTGGGGGCTGATCCAGACCGAGGTATAGGCAGGCGGCACTGCCAGCGCCGCGATGCGCGCGCGCTCGGCCGGATCGCGGATAAGCATGCCATCCGGGGCGTAATAGCTGAACCCGCGACCCCGGCGCTGTCGGCGGATACCGGGCTGGTCGTCAGGGTAGTACACCAGCGCGGCCCGCCGGGACGCCATCGCGCTTAGCCGCTCCGGGGCAGGGACGTGCCCGTTCGCGGGGGTATCATCGGGGTACTGGCGTGCATCGGCTGATCCTTTTCCGGGCCGTCACGATGGAAAGACAACGCCCCACCCAAGCGGGCGGGGCGTCTGTCACATCGCCACAAGGTCAGGCCCAGTAGGGCGCAAGCCCGAAGCTGAGATGCGTGCGTTCCTCCCAGTCGCGGTCATTCTGCCAGCGCTCCTTGGTCTCGGGCGCGTCGGCCAACTGTTGCTGGGTGACATCGGTGCGAAACCCGCCGAGCGACGGGTCATAGCGCAGGGCACCCCAGGGCACCGGGCGTTCCTGTCCGCCAAGTCCGACCAGAATGGCCCCGAAACTCATGATCGCATAGGCGACCTTGCCGGTCGTCTTGTCGATCATCACCCGGTCAATCGACCCGATTTTGCTTTCGTCGGGGCCATAAACCGTGGCTCCGGTCACATCGCTGGCCGAAACCAGAGTCGACGAATGCTCTGCCATTGTACTCTCCCGTTGGTGCGCGTCGGGCTTTCCGGCCGCGCTTGTCACTGGCTGAACACACCGCCCCGGCAATTGTTCCGGTGCGGCGCAAAGGCGGTCAGGCCACGCGATCCCAGAACCGCAGCGCCTTGCAGGCGTCAAGGAACGCCTTGGCCTCGTCCGCTGCGTCCAGCGACACCATGCCGTCGCCGCGCTGCGGGACGCCGGCGGCATCGAACAGCGTCTCGGCCTCGGGTGAATAGGCGATGAACTTGGCATGCGCATAGGCATCCGCGACAAAGGCTTTCGCCGGATGCATCGCGGCAAACTGCGTGGCACCCTTTGCCGTGACCACCACAGCCACCGCGTCATAGAGAACCGACGGCCCGCCATCGACCTTCTGTTGCGCCGCCAGTAGGGTGCCATCGGACAGCGTGACCCCGGCGATCACCGGCGCGACCACCTCGACCAGACCGCCCGCAGCCTTGACCGGTTTGGTCAGCGCCTCGACCAGCGCGGCATCGGCCCCGTCACTGACCAGCAGCCCCAGCTTGCGGCCCTTGAAGTTGGCGCGCTGGTTCTTGTGGATCGACAGCTTGTCGGAAACCGGCAGGTCGATCGGCTCCTTGGCCGGTTTCTGCGCCTTGGGCATCTTGGTCAGCCCCAGACCCTTGGCCACCGCCTTCGCCAGATCGGTGTCGATATTGGGCAGATGCGACACCACCCGCTCGCGGATCTCGGGCGTTTCGACTTTCGACAGCTCGAAGGTCAGGGCCGACGCGATATGCTCTTGCTCGACAGCGGTCTGGCTGCGGTAGAACTGCCGCGCCTGACTGTAGTGATCGGCGAAATCCTCGGCCCGCACCCGCCGCTTGTCGCCCGCCATCGGCTCTGCCAATGAGCGGAAACCGGCGTCGGGATCGGCGCGCGGCCCGCCTTGCGCCCATGAGTTCGGCTCGTAATTGGCGCGACCCTTGGGGTTATGCATCGCCATGTGGCCGTCTTGCTGGAAATGGTGGAACGGGCATTTCGGCGCGTTGATCGGGATATGGGTGAAGTTCGGCCCGCCCAGCCGTTTGATCTGCGTGTCCAGATAGCTGAAGTTGCGGCCCTGCAGCAGCGGGTCATTGGTGAAATCAATGCCGCGCACGATGTTCTGGGTGCAAAAGGCGACCTGCTCGGTCTCGGCAAAGAAGTTGTCGACCATGCGGTCCAGCACCAGCCGCGCGACGATGCGCACCGGCACCTGTTCTTCGGGGATCAGCTTGGTCGCGTCCAGCACGTCGAATTCGAAGTCATCGGCGAAGGCGTCGTCAAAAACCTGCACCCCCAGTTCCCATTCGGGAAAATCGCCGTTCTGAATGGCCTGCCACAGATCGCGGCGGTGGAAGTCGGGATCGGCCCCCATGATCTTGACCGCCTCGTCCCAGACGACCGATTGCAGGCCCTGCTTGGGCTTCCAGTGGAACTTGACGAAACAGCCCTGACCCTCGGCGTTGACGAAACGGAAAGTGTGGACGCCAAACCCCTCCATGAACCGGAACGAGCGGGGGATGGCGCGGTCGGACATCGTCCACATCACCATGTGCATCGCTTCGGGCATCAACGAGATGAAGTCCCAGAAATTGTCATGCGCCGATTGCGCCTGTGGAAAGCCCCGGTCGGGGGCCGCCTTGACCGAATGGATCAGGTCGGGGAATTTCAGCGCGTCCTGAATGAAGAACACCGGGATGTTGTTGCCGACGATGTCCCAGTTGCCCTCATCGGTGTAAAGCTTGACCGCAAAGCCGCGCACGTCGCGGGCCAGATCGGCCGAGCCCTTGTTGCCCGCCACGGTCGAGAACCGCACGAAAGCGGGAACGCGGTTGCCTTTCTTCTGAAACAGGCTTGCGGCGGTCAGCTCGGGGATTGCCTCGGTCACTTCAAGATAGCCGTGCGCGCCATAGCCACGGGCATGGACCACGCGCTCGGGGATGCGCTCGTGGTCGAAGTGAAAGATCTTTTCGCGGAAATGGAAATCTTCCATCAGCGTCGGCCCGCGCGCCCCGGCTTTCAGGCTGTTCTGGTCATCGGCAACCGGAACCCCCTGCGCGGTGGTCAGGCGGGGCGTGTCACCGTCGGGGCGCTGATGCAGCTCAACGCCGTCGCCGCGCTGGACCGGATGGTCCACGGTATCGGTGCCGGTCTGGCTGTCGCTGGTCGGGCGATAGAGCGGTTCGTCGGTCATCGTGTGTCTCCGTTTGGGGGGCTGACGCGGGGATGCGTGAGCGCCGCGCTCGGACCTCGAAACCGCAAGCCGCGCGATATGTTCCCGCAGCGGGCGACGGTTCTTTGCCGGTGTCGCGCATTGCGGTGCTTTGGGCGGGAACATCGGGCCGAGACGGTTGTTTTACCCTCGACGCTTCAACCGGCGTTTCAACTTCAGAAGGAGAAACCAATGGCTACGCACAACGCGACTCTCGTTGCCGCCTCGGACGTCACCGGCACGGCTGTCTATGGCGCAGACGACAGCAAGGTGGGCAGCATCGACCGGGTGATGATTGACAAGGTATCCGGCAAGGTCGCCTACGCGATCATGTCCTTTGGCGGCATTCTGGGCATCGGCGGCTCGGAACGCCCCGTGCCGTGGAACACGCTGACCTATGACACCGGGCTTGGCGGGTTTCGCACCAACATCACCGAGCAGCAGTTGAACGATGCACCGACGCCCGCCCGCGAATGGCACGGTGACCGTGCGTGGGAAGAAAACACCCACCGCGCCTACGGGATCGCCCCGTACTGGATCTGACCAACCGCGTTTGACCGGCGGCCTGTGTCTGAGGGCTTTGCCGGTTTCACACTCCACGACCCCGGATCGCTGGCGATCCGGGGTTTGTTTTTTTCCAGATCAGCGCCCAGAACCCACCGCGACCCACCGCGCTGCGCAGGGGCAGGGGAACTGCACAACGGCTTTGGGCGTTGGTTCGCGACACAGACAGTCAAAAGGAAGGCAGGGGTAGTCCAGCGTGCGGATCATGATCGTGGAAAACAAGCACCACAGTGCCAGCGATATGGCGCGCGAGATCCGGGCGTGCGGTGAAAGCGTCGTCGGGCCGTTTCCGTCCCTGACCCAAGCTGCCCGCCATCTATCGCAGGCGGATGCCGCTATTCTGGATATCTGGATCGGGGCCGATCAATGTTTTGAGATGGCCGATCTGCTGGCCTTGGCCGGTATTCCCTTCATCTTTGTGTCAGGCTTGAAAAAAGTGACACTGCCGCAACGCCATACCCATATCGAGCTGTATTCAAAGCCGATCGGCGTTCCGGCGTTGCTGAACGCGCTGCGCACCGAATTCCTGACCTCGCTGTCGCATAGCCTTGAAAGATCCGGCGCTGAACCCGCTAAAACCCTGGTGCGCGACCTGCTCGCCAGCGCCCGGCAGCGGATCAGCGACACCACGGCGGCAGAGCGGATCGTCGAATCCGTCCTGCATCGCGCGCTGGCCGATATCGAGACCCGTCGCCGCGACCGGATGGCATTCTGGCTGCACGATTTGCTGGATCAGGAAATCCGCAACGATTACCCGCGCCATCTGAACTGACCGCGCTTTCTCGTTCAAGCCACAGGCGCGCAGGCCAGTGCCACCCGGGCGAGTGCCGCGTGGGGACGTCGCTTTCCCATGGGCTTACTCGGCGGCGAGGGCAATGGTTTCGGGCGTCAAACCCCGCGACATCGGGGATGCCTGAAAGCTGCCCTTGTCCGTGGGGGCCGCAGAAATCTTGAGCCGGTATAGCGTGAACAGAATGATGAACACGTGGCAGATGCCGGTGACAAGGAACAGGGCGGCGGCACTGATCGACGCCATGGCAATCCCCGCGACCGTCGGCCCGACGATCGAGCCGATGCCCGACACCAGCAACAACCCGCCGCTGACCTGAATGAAGGTTCCGGGGGCAGCATGGTCGTTGGCATGGGCCACGATCACCGGATACATGACGAACACCGTCGCGCCGAAAAAGCCCGACAGGATCAGCAACAGCGTCGGATCGGTGCTGCCGATGGTCAGGAAACACAGATCCGTCACCACGGCGAGCACCGAAATGACCAGCAGCACGTGCCGGCGGTCAAAGCGGTCCGATGCGATGCCCACGGGGATCTGCGCCAGCGCCCCCGACAGGATCGGGATGCTGGCAAACAGCGCGATGTCGCCCAGCGAAAAGCCGACCCGGCCCGCGTAGACCGCCGCCAGCGTCCCGAAGGCTGAATTCGAGATCCCCACCATCAACACGGCAAACACCGCCACCGGCGAGTTGGCCCACAGGCTGAAGACGTCCAGCTTGACCTCGGTCAGCGGGGTCGGGCTGGTGGTCGCGCCGATGGCCGTCGGCAGCAGCGCCAGGCAATAGACAATGGCGGCCAGCACGAAAAAGAAGATCCCCGACGCGTCGCCCAGCGTCAGCACCATCTGCCCCGCCGTCGCCGCGGCAAGGTTCACCATCGTGTAAATGCCAAAGATCCGCCCGCGCGATCGCGCGTCGGCTTTCTCGTTCAGCCAGCTTTCCGCGATCATCGCCGCCCCGGCAAAACAAAAGCCGGACACGGCGCGCACCGGTATCCACACGGTCGACGAGATCACCAGCAGCGACACCAGCACCGCGATGGCGGCCAGCGCGCACATCGCGCCGAAGGTTCTGATGTGGCCGACCCGCGCCACCAGCCGCGGCGTAAGCATGCAGCCGCCGACATAGCCCACGGCCCAGCCGGTGCCCAGCAGCCCCAGCGACGTGGCGCTGAAACCCTCGGCGTCACCGCGAATCGGCAGGATCAACCCGTTGATGCCACCGGCGAAAAGCAAAAGGGCTGTGCCCGCGAAGAGGGCCACCAAGGGCATGAAGTTGCGTGTCACGAGACCTGTCGTTGCTCCGTTTTCTGCGTGGCAAGACCCCGGCTTCCGCCAGAGCGTTCGGGGTCAACGGCCCAGCTGTGGTATTGTTCCGGTCGCCGCCGATGCGTCGGTGGGCGTGGGGATCGTCCGGGCGCGCGCACGCAACCCGATCACGCCCGGACGCGTTGATCTTCGCAACAGCTACCAGAAAACACCGGAGGGTCGCAATGACACCACAAGAAATGGAGCTTCAGGCGCTGCGAACCCGCGTCGCAGCCTTGCAATCGGTGGTGGCGCGCATGGCGGCGCTGTTGCCCGACGCGGCGTGTCAGACGCTCTGCGACTGGCTGGTTCAGACCTCGATGGCCCCCGATGGTCAGGAAGATCCCAGCGCCGTGAGCATCGCGGGTGTCCCCGCCGCGTTGGGGGGCATGACCCGCGCCGCCGAAATGGAAGACATTCTGGCGCTGGTGCGCCATTCGCGGGAAAAGACGTAACCTGCTGACATCAGGTGGATCAATCGCTGGAGCAGGCGCGCTTTCCGCCTGGGTGGCGGTCGCTCGGGAACAGAGCGCTGCGCTTTGTGTTGCCTGCCCTGCAGCGTTCGTGGCGAAGAGAAAGGAGGCCTGCGCGTGACCAGGCAAGCAGACCAGCGGCTGTCGGAGGTTCTGGAGACCTTGGAAACGTCACTCGACGGCGACAGGGTAAGCGTCGAGCACATCGTTGAAACCTTGGGCGCAAAGTCGTTTCCTGCCCTGATTTTGATCTTTTCGTTGATCGCCGTCTCACCGGCCAGCGCGATACCGGGGGTGACAACGCTGGTCGCCGTTACCGTCTTCCTGCTGGCGGTGCAGATGATGGCGCATCGCGACCGGGTCTGGCTGCCGCAGATCATCACCCGTCAGGAAATCAGCCGCGCGATGCTGAGCAAGGGATTACGGGCGGTGCGACGCCCGACTGCCAAAGTCGAAGGCCTGCTCAAGGCGCGGCTGACCTTTCTGTGTCGCCGCCCGTGGATCTGGCTGCCCTTGTCGCTGATCGCGGTGCTTACGCTCTTCATGCCGTTCATGGAACTGGTGCCGGCCTCCGGCTCGATTGCGGCGGCGGCAATCGCGCTCTGCGCCGCAGGTCTGCTGACCCGCGATGGTTTGCTGGTCATCCTGTCGGCGCTGCTGCTCGCTGTGGTGCCGGTGGCCGTGTACCTCGGTTTCAGCGGCTAGGCCGGGGAACGCGGTGTCGGACGTCGCCGCAAAGGAAGCCTCACAGCCATCGTCGAACACCTCCGCAAATCATGGTACACTTGTCTTGCCATGGTTTTTATGATCCAGACGCGGCATTCCGGCGTATCGGGCGCAGACAGAAAAAGACGGCAAAGGGTCCAGAGCATGAGCGAGGACGACAAGGCGACCGGTGCAAAGGCTGATGCGCAAATAAACGCTTCCCTCAGGAAACATCTGGCCGAGATCGAGCGCGAGGAAACGCCAGAGCGGCTTCTGAAGCTGGCGACGGAGCTTCAGCAACTGCTGCGCCAGGGCCGGTCCTGATCGCTGACCGGGCTCTGGCCCGGCTTTGGCCCGACGCAACCCGCGCTGTGCAGGCAGCCTTCGGGTATGGCTGAACGCCAACTAGCCAAAAAGTTGTAGACAGACACCGTCGCCGTGGAACCGCCACAGCGCTGACAGCGTTGTGTCTGAGGGTGCTGCCAGTACCAAGAACGCCACGGGCACAGGGAAACGCGGCGCTGCGTGGCGCGGATGCCTTCCCTTCGCGATGTCCGTATCGCCGTGAGGCCGTTTCACCATCGTCTGGCAGCGAAAACCGTCCGGGGGCGGTGCGCTTCATCAAGCGCCAAGGGAGAAGCGGGCCGATGCGGCAAGAAAAGCGTGAGGAATTCGAGGAAAGGAACCAGCCGCTGGACCCGGATCTGACCCTTGAATGGATCCCGGCCCTGCGTGCGTTCGCCCGCACCCTGACCCGCAATGTCGCCGAGGCGGACGATCTGGTGCAGGAGACGCTTCTCAAGGCGATCCGCCACAAGCACAAATTCCGCCATGGCACCAATCTGCGCGCCTGGCTGTTCACCATCATGCGCAACACGTTTTACAATGCCCGCGTCAAGGCCATGCGCGAAAGCCCCGGCGAGGCGGATTGCGTCGCGGACAAGGCCTCGACGCCGCCAACGCAGGAATGGGCAATCCGCGGCAACGAAGTGCTGCGGGCTGTTGATCGCCTGCCGCTGCATTACCGCGAGATGTTCATTCTGGTGGTAATGCTGGGCGAAAGCTACGAAAGCAGCGCCGAGATCTGCGACGTGGCCATCGGTACGGTGAAAAGCCGGGTCAACCGGGCCCGCGCGATGATCATCGCGGACCTCGGCGACAAAGAGCTGTAAGCGCCGCAGCCCTTACACCAACCCCTCAAGCACACGGTCCGGCGTGGCGGGAAGATCCCGCACGCGGACACCGCAGGCGTGGTGGACCGCGTTGATCACCGCCGCCGCCGCGCCGCAAATGCTCAACTCGCCCAGACCCTTGGCGCGCAGCGGGCCCAGCCAGTCGTCGCGGTCCTCGACAAAGGCGACATCAAGCGCGGGGACATCGGCGTTGACCGGCAGATGGAAGGCCTCGAAGTCGCGGTTCACCACATGGCCGTCGCGGCGGTCGTGGATCAGGGCCTCGGTCAGTGCCATGCCGATGCCCCAGGTCATGCCGCCATGGCATTGCGAACGCGCGGTGCGCGGGTTCAGGATGCGCCCGGCGGCATAGGTTCCGGCAAGGCGGCGCACGCGCACCTCACCGGTCACGTCGCTGACCGCAACTTCGGCGAAATGCGCGCCGGTCGTCGCCTGACGAACCTTGTCGCGCGCCGCGCCGGGCCGGACATGCCCATGGCCGGTGACGGGCGTGCCGTCCAGCAGCTCCGCAATCGCGCGGCGCCGGTTGTCGCACAGCGCATAGCCGTCCTTGAGCGTCAGATCCGCCATGTCACAGCCCATCCTGCCGGCAAGCACGCGGCGCAGCTCCTCGCAGGCCAGCCACACCGCCGTTCCGGTCGATGCCGCCCCGAACGACCCGCCCGAGCCCGAGGAGGGCGGCAGATCCGTGTCACCAAGGATCACTTCCGTCCGGCTCAAAGGGTGGCCCAGCCGCTCGGCTGCGATCTGGCCGAGGATGGCGTAGCTGCCCGTGCCGATATCGGTCATGTCGGTTTCCACCCTGACGCCCTGCGCGGACAGCACCACCCGCGCCTCGGCTTCCATCAGCGAATTGACCCGGAACGCGGCGGCCATGCCCGTGCCGATCCACCAGTCCCCCTCGCGCTGCTGACGCGGGGCGGTGGGGCGCTTGGACCAGCCAAAGCGGCGGCTCCCATCCGTCAGGCACTCCGCCAGCCGGTGCGACGAGAAGGGCAGGCCGCTTTCGGGGTCATCGCGGGGAATATTGCGCAGCCTCAGCGCCACGGGGTCGATCCCGGCAGCACAGGCCAGCTCGTCCATCGCGATCTCGAAGGCGGTCACGCCGACGGCCTCGCCCGGTGCGCGCACCGATCCGGCAGCGGGACGGTGCAGGCGGACCACCGCGCGGCGCAGCAAACGGTTCGGCGCGGCATAGGCGAAATGGGTGGCCTGAAGCACGGGCTCGGCGAAATCCTCTCCCGGCAGGTTTGACACAAGCGCCTGATGGCCAATCCCGGTGAGCTGCCCGTTCTCATCGCTGCAAAGCCGGATGCGCTGGCTGGTTTCCGAGCGCCTTGTGTTCATCTCGAACACCTGCCGGCGGTGCTGAACCACCCGCACCGGCCGGCCAAGCTGGCGCGCGGCAAGCGCCGCCGCAACCGCTTCGGCGCAAATGCCAAGTTTCGAGCCAAAGCCGCCGCCGACATAGGGGGCCAGCACCCGGACATCCTCGGGCGCGATCCCGACACAATCGGCAATCTCGGTGCGGCTGTATTTGAGCATCTGCAACGACGCACGCAGCACCAGCCTGTCGCCATCCCACTCGGCCAGCGCCGCATGCGGCTCCATTGCCGCCGAGATAAGGGAGGGCGTGCTATAGGTCTGGTCGATCCGGTGAACGCTGCTGGCAAAGGCGCGCTCCAGATCCCCCTGCGCGGTTTCGTCGATGTCGTCATCCGTGGCCACCGCATCCTGCGGGTTCACCACCAGAGCGCCCCCGGCGGTTTCGACACGCAGGGCAAGCGCCGCATGGCGGGCCTGCTCGAAACTCTCGGCCACGACCAGCGCGATGGGCTGGCCAACATAGTCGGCCTGATCGACGCCCTGCACCGGCGCGCTTTCGCTGGTGCCCTGCGCGGCGTTTCGGATCATCCTGTCGTCGCGCAGGATGGTCAGCACACCGGCCATGCCCTGCACCACCTCAAGGTTCGTCAGCCGCACCTTGCCCAAGCCGGGTGCGCGGACCAGAAAGCCATGCGCCATGCCCGGCGGGCAGGGCTCTGCGGCGTAGGGGGCGGCACCGGTGACCTTCAGGCCACCCTCGGGCCGGTCGGACTCGTGTCCCAGCACAGCCTGCGCCCCGGTCTGATCGCCTTGCGCCTGCTCAGGACCGTCAATCTTCATCTCGACGCTCATGTCGTCACCTCCGTCAGCACCGCTTTGAGCACCCGTTTGCCCAGAGCCACCTTGAAAGCCGTGCCGCCCTGCGGCTTGGCCTCGCGCATCAACGTCTCGGCGGCCCTCTCGAACAGGGCCGGTCTGGGGACTTCTCCGGTCAGCAGCGCCTCGATGTCAGGGTCGCGCCATGGCTGCGTGCCGAGCCCGCCGAAGGCCAGCGCGATATGGTCGATCCGTCCGTTCTTCATGCCGACAACCGCCGCAACCGAGACCAGCGCAAAGGCGTACGAGGCCCGGTCGCGCACCTTGCGATACTGCTGCCGGTCACCGCGCGCGGCGGGCAGATGCACCGCCGTGATCAGATCGCCGGGCGCGAGACAGGTCTCGATATGCGGCGTGGTGCCCGGAAGGCGGTACAGATCGGCAAGGTCGATCCGGCGGTGACTGCCCCCGGCGGTGCGCACCTCGACCTTCGCATCCAATGCGCGCAGCGCCACCGCCATGTCGCTGGCGTGCAGGGCAATGCAATCCTCGGACGTGCCCAGAATGGCATGATTGCGCTGCTCGCCGCCGATGGCGCTGCACCCCGTCCCGGGGCTGCGTTTGTTGCAGGCGGTGTCGGTATCGTAGAAATACGGACAGCGCGTGCGTTGCAGCAGGTTACCCCCGGTGGTGGCCTTGTTGCGCAGCTGGCCCGAGGCCCCGGCAAGCAGGGCGCGCGACAACACCGGCCAGCGCCGACGCACGCGGTGATCCGCTGCCAGTTCTGCGTTGGTCAGCGTCGCCCCGATGCGCAGGTCGTCACCCTGTTCCTCGATCCGGTCCAGCCCCAGATGGCCGATGTCGATCAGCGCGCTGGGCGCAAGCACCTCAAGCTTCATCAGGTCGATCAGGTTGGTGCCGCCCGCGACAAACGCGGCATCCGGCGCGCAGGCCGCAGTGCAGGCGGTGTCGGCATCGGCGGCGCGGCTGTAGTCGAAGGGTCTCATGCCGGTCCCCCCGCCTTTGTGCCCGCCGCCTGCAGGATCGCCGCGTTGATGCCGGGATAGCACGCGCAGCGGCACAGGTTGCCGCTCATCCGTTCCGCCAGTTCTGCACGGCTCAGTTCAGCGGGGGCCGTCAGATCTTCGGTCACGTGGCTGGGCCAGCCTGCGGCCACTTCATCCAGCATCGCCTGCGCCGAGCACAACTGCCCCGGCGTGCAATAGCCACACTGGAAGCCGTCATGCGCGATGAACGCCTGTTGCAGCGCGGACAGGCCATCGCCGGAAAGCCCCTCAACGGTGGTGATCTCATCGCCCTCATGCATCACTGCAAGGCTCAGGCAGGCGTTGATCCGCCGCCCGCCGACGATCACCGTACAGGCCCCGCATTGCCCATGGTCGCAGCCTTTCTTGCTGCCTGTCAGCTGCAACTGCTCGCGCAGCGCGTCCAGCAAGGTGACGCGCGGGTCCAGATCCAGCGTCCGGGGGGTTCCATTCACACTGAACGACAGCTTCATGGCTGCAGCGCGGGGCTGAGGGTGGCTAAGGGCATCGGGTGCTCCTGTTGCGAGGTCCATACAAGGGCAACAGCGCAGGCCTGGGAATGTTCCCTCCCTGGGCGCGCTTGCGGCCCGGATGCAACAGGGGCGGTGTCAGCCGATCAGCGCCCACGCCGCCACCAGGACGGCCAACGCGACGAGGATAACCACGGCTGCCGTCCACCACCGCACGCCACCGTTGATCTCGGCGGGTGTCGGCTTGTGGGCTTTGGGCTGTGCGCGCCCGGCTTCGTGCAAACGCGCCGTGCGGACCTGCTGCGGCGTGGGCGGGGTGCCCGCCGCCTCGTCATCGGTTCCCAGCGGTGCGGCGGCGGGATCGCTGAACGCGACCTTGTCGCCGGTACCGCCGCGGTCGATCGCGTCGCGCAACCGGCTGGCGTCGGCAGGGCCCGACGAGGCAGGGCCCGATGACGCAGGGCCTGGCGCTTGTGGATCGTTGTCCGGGGTGGTCATGCTCGGCCTCCGATGGCGTGTTACGACTTAGCCTTGTGCTCGGGCTTTCCCTTGCGCGCGCCGGTGGCGAAATCCTCAAGCTCGGCTTCGGTCATCGACTCGACCATCTCCTTCGCGGCTCCCTTCAACTCGCTTTTCGGCGTCTCGCCGCGCTTGGCTGACAGCGCCATTCCGGCGGCTTTCTGCTGGGCTTTTGACTGGGCGGGCATGGCTGGCTCCTTGTGAAAAAGAGGTTGGATACCGGGTCAACCAACCAGCGGCGCGCAATGTTCCCGGCGCGGCCCGCAATCCGTTGTCAGCGCGCAGGCCCTTCGACCCGCGTTCTGTCCGCCCTGACAGCAGGCGGAAGTGAGACACGGCGGGAACATCCGGGCGTCAGCCCTGTTGTGTCGGCGCGGGCCTGAGGGCCCCCGGAGCAGACGTTTCACCTAGGAGACTTCCCATGGCCGACAAGACCCTTGAAACCCTTTTCTACGACACGCTGCGCGATATCTACTATGCCGAGCGGCGCATCCTGAAGGCGCTGCCCAAGATGGCGCGCGGGGCGCAATCGCCCGAGCTTCGCACGGCATTCGAAGACCACCGCGAAGAGACCGAAACCCATGTCGAGCGCTTGCAAAAAGTGTTCGAGCATCTTGGCAAGGCGGCACGCGGCAAGACCTGCCCGGCGATCGACGGGATCATCGAGGAAGGCGAGGAGCATCTGTCGTCCTTCAAGGACTCGCCTGCCATGGACGCCGGGCTCATCGCCGCGGCGCAGGCGGTCGAGCATTACGAGATCGCGCGGTATGGTGCGCTGCGCCAATGGGCGGTCGAGCTGTACCCCAGCGCGGTGGTGGCGCTTTTCGATGAAACGCTGGCTGAAGAGATGAAGGCCGACAAGACCCTGACCGGCATCGCCGAGGATGGCGCGAACCGGGAAGCGGTCGCGGCAGGCTAGGGGTTTGAAAAAACGCTGCAGGTGCGCGGCTTTGCGCCTGCAGCCTTCCGGCATCGGGATGAAACGAGGCGGAGGGGGGCTAGCCCCCTCTGCGCGTGCCGCGCATTCACCCCCCAGGATATTTCCGGCATAAAGTTGGGCGTTAAGGGTTTGTTAACCGGGATCACTGCGCGGGCGCGGGCGCGTCGGGATATCCTTGAGCAGACCGCCGACGCCCATCCGGCGGATATCCGCGCCGCTGACCGGCACGCCGCAGATCAGCCGTTCCAGCACCCAGTCGGCCCCGTTCAGCGCCGGGGAGCGCGCGCAGCCGGGCAGGCCGACAACCGGGCGCGCGCCGAGGGTGCCGAGGAACAACAGGTTGCCCGGATCGACCGGCATGCCGAAATGCGCCACCGTCCCGCCCGCGCGGCGCAGGGCCGAGGGGGCGACGTCGCGGATATCGGAGGTGGCCGAGGCGGTCAGGATCAGGATCAGATCACCCGCGGCCTGTGCAAGCGCCTGCGCCAGCGCGGCTTCCTCATGCGGGACGAGGCATTCGGGCGCGAGGCTGACACCGAGCCGCGCGAGCCGCGCCTCGGTCACGCGGTGGCCCTTGTCGCCCAGACCCTTGCCGACCGTGGTTTCGATCATCACGGCGTTTTTCAGCGCCGGGGCTGCGAGCGACAGCGCTGACCTGCCGACCGCACAGGCTTTGGAAACGGATGCCTTATCAAGCCCATAAGCGATGATCTTAACGGTGGCGACCATGCCGCCCGGCTCCATGCGCTGCCACTCGGCCACCGTGGCCAGCGTGATCGCCGGGTCGGCGGCATTGACCGCATGGACCTGATCGGCAGCGATGCGCGCCAGTCCCGGCCCGGTCGCCAGCACATTCACCCGCCCGGTGCCGACGATCTGCAGGGTCAGCCCCTCAGCCCCGGCAATCAGCGCCTGTGCCACCGCCAAGGCTGCGGCGTCTTCGCCCATGTCGGCAGGCGAGAGGCGCGCGGCGATCACGCTGTCGCGCCCGGTTTCCGCCAGCGCGACCAGATCCGCCGCCTCCAGCACCTTGCCCTTTTTCAGCCGTCCGCGCGCCAGCGGCACGGAATGCGCCAACACTGCACCCAGCGCCTGATCCAGCGGAACCGGACCGAACTCCATTACGCCTGCCGCAGCACTTGGGTGATCTGCGCCAGTACCGACACCGCGATCTCAGCAGGGGATTTCGCGCCGATGTTCAGGCCGACGGGGGCGTGGATGCGGTCAATCTGCGCGTCGGTGATCCCGGCGTCGCGCAGCCGGTCCAGCCGTTTGGCATGGGTGCGGGTCGAGCCGAGGCAGCCGATGTAGAAGGCGTCCGACGTCAACGCCTCGATGATCGCCGGATCGTCGAGCTTGGTGTCATGGGTCAGCGTGACCACGGCGGTGCGCATGTCCAGCCCCTCGGTCCGCAGCCCCTCATCGGGCCAGTCGTGGCGGATCAGGGTATCGGGGAAGCGCTCGGCACTGGCGAAAGCGTCGCGGGGGTCGATCAGAACCGGGTCGTAGCCCGCCAGTTTCGCCATCGGAACAAGCGCTTGGGCGATATGGACCGCGCCGACGATCAGCAGGCGCAGGGGCGGGTTGAAAAGGGCGATGAACTCGCCTGAGTCCTCCATCCCCGAGCGGTCGCTGCGAAAGCGGTCGGGCAAGTCGTCGGGGCCAAGGAGCCGGCGTTCCCAGCTCTCGATCGCCACGCCATAGGCCAGCGGCTTGCGTGCCGCGCGGGCCTCGACCACGTCTTCCAGCATGGCGACCGGCATCGCCTTGCCGATCGGTTCAACCAGCACGCGGATCGTGCCGCCGCAGGCCAGACCAACGGAAAACGCGGTCTCATCGGTGACGCCAAAGGTCAGCAGACGGGGTTTGCCATCGGCGAGCGCCTCAAGCGCCTCGACCACGACCGCCCCCTCGACGCAGCCGCCCGAGACCGAGCCCATGATCTCACCCCCGCCGGAAATCGCCAGTTGCGAGCCGGGTTGGCGCGGGGCCGAGCCCCAGGTCTCGATCACCGTGGCCAGCGCGGCGCCGCGGCCCTCACGATGCCAGTCCAGAGCGATTTCAGGGATACGGTCATGCTGCATGGCGGGTCCTCCCGCCGGTAATATGAGGCCACGCGCAGCAGAATGCCAGTGCGACGTTCGGCGGGCGCAGCACGGCAGGCGGGGTTAAGAATGGGTTAACAGCGGCGATCAAGGCGCTGAAAACAAACGATCCACGATGCTGTCCCCTGATGGGACATCCCCGCAGCGCAGCAAAAAGCCCCGGCACCGCTGGGGTGCCGGGGCGGATGTTTCAGGCGGCTCAGTTGGCCTGCGTGACCTGCAGCAGCGGCGTGATGCGGCGCACGACGACGCGACGGTTGGCGCGCTCGGCCTCTTGCGTGGTGACCCGCAGATCGCTTTCGCCATAGCCTTGCAGCACCATGTTGGCAGGCGAGACGCCGAAGTATTCCGTCAGCGCCCGGGCAACCGATTCCGCGCGGCGGTCGCTGAGCGTCAGGTTGGACACGGCGCTGCCGATGGCGTCGGTGTGACCCTCGATCAGGAAGACCTCGTTGGGATTGTCCTGAATGAGGCCGGTCATCAGCTCACCCAGGGCCAGCAGATCCTGCGCTTCGGTCGGCGAGATGGCAGCCGAGCCGGTGGCGAAGGTGATGTTCTCCACCTGCACCGACGCGGCCAGATAGCGCACGCGGTCGATCTGGCGCACCTGATTCAGCGAGAAGCGACGACCCACGGCGCTTTGCTGCATCAGCGCGGCGCGCAGGGCCTCCTCGTTGTTGGGGTCAACCTGCGGGGCGGTGTTGCGGACCGGCTCGGGCAGGGCGCTTACGTCAACCGGGTCATATTGCACGGTGTCGTCGAACAGCACCGTTTCGGTGCCGTTGGTCGCCACCACGACCCGCTTGATCACGCGGCCTTCGGCGCTGCGGACGGTGATGATCTGGCTGCCGTCACGCTGGGTGACGACGGTCTGGGCCGAGCCGTCCGTGTAATTGCGCGTGACGACTTCGGCACCGGGCTGGCGCAGGATCGCGTCATCGTCGCGCAGCACTTGCAGGTTGCCGTTCTGGTCACGCACGACAACGCGGTCGGGGGCGGTGCTGACCACCTCACGGTTGCCGTTGAGCAACGCACCGACCACCAGCGCCCCGGCAGCGCCCAGCAGCGCGCCTTGCAGGAAGCGGGTGTCGTTGTCGTCTTCAGCATTCGCCTGCGCATCGGCCTGGGCGTTGGATTGCGCCGGGGCGAAATCCTGATCCGAGCTGCGGGCGTTTTCTTCGGTAACGGTTTCGGTCACCTCATCCGCCACGGTAGCGTCGCCCGACGTGGCCATGCTTTCTTCGGCCTGGCCTGTCGCGGCTTCCATCGCCGCCTCGGACGGGCCGTCAACGATCAGATCGCCTTGGGCTTCAGCGGCAGGGTCGGCGGCCGGGGGCGCTTCGGTCTGGGCTTGCTCTTGCGTTTCAGCGGGGGTGGTGGCCGGAGCTTCATCGCCTTCGGCCGAGACAACGGTGTCATCGCCGCTGGCGGGGGCGGTCTCGGGCTGCGCCTCGGGCTGGACCGCGACATCGGCCTCTACGTCAGCCTCAGCGCCGTCGGTTTCCGACTGGTTCTCAAGCTGCTGCGCCAGATCTTCGGCGGTGGTGACCGCGCCCTCGGCAGCGTTTTCGGTCGCGTCGACCGCGGGCTCAACCGCGTCGCCGGTGGCTGTGGCCGCCTCGTCAACCGCGTCGCCAGTCGCTTCAGCGGCGTCTTGCGTGACTTCAGCCGCGGAATCGACGGCGTCGCCCGTGGTCTCTGCAGCGTTTCCGACAGCCTCGCCGGTCGCATCCACCGCGTCATCGGCGGTTTCTTCAGCGCCGCCCAACAGCCCGCCGAGGGCGTCGCTGGCGCTTTCGAGCGCGCCATTGGCCGCGTCACCGATCGATTCCAGCACACCCTCTTCCTGACCGCCTTGAGCCTGCGCCTGCGCGTCGGCTTCAGCCGCGGCGCACTGCTCGGCGCTCAACGAGTCATCACACACAAAGCCGGAGGCCTCGGCACTGCCAGAGACTTCCTGCGCGCTCAGCGGAAAGGTGATGGGGACAGCCAGCGCGAAGCTGGTGACGAGGGCGGTGGTGGTGGACAGACTGCGTTTCATGGGGACTCCGACTCATCCTGTGTTGGAAAGGAAACGGCCGCTGCGTCGGAAACGTTCCGCAGTTTCGTCAGTCGCGCCGCCAACGAGGGGGCCGGGCGGAGCCTAACAGACTGAAATACCTAAGATTTAGCGCAAGGTCATCTTAACGTGACCGCGCCACACAATGGCGGAAAAACGGGTGTTTGGGGGTTTGGGGCCGCCGCGACGGGGAGGACGCGCGGCGGCCACTCTACCACCCGGGGGAGGGCCCGGGGAGAGCCAGGGAGGGAGGATCCCGGCTCTGACGCTCACCTATGCGCTTAGCCGGCGAAGTCCAAGATCTGCGCACGAATATGTGTCAATCCGTCACATCTTTAGCGCAACGTCTGAAATTTCTCTGAAGAGTGCCGGTCTGCTGCGTGCAATTTAGGCACTGCGCGAAAACCTAGCGGGTCAACAGGGCCATCAGCCGCGCCTTTTCGCCGTGGTCGCGCGGGTCGGACAGCGCCTGCGCCAGCGCCTGCAACGACGCGACCGAGTGACTGGCGCGGAAGGTGTCGACATGGGGCAGCATCGCGCGGATACCCTGCGCGCGCGGTGCGAACCCGTCCCAACGCAAGAGCGGGTTGAGCCAGATCAACCGCTTGGCCGACAGGTGCAGGCGCTCCATCTCATGCGCCAGCAGCGCGGGGTCGTCGCGTTCCAGCCCGTCGGTGATCAAAAGCACCACCGCGCCCTGACCCAGCACCCGGCGCGACCAGTCGCGGTTGAAGTCGTGCAGGCAGGCGCCGATCCGCGTGCCGCCCTGCCAGTCCTGCGCCTCGTGACCCGCCGCATTGAGCGCGGCGTCGGCATCCTTGGCCCGCAGGTGGCGGGTGATGTTGGTCAGGCGGGTGCCGAAGGTGAAGGCGTGGACGCGGGCCCAGCCCTGACCCTGACGGTTGGCGACGGCATGGACGAAATGCAGGACCATGCGGGAATAATCCGACATCGAGCCGGAGATATCGCACAGCACCACCAGGGCGGGCCAACGCGTGCCGGGGCTGCGCCGGACGATGGTGTTGATCTCGCCACCCGTGCGGATCGAGGCGCGCAGGGTGCGCCGCCAGTCGGCGCGCAGGCCGGTGGGATCCGCGCCCAGACGGCGGGTTTTCAGCGGTTTGACCGGCAGCGAGAGGCGGGCCAGCATCCGCTTGGCCTGTGCGACTTCCTCGGCTGACATCTGCTCGAAATCGAGCCGGCGCAGGCGTTCCTCGGTCGAGGCGGTCTGCGTCGAGTCGATCTCGATCTCGGTGGTTTCCGCGTCCTCGGGGGGCGGGGGTGGCGGCTCGATCACCCCGTCCAGCAGCGCCTGCGCCGCGCGTTTGGTCCCCGGCGCGGCGGGCGTGTCATCCTGCGCGCCCTGCACCGTGGGCAGCAAGAGCGCCATCATGTGCTCCATATAGCGCGGGTCGCGCCAGAAGAGGCGGAAGATCTGGTTGAAAACCTGCCGTTCCTCGGGCCGGGAGACGAAGACGGCGTGCAGGGTCCAGTAGAAATCAGACTTGGCGGTAAACCCGGCGACCTCGACCGCCTCGATCGCGGTCATCACCCGGCCCGGTCCCACCGGCAACCCGGCCTTGCGCAGGGCGCGGGCGAAATGGGTGAGGTTTTCGACCAGCTTGGGGTTTTCGGGCAGGGGGAGGTCGGGGTACTGCATTACCGGGCGGCCCGCCCGTGGCGCGCGCCGGGGGTTTGACACCCCCGGACCCCCGTCGCGTATTTGGGGCAAGATGAAAGGGCGCGTCGGGCGCGGGTCATGCCGGGGCGAGCGATTTGCGCGCCTCGTCGAGGATTTTCTTCGCCTCGGAGCCCTGAATGCGGGCGATGTCGTCCTGGTATTTGAGGATCGCGCCGAGTGTGTCGGCGATGACCTCGGGGCTGAGGCTGATCACGTCGAGCGCAAGCAGGCATTTGGCCCAGTCGATGGTCTCGGCCACGCCGGGTTTCTTGAACAGATCCTCTCCGCGCAGGCGCTGGACAAAGGCGACGATTTCGCGGCTGAGGCTGTCGGCGGCTTGCGGCACGCGGGCGCGCAGGATCGCGATCTCGCGGGCGAAATCGGGATAGTCGACCCAGTGATAGAGGCAGCGGCGTTTGAGGGCATCGTGAACCTCGCGCGTGCGGTTCGAGGTGAGGATGACAATGGGCGGCTCGGGCGCGGTGATGGTGCCGAGTTCGGGGATGGTGACCTGAAAATCGCTGAGGGCTTCGAGCAGGAAGGCCTCGAAAGGTTCATCGGTACGGTCGATCTCGTCGATCAGCAGCACCGGCGCGCCGCCGGGTTGCGGGCGCATGGCTTGCAGGAGCGGGCGCTCGATCAGGTAGTCGGGGCCGAACAACTCATCCTTGAGCGCGGCGCGGTCGGTGGCGGTGCCCGACGTGGCTGGGTGGGCTTCGGCGGTGCGGATGGCGACCATCTGCGCCGCGAAGTTCCATTCATAGACCGCCGAGGAGGCATCGAGGCCTTCATAGCATTGCAGCCGGATCAGGCGGCGGCCCAGCCCGGTGGCGATGGCCTTGGCGATCTCGGTCTTGCCGGTGCCCGCCTCGCCCTCGAGAAACAGCGGACGGCCCAGCTTGAGCGCCAGAAACCCCACCGTCGCCAGCGGGCGGCCGCAGACGTAGTTCTGCGAGGCGAGCAGGGTTTGCACATCGTCGATGCTGGCAATCGTGGTCTGGCTCACGCCGGTTCCTCTCAGGCTGATCCGGGGGCATGCTGGGTGGGCGTGGGGCCAAGGTCAAGCGCTGTGAGGGGCGGGTGCGACCAAAGCACAGGGTCAGCCGGACCGGCGCGCCCCGGCAATGAAGCGTTGCAGAAGGCCGGTATCGACGGGTTTGTAGAGCAGGGGCGCGCCCGCGCGGATGGCGCGCAGGCGCAGGGGTTCGGCGCGTGACGTGGCGAGCATCCTTGCGTGCAGCGGGCCGTAGCGGGTGGTGAGGTCGCGGATGAGGGCGAGCCCCGCGTCCTCGGCCCCGGGGCGGGTGTCGATCAGCACGAAATCGGGGGCGAGGCCGGTTTCATCGAGCAGCGAGAGCGCCTCGGCCGCGTCGGGGACATCAAAGACATTGACGCCCCAGCCTTCGAGCAGATGCGCCAGCGCGCGCCGCATGTCGGCGTCTTCGGCGACGAGAAGGCCGATCAGATCCTGCGGCAGATCGGGGCGGGGGGCGCGGTCGGCGACGGGGCCGGGCGGGGCGCTGTCGGCGGTGGGGCCAAGGTGGAGCACGAAGCGCGAGCCCTGGCCGACATGGGAATCCAGCGTGACGGCATGGCCGAGCAGGGCGGCGGCGCGTTCGACAATGGCGAGGCCGAGGCCCATGCCCTCGGATGCCGACGCGCGGGCGTTGAGGCGGTGAAACTCGCGGAAGATCGCCTCGCGCTCGGATTCCGGGATCCCCGGGCCGGTATCGGTAATCTCGACCCGCAAGCCCGCCGCGCCCTGCCGCACGCCGACCAGCACGCCGCCGCGCGCGGTGTAGCGCAGGGCGTTGCCGATCAGGTTCTGCAGGATACGGCGCAGCCACGTGGGGTCCGAGATCACCACCGTATCGGTCGGCCGCAGCCGCAGGGACAGGCCGCGTTCCTGGGCGATGGGGCCGAATTCTTCTGCCAGACGGGCCAGCAGCGTGGCGAGCATCACCGGCTGTGGCGACACGCTGAGGCGGCCACTTTCGAGGCGCGAGATGTCGAGGAGGGCGTCGAGCAGGGTCTCGACCGATTGCAACGCCGAGCGGGTTTTGCACAGCGCGTCCATGGCGCGGGGGTTGAGGGATTCATCCTCCATCGACGCCAGAAATAACTTGGCGGCGGACAGCGGTTGCAACAGGTCATGGCTGGCAGCGGCGACAAAGCGCGAGCGGGCGGCGTTGGCGCGTTCGGCCTGCGCCAGCGCGTCCCGCAGCTCGAGTGTGCGCGCGGCGACGCGGACCTCCAGCGTCTCGTTGGCGCGGCTCAGGGCGGCGATGGCGCGGCGTTCGGTGGTGATGTCGGTGAAGGAGATCACGAAACCCCGGTCGGGCATTTCCTGCGCGAAGGCATCCAGCACCACATCGCCGCTGCGCGTGACCTCGAACCGCAGAGCGGCGCGGGGCGAGGGGCTGGCAACCCAGTCGCGCAGACCGATGATGCGGGTTTCTTCGCCGGGGCGCAGGCGTTCGTTGAGGCGCTCGACCAGGTCGTCAAAGGCCAGACCGGGGCGGAACCGGGTGCGGCTGACGGCGAGCAGTTCGGCGGCGCGGGCGTTCCAGCCGATCAGCCGGGCTTCGGGATCAAAGATGCACACGCCTTGGGTGATATGGTCCAGCGTGGCGCGGATGACGCGGGCCTGATCGTCGAGCAACTGGCCGCGCGCTTTGCGCTCGGCGCGGATGATGTCGGTGACGTCGGTCTGCAGGATCACCGTGCCGCCGTCGCCGGTGCGATGCTCGGACACCTGCAACCAGCGGTCGCCCTTGAGCGCGACGATGAACACGGTGCTGTTCTCGCGGTGGCGTTGCAGGCGGTGAAGCGCCCAGTCCTGCTGGCTGACGCCCTCGGGCAGCGACAGCTGGCCCGAGCTGCTGACCAGATCCACATACCCGGCAAAGCTGAGACCGGGGACCAGACCGGGCCGGATGTCCTGCAACTGCAGGCCAAAGCGCGAATTGCTCATGACGAGGATGTCATCGGGACCGAAGAGGCCGAAGCCTTCCTGCACGGTCTCGATGGCGTCCGAGAGGTTGCGCCGGGTTGCCTCGGCCTCGCGGCTGGCCAAGGCGAGGCGGGCGTTCGACTCGTTGAGCAGATCGAGGGCCGCTTCCAGCTCACGGGTGCGGGCGCGGACCTGATCTTCCAGCATCGCGGCGCGCTCGAACTGGGCATAGGCGGCGCCGGACAGGTCGGTGCCTTGCTCGACGCGGCGCATCAGCACCTCGACGATGCGTAGGAGCTTTTCGTTCTGGCGCTCGACCGGGTCGGCGGGGTTGAGCAGGGTCTGGGCCGTGCGGGTGGGGCTCATGGTCGGGCTTTGGCAGGCGGGGCATAGAGGGCGACGCCGGTGAGCGTCTGGTTCACATGCATGGCGTTGAGCTGTTCGCCATAGGTCGAAAAGCCTGTGACGTTATGCAGGCGGAGCAGGGTCGAGATCTGGCCGGACAGCTGTTTCTCCTGTGCCTCGATCCGCCGCAGGATGCAGTCGCAGCCGAGGATCGCGCGGGGTGCGGCATGAGTGGTCAGGCTGCCCAGCGAGCGCGACAGGTGGTCAACCATATCCATCGGCTCGGCCAGCGTCAGCACCAGCCCCTCGTCGATCGCCGAGAAAAAGATCAGATCGCCGTTCTCGTCCATCTGCCGGATCGAGCGCACGTGATGCCGCCCGCCGACACGCACCACGACGGGATGGGCGGCGAAGGTGAAAGGGGTCAGCTGGTGCGGGTCTTTGCCCAGAAGGCGCGCGTATTCCTGCGCGGCGGGGGCGGCGTTGATGCTTTGCACGCGGCGGCGCGAGGGATCGGCGCTGGTGACCACCATGCGCGTGTCGCTGGGCTGGAAATGGTCGAAGCGGAAGACGCGGACCGGGCAATCGGTGCGCAGGGCGGTGACCACGGCGGCGTTGCGCAGGGCAGTGCCGTTGTGGAAGACGAAGGTCTCAAGAAACCGAACCCCGTCCGCCGCCGAGCCACCGAAAAGCTGGGTGGCCCCGAGGCCGGGGGCGAGGGCCGAGGCCAGTTCGTCCTCTTTTGCCGACAGACCGTCGACCAGCAGGAAGGCGAATTCATGTTCGCGGTCCGGGTTGGCCTGCGCCAGAGCACCGCGCAGGCGGATCAGGTCGCCGATGGCGGCTTGGGCATCAAGGCGGGCAAGGTCGGGGATCAGGAGCGTTTCGGCGGCGAAATGTTGCGCCGGAAAGCCGATGGCAACGATCAGCCCCTCGGCATAGCCCTGCGCGCCGATCTCACCGGCTGTCGTGCAGCCGATCACCGGCGCGGGGGCGAGGCGTTGCGAGAGATCGCGGATCAGCGCAGCGGGGTCGGGGGCGAGGGGGAGACGAAGACCACGACCAGCGCAAAGCCGGTGGGGTGCAGGGCGCGCACGAGGGTTTGTGCCGCGCGCGGGTCGTCCGCCGGGCATTCGGCAACGTGCAGAACCTCTGTCGGCATCGAGCCCTCCCGGTGATGCGCTGTCAGGCTAGGGTGCAGGGGTGGGCTTGTCCAGCGGGGGCCGGCGCTCGGGGGCATCGAGCCCCCTCGCGCCGGCGCGGGGTTCCCCCGCGCGGTGCCTCAGGGGTGAGGCTGTGCCGGGTGAGGGTGGTGGGTGTGAGTCTTTGGGACAGGGTGAAAGAAAAAGTGCGTATTTAGGGCAAGATGAAGGAGGGCGAAACGCAAGACGCCCGCCGGAGGGGGCGGGCGTCTGGAGTGGTGTTGGGTGCGCTGCGCGTCAGCGCAGGCCGTTGCAGAAGCTCTGGATGCGGGTGCAGGCTTCGGTCAGGGCTTCGTCGGACGTCGCATAGCTGACGCGGAAGTTGGGGCTGAGGCCGAAGGCCGCGCCGAAGACCACGGCGACGCCGGTTTCCTGCAGCAGGGTCTTGGCGAAGACTTCGTCATTCTCGATCAGCGTGCCGCCGGCCGAGGTCTTGCCGATGCAGCCCGAGATGTCGGGGTAGACGTAGAAGGCGCCTTCGGGCTTGGGGCAGGTGATGCCGGGGGCGGCGTTCAGCATCTCGACCACGAGGTTGCGGCGGCGCTGGAAGGCCTCGCGGAAGGGGACGAGGAAGTCCTGCGGGCCGTTGAGCGCCTCGAGTGCTGCGTATTGCGAGATCGACGAGGGGTTCGAGGTCGATTGCGATTGCAGCGTCGCCATCGCCTTGATCAGCGCCACCGGGCCCGCCGCATAGCCGATGCGCCAGCCGGTCATCGCATAGGCCTTGGAGACCCCGTTGCAGGTCAGCGTGCGGTCATAGAGGCCGGGCTCGACCTGCGCGGGCGAGGTGAACTCGAAATCGTCGAACACGAGGTGTTCATACATGTCATCGGCCATCACCCAGACATGCGGGTGGCGCATCAGCACGTCGGTCAGGCCCTTCAGCTCGTCGCGGGTATAGCCCGCGCCGGTCGGGTTGGACGGCGAGTTGAAGATGAACCACTTGGTCTTGGGCGTGATCGCCGCTTCAAGTGCTGCGGGCGTCAGTTTGAAATTGGTCTCGATCCCGGCAGGCACGGCCACCGGCGTGCCGCCAGCCAGCAGCACCATGTCGGGGTAGCTGACCCAATAGGGCGCGGGGATGATCACTTCGTCGCCCGGGTTACAGGTGGCCATCAGCGCGTTGTACAGCGTCTGCTTGCCGCCGGTGCCGACGGTGATCTGGTTGGGTGCGTAGGTCAGGCCGTTCTCGCGGGCGAATTTGGCGCAGATGGCCTTTTTCAGCTCGGGAATGCCGTCCACGGCGGTGTATTTCGTCTTGCCCGCATCAATCGCCGCTTTTGCCGCGTCCTTGATGTTCTGGGGCGTGTCGAAATCGGGTTCGCCAGCGCCGAGGCCGATCACGTCCTTGCCCGCCGCCTTCATCTCGGCGGCCATGTTGGTGACGGCGATGGTCGCCGAGGGTTTGACGCGCGAAAGGGTGTCGGAAAGGAACGGCATCAGGGGCCTCCGGTTTGTGTTTCCCGGAGCCATGTCATAGGGTGCGCCGCGATCCCGTTCAAGGGCGAAGCGGCGCTTGGTGCCGCATTGCAGCGCCCCCCAGACAGAGGAGATGACGATGAGCGATACCTGGTTCACCGACGATCACGCGACATTGGGCGACCGGCTGGCCGCCGCGCGCGAAGCCGCTTCCATGACACAGACCCAATTGGCCCAACGCCTGGGCGTACGCGCCAAGACGTTGCGCGACTGGGAGAACGATGTGTCCGAGCCGCGCGCCAACCGCTTGCAGATGCTGGCCGCCATGCTGGGCGTGTCGCTGCGATGGCTCTTGACGGGCGAGGGCGATGACGTCACGCCTCCGACTCAGGAAGAGCCGGGCGACGTGGCGCTGAAGCCCGCGCTGGTCGAGATCCGCAGCCTGCGCGCCGACATGCTCAGCATGAGCGAACGGCTGGGGCGGCTGGAGAAAGCGCTGCGGTTGCAGATGTCCAATGAGGTGACGCGTGAGTGACGAGAACCGGCTGAAGCGCCTGAAGATGCGATCCTGGCGGCGCGGGATCAAGGAGATGGACCTGATCCTTGGCCCTTGGGCGGATGAACAGGCGGTCACGCTGGATGACGCGGCGCTGGACGTCTATGAGGCGCTTCTGGGCGAGAATGACCACGATCTCTATCAATGGGTCACCGCCCGGATCGGCAAGGGCAATGCGCAACCGGTGGGGCCGGGGGCCTATGCCGGGCTGCTCGACCGGATCGCGGTGCATGCGGCGGCGCGGCTTGAGCGCTGAGCGGGAGCACCGCACGCGGGCTTCACGGGGCTGAATGGAAAAGGCCGGGTCGCATGACCCGGCCTTTCCCTTGGGGCTGATCCGCCGCGCTTATTTGCTGGGCGCGGTCGGTTGCACCGGCATCGGCGCCGCAGCCGAGAACGAGATGTTCGACTGGCAGGTCGAGGCGCCATAGGTGCCAACCCAGATGTCATAGCGGCCGGCCGGGGCGCCGGCGATCGACAGCGCCGGTTGCAGGGCGTTGGTGTCGTCGTCGAACAGCCACTGCGCCGACTGGTCGTTGATCAGCAGCGTGGTATCGCAGGTGCCGTCAACGCTGATGTTGAGCGTGGCATCCATGCCTTGCGGATCATAGTACAGCGTGAAGTCGGGGGCCTGAGCGACATAGCCACCGCCCGGGACGTTGCACTGGGTTTCGCGCAGGTTGATCGACCCACCGGCAACGACCGAACGCGTGTCCGAACCACCGCCATTCAGGGTCACTTCGGCACCGCCCAGCTGCCAGTCGGGGCAGACCGGTGTTGCAGGCTGGGTCGGGGTGGTGGGCATGCCGGTCGACGGCGAGAAGCTTTCCAGAACCAGCGTGGCCTGACAGGCTTGCTCGCCATAGGTGCCGACCCAGACGTCATAGCGACCGGTCGCGGCGGCGGGCAGGCGCAGGCGCGGCGACAGGGTGCCGTCTTCGTCGTCGTTGTAATGCCACTGGGCGGTGGAATCATTGATCAGCAGCGTGGTGTCGCACTCGGACTGCACGCGGAATTCCAGATCGCGGCCCATCGAGCGGGCATCATAGCTGATGCTGAACGACGGCTGGGCGGTCACGCGGCCATAAGCCTGAAACGCCGAACACTGGCTGAGGTCCACACCGCCGCCCGCGAACATCGCGTATTGCTGCGCTGTCCAGGCTGTCTCGGCATCGGTGGTGATCGGAACGCCGCCAAGCTGCCAGTCCGGGCAGCTTTGCGCCATCGCCGAACCCGTGGCGACAACGCTGACGGCTGCCCCGGTGGCGGCAATCAGAAATCCGGTTTTGAAATGAGTGAAAAACGACATGGAATCCTCCTTGAAAATAAGATGCTGTGCGAGCGTGGAACGATATGTGATGTCAGTCAAGAGCCTAGAAGTGCGCCGAACTCTCAGCTTTTGGTGACAGTCTTGAAATAAATCGCCGCCGATCATTGTGTCGGTCGGGTGCCTGTCGGCGCGGTCCAAATAGGACGCGCACCCAAGCGGCAGTTGCGGGGGCGTCGTGGGCGGCACCCGGTACGGTGCCGCCCTTTGCATCAGGCATGGCGTCGGATCAGAACGATCTCGACGGTCAGCGTTGCTTCGCAGGTTTCCGGGCCAAAAGTGCCGACCCACAGGTCATATTGACCGCTGGGCGCGTTGTTGATGCGCACGACCGGGTGCATCTCGTTGGTGTCGTCGTTGAACAGCCATTCGCCCGAGGCGCTGTTCACCAAAAGCACGGTGTCGCACGAGCCGGTGACGCGGAATTCCAGCGCCCGACCCATGTTGAGCGCATCGTAGGCCAGCGTGAAGTCCGGCGTTTCGATCACATAGCCCGCGCCGGGAACTTCGGCGCAGGTGCTCAGGTCCTGATCGCCGCCGGCAATAACGGTCGACGATTGCGGGGTCCAGACCGTTTCAGCGGTGTAGGACAGCGGTGCACCGGGTTGCGCGTAGGTCGGGCAGGCAGCCGAGGCAGCGGCGGGAGCAGCAAGGGCGAAAAGACCGACCGCTGCTGCTTTGGAAAACGTGTTCATGAGAAAACTCCATTAAGAACAGGGCGACAGAGACCATACCCCTATATTTCGGTCAATGCGGTTTCAAGCGTTTGACTTTTTTGTGAAAAATGCAGGGGGCGGTGTGGTTTGATGAAACAACTGCCTTCGTCTGCAGAAAATATTCCGCCGCTTAACCTCGTCTTTGCTTTTTGCACCGCATGCTAAAGGCCGGAATTGATTGCCGAGGTCACGCATGAGCTTTCACAGCCCCGTCAGAACCCCCGCAGCCCGCAGCGATGCAGGCGCTAACACAGATCTGTTGGCCCGGTATCTGGACAGCCTTTCGCTGGTCGAACGGCTGCATCGGCTGCTTCTGGATGTCATCAAGGATGAATTTGAACGGCTCGCCATTCTGGACATCAACGCCGTGCAGGCGCTGTTGTTGTTCAACATCGGCGATAATGAGGTGACAGCAGGGGAGTTGAAAACGCGCGGGTATTATCAGGGCTCGAACGTATCGTACAACCTCAAGAAACTGGTCGAAAACGGCTATATGCATCACGCCCGCTGCGCGATTGATCGCCGCAGCGTCCGGGTCCGGTTGACACCGCAAGGGCACGACGTGCGCGACGTGGTATCAGATCTCTTTGCGCGTCATGCCGACGGGCTGTTGCGCAAGGCGGTGATCACCGATGCCGATCTCGACGGCATCAACGCCACGCTCAAACGGATGGAACGGTACTGGACCGATCAGATCCGCTACATCTACTGACGCAGCCGCACGCGCGTCAACGTCACGCGAGTCAACCTCACGCGCGTCAGCCGCGCGCGAGCTTCGCCTGACGCGCGGCCCGCAGCCGGGCGAAATCGTCGCCCGCATGATAGGACGAGCGGGTAAGCGGTGTGGCCGAAACCATCAGGAAGCCCTTGCCATAGGCCGACTTCTCATAACTGGCGAATTCTTCGGGGGTCACGAAGCGGTCCACGGCATGATGCTTCGGCGTCGGCTGCAAATACTGGCCGATGGTGAGGAAATCGATATCCGCCGCGCGCATGTCTTCCATCACCTGCAGCACCGCCTGCCGGTTCTCACCCAGGCCGACCATGATGCCGGATTTCGTAAAGATGCTCGGGTCCATTTCCTTGACCCGCTGCAACAGCCGCAGCGAATGGAAATAGCGCGCGCCCGGGCGGACCTCAGGGTAAAGGCCCGGCACGGTTTCGAGGTTGTGGTTGAAAACGTCAGGCTTGGCCTTGACCACGATCTCCAGCACCGACGGGTCGCAGCGGATGAAGTCGGGCGTCAGGATCTCGATCGTGGTGCCGGGTGCCTGACGGCGGATCGCGCGGATGGTCTGGGCGAAATGCTCGGCGCCGCCATCTTCGATGTCGTCACGGTCAACCGAGGTGATCACCACATGGTTCAGCCCCAGCTTCTTGACCGCATCGGCAACGCGGCCCGGCTCGAACGCATCCAGCGCCTCGGGCGGTTTGCCGGTGGCGATGTTGCAGAAGGTGCAGGCGCGGGTGCAGACCTCGCCCATGATCATCATGGTCGCGTGGCCCTGGCTCCAGCATTCGCCGACATTGGGGCAGCCCGCCTCTTCACAGACCGTGCTCAGCTTGTGCTCGCGGATGATCTGGCGGGTCTGGTTGTAGCCCTCACCGCCCGGTGCCTTGACGCGGATCCACGACGGCTTTTTCGGCTGCGCATTGTCAGGACGATGCGCCTTTTCCGGGTGGCGCTGATCGGGCAGCTTGAGATCGCGCATCGGGTTCCTCCCCAGGCGTTTCGGTCTCTTTTACATAGGCCGACGACCCTGCAAAGGCAACAATCGCCGCGCCTTGGCGCCATGCATGATCTGCATGGCAAAAGGGCTGGCCCCGCAAGGCCAGCCCTCAGAACTCAGGCCGCTTTTTCGGCGTTGGCTTCTTTGAGCCAGTTCAGCACGGTCTCGGGCGACGAGACGCCGTAGGGGTCTTCGCCGTGGTTGTCGCACAGGCCCGGCTCTTCGAACCAGGCTTCGATGACGCCGTCGTTGATGATCGCGGCATAGCGCCACGAGCGCAGGCCGAAGCCCAGATTGTCCTTGCGCACCAGCATGCCCATGCGGCGGGTGAATTCGCCGGCACCGTCGGGGATGACCTGAACGTTCTTGAGGCCCTGATCCAGCGCCCATTTGTTCATCACGAAGCTGTCGTTTACCGACATGCAGTAGATCGCGTCGATGCCTTCAGCGGCGAAATCGGCAAAGCCGTTCTCAAAGCCGGGCAGTTGGTAGGTCGAGCAGGTCGGCGTGAAGGCGCCGGGCAGCGAGAACAGCACCACGCGCTTGCCGGCAAAATAGTCGGCGGTGGTCAGGTCTTGCCAGCGAAACGGGTTCGGGCCGCCCACGCTCTCGTCGCGGACACGGGTGTGGAAGGTCACCTCGGGAAGGCGATAGCCGGTTTTCATGATCTTGATATCCTTGAGACATGTCTCGGACGCGGCGCGATTGGCGAGGGCCCGCAAGGGCGGCTGGCGAGTCGCGTCCTTGGCTACGGTCTAGAATCATTCCAAGTGATGATGCAACCGCAAAACGCCCGATTGCCGCGCTGCGGCACCTGGTCCCGGGGCGATGCCAGCGAAATCGGCAGCCCGCGCCGGGCCGGGCTTATCGGCCCAGCATTTTCATACCCTCGGTCAGCCCTTCCAGCGACATCGGCACCATGCGGTCCTCGAAGATCTCACCGATCATGCGGATCGAATGCGAGTGGTGCCAGTATTGCTTGGGCGTCGGGTTGATCCACAGGTTCTGCGGCCAGTGTTCGCGCGCGCGGCTCAGCCAGGTCGCGCCGCTTTCGTCGTTCCAATGCTCGTTCGCGCCGCCCGCATGCGCGACCTCATAGGGCGACATGTTCGCATCGCCGACGAAAATACATTTGTAATCAGCGCCATAGGTCCGCAACACTTCCCAGGTAGGGGTGCGGGCGTTCCAGCGGCGGGCGTTGTCCTTCCACAGGAATTCATAGAGGCAGTTGTGGAAGTAGAAATGTTCGAGATGCTTGAACTCGACCCGCGCGGCGCTGAACAGCTCCTCCATCACCTTGACGTAAGGGTCCATTGACCCGCCCACATCAAAGAACAGCAGCACCTTAACTGCATTGCGCCGCTCGGGCCGGGTTTTGACGTCCAGCCAGCCCTGTTCGGCGGTGGCGCGGATCGTGCCGTCCAGATCCAGCTCTTCATGCGCGCCGTCCCGCGCCCAGCGGCGCAGGCGTTTGAGCGCAACCTTGATGTTGCGGGTGCCCAACTCAACCGAGTCGTCGAGGTTCTTGAACTCGCGCTTGTCCCAGACCTTGACCGCGCGGCCATGGCGGCCCTCTTTCTGGCCGATGCGCACGCCTTCGGGGTTGTAGCCGTAGGCCCCGAACGGTGAGGTGCCCGCCGTGCCGATCCACTTGGACCCGCCCTGATGGCGTTCCTTCTGCTCCTCAAGGCGTTTCTTCAACGCCTCCATGAGCTTGTCAAAGCCGCCCATCGCCTCGATCTCGGCGCGCTGTTCTTCGCTCAGGTGCTTTTCGGCCAGTTTCTCCAGCCAGTCGGCGGGCAGGTCGATGGCCTGCAGCATCGACTCGGGCGTGATCGAGTCCAGACCCTTGAACGTCGCCGCAAAGGCGCGGTCAAAGCGGTCGATGTGCTTTTCGTCCTTCACCATCGTGGTGCGGGCCAGATAGTAGAACCCTTCCGCGTCGAACTGCGCCAGACCGACCTTGAGCGCCTCAAGGAACCCGAGGTATTCGCGCAGCGTCACCGGGACGCTGTGCTGGCGGAGTTGTTCGAGGAAGGGCAGGAACATCAGATAAACCTGTCGAGACCCACGGCGAGGAAGGTGAACAGCAGTCCACCGATGATACCCCAGACGCCGGCGTATTGCGCCATGTCCGGGCCGGAACCGCCCTTGCGACGGGCATAAAAGCCGCCCCAGACTGCGCCCAGCAGAATCCCTGCGAGAATGACCATGATTGCCCCTGCGTCCTGCCCTAGAGGCGCGCGAGCCGCTGGGCCGCGCCGCCGATCCGGGCGATTTCTTCCATCCGGGCGCGCGCCGCGTCCTCGGAGCCGAAGCCATAGCGCGCGGCGGGCATCGAGTCGAGCCTCAGGCGCTCAGCCTCATTCTCGCGCCCGGCCTGCGCCAGCGCCTCAGCCCGGATGAATCCCAGCGAGGCGAGGAAGGCGGCGTTCTCGGTCCGCTCGGCCAGCGGCATCGCCTGCGCGGTCAGATCCAGCGCCAGCTGCGTCTGGCCGGTGGCCAGCGCCTGCACCGCCAGATGCATGTCGATATGAGCGGCGTGGACTTCTCCGCCCGGCGAACGGCGGTAGATCGAGGCGGCATCCAGCAGCGAGTCGAGCGCGCTTTCCCCCTGCGTCCGGGGCGCAAGACGGGCGTTCAGCATCAGGCTGAGCGCATAGCGTGCATCGGTCCAGCCCTGCGCGCGCGCCATCTCCAGCGCGCGTTCAGCGCCCGCGCGGCGCTGGCCCAGCCCGCCGTCCGACGACAGCGCCTGCTCCACCGCCAGCTGCCAGGCGCGCGGGGTGATCCCGGCGATGGCACCCGCGCTGCCGCGCCCGGCGGGGTTCAGGCGGTTGAACAGCGTCGGCAGGCGCGCGGAGACCTGATCGCGGGTCATGCCCGGCTGCAGTTCAGGCGCGTACCAGACGCGCAGCAGCAGCATGTCGAAGCCGGTCAGCGTGGTCTGGAAATTATCGTCGTTGAAGATGCTGTCCGACAGGCGGAACAGGTCGTTGAGCGGCCCGAATGCCTGGCCGATTTCCTCATGCAGGCAATCGCGGATCTCTTGCGGAGTGGTGTCATCAGGGATGAACACCGCGGCGCGTGTGCGGGTGACGACCCGCGTCCAGTCGATCGCGGCACTACGCCGGTTGGCAACAAAATCCTGCCAGGTCGAGACATTGGGCACCACAAAGCAGGCGGCGGCGGGGACCACGGCCTGCATCTGGCGACGCGGCAGAAATTCGACGGTGATCAGGTTCGCGCCTTCAGCGGCCTCATCGGCGCGGCTGACATTGATGCCAGCCTCGGCCCGCAGGCGCGAAATCAGGTGGTCCAGATCCGGTATCGCCGTCGCGGGCACCGCGCCGCGCGTGACGATGGTAACCGGCCCCTCGAAGCGCGAGAACGCCGGGATCGCCCGCCCGCTTTCCATCGCAAAGCCCAACTCGATGAAATCACGCGCCATTTCGGCATTGGGGCGGCTGGGTGGCAGCGGGCGTGCGGCACCGGGACGGTAAATCGCCAGCGCCGTGGTCGCGGGCGGCACGGCCTGCAGGCGCGCAACCTCGCTCGTCGGCGTGCAGGCAGCCAGAGCCACCAGAGACAGCGCCAGAAGATGCGACCTCATGCGGCCCGCCTTTCATTCAAACCCGCGACGACCGCGCGGTAATCGCTCAGCGTGCCATTAGGTAGCTCCGACAACGCCCGTCGCCAGTGCCGCGCGCCGGGTTGTCCGGCGAAAAGGCCCAACAGGTGCCGCGTGATGCCGATGAGCCGCCCGCCGCGCTCCAGATGCGCGGCGATGATCGGCTCGACCTGGCGGGCGATATCCTCGGCCAGCGCATCGGGCTGCGTGGCGCCATACAGGCGGCGGTCAGCTGCGGCGAGGATCTCGGCCGGGCGGTGATAGGCCGCGCGCCCGATCATCACGCCGTGGAACCCGCGTTCAAGCAGCGCTTCGGCCTCGTCCAGCGTCCCGACGCCGCCGTTCAGGCTGATGGTCAGCTCGGGGAAGGCGGTCAGCATCCGCGCGACCAGATCATAATCCAGCGGCGGCACTTCGCGATTCTCTTTCGGCGACAGACCCTTGAGCCAGGCCTTGCGCGCATGCACGATGACCCGGGTGATCCCGGCATCCCGCGTCGCTTCCAGAAAGGCGGGCAGCGCCTGTTCGGCGTCCTGATCGTCCACGCCGATGCGGCATTTGACGGTGATCTCCGCATCACAGGCGGCTTTCATCGCCGCCAGACACTCGCCCACCAGCTGCGGCGTCTTCATCAGCACCGCGCCAAAGCAGCCCGATTGCACCCGGTCCGAGGGACAGCCGACGTTAAGGTTAATCTCGCGGTAGCCCTCATCCGCGCCCATCCGCGCCGCCTGCGCCAGCTCGGCCGGATCGGACCCGCCCAGCTGCAGGGCGACCGGGTGCTCGCAAGGATCAAAACGCAGCAAATGCCGCGCCCCACCGCGCACCAGCGCCGCCGAGGTCACCATTTCCGTATACAGCAGCGCATGCCGCGACAGCAGCCTGTGGAACTGGCGGCAGGACGAGTCCGTCCAATCAAGCATCGGCGCCACCGAAAGGCGCCAGTCGGGCGGGGTCGTGTTCACGCGGGGTCTCGTCCTAAGGATGTGTGCAACTATAAACGAGGGGCGCACAAGCGTCCATAAAGCGCAGGCGCGGCGCGCGAAGGATCGCGCATCCGTGAGCGGCGCGTGATCGGGCAGGGGTGTGACGGCCTGTCACGGCGGCAGTTCTTGACATCCTGTGCCCCGCACCGCATCGAGTCTCGCAGCTGAAAAAGGACGCCGCCGTGACCCAATCCGCCCCCCAAAAGACCATCCTGCGCGCTCTGGCCGGCGAGGTTCAGGCCATCCCGCCTGTGTGGATGATGCGGCAGGCGGGGCGCTACCTGCCCGAATACCGCGCCACCCGGTCGCAGGCCGGCGACTTCCTGTCGCTGTGCTACAACCCCGAACTTGCGGCCGAGGTCACCTTGCAGCCGATCCGCCGCTATGGCTTTGATGCGGCGATTCTCTTCGCCGATATCCTGCTGATTTCGCAGGCTCTGGGGTTGAAGCTGTGGTTCGCCGAGGGTGAAGGCCCGCGCATGCACACCGTCACCGATGCCGCGCAGGTCGCCGCCCTGCGCCCGGTGGCCGACATCCACGAGACCCTCTCGCCGATTTATGAGACGGTGCGTCTGCTCAGCCGCGCCCTGCCGCGCGAGACCACGCTGATCGGCTTCGCCGGAGCACCCTGGACCGTCGCCACCTATATGGTCGCTGGCCGTGGCACCAAGGATCAGGCCCCGGCCCATGATTTCATCGCCCGTGACCGTGCCGGGTTTGCCGCCCTTATCGACACGCTGAGCGATGCCACCGTCGAATACCTTTCCGCCCAGATCGAGGCCGGGGCCGAGGTGGTCAAACTCTTCGATAGTTGGGCAGGCAGCCTGAAAGGCGCCGATTTCGACGATTTCGCCCTCAAACCCACGGCGCGGATCATCGCTGCCCTCAAGGCGCGCCACCCCGATACGCCGATCATCGCCTTCCCGCGCGAAGCGGGCGAGCGCTACATCGGCTTCGCAAAAGCCACCGGTGCCGATTGCGTCGCGCTCGACAACTCGGTCAGCGCCGACTGGGCGGCGCAGCACGTCCAGCCCGACGGCTGCGTGCAGGGCAACCTCGCCTCCAGCCATATGGTCACCGGCGGCGACGCGCTGGTCACTGAGACCAGACGCATCGTCAAAGCCTTCTCCAAAGGCCCGCATATCTTCAACCTCGGCCATGGCATCACCCCTGACGCCGACCCCGACAACGTGCAACGAATGATCGACGCCATCCGCACCTGACATCATCTGTCCCTAAATATCCACGGGGTTTCCAAAGGGGGCGTGCCCCCCTTGGCGAGGGGGTGCGGGGGGCGAGCAGCCCCCCGCTTTCAGGGTCGCTCCAGCCGATAGCCCGCGCCATCGCGGACCGCGACATGAAACGCCGGGTGCAGAAAATGCCCGCCGGTAAACAGCGCCCCGTCCGTTGCCAGCTCATCAAGCAACCGCTTGCGTGTTGCGCGGGCGGTGTCAGCGTCGATGTCGAAGACAATGGCAATGTCGGGATCGGCGGCCTGGAGCTCTGGCGCGTGGATGATGTCGCCGCCATGGATCAGATGACCCGCCCCGCTCGACAGCCGCCAGCCACCGTGCCCCGGCGTGTGACCGGGCAGGGCCATCGCCGTCAGGCCCGGCGCGATCGCGCCGTTTGCCTCGATGATCCGCAGCCGGTCGCCATAGGCGGCCAGAACCGCGCGGGCCAGTCCGGCCCAGCCGGGCAGGGGCTCGGGCAGCGAGTCGGTCAGCGCCTCGTCCGACCAGAAATCGACCTCGTCGCGGGTTACCACCAGCTCGGCCTGCCCGAACACTGCCGCGCCCTCGGGCGTGATCATCCCGGCGATGTGGTCGGGGTGCAGATGGGTGGCAAACAGCGTGTCGATCTCGGCGGCGCCGACACCGGCTTCCGCCATCGCCTGCGGCAGGAACCCGCAGGTCGGGCCGAACAGGTTGCGCGGCCCGGCGTCGCACAGAACCGTGCGCCCGCCGTTGCGGATCAGTACCGCGTTGAAATTGGTCGCAGCTTTGGTCGCGTCATGCGTCGCAAGCAGCGTGGTAATATGGGCTTCCGGCGTGCTCGGAAACATCTCGGCGCCGAATTCCGTGCCGCCGTCGGTCAGGATGGTGACGGTGGCGTCACCGATGATGCGGGTCGCGATGCGGGTCATATGGGTCCTCCCTCTTGGATCGCGCAAAGCTAGCACGTCGTGTCCTTCGGGCAACCATGTCCCACCATGTCCGGGCCGGACACACGCGTCGCTTGTGGCGCATGCTGCGGCGCAGTATTTCGGAACGGATGGAACATGACCCTGTCCTTGGCTTCGCCGCCCTTGCCCATCCGCACCGTTTGCAGGTGATGCGCCTGTTGATGCGCCACTATCCGCGCCGCATCCCGGCCGGCGAGATTGGCACCGTGCTGGGGCTGCGGCCCAGCACGCTGTCGGGCTATCTGGCACAACTGATGGAGGCCGGGCTGATCTCGCAAGAGCGCCGCGCGACCTCATTGCTGTATGCGGCGTCGGTCGAGGGGGTCAGTCTGCTCAACGCAGCGTGGATGGGCGATGTCTGCGGCGGGCGTGGTTGGCCCGAGACCGGCTCGCCCGGCGCCCGCGTGCGCAACCTGCTGTTTGTCGGCGTGGGCAACGCCGGTCCCAGCCTGATCGCCGAAGCCTTGCTGCGGACGCAGGCTGGAGAGGCGTTCGAGGTCTTCTCAGCCGGGATCGAGGCTGTCGACGAACCGGCCCCCGAGGTGATGACGTTTCTGGCGCAAGGCGACCATGACACGGGCCTGCTGTGGTCCAAACCCTTGGGCACATGGCAGGGCGAGGGCGCGCCGCAAATGGATATCGTGGTGACCTTGGGCGACCGGGCAGCGGCCTTTGCGCCGGACTGGCCCGGCGGCCCGCACCGCGCTGCATGGCGGTTGGCACCGGGGCTGTCGCTGGCGGCGTTGCAGCTGGACCTTTCCGCCCGCCTGTCTCCGCTTGCGGCGCTGGATCTGGCGGTCACGCCGGCGGCGCGGGTGCAGCGGGTGCTCGATGCGGCGGCCGAGCCGGTGATCGGCTAGACAGCCATCGCGCCCCACAAGATCAGCGCCTGACCCAGCCAATAGAGCGGCCAGAGCAGCTTTGCGGCGAGAAGCCGGGGGCGGGGTCGGTCAGGACAAACAGCCGGATCGCCAGAATGAAATCCGACGCGGCGAACAGCGCCACGCCGGTCAGGATCGCCCCGCGTCCGGCGAAGTCGGGCAGTGCCGCCGCCGTGACGACCATCGCGGCGATGATCACCGCATAAAGCCGCACAGGCCACGCCAAAGCACCGGCTTTCGGTGCGATCCACAGCGCGGTCACCGCCACCAGTCCCAGCATGGCCGCCAGCAAGGGCCACACCACGGCTGGCAACACCGTCACCTGTGATGCAAACCCGGCAGCATAGGCCAGATGCCCCAGCGCAAAGGCCAGCATTCCGGTCAGAAACGCCGCTGTCCCAGGCCGCGCCAGCGCGCAATCGCCCAAGGAACCCAAGGCCAGCCCGGCCACCACCCAACCGGGCGCCCCGCTCTGCAGCGCGATCAGCGCGAGCAAAGCGGTCGACAGGGTTTTGACGGCTGTGCCCGCGGCCGAGGACGCATCATCGCCCGCGTATCGCAGCCAGAAGACGCCCGCGCTGAGCGCGGCGGCGAGCAGGAAGAGGGGGGCATGGGGCTCTCCGGTTGATCGCGCCCGCGCGCCCGGTTCCGCCCCGAAAGACGAGAACGCGGGTCAGGCGACGCAGCTGGGCAGGCTTTGTCCGGTCTCAGGACGCCAACTCTGGGCAACTTTACCGCAGGTTGACCTCTAGACTATGGTCGCATTGTCTTTTCGCGAAAGAGAGGATCGTCACAGAAAAATCCTCGGCTGCAAGCTGCGCAAACACACGCATTTTCATCAAATTCAAATCCTTAACGAATTCTTAAGGTTTGCTCGACCGTTAAAATGCCAAGGAACGGCCTCTCGCGGTTTGTCTTCAAATTTTATGCTTGAAAGACAATGCCCCTTGAGCGGTGCCCCTTGTGGAGTACTTCTTTAACAGACGGTGTCGATCAGAAGGTGGACCATGAAACGTCAGATATCACAAGGCACCGGCATTAAAGCCTGGGCCCGTGACGAAAACGGGGCGTCGACTGTCGAGTTTGTCGTGTTGTTGCCGTTTCTCATTGGTATGCTGGGATTGATCGGATCGGCTAGTCTGTATTTCGCGGTTTCCAGCGATGTTCAACAGCTGGCTCATGAACTGGCGCGCGCATCCTTGTCGGTGGCCGATAACGGCAACTGGTGCGACGATCTGCGCACCACAAGGGCGACAGCCTTGGCGCAAAACCTGCCGACACTGAACCCCGAACGGGTTTCGGCAGTCGATTGCGCCCATGATCAGGCATCGGGCCTTTTGCGCGTTACGGTGCTCTACGATACGCGCGGCACGCTGGGCGAGATTCTGGGATCGGCGATCGGGTTGCAGTTCGACTCGTTCCAGCGATCGTCGTTTATTCAGTGGTGAGACACAGGTTCAGATTCCGTGTGGTCGCGGGTTCAAGGCAGGGCCTCTTTCAAATGATATCGCAGGCGCGCGCCGAGACCTCGGGCGCTGTTGCCGTTCTTTTTATTCTGATCCTGCCAGTTTTGCTGGTTGCGGCCGGTGCGGCTATTGATCTTGCCCAGATCAACGCCGAGCGGCGCTATGTTCAGTCCGGTGCCGATTTGGCGGCGCTGTCCGCAGCGCACCATCTGACCAGTGCCGAGGACGCGCGTTCAGCCGCCCGGCAGACGGTGGCGGCGAATGCGGTCTATCCCACATATTCGTTAAGCGACGCCGATATTGTTTTTGGCAGCAGTCCGCAACGCGGCCGGTTTGTGCCCGCCGCCGATCAAACCTCGACGGTCGGCGTCACGGCGGTGCAGGTGCGGATAAGAGCGCCTGCGCGGCTCTATCTGCTCAATCTTTTCATGTCGGAAGACGCGCTGATTGTCGACCGCAGCGCCGTTGCCGCTGTCGAGCCGCCCCGTGTCAGTTTCTCGCTGACCAACTGTCTGGCCACCTTGCGGCTTTTGGACCCGATCCTGCGCCCGTTGATCGGCGTCGCGGTGGACGTGCTGTGCAGCGGGCGTGGGGTCGATACGCGGGTGGATCTGTTTCCGATGCTGAGCGATCTGGCGGTGTCGGCCAATCTGCTGACCCCCTCGGGCGATCCGGTGACCTATGGCGAGGTTCTGGATGCCGAGTTGCCCGTCGCCTCGATCCTGACCGCGCTGACGGGCATTCCGGTTCCCCCGGCGCAGGGCCGCGCGATCCGTTTGGGCGACGTGCTGGTCGTACCCGCCGACCTGCGGGGCGTGCGTGTCGATACGCCGGTTCACGCCGCACAGGTGCAGGCCGGCGATCTGGTGCTGGCCTCGGCCGAACTGCTGGCGATGAACGTTGTCAGTGTCGACACCACGCTAACACTGGGCCCTTTTGCCAATGTTCAGGCGGCCGTGCGCGTCAGCGAGCCGCGCCGCATCGTGATGAACGTTCTCCCCGGATCGCCCGAGGCCTATGCCCAGACCTCGCAGATCCGTGTCGAACTGGATCGCTTGTCGATTCTGGGGATCTTCACCCTGCGCCTGAACCTGCGTCTGGCCAATGCCCGCGCCACGCTCAGCGATGAGGGTGACACCTGCGCGATGGACGGTGGTGCCGAGATTGCCGTTTTCGATCCGGTCGATGCCAGCCTGATCGATCTGGACCTGATGACGCAGGTAACCGGGTTGCCGGTGGGCAGTCAGGCGCTGGGAATGCATGCCGAGACCGAGAGCACCCGCGAAACGCGGCGGGTGTCCTTCACCCGGCAGCAGTATCTTGACGATCCTGTGGTGCGGTTTGGGCCGACGGGCATCGCGGCGGAAGAGGCGGCGGTGGATTTGCTGACCAACCGCTTGTCCAGCATGCTCGACCAGACCGCCGAGACCATCCAGAATGCGCGCTCGGTGCAGCAATGCACGTCGCTTCTGGGGTGTTTGGGCAATGTGGTGGACGCTGTCGGGGCGCTATTGAGCTCAATTGCGTCGTCGGTTCTGGTCACCTCGGTCAATATCGCCAACGGGTTAGGGGCAGACGGGACATTGACCAACGCCTTGCTGGCCGATCTCATCGGGCTGCAACTGGCGCGGGCGGATCTGGAGCTGCTAGAGGTGGTCTGCGGCAGTGATGTGCCGCGTCTGGTGCGCTAGACGTGCCGCTCTGTCCCCTGTGAGGATCTGCCGATGACCCCAAAACCCGACCTGCGCCCCGCTGCGCTGCCATCCTCGTGGAGCCATGAGCAGAACGGTCGCCGTTTCTCGCCCTCGGCGGCGCGCAATATCGAGCCGATCGCCGAGGCGCTGGCGGATGTCTTGCCGCAGGCGGGGCGGGTGTTGGAACTGGCCAGTGGCTCGGGCCAGCACGTCGCGGCCTTTGCGCGGCTGTGGCCTGCGCTGATCTGGCAGCCGACAGATGGCAACGGTGACAACCTCTCCTCGATTGCCGACTGGGCCGAGGGGGCGGCGAACATCCTGCCGCCCGTCGTGCTGAACGCCTGTGCGGCGGGCTGGGGCAGGGCGCAGGCGGGGCAGGACGCCGTTCTGTTGGCCAACCTGCTGCACCTGATCTCGACGCCCGAGGCCGAGCTGCTGCTGGCCGAGGCCGCGCAGGCGCTGGCACCGGGCGGGGTGTTTTGCCTGTATGGCCCGTTTCGCCGCGACGGTGCGCTGGTCACCGAGGGGGACATCGCCTTTGACGCGCGGCTCAAGGGGCAGGATCCCGCCATCGGGTACAAGGACATCGGCTGGGTCGAGGGGCGCTTGCACGCAGCGGGGCTGGTGAGCGACCGGCTGGTCCAGATGCCAGCGGGCAATCTGCTGCTGGTGACGCGGCGCCCGTAGATCCGGCGACGTCAGGGCGCTTGACCTGCATCAAGGTGCATGGGCGGCAGGCATGGCATCACGATCCAAATATTCACCAAGGAGAATATCATGGATGCCAAAGCCGAACTCGCCGCCATCAAGGACCGCTCGCGCGCGCTGATCAAGGCGGTCAACGCACCGATGAAAGGCTTCGGCCAGCTGAGCGCAGCGGTCAAGGAGCCGGGCGCGCTGTCGACCAAGGAAAAGGAATATATCGCCGTTGGCATCGCCGTGACGCAGGGCTGCGATGATTGCGTGAATTTCCATGTCGAGGTGTTGATGAAGCTGGGTGCCACGCGTGAGGAATTCTGCGAGGTGCTGGGCATGTGTCTGCAGATGGGTGGCGGGCCGGTGGTGATGAACGCCGGGCGTGCGCTTGAGGTTTGGGATCAGCTGGCCGCCTGAGGGCGAACAAGTACGGCTCCCTGATATCTGTTGCGCCTTCCCGAGAATTCCGCCACCCTCAGGCCGCACGGTGGCCTGGGGAGGAACCTGTGGAATTTGGCGTTTTCGATCATATGGATGCCACGGGGCAGCCCTTGGCGCAGCATCTGGCTGACCGGCTGCGGGTGGTCGCGGCCTATGACCGTCTGGGCTTTCGCGGCTACCACGTCGCCGAGCATCACGCCACGCCGCTGGGCGTGGCGGGCGCGCCCTCGGTCTGGCTGGCGGCGGTGGCGCAGCACACGCAGCGCATCCGGCTGGGACCGCTGATCTACATCCTGCCGCTCTACCACCCGCTGCGGCTGGCCGAGGAGGTTTGCCTGCTCGACGCGCTGTCGCAGGGGCGGCTGATGCTGGGCATCGGGCGCGGGGCCTCGCCGATCGAAGCGGGGTTCTTTGGCATTCCCGGCCCCGAGATGCAGCCGCGCTATTTCGAGGCGACCGAGGTTTTGATGAAGGCGCTGCAGAACGACACGCTTGATCATCACGGCGCGTTCTATCAGTTCGACAACGTCCCCATGGTCGTGCGTCCGGTTCAGCAGCCGACGCCGGAACTCTGGTACGCCAGCCGCACGCCCGAGAGCTTTGTCTGGGCCGCACAGGCCGGGGCGAATACCGTCACGCTCGCCTTGGGCGACGAGGTCCGCGCGCTGACTGATATCTACCGCGAGGCATGGGTGGCGCAGGGCAAGGCGCTGGCCGACCTGCCGCTGATCGGTGTCAGCCGCCATATCGTCGTGGCCGACACCGACGCCGAGGCCCGCGCGCTGGCCGAGCGCGCCTATGCCCGCTGGCTCGCCAGTTTCCGCAAGCTGTGGGTGGATCGCGGGTTTGGCACGCCGCTGCTGGACCTGTACCCCGACCGCTGGGCCGATCTGGAAGCCATCGGCAACGCCTGCGCCGGATCGCCCGAGACGGTGCTGGCCTTCACCCGCGATCAGGCGGCGCGCTGCGGGGTGAATTATCTGCTCTCGTGGTTTGCCTTCGGCGATCTGAGCGCCGATGAAACCATCCGCTCGGTCGAGCTTTTCGCCCAACACGTCATGCCGGAGTTTCGCTGATGTCCCCTCTCGACGCCCTGCGCCCGCTCGGGCCTGTCCTGAACCCCGCGATGATCGACGGCACCTATGCTGCCCTGACCGAGCACCGCCTGCGCCTGCCCGGCGACGCGCGCGCGCTGTGGGATCTGTCCTATGGCGACAACCCGCGTCAGGGGCTCAACCTGTTCCTGCCGCCCAAGGGCACACCGGACCGGGTGATGGTCTATGTCCATGGCGGCGGGTTTGTTGCCGGTGACAAGGGCAAGCCCGGATCGCCGTTTTACGCCAACACCGGGGCCTTCGCGCTGGCGCAGGGCTGGGCCGGGGCGGCGATGACCTACCGGCTGGTGCCCGAGGCGCGCTGGCCCTCAGGGGCCGAGGATGTCGCACGGGCCGTCGACTGGCTGGCGGCGGGGGCAGGGGGCGCGCTGAACGCGCCGCAGATCCTGCTGGTCGGGCAATCGGCGGGGGCGGTGCATGTCGCGGATTATCTGGCCGGGCGCGCGGGCGCGGTCTCACCGCAGCTTAAAGGCGCGGTGCTGATGTCGGGACGGTATGATTTCACCCATGAAGATCGAATGGGCTATGAAAGCGCCTATCAGGGCGACAACCCCGCCCCGCAATCGACGCTGAGCGCGCTGGTGGACGTTCAGCTGCCGCTGATGTTCACCGTCTCTGACCTTGATCCGCCGCAGTTCCAGCAACAGGCCGCCTTTCTGGTGACGGCGATGATGGCCCGCCACGGGCGCTGGCCCCGGTTGCACTGGCTGGCGGGGCACAATCACGTCTCGCCCGCGCTGTTTCTGGGCGCGGACGGCGACCGGCTTGGACCGCTGATCGCCGATTTCGCAGGCGCAGCATGGGGCACGCCATTGCCTTGACCCCGCGTGCCCGTCTTGGGATAGTCGGGCGTCACAAAGGCGGTGCGCATGAATATCCTGATCGTTGGCGACTCCCATACCGGCGCGCTTGAACGTGGTCGCGTTCAGCTCGTGCAGGAGGGCGGGCTGCCCAAGGGTGTCTCGTGGCGCATCGCACCGCTGGGAATGGGCGCGGCGATGAACGCGCCGTTCTGGGAGATCGTGGACGGGCGTGCCCGCGTGCTCGACCGCAGATTCCGCCAACGTCTGGCCAAGATCCCGCCGGTGATGGGGCAGACCGATGTCGTCGGCTTGCAAATGCCGCTGTGGTGGGGGCGGCTGATCCGTGGGCTGCTGGAACACGACGTGCTGCCCTATGGCTATGACGGGCCGGGCCGACGCCTGTCGCCCAAGCTCTGGCGTCATATGATCCGCGCCGACCTGCGCTATACGCTGGGTCTGGGCACCTTCCTGAAAGAGCGTGGCCTGCCGGTCTTTGCCATCGAGCCACCAACCCTGCGCCGCTCTTACCGGATGGCTGCGCTTCTGGGTGCGCCAACCGCTTTTGCCTTGCTGGCAGAGATCCGCGACGTTCAGCTGGCGATGCTGACCGACGCAGGCATCCCGGTTGTCTGGATGCCACAGGATGCCACCGACGCAGAGGGGTTTCTGATCGACGCCTACGGTCACGAAAACCCAGCCGATACCCATCACGCCAATGCCGCGTTTGGCAGTCGCATGCTGCACCAATGTGTCCCGATGGCGCAAAGCCTTCTGGGGCAGGGCCCAAGAACCCCGGTCGCGGGCTGAGGAGACCAGCATGGATCATCCCTATAACAGCCAGCCCGACAGCGCCTTCTGGCGGCGCGCCATTGGCGACCGCGCACCGGATGAGATCGGCGGCTGGTACACCAAGCGTTTCGCGCTCGATGGCAAGGTCATCGCGACGGCGGGCAGCTGCTTTGCCCAACACATCGGTCGCCAGTTGCGCGATGCCGGTTTCGCCTATGTCGACAAAGAGCCGCCACCGGCGGGCTTGCCCGCCGAAGAGCACCTCGACTGGGGCTATTCGATGTATTCGGCGCGCTATGGCAACATCTATACCTCGCGCCAGCTGGTCCAGCTGATCGACCGGGCCGAGGGGCGGTTTTCACCGGTCGAGGATTGGTGGGAAAAGGACGGCGGCATCGTCGATCCCTTCCGCCCGACCATCGAACCCGAGCCCTTCGGCTCGGTCGACGAGATGCGCGCGCTGCGCAAAGAGCATCTCGAGGCCGTGTCCGAGGTTTTCACCACCGCCGATGTGCTGGTGTTCACCATGGGCCTGACCGAAGCGTGGCTGTCAAAGCGCGACGGTGCCTGCTACCCTTTGTGCCCGGGCACCGCGGGCGGCACCTATGACGACAGCCTGCACCGGCTGCAAAATCTCGGCTCGGCCGAGGTTCGCGCCGATATGGAAGAGTTTCTGGCCAAGGTGCGCGCGATCAATCCCAAGCTGGAAATCCTGCTGACGGTGTCGCCGGTGTCGATGATGGCGACGGCAACGCCGCGGCAGGTGTCGGTGGCGACGGTCTACACAAAATCCGTCCTGCGTGCCGTGGCCGGGGAATTGTTCGATGCGCATGAAAGCATCGACTACTTTCCCTCGTATGACATGGTTACCGGCCCCGCCGCCCGGGGCAGTTTCTATAAGCCCGGCATGCGCGAAGTCACCGCCGAAGGCGTCGACTATGTCATGCGCCATTTTCTGGCCGAGCATGTGCCGGGCGAGAAACCCGCGCTCGCCCTGCCGCTGCCCGCCGCCGATCCTGCGGCGGCACAACCGCCTGCCGACGCACCACGACCGGCCCCGCGGCGGGCACCACCAAGCGGTGCCGCGCCTCAGGTGAGCGACGAAGACATCAAATGCGATGAGGAACTGCTCAATGCCTTTGGTCGTCAGAACGGTGCCTGAAGGCGCAGGCTGACCGGCGCAGCTTCAGAAATCCGTCGGCGCGCCACCCTCTTCCTTGCGGCGGGCGACAAAGGCGGCCAGCTCCTCGCGGATCGCCGCGTCCATCGGCGGGGCCTCGAAACTGTCGATGACGCCGCGCGCGATCTTGTGGGCGCGCTCGGGGGCCTCGACCGCACCGTCCTGCTCCCAGGCCTCGAAGTTACGCCAGTCGCTGGCGATGGGGCTGTAGAAGGCATCGGTGTAGCGCGCCTGCGTATGGGCGCAGCCGAAGTAATGGCCGCCGGGCCCGACCTCTTTCACCGCGTCGAAAGCGATGGCCTCCGGGTCGGTGGCAAAGGTCGCGGGCTCGAAATAGCGTTGGATCATCTGCAACACTTCGCAATCCATCACGAATTTCTCAGGCGAGGCGATCAGCCCGCCCTCCAGCCAACCGGCGGCGTGATAGACCATGTTGCTGCCCGACTGCACCGCCGCCCACAGGCTGTTCGACGTCTCCCACATCGCCTGCCCATCGGGCACGTTCGCAGTGCAGACCCCGGACGAGCGCAGCGGCAGGCCGTAGAACCGCGCCAGCTGCCCGGTGATCTGCGTCGCACGCATGTATTCGGGCGTGCCGAACGCGGGCGCCCCGCTGCGCATGTCGACATTCGAGGTGAAGGTGCCAATGGCAACCGGACAGCCGGGCGAAACGTATTGGAGCAGCGCCACGGCGGCCAGACCTTCGGCAATCGACAGGGTCACCGCGCCTGACATCGTCACCGGTGCCATGGCCCCGGCCAGCGTGAAGGGCGTCACCACCACCGGCTGACGCCGCCGCGCCAGACGCAGCGCGCCGTCGATCATGGGGAAATCGTGCTTCAGCGGGCTGACCGAGTTGATGTTGGAATACATCCTGGGGCTCGCGTCGAATTGCTCGTGGGTCAGGCCGCCAGCGATGCGCACCATCTCCATCACGTCTTCAACCCGTTCACGGCCAAGGCTGTAGGCGTGGCAGACCTTGTCGGTCAGCGTGAGCTTTTCATAAAGGCAATCGAGGTGCCGCACGGCGGGGTGGATGTCGATCGGCTCGACCGGATAACCCCCGGCGACATGGATGCAGTTGAAGGCCTGCGTCAGTTTCATGAAATCGCGAAACGTCTCGAAATCGCCCGAGCGCTTGCCCCGCACCAGATCCCACGAATTGGGCGGGCTGGAGACATTGACAAAAATCATGTGCCCGTCGCCGAGGATGACCTGACGCTCGGGATTGCGCGGGGTGATGGTGAAGCTGGCAGGCGCGCGGCGCACCATTTCCATGACGAAATCTTCATCCATGCGGACGTTCTGGCCGGTTACCTTGCAGCCCGCCTCGCGGAACAGCGCCAGCGCCTCGTCGTTCAGGAATTCGATGCCGATTTCCGACAGGATGCGCATCGCACCCTTGTGGACCGCCAGCACGCCTGCCTCATCGACCGGTTCGGTCGGACGGTCGGGGTTTTTGGGGATGCGCCACGGCATCTGGTCCAGCTGAAACCCGTGGCTGCGCCGGGCATTGCCCTCGCGTCCACCGCTGCGCTTTTGCGTCCTGCGCTCTGATCCGTCATGGCCATCTCCGCTGCCTCTGGCGCAGCCTAGTGCCGCGCCGCGGCGCCGGGCAAGAGCAGTCTTGTGAGCATCGGCGTTGCGCGAAATCGCAGCGCAAAAGACTGTTGGCGCCGCGCGGGGCGGCAAGCCCCGGGGGACGCACGCGTCCCCCGGACCCCCTGGTGGATATTTTCAGAGCAAAGAGGGCGCATTAAGAAGTCGTTAACCGCGCTTTCTTTGCTCTTCAAATATCCTCGGGGGGTGAATTCGGCGTCAGCCGAAGAGGGGGGCAGAAGGCCCCCCTTGCGCCGTTCATGTCACGCGCAATGCCCGGACCCAGCTGGCGGCTTCATGCGCATGCACTTCGGCGTGGCGGATATGCGCGTCAAACCCCTGCGCCAGATCGCGCACCAGCGGTTTCGAGCGCACCAGCAGGTATGTCTCGCCCGCATAGACCGCCGCGCGCTGGTAGCCAAAGATCGTCATCGGCGGGGCAAAGCGTTTGCGGCCGTCGAAAAGATACATGCGGAACGCGGGGTAGAGTTCGTCCAGCGTGTTGGCGATGTGGGACAATTGCTCGGCCCGGGTTTCGGCGCTGATGCCGGTCCAGTTGCCGCGCCCCTGTGCGAAAACCTCCAGGGATTGCAGGGGCATGCACATTTCGATGTCGCTTTCCGGCATCCGCGACACCATCAGCCGCCGGTCGGTCTGGCGTTGCAGGCGGCGGCGCTCCTGCTCGGAGCTGGCCGCCTGAAAGGCGATCACGGCCGGGGTGCGCATCAGATCGGGCAGCCAGGCGGGAACATAGCGCACCTTCTGACCGGTGGCATCCGTATGCCACCGCTCCATGGCGGTGCGGTTTTCCTCGTCCAGCGCCTGTTCGGTTTCCACCGTGTTGAGCACCTGCGTCGCGATCCCGCGATCATCGGTCAGCCCCAGCAGCCAATCCGCCGAGACCTGAAACCGCGCGGCCAGCGCCAGCAGCGTTTCGGCGCGGGGCAGGCGCGGGTTCTGGCCCGAGGTCAGTTGTGACAGCGCCGAGCGGTCAATGCCGATCTCTTCGGCGAAACCCGATTGTGTCATCCCCGACTGCGTCTGCAGCTGGGACAGGCGGGTGCGGAACAGCGCGGCGGTCTCTCGTTTACCCATGATACAGTCCTGATCTGTTGTCTTTAGTAAACAAACGTGACTGCAAACGTCAATCGGGGTCGGCGGTGACGCGCAAACGCGCCTTGTTCGATGGGCGGTGAAGGTGGACACTCCTGTCCATGTCCACAATGAGAGTCGTGATGCGTCTGGAATGGCCCACTTTAGGGTTAATCGCCCTGTGTTATGGCGGCTGGCTGCTTGCCGGGTTCTGGCTTTGGCCCTTGGTGCCCATCCTCGCGCTGGCCCTGATGGCGCTTGGCGCGGCGCTGCATTCGTCGCTGGTGCACGAATGCCTGCACGGCCATCCCACCCGCAAACGCCTGGTCAACGAGGCGCTGGTCACGCTGCCGCTCTCGCTGGCCTATCCGTACCGGCGCTACAAGGCCTCGCATCTGGCGCACCACCACGACACGCGGCTGACCGATCCTTTCGACGACCCCGAGACCTATTACCGCGCACATTGGCAATTCGATGCCTTGCCCGGCTGGCTGCAATACCTGCTGCGGCTGAACAACACCCTGTTGGGCCGTGTCACGCTGGGGCCGTGGCTTGTCGCTGTTGGCTTCTACGCCGATGAGCTGCGCCAGATCCGCGCCGATGCCCATGGCGTACGGCTGGCCTGGGCGATCCATCTGCCTGCCGCCGCGCTGATCCTCGCGCTGGTCTGGGCGATGGGCGTACCCCTTTGGCTCTATGTCGTCGCCGTCTGCTGGCCCGGTCTGGGGCTGATCGCCCTGCGCAGCTTTGCCGAGCACCGCTGGCACGAAACCCCCGAGGGTCGCACGATCATTGTCGAGCGCTCGCCGCTCGCCTGGCTCTACTTGCACAACAACCTGCATATCGTGCACCATAAACTGCCCTCGGCCCCGTGGTACGCCTTGCCCCGGCTCTACGCCGAGCGGCGCGAGGAATGGCAGCAGCTCAACGGAGGCTATGTGTTTCCCAATTATCTGGCGCTCTGGCGTCGCTGGGGTCTGACGGCGAAAGAGCCCGTCGCCCATCCCACGCTGCGCCGCGAGCCGGGGCAGGTATGACCGGGACGACCCTGCTCGCCAGCCTGCCAATGTACGACTGGCCCGAGGTTCGCGATGAGACCCTTGGCCTTTGGGCACAGATCCGCGACGGCGCGCGTGCGCGCGGCCTTGCGTTGCCCGACGAGATCACTGCACCCGACTGGGGCGCGATCGACGCCTATTGGCGCGACCCGGCGCTGGTGTTCAGCCAGACCTGCTGGGGGCCGCTGGGTCTGGGGCTGATCGCGCATCTGCTGCCACTGGCGCAGCCGGATTATTCCGCATTTCTGGGGGGACGCGGGCCGTTCTACCGTTCAGCCGTGATCGCGCGGGCCGAGACGGCGCTGGACCTTGGCCTGACCGCCGATGTGCCCGTGCCCGACCATCCCGATGCCGAGCTGCCCGATGGCCTGCTCGACGGGCAACGCTTTGGCCTCAACGGGCGCGAGTCGCTGTCGGGCTATCTGGCGCTCGAGGCCGATCTGGGCGCGGACCCGCTGGTGCTGGCCGAGGATGTCCTCGACACCGGCGGCCATCGCGGCTCGGTCATCGCCGTGGCACAGGGCCGCGCCGATGTTGCCGCTGTCGATTGCCGCTCATGGGATCTGGCGCGGCGGGTCGAGGTGAACGCGATCGGTCTGCGCGTCGTCGGCTGGACGGCCGAGCGCCCGGGCCTGCCCTATGTCACCAGCCGCGCGACCGATCCGCAGACGGCGGACATTCTGAGACAACACCTATTCAGCATGGGCTGCCACCCGGTAGCCGCAGGGAGAGACGCATGACGCGAACCTATCGGGCCGTAGTGATCGGGGGCGGCGTCGTCGGCTGCTCGGTGCTGTTCCATCTGGCCAAGGCCGGCTGGAAGGACGTGCTGCTGATCGAGCGCTCGGAACTGACCTCGGGGTCCAGCTGGCACGCGGCGGGCGGATTTCATACGCTGAACGGCGACCCCAATGTGGCGCGGCTGCAGGCCTATACGGTGTCGCTGTACGAGGAGCTCGAGCGCATCAGCGGCCAGTCCTGCGGGCTGCACCTGACCGGCGGGGTGATGATGGCCGACAGCCCCGAGCGCATGAACTTCCTGCGCATGACCCATGCGCGCGGCCGCGCGCTGGGGATGGAGACCGAGCTGATCACCCCGTCCGAGGCCAAGGCGATGTTCCCGCTGATGGACGAGACGCAGTTCGTCGGCGCGTTGTGGGACCCGGTCGAGGGCCACCTTGATCCGTCCGGCACCACCCACGCCTATGCCAAGGCAGCCAAAGTGCTGGGCGCCGAGATCGAATTGCGCAACCCGGTCAAGGACATCACCCAAGACCCCGATGGCATGTGGACCCTGCACACCGTCAACGGCACCATCCGGTGCGAGCATGTGGTGAACGCCGGCGGTCTCTGGGCGCGCGAAGTCGGGCGCATGGTCGGACTGGAACTGCCGGTGCTGGCGATGGAGCATATGTATCTGCTCACCGACGCCATGCCCGAGGTGATCGAGTTCAACCAGTCGACGGGTCGTGAACTGGTCGGCGTCATCGACTTCAAGGGCGAGATTTATACCCGCCAGGAACGCCAAGGCATCCTGCTGGGCACCTATGAGAAAGCCTGCAAACCGTGGTCGCCGGTCAACACGCCCTGGGATTTCGGGCACGAATTGCTTGCCCCCGATCTGGACCGCATCGCGCCCTCGCTCGAGGTTGGTTTCCGTCACTTCCCGGCGGTCGAGCAGGCGGGCATCAAGCAGATCATCAACGGGCCGTTCACCTTCGCCCCGGATGGCAACCCGCTGGTCGGACCGGTGCAGGGGCTGACGAACTACTGGTCCGCCTGCGCGGTGATGGCGGGCTTTTCACAGGGCGGCGGTGTCGGCCTCGTGCTGGCCAACTGGATGACGCAGGGTGATCCCGGTCACGATGTGTTCGGCATGGACGTGTCGCGCTACGGCGAATGGGCGACGCTGCGCTACACCAATGCCAAGGTGCGCGAAAACTATTCGCGCCGCTTCTCGATCCGCTTCCCGAACGAGGAACTGCCCGCCGCCCGCCCGGCCGAAACCACGCCGCTTTATGACCTGATGGTCGCGCAGAACGCGGTGATGGGCGACAGCTGGGGGCTGGAAACGCCGCTGTGGTTCGCCCCGTCGGCGGCCGAGGCGCAAGATGTGCCCAGCTTCCACCGCTCGAACGACTTCGCCCATATCGCGCGCGAGGTGAAAGCCACGCGCGAGAGCGTCGGCGTGACCGAGATCGCCAATTTCGCCAAGTATGAGGTGACAGGGGCGGGGGCCGAGGCCTGGCTCGATCACCTGATGACCAACACCATGCCCAAGGTGGGGCGTCTGGTGCTGACACCGATGCTCAATGACAACGGCAAGCTGATCGGCGATTTCACCATCGCCAAGGCCGCCGAGGGGCGTTTCGTGATCTGGGGCTCGTTGGGGGCGTCCAAGTATCACATGCGCTGGTTTGAACAGCATCTGCCCGCTGACGGCTCGGTCGCGGTGAAACGCTTCCACATGGATCTGGTCGGCCTGTCGGTCTGCGGGCCGAAAGCCCGCGACGTGCTCACGCAGCTGGTCGATGAGGATGTCTCGGCCGAGGGCTTCCGCTTCATGGACTTCCGCGAGCTGGACGTCGCGGGCGCGCCCTGCATGGTCAACCGGATCACCTATTCCGGCGATCTGGGCTACGAGATCTGGATGAAACCGGCGGCCCAGCGGCGCGTGTATCTGGCGATCAAGGCGGCAGGGGCCGAATTCGGCATCGTCGATTTCGGCATGCGCGCGCTGTTGTCGATGCGGCTGGAAAAGAACTTCCCCACCTGGTTCGCTGAGCTGCGCCCGATCTACGGGCCGTTCGAGGGGGCAATGGACCGTTTCGTGAAGCTGCAGAAACCCGATTTCATCGGGCGCGCGGCGGCGGTGAAAGAGCGCGACGAAGGCCCCAAGCTGCGCCGCATCTCGCTGGTCATCGACGCGGGCACGGCGGATGTGCTGGGCGACGAGCCGATCTGGGCGCGTGTCGGGGATACGGATTACGGCACGATCAGCGCGCCCCATGGCTACGGCGCGCCGCGCTTTGATGCGTCAGGCACGGCGATGCCCAACCCCGACCCGTCGCGCGATGGCGACTGGCGGGTGGTCGGCTGGGTCACCTCGGGCGGCTATGCGCATTACGTCGAGAAATCCATGGCGCAGGGCTATGTCCCGGCGGCACTGGCTGACGATGGCAGCGCGGGCATGTTCGAGGTCGAGATCATGGGCGAACGCCGCCCGGCTGTAATCGCGCTGGAGCCACCGTTTGACCCGAGCGGATCGCGGATGCGGATGTAGGGCAGGGGCGGCGCTCGCCCCCATCGAGGGGGCTCGCGCCGCTCGGGGGCGCTGCCCCCGCCGGGCCGTTCCGGCCCGCCCCCGGGATATTTAGAGAGCAAAGAGGGGCGTTAACGTTTGGTTAACCGCGCTTTCTTTGCTCTTCAAATATCCTCGGGGGGTGAATTCGGCTTTAGCCGAAGAGGGGGCGGAAAGCCCCCTTTCTTGCGCGCCGCGCCAGCGGCGCGCCGGGTCGCGCGCGGGCTAGGCGGCGTCAGCCGTCTCGGCCAAGGGTGATACCCCGCCTGAGCCCGCCCCTGTGCCCGCTCAGATCATTGGCACCTGCGCCGTTTTTGCCTGCGCGAGCGCCATCAGCGAGCGGTGATCCCCGGCGCGGGTGGCGGCTTCGGCGGCAGTGGCGAGCGACCTGTCGTGCAGGGCGTGACCCACCGAGGCCAGAAATTGCCCGGCATAGTGCAACCGTTCCGGCGCGCCCGTCCCGTTCAGCAGATCATGGACCAGACGCAGATCATCGCGCAGCGCCAGGGGGTCGGCCCCGGCGTTGCGGTTGCGTGGCTCCCAATCCTCAACCGGTGCCGGGCACAAGGCGGCGTCGCCGGTCATCAGCGCCAGATGCTGTGTCAGCGTGACCGGCTTGAGCAGGAACGCATCCGCCCCCGCCGCCCGCGCCGCGCCTTCCAGTGTCGCATCGCCACTGACCGCGATCAGGCGCCGCGGGCGCGGCCCGGCGGCCCCCAGTCCGGCGATCAGATCCAGTCCCGACCCGTCCGGCAGTCCCAGATCGACCAGCACGATGTCGGGCCGGTACACGCGCAAATGCAACCGCGCGGCGGCCAGCGATTCGGCCCGCCTGAGCCGGATCCCGGCGCGTCGGCAGATCAGGCGGACGGCTTCGGCGGCGAAACGGCTGTCTTCGACCAGCAACAGCGTGCGCGGCGGCAAGGCGAGATCCGTGGACAACCGGGTCAGACGGTCGGGTGGCAAAGTCAGGCTCGACAGGGTTGGGCATCGGCGTCTCCCTCATTCACCTCCCGACTATGGCGCAGGAAGACTAAGGCGCGGTTAATCCCCTGCGGCCTTGCGTCGCTTGCTTTCTGCGCGCTCTGGTCTATGGAATGCCCCCAACACTCCAAGGAGGATCGTCATGATCGGACGCCTGAATCACGTCGCCATCGCAGTGCCCGACCTGCAGGCCGCTGCCGCCCAATACCGCGACACGCTGGGCGCAGGCGTCGGCGCGCCGCAGGATGAACCCGATCACGGCGTGACGGTGGTCTTCATCACGCTGCCCAACACCAAGATCGAACTTTTGTATCCGCTGGGCGACGTCAGCCCGATTCAGGGCTTTCTGGACAAGAACCCGGCCGGCGGCATTCACCATATCTGCTACGAGGTCGACGATATCCTTGCCGCCCGCGATCAGTTGCTGGCCAAGGGCGCGCGGGTTCTGGGCTCGGGCGCGCCGCGCATCGGGGCGCATGGCAAGCCGGTGCTCTTCTTGCACCCCAAGGATTTCAACGGCTGTCTGGTCGAACTGGAGCAAGTCTGATGATGAACCCCGTTTCCGGCTTCGTGCTCTTTGCCTTTGTGTGGTTCCTGACCTTGCTGGTCGTGCTGCCGCTGCGCCTGAAAACGCAGGGCGACGTTGGGCAGGTGGTCGCCGGCACGCCTGAATCCGCCCCGGCAAACCTGAACCTCAAGCGCAAGATGATCACCACGACCATCGCCGCCGTCTGCATCTGGGCGGTTCTGGCCTATGTGATCATCTCGGGTTTCGTCACGGTGCAGGCGCTGGATGACCTGACTCACCGGATGGTTTACGGCGCCCCCTGAGGCGTCGCTTTCACCGCAGCGCGATGCGGTGAAAGAGATGCGTAAACACCGCCGCGCCGACCACCGGCACCAGCAGATTGACCAGCGGGATGCTGAGCGGGATCGCCATCAGCACCCCCGCGATCCACAGACGGATGACATTTGCCCGCCGCATGGCATGCGCGTCTTCAGGCGGCATGCGGCGCAGGGCGACCATCACGAAATATTCGCGCGACAACAGATAGCCGTTGATCGCCCAGAGCACGACCATCCCCAGTCCGGCGCTGAAGATCACCACGACCAGCCCCAGCAGGTTCAGCACGACCAGCAGCCAGAAATACCGCAGGCTGTCCAGAAGGGCGGGCCAGAAGGGGGTGCGCGGCGTGTCGGGCAGGTTGGGGTAATAGCGGTCCTCGACCGCGTCGGCGGCGTCGTCCAGAAAAAGCCCGGTAAACGCCGAGGCGACGGGCACCATCAGGAACACCGACAGCACCAGCATCACCGCAATCGACCCGAACGAGAGCAGGGTTGAAAGCCCGGTGACCTCGCCGACCCAGGGCAGGGTAATCGCGTCGGGGGTGAAGACCTGCACCACCATCAGCACCGCGGCGTACATCGCAAACAGCAACGCCACCGCCAGAGCCAGCCCGAACCAGATCACCCGCCGAAACCGCGGGTCGGCCATTTGCGTCAGCGCCCGGTAAAAAGCGGTAAAGATCATTGCACAACCCGGGTGATGAGGGCCGACAGATCCGGGCGCGCCCGCTCGGAGGGCGGGGTCTCGCAGCTGCCCAGATGCACAAACCCGGCAATCTTTTCCTGCGCTTGCAGGCCAAGGCCTTGTTCCATGAACACCCGGTCGAACGCCGCCCAGCCGGTGATCCACGCCGCCCCCCAGCCCGACGACAGCGCGGCATTGACCAGCGAGGTGCACACTGCCCCGGCGGTCAGCACTTGCTCCAGCTCTGGCGCTTTCTCCGACGGCACCGGCGCGGACACGACGCCCACGATCAGCGGCGCGTTTTCCCAGCTTTTGGCGGATTTCTCGATCTTGGCGGGGTCAATGCCCAGTTCCGGCCCGCGTTCGCGGATCAGTCCGGCAAGGCGCAGGCGCGCCGCGTTCTCAAGGATCAGGAACCGCCACGGCACCAGCGCCCCGTGATCGGGCACGCGCGAGGCGGCGGTCAGCAGCAGATCAAGCTCAGCGCCCTCAGGCGCGGGGGCCTTGAGCGCGGCTGCCGGGCGCGACCGGCGCGTCAGCAGAAATTCCATCACGGGGTTCGTTTGGCTCATAAGGCACCTCCGGGCTCTCAGATCGCAACTAACGCCCGCAAGTTCAAGGCCGCTTGCCGAGCGTGGCGAAACTGGGGATGGTGGCGGGGAACAGGGAGGGTGCCGTATGGTGATGGCCGATCTGGGCGATGTGCGCCTGAACTACCGACTGGATGGCGACCCCAAAGGCGCGCCTGTGGTGCTGATCCACGCGCTGGGAACCGACCTGCGGCTGTGGGATGCGCTGGTGCCCCTGTTGCCGCCGGGCCTGCTGATCCTGCGCTATTCGCTGCGCGGCCATGGCGAGTCGAGCGTGCCGCCCGCGCCCTATTCCATGGGCGCGCTGGTGCGCGATGCCGAGCGGATGATGGACCATGTCGGCATGCGCGATGCGCTGGTGGTCGGGCTGTCCATTGGCGGGCTGATCGCGCAGGGGCTGGCGGTCAAGCGGCTGGATCTGGTGCGTGCGGTGGTGCTGTCGAACACCGCCGCCAAGATCGGCACGGCCGGGATGTGGCAGCAACGGATCGAAGCGATCAAGGCCGAGGGTCTGGACAGCATCGCCGACGCCACGCTGGAGCGCTGGTTCGCCCGCAGTTTCCGCCAGACGCCGCAGGCGCTGGCCTGCCGCGAGCGGCTCGTCAGCACACCGGTCGAAGGCTATTGTGGCTGTGCGGCGGCGATTGCGGGGACGGATTTTTACACGCCGACCTCGGGCCTGCGCCTGCCGCTTCTGGCGATTTCGGGTTCTGAGGATGGCTCGACCCCGCCCGATCTGGTGCGCGAAACCGCCGATCTGGTGCCCGGCTCGCGTTTTGCGCTGATCCGGGGCGCGGGACATCTGCCCTGTGTGGACCAGCCGCAGGCCTATGCCGAAACTCTCACCCAGTTCCTGCACGAGACCGGGCATGTCCGCCCAGCCTGAGCGCGCCGCGCGCCAGACCCTGCCGGTTCTGTTCATTCTGATCACGCTGGCGCTGGATGCCATCGGCTTTGGCCTGATCATGCCGGTGATGCCGGATCTGCTGCGTGAGGTAACCGGCGAGGATCTGGCCCATGCTGCGCTCTGGGGCGGGGTGCTTACCGGCGGGTTCGCCGTGATGCAGGTGCTGTGCGGCCCGATGATCGGCAATCTGAGCGACCGTTTCGGCCGCAAGCCGGTGCTCCTGCTGTCACTGGCCGTGCTGTCGGCGGACTATCTGGTGCTGGCGCTGGCCGGGACCATCTGGCTGGTGTTTCTGGCCCGGCTGATCAATGGCGTGACCTCGGCCACCTATGGCACGGCGACGGCCTATATCGCCGATATCTCGACGCCTGAGCAGAAGGCGCAGCGCTTCGGGCTGATCGGCGCGGCCTTTGGCGCGGGCTTCATCATGGGACCGGCGCTTGGCGGGATGCTGGCGGAATTCGGCACCCGCGCGCCGTTCTATGCCGCTGCTGTCGTCGCCGCGCTGAACCTTGGCTTTGGGGCACTTGTGATGCGCGAATCCCTGACGCCGACCAACCGTCGCAGCTTTTCGTGGCGCCGGGCCAACCCGTTCGGCGCGTTCAAATCCATCGGCAAACTGCCCGGGCTGGGGCGCTTTCTGACGATCTACGCCGCCTTCGAATTCGCCTTCATCGTCTATCCCGTCATCTGGACCTATTTCGCCATCGCGCGCTTTGGCTGGACACCCAGTCAGGTCGGCGGGTCTCTGGCGCTGTACGGGCTGGGCATGGTGCTGGTGCAGGGCGTGCTGATCCGCGTTGCCATCAGGTCGCTGGGCCGCAGGGGCGCAATGCTTGTCGGTGCCCTGGCCGCGCTGGTGTCGTTCAGCGCGCTGGCGGTGATCGACAGTGGCACCGTGGCGATGATGTTGATCCCGCTGTCGTCGCTGTCCGGGCTGGTGTCGCCCGCGCTGCGGGCCGAGATGTCGGACCGGGTTGCGGCCAACCAGCAGGGCGAATTGCAAGGCGCGCTGGCTTCGTTGCACGCCATTGGCATGATCGGGGCACCGCTGGTCTATACGCAGGTCTTTGCCCGCTTCAGCGGGGATCAGGCAATCCTTGACCTGCCGGGCATGGTGTTCATCATACCCGCAGCCTTGAGCCTGATGGCGCTGCTCCTGCTGCGCCCTGCCCAAGAACGGAGCCCGGTATGAACCTGTCCTCTCTCGCCCTTGCGCGCGCCGACGCGGGCCGGCCTGTCCGCACCGCGCTGATCGGCGCGGGCAAGTTCGGCTCGATGTTTCTGGCGCAGGTGCCGCATATCGCGGGGCTGCAGGTCACCCATATCGCGGATCTGGACCCCGACCGCGCCCGCGCCGCCTGCCGCGCGGTGGGCTGGACGCAGGAGCGTATCGCCGCGACAGTGTTCGTCGAGGACGGGCTGGCCGTGGCGCAAAGCGGGGCCGAGGTGGTGATCGAAGCCACCGGCGCGCCCGAGGCCGGGCTTAATCACGCCCGCGCCGCGCTGGATGCCGGGCAGCATGTGGTGATGGTGAATGTCGAGGCCGACGTGCTGGCCGGTCCCGTGCTGGCCGCACAGGCGCGCGCAGCCGGATTGGTCTATTCCATGGCCTACGGCGATCAGCCCGCGCTGGTGGCCGAGATGGTCGATTGGGCGCGCGCCGCCGGGTTCAGCGTGGCGGCGGCGGGGAAGGGGACGAAATACCTGCCCGCGTATCACCACGTCACTCCGGATGGCGTCTGGCCGCACTATGGCCTGACGTCCGAGGAAGCCGCCGCCGCCGGGATGAACCCGCAGATGTTCAACTCTTTTCTCGATGGCACCAAATCCGCCATCGAGATGTCAGCGATCGCCAATGCCTGCGGGCTGGATGTCCCGGCCTCGGGCCTGCAGTTCCCGCCCTGTGGTGTTGATGATCTAGCGCAGGTGCTGCGGCCCCGTTCGGTCGGCGGGCAGCTGGACGGCGAGGGGGTGGTCGAAGTGGTCTCGTCGCTGGAGCGCGACGGGCGGCCGGTGTTCCGCGATCTGCGCTGGGGTGTCTACGTGATCCTCAAGGCGCAGAACGACTATGCGGCGGCGTGTTTCAGGCAATACGGGCTGCCGACCGACGCGACCGGGCACTACGCGGCGATGTACAAGCCCTTCCACCTGATCGGGATGGAGCTGTCGGTCAGCGTTCTGTCGGCTGCGCTGCGCGGCGAGCCGACCGGGGCCACGCGGGCATGGCGCGGGGACGCGGTGGCGGTGGCCAAGAAAGACCTCAAGGCCGGTGAGATGCTGGATGGCGAGGGCGGCTATACCGTCTGGGGCAAGGCCTGTCCGGCCAGCCATTCAGCCCGGCAGGCGCTGCTGCCCATCGGGCTGGCGCATAAAGTACGCCTGCGCCGGGATATTCCAATCGGCCAGATTTTGAGCATGGACGACGTGGAACTGGACGAGATCCCTGACCGGCGTACGCCTGCGGCGCGAGATGCTTGTCGCGGCGTCGGGGGCTGTCTAGGCTGCACGGGGTGGCGCTTGCGTAGCGGCCGGTTCGGGCCGCAAAGAAGTGCCTGTTTGAAAATCCGTACTTGAGCTTTTGATCACATTTTCGCAGTGTTTTGGCAGGGACCTTCAGAGTCCACACCCCGCTCCCCCGCAAGGGGCCCAACAGAGAGTAAACGGATGACCAAACTTCTGACGACGACCGCTGTGGTCGCCCTGACTGCGAACGTTGGCATTGCCCAGGCGCAAGAGGTTGTGAACGTCTACAACTGGTCCGACTATATCGCCGAAGAGACGCTGGCAGGCTTCACCGCCGCGACCGGCATTCAGGTCAACTATGACGTCTATGATTCGAACGACACGCTGGAAGCGCGCATGCTGGCCGGCTCGTCGGGCTTCGATGTCGTGGTGCCGACCGGCAACTACCTGCAGCGTCAGATCGCAGCGGGCGTCTATCAGCCGCTGAACCGCGAGCTGCTGCCGAATCTGGCCAACATGGACCCGCATCTGATGGAGTTGTCCGCCGCGTTCGATCCCGAAAACGCGCATGCGGTGGTCTATCTGTGGGGCACCACGGGCATCGGCTATAACCTCGCGGCAGTGCGTGAGCGTCTGGGCGATGATTTCGAGGTCAACAGCTGGTCGATGGTCTTTGATCCCGAGACCGCCTCGAAACTGGCCGATTGCGGCATCGCGTTCCTTGATGACCACACCGAAATCCTGCCGCCCGCGCTGCGCTATCTGGGCCTCGACCCGCTGAGCACCGATCCCGCCGATCTGGAAGCCGCGGTGGCGATGCTGGAAACCGTCCGCCCGAGCCTGCGCTATTTCCACTCGTCGCAGTATATCTCGGATCTTGCCAACGGTGAGATCTGCGTTGCAGTTGGCTGGTCGGGCGACATTCTGCAGGCCGCGGCACGCGCCGAAGAAGCGGGCAATGGCATCGAAATCGGCTACGCCATTCCCGATGAGGGCGCGAACCTGTGGTTCGACATGATGGCGATCCCCGCCGATGCGCCGCACCCCGAAGCCGCGCATGCCTTCATCAATTACATGATGGACGCCGAAGTCGCTGCCGCCAACACCAACTATGTGCAATACCCCAACGCCAACGCGGCCTCGACGCCGATGATCGACGCCGAAGTGCTCGACAACCCGTCGATCTATCCCTCGGCGGCTGCGCAGGCCAATTTCTGGACCCTGCAACCGCATAACGCGCGCACTGACCGGCTGATCTCGCGTCTGTGGACGCGGCTGCGCACCGGCCAATAAGCCCTGCACCCCGTCCGCACCCAGGTGCGGGCGGGGTTTCCCTTTTGGTGGAGGCGACGCGATGACCAGCAATCCCGCGATTGCAGCGAATACCCGGCCCTGGACCAATCCAGCTGCCAAGCCCTTTATTTCCATCCAGAATATTACCAAACGCTTTGGCGATTTCACCGCTGTGAACGATGTCAGTCTGGACATCTATCAGGGCGAGCTGTTCTGCCTGCTGGGTGGGTCTGGCTGTGGCAAGTCCACCCTGCTGCGCATGCTCGCCGGGTTCGAGACGCCGACGGCGGGCAAGATCCTGATCGACGGTCAGGACATGGCGCGCGTGCCGGCAGACAAGCGGCCCACCAACATGATGTTCCAGTCCTACGCGCTGTTCCCGCATATGAGCGTGGAAAAGAACGTGGCCTATGGCCTTCTGCGCGAAGGTAAATCCAAGGCCGAGGCCTATGCCCGCGTTGCCGAGATGCTCAAGCTGGTCAAGCTGGAGGCCTATGGCCGCCGCAAGCCGCACCAGCTGTCGGGCGGCCAGCGGCAGCGCGTCGCACTGGCCCGCGCACTGATCAAGCAGCCCAAGCTCTTGCTGCTGGACGAGCCCTTGGGCGCGCTGGACAAGAAGCTGCGCGAAGAGACGCAGTTTGAACTGATCAACATTCAGGAAACGCTGGGCGTGACCTTTATCGTCGTCACCCATGATCAGGACGAGGCGATGACACTCGCCACCCGCATCGGTGTGATGAGCGAGGGCATCATCACCCAGATCGGCGAACCGCGTGACATTTACGAGACCCCGCGGTCGCGGTTTGTCGCTGATTTCATTGGCTCGGTGAACCTGTTCGAAGGCAAGGTCGGCCCCGCCGCCCCCGACTTCATGCGGGTCGAGACCGAAGATCTGGGCCCACTCAACGTGCTGCCGGTGCCGGGTCTGACGCAGGGCCAGACCGTCTGGCTGGCGATCCGCCCCGAACGCGCCTGGCTGACGCGGACGCGCCCGCCCGAGGCGATCAACTCGGTCCCCGGCGTGGTGCGCGATATGGGCTATGTCGGGCATATGTCGTCTTACGTCGTGCGGCTGGCCAATGGCCGGCTGGTGCGCGTGACGCAGGCCAATGAGGGCCGCCGCGAGAACCCGATCAGCTGGGACGAACAGGTCACCGTCAGCTTCGAGCCCGCCGATATCCGGGTGCTGACCGAATGAGCGCTCTGGACGCCCCCCGCAGGCCAGCTGGCTGCGCCCGGTGCTCATGGGGCTGGCGGGGCTTGTCGTCGTGGCGCTGATCGGCTGGCTGGCGCTGCCGGTCAATATCGCCGTGCTGCTCACCAGCCTCGTCGCCGTGGCGCTCGCCTGTCTGGCTTTCACGCGCTTCATGGGCTGGTCCGACCGCTGGATGGTCATCGCCATCCCGCTGGTCTGGTTCATCACCTTCTTTCTGGTGCCCTTTTTCGTGCTGGGCCGGATCTCGCTGTCCGAGGTGGCGATTGCCATTCCGCCCTATACCGCGCTGTGGGAACGCGCGCCCGATGGTACGCTGGAGATCATCGCCAGCTTTGACAACTATTTGTTCCTGCTCAGCGATTCGCTCTACGTCAGCGCCTATCTGTCGTCGATCAAGATCGCGGCGATCTCGACCGTGCTGGCGCTGCTGCTGGGCTATCCCATCGCCTATTACATCGCCCGCTCGCCCGAGCCGCGCCGCTCGATCCTGCTGTTGATGGTGATCCTGCCGTTCTGGACCTCGTTCTTGCTGCGCGTCTATGCGTGGATCGGGTTCTTGCGCCGCGATGGGGTGATCAACAACATCCTCAGCTGGCTGGGCGTGATCGACGAGCCCTTGGTGATGATGCAGACCGATTTCGCGGTCTATATCGGCATCGTCTACACCTACCTGCCGTTCATGATCCTGCCGCTCTATGCGACGCTGGTGAAGCTGGACGACGCGCTGCTGGAAGCCGCCAGCGATCTGGGGGCCACGCCGACGGTGACCTTCCTGACCGTGACCCTGCCGCTGTCGCTGCCGGGGATCATCGCGGGCTCGATGCTGGTGTTCATCCCGGCGATTGGCGAATACGTCATCCCGACGCTGCTGGGCGGACCCGATACGCTGATGATCGGGCGGGTGCTGTGGGACGAGTTCTTCTCGTCGCGCGACTGGCCCGTGGCCTCTGCGGTGGCGATTGTCATGCTGATTCTGGTAGTGGTGCCGATCATGTGGCTGCAAGCGGTGCAGAACCGGCAGGAGAAAAACGCATGAAACGCGGATGGTTCCTGCCGATTGTGGCAACGCTGGGCTTTGGCTTTCTCTATGCGCCAATCGTGTCGCTGATCGTCTTCTCGTTCAACGAGAGCCGGTTGGTGACGGTCTGGGGCGGCTTCTCGACGCGCTGGTACGGCGAGTTGCTCAACGACGGGCAGATGCTGGCCGCGGCGTGGATCAGCCTGAAGGTGGCCACCATCGCGGCGACGCTGGCCACGGTGATCGGTACGCTGGCGGCTTTCGTGCTGACCCGGTTCGGCAAGTTCCGGGGCAAGCTGTTGATGACCGGGATGATCACCGCACCGCTGGTGATGCCCGAGGTGATCACCGGCCTGTCGCTTCTCTTGCTGTTTGTGTCGATGGAAATGCTGCTGGGCTGGCCCGCCGGGCGCGGGCTGACCACGGTGGTCATCGCCCATGCCACGTTCTGCGCGGCCTATGTCGCGGTGATCGCCCAGTCCCGGCTGCGCGATATGGACGAGAGCCTTGAGGAAGCGGCCCGCGATCTGGGGGCAGGGCCGGTGCGGGTGTTCTTTGACATCACCCTGCCGGTGATCACCCCGGCGCTGATCTCGGGCTGGTTGCTGGCCTTCACGCTGTCGCTGGACGATCTGGTGGTGGCAAGCTTTGTGTCCGGCCCCGGCGCCTCGACCCTGCCGATGGTGATCTTCTCGAAGGTGCGGCTGGGGGTCAGCCCGGATGTGAACGCGCTGGCGACGATCATCATCGTGATCGTGGCGGTGGCGGTGACCATCGCGGGTGTGTTGCTGATGCGCCAGTCCAAGACGGCGCGGTAAAAGGAAGAAGGGGGCTGTCAGCCCCCTCTTTGGCTGACGCCAAATTCACCCCCGAGGATATTTTCAGACAGATGGTGTGGCGCGGTCAGCCGCCGCCGATGATTGCGCCAGCGGCAAAGACCAGCGCGCCCCCGAGAACCACCTGCAGTGCGGCGCGCACGAAGGGGGTTTCCATATAGCGGTTTTGGATCCAGGCGATGACCCAAAGCTCGACGAACACGACGACCATCGCGATCACCGTGGCGGTCCAGAAATGCGGGATCAGATAGGGCAGGGCGTGCCCCAGCCCGCCCAGCGTGGTCATCACCCCGGCGGCAAGGCCGCGCTTGTAGGGCGAGCCGCGCCCTGAGAGCTGGCCGTCGTCGCTGGCAGCCTCGGTAAAGCCCATCGAGATCCCCGCCCCGATCGAGGCGGCAAGGCCGACGAGGAAGGTGGTGTGGGTGTTCTGCGTGGCGAAAGCGGTGGCGAAGATCGGCGCCAGGGTTGAAACCGAGCCATCCATCAGCCCGGCCAGCCCCGGCTGCACCCAGGTCAGGATGAACTGGCGGTGGGCGGTGTCATCCTCGCCACTGCGCGTCTCGCCGTCCAGCAACTGGCCCTCAAGCACCTGCGCGGCCTCTTCATGCGCGGCTTCGGCGGCGGCGAGGTCGCCCAGCAGCTTGCGCGTCGCCGCATCCGAGGTGCGCTGCGCGGCGGCCTCGTAGAACCGCTGGGCCTGACGCTCCATCGCTTCGGCCTCGGCGCGGATCTGGTCCAGCGACATGGTGTCCATCAGCCAGACCGGCTTGCGCGCGTAATAGCCCGCGACATGCTCGCGGCGAAGCAGGGGGATCACGTCGCCAAAGCGGATGCGGTGCAGGGCGATCAGGCGCTGACGGTGGCGGTCTTCCTCTTCGGCCATGCCGTCGAACACCGCAGCCGAGGCCGGGTATTCAGTGCGCAGGCGCTCGGCATAGGTGCGATAGATGCGGGCATCGTCTTCCTCGGACGAGATCGCCAGCGCGAGGATCTCCTGTTCGGAAAGATCGCGAAACCGGCGGCGGGAGCCGTAGTTGAGGAGCATGGGGGGCCTGCGCATCTGGAGTTTGGAATGACTCTAAGCGGGCGCGGGCACGGGGGCAAGAGGCTGCGTCGCCGCGTGTCCCACGCGGTGACAGGGGCGCCGGTTGTGGGATTTCAAAGGCTTGCGCGCGTGCGTTAACCTTTTGGCAAGCTTTGTCCCGGGGGTTTGCGCCGCAGGCTACCGGGTGACGGAATAACTGGCCAGCCGGTCATGGCGTGAGAGGCCCTGCCAAGCGGCGAAGGGCCAGAGGTAATACCAGACCAGCCCCAGCGCCCCGGCGGCGGCGAGGGCGATCACCGCGCCCGGACCCGGCGCGGTGAGGTCACCGGCGATCAGCGGCACGCAGGCGAGGGCCAGCAGCGGGCCGAGGCGCAGGATCTCGCGCAGGAAGGGCCGGGGACGGGCGCCGGGCACCAGCCGCAGCCCGGCCAGACGCTTGCCCGGCGTACGCCAGCCGCGCGCGGTCAGCAGCGCCGAGACGAGGCCCAGCAGCGCCAGCGGCAAGATGTCGACCCAGAGACGGGCCGGGACCGGCTGCATCGCGGCATCGACCGGCACCACGATCCGCCGCGTGGTGCGCGGCGCGGCGTTTCGCGTGTCGGCGAGAATCATCCGTAGCTCAAAGCCGTTGGGCAGGCCATAGAGCGTGGCGGCGCAATGGCGCAGCGAATAGGGCGGGACGGTGCCCAGCGCCCGCGCCAGCCAGTCGGGCGCGGTTTCGACCTCGGTGCAGTCAAAACCGCGCAGGGCAAGCAGCGGTGTCGACAGCCGCAGGCCTCGGTCCGAAAAGGGCAGCAGCAGCACGACGGCCAGCGCCGAGGCCAGCAGCGCATCGACCGCCAGCGCCAGCAGGCGCCGCGCGAGGTGGCGGGGCGGGGTCATTGGCGGGTCACCGTGGTTTGGGCGAGGCGGTCCCATGGGGCGAGGCGGCGGACGGCGATCAGGCTCAGACCCAGCAAGGCATAGGCGAACAGCGACCAATCGACGGCGCTTTGCCAAGGCGTGCCGAGGAACCAATGCGTGTCGAGCCAGGCTTCGATCAGCGCTGGATTTTCGGACGGTGGCGCGTCGGGCCTGAGCCCTGCGACGACCAGCGGGTCGAGGGCGCAAAGCAGGCCGTAGAGCAGGAACGGGCCCAAGCGCAGCGCTTCGCGTCGGAAGCGGTGTGGTCCGGTGACGCGCAGGCCAAGCAGGCGCTTGCCGAGGCTGCCGTAGGGCTGCAGGGCCGCAAGCAGCATCAGGCAAGCGACCAGCGCGAGGGTGTGGTCGGCTGGGTGATACACTGTGCCCGAGGCATCGACGGGCAGGATCTCGACCCAGAGCGGCAGCGGGTCGAGGTCCAGGAGGGTCAGGTGGGTCAGCTTGAAATGCGCATAGGGCAGCAGGCCGAAGATCTGCGCGTGACAGAGCGATGTCTCTTGGGAAAACCGGCTTTCGCCGGGATCGCGCTGGCCTGCCTGCCAGATGTCGATCCACAGGCGCGTGTCGGCATGGTCGGCGAAGGTCTCGGCGGTCACCGGCGTGCAGGTCGTCGGTCCGAGTAGACCGGGCGGGAGCGGCAGCGCAGCCATACGACCAAGCGGCGTGGCGGCGATCAGGACAATGACGATCAGCCCGGCGATCAGCAGGTCGCCCGCCAGCGCCGCCAGCCGACGGGTCAGAAGGCGCGGGGACGCGCGGGCGGACACGCCGTCTGCGCCCGTCTCAGATATTCTCGGGCTGCGGCATGCCCAGCACGTGATAGCCGCTGTCGACCATCAGGATGTCGCCGGTGGTGCAGTTGCCATAGTCCGAGCACAGGAAGACCGCAGCGCCGCCCACCGATTCCAGCGTGGCGTTGTGCCTGAGCGGCGCGTTGGCCTCAGTGTGACGGAAGGTTTTTCGCGCGCCGCCGATGGCCGCGCCCGCCAGCGTCTTCATCGGGCCGGGCGAGACCGCATTCACCCGGATCGCCTGCGGGCCGAGGTCATTGGCGAGATAGCGCACCGAGGCTTCCAGCGCCGCTTTGGCCACGCCCATCACGTTGTAGAACGGCGTCACCCGGTTCGAGCCGCCATAGGTCAGCGTGACGATCGAGCCGCCCTCGGGCATCAGCTCGGACGCGCGGCGCGACACGTCGATCAACGAGTAGCAGGAGATGTCCAGCGAGTGCTTGAAATTGGCCCGGCTGGTGTTGATGAAGCGGCCTGCAAGTTCGGATTTATCCGAAAAAGCAATGGCGTGGATCAGGAAGTCGATGCTGCCCCAGCGGTCCTTGAGCTGGGCGAAAGCCCCGTCGAGGCTGTCGTCATTGGTGACATCCACGTCGATCAGGAAATCCGACCCGACCGAGGCCGCCAGCGGTTCGACCCGCTTGCCAAAGGCCTCACCCTGATAGCTGAAGGCAAGTTCGGCGCCCTCGGCATGCAGGGCCGAGGCGATACCCCAGGCGATCGAGCGTTCGTTCGCGACGCCCATTACCAGCCCGCGTTTGCCCTTCATCAGATCGGCCATGCCGCTTACTCCTGGAATTTCGACATGACGAGCGTGGCGTTGGTGCCGCCGAAGCCAAAGCTGTTGGACAGGACCGAATCATGCTCGACTTCGCGGAACTCGGTGCAGATTTCACCGGGGTTGATCGCCGGGTCCAGCGTCGTGACGTTGATCGACGGGGCGATGAAGCCGCCTTGCAGCATGAGCAGCGAATAGATCGCCTCGTGTACGCCGGTCGCCCCAAGGCTATGGCCGGTCATCGACTTGGTCGACGAGATCGGCGGCACGTTGCCTTCGCCGAAGACGCGGCGCAGGGCCATGACTTCGGTGACGTCGCCCGCCGGCGTCGAGGTGCCATGCGCGTTGACATAGGTGATCTTGCGGCCTTCGGGCAGCGTGTCGATCGCCAGTTTCATCGAACGCTCGCCGCCCTCACCGGAGGGGGCGACCATGTCGTGACCATCCGAGGTGGCGCCATAGCCGGTGACTTCGGCATAGATCTTGGCACCGCGGGCCAGCGCGTGGTTCAGCTCTTCCAGCACCACAACGCCGCCACCACCGGCAATCACGAACCCGTCGCGCGAGGCGTCGAAGGGGCGCGAGGCCGTGGTTGGCGCGTCGTTGTATTTCGACGACATGGCCCCCATCGCGTCGAACAGGCACGACAGCGTCCAGTCGAGTTCCTCGCCGCCGCCAGCAAAGACGATGTCCTGCTTGCCCATCTGGATCAGCTCGGCACCGTTGCCGATGCAATGCGCCGAGGTCGAGCAGGCCGAGGTGATGGAATAGTTGACGCCCTTGATCTTGAACGGCGTGGCCAGACAGGCCGAGTTGGTCGAGGACATGCCGCGCGTGACCATGAAGGGGCCCATGCGCTTGGGCGCGCCCTTTTCGATCACGATGTTATGCGCCACGAACAGGTTCGACGTCGACGGCCCGCCCGAGCCCATGACCAGACCCGAGCGCTCATTGGACACTTCGGCCTCGGTCAGGCCGGAATCGGTGATCGCCTGCTGCATCGCCAGAAAGTTATAGGCCGCACCCGGCCCCATGAAACGCAGGTCACGCTTGTCGATATGGGCGGCCAGATCGATCTGCGGCATGCCGTGGATCTGACTGCGGAACCCGTGCTCGACATAGTCCGGTGCCGCGACAATGCCCGAACGGCCAGCGCGCAGGCTGGCTTCAACGTCGGCAGCGGTGTTGCCGATGGGCGAGATGATACCGATACCGGTAATGACGACACGGCGCATGGGAACTCCCTGTTTTCCTAGCATCGGGTGTTTACAAACCCTGCGCCGAAAACGCTACCGCTTTATTGCGGGCGCGCCTAGCGCCGGTCGGTGCCAGAGGTTGCGGCTGCGGACGGGGGCGCTGCCCCCGGTCGGGCCTTGCCCGACTCCCCGGGATATTTGCAGAGCAAAGAGGGCGCGTTAATAGAGGGTTAACCATGCGCCTCTTTGCTCCCTAAATATCCTGGGGGTGAGGGCCGGCACGGCCCGAGGGGGCTAGCCCCCTCGCTTTTGTCTGGTCTCAGCTCTCGGACAGCGCGACCTTCATGTCCTTGACGATATAGATTACCTCGCCATCCGCCTCGACGATGCCGTCGGCGACGCCCATCGTCAGGCGACGGGTCTGAATGGCCTTGGTGAAATCCACCTTATAGGTCAGCATCTTGCGATCCGGGCGCACCATGCCGGTCAGTTTGACCTCGCCGACACCCAGCGCATAGCCGCGACCCAGCCAGCCGCGCCAGCCCAGATTGAAGCCGGTCAGCTGCCACAGGCCGTCCAGGCCCAGGCAACCTGGCATGATCGGATTGCCGGGAAAGTGGCACTCGAAAAACCAAAGATCCGGGGTGATGTCGAACTCGGCGACCACATGCCCCTTGCCGTGCAACCCGCCATCGCCCGAAATCTCGGTGATGCGGTCCATCATCAGCATCGGCGGGGCGGGCAACTGGGCATTGCCGGGGCCGAACAACTCGCCGCGCGCGCAGGCCAGCAGGGCCTCTTTGTCGAACTGGCTGGGGTATTGCGACATTGATCGGGATCCTCCGGGTCTGTTTCAACCCCTCTAGCACCCAAGTTTCCGGCGTGACAAGGCTCGCGGCGCGCGCAGGACGCCGGGGAAGGGTGCGCGCGCCTCAGGCATTGAAGTTATATGTCTGTAGGCCTTATAAGAAGGGATGATCCGTGAATTCGCTCCCCAGACCGCCCAGGCCCAGGACCGCGCTGCCGATTGGCTGACCGCTGCGGGTCTGCGTCCGACCCGTCAACGCCAGACGCTTGCCGCGTTGTTGATCGGTGATGGCCAGAACCGGCACGTCACGGCCGAGAGCCTTTATGCCGCCGCGCTCGACGCGGATGAGAAGGTGTCGCTGGCGACGGTGTACAACACCTTGCGGGCGTTCTGCGCAGCCGGGCTTTTGAACGAGATCACCGTCGATGCGTCGCGCAGCTATTTCGACACGCGGATCGACGATCATCCGCATTATTTCTGGGAAGACACGCAATTGCTGACCGATGCGCCCTCTGACCAGCTGGAAATCCTGCGCCTGCCCGAAGCGCCCGAGGGCTGCGAGGTCTCGCGCGTTGATGTGGTGATCCGCCTGCGTCGCAGCACCTGAATGCTGTCCTACCAGCACCTGTATCACGCCGGGAATCTGGCGGATGTGCATAAGCACGCCTTGCTGTCCTGGACGCTGGCCTATCTGGCCGCCAAGGACAAACCGCTCACCTATCTCGAAAGCCACGCCGGCCGGGGCCTGTATGACCTGGGCGCGCCCGAGGCGCTGAAAACCGGCGAGGCGGCACAAGGGATCGGTCGGCTCGAACGGGCCTTTGACCCCGACCACCCCTACCGGCGCGTGCTGGCGGCAGTGCGCGCGGAAAATGGCCCCAATGCCTATCCCGGCTCGCCGCTGATTGCGGCAACGCTGTTGCGCGCCACGGATTCGGTGCATCTGGCCGAGCGTCACCCGCAGGAGTTCGCCGCCCTGTCCGAAGCGATGATGCCCTTTGCCGTGCGGGTGCACGCGGCAGACGGGTTCACCAAAGTGCAGGAACTGACGCCGCCGACACCCCGGCGCGGGATGCTGCTGATCGATCCCAGCTTCGAGACGGCAGGCGATTACGACGGCATGGCGCGGTATATCGGGCTGGTGGCGCGTAAATGGAACGTCGGGATTATCGCGCTTTGGTATCCGATCCTGAGCGACGGGCGCCACAAGCCAATGCTGTCGGCGCTGGTTGAGGCCCATCAGGGCGCCTTGCGTCACGAAGTGCGCTTTCCGCCTGCGCGCGAGGGGCACGGAATGATCGGCTCGGGCCTCTTTGTGATCAACCCTCCCTGGGGGCTGAGCGAAGAAGCGGCGCGCGTGGCGGCTGTTTTCGGGTCTGTTAAAAAGTAGGGGGGGCCTTCAGCCCCCTCTTCGGCTAAAGCCGAATTCACCCCCGAGGATATTTGCAGCATAAAGTTGGGCGTTAGGATTCTGTTAACCAACTTTATGCCTGAAATATCCCGGGGGCGGGCCGGAACGGCCCGGGTCGGGGGCAGCGCCCCCGCGCGGCGCGAGCCCCCTCGATGGGGGCGAGCGCCGCCACTCCCTGCTCAGGGATGCAGGAGGCGGTCAAACAGCGAGTCCAGAAAACCTTCGGCGCCGTCCATCGGGTCCTTGTCGCCGCGGATCAGGCGGATCTGGGCATCGAAATCGGCGTAATGCTGGGTCAGGGCCCAGATCGAGAAGATCAGGTGATAGGGGTCAACGGCGGCCAGTTGTCCGGCGGCGATCCATCGGCGAGATCAGCGCGGCGCGGTCATCGACAAGGGCTTTCAGATCGCCCGCTATTTCATCCGACAGGCGCGGTGCCCCCTGCAGCACTTCATTGGCAAAGAGCCGGCTTTCGCGCGGGTAGTCGCGCGACAGTTGCAGCTTGCGGCGCATGTAGCCCATGATCTCGCCACGCGGATCGCCTGCCGGGTTCATCGCGCGCAGCGGGGCAAGCCAGATGTCGAGGAGTTCGTCCAGCAAGGCGCGGTGCATCGCTTCCTTGCTGTCGAAATAATACAGCAGATTGGGTTTCGACAGACCCGCGACGCCCGCGATCTGATCCAGCGTGGCGCCGCGAAACCCTTGGGCCGAGAAGACCTCGAGCGCCGCGTCGAGGATCTTGCGCCGGTTGCGGCGCTGGATGCGGGTCGTCATGCGGGCGCGCCGGGGTCGATGCCGATACCGCGCAGGATGATGCTGCACACGGTTTCGGTGGCATCGTCCCACTGGTCGGCCTCAAGCGGGCCATGGTTCAGCGTTTCGATCTGATGGGCGAAATCGGCATAATGCTGGGTGGTGGCCCAGATCATGTACAACAGCCAGCGCGGCTCGACCGGACGGATCGCGCCCTGGGCGATCCAGCGGCGGATCACGGCAACGCGGGTCTCAGTCCAGCTGCGCAGTGTGGTTTCCAGATAGTCCTGAATGATCGGCGCGCCGTGCAGCACCTCATTCGCCCAGACCTTGGAGCCATAGCGGTAATCGCGCGACAGCTGCATCTTGCGCTCGATGTAGCGGCGCAGGGCGACTTCGGGCGTGGCATCGGTATCGAAGCTGTCGGCGGCTTCGAGCCAGACGGTAAAGATCCGCTCAACCACGCGGCGGTAGAGCTTTTCCTTGGACGAGAAGTAGTAATGCAGGTTGGCCTTGGGCAACCCGCAGGAATCGGCGATGGCCTGCATCGTGGCCCCGCCGAACCCGGCCTCGGCGAAAATACCTTCGGCGGCATCAAGGATGGCCCGTTCGGTTTCTTCGCGCATTTCGGCGCGGGTGCCCGATTTTTCAGCGCCCTCGGTCTGAGCCATGCGCGCTCTGCTCCTCGTTTTTCCGCCGCCCCTAAACGACCTTGACTGGTTGGTCAGGTCTGCTAGCGTCGTCCCATACCCGGCCTTTTATGCCTGAGTTTTGTTGAGAATAGGCCCGGGCGTGCGCCGTGACAACCCGGCCTGCCGCAGTGCTTTGGAGAGAATGATGCGCCAATATCATCCCCCAGCTTGTGCCGCGCGCGCTGCTCAATTTAGCGCCAGAGGCCAGCGGAAACGCTGACAGAGGGTCCGCGAGACGTAGCAAGGAAGGAAACGCCATGACCGCCCCCGCCGCAAACCTGCGCATCAACCCTGACCGGCTGTGGGACAGTCTGGAGGACATGGCCAAGATCGGCCCCGGCATCGCCGGTGGTAACAACCGTCAGACGCTGACCGATGAGGACGGCGAGGGTCGTGCATTGTTCCAGCGCTGGTGCGAGGCCGCCGGAATGACCATGGGCGTCGACCAGATCGGCACCATGTTCGCCACCCGTCCGGGCACCGACCCCGACGCGCTGCCGGTCTATATGGGCAGCCATCTCGACACCCAGCCGACGGGCGGCAAGTATGACGGCGTGCTGGGGGTGCTGGGCGCGCTGGAAGCGGTGCGCACGATGGAAGATCTGGGCATCCGGACCAAGCATCCCATCGTCATCGTCAACTGGACCAACGAAGAGGGCACGCGCTTTGCGCCGGCGATGCTGGCCTCGGGGGTGTTTTCGGGGCGGCACACGCTGGAATGGGCGAATGACCGGGTCGATGCCAAGGGCAAGAAATTCGGCGACGAGCTGGAGCGGATTGGCTGGAAGGGCACCGAGAAAGTCGGCGACCGCAAGATGCACGCGATGTTCGAGCTGCACATCGAGCAGGGGCCGATTCTGGAGGCCGAGGGCAAGGATATCGGTGTGGTCACGCATGGGCAGGGCCTGCGCTGGATCGAATGCACGGTGACCGGCAAGGAAAGCCACACAGGCTCGACCCCGATGGCGATGCGCAAGAACGCCGGGCGCGGTCTGGCGCTGGTTACCGAACTGGTGCACGAGATCGCGATGAAGAACCAGCCGAACGCGGTGGGGGCGATCGGGCATATCGACGTCTATCCCAATTCGCGCAACATCATCCCCGGCAAGGTGGTGTTCACCATCGACATGCGCACGCATATCCTGAGCAAACTCAATGCCATGGTCGAAGAGCTGATGGCCCGCGCGCCGCAGCTTTGCGCCGAGATCGGCGTGGAGTTCTCGGCCGAGATCGTCGGCCAGTTCGATCCGCCCGCGTTTGATGAGGGCTGTGTGTCGGCCGTGCGGCGGGCGGCGGAACGGCTGGGCTACAGCCATATGGATATCGTCTCGGGCGCCGGGCATGATGCGTGCTGGATCAACGATGTGGCCCCGACGGCGATGATCATGTGCCCCTGCGTCGACGGGCTGTCGCATAACGAGGCCGAGGAGATTTCCAAGGACTGGGCGGCGGCAGGTACGGATGTGTTGCTGCACGCAGTGCTGGAGACGGCGGTGGTGGTCGGGTGAGCGGGTGCGGCGCGGCTCGGGGCCGGGTGGCCCCTCGCCGCGCCGGTGGGGGCCAGCCCCCACACCCCTGCCGGGAGGATTTTCCATCCTCCCGGACCCTCCTGGAGGATATTTGAAGAGCAAAGATGGCGCAGCAGGCGGTGAGTGACGGGATGGAACGGCGGATCGGGCGGCTCTTGGCCGCCGAGATCGCGGCGTTCGATGCGTCCTCACCGGTTGGGGCGCTGACGCTGGAGGCATTCCAGCGTCGCCGTGTAAAGCGGCACCGGGCGATTACGGTGAATTTCTCGGGCGGGATCACGCAGACCTGCTGGACGGTGATCCGGTCGGATGGCTGCTACAGCGTGATTTTTCTGCCCGACGCGGGCTATTTTTCGCTGTGCGTGGACAGCGATTTCGGTCCGCTGGACATTGGGGTGCATGGCGCGGCCTTGGGCTGCTTTGCATCAGTTTGACGAAGAACAGGGGAGCGACAATGAGCACGGTCATCAAGAACGGCACCATCGTAACAGCGGATCTGACCTATAAGGCCGATGTATTGGTCGAGGGCGGTGTGATCACCCAGATCGGGCAGGGCCTGACAGGCGACACCGAGCTGGACGCGACGGGGTGTTATGTGATGCCCGGCGGTATTGATCCGCACACGCATCTGGAGATGCCCTTCATGGGCACCTATTCCACCGATGACTTTGAGAGCGGCACGCGCGCGGCCCTGGCCGGGGGCACCACGATGGTGGTCGATTTCGCGCTGCCCAGCCCGGGGCAGGGGCTGCTGGATGCGTTGCAGATGTGGGACAACAAATCGACCCGCGCCAATTGCGACTATTCCTTCCACATGGCGGTGACCTGGTGGGGGGAGCAGGTTTTCGACGAGATGAAGACGGTGGTGCAGGACCGCGGCATCAACACGTTCAAGCATTTCATGGCCTATAAGGGCTCGCTGATGGTGAACGATGACGAGATGTTCGCCTCGTTCCAGCGGCTGGCCGAGCTGGGCGCGATCGCCATGGTGCATGCCGAGAATGGCGACGTGGTGGCCGAGCTGACCACCAAGCTGCTGGCGCAGGGCAACACCGGGCCCGAGGGCCACGCCTATTCCCGCCCGCCGCAGGTCGAGGGCGAGGCGACCAACCGCGCGATCATGATCGCCGATATGGCCGGCGTCCCGCTTTACGTCGTGCACACGAGCTGCGAGGAAAGCCACGAGGCCATCCGCCGCGCCAAACAGGCGGGCAAACGCGTCTGGGGCGAGCCCTTGATCCAGCATCTGACGCTGGACGAGAGCGAATATTTCAACCCCGACTGGGACCACGCCGCCCGCCGCGTGATGAGCCCGCCGTTCCGCAACAAGCAGCATCAGGACAGCCTGTGGGCGGGTCTGCAATCGGGCAGCCTGAGCTGTGTGGCGACCGACCATTGCGCCTTTACCACCGAGCAGAAGCGCTATGGCGTTGGTGACTTCTCCAAGATCCCCAACGGCACCGGCGGTCTTGAGGACCGGCTGCCGATGCTGTGGACCTACGGCGTCAACACCGGGCGGCTGACGATGAATGAATTCGTCGCCGTCACCTCGACCAACATTGCCAAGATCATGAACATGTACCCCAGAAAGGGCGCGGTTCTGGTCGGCGCGGATGCCGATCTGGTGGTCTGGGATCCGGCCAAGGAAAAGACGATCAGCGCGGGCAACCAGCAATCCGCGATTGATTACAACGTGTTCGAGGGGCATTCGGTCAAAGGCCTGCCGCGCTTTACCCTGACGCGGGGCAAGGTAGCCGTGCATGACGGCGAAATCCGCACCGAGGAAGGCCACGGCAAATTCGTGCGTCGCGATGCCAACAGTTCGGTCAGTCAGGCGCTGTCGAGCTGGAAAGAGCTGACCGCGCCCCGCCCGGTGCAGCGCGCGGGCATTCCGGCGACGGGGGTGTGATGCGCCCGACGCTGGACAGGGTGCTGGAGACGGCGGTCTATGTCGACGATCTCGACACCGCCGAGGCGTTTTATGCTGGCGTGCTGGGACTTGAGGTTGTCCTCAAAACGCCCGGCCAGCACGTCTTTTTCCGCTGTGGCGGCACGATTGTGCTGACCTTTCTTCCCGGCGTTACCCGCGCGCAAGCGGGGAAGGGGCCGCTGCCCGTACCGCCGCACGGGGCTGAGGGGGCAGGGCATATCTGCTTTGCCGCACAGGGGCCGGCGCTTGACCACTGGGTGTCGCACTTGAGGGCGGCGGGGGTGGCCATCGAAGCCGACTTTCACTGGCCCAACGGGGCGCGGTCGATTTACGTGCGCGACCCGGCGGGTAATTCCGTCGAATTCGCCGAACCGAAACTTTGGGAGATCCCTGCGTGAGCGATGTCGCTGTCCCGCCTGTTGTCATCGAAGCGCAAGGTCTGAACCTGACCTTCACCACGAATGACGGCCCCGTCCATGCGCTCAAGGATATCAACCTGAGCATCCACAAAGGCGAATTCGTCAGCTTCATCGGCCCGTCGGGCTGTGGCAAGACGACCTTTTTGCGCACGATTGCCGATCTGGAACAGCCCACGGGCGGGACGCTCAGCGTCAACGGGATGAGCGCCTCCGAGGCCCGCAAGGCGCGCGCTTACGGCTATGTGTTTCAGGCGGCGGGGCTGTATCCGTGGCGCACGATCGAGGGGAACGTCCGGCTTCCGCTTGAAATCATGGGGTTTTCCAAAGCCGATCAGGCCGAGCGCGCCAAGCGGGTGCTGGAGCTGGTCGAGTTGTCGGGGTTCGAGAAGAAATTTCCCTGGCAGTTGTCGGGCGGCATGCAGCAGCGCGCGTCCATCGCCCGCGCGCTGGCCTTTGACGCCGATATCCTGCTGATGGACGAGCCGTTCGGCGCGCTCGACGAGATCGTGCGCGACCGGCTGAATGAGGAGTTGCTCAAGCTCTGGGCGCGCACGCAGAAGACCATCGGCTTTGTCACCCACTCGATCCCCGAGGCGGTTTATCTCAGCACGAAGATCGTGGTGATGTCGCCGCGCCCCGGCCGGATCACCGACATCATCGACAGCCCGCTACCCAAGGAACGCCCGCTGGAAATCCGCGACAGTCCCGAGTTTATCGCCATCGCCCACCGGGTGCGCGAGGGGCTCAGGGCGGGGTATGAGGAGGCGGGCGAGTGATTCTTCGCATCTTGAAGTTTGGCGCGCTTGTAATGCTGATTGCCCCCGGTGTGATTTCGGGGCCCTTGGCCCTGGCCGCGTTCGCAGCATACCGAGATCAGAACTGCAGCACATGGCCCGATGCCGGAGATTGCCACGACGCAAGGTCCGTGGCTCTCGTCGGCGGAGTATTATTCCTGTTATCGACGGTCATTGTTTTGTGGTGCCTATGGAGGCCCGTGAAACAATGACACGCTTTCCCGTCCTCACCGTCGTCGCCGCCCTGCTGGCGCTCTGGTACATCGCGGTCATTCCGATGAACGCGCAATGGGAATACGATCAGGCGAACCGCGCCGGGCGCGATCTGCCGTTCGGCGAGATGGTCGCCAATACGATGGCACAAGAACGTCCCGTGCTGCCCGCGCCGCATCAGGTGGTGGTGGAGCTGTGGAACTCCACCGTGGTCGAGGAAGCCACCGGCCGCCGGGGCCTGTGGCGCAGCGGGTCGCTGTCGAACCGCAGCCTGATCTACCACGGGCTGATCACACTGAGCGCCACGATGCTGGGCTTTGTCATCGGCACCGGTGGCGGCATCCTGCTGGCCATCGGCATCGTGTATAACAAGGCGATGGATACCAGCGTGATGCCCTGGGCGATTGCCAGCCAGACGATTCCGATCATCGCGCTGGCACCGATGATCATCGTGGTGCTCAATTCCGTCGGCATTGCCGGGCTGGTGCCCAAGGCGATCATTGCGGCCTATCTCAGCTTCTTCCCGGTCGTTGTTGGCATGGTGAAGGGGTTGCGCGCCCCTGATGCGATGCAGCTGGATCTGATGAAAACCTATTCGGCCTCGGGCAACGATGTGTTTGCCAAGCTGCGCCTGCCGACTTCGATGCCCTATCTCTTTGCGTCGCTCAAGGTCGGTATCGCCGCGGCGCTGGTCGGCACCATCGTCGGCGAGCTGCCGGTGCAGGAGGGGGGCCTTGGCGTTCGCCTGCTGTCGGGCAGCTATTACGGCCAGACCATCCAGATCTGGGCCGCGCTGTTTGCCGCGGCGATTCTGGCGGCGGGGCTGGTCGGGATTGTGGCGCTGATCGAGCGGCGGGTGCTCAAGCGGATGGGGATGGCGCAATGAGCGGGCTGACGCGTGTGAGTGGCGGGTGGTTGCGGCTGGGGCTGAGCGCCGCCGTGCTGCTGGCAGCCTGGCTGCCCAAGGCGGGCGCGGCGCAGCCGACGACTGCCGTGCTGGTGGCGCTGCTCGTTGCGGTGGCGCTCGGCTTTGCCTTTGACGCCTTCCGCGGGACGCCTGAGCGGGTTGCGCTGCTGATCGCCCTTGGCCTCGCCCTGGGTTTCGCCGCCGTCGATCTGGCCGCCGCGCAACAGGGGGGCGAGGCCGGGGCTTTCTGGGCCGCGATGATCGCCGTCTGGCTGGGCGCGTGGATGCTGGTGGCCTTCGTGGCCGAATTGCCGCGCAAGGGCGGGCTGATGGGGCTGATCGCGCCCTTGATCTTTGGCGCGACGATCCTGTGGGCGTGGGAATGCGTCGTGCACGCGCTGGGTGTCCCGCGGGTGATCCTGCCCGCGCCGTCCTCTATTGCTGCGCGGCTGGCCACCTCCACCGACACCCTGTGGATCGACCTTGTGCAGACCTTTGGTCGCGGGGCGCTCAGCGGCTATGTCATCGGTTGCGGCTCGGCCTTTGTGTTCGCGCTGGTGGTCGATCGCTACCGCTTCCTGCGTCAGGGGTTGCTGCCGGTCGGCAACTTTCTGGCCGCACTGCCGATCATCGGCACCGCGCCGATTTTCGTCATGTGGTTCGGTTTTGACTGGCCGTCCAAGGCGGCGGTTGTGGTGGCGATGGTGTTCTTCCCGATGCTGGTCAACACCGTGCAGGGCCTGACCGCCACCGACAGCATGCAGCGCGACCTGATGCGCACCTATTCCGCCAGCTGGGGCCAGACGCTGCTGCGCCTGCGCCTGCCGGCGGCAATGCCCTTTGTCTTCAACGGGCTGAAAATCTGTGCGACGCTTGCCCTGATCGGGGCTATCGTGGCCGAGTTCTTTGGCTCGCCCACCTATGGCATGGGCTTTCGCATTTCCACCGAGGTCGGGCGCTTGCAGCTCGACATGGTCTGGGCAGAAATCGCCGTAGCCGCGCTGCTGGGTTCAGCGTTCTATGGTGTCTGGGCTCTGCTCGAACGGCGGGTGACCTTCTGGCACCCCTCGCAGCGCAGCAGATAATTCCGGCCCCGCCTGAAAGGGGTCGGCCAACAAGGAGGTTGATGAATGTCTAAACTAGTTCTGGCCGGGGTAACCTCGGCACTGGCGTTGGTCGGCGGCATGGCGCAGGCCAATGACGAGGTCACGCTGCAGCTGAAATGGGTCACGCAGGCGCAATTCGCCGGCTACTACGTGGCGCTGGAGAACGGCTATTACACCGAGGAAGGCCTCGACGTGACCATCCGCCCCGGTGGCCCCGACATCGCGCCGGTGCAGGTGCTGATGGGCGGCGGTGCCGATGTCATGGTCGACTGGATGCCCTCGGCGCTGGCCGCGCGCGAGCAGGGGGCCCCGGTGGTCAACATCGCGCAACCCTTCGTGCGCTCGGGCATGATGCTAACCTGTCTGGCCGAATCGGGCATCACCTCGCCCGAAGATTTCCCCGGCCGTACGCTGGGCGTCTGGTTCTTTGGCAACGAATACCCGTTCCTGTCGTGGATGGCCCATCTTGGCATCCCGACCGAGGGTGGCGATGACGGCGTCGAAGTGCTGCGCCAGGGCTTCAACGTCGATCCGCTGTTGCAGCGTCAGGCCGATTGCGTGTCGACCATGACCTATAACGAATACTGGCAGGTCATCGACGCGGGCATCACGCCCGAGCAGCTGGTGACCTTCAAATACGAGGATCAGGGCGTCGCGACACTGGAAGACGGGCTTTATGTGCTTGAGGACAACCTCAATGACCCGGCCTTTGTCGACCGGATGGCGCGATTCGTCCGGGCGTCGATGCGCGGCTGGCATTGGGCCGAAGAGAACCCCGAAGAGGCGGCGATGATCGTGCTCGATAACGACGAGACCGGCGCGCAGACCGAATCCCACCAGATTCGCATGATGGGCGAAGTGGCGCTGCTGACGCAGGGGTCCACGGGCGCGCTGGACGAAGAAGCCTATGCCCGCACCGTGGCGACGTTGCTGGGCGGTGGCTCGGACCCGGTGATCACTGCCGAGCCGACCGGGGCCTTCACCCATGTCGTGACCGATGCTGCGATGCAGTGAGGCCTGACTGCAACAGTTTGACGACGAGATCTCGGAGCGCTTCGGCGCTCCGATTTTTTTGTTAGCCGTTAAGCAATGCCGCCAAGTGTGGCTGATTTCTAAGAAACTTCAGACAAGCATTCTGAGTCGCTTTTGCCCCTTCTTTGGTCACGCCCAAGTCAAGACGCTTACAGCCGCCGACGTTAACAAAAACCACTTGCGACCGGGCGCTACCTACGCCAGATTGTGTAGGCCGACAAAAGGGCCACTAGATATAGTAAGGCTCGCTGGGGCAGGGTTTAGAGTAGCAGGAACAGGCAGCAGCCACGGGTTTTCCGTGGTTTTCGACACGTTGCAAGACGTGCCGCTGCGGATCTATGCACCGCACCCCACCCACCGCGAGCCTGCTTTCCGTCAACAGTGGTCCAAGAAACGACGCATTGGGACATAAGGGGACAGGCATTATGAAGATCGAGCGCAAACTTACCACCGAGGGCCAGGACGCCTACGCGGCGCTGGCGTTTACGACGACCGTATCCGAGATCCGCAACCCCGACGGGAAGATCGTCTTCCGCAACGAATCGGTCGAGGTTCCGCAGGGCTGGAGCCAGGTCGCCTCGGACGTGATCGCGCAGAAGTATTTTCGCAAGGCCGGCGTCCCCGCGCGCCTGAAGAAAGTCGCAGAGAAGAACGTCCCCGACTTCCTGTGGCGCTCGATCCCCGATGACAAGGCGCTGGCCGAGCTGCCCGAAGCCGAGCGTTTCGTCGGCGAAACCTCGGCCCGGCAGGTGTTCGACCGTCTGGCCGGTGCCTGGGCCTATTGGGGCTGGAAGGGTGGCTATTTCACCACCGAAGCCGACGCTCAGGCCTATTACGACGAGATGCGCGTGATGCTGGCCCGTCAGATGGCCGCCCCCAACTCGCCGCAATGGTTCAACACCGGCCTGCACTGGGCCTACGGCATCGACGGCCCGAGCCAAGGCCACTTCTATGTCGACCCCTTCACCCACAAGCTGGTGAAATCGAAATCCTCGTATGAGCATCCGCAGCCCCATGCCTGCTTTATCCAGTCGGTGTCGGACGACTTGGTTAATGAAGGTGGCATCATGGACCTCTGGGTCCGCGAGGCGCGTCTGTTCAAATACGGCTCGGGCACCGGCACCAACTTTTCCAGCCTGCGCGGCGAAGGCGAGAGCCTGTCGGGTGGCGGCAAGTCCTCGGGGCTGATGGGGTTCCTCAAGATCGGTGACCGCGCTGCCGGTGCCATCAAATCGGGCGGCACCACGCGCCGCGCCGCCAAGATGGTGATCTGCGACATGGATCACCCCGATGTCGAAGCCTTCATCAACTGGAAGGTCATCGAAGAACAGAAAGTTGCCTCGCTGGTGGCGGGCTCCAAGGCCCACGAGCAGCGCCTGAACGCCATCTTCACCGCGATCCGCGAGTTTGACGGCGCGTCCGAAGGCTCGGTCGATCCGTCGCTGAATGCCGAGCTGAAAACGGCGATCCGCGCGGCCAAGAAGGCGATGATCCCCGACACCTACACCAACCGCATCCTGCAGTACGCCAAGCAGGGCTATACCTCGATCGAATTCCCGACCTATGACACCGACTGGGATTCCGAGGCGTATGTGTCCGTCTCGGGCCAGAACTCGAACAACTCGGTGCGCGTCACCGACGCCTTCCTGACCGCCGTCAAGAATGACGCCGACTGGGAACTGCTGCGCCGCACCGATGGCAAGGTCGCCAAGACCGTCAAGGCGCGCGATCTGTGGGAACAGGTCGGCCACGCCGCCTGGGCCTGCGCCGATCCCGGCATCCAGTTTCACGACACCGTCAACGCGTGGCACACCTGCCCGGCAGACGGCCCGATCCGCGGCTCGAACCCGTGCTCGGAATACATGTTCCTCGATGACACGGCCTGCAACCTTGCCTCGATGAACCTGCTGAAGTTCTTCGGCAACGGCCAGTTCGACGCCGAAACCTACATGCACGCCACCCGCCTGTGGACCGTGACGCTGGAAATCAGCGTGATGATGGCGCAGTTCCCGTCCAAGGAAATCGCGCAGCGGTCCTATGACTACCGCACGCTGGGTCTGGGCTATGCCAACATCGGCGGTCTGCTGATGAACATGGGCTTTGGCTATGACAGCGATGAGGGCCGCGCGCTGGCCGGTGCGCTGACCGCGCTGATGACCGGCGTTGCCTATGCCACCTCGGCCGAGATGGCAGCCGAACTGGGCGCTTTCCCGGGCTACGGTCGCAACCGCGAGCACATGCTGCGCGTCATCCGCAACCACCGCCGCGCCGCACAAGGCCTGACCGATTTCGAAGGCGTCAACGTGAACCCCGTCGTGCTCGACGCGGCCAACTGCCCCGATGCCAGCCTTGTCGCTCTGGCCCGCACCGCCTGGGACGAGGCCCTGACCCTCGGCGAAGCCCATGGCTACCGCAACGCGCAATCCACCGTGATCGCGCCGACCGGCACCATCGGTCTGGTGATGGATTGCGACACCACCGGCATCGAGCCCGACTTCGCGCTGGTGAAGTTCAAGAAACTGGCCGGCGGCGGCTATTTCAAGATCATCAACCAGTCGGTCCCGGCCGCGCTGACCAAGCTGGGCTACAAACCCGCGCAGATCGAAGAGATCGTCGCCTATGCTGTGGGCCACGGCACGCTGGGGCAAGCGCCCGGCATCAACCATACCGCGCTGATCGGCCACGGCTTTGGCCCGGCCGAGATCAAGAAGATCGAAACCGCGCTGGCAACGGCCTTCGACATCCGCTTCGTGTTCAACCAGTGGACGCTGGGCGAAGAGTTCTGCCGTGAAAATCTGGGCATCCCGCAGGCCAAGCTGAACGATCCGTCGTTCGACCTGCTGCGCCACCTCGGCTTCACGAAAACCCAGGTCGAGGATGCCAACGACCACGTCGTCGGCACCATGACGCTGGAAGGCGCGCCGCATCTGAAGGCCGAGCATTATTCGATCTTCGACTGCGCCAATGCCTGCGGCAAGAAGGGCAAGCGCTATCTGTCCGTCGACAGCCACATCCGCATGATGGCGGCAGCGCAATCGTTCATCTCGGGCGCGATTTCCAAGACGATCAACATGCCGAACTCGGCCTCGATCGAGGAAACGCTGGCGGCCTATGAGCTCAGCTGGTCGCTGGGTATCAAGGCCAACGCGCTCTACCGCGACGGCTCGAAACTGTCGCAGCCGCTGGCGTCGGCGCTGATCGAGGATGATGAAGAGGCCGAAGAAATCCTCGCCACCGGCTCGACCCAGGAAAAAGCCGCGCTGATCGCTGAGAAGATCGTCGAGAAGATCATCGTCAAGGAAGTCGCCCGCGGCCGCGAAAAGCTGCCCGAGCGTCGCAAGGGCTATACCCAGAAAGCCATCGTCGGCGGTCACAAGGTCTATTTGCGCACCGGCGAATACGACGGTGGCAAGCTGGGCGAGATCTTCATCGACATGCACAAGGAAGGTGCGGGCTTCCGCGCGATGATGAACAACTTCGCCATCGCGGTGTCGGTCGGCCTGCAATACGGCGTGCCGCTGGAGGAATTCGTCGACGCCTTCACCTTCACCCGGTTCGAGCCGGCGGGCATGGTGCAGGGCAACGAGGCGATCAAGAACGCCACCTCGATCCTGGACTATATCTTCCGCGAACTGGCGATCTCGTATCTGGACCGCACCGATCTGGCCCATGTCAAACCGACGGGCGCAGCCTTCGACGATCTGGGCGCTGGCGAGAAGGAAGGCCAGAAGAACGTCTCGCAAGTCTCTGACGAAGCGGCCACGCGTGGACTGGAAGTGCTGCGCCAGATCTCCTCGACGGGCTACCTGCGCAAACGTCTGCCGCAAGAGCTGCTGGTGCTGCAAGGCGGCTCGCAGCCGCGCGCGCTGGACAGCGGCGCAGCGGTCAGCGCGGTCGCCGGAAACCTCGCGGTCGCTGCGCGTGTAGAAACCTCGGTCGAGGCCGTCGCGGTCAGCATGGACCCGCGTACCAAGGCCAAGATGCAAGGCTACGAGGGCGACCCCTGCGGCGAGTGCGGCAACTACACGCTGGTGCGCAACGGCACCTGCATGAAGTGCAACACCTGCGGGTCGACATCAGGGTGCAGCTGATCCGCAACCCAAGGCGGTGAGGTTTGAGAGGGCCGGGGGAAACCCCGGCCCTTTTCCGTTGCGGGCGACGGCGGGCCTCGGGGGCATCGAGCCCCCTCGGCCCGCGCGGGTTGCCACCCGCACCCGCCCGGGAGGATTTTCCATCCTCCCGGACCCTCCTGGAGGATATTTAACAGAGCAAAGAGGGCGCATTAAGCTTTTGTTAACGCGCCCTCTTTGCTCTTCAAATATCCTCGGGGGGTGAATTCGCGGCACGCGAAGAGGGGGCTGACAGCCCCCCTTTCCCCGGTCGCAGCCTCAGTCGAGGTCAGTGGCGGCGTGCCGTTCTTTCACCGCATCCGCGCTGTCGCCGGGTTTGTTCACCCGTTTGCCGCGCTGCACGGCCGGGCGGGCGGCGGCGTCGGCAGCCCAGCGGACCACGTTGGTGTATTCATGCACCGCGAGGAACTCAGCCGAGTCATACGCCCCGCCCTCGACCAGCCGCCCATACCACGGGTAGATCGCGATATCGGCGATGGAATAGTCGTCGCCCGCGATGAATTTCCGGTCCGCCAGCGTGCGGTCCAGCACGTCGAGCTGGCGTTTCACTTCCATCGCGAAGCGGTTGATCGGGTATTCCATCTTCTCGGGCGCATAGGCGTAGAAATGCCCGAAGCCGCCGCCCAGATAGGGGGCCGCACCCATCTGCCAGAACACCCAGTTCATCACCTCGGCGCGCGCCGGGCCCGAGGCGGGCAGGAACTCACCGAACCGCTCGGCCAGATGGAACAGGATCGAGGCGCTCTCAAAAAGGCGGACGGGTTCGCCGCCCGAGCGGTCCATCATCGCCGGGATTTTCGAGTTCGGGTTGATCTCGACAAACCCCGAGCCGAACTGGTCGCCATCGCCGATGTTGATCAGCCAGGCGTCGTATTCCGCGCCCTTATGACCAGCGGCGAGCAGCTCTTCGAGCATGATCGTCACCTTGACGCCATTGGGCGTGCCCAGCGAGTAGAGCTGGAAAGGGTGCTCGCCGACCGGCAGCACCTTGTCATGGGTCGGCCCCGAAACGGGCCGGTTGATCGAGGCGAAACGCCCGCCGCTTTCCTGGTCCCAGGTCCAGACCTTGGGCGGCACGTAGGCTGTATCAGTCGGCATCGGATTTCCTTTTCTCTTGGCTCCCTGAACCTGAACCTGTGCAGGGAAAGGTCAAGATGCCACGCGCATAAAAAACGGGCCGGGGTTGCCCCCGGCCCGCCTGAAATCCTGGATCCGAGCTGCGGCTTATGGGAAGCCGACGCGGTCGAAGATCTCGGTCGCCTGCGCCGCGTTCAGCCCGTAGACCGAGACGTTGACGCCCGAGTTCTTGAACTCGGTGAACGGGGCCACCGGCCCGTGGATCTCGACGCCCGGCACGATCGGGAATTCGTTGTTGCTGTCGGCGAAGATCGCCTGCGCTTCATCCGACACCAGATATTCCAGGAAGCGCACGGCGTTGTCGTGGTTGGGGGCGTTCACCGCCACACCGGCGCCCGAGATGTTCACATGCGCGCCGCGACCGTCCTGGTTGGGGTAGAAGAACTCGACCGCGTTGGCCACCGCCACGTCATCGGGATTCTCCGAGGCTGCCAGCGCGCCCCAGTAATAGGTGTTGGACACCGCAACCGAGCATTCGCCCGCTGCCAGCGCGCGCAGCTGGTCGCGGTCACCGCCCTGCGGTGCGCGCGCGAGGTTGGTGTTGATGCCTGCCGCCCAGTCCTGCGCCGCCTCCGCGCCCATCACCTCGATCATCTCGGCCATCAGCGAAACGTTATAGACGTTGCCCGACGACCGGATGCAGATCTCGCCTTCAAGGCGGGGATCGGCCAGATCTTCGTAATCGTTCAGCCAGTCAGGACGCTCGCCGGTGCGGGTAAAGATCACCCGGGCGCGGGCCGAGAGGCCGAACCACAGGTTGTCCGGGTGGCGGAAGTTGGCCGGGATACGCGCGTCCAGCACGGCGCTTTCAACCGGCTGGAAAATCCCCGCTTCGACGGCACGGTGCAGGCGGCCGCCATCGACGGTGATGTACAGATCAGCCGGGCTGTTGTCGCCCTCGGTGAGGATGCGCTCCATCAGCTGCTCGCCCGAGCCTTCGATCAGGTTGATCTGGATGCCGGTCTCATTGGTGAAGTTCTCGTAAATCCGCAGGTCGGTGTCGTAATGGCGGGCCGAATACAGGTTCAGCTCATCAGCCATCGCAGGGGCCGAGGCCAGCAGAACGATACCGAGGGCGGTCAGGGAACGGTACATGGGGCAATCTCCGGTTGTGTCTTGCCTGCCTGTGCCGCACGGGGGCGGTTGGGTGGCGTCAAGCACGCGCGTTTGGTCAGCGCGACGGGTCGTGGATAGCCGACGGGCTCTATTCTGACAATAAGAATCGGATAACTGGACACTGTGCCGCTGATCGGCTACGGCCAAGGCGAGAGTAGAGGAAGCCTATGGCACAGACTGCTGCCGTGCACACTCGCGCGCCCGTCAAGACGCGCCGTCGCCCCCTGAGCGCCTGGAGCCTGGGGGCGCTGCTCATCGCCGCCCTGATCGCGCTGCCCATCGTTACCGTGGTGGCGCAGGTGTTCATCCCCTCGGGCGGGGCGTGGTCGCATCTGGTCTCGACCGTGCTGCCCCTCTATCTGCGCAATTCGCTTTTGCTGGTCGTGCTGACCGTCGCGCTGGCCTCGGCCATCGGGGTGGGAGCGGGCTGGCTGATCGCCGGATTCCAGTTCAAGGGCAGGGGCGTGCTGCAATGGGCGCTGATGCTGCCGATGACCGTGCCGGGCTATGTCATCGCCTATGTGTATTACGACCGGCTGGCCTATGCCGGGCCGCTGCAGACCGGCTTGCGCGAGATTTTTGGCTGGGGGCGGCATGACTACTGGTTCCCGCAGGTCGCCTCGCTGCCCGGTGCGGCGGTGCTGCTGGCGCTGGTGCTTTACCCCTATATTTACCTGTTGACCCGCGCCGCCTTCGCCACCCAGTCGCTGCACCTGATGGAGGCCGCGCGTGCCCTTGGCCAATCCCCGCGCGGCGCGTTCTTTCGCGTGGCGCTGCCGATGGCGCGGCCGGCGATGGTGGCGGGGGCGGCGTTCGTGGCGATGGAGACGCTGGCCGATTTCGGCACCGTTTCGCATCTGGGCGTGCAGACCCTGACCAGCGGCATCTTCCGCACGTGGTTCGCGCGCGGTGAGCCGGTGGCGGCGGCGCAGCTGGCCGCGTTGCTGATCGGCTTTGTCGCGCTGGCGCTGGTGCTGGAGCGTATCTTGCGCGGATCGCGGCGCTATGTCGGTGATCCGGCGGGAAAATCCGCGAGTGCGGCAGCGCGTCAACCGCTGACCGGCGTGCGGGCGCTGATCGTCATGGCGCTGTGTGCCTTTCCGGTGTTCGCCGGGTTTCTGTATCCGGTCTGGGATCTGATCCGCCGCGCCGTGCTGGTCGGCGATCCGATGTGGGGCGCGCGTTTCTACGCCTTCGCCGGCAACTCGCTAATGCTGGCCGGGCTGGCCGCGCTGGTGTTGCTGACGCTGGGGCTGTTTCTGGGCTACGCGCGCCGGATGGACGGCGGGCCGTTGGTCAAGGCCGCATTGGGCGTCGCCGGGATCGGCTATGCCATGCCGGGCGCGGTGATCGCCGTGGGCATCCTGCTGCCGCTCAGCTGGGTGGATCAGACGCTGGACGCGTGGATGCGCGCGACGTTTGACGTCTCGACCGGGCTCTTGCTGACCGGCTCTTACGTCGGCCTGATCTTCGCCTATACGGTGCGGTTCCTGTCGATCAGCCTGAGCACCATCGAGGCCTCTCTCCAACGCATCCCGCCGTCGCTGGACGATGCCGCGCGCGGTCTAGGCTCGGGGCCGGGGCGCACCTTGTTCACCGTGCATTTCCCGCTGCTGCGCGGCGGGCTGCTGTCGGCGGCGATCTTCATCTTTGCCGATGTGATGAAGGAACTGCCCGCCACGCTGATCGTCCGTCCGTTCAATCTGGATACGCTGGCGATCCGCACCTACCGTCTGGCGTCCGACGGGCGGCTGGACGAGGCCTCGACCTCGGCCCTGCTGATCGTCGCGCTGGGGATCATTCCGGTCGTGCTGCTCAGCCGCGCGATGGACCGCCCCTCGGCCCACTGACGGTTTTCCCTGCACAGCCCCGGTATTTGCGCGGCTGTCGGCGGGCCCGGGCCGCGCCATTCTGCCCCCGGATCAACCGGGGACACCAGAATGCACCGCAAAGACATCGCCTTGGCCCTGTTGCTGTCGCTCGTCCTGGGCGCGGGCTGGGTGCTGGGCAAGACCGCGACCGACAGTTTCCCGCCCATTTTCACCGCCGCCCTGCGCTTCTGTATAGCCGGGCTGGCGATCTGCGCGCTGACCCGCTGGCCCCGCGCGCCTTTCAGGGCGATCTTCATCGCCTCGACCTGCGCGATCTCGCTGCCTTACAGCCTCAGCTACATCGGCCTCAGCCGGTTGGATGTGTCCACCACCGTCATGCTGGTGCAGTTGGAAGCACCGCTGTTGCTGATCCTTTCGGCCCTGTGGCTGGGCGAGAGCCCCTCGCGCGCCGCATGGGCGGGGATTGCGCTGACGCTGGCGGGCGTCGCGCTGGTGGCCGGACCGCCGGGCGCGGCGGGGCAGGGCGCGGCGGTGGGACTGGTGGTGCTGAGCATGCTGATCTGGGCCGTCGGCCAGATCCTTGTGCGCAAGCTGGGACTGGGCGGGCAGGGCAATGGCTTTGCCCTGTTGGGGGCGATGTCGCTGGTCGCGGCACCGCAGCTGCTGCTGGCGTCGCTGGTGCTTGAAGCACCCGTGCCCGCCGCCACTGCCGCGCCGGTGCTCGCCTGGGCGCAGCTGGGCTATCTCGGGCTTGCGATGACCGCCTTTGGCGTCGGCAGCTGGTATGCGCTGATCATGCGCCACCCGATCCACCGCGTCGCGCCCTATCTGCTGTTGGTGCCGGTCTGGTCGCTGCTGGGCGGCGTGCTGTTGCTGGGCGAGACGCTCTCCCCCCTTACCGTGATCGGTGGCGGGCTTATTCTGGCTGGCGCAGCGCTTGCGACGCGTGGCGTTTGATCAGCGCTTTCAACCGCTTCGCCGCCGGTCTTAACACCCGCCTGCGCGCGGTCACCAGCGCATAACCGCACGGCGCAGGCACCCACGCGGCAATGGGGGCGACCAGCGCACCGCTGGCCAGCGCCCCGGCAATCAGGCCGCGCTCCATCACCGCCACAGCCGGAGCCTCCAGCAACAGCGCCTGCGTGAACGCCGACCCCTGCACCTGCCAGCGCCCCGGTTGCGCCAGCGCCAGCGCCAGGCTGTCGCCTGCTGCCTGCTGCGCCCACCAGGCCCACAGCGACCGGCCATCCGGCGCGGTCTCGGCGGTGTCGATGCGCAGGGCGTTCACCAGATCCTCAGGTGCGGCCAACCCCGCCGCCACCCGGGGCGTGCAAACCGGAGCCATCACATCGGTATAGAGCGGCTCGACCACCGCACCCGGATACGGCCCCGCGCCATAGCGCAAGGCGATATCCACCTGATCGGCGTCTACGTCCGCAGGCTGCGGCGAGAAATCGCACCGGATCGCCACACCGGGAAACTCAGCCTCGACCTGCGCGATCAGCCGCGCCAGCCACGCGCCGGCCAGCGTCGGCGCGGCGCTCAGACGGATCGGCGCTTCGCTCAACCCCGCCGAGATCGCTTCGCTGGCGGCAAAGAGCTGATCGAACCCGGCGCGCACCGCTTCGGCATAGGCCAGCGCCCGCGCGTTGGGGGTGATCGCGTTGGCCGAGCGCTCGAACAGGGACGCGCCCAGATGATCCTCAAGATTGCGCAGATGCTGGGTGATGGTCGAGGGCGCAACATCCAGCGCCGAGGCTGCCGCACTCACGCTGCCCAGCCGCACCACCGCATCAAAGGCCCTGAGCGCGTTGAGCGGCGGCAAGGCGGGGCGGGAGGGTGGCATGCGGGAACTTTCACAAGGGCAGGGCGATGCTACCGCCTAACCGCTGCAAAGCAAAAGGGCCCGGCACGATGTGCCAGGCCCTTCAAACTGTCTTACGCCGGTTGGCGCGGTCTCGGGGCCGATCAGGCCAGCGCGAGATCCATGGCCGACTGACGGCCGTCACGGCCGTTTTCGACATTGTAGGTCACAGCCTGGCCGTCGTCGAGGTGACGGATGCCAGCGCGCTCCAGAGCCGAGATGTGCACGAACACGTCTTTGCCGCCTTCAGCCGGAGCGATGAAGCCGAAACCTTTGGTCTGATTGAACCATTTCACGGTGCCATTAGCCATCGTGTTATTCCTTCTTTTGTGTCGCCCACACAGCGCAGCGACTCGGCAGAGCTAAAGATCGAAGGCTGAGCCGAAAGGAACAGTCCGAAAATAGAGATGCCCGCACTCAATACACCGTATCGCGGCAAATAGCCAGCGCTGGTTTACCCCGCACCAGCCACCGGCCCGCCAACAGGCATCGCAAGCCCCTGTTATTTCTCGGTCGCGTCCGGCTTTGCCTCGGTCGAGGGCTCGGCGTCGGTGTCGACATCTGCCTCGGGCTCGGCCGCGGTCTCGGCGGGGGCGGCACTGGCCGCACCGCGCATGGCGAAATTGCGCCGCACATTGCGCGGCTTGCCCTTCTCGCTGAGGAATTCCTTCAGGTCGAACGGCTTCTTAGGTGTCGAAATACCCATCTGTGTTCCTTTCCGAACATAGGTCAAATTGCCGGAAGCGGCGGAGCTGACCCCGCCGCTTCCTTCCCGGCGTCGCCGCACGAATCAGGATCAATGGCCTTGGGGGCCAGATCGCCGCTTCGGTCGTGTCGCTCAGGAAAACCCCACCCCACAGCGCTTGCGCACTGCAGGTCCCGTCACTTGCGATCGGGGGGTGGCAGGGTGTCTTGCTCCGGCGCGGCAACGGGGCCATGGGCGATTCGCGCAAAGAAATCGGACCATTGGCGGCCGATCACCTCGGCGCTCGCGCGCTCGGATCTTGGTGTCTGCTGGGGCGACAGTGCCAAATCATCGGCGCTGCTGCGGCGGATCGCGGTCGTCTCGGCGCCCATGATGGCCCTTCCTGACGCCACGCAGAGCTACCGCGCGGGTTCGATTGGTATGGACTTAATCCACCATGATTGCGAGGAGAATCGCCAAGCCATCGCGCAAGCGGCTAAAATCGTTCTAAACTTTCTTCCCGGCCTTGGAACGCGGCAGGGCGCGGGTCGCGGCGGCAACGACACAGGGCGTCCAGTTTGCGCAACAGTGATCAGGCTTTTTGACCTAAGGGTTTGCCTCTGACCCCGTCCTGAGCATATTGAACGCCAATGGTAGCCCTTGCAGGCAAGGAACAAGATCTGTGTCGACTAGACGTCACTTCATCATGACCAGCGCCGGGGCGCTCGCCGCTCCGTTCCTCGCGCCGCGTCGCGCCAAGGCGGATCAGGCCGAGTGGGACGCCTGGGACGAGCAAGTCATTCCCGCAGGCTATGATCCTGCGTTCTCCAACCCCTGGGGTCTGGCCTCGCGGTTCTTGCCGCGCCGGGTGCAGGCGAACCCGAATTTGCGGGCCGGCGACATCCATGTCGATGCCGTGGCGCGCTATCTGTACCACATCCAGAACGACGGCACGGCGATGCGCTACGGCGTCGCCATCGGGCGCGATGACCTGTATGAGCCGGGCGTCTACACCATCCGCCGCAAGGTGCGCTGGCCGTCCTGGACGCCGACGGCAAACATGATCCGCCACACGCCGTCGTATGAGGAATTCGCCGGGGGCATGCCCGGCGGTCCCGAGAACCCGCTGGGTGCCCGGGCGCTGTATCTCTATGTCGGCGAGCGGGACACCTATCTGCGTATTCATGGCACGCCGCAGCCGTGGTCCATTGGCCAGCGCGCCAGCTCGGGCTGCGTGCGCATGGTGATGGCGCATATCATCGACCTGTTCGAGCAGGTTGAACTGGGCGCTGTCGCGCATCTGTACGACGCCGAGTAAGCGCTTGTGTTGCAATGAAAAAGCCGGGCACCGCTTTGCGCAGTGCCCGGCTTTTTCATGGGCCTGTTGGCCCCCGCGTCAGCTTTGCGCGCGCGAGCAGATCGGGCGACCTTCACTGGTGCGCAGCGGCAGCATCGTGGTTTCGACGATGTTGGTGTATTCGTACCAGTAGCAGCCATCATCGGGCATGATGCGCACGCGGTCCAGATCCTGACCGGGTGCAGCGGTCTGGGCCAGTCCTTCGGGCAATTCGGCCAGATAGCTGGGGCCGTTGGGGTTTTCCGGGGTCGAGACACAGGCGGAAACGAGCAGCAGTGCCGCGACTGCCAAACTGCGGTTATACATCATTCAAGGCCCTCTACGGCGTGTAAACATTGCTTCTTAAGACCGCAGGCAATGGGCCGAGGTCAAGCCACAAGCGCGAAACCCGGGCCGAATTGCCAAAGGCGTTGCCCCGTTCACTCGCGCTTTGACTTCAACGCCGCCTTGATCTGCTTGCGCAGGGCCTTGCCCTCGCTCTTGCGCTCGTGCAGCGCCTTGGTGTTCGAGCGATCCTCGGTCCCCAGCTTCTTCCAGCGCTCCAGCCGCACCTTGTCGATCTCGCCGCTGGCCAGCGCGGCCTGCACCGCGCAGCCCGGTTCGGACTCGTGGCGGCAGTCGCGGAACCGGCAGCGCAGCGCCAGCTCGCTCAGATCGTCAAACACCTCGGCGATGCCTGATTCGGTGTCGGTCAGCTGGATTTCCCGCATCCCCGGCGTATCCAGCACCGCGCACCCCTCGGGCGTCAGGTGCAGCTGGCGGTGGGTGGTGGTGTGCCGCCCACGGCTGTCATCCTCGCGGATACCTTGCGTTTCGGCCACCTGCGCGTTGAACAGCGCGTTGACCAGCGTGGATTTCCCCACGCCGGACGAGCCCAGAAACCCCACCGTCTGTCCCGGCCGACACCATTGCGCCAGCCGCCCCGTCACGTCCCCGGCCAGCGCATCGAGCACCTCGACCGGCACCCGGTCCGAGATCGCCGCAGCCTGCTCGACATAGGGCGCGGTATCATCGCACAGGTCGGGCTTGGTCAGAATGATCACCGGCTGAACGCCTGCCTCGAAACTCAGCGCGATATAGCGTTCCAGCCGGGCGACGTTGAAGTCATCGTTGCACGAGGTGACCAGAAACGCCGTGTCCAGATTGGCCGCGATCTTCTGCTTGCGGCGGTCATGCCCCGCCGCGCGCCGCTCGATCAGGCTCTTGCGCTCGAGCACTTCGCTGTTGGCGGGGAGGGCGGCGTCATAGAGCAGCCAGTCGCCAACCGTGGCATTCGGCCCCGGGGGGATCATCGTGTCGATGCCATTGCCCATCACATGCAAGCCGCTGCGGTGCACGGCTGTAACACGCACCGGGGGCGTGTTGATCAGCGCTTCGGGGTCGATCTGCTGGCTGAAGAACGGGGTCCAGCCCAAGCGTTCGAGCAGGCTGCGCTCGCGTTTGGGCGGGGTGGCAAGGGGCAGGAATTGGGAAAAATCCCGAGTCATGGGGTCAGGCTTTCATGTCCCGGCAGCGGATCCGATCCGTGCCGCAAATACTCGATAGGGGTCTACAAGAAACCAGCGCCCCCGCACCAAGCAGGGGCTTTGCGTGGTTCGATCTTGTTTTGGGAGGGCGCCTTGCCTCCCCACCTCAACGGGACATTAAATCTCCATACTCTTTGCAACAGGATAAGGCCGTCCCGGGCGCATTGCAAGCATCGCAACGCGCCGGGGTAAAGCTCTCGGCCGGGCCCCATAGGGTTGGGCGCCGGGGCAAGTGCATCCCCGTCGGGCCTTTCTTCCGCCCGCCGCCGCGCCCGGCAATCGCGTATGCGATTGTGGCGCGCCGAAAGGCTGCGCGCTTTGCGCCGGTCCGCGCGACGGGCAAGGTCGGCCCCAATGTACCGGGTTGGGAAAGCAATGACCGAGTTGAGCAACAAAATCGCGCTGGTTACCGGTGCGTCCCGCGGGTTGGGCCGTGCCATCGCCACCACGCTGGCCGAGGCCGGGGCGTCGGTGGTGCTGGTGGATCTCAAAGACGCCTGGGCGCAGACCGCTGCCGAGGGGATCACGGCCACAGGGGGCACCGCGATGGGCATCGGTGCCGATGTGTCCGACCGCGCGGCGATGCAGCGGGCCGTGGCGCGCTGCGTCGAGACGTTCGGCGGGCTGGATATTCTGGTCAACAACGCGATGTGGAACCGCTACGAGCCGATCGAGCAGATCGAACCCGACGTGCTGTCGCGCATGGTCGGCGTCGGCATGGCGGGCATCGTCTGGGGCCTGCAAGCCGCCGTGCCGGCGATGCGCGCGCGGGGCGGGGGCAGTGTGGTCAACATCGGCTCGATGGCCGGGCGGATCGCCAGCGCCAACACGCTGCTCTATTCCGGCGTCAAGGCAGCGGTCGATGGCATGACCCGCGCGGCCTCGGTCGAGCTGGGGCCGCAGGGCATCCGCGTCAACGCCGTCGCGCCCTCGACCATCGCGACCGACGCGGTGCGCGCCATGCTCGACGCCGAGACGTTAGCCGCGCGCGCGGCCAGCACGCCGCTGGGTCGCATTGGCACCGAAGCGGACATCGCGCAGGCCGTGCTCTGGCTGGCGTCAGAACGCTCAGGATTTGTCACCGGCCAGTCGCTTGCCGTCGATGGCGGCATAGGGCACGCCTTTCGCCGCTGACCCTTTGGCCGCCTATTCGGCGGCCAAAGCCCCGTTGCTGTTCTGGCGGCTGGTTTCGTGGAACTCGGCCACCGCCTCGTGCATGATCGCCAGCAGCTCTTCCTTGCGCGCGGCAATGCGCGGTTGCAGCCCGCCCACCCCCAGCGCCAACGGGATGCCGAACATCTCTTCCTCAAGCGGAATTGCGACCGAGGCGACCTCGGGCGTCGGGAGCATCGGCATGTAGCAATGGCCGATATAGCGCACCCAGCGGATCTCTTTCATCAGGTCGGCGTAGCTGGCGAAGTATTCCAGCCGAGGGTAGTGATACTTGGTGAAGCGGTAGAATTTCTCGATGGCGCTGTCACGCAACCGGCTGAGGATCGTCAGCCCCGCAGACGAGTCGATCAGCAGCCGCATATCCCCTTCGCTGGGCGGCATCTTGAAGTCATGCGTCGGGGTCTTGAGCATGATGTACTGGATGAACAGATCGTTCTGCGCCACGACGCCGACGGTTTCGTCGGTGCGCGCCTGAACCGTATCGACCAGTTTGCGCAGATCGCCGTCGTTGTGGATGACGCTGTGCAGCCAGCTGCCCAGACTGCTTACCCGCATCGTCGGCAGGTACATCCGCGTCTTGCGGTTGTAGTTCAGGTAGCCCGTCATCACCATGCTCTTGAGCAGGTTCGTCGTGCTCGACTGCGGATAGTTCAGGGCTTTGTAGATCTCGTTCAGCCTGAGCGGCCGCCGCTGTTCGCGAAAGAATTCGAGAACCTCGAACGTCCGCAACGTCGATTTCACTGCAAGTCCCTGCATCACATGCTCCTCCCACGGTGCTGGCCTCTCCCGGCGCTGGCCGGTCCTCTGGGATGAGCTTACGGCAGCGTTTCGACCTTGCGCGAAGTATCGGCGCGGGGCGAGGGGGAATCACATATGTGATGGCAGGTCACAGGCTGGCCAGATGCGCCGCAATCCGCGCACCCCAGCGGCGGCGCAGGCGCGGGGGGCCGTCATGGGCCATGTCCTCGATCACCTCAAGCTGCGCGCCGGGCAGGGCAGCGGCGCATTCCTCGGCGCGGATCAGCGGGATCAGCGCATCCTGCCGCCCGTGAAGAATCAGCGCGGGCAGGTGCAGGCCCGCCAGACCGGGCCGCAGATCGCCCGCCGCCAGACTGACCGCGAAATGCCGCGCTGTTGCGCCCGGCGCGATGCCATGCGCCCAGGCAAGGCGCGCTTCCCCGGCGATCCGCGCCGCGTCATAATCCTGCGCCAGCCCATTCGCCGCCGCCACGCGCAACTGACGCGCGACATAGTCCTCGGCGGTCGTGACCTGTTCGGCCTCCAGCCGGTCCAGCACCGCCTCGGGCACCTGCGCGGGCAGGGTGCGGCTCGAGGCCATGATCAGCGACAGGCTCAATACCCGTGCAGGCGCGGCAATCGCCACGGCCTGCGCCACCATCGCGCCCAGCGACCGCCCGACCAGATGCGCGCGCTCTATCCCGGCGTGGTCCAGCACCGCCAGCACATCCCCGGCCATATCACCCAGTGCGTAGGGCGGCGGCGCACCATCCTGTCCCAGCGCGCGCTGCCTGACCTGCGCCAGCCGCGCGGGCTGCCCGGCAAAGCTGGCCGAGCGCCCGGTATCGCGGCTGTCGATCCTGAGCGGCATGAAGCCCTGCGCCAGCAGCGGCGCGCAAAACACCGCGTCGAAATCCGACGCCGGACGCCCCGCGCCCGCCAGCATCACCACCGGCACCCCGGTGCCCTGCGTGTCGTAATGGACCGCGACGGGTCCGTTGTGGGCGTAAGGCATGGCGTCCGTGATCCGGTCAGCGGGCAGGTTTGGGCGCGGCAAAGGCCAGCACGGCGGCGCGGTAGAAATCGGTGTGGCCCAGCGCGTCCTGACACGCACTCTCGCGCGCAAGGGCAGCGTCCAGACTGGGGGCCTTTTCGCGCAGCAACTGCTTGGCGGCGCGCTGCGCTTGCGCCGAACCCGCCACCAGCGCCAGCGCCAACTCCTGCGTCGCCGCTGCCAGATCGTCCGCGTCATGCAGCGCCCAGACCAGCCCCCAGTCCAGCGCGGTCTGCGCGTCGATCCGGCCGCCGGTCAGCGCCAGCGCCAGCGCGCGGCGGCTGCCGATCCGCTCAGGGAGCGCCCAGCTGACGCCGGCATCCGGCCCCAGACCGACCTTGCCAAAGGCCATCAGGAACCGCGCCTGCCGCGCCGCCAGAATGATATCCGCCGTCAGCGCCAGCCCGATTCCAGCCCCCGCCGCGACGCCGTTTACCGCCGCGATGATCACGCAGGGCAGCGCATTCAGGCGCCGGATCAAGGGGTTATACGTCTGTGTCAGCGACGCGCCCAGATGCACAGCCTCACCGGCCGCGATCTGCGGATAGCGTTCGGTCAGATCCTGTCCCGCGCAGAACCCGCGCCCTTCGCCGGTCAGGATCAGCACCTGTGGTGGCTCGGCTTCCAGCAGATCCAGCGCGGTGGCGAGTTCAGCCTGCATCGGACGGATCAGCGCATTCAGCCGCGCGGGACGGTTCAGGATCAACCGGGCAATCGCGCCATCGCGCGTCAGACGGATATGCTCGAACGGGGCCATCGGGGGGGCCTTT